>NZ_QEQJ01000001.1:0-1748187 GCF_003383195.1 Haloferax sp. Atlit-6N | reverse complement strand
GACCCCCGGGAAGGTGTGTCATCCCGGTGGGCGCCTGACGACCTTGGGGTCGGGGCGTTCGGTGGAAGCCTTCGGGGGGAGTGCCCCCGTGCGCTTCTTCGCATTAATCCGAATGCCGGGGATACATAAAAGGCCGTCGAACCGATGGCGCTTCGTCATGCGGTTTCATGGCGGGATTATTCATAAAATAATGATAGACTCTCGGAGACACGGATAACTCTCGAGGACGTAGATATCGCGCGACTGGAGGCCGGTCGGTCATCCCCCGCGTCGTACGTTCGGTCTGACCGGGTGTCGGTCGCGCAAGCAGACGCTGGCGGCGCTGTTTGAAAGGCGTATCGACTGCACTACGACTCGGGGTGCTACACGTGCGTGCGCACGATAAGAATGTGAACGTCGGTCGCGCTACTCGTCGAGGTGCTCGATTCCCTTCTTGGAAACGTTTCCTTTGGTAATCTTCCCCTCCATCCAGCCGGGCTTGTCCTCCGGGGCGCTGCTGTTCCACGCCCACGCGTCGAAGATGTGGACCTTGTCAGTCCCCTTCTCCCGGAGTCGAATCTCGACCGCGTCCGACTTCGCGTCGTCTTCGGACCCGGCGGGGTCGAGTCGTCGGGCCGCCTTGAGCGCCGCTTGCCTCGGCATGCTGCCCGAAAACACGCTCGTCTCTGTACCGTCCTCCTCTCGGAGCACGAAGTTCCGCTTACCGTCCTCGCGTACCATGATTTTCCACCTCTATGCCAATGAACCACATGGCACATGATAAATATATCGACGAATTTCGACCGACGACGCCGTGTTACTTATATACTCGACCGGTTCGACGCGCCGACTCACCTCGCCGACGATGCGACGGACTTCGCTGCGAGACGGTCGGGTTCCGGCGAAAATCACCACTCTCCGGGAGGACGGAGACAACACTTATGTATCCCCTGCGGCGAACCAACGGATAGACCCCCAGATGGTCCGGAAAAAGAAGCTCAGTCCGAGTGGCGCCAAAGACGAGAACGGCGAGTACCACAACGTCCATGTCAACCTCCACGAAGACGAACTCGCGGTCGCCGGAATGGAGATCGGCGACGAGGTGTTCGTCCGCGTTCGGGACGGTAAAATCATCATCCAAAAAGCGGACCCAGACCAGGTCGAACACGACTTCTGAGCGCGTGATACGTATCGTCTCGAACCGACCCGTCACCAGCGGAAGGCACGACAGACAGCAATGAACCCCTATCACCTCGCCAAACCACTCCTCTTTTCGTTTCCACCGGAGACCGCCCACCGGACCATCCACGGACTGCTCGCGACCGCTCGCGGCACTCCGGTCGAACCGCTCTTAGAGCGGCGCTACCGAGTCGACGACTCCCGACTCGCGACGAACGCGTTCGGCCTCGACTTCCCGAACCCGGTCGGCGTCGCGGCCGGGTTCGACAAGAACGCCGAGATACCCACCGTTCTTTCGGCGCTCGGCTTCGGCCACGTGGAAGTCGGCGGCGTCACCGCGGAGCCCCAGCCCGGAAACCCGCGCCCCCGGATGTTCCGCCTCCCCGAAGACGAGGCGCTCATCAACCGCATGGGCCTCAACAACGAGGGCGCGGACGCGGTCGGAGAGCGCCTCGCCGCCGGACCCCTCCCGGACATCCCCGTCGGCGTCAACCTCGCGCTCTCGGAGGTAACGCCCACAGAGGAGGCCCCCGACGACTACCGCTACACCTACGAGCGCGTCGCCGACGGCGCGGACTACTTCGTCGTCAACGTCTCGTGTCCCAACAGCGAGGGCTTCCGCGACCTGCAGAACCGCGACTCGCTCGAAGCGATTCTCGGGACGCTCGTCGACGCCGGCGCCGACCCGCTTCTCGTGAAACTCTCGCCCGACCTCCCGGACCCCGCCGTGGAGGACGCGCTCGAAGTCGTCGACGAACTCGGTCTCGACGGCGTCATCGCCAGCAACACGACCACCTCTCGGCCCGACACCCTGCGGAACCCAAACCGGGCAGAACGCGGCGGTCTCTCCGGGAAGCCGATCGAGGCCGAGGCCACGAACATGATTCGCTTCATCGCCGAGCGGACCGACGTGCCCATCGTCGGCGTCGGCGGCGTCTCGGACGCCGAAAGCGCCTACAGAAAGATTCGCGCCGGGGCCGAGATGGTCCAACTCTACACGGGCATGGTCTACGAGGGACCGTCTATCGCCCGCGACATCAACCGCGGCCTCCTCGACCTGCTCAACCGCGACGGCTTCGACGACGTGGCCGACGCCGTCGGGTCGGGACTGTAGCGGCCCGAAATCTCGCCGACCGCGGCCGCAACGACCGAGGACCTGCGCGCTGATAGCGAACCGAAGACTGATTTTCTTCCCATCCGGTTGAAAAGTCGTGCGCCCTCCCTCACCTCGTGACTCCGGCGTGCTGGCGGTCCTCGCCTCGAACGCCGTCGCGCCCGTCGGCGTCCTGTTCCTCGACTGGTCTCCGACCGTGCTCTTCGGCGTGTTCGTCGCCGAAATCGCCGCCGTGCTGTGCTGGACGCTCGTGAAGATACCCTTCGCAGCGAAGCGCCCCAACAACGCCATCGGCGACGGGGACCGACTGTTCGGCCCGTTGCAAGCCAAGCGAGGGGGGGTCTCGCTGCCCCGGTCCCTCCCGCGGATCTACCCGCGGAACGTTCCGACGCTCCTCATCGCGGCGTTCCTGCTCGTCCCGCTCGAACTCGCCGTCGCCTTCGTCGCCTTCGGCCTGACCGACCCGGTCGTCACCGACGTGGTCGCCGGACAAATCCTTCTGGGCGGCGTGAGCGTGTTCGTCGGGCGGGGCGTCGAAACGGTCACCGGCTACTTCGCGGCGGGCGGCTACCGCGACCACTCCGCGCGGTCGGTGTTGCTCCCCCCGTTCAAACTCCTGTTCGCCGTCGGACTGCTGTTGTTCGTCTTCGGACCGTTCGCGATCGAACTCGAAAACGACGTGTTCCTCGTGATCCTCGTCGGCCTGAAGTTCCTCTACGACCTCCGCGCGCTCCAACTCGAACGGAGCGAAACGCGGGGCGTCTTCTACCGACTCTACGGGAGCGAGGAGACCGAAATCGAACCGATCCCGGTGGAGGTGCCTGCAGGAGCGCCGACCTATCGAACCACGCCCGCCCGTTCGGTCGCCCTCACCGACGCGGTCTCCCAAAGCCTCCGGTACACGGTCACCAGCGGCGTGCTGTGGTGCTACGGCGTCGCCGCCGCGCTCGTCTTCTTCGGCGCGTGGACGTTCGCGCTCGCGCCGCTCGCCCTCGCCGCCGCGTTCGGGACTATCCGAGGGACCTCACGCTACCTCGCCTACGGACCCGTCGAGTTCCGGTGCTACGGGGACGTGCTCGTCGCCCACGACGCGCTGTTGGACGAGCCGCAAGCACGCCTCGAACGCGACGCGGTCACCGACGTCAGCGTGTCCACCGACGCCGTCGACCGCCTGTTCGGCACGGAGACGATACGCTTCGAGACGGGTGTGGACACGAGTCCCGACGTGGGACTCACCGTCCCCGACCCCGAGGAGGCTCGCACCGACGACGCGAACGCGAATCATCCGATGACGATTCCCCACGTCGAAGACGCGGCGGCGGTGCTGGACGCCTTCGGCGACGTAGATGAGACTGAGACTGGGCCGGAGACAGAGGTCGAGACGACGGTGCCGAGCGGCGACGACTGACGGGCCGCCCGCTAAGCGACCGAATACCGGGAAAAGAACGCGGACGGAAACGACCGAGTGGCCGTCTCAGTCGGCGTGCTGGACGATGACGATGGCGTCGCCGGCTTCGAGCATGTCGCCTTCGCCGACGTACTCGCGGGACTCCTCGATGGTGAACATCTCGGGGTCGAGTTCGACACCCGCGACGTGCATGACGCCGTCTTCGACCTCGTAGTCGTCGCTTTCGAGGGCGGCCTCGATGTCCGGGACCTGCGCGCCGTACTCGGGGCCGACGAGCGAGTAGTCGAGGTCGACGCCGGTCACGACCGACTCGATTTCGGGCTCCTCGTCGAGCAGTTCGAGCGCCTCGATGTGCATGACGCCGCTCACGTCCTCCTCGAAGCCGTGGATGTCGCCGTACACCTGCACGAGGTCGACGGGGGCGTTCATCGAGAGCTGGTTGTCGCTTTTGTACTTGCGGAGCGCGCCGACGACGGCCATCGCGGTTTCGCCGGCCGCGACGTCGGCGTCGAGTCCGAGCGGTTCGGGCCACGACTGGTCGTGGACGCTCGTTTCGTCGTACATGTCGCGCCAGAGTTCCTCCGTGACGTGTGCGAGGATGGGCGCGAAGCAGGTCAGGAACCGCTTGTGAGCGGTCTGGAGCGTGTACGCCGCCGAGGGGTCGTCGCCCTCGCGGACGCGCTGTTTGGCGATTTCGAGGTAGTCGTCGCAGAACGTGTGCCAGAAGAAACTACGCAGGCGGTCGCGCGCCTTCGAGAACTCGCGGTTCTCCAGTTTCTCCGTGACGAACTCGAGTTCGCGGTCGAGCGAGGCCAGAAGCCAGCGGTCGATGGCCTTCAGGTCGTCGTGGTCGAACTCGGCGGGCGCGTCCTCGGTGAGGCTCTCGACGAGCTTCGAGGCGTTCCAGAGCTTCCGCATGAGTTTCTCGCCCGCGACGAGGCCCTTCTCCTGGTACGGCAGGTCGTCGCCGACGGCGCTCCCGGCGGCCCAGTAGCGGGCGGCGTCGACCGGGAACTTCTCTAAGACCTCGTCGGGCGAGACGACGTTACCGACGGACTTCGACATCTTCTCGCGGTTCTCGTCGAGGACCATCCCGTTTATCATGACGCTGTCGAACGGGACCTCGCCGGTGTGCTCGTAGCACTTGACGACCGTGTGGAACAGCCAAAAGGAGATGATGTCGTGGCCCTGCGGGCGCATGTCGAACGGGTAGAGTTCGGGCCGTTCGAGTTCCATCGCCTCCGTCTCTGGATTCCAGTCCCAGCCGCCGTTGATGAGGGGCGTGAGCGACGAGGTCGCCCACGTGTCGAACACGTCGTCCTCGGCGGCGAACTCGTCGTGGCCGCACTCGGGACAGGCATCGACCGGCGGGTCGTCCGAGAGCGGGTCGACCGGCAGGTCCTCGCGGTCGGCGACGACCACGTGCTCGCAGTCCTCGCAGTACCAGACGGGGAACGGAATCCCCGAGGAGCGCTGCCGCGAGATGGCCCAGTCCCACTGGAGACCCTCAATCCAGTTCTTGTACCGCGTGAACATCTTCTCGGGGTACCAGTCCATCTGCTCGCCGGCTTCGAGGTACTCCTCGCGCTTGTCGAGCAGTTTGATGTACCACTGGTCCTTGACGAGGAACTCGACGCTCGTGCCACACCGCTCGTGGACGTTGACCGTGTGCGTGATGGCGCGCTTGTCGAGGAGCGCCCCGGCGTCGTCGAGGTCGGCGACGATGGCCTCCCGCGCCTCGTCGGCGGAGAGACCGGCGTACTCGTCGGCCTCCTCGGTCATCGTGCCGGACTCGTCGATGGCGACGCGGAGCGGCAGGTCGTGGGCCTGATACCACTCGATGTCGGTCTGGTCGCCGAAGGTACAGCACATGACGAGACCCGTGCCGGTCTCCAGGTCGACGCGCTCGTCTTCGAGGATGGGAACCCGCTGTCCGAACAGCGGAACCTCCGCTTCCTGCCCGACGAGGTGCTCGTTGTCGTCGTCGTCGGGATGGACGAAGACGGCGACGCAGGCGGGGAGCAGTTCGGGTCGCGTCGTGGAGATGACGAACGACTCCTCGGAATCGGCCACGCCGAACTCGATGTCGTGGAAGTGCGAGCCCTGCTCGTCGTCTTCGGTCTCGACCTGCGAGATTGCGGTCTCGCACTCGGGACACCAGATGGCGGGGGCGCGCTGGCGGTACTGCCGACCCTTGTCGTAGAGGTCGACGAAAGAGAGCTGGGAGACGCGCTGGACCTCGGGCGAAATCGTCTGGTACGTCTGGTCCCAGTCGATGGAGATGCCGAGGTTCTGCATCTTCTCCGTGAACTCCCCTTCGTACTCCGCCGTGACCTCGCGGCAGAGCTTCTGGAACTCGCGTCGCTCGTAGTCCTGGTGTTTGATTCCGAGTTCATCCTCGGTCAGGAGCTCCGACGCGATGCCGTTGTCGTCGTAACCGAACGGGAAGTACACCTCGTCGCCACGCATCCGGTTGAACCGGGCGACGAAGTCCTGGAGGGTGAAGCCGTAGACGTGGCCCCAGTGGAGGCTCCCGGACACCGTCGGCGGCGGTGAGTCGATAGAGAAGACGGTGTCGGGGTCTACCGCACGCTCCGGGTACGCGTACAGGTCTTCGTCGACCCACCTCTCTTGCCACTTCGCCTCGACGGTTTCCGGATCGTATTCTCCGCTCGGCATTGCGTTGGCGTACCTACAGCCGGGCGGACTGTTAAACGCCTCGGTTAAGTGCCCGAGGGAACGGAATTCGGGCGCGAGAGCGGTGACTACCTACAGGACCGAAAGCGCCGATTCGAGGTCCGAACGAAGGTCGTCGACGTGCTCGACGCCCACGGACATCCGAAGCAACGAATCGGAGATGCCGAGCGCGTCGCGTTCGGTCTGCGAGAGCGGCGAGTGGGTCATCGTCGCCGGGTGCTCGATGAGACTCTCGACGCCGCCGAGACTCACCGCCAGCGGGAACTCCCGGAGTTCGCCGAGGAATTCGGCGGTCCCGTCGAGGTCGGTGTCGAGTTCGAACGACAGCACCCCGCCGAAGCCCGACTGCTGGCGCGCCGCGAGGTCGTGTTGCGGATGGGACTCCAGCCCCGGGTACAGCACTCGCGTCACGGCCTCGTGGGATTCGAGGAACTCGGCGATTTCCATCGCGTTGGCCTCGTGCTGGCGCATCCGCAGCGGGAGCGTCTTGATTCCCCGGAGCGTCAGGTAGGAGTCGAACGGCGAGAACATCGACCCCATCCCGACGCGCTGGAGGAAGGTAATCTCCTCCAGTACGTCCTCGCGGTCGGTGACGACCGCGCCGCCGATGGAGTCGGAGTGACCGTTGAGGTACTTCGTGGTGCTGTGGACGACCACGTCGGCCCCGAGCGAAAGCGGATTCTGGAACTGCGGGCTGAGGAAGGTGTTGTCCACCCCGAACACCGCGTCGCCCTCGTCGGCGATGGCCGCGATGGCCTCGATGTCGCAGAGGTGCATGAGCGGGTTCGTCGGCGTCTCCATCCAGACGAGCGCCGTCTCCTCGCGCATCGCGGCCGCGACGTTCTCCGGGTCGGTGGCGTCGACGAACGACACGTCCACGTTCAGCCGGTCGGCGAACAGCCGGTTGAGCATCGTCTTCGTCCCGCCGTAGAGGTCCTCGAACGCGACGATGTGGTCGCCCGGCCGGACCACCGCGGTCATCGTCGCGGCGATGGCCGCCGTGCCGGAGACGAACGCCAGCGCGTGGTCGGCACCTTCGAGCGCCGCGAGCCGGTGTTCCAGCGCGTTCCGCGTCGGGTTCGACAGCCGCGAGTAGAGGTACTCGCCCGCGTCGGGGTCGAGCGTCTCCAGGTCCGCGTCGGGGTCGATGGTCGGCACCGCGTAGGTCGACGAGAGATGGACCGGAACGACGACGTCCTCGACGCCAGGGGCCGGGGTCTGCCCGCGCTCGCCGTGGGTCACCGCCAGCGTCTCGCGGCGTACATCATTATCGTTCATACAGGAAAGGCGACGACTCGCGTCCTAAAGGTTTCTATCGCGTTCTGACCAAATGCACGAAAAGAATTACTGGCGTCGTTAAATTACCTCAAGTTATCCGATTTCGGTTCGTAGACCCTCAAAAATATTCCCGGCCACCTGTACCAACGCCAACAGGTCGAAGCTCCCACCGTTTTCCGCGACTCGCTCCGCTCGTCACGCAAAAATCTGGACCAAAAACGACCGCCGAAACTCCTACGCCAGCGCCGACAGGTCGAACTCGAACGCCGCGACCGGCAGTTCGAGGTCGTGGTCGACGATGACTTTCGGGTGGAGTTCGCCGACGACGCCGACTTCCTCGCCGTCGATGACGACCGCGGCGGTGCGGCCGTCGATGAACGACGGATGCTCGGTCGCGGGCGTCTCCAGTTCCGCGTCGTAATCGCGGCAGAGCGCCGCGAGGCGAGCCTTCGCGTCCTCGTAGGTCGCATCGTGGCGGGCGAGGACGGCCGCGACGTGCCGGGCCTCGGCGACGCGGGTGTTCTCGCCGTCGTCGCGGTGGGCCACGTGGCCGATTTCCGCGAGGTCCTGCGGGTACGCCCGGTGGGTGTTGTTCTCCAGCACCATCGTCAGCGAGGGCAGCACCCACGTCCGGAGCATGGTGTAGTCCTCGCTGTACGGCTCGGTGATGGAGGCCGGTTCGCCGCCGCCGAGATACTCGGAGCCGACCTCGACGTCCATGCGCTCGTAGTTCTCCTCCTCCGAAATCATGTGGAAGTTGAGCAGGTCCTCGAAGCCGAGGCCGACGAGCGAGGTGCGGACGGCGTCTTCGAGTCGGGAGCGCTCGTGGCGCTGGCCGACCGTCCCCACGTCGGGGTAGCGCGGTTCGAGTTCGTTGAAGCCGTAGGCGCGACCCACGTCGTCGACGAGGTCGAGCGGGTGGAGCACGTCCACGCGGTACGGCGGGATAGAGACCTCGTAGACGGTCTCCTCACCTAACTCGGCGTCCGCGTCCAGCCCGGAGCGCTCGAACAGGTCGATGACCTCGTCCATCTCCAACTCGACGCCGAGAACCGTCTCGATGCGGTCGTGGGAGACGTGTTTCGTCTCGACTTCGAAGTCGGGCTTGACGACGGTTCCACCCCCGTACTGCACCTCGACGTCCTCGATGGTCGCCCCGCGGGCGGCCAGCGCGTAGCAGATGATGTTGCACATCCGGTCGATGGTCCACTGGTCGGTGCCGGTGAGTTCGACGAGCAGGTCGCGGGAGTCCGTCGAGACCTCGGTCCGGCGGCCGTTGATGACCGGCGGGAACGAGAACAGACCGATTTCGTCGTAGATGGCCGGATAGCGGTCGTACTCGCTCACGAGGTCGGCGTACTTCCGCCCGGTGTCGTGCTGTTCGAGCACCTCGGCGGGCGTGAGTTCGTCGTTCGAGTCGAGCGCGACGAAGGTGTCGCCGTCGGGTTCGATACCCGTGTACGTGATGGAGTTGCCGGAGGCGTTCTCCGAGAGCACGTCGCCTTTCAGCATCGTCAGGTCGTGGATGCCGATGGCTCCCTTGGCGCGCTTGCGGCCCATCGTCGCGTGGAGTTTCTCCTGCAACTGGATGAGCGAGTCGAGCGCCGCGTCGTCCAGGTCGACCCCGCGGACGACCGCGCCCGTGACGTAGGGTCGCTCCTCGGGGACGTCGTCGTCGACGACGAAGGTCCAGTCGGGGTCGTTCGTGTTCGGCACCGAGACGCCGCGGGCGTCGCCGTACTGGTAGCGAAGCGAGCGGGCGACGCCTTCGACCGACAGGCGGTCGAGGCGGTCGGGACCGAACTCCAGTTGGAACGCCCCGTCGTCGGTGACGCCCTCGAACTCCAGTCCGAGCGCGAACAGGTCGTCTTTGAACTCCTCGTCGGACTTGTCTTCGTGGCCGGTCAGGCGGCGCAGTTCGTCGGGTTGAACGTCGACTACGGGCATTACTTGAGCACCTCCGTCTCGCGGAGCAGGTCGAGGTCGCACAGCGTTCCGTGCACGTCGCGGATGTCGTCGAAGCCGTACATGAGCATCAGGAGACGCTCCAGAGCGAGGCCCCACGCCATCACATCGCACTCGACGCCGAGCGGGCGAAGCACTTCCTCGCGGAACATGCCGGAGTTACCGATTTCGATGAGCTCGCCCGTCTCGGGGTGTCGGCCGAACAGCTCGAACGACGGTTCCGTGTAGGGGTTGTAGTGCGGCTTGAACTGGATGTCCGTGATGCCGAAGTGGGAGTAGAACTCCTCGAAGGTGCCCATCAGGTCGCGCACCGAGAGGTCCTCGGCCATCACCCAGCCCTCTATCTGGTAGAACTCCAGCAGGTGCGTCGGGTCGAGCGTGTCGTTGCGGTACACCTTCTCGACCGAGAAGTACCGCTGCGGCGGCTCTAACTCGCCGACCTCGTGGCCCGAGAGGTAGCGCATCGACAGCGACGTGGTGTGGCCGCGGAGCGCGATGGCCCGCGCGAAGTCCTCGGACCACGGCGAGTGGTAGCCGTCGCCGTCCTCGCCGACGCCGTTGAGGTGGGCGTCGCGGACGCGGTCGATGAGGTCCTCGGGGATGTCCTCCATCGGCGGCACGTCGAGGGCGAAGCGGTCCCAGTGGGTGCGCGCCGGGTGGTCCTGCGGCATGAACAGACAGTCGTTAATCCAGAAGTCCGCGTCGGCGTGCGGGCCTTCCATCTCGGCGAAGCCCATGCCGGTGAGCACGTCCTTCACGCGGTCGGCGGTCTGCCGGAGGATGTGCTTCTTACCGCCGCGGGCCTCGGGCGCGTCGGCCTCGACGTTGTACTCCGTGAACTCCACGTCTTCCCACTCGCCGGAGGTGAGCAGTTCGGGCGTGAGGCGGTCGACCGTCTCCGCGGCCTCGACGCCCTCCATCAGCGCCGTGACGCCCTCGTCTGTGAGGGTGACGGCGCGGATGGTGCGCTCGTGGCGGACCACGAGCTGTCGCGATTCGAGCTGGTCGAGCACGTCGGCGTCGACGGACTCGCCCGCGGCGAGGGCCGCGAGCGCGGCGGCCTCCTCGTCGGCGTCGGGGTCGGCGTCCGCGTCGGGCGCGAGTTCGCCCGAATCGATGGTCCCGTAGCCCTTGCGCGCGAAGTTCGACAGCGCGATGTCGACCTGCGGGCCGCCGAGGGAGGACGCGCCGATGACCTGCCCCATCGGGACCGCGTCGCCGTCGCCCACGTCGAGCGCGGCGCGGTAGAGCCGGACCTCGGGAAGGTCCTCCTCGGCGTACTGGACGCCCTCGTCGGTCAGTTCGACGGACTCCGCCGTGGTCTCGGTGACCGAGACGAGTCCCTCGTCGCGGAGGTCGAAGACCGCGCCCGTCACCGTCTCGGGCTTCTGGTCCGTCGCCTCCGCGAGCTGTGCAATCGTTCGTTCGTCGGTGGCGCTCGCGGCGTTCAACACCGCGACCTGTGATTCCGGAAGTCGCATCTGGTTCGTTGTGGCGTTAGCCGTCTGGTGGTCGGTTAGCAGTTTCGAAGCCTCGCCGCGCTGGCGGGGCTGACCGGCGGGGTCGGTTTCGTCCGGCGGGCGCGATGACGCCCGCACGGAGTCCGCCGACCTCAGGCGGTCAGGAAGAAAAATCCGAACCCGTCGGTGGTCGGTTCGCTCGCTCGCGTCCCGCGTTTGGGTTCGGATACCATATGCGACCGATTGTGAGTGCCGAGTAAAAGCGTTGCGCGTCCGTCCCGAGCCAGTCCGAACGCAGATACGTTCTTGGTACCGGCCGACGGAGAGACGGCGAAGACGAATGCGAGACCTGGACACGACCCTCTCGGCGATTCGCCTCGGCCACGAGGCGTCGCTCATCGTCAAACCCCCGAACCGACCGGACGACAGAGACGACGTCGAGGCCGTCCTCGTCCGGGCCTCGCCGCCCTACGAGTTCGACGACGGCGAACGGACCTACCGCGTCGTCGAAGACGAGGGCGACACCGGCTTTCGCGTCCTCGCGTCGCGCGACGTCGCCGACCCCGTTCGCGTCCTCGGCGAACTCCGCGCCGTCGTCGATATGAGCGCCTGAGCCGAGCGTTCGATTTCTCTCACGCCACGTTCCGCTCGCGGAGCGTCTCGCCCGACTCGAACCGGTCGAGCGACAGCGCCGACACGTCCACCCCGCAGGCGTCCTCGCCGAGACACAGGTCGGCGACGGCCTCGCCCGTGGCGGGCGCGTGCTGGAATCCGTGGCCCGAAAAGCCCGCGGCGACGACGAGACCGGGTTCGACCTCGTCCAGAACCGCGTGGTGGTCCGGCGTCACGGCGTACAGTCCGGCCCAGCCGTTTCGAATCCGCGTCTCCGGACCGAAGTAGGCCGCGGCGTCGTCGGCCCGCTCCGTCGCCTCCACGGCCCACTCGATATCCATCGACTCGTCGAACCGGTCCGGGTCCACGTCGGGGTCCGACGCCGAGAAGTGGCCGCCGACGATGGCGGTCCCCTCCCGCTCCGGCCGGAAGTACGCACCCGTGTCGAGGTCGATGGTGAGCGGGGCGTCCGCCGGAAGGTCGCCCTCGGGCTCCACGACGGCTATCTGTCGGCGGCGCGGTGCGAGTGGGAGGTCGACGCCCGCGAGCGCCGCGACCCGACCGGACCACGCGCCCGCGGCGACGACCACGGCGTCGGCGTCGATGGGTCCGTCCGGCGTCTCGGCCCGCCAGCCGCCGACGCGAGCGAGGTCGGTCACGGGCGTCTTCGTCCGAACGTCGACGCCGGCGGCGCGGACCGCGTCCGAGTAGCCCTGAACCGCGGAGTGCGGGTCGGCGACGCCGTCGGCGGCCGAGAAGGTCGCCGCGACGAACGACTCGGCCCGGAGCTCCGGGAGGTACTCGGCGGCCTCCTCGGGCGAGAGGACGCGACTCGGCGCGCCCGCGTCGGTCTGCATGGCGACGTTCTCCCGGAACGCCGCGGCGGTCTCCTCGGTCCGGGCCAGAAAGAGGTAGCCCGACCGACGGTAGTCGATGTCGACGCCGAAGTCGTCCGCGAAGGACTCCCAGACGGGGACGCTGGCGAGCGAGAGTTCGACGTTCACGCGCGTGGAGAACTGCGTTCGGATGCCGCCCGCCGCGCGACCCGTGCTGCCGCCGCCGAGCGTCCCCGCCTCGCAGACGGTGACCTCGGCTCCGCGGTCGGCCAGCGCGTGGGCGCAGGCGAGTCCGACGACCCCGCCGCCGACGATGAGGACGTGCATGGTCCTGTCTGATTCGCCACCGACATGAGTTTGTCTGTCACACACTAGCGAGGCGCAATGTTTTCACCCGACCGCGACGAGTCGTCCGGGTATGGTCCGTATACTCTCCGCCGACGCCGTCGGCGAGTTACTGTCGCTCGCGGAGCTGTTTCCCGTCGTCGAAGAGGCGTTCGTCAAGCAGGGTCGCGGCGAGGTCGAACGGCCCCCGAGACCGCACTTCCCGGTCGGCATCGACATCGACAGGGTTCGGGACGGGACCGGCGGCGAGGGTGTCGCGGGCGCGGGTGTGGAACCGGCAGGGCGGGACGGCCCGCTCGGCACCGCCCTCACCATGCCGGCGTACATCCACGGCCGCGAGGTGTACGCGACGAAGCTCGCGTCGGTCCATCCCGAGAACGTCTCGCACGGCCTTTCGACGGTGAACGCGCAGGTCGTCCTCACCGACGCGACGACCGGCCTCCCGCTCGCGCTCCTCGATGGGACGACGATTACCAGCGCCCGCACGGGCTGTATCGGCGGGCTCGCCGCGGAGTACCTCGCCTCCGAACCGGTCCGACTCGGCGTCCTCGGCGCGGGCACGCAGGCCCGCTGGCAGAGCCGCGCCGTCGCCGTCGGCTCCGCGGTCGAGTCAGTCCGGGTCTACTCCCCGAGCGACTCCCGCGAGGCGTGCGCCGCCGACCTCCGCGAGGACGGCCTCCCCGCCGAAGCGGTCGACTCCCCCGAGGCGGCCGTCTCCGGGGCGAACGTCGTCGTCACCGCGACGACGAGCGAGACGCCCGTCTTCGACGGCTCGCGGCTCGAACCCGGAAGCCTCGTCGTCGCCGTCGGGGCCTACACGCCCGAGATGCGGGAACTCGACGCCGAGACGTTCGAGCGGGCCGCGCGGGTGTTCGCCGACGTGCCCGAGGAAGTCGCCGACATCGGCGACGTGCGCGGGGCCGACATCGACGAGTCCGACCTGATTCCGCTCTCGGCGGTGTTCGAGGGCGACGCCGGTCGCGACGACGACGACGAGATTCTGGTGGTCGAGAGCGTCGGCTCGGCGGTGCTCGACGCCGCGACCGCCGAGTACCTCTACGAGAAGTCGAACGCGCGCGGCGTGGGAGAAGAAGTGGGGTTGTGAGCGGTCGTGTGGGCGATGGGTGGCGTTACCGACTCACTAGTGCTCGGCGGCAACCCCTCGCCGCTCCGTCTCTAAGTCGATGTCCAGCGAGTCGAGGACCTCCTCGGCCTCCTCGCGCTTTTCGTGGTGGTCTTCGAGGAACTCCCGCATCATCGTCGCCGCCTGCTCCTTGCAGCCGCCGCAGAGGCGCTCGCCGCCGACGCACTCGTCGTAGACCTCCTTGGCGAGGTCGTCGTCGTCGCCCGTCAGCAGGTAGGCGTACAGCTCGTACACCGGACACTTGTCGGCCTCGCCGCCGAGTTCGCGCTGTTCGTCGGCGGTGTCGCGGCCGCCGGTCGTCGCCGACTTCACCTTGTCGTAGCCCTCCTCGGGCGCGTCGAGAAGCGAGATGTGGCTCGCCGGAATCGACGACGACATCTTGCCGCCGGTGAGACCGGTCATGAAACGGTGGTAGATAGAGGACGGCGGGATGAATCCGTAGCCGCCGTGGTGGGCCTCGACCTCGCGGGCGAGGTCTTCGGCCTCGTCGACGCCCATGTCGAACGCGTCGATGTGCTGGTCGTACCGGCGCTTTTCGCCCTCGATATCCTCGATGAGCGCCTCGAACGCCTCGTCGGTCGCCTGTCGGGCGAAGAAGCGAATCCGCGGGCGGAGCGGTTCCATCCCGGCGTTTTCGAGCTTCTCGACCGCCGATTCGCGGACCGACTCGGAAACGAGCACGCCGGCCGCGTCGAGGTCGGCGTCGGCGAGCCACTCGGCCGCCTCGCCGCACCGCGGCATGTCGGCGTCCTCGGCGTACGCCTCTCGGGCGTCGTGGGCGGCCGCGACGAGCGGGCGCTCGGCGTCGTCGAGTTCGAAGCTCGCGAACGCCTCGGTCACCTTGAAGAATCGCATCCGGGTGGCGAGGTCGCGGGCGAAGCGGACGTGGGGGTCCTGGTCGGGGCCGACCGGGATGACCGTCGGCTTGGGGTCGTCCAACTGCGGGTAGAGGATGTCGGCCATCTGCGTGACGACCGACTGCATGTGCGAGACGTTGGTCTCGCCGTCGAAGCCGTAGATGGACTGGAACTCCGAGAAGTTGGCCTTCCCGCCGAGTTCGAACGCGAGCCGCTGGAGCCGGTCGTTGTCGGACTGTCGGTAGAGTTCGCCCGCCTCGGGGTCGAACCCGAGCGCGATGAGCGACAGCAGGTAGTCGCGGCTGTGCTCGTTGATTTCGTCCCACGGGATGCCGCGGGCGGAGTGCGCCTCCATGTCGGCGATGAGGCCGTAGGCGTCGCCGCCCTGCTCTTGATGCCAGATTATCTCGTCGAAGACTAGCTTGTGGCCGATGTGGGGGTCGCCCGTCGGCATGAAGCCCGAGAGGACGGCGAAGTCGTCGCCGTCGCGCATGGCGTCGAGGACCGGTCGGTAGTCGCGGTGGCCGAAGATGACCCCGCGGCGCATCAGGTAGTGCGGGTTCGGAACCTCGTCGAGCACCTCGTCGAACTCCTCGATGCCGAACTCCTCGAACAGCTTCCGGTAGTCGGAGACGGTCGACGAGCCCCACGGGTCGAGGGCGACGTCATCTGCTCCCTCTGCTGTGCCTCCATCGGTGCGGATGCGCTCCGCGGGTTCGTCGTCTGTCATGGCGTGAGCCGACTGACCGAAAGCCAGTCTATCTCTCCGTTGTCGTCGGTCAGCGCAAAAACCATTCGCTTGCGGACACCGCCGGCGAGGCGAACGTCGAGCGAGAGGTCCCGCGGGACGAACGTGTGGTCGGGCGCGACCACGCGCACGAGGAACTCGGAGTGCGAGAGGTCAGACACCGACTCGAACTCCGTGTAGACGCGGAAGTCCGAGCCGAACTTGAAGCCGCTCTTGGGGACCGTCTTGGCCCCCCGGAGCGCGGCGTAGACCGCGAGCCGGCGGTCGAATCGGTCGCCCTCGACGTCGCGGCCGCGGGAGACCACGTCGGCCTCGTCGGTGGCGAGCGCGTCGGCGCGGGCGAGGTAGGCGGCTTCGAGGAGCGACAGTTGGAGCGGGCCGCTGTCGGCGTTTCTCCCGTAGAGTCGCTGACCGAAGAAGCCGCGCTGGTAGAGGCGGTCGACGCCGTCCCAGACGAGCGCGCGGTCCGAGAGGAGCTCCGCGTCGAGGTCGGCCGGGAGGTCCTCCGCGGCCGTGCCCTCGGGGGAGTAGCCCTCGGTGTCGAAGTAGGTCAGGTCGCCGTCCTCGTCGACGATGGCGAGCACCACGTCCCCGAGCGACGAGACGGGGATGCTCTCGCGCTCGCCGACGACGCGGACCCGGTGTTCGACCTCGCCGTCCCACGGACCTTTCCCGCGGGGGTAGACGAGGAAGTCCGCGCCCGCGGCGTCGCCGACGCCGGGCCAGCCCTCCCGGGCGGGCGAGAGGTAGAACCCGCGGTCGCGGAGGTCCTTGTAGACGACGAAGTCGAGGGTGGTCCCCGTTCGCGCGAGGAGTTCGCGCAGGCCCATCCCGTCCACGCCGTCGATGTCGTCCCGCGAGAGCAGGTGGGCGGCCTCGACGGGCGCGACCTCGAGGTCGTCGCCGCCGGTGGGTCTCCCGTAGCCGCGCGAGTCGTGGAACCGCTGTCGAGCGTCGCCCGGGAGGTGGACGACGCCGTCTTCGAGGCGTCCTTGCATACCCGAATCGGGGCGCGGCGACGACAAAGGGCCTGCGATGCCGGCGGCGCGGCCCGCGGGAGCGTCGGGGTGACCGCCAGCGTCGACTCGTCGCGGCCGCGGTTCCGGACGCGCACCGCTCGGCCGGCCGTGTCGCCAGCGGCGGGGCCACGGTCGTCGCCCCCCGTCTTGCTGCCCTGCGCGTGGGCGTCGGCTCATGCGACCTCGCAGGTGGAGTCGAGACACCGCCGGCCGCGACTCGTCTCGAATATCGGGAGGCCGCACTCGCAGTCGTCGCCGACGACGCCCGCGGGGAGGGAAAACGCCGTTTCGCACTCGGGGTAGGCGTCACAGCCGGCGAGCAGCCGGCCGCCCCGTCGGATGATGCGGAGCGGCGACCCGCAGTCCGGACAGGACCACTCGCCGTCGAAGCGGTCTCTCACATGGTCGTCAAGCGGGTCGCACCGGCGGTCGATACACACCTCGAACGGCGCGCCGCGCTCGACGCGCATCAGCGGCAGGCCGCAGTCGTCACACGTCTCGTCGAGGACGGTCGCGCCCGCCGGCAGGCGATACTCGGTCCCCGAGTCGAGGGCGACGACGGACCCGTTAGTCCTGACGAGCGGGTCGCCGGTGTCGGGGTGTGAACCGACCGGGACGCCCGCGTCGCTCGCGGGGTACTCGGCGCGGCCGGTCACGTCGTTCGACTCGACCGTGAGGGTCTGGTCGCCGGCGCGGGCCACGAGGCCGAACGACCCCGGCCCCGACTCGACGGTCAGCGAGTCGGCGCGGGTCAGCCACGCGACGGGTTGGTAGCCCCCGGCGTCGTGGACGAGGACGGTGCGGTCGGGTTTGGCCACGACGACGACCCGGCCGCGCTGGGTGCGGTCGCGGGAGCCCTCGAAGCTGACGGTGCAGTCGCCGGCGAAGACGCGTATCGAATCCATGCGGCGGAATGGCCGCCAATTGCGATTTGAACCTTCGTACGGGGGTTCATCAGCCATGCCGCGGCACGAAGCTCTTTGGTCGGTCGCGGCCGAGGGCGAACCATGGACGCGAACGTCGTGCTGTTCGACATGGACGGAGTGTTGGTCGATTCCGAACAGTACTGGCACGCCTTCGAGGACGAGTGGGTGTTCGCCGACGCCATCGAGTCCGGCGACCCCGACCACGAGGAGATAACGGGGATGAACTTCCGCGAGATATACGACTACCTCGACGCGGAGTACGGGACGACCGTCACGAAAGACGAGTTCGTCGCGGCGTACCACGAGAACTCAGAGGGCGTCTACGGCGAGCACGTCGTCCTGATGGACGGCGCGGAGGAACTGTTTTCGGACCTCCGCGCGGCGGGCAAGAAGGTCGCCATCGTCTCGTCGGCCCCGCAGGCCTGGATTTCGACCGTCCGCGAGCGGTTCGACCTCGACCCGCTCGACCTCGTGCTCTCGGCCGACGACATCGACAGACCGGGGAAGCCCGAACCGCACATCTACGAGCACGCCGCCGCCGAGTTCGGCGTCGCCCCCGAGGAGTGCGTCGTCATCGAGGACTCGATAAACGGCATCGAGGCCGCCGTGCGGTCCGGCGCGTACACCATCGCCTACCGCGGCGAACAGAACGCCGACCTCGACCTCTCGCGGGCGGACGAAATCGTGAACGGACCGGCGGAGTTGCGGGCGGCGTTGCTCGGCGAGGAGTAGGCAAAATCGACCAAAACCGACCGAAGGGCGGCTGACCCCGCGTTTTCTTCTATTCGACTCGGACCGTCCGCGACTCCCGAATCGGGAGCAGCGGCAGGTCGGGGAACGTGACCTCCACGACGAACTCCAGTTCGTCGTCCGTCGCGCCGAAGACGCCGACGGGGACCGTCACCTCGTCCGAGAGGTAGCACGTCTTCGCCGACATCTCCACGTCGTTGACGGTGACGCGGATCCCGACCGAGCCGCCGCCGCCGTCGTTCCGCACGCGGATGTCGTGCATGTCGCTCTCGCCGCGAGCGACCGACTCGGGGAAGTCACCCCAGTCGATGTCGGGCGCGGGGAGGTCTCTCGCGCTCTTGATGACGCGCTCGGCGACGCCCTGCGAGAGGCCCGCGCGGGTGAGTTCCTTCACGCCGGCGTCGACCACGTCGGCCGGGGTGGAGAGCCCGCCGGTGGCGAGCTTTCGCGCGCGACCGGGACCGATGCCGTCGACGGCCGTGAGCGCCGCGGCGTCGCTGCTGACGCCGTTGTCGACGCGGGCCTCGACGCGCTTTGCGAGGTTGGCGGCGCGGGCGTCCGCGAAGGTGTCGAGGAACTCGCGGAGCGCGGAGAGGAGTCGGAGCGCGTTCTGCTTGATGACCCACGCGTCGCTCCGGAGCTCGCTCGGCGTCGAGTTCGCCATGCTGGCGTGGAGGATGGCGAGCACCTTCTTCGGGCCGTCTTCGAGCGTGGTCGAGACGCCCGTCAACACCGAGTCGACGGCGTCGACCTCGGACTGACGCGCCGACACCTGCCGGAAGTCGGCCGCGCCCGCGACGGTTTCGAGGATGTCGTCGGCGGTGATGCGGTCGCGCTCGGCGAGGTCGGCGAAACGGGAGGCGGTCCCGAGGCGGAGGTAGTACTTCGAGGTGAGTCGCCCGAGCGGTGTCGCGTCGATAGAGAGGTCGTCGTCCATCTCGACGAAGCCGCGGGAGACGAGGCGGTCGAGCACGTCGCGGACGCGCTCGCGGAGGTCCTCGAAGTCGTAGGCCGCCGGGTTCGACTGCGCCCGGCGGTAGTAGAACGTCGTCTCCAGCCACGACAGCACGTCGTCGAGGTCGCGGATGGTGCCCATGGCGATTTCGGCGTTGAGGTGCGAGTCGAGGTCCTCGGCGAGGCGCGACTCGATTTCCTTGCCCTCGCGGAGCAGGCGGCGGTACTTGTTCTGGTCCGAGCGGTCGCAGACGACCCACCCGTAGCCCACGTCGTCGTAGCCGGGGCGGCCCGCGCGGCCGAGCATCTGGAGGATGTCGAGCGGCGAGATGTCCACCTCGCCTTCGAGTGGGTCGTGGTGTTTCGTGTCGCGGATGACGACGCAGCGGGCGGGGAGGTTCACGCCCCACGCGAGCGTGGAGGTCGAAAACAGGAGCTGAATCTTCCCCTCCTTGAACCATTCTTCGACCGCCTCGCGGTCGTCGCGGGAGAGGCCGGCGTGGTGGAAGCCGACGCCGTCTAAGACGCCCTTGGCGAGCGAGTCGTTGCTCAGTTCCTTCGCCTCGTTGTGGAAGTCGTAGTCGCCGCGCGCGCCGATCGGCACGTCGCGCTTGGCGAGTTCGTCGCGGGCCTTGGCGGCCGCGCGGACGGCGTCCTGCCGCGAGGAGACGAAGACGAGCGACTGGCCGCCGTCGCGGATGTGGGGCTCCGCGAGGTCGAACGCCCGGTACAGGCGGCGGTACTTGTCGGCGAAGGAGTTCTCGCCGTGGGTGTAGGTTTTGACGCCCGCGTGGAGGTCGACGGGGCGGTAGTCGTCGCCGAACTCGAAGGTCGTCTCGTCCGGCGCGTCGAGCCACGCCGCCACGTCGTCGATGTTGGGCATGGTCGCGGACAGCGCGACGATGCGGGGGTCGCAGATGCGTCGCATCCGCGAGACGGTGACTTCGAGGACGCCGCCGCGAGTCTCGGAGTCCAGCAGGTGGACCTCGTCGATGACGACGCAGTCCACGTCCTCGATGAAGGAGTAGCGCGCCGAGTCGTGTTTCCGGGTCGCGGAGTCGGTCTTCTCGGGCGTCATCACGAGGATGTCGGCGCGGGCGGCCCGCCGCGGGTTCAGGTCGCGCTCGCCGGTGACGACGTACACCGAGTAGCCGAGGTCCTCGAAGCGCTCCCACTCGGTCTCCTTCTCGGTGGTGAGCGCGCGGAGCGGCGCGATGAAAAGCGCCGTCCCCTCGTCGCGGAGGGTCCGACAGATGGCGAGTTCGGCGAGCGCCGTCTTCCCGCTGGCGGTGGGCGCGGAGGCGACGACGTTGTGGTCGGTGTCGAGGATGGCGGGCAGCGCCTCGCGCTGCATCCGGTTGAACTCCTCGAACCCGAAGGCGTCTGCGAACTCGGGGACCGCCTCGGCGACTTTCACTGGGCGCACCTCCGGGTGCGCGCTGGCGTCGGGGACGAGACGAAGACGAGCGTCATACACGAAGCCGAGTCGTCCGTGGGGAAAGGCGTTTCTCCATCCGGCGCGGCGGCTCGCGGGCGTCGAACGAGCGGAAAACGGAGGGACTGAGGTTGGTGGCGCGTTCCGGCGGAACGCGGTGTGGTGTGGTAGAGTGGGGGGCGGAGTCGAGGACCGAAGTGCCGAGCGCTTACGCGGCGCCGGCGAGCGCGGCGATGAACGACCAGTTCGTCCCCGCGGTGGCCTCGTGCTTCTTCGATTCGGCCTTCGTCATGTTGCGGCGGTGTTTCCAGTTCATACTCGATAGAAGTCTTTACTCGAATATAAGTTTTTCATTTAGATGATACATCTAGCACGGTCGTACATGCTGTTTGATGGAAAGTTGTGATGTATTCGGCCTGAACGTTTCGTTTCTCGCGATAGTAGTGTTCGTTTGAACGATTCTGAACAAGGCGTGGTAGCACGGGACGTGTATGCGATGGCTAACGTCGCGGGGACGCGGTTTCGGTTGACTCGGCGGGAGATTCCATCGGCGACCCGACAGACGGCGGACCAATCCTCACGTTTTTGCCCGTCGCCTCGCAAGAACTGCCTATGCGCACGCGGCGGAAGCCAGACTGGTTGAAGATGCGACCGCCATCGGGCCGGCGTTTCACCGATATCAAATCGACGCTCCGGGACCGGAACCTCAACACCGTCTGCGAGGAGGCGAACTGCCCGAACCTCGGAGAGTGTTGGAGCGGCCGCGACGGCCCCGGGACGGCCACGTTCATGCTCATGGGCGACCGGTGCTCGCGCGGGTGTAACTTCTGCGACGTGACGACCGGCGGGATGGAGCCGCTCGACCCCGAGGAGCCGGCGAACGTCGCCGACGCGGTGGCCGAAATCGGCCTCGACTACGTCGTGTTGACCTCCGTGGACCGCGACGACCTGCCGGACCAGGGCGCGGCCCACTTCGCCGAGACCATCCGCGAAATCAAGCGCCGCGACCCCGAGGTGCTCGTCGAGGTGCTGATTCCCGACTTCCAGGGCGAACCCGAGCACGTCCGGAAGATAATCGACGCCGGGCCCGACGTCATCGCCCACAACATCGAGACCGTCGAGCGCCTCCAGTGGCCGATTCGGGACCGCCGCGCCGGCTACGAGCAGTCGCTTTCGGTGCTCCAGCAGGTGACGGACGAGTCCGACATCCACACGAAGACCTCGGTCATGCTCGGCCTCGGCGAGCACGCCCACGAGGTCTACCAGACGCTCTCCGACCTCCGCGAGGCCGACGTGGACATCGTCACCTTCGGTCAGTACCTCCAACCCTCTCGGAGCCACCTCGACGTGTTCGAGTACGTCCACCCCGACGCCTTCGAGACGTGGCGGCGCGTCGCGGAAGACGAACTGGGCTTCCTCTACTGCGCGTCCGGCCCGATGGTCCGGTCGTCGTACAAGGCCGGCGAACTGTTCGTGGACGCGCTCCTCCGCGAGGGGTCGAGCGTCGAGGAGGCGCGGCAGGCCGCGCGCGCGGCCGCCGGACAGTAAGTTCCGCCGCCATCCCACCCCGCTCCGCGCGACTCGACCGACCGGGTCCGACCCCGTTCCCGCCCCGAAACGGTCCTGCAATGCTGTCGATATTTCCGATTATTTCTCGGTGATGTGTGGGTTCACACTAATGAACGTCAGGAAGAATCGTTTAGAAGCGAAAATGTCCAATTTTACCTCGCGTGAGTTTACATAGCACGACGCGAGCCGCAATATTCCGAGCCAAAGTAAATTATATACGAAAACAATATAACGCCGGCGGGTGTCGATTTTGCCATGAACAGGAGGGTTCTCCCGTGAGCGTGCTTCAGCGCGACCCGCAGGACCAGGTACGAGTGCTCGACGAGGACGGGACCGTCGTCGGCGAGGTTCCCGACATCGACGACGAGACGCTCGTCGAGATGTACCGGTACATGCGTCTCGCCCGACACTTCGACACGCGGGCGGTGAGTCTCCAGCGGCAGGGGCGGATGGGGACGTATCCGCCGCTGTCGGGACAGGAAGGCGCACAGATCGGCAGCGCAATCGCGCTCGACGAACAGGATTGGATGGTCCCGAGCTATCGCGAACACGGCGCGTCGCTGCTCCGGGGCCTCCCGCTGAAACAGACGCTTCTGTACTGGATGGGCCACGAGAAGGGCAACGAGATGCCCGAGGGCGTGAACATCTTTCCGCCCGCGGTCCCCATCGCCTCGCAGATTCCCCACGCGACCGGCGCGGCGTGGGCGAAGAAGCTCCGCGGCGAGGACGACACGGCCGTCATCTGTTACTTCGGCGACGGCGCGACCTCCGAGGGCGACTTCCACGAGGGGCTGAACTTCGCGGGCGTCTTCGACACCCCGAACGTCTTCTTCTGTAACAACAACCAGTGGGCCATCTCGGTGCCGCGGGAGCGACAGACCGCCTCCGAGACGCTGGCGCAGAAGGCGACCGCCTACGGCATCGACGGCGTGCAGGTCGACGGGATGGACCCGCTCGCGGTCTACTCGGTGACGAAGGCGGCGCTCGACAAGGCGAAGAACCCCGCCGAGGGCGAGGGCCGGCCGACGCTCATCGAGGCGGTCCAGTACCGCTTCGGCGCGCACACGACCGCCGACGACCCGACCGTCTACCGCGACGACGAGGAAGTCGAGAAGTGGAAGGCGAAAGACCCCATCCCGCGGCTGGAGTCGTTCCTCCGCGAGACGGGCCGCATCGACGACGAGGGCGTCGAGGCCATCGAGGCGGACGTGAAACAGCGGGTCGCCGACGCCATCGAGGCGGCCGAGTCCGACCCGCGTCCGGACCCGAGCGAGATGTTCAACCACGCATACGCCGAGCGAACCCCGGAGATTCAAGCGCAGTACGAGGAGTTCGAGGCGCTCCGCGAGAAGTTCGGCGACGAAGGATTCCTCAGAGAATGAGCAGTCAGAACCTCACCATCGTGCAGGCGGTACGGGACGGTCTCTACACCGAGATGAACCTCGACGACGAGGTGCTCGTCATGGGCGAAGACGTCGGCAAGAACGGCGGCGTCTTCCGGGCCACGGAGGGCCTCTGGGACGAGTTCGGCGACGACCGCGTCATCGACACGCCGCTTGCCGAATCGGGCATCGTCGGCACGGCCGTCGGCATGGCCGCGATGGGGCTGAAACCGGTCCCCGAGATTCAGTTCTCCGGTTTCATGTACCCCGGCTTCGACCAAATCGTGAGCCACATGTCGCGGTTCCGCAACCGCACCCGCGGCCGATACACCCTCCCCATGGTGCTCCGCGCGCCCTACGGCGGCGGCATCCGCGCCCCCGAGTCGCACTCGGAGTCCAAGGAGATGTTCTACGCGCACGAGGCCGGCCTGAAGGTCGTCATCCCCTCGACGCCGTACGACACGAAGGGACTGCTCATCTCCGCCATCCGCGACCCCGACCCGGTCATCTTCATGGAACCGAAGCTCATCTACCGGGCGTTCCGCGGCGAGGTCCCCGAAGAGGAGTACACGGTCCCCATCGGCGAGGCCGCCGTCCGCCGCGAGGGCACGGACGTGTCCGTGTTCACTTTCGGCGCGATGACGCGCCCGACGCTCGAAGCCGTCGAGAACCTCGAAGCGGAGGGCATCGACGCCGAGGTCGTGGACATCCGCACCATCTCGCCGCTCGACCGCGAGACCATCGTGGAGTCGTTCAAGAAGACCGGCCGCGCGGTGGTCGTCCACGAGGCCCCGAAGAACGGCGGTCTCGGGGCCGAAATCACGGCGACGATTCAGGAGGAGGCGCTGCTCTACCAGGAAGCGCCGGTCAAGCGCGTCGCGGGCTACGACGTGCCGTACCCGCTGTACGCGTTGGAGGACTACTACCTCCCCTCGGTCGCCCGCGTCGAAGAAGGTATTCGTGAGGCGGTGAACTTCTGAACGATGGCGCTCAAGGAATTCAAACTCCCCGACGTCGGCGAAGGCGTCGCGGAAGGCGAACTCGTAACGTGGCACGTCGCGCCGGGCGACGAGGTGACAGAAGACCAGGTGCTCGCGGAGGTCGAGACGGACAAGGCGCTCGTCGACGTGCCCTCGCCGTTCAACGGGACGGTTGAGGAACTCCTCGCCGAGGAGGGCGAGGTCGTCCCCGTCGGCAACGTCATCATCACCATCCGGGTGGGTGGCGACGACGAGGAGGCCGCCGAGACAGCCGACGCGGACGCCGAGGAGACGGCCGAGAGCGACGACGCGCAGGCGTCGGACGACACCGGCGACGCCGCCGACGACGCCGGTTCCGGCGGACGCGTGTTCGCCCCGCCGAGCGTCCGACGACTCGCCCGCGAACTCGGCGTCAGTCTCGACTCCGTCGACGGCAGCGGCCCGAGCGGCCGCGTGACCGAAGGCGACGTTCGCGCCGCCGCGGAAGACGACGGCGACGACGACGAGCCCAGCGGCCCGCGGACCGTCCAGAGCAACGGGAAGTCCGCGACCGCGAAGCGCGACGAGGGGGCGTCGGGCGCGTCCGCGTCGGCCGAGAGCGCCGACCGAGAACAGACGCTCGCCGCGCCCGCGACCCGCGCGCTGGCCAAGGAGGAAGGCGTCGATATCAACACCGTCCCCGCGACCGAGATGCGTGACGGCGAGGCGTTCGTCTCGCCCGAGGCTGTCCAAGAGTACGCGCAGGCCCAGCGCGAGGCGCAGGCCGCGGACGCCGAAGCGGTGTCCGCCGAGGCCGACGCCGGAACCGCGACCGCCGAGGCGACGAGCGAGTCGGAAGCGGCCGAACGCGCCGAAGCCGAAACCGGCCCCGGTGCCGGCGAGCGCGTCCCCTACAAGGGCGTCCGCAAGGCCATCGGCGACCAGATGCAGCGCTCGAAGTACACCGCGCCGCACGTCACCCACCACGACGAGGTGGACGTGACGGAGCTCGTCGAACTGCGCGAACGGCTCAAGCCGGTCGCCGAGGAGCGCGGCTCGCGGCTGACCTACATGCCGTTCGTGATGAAGGCCGTCATCGCGGCGCTGAAGGACTTCCCGTACCTCAACTCGCAGCTCGACGAGGAGAACGAGGAAATCGTCCTGCGCGACGAGTACAACATCGGCGTCGCGGCCGCGACCGACGCCGGCCTGCTCGTCCCCGTCGTCCACGACGCGGACCGCAAGGGCATGCTCGAACTCGCCGACGAGATGAACGAGAAGGTCGAGAAGGCCCGCAACCGCAAGATTTCGCCCGGCGAGATGCGCGGCGGCACCTTCACCATCACCAACATCGGCGGCATCGGCGGCGAGTACGCAACGCCCATCATCAACTACCCCGAGGTGGCGATTCTCGCGCTCGGAGCCATCAAAGACAAGCCGCGGGTCGTCGACGGTGAGGTCGTGCCGCGAAAAGTCCTCACCCTCTCGCTGTCGTTCGACCACCGCATCGTCGACGGCGCGCAGGGCGCTCGCTTCACGAACCGCGTGAAAGAACTGCTCGAAGACCCCAAGCTGTTGGTGTTAGAATAATGGTCGTCGGAGACATCGCGACCGGAACCGACCTGCTCGTCATCGGCGCGGGACCGGGCGGCTACGTCGCCGCCATCCGCGCCGCACAGAAGGGAATCGACACGACGCTCGTCGAGAAGGACGCCTACGGAGGCACCTGCCTCAACTACGGCTGTATCCCCTCGAAGGCGCTCATCACGGGCGCGAACCTCGCTCACGAGGCGGGCCACGCGGAGGAGATGGGCATCCACGCCGACCCCGTCGTCGACATGTCGCAACTGCGCGACTGGAAGAGCGGCGTCGTGGACCAGCTCACCGGCGGCGTCGAGAAGCTCTGTAAGGCGAACGGCGTCAACCTCGTCGAGGGAACCGCCCGCTTCAAAGACGAGAACGCCGTCCGCATCGCCCACGGCGGCGAGGGACAGGGCTCGGAGACCATCGAGTTCGAGCACTGCATCATCGCCACCGGCTCGCGCGTCATCCAGATTCCCGGTTTCGACTTCGGCGACGAGCCGGTGTGGTCGTCGCGCGACGCCCTCGAGGCCGACACCGTCCCGGAGCGACTGGTCGTCGTCGGCGGCGGCTACATCGGGATGGAGCTGTCCACGACGTTCGCCAAGCTCGGCGCGGACGTGACCGTCGTCGAGATGCTCGACGACATCCTGCCGGGCTACGAGTCCGACGTGGCCCGCGTCGTCCGCAAGCGCGCCGAGGACCTCGGCATCGACATGCACTTCGGCGAGGGAGCAAGCGGCTGGCGCGAGGAGGACGACGGCATCATGGTGACCACCGAGACCGAAGACGGCGAGGAAAACGAGTACCGCGCCGACAAGGTGCTCGTCGCCGTCGGGCGCTCGCCCGTCACCGACACGATGGACATCGAGAGCGCCGGTCTCGAAGCCGACGACCGCGGCTTCCTCTCGGTCGACGACCGCCGCCGAACCGACGTGGAGCACATCTACGCCGTCGGCGACGTGGTCGAGGACACGCCGATGCTCGCGCACGTCGCCTCGAAGGAGGGCATCGTCGCCGCCGAGCACATCGCCGGCGAGCCGGTCGCCTTCGACAGTCAGGCCGTCCCCGCGGCGGTGTTCACCGACCCCGAAATCGGCACGGTCGGCATGACCGAAGCCGACGCCGAGGAGGCCGGCTTTTCACCCGTCGTCGGCCAGATGCCGTTCCGGGCGTCCGGCCGCGCGCTGACGACGAACCACGCCGACGGCTTCGTCCGCATCGTCGCCGACGAGGAGTCCGGCTTCGTCCTCGGGGCGCAAATCGTCGGCCCCGAGGCCTCGGAGCTAATCGCCGAACTGGCGTTCGCCATCGAGATGGGCGCGACGCTCGAAGACGTGGCGTCGACCATCCACACCCACCCGACGCTCGCGGAAGCGGTCATGGAGGCCGCCGAGAACGCGCTCGGGCAGGCGATTCACACGCTGAATCGGTAAGCGCCGCAGAACCGGACCGGTCTTTTTTCACCCGTCGTCGAACCACCACAGCGCCAGCATCGTCCCCACGACTGCCACGGCCGCGGGAATCGACTCGTCGACGCCGAGTGTGCGGACGTCGAAGAGGACGACGCCCTCGAAAAGGGCGGCGAGCGCGAGGGCCACGAAGACGAAGCCCGCCACCCAGATTTCGGGCGTGTTGACGTCGCTGATTGGCATGCGCGGTGCTACGGGCCGAGATATGATAAGTGTTAGCAGGCCACAAATAGACTACTCGTCGGCGTCGAGAATCCCGTGGCTCTCGAAGAGCTTTCCGAGTCGGTCCATGGAGGCGACGACGGCGTCGCAGGCCGGGCGGACCGCGTCCTTGGGGACGAAGCCGACCGAGAGGCCGGCGACTTCGAGCATCGGGAGGTCGTTCGCGCCGTCGCCGACCGCGACCGTTCGGTCCATCGGGACGTCGTGTTCGGCCGCGTGGTTCTCCAGCGCCGTGTCCTTCGTGCCCTCGATGAGCGACCCCTCGACGTCGCCGGTGAGTCGGCCGCCCTTCACGGGCAGGCGGTTCGAGACGATGTCGTCGACCTCGACGCCCTCCTTTTCCAGCGCGCGCTCGACGCCGCGTTCGAACCCGCCGGTGAAGATGGCGACGTGGTGGCCGTAGTCGCGGAGGCGCCGGATGAGGTCGGCCGCGCCGGGGCGGAGTTCGACCTCGCCGTAGGCCTCCTCGGCGAGTTCCTCTTCGAGGCCTTCGAGGAGGCGGGCGCGCGACCGGAGGCTCTCCGCGTAGCTCATCTCGTCGTTCATGGCTCGCTCGGTGATGTCGGCCATCTCGTCGGCCGTGCCGTTCTTCTTGCCGAGGAGAACCGTCATCTCGGAGTCCGAGAGCGTGCCGTCGAAGTCGAAGGCGATGATGCGCATATCTGCCCGTCGTCGCCGCGGGGTTTCAAAGCTTCCGCGTCGGCAGTTATCGGGCGAGGGAGACAGCGACCGAGTCGGCCGCCGGAGGAAAGCAGCGTCGCGCCGCGCACAGCTATTTACCGGTCGTCTCCATGACAAGCACGTATGGACGACCTCCACGACGCCGAACACGAGAGGCTCAGCGACGTCGAAGCCGACCTCGCCGACGACTTCGGCGAGGAAGGCGACACCCCGCTCCGACGGTTCGTCCGGGGCCTGCGCGACCTCGACGAGGCCGACGTGCGCGCGGTCGGGCAGTACGACGGCGAGTCGTTCGAGTTGCTCTACCTCCGGGACGACATCGAAGCGGCGCTCGAACCGGACGCGCGCACCGAGCGCGTGAAGACGCTCGTGCTGAAGGCGCTCGGCGAACCCGTCAACGAACCCGAACTCGACGGCTACGGCGATTTGAACGCCGTCATCAGGTGGTTCGACGAGGTCGTCGTCGCCATCTACCCGCACGACGAGTGGTCGGGGGCCATCGCGACGTTCGACCGGGCGAACTCGCCGCTGGTCGACCTCGCGTCGAAGCACCTGTCGTGAGAACGTTCGCGGGGCGACCGCGGCGACCGCTCAAACTCGGAGCGGCGTCCACGACCGCGGGCCGTCGTCGAGGCCGCGGACCCGGAACACCGGGTCGCCGTCGGTGTCGCGCGTCTCGACGAACCCGTCGAACGGCTGCTTGAGGAGCGCGAGTTCGCGCTCGTCGACGAAGCCGGTGTCGAGCGTGAAGACGCCCGAAAAGCCGGCCGCTGAGATGCGACCCGTGATGACGTGAAGGAACTGGAACAGCCGCTTGAGGTCGACGTACATCACGAGCGTCGAGAGGACGTGCAGGCCGACGCGGGCCGCCCGACTCGCCTCGTAGTGCTGTCGGAGCGACTCCGTCAGGTGGATGCCGATGCCGGTCAGGTCGCCAGGGCTGGAGACGTACCGGAGGTTCTCCGCGTCGGCGCGGTCGCCGAGGAGGTCGGCGACGCTCGTCGTGTCGATGACCTCGAACTGCTCCGGGGGCGAGCCGCTGATGTGCGACAGTTCCTGTGCGATGCTCGGGGCGGGCTTCTTGGTCGTCACGACGACCGTCCCCACGTCGTCGCGCTCGCCGGGCGCGAGCATCGAGAGCATGAGCCGTCGCTTCCGCGTCATCGTCGGGCCGGCGATGAGCACGGACCCGGTGTCCGGAAGCGACACCTCGGGCGGTTGCGTCGCCGGCGAAGCGTTCTCGGGACGGAAGACCATCTACAGAATCTATCGGACTCGCCAAGATAATACTAGTGGGCGAGAACGTCGGGCGACCCGAACCGTGCGAGACAGTCTCAATGTCACGATATCGGCCGTTGTGACAACCCTTAACCCGCACGGGTCTGACCCTACGCGCATGAAGGTACTCGTCACGGACCCGATCGCCGACGCGGGTCTGGACCGGTTACGCGAGGCCGGTTACGAGGTAGAGACCGCGTACGATGTCGAAGGTGACGCGCTGCTCGAAGCCGTCTCCGACGCGAACGGGCTCATCGTCCGCTCCGGAACGCAGGTGACCGCCGAGGTGTTCGAGGCGGCACCCGACCTCGTCATCGTCGGACGCGCCGGCATCGGCGTCGACAACATCGACATCGACGCCGCGACCCAACACGGCGTCATCGTCGCCAACGCGCCCGAGGGGAACGTCCGCGCCGCCGCCGAACACACGGTGGCGATGGGCTTCGCCGCCGCGCGCTCGATTCCGCAGGCCCACGCCCGTCTGAAAGACGGCGAGTGGGCCAAGTCCGACTACCTCGGCAACGAGGTCAACGGCAAGACCCTCGGCGTCGTCGGCCTCGGCCGCGTCGGCCAAGAGGTCGCAAAGAAGTTCTCGTCGCTCGGGATGGACATCGTCGCCTACGACCCCTACATCGGCGAGGAGCGCGCCGACCAGCTCGGTGCCGAACTCGTCGAGTTCGACGCCTGTCTCTCCCGCGCCGACTTCCTCACCGTCCACACGCCGCTGACCCCCGAGACGGAGGGGCTCATCTCCACCGACGAACTCGAAACGATGGGCAGCGGCTACCTCGTCAACTGCGCCCGCGGCGGCGTCGTCGACGAGGCCGCCCTCGCCGAGGCCGTCGACGCCGGCGTCATCGACGGGGCCGCGGTCGACGTGTTCGCCGACGAGCCGGTCTCGCCCGACAACCCGCTTCTCTCCGTCGACGACGTGGTCGTCACGCCGCACCTCGGCGCGTCCACCTCGGCCGCACAGGAGAACGTCGCCGTCTCGACGGCCGACCAAATCGTCGCCGCGTTCCGCGACGAGCCCGTCATCAACGCGCTCAACGCGCCCTCGGTCGACGAGAGCGCCTTCCCGCGCATCCAGCCGTACATCGGCCTCGCCGAGACCGCCGGCAAAATCGCCGCCCAACTGCTCGACGGCCGCCTCAACGAAGTCGAGGTCACCTACACCGGTGACATCGCCGCAGAGGACGTCGAACTCGTCACGGCGTCCGCGCTGAAGGGCGTCTTCGCGCCGCTCGAATGGCAGGTCAACGCCGTCAACGCCCCGCAGGTCGCGAAGGAACGCGGTATCGAGGTCGTCGAGTCGAAGTCCCGCCAGTCGGACGACTTCCAGAGCCTCGTGACCGTCACCGTCCGCAACGGCGACGAGGAGATGACCGTCTCCGGGACGCTGTTCACCGGCGAGGACCCGCGCATCGTCCGCATCAACGGCTACCGTCTCGACGCCATCCCGCACGGCCAGATGCTCGTCGCCCGCAACTACGACAAGCCGGGCGTCATCGGCTTCATCGGAACCGTCCTCGGCGAGAACGACGTGAACATCGCCGGGATGTTCAACGCCCGCCGCGCGAAGGCCGGCGGCGAGGCGCTGACCGTCTACAACCTCGACGACGACGTGCCGGACAGCGTCCGCGAGAAGCTCCTCGCCGACGACCGCATCATCGACGTGGACCTCATCACGCTCTGAAGCGGACGAACCGCACCTCTTTCTGAAAGAAAAGCCGGACTACCGTCGGCCGAGCGCCGACGCGACCCGGTCGACCACGCGGTCGGCGACCGCCCGGACCGCGGCGACCGCGTTCGATTCCGAGCCCGAGCGACGGGACCGGTCGGTCCGCCGACCCGAGCGGCCGTGCGTCCGCTGCCGACCGCGACTCCGGCTCTCGGCTAACAGTCGTTCGTAGCGGTCGATTATCTCCTGTCGGTCCGCGTCGGCGCTGTCGAGACGGGCGTTGAGTCGGGCGTTGGCGCGACGGAGCGCCTCGTTCTCGCGTTGGAGGGCGTCTCGACCGCGAGCGTCGCCCGCGGGTGACTGGCGGTGACCGCGGGGTGGAGCGGACGTGGACGCGGGTGACGACGCGCGTGCGGGTGAAGACGCGGACGAGGCCGAAGACGCGGGTGCGGACGAGGCCGCGGGTGCGGACGAGGCCGCGGCGGTGGACGACCCTCGCTCGGGCTCGTCCGGCGGGTACGTTCTCGACCCGGCCCCGTCCCGACTGACGGTTCCGGTCGGCATACTGCTGAGCGACATCGTGTGCCACGACGTACCACAGAATGAAAAGGATGCGTCAGACGCGCACCCGACGCGCGTCATCGTCCGCGGTCAGACGGCTCCGCCCGCCGATATTCGCGACCGCCGGCGACGGTCGGACCGGACCGGTCGCGCCTACTCGGCGAGGTGTTCGAGGACCGCTTCGGTGTCGTTCGGGACGGGTTCGGGGTCGTCGCCCGCCTCGAACGCCGCGTCGGGGTCCTTCAGCAGGTGGCCCGTCGTGAGACAGACGACCTGTTCGTCCTCGGAGACGACGCCCTCGGCGCGGAGTTTGCGGAGGCCGGCGACGGAGGCGGCGGAGGCGGGTTCGACGCCGACGCCCTCACCCGCGAGATCGCGCTGCGCCTCGGTGATTTCCTCGTCGGAGACGGCGACGGCCGTGCCGTCCGTCTCGCGGATGCCGGGGAGCGCCTTCGGCGCGTTGACCGGGTTGCCGATGCGGATAGCGGTCGCGCGCGTCTCGACCTCGTCCCAGCGGCGGGTCTCGTCCCAGCCGTTCTCGATAGCCTCGACCATCGGGGCCGCGCCCTCGGCCTGCACGCCGGTCAGTTTCGGCACGTCGTCGACGTCGAGCGCGCCCGACTGGACGAGTTCCCGGAACGCCTTGTAGAGCGCGGAGGTGTTGCCCGCGTTGCCGACGGGGAGGACGATGCGGTCCGGGTAGGTGCCGTAGTCCTCGTGGAACTCCTCTAAGATTTCGAGGCCGATGGTCTTCTGGCCCTCCAGGCGGAAGGGGTTCAGGGAGTTGAGGAGGTACGCCTCGCCGCGGGCGGCGAGGTCCTGTACGATGTCCAGACAGGAATCGAAGTTGCCGTCGACTTCGAGGATGCGCGCGTCGTGGAGCGACGCCTGCGCGATTTTCCCGGCGGCGACCTTGCCGGCGGGGAGGAGCACGAGCGTCTCCATCCCGCCGCGCGCGCCGTAGGCGGCGAGCGCGGCCGAGGTGTTCCCGGTCGAGGCGCAGGCGAGGCGGCCGACGCCGAGTTCCTTCGCCACGCGGACGCCGACGGTCATGCCGCGGTCCTTGAACGAGCCGGTGGGGTTCATCCCCTCGTGTTTGACGCGGAGGGTCTCGACGCCGACGTCGGCTTCGAGGCGGGGTACTTCGTGCAGGGGCGTCGCGCCCTCGGGGAGCGAGACGCCCTCCTCGAAGGGGAGCGCGGCGTTGTAGCGCCAGACGCCGCGGCCCTCGAAGTCGTCCCACGTCGGCGGGGACGCGTAGCGGACCTCGAGGAGGCCGTCGCAGTCGTCGCAGGTGTACCGAACGTCCTCGAACGGCGCGAACTGCGCGCCGCACGCGATACATTCGAGCCAGGTGCCGTCGTCGGCGACGGATGGCTCCTCGGGGGCGGGTGCCGTGAGTTCGAGGCTCATTGCTCGGGCGGTGGCACCAGAGGGACAAAAGCGGGCGGGTTTGGGCGGCACCTGCCGGGCGACGACCTCGTCGGGAACGCGGTCGGTCGGGGAGGGTTACGACTCGCCGAAGGCGTCGATGCGGGCGTGCACGTCTTCGGCCCACTCGTCGAGCGCGGCGTGCATCATCTCCTTGGCCTCGGGGAGCGGGGTCGCCGTGTACTGGTAGACGTAGCCGCCGGGGTCGAGCAGGCGGCGCTTGCGCTCGGTGAGTCCCTTGTCGAGGAGCGTCGTCAGCGAGCGGTTGACGTTGCTCCGGTCGCGGTCGAGCACCTCCGCGAGTTCGGCGACGGTGCTGCCGGGGTTGTCGAGTAGTGCGAGGTACGTCCGGCTCTCGTGGCTCTGGATGCCGAAGACGCACGCGAGGACCTGTCCGAAGTTCGGGTCCTCGGTCTCCATCAGTTCGCCCATGTCCGGTGCGTCGGCCATGCACACCTGTTCGCCGTGCGCCGGATTAAACCCTCACCTACAGGCGAGCGAGCGGTCGTCCCGGACGGGACGCCGCGGCTACTCCGATTTCGCGTAGCCCATCTTCAGCACGCAGTCCCGCATGCCGTCTTCGTCGTCGTGTTTGTGGAGCGTCGTCGGCGTGTCGCAGTAAAAGACCGTCCCGTCGTGTCGGAGCGTCACCTCGTGGATACCGCCGAGCATCTCCGCCTGGACGACGACGCGGCGGCCCTCGCGGAGCGCGTCGAGGATTTCGTCTGCGGTCAGTTCGCCGGACTCGACTCGAAGCGGCTCGGGCATACCGGAGGGTCGCGGGCGAACGGTATCAGTATTGTCGATGACGGCGGACGCCGACGACGGCGACCGCGCTCGACGAGTCGAAGCAGCGCGGGACGTGCGTCAGTTCGTCGTGGACTTGGACCGCTGTTCGTCGTCCGTCACCGGCACCTCCACGCCCTCGACGACCTCCGCGACCTCGGTCTCTTTCGGCGTGTCGATGTGCCAGCGGTCGATTTCGTCCTCGAAGTCCCGCAGCGTCTCCGACACCATCGACTTCAGTTCGTCGTCGTTGACGTTCACCTCGAAGACGAACCGCTCGTCGCCGGTGCCGCGACCGACCTGCTGGATGTTCGCGCTCACGAGTTCGTTGTCGAAGTAGTACGGTGCCAACTGGGTCATCACGTTGCGGTAGACCGTGTCCTCGACCTTCCGCAGCGCCTTCCGGCCGGCGGAGTCCGCCGCGCGGGCGACGTAGTTGATGGAGTCCTGCCACGACTCGACGGCCCCCTCGTTGTCGCCCTCCTCGACGCGCTCGTAGGACCGAGAGAGCTTCTCGCCCGCCGTCTTGAGGTCGTCGTTGGGCGTCTTGCCCGCCTTCTCGCCCTCGCCCTCGCCGACGCTGGCCTGCTGGGCCGTCTTCTCGTTGACGTCCTCGCCGAGGCGCTCGTGGGACTTCGGTCGCCACTCGTCCCAGTCGTCGAAGGCGGCGCCGTCGACGTCGGCGTCGCGGAGCGCTCGGGTGATTCGCTCCCCGTGTTCGACGACCTCGTCCCAGGTGCCGCGGCGCTTGAACCCGGAGATGCTCTCTTCCATTGTCGTTGACGGGTGTACGTGCCAGACGGTATAAACTCTACGAGGGGACAGGTTCGCACACCCATGGGAACGCCTAGCGGTCGCGGTAGACGAACCGCTCGGCGGCCGCGTCGAGGCGGGCCGACACCCGACCGAGCCACGCCGCCGGCGACGCGAGTCGGAGCGCCGACTCATCGAGTTCGATTCGGTCGTCGCCGAGCGGGTCGCGGTCCTCGCTCGCGGTGGCGTCCACGACGGTGGTCATCGAACACCGACCGCAGGCCTCGCGGGACGAGTCTGCCATGCGCCGCGGTTCGGAACCTTCACGAATAAATCTTGGTTTTCGGACGGGTCGCGACGGGCTTATACGGTCGAACGTGTTGCTCCGTCTCATGGGATATCGCGTCGTGGACGCAACCGCCGTCGAACCCGCCGACGACCGCCCGTGCGAACTCCGCCGCATCGGCGGCGAGGGCGGCTTGGAGACCGTCGCGCTCAACCGCTTCCGGGCCGCCCCCGGCGAGCAGGTGCCGCTTTCGTACCACTACCACACCGAACAGGAAGAGGCGTTCTACGTCCTCTCGGGCACGCTGTTCGTCGAGACGCCCGACGAGACGTTCGAAGTCGGCGCTGACGGCCTGTTCGTCGCCGACCCCGAGAGCCCCCACCGGGCGTACAACCCCGAGGAAGCCGACGAGCCGGTCGAACTGCTCGCGCTCGGCTCGCCGGCCGTGTCGGGCGACGCGGTGGTCTACGACCCCGACGAGGAATGAAGCGCGCCGAGCCCGAGGACGCCGAGGGAGCCGGAACGTCGGGGGAGTCGACCGAGGCTAACGCGTCGGCTCCGGGTCCGGCCCTCGACCGCCCCGAGTGGGACGACGAGTACCTCGACCGGGTCGCCGAACGGCTCATGTACAACTACGACTTGGAGCGGGAGCACGCCGTCCGCGGCGAGCGGTTCGACCTGTTCGGCTCGATGCGCATGGAGAGCCAAAAGCAGTTCCTCCATCAGTCTATCAACTACGCCAACCACCACGCGATGGAGTACATGTTCGCGCGGCGGGTCGAGTCGGCGACGGTCGCCGAACTCGAACGGCTCGTCGAACTGGGCCACGCGCTCGCCGACGAGTGGATAGAACCCGACGAGGAACACTACGGGACGGACTTCACCTTCGTGGTCGTCGCCGACGCGGTGTCGGACGAGGTCCGGTCGTTCGTTTCCGACTTCGCGGACCGGACGCTCCTGAAGTTCGGCTACTACGGCCACTACGAGGTGAACCTCGCCGTCGTCGCGCCGACCAACGAGGACGCCGTCGCCAGCCGGAACGCCGACTCGGTCGCCGCGTTCACGCTCTGGAGCGACGGCTCGCCGGCCGTCTCCGGCGGACTGTTAGGTCGGCTCCTCGGGAAGTTGCGTCGATAAGAGAAAACGGAGTGGTCGCGCGGCCGGCGCGTCAGTCGTCGCTCGGCTGCGGACGACCGCCGCCACCGCCGCCCGAACTCCGGGCGTCTTTGATGTTGTCGTAGCCGATTTTCGCCAGCGACAGCGCGAGGTAGACGAGCACCAGCGCGAGGACGATTTGGACGGCCGCCGACACCATCGCGAAGGTGCCCGCCGAGGCCATCCACTCGGCGTTCAGGAACTTCGCGTAGAGGTTGTCGTGGAACGCGAGCCAGAGCAGACCCAGCGACGTGATCGTCGTCATGAGGGCCATCGGTAGCCCCGTGCTGAGGAGCTGCTTGGAGTCGTCCCAGTTAGCCAGCCAGACGGTCGCGGTCAGGAGCGCCAGCGCGGCGAGCAACTGGTTCGCGCCGCCGAACAGCTGCCAGAGCGTCAGCCACGAGCCGCTCGTGATGAGGATGTACGCCGGCAGCGACTGCACGAACGCGTTGCCGTAGCGGTTGGTCGCGAACTCCTCGACCGGCGTCTCGGGCGTCCCGACGATTTCCTCCATCATGTAGCGACCGAGACGCACGGCCGTGTCGGTCGACGTGAGCAGGAAGCTCACGAGCACGAGGGCCATGAACGGCCCGCCGAAGGAAGTCGGGATGCCGAAGCTCGACAGGATGACGCCGCCGCCCGCGGCGAACGTCGGCAGCGCGAGGCCGATGCCGCCGCCCACGTCGGGCGCGATGATGGCGACCGTCGCCAGCGCGACGGTGGCGAGGAGTCCCTCGCCGAGCATTCCGCCGTAGCCGATGACGCGCGCGTCGGACTCCTTGTTCAGCTGCTTCGAGGTCGTGCCCGACGAGACGAGCGAGTGGAACCCGCTGATGGTCCCGCAGGCGATAGTGATGAACAGGAGCGGGAACAGCGGCGCGCCGGAGCGGCCGATGAACCCGTAGTACGGTTCGAGGTTCGTCACGAGCGGCTGAGTCGGGTTCGTGAAGAACGTGCCCACGACGATGGCGACGAGCGCGCCGCCGACGCCCGCGTACAGCAGGAACGACGAGAGGTAGTCGCGCGGTTGCAGGAGCACCCAGACCGGGAGGGCGCTGGCGACCGCCCCGTAGACGAGGATGAGCGGCACCCACGCCGCGGTGTTCCCGTTGAACGAACTCGCACCGGGGAGCCACGCGCCGGAGCCGGAGAACAGGACGAACGTCTCGGCGGGCGCGCGGGCCGCGGGTTCGAACAGCGCAATCGGGTACTGAATCCCCGCGTAGACGCCGACGAACATCGCCACGACGAAGGCGAACGTCCCCAGCAGGAACGGGAGGTTCAGTTGGTAGAGGTAGATGCCGAACAGCACCGCGAGGACGATGTACACCAGACTCGCCGTGGCGGCCTCCGGATAGGCGTTGAACACGATGGCCACCACGAGGGCGAACACCGCGACGACGAGGACGATGGTGAGAAACGCGAACCACAACAGCATGTTCTTGCCGCGCTCGCCGACGTACTCGCCGATGATGTAGCCGATGGACTTCCCGTCGTGTCGCAGACTGCTCGACAGCGACACGAAGTCGTGAACGCTCCCGAGAAGCGGGTTGCCGATGGCGATCCACGCGAGCGCGGGGACCCAGCCCCACACCACGCCCGCCGTAATCGGACCGACAATCGGCGCGCCGCCTGCGATGCTCGAATAGTGATGCCCCAGTAACACCGGCTTTTTCGCCGGAACGTATTCTTGACCGTCTTCGTACTTGTGCGCTGGCGTCTCACGACTGTCGTCGAGTTCGACGAACTGCGCGAGATATCGGGAGTAACCGAGATACCCGACGGTAAACAACGCGAGTACCGTGACGACCAACCAAATGACTTGTACCATGGTACGCTGCCCCATTCGGTGACACGAAAATGCTCACCTTAACGTTAACGATAGATAGGAATGTATCGTGTTCGAACGACACGTTCAATCGGCGGAGTAGCCGAAAATTCTCACCGCGCGGTCGGTTTACCGGCTCACTGAACGTCGGGTGCGGTGTCGACGTCGAGTTCGGCGGCGACCTCGCCGAGGAAGTCGCCTTTGACCTCGGCGACCCGCGTCTCGACCGCGGCGACGAGCGGCGGTGAAAAATTCTCGCGGAGGTCGTCGAGGCGCGCTCGCTCTGTCTTGACTCGCTCGCGCAAGAACGTCGCGCCCCGCCCGGACTCCTCGGGGTCGGGTTCGGGCGTGAGGCGGTTGACCGCGAGGCCGCGCACGTCGAGGCCGTAGTCGTCGAGTTGGTCGATGGCGCGCTCGGTCTCCCGGAGCGAGAGTTCGTCGGGGTTCACGACGAGGAAGAACGCGGCGTCGTCCCGAAGCGTCTCCTTGGCGAACGAGAAGTCGTCGCGGCGCTGTTCGAGGCGGGCGATGATGGGGTCGCCGTCCATCATCCGCCGGGGTTCGTTGTTGCCGATGGCCGCGCGCTCGAACAGTTTGACCGACTCCTTTCGCTTGTGGAGGAGCCGCTGAATCCAGCCGTCGAGGTACTCCGGCAGCGAGAGCAGTCGGAGCGTCCCGCCGGTCGGCGAGGTGTCGAAGACGACCCGGTCGTAGTCGTCCGCGGAGCGCATCACGTCGATGAAGCGGTCGAACAGCGCCGACTCGTACGCGCCGGGCGTCTGGTGGGCCATCTCTATCTGCCGGTCGATTTCGTTGACCATCGCGGGGCTGACCTGGTCGCCCATCGCCCGCTTGGTCTCCATGAGGTGCTCGCGGACCTCGGTCTCGGGGTCGATTTCCATCGCGTCGAGGTTGGGCTCACCGGCGACGGCCGCGGGCTCGTCGGTGAACGACTGGTCGAACACGTCGCTCGTGCTGTGGGCCGGGTCGGTCGAGACGAGGAGCGTCCGGACGCCGTCGCGGGCGCACTTGACCGCGTAGGCGCTCGACATCGTCGTCTTGCCCACGCCGCCTTTGCCGCCGAAGAAGACGAATTTGCGCATGTTAGAAGTGGTACTGGTGACCCTTGCGTTCGAGGAGCGACCCGCGGTCCCACATCCGCCGCTCCCACGCCTCGAACTCGTCTTCGAGGTACGGAAGCAGCTCGGCGGTGTAGTACGAGATCGGCGAGGGGATGCCGAACGCGTCGGGGAAGCACGCGAGCATGAACGCGTCCTCGTCGTCCTCGGCCTGCTTTTCTATCTTCTCGTAGGCGGGGTGCGAAATCATCCCGTGGTAGAGGCCGCGGAGCCACTCTTCGACGAGTTCGCGAAAGGATTCGATGCGCGCGGCGAGCGTCATCAGTTTACACACTCACCCGCTTTCGGACAAAAGGGTATCGTTCACGAACGTCCGCATGGGTTACCTGCGCTTTCATATGTGCGGCCCCGGTAGGCCCGCCCATGAACGCGGGGGAGACGATTCCGGTGACGGTGCTCGGCGGGAGCCTCGGGGCGGGCAAGACGACGCTTCTCAACCACCTGTTGACACACGCCGGCGACCGGGACATCGCCGTGCTCGTCAACGACATGGGTTCCGTGAACGTCGACGCCGAACTCGTCGCCGAGGAGTCCGACCTCGCGGTCGGCGACGGCGTGACCGAACTCTCGAACGGCTGTATCTGCTGCGAGCTACAGGACGACCTCGAAACCGCGGTCGTCCGCCTCGCGCGCGAGCGGTCGTTCGACCACCTCGTCGTCGAGGCCTCGGGCGTCTCGGAGCCCGGCCCGGTCGCCCGGCTGTTCGTCGCCTCGCGGGCGGCCGCCCGCTACGACGTGGCCGGCCTCGCGACGGTCGTCGACGCCAGACTCTTCGCGGACACCTTCGGCGACGGCGACCCCGACCGGACCGTGGCCGAGGAGGGAGACGGCTCGGTGCGCCCCCTCTCGGACCTCCTCGTCGAGCAGGTCGAGAGCGCCGACCTCGTCGTCCTCAACAAGCGCGACCTCGTCTCCGACGCGGAACTCGCCGCGGTCCGCGACGCGGTCGAGGCGCTCCGTCCCGGCGCGACCGTGGTGGAGACGACCCGCGGCGACGTGGACGCGGACCTGCTCCTCTCTGACCTCCACGACCCCGACGCGCCCGTCGGCTGGCGGGCGGCGTTGGAAAATGATACGGGAGGAGACGAGAGCGACCGAGACGGCCACGGCGGCCACGGCGACCACGACCACAGCGACCACAGCGACCACGACCACGGCGGCTACGGCGACCACGACCACGACGACACCACACACGCGGAAGCGACCTACGGCGTCACCTCGTTCGTCTACCGCCGCCGGGCGCCGCTCGACCCCGAGGGTGCGGCCGCTGTCCTCGGTGACCTCCCCGACTCGGTCGTCCGGGCGAAAGGCTCGCTGTGGGTCGCCGGGGCCGAGGACGTACACTTCACCTACAGTCAGGCCGGCCCGTCGGCGTACGTCGCCGCCGCCGGCCCGTGGGTCGCCTCGCGCCCCGAGTTCGAACAGGACACCTACCGCCGCAATCACCCCGAACTCGACTGGCACGACGACCACGGCGACAGGCGGACCGAACTGGTGTTCATCGGCCGCGGGATGGACGAAGACGCGCTCGCGGCCGCGCTCGACGCCCACCTGCTCGACCCCGGCGCGTCCGCGGACGCCGGCGACTTCCCGACCGACCCCGGCGAGGAAGTCGCGCTCGCGGAGCCGACCCGGGAGCGCGAGTCGGTGCCGACCACGGGCGCGGCCTCGGAGGGCGGGCGATGAGCGGCGAAGCCGAAGGGGCCGGGAGCGACGACGAGGGGCGCGGAGCCGACGAGATAGAGTGGGGCGAGGGCGACCCGCGGGTGCTGTTCGTCATGAACCTCGTCCTCTCGACGGCGTTCGCGGCGGTCGTCGTCTACGGCCTGTCGTACCTCGACCTCGCGGCCTTCTCGGTCGTCAACGTCGCGTCCGCGGCGCTCGTGCTCACGGCCGTCACGTACCTCGTGACGAACTGAAACCGCGGGATGCGCCGCCGAACCATTCTACGCGTGAACTACCCGCAGGGCACCGCTGGCGGCCGATAGCCGCATTTATGTCCTTCGGGAAACCGCCTTCTCAGTAAGATGCCCATCGAAGACCGAGACGACGCGTACCTCATCACGCACGCGCTGGCGAAGGACACGCTCTCGCGCCTCCGGGACGTGGAGACGACGCAGGTCGCCTTCCGGAAAGGCCTCGTCAAACTCGGCCGCATCTGTGGCTACGAGATAATCGACGGCGCGATGGAGACCGAGTACGTCACCATCCAGACCCCGCTGGCCGAGACGACCGGCGAGCACGTGAAAGGGCTCGACAACGTCGTCATCATCAACGTGCTCCGCGCCGCGACGCCGTTCGTGGAGGGACTGCTCAAGGCGTTCCCGCGGGCGAAGCAGGGAGTCATCTCCGCCGGCCGCGACGAGGAGGCGGGGATGGACGACGACGGCGGCTTCCCCATCACCATCGACTACGTGAAGCTCCCCGAAATCACGGAGAAAGACACGGTCATCGTGGCCGACCCGATGCTCGCGACCGGTTCGACGATGTGCTCGGTCCTCGACCACATCCTCGAGAACGCGGGCGTCGACCCCGAGAAGCTGTTCGTCCTCTCTGCCGTCTCCGCGCCCGACGGTCTGCTCCGCGTCGACAGCGAGTTCCCCGAGGTCGACCTGCTGACGGTCTCCATCGACGACTACCTCGACGACGACGGCTACATCGTCCCCGGGCTGGGCGACGCCGGCGACCGGGCGTTCCGCACGACGTAGCTCGGTCTCCTCGCACCGCGGCTCGCGGGCGGGACGTCCCGGCCGCCGACCCGAATTCGGGTAACGACTAAGTTACCGCCCGCGCACCTCCGACGCATGGACGAACCTCGCGCCACCGGAGGAACCCGACGATGAGCGACCCGTGCGACGGCTGCGGGCGGGCGGTCGAAGACGCCCTCGCCCGCGCGGTCCAGTTGCAGGTCGACGGCTCGACCGTGGACGACCAGCGACTCTGTCCGACCTGTTTCGCCGACTGGATAACCCGGTACGAAGAACAGATGTCGCCCAAGCAGTCGTCGGACGACTCGACGGACTCCGAGATAATCGTCGACTGACGACCGCGGGCGCGAGCGCACTCCCCTGAACGCCGTCCGAACCCCCTCTTTTCGGGTCGAAAGTCGCCCGCCGGCGGCCGACTGTAGTTCGAGTCGAACGTCCCGAACCGTACCCCCGTAGACTACTGTGAGAGACGTTTGCACGGGGTGCATCGGGGTCGGCACCCAACTCGCCGAACCCCTTCGTTTCGGGTCGAAGTCCGCCGCGAACTCCGGAGTCGGACGGAACAGAGAAACGAGAAACCGACAGCGGTGGGCACGCGGGTCGAAGTGAAATCAGAACCGCGGAGGATTGTATTTCTCTCCAGAAGGGCGGGTTCAGGTATGTGTATCGTTGGCGAATTAATATTCTAACATTGATAAGAATTTACTACAATTAGTGTGTAAATAGAGATATGTTGGCCGTTGACATGAACAGCCATAAATACGTATCGTGACGAATAGTGATGTATGACTCGGAAGCTTGACCGCCGACAGTTTATCGCTGCGACAGGTGCCGTCGGTCTGGCCGGCCTCGCCGGCTGTTCCGGTGGCGGCGGCGAAGAGACGACGACGACGACCGAATCCGGTGGCGAAGATACCACCACCGCCGAGGAGACGACGACCGAATCCGGCGGTAACGGCGGCACCGAGAGCCGACTCTCGTGGCACGCCGGCGGGACGGGCGGCACGTACTACCCCCTCTCGAACGAGTTCAAGTCCGTCATCGAGGGACAGACCGACTTCACGATTCAGGTGCAGTCCACCGGCGCGTCCGTCGAGAACGTCGGCAGCCTCGCCCGCGGCGACGCGGACTTCGCGCTGATTCAGAACGACGTCGCCTACTTCGCCCGCAACGGCGAGGGCATCGAGGCGTTCCAGGGTAGCCCCGTCGAGAACCTCCGCGGCGTCGCCACGCTCTACCCCGAGACGATTCACGTCGTCACGCTCGCCGACACGGGCATCGAGACGCCGTCCGACCTCTCCGGTGCGACCATCAACACCGGCGACCTCGGCTCCGGGACGCAGGTCAACGCGACCCAGATTCTCGAAGCCCTCGGCATCTCGGACTACAGCGAGCAGAACACCGGCTTCTCGCAGGCCTCCGACCAGCTGAAGAACGGCGACATCGACGCCGCGTTCGTCGTCGGCGGCTGGCCGGTCGGCGCTATCGAGGAACTCGCCGCGACCGAGGACGTGCGCATCGTCCCCATCGAGGGCGAGAACCGCACGGCCGTCAAGGACGCCGCGCCGTTCTACGCCGACGACGAGGTTCCGTCGGGCACCTACGGACTGGAGAACCCCGCTCCGACCGTCTCCGTTCAGGCGATGATTGCGACCAACGCCGAACAGCCCGAATCGACCGTCGAATCGGTCACCAGCGCCATCTTCGAGAACGTCGACGAACTCACCATCAAGACGGACTTCATCTCCAAGGAGAGCGCGCAGGACGGCATGTCCATCGAGCTCCACCCCGGCGCGCAGGCCTACTTCGGCTGAGCCCGGGCGCTTCGCTTCGCTTTCGAACAGCGGTTTCCTACCCATCTTTCGATGCTTGATTCGACTCCCACACGTCTCCTCGTCGTAGTCGCGGTGCTGGCGGTCGCCGTCGGCGGGAGCGCCGCCGTTCCGGCCGGACAGGTGCTCGTCGTCGAAGACGCCGAGACCGGCGAGCGACTACAGACGATGCCGGTCGAAGAGAACACGACCGTCGCGCTCGAATACACCCACAGCGTCGAGAAGACGCGCGTCCTCGACGCCTACGCGGTTCAGGACGGCGAACTCGTCATGACCAAGATGGAGTTCAAATCCTACGGCGCGGGGCTGCCCGCTCGGGCGAACGTGACGACCGAAAACGGCTCGTTCGTCTTCGACCCCGAGGGGAGCTACGAGGACCTGTACGTCAAGCCCGGCCGCATCGCCGGCCACAAGCTACACGTCGGTGACCGGACCTACGACCTCGTGGCGCTCTCCGACGCGCGCTCGGTCCGCCTGTACGTCACGCACCGCTCCGTCCTCGACGCCGCCCTCCACTGACCAACGATGAACCGAACACACGACGAGGGTCGACCCGACGACCCCGACGACGAAGACGCCTCCCGGTCCGTCCCGGAGACCGACGCGCTGGCGGCCGACCCGCCGATTCGAACCGACGGCGGCGAGTCGCCCGCTGACGACGACCGCGAGGCAGCGAGTACCGACGAAGAACTATCCGAAGAAGAGGCACAGGAGATGCTGGAGGGCATCGACCGGAAGCGGACGCTCTCGGGGTGGGCGGCGATTCTCACGTCGCTCGTCGCCATCTCCTTTTCCGTCTTCCAGTCGTGGCTGGCCGCCCGCGGCTTCGAGTTCGCCGCGACGATACCGCTCGTCGGCGAGGTGTCGCTCGGTTCGCTCCAACTCCTGCAGGTGAACTCGATTCACGTCGCCTTCGCGCTCGTGCTGGCGTTCGTCCTCTTCCCGGCGACGACCGGCCACGGTCGGTTCGCCGCGGCACTCAGTCGCGTCGTTCCGACCCTCGCGTCGAACCTCGGTGAGGACCACCCGGTCACCCGCGGTGCCGCGGGAATCCGCCGGTTCGTCCGATGGCTCGCGATCGACCCGGAGCGCGAGCGCGTGACGCCGCTCGACCTGCTGTTTATCGTGTTCGCCGTCGCCACGGCGGCCTACATGGTGTTCGAGTGGTCCGAGATTCAGCGGCTCCGCGTGTTCGGCCTCGAAGCCGGCCGGACGGTCGCCGAGTACCTCGGCGCGCCGTTCGTCTCGCTGTCCGAGACGCTCGGCCCGCTCGGCTTCCTCGCCGACGCGGTCGTCGCGGCCATCGGCGTCCTCCCCTTCGCGGACGTGTCCTACCCGTTCTTCCTCGGCGCGGTCGGCGTCCTCCTCGTCCTGGAGGCGACCCGCCGCTCGCTCGGGTTCTACCTGATGGTCATCGTCGCCTCGTTCATCGTCTACGCGAGGTTCGGCTACCTCATCTCGCCGTCGATGCCGCTGGTCGGCGTCCTCTCCATCCCCGAGGGGTCGTGGGCGAACATCATCCAGAACCTCTGGTACAACACCGAAAACGGCGTCTTCGGCATCCCGGTCACCGTCTCCGTGCAGTTCATCTACATCTTCATCCTGTTCGGGGCGTTCCTGGAGATGTCGGGGGCCGGCCAGTGGTTCATCGACCTCGCGTACGCCGCGACCGGGACCCGCAAGGGCGGCCCGGCGAAGGCGTCCATCCTCGCGTCCGGCTTCATGGGGACCATTTCGGGCTCTTCCATCGCCAACACGGTGACGACCGGCGCGTTCACCATCCCGCTGATGAAGCGCTCCGGCTACCGCTCCGAGTTCGCCGGGGCCGTCGAGGCCTCCGCGTCCTCCGGCGGGCAGATTCTCCCGCCGGTGATGGGCGCGGCGGCGTTCCTCATGATCGAGTTCATCGGCGTCCCCTTCTCCGACATCATCATCGCGGCGGCCATCCCCGCCGTGGTGTTCTTCTTCGGCGTGTGGGTGATGGTCCACCTCGAAGCGACGCGGGCCGGCATCGGCGGCCTCGACCGCTCCGAGGTCGTCGACCTCGGAAAGCACCTCGTCCGCGGGTGGTTCTACCTCATCCCGCTCGTGTTGCTCATGTACTACCTGCTGGTCGAGCGCCTGACGGTCGCGCGCTCGGCGTGGTTCACGCTCATCGCCATCATGGCGCTCCTGTCCGTCGTCGCGGCGTACAGCGAGCGGACCCGCGTGCCTCTCTTGGGCGCTATCGCGGCGGCGTTCGTCGCGCAACTCGGGTCGTACGTCACCACCGGCGTCGGCGTCATCGACGCGGTCACGGGTGGAAGCGGCGAGCCGCTCGGCGCGACCGCCGCGCTCTTCGCCGCCGCGGGCGACCTCGGCATCATCGCCATCTTCGTCAGCCTCGTCGTGATGCTCGTCCGACCGGCGCTCGACTCGCCGCTGTTGGAGTTCGACGACGCGGTCGACGAGGCGGCCGACAACGTCGCCAACGCCGTCTCGCGGCCGTCGCTGTCCGACCTGAACGTCTTCCGCTACGTGACGTTCATCGGGAAGTCGATGGACTCCGGCGCGCGCACCTCGACCGAGGTCGTCGTCGCCGTCGCCGCCGCGGGCATCATCCCCGGCGTCGTCAGCGCGACCGGCCTCGGCCCGAACCTGACCGCGCTCATCAAGGCGGTCGCCGGCGGCTCTATCGTCCTCCTGTTGCTTTTCACCGCCATCGCCTCCATCATCCTCGGCATGGGCATGCCGACGACGGTGACGTACATCATCCTCGTCTCGCTGCTCGGGCCGGCTATCGCGCAGTCCTCCGACATCCCGCTGCTCGCGGCCCACCTGTTCATCCTCTACTTCGGGGTGATAGCGGACATCACACCGCCGGTGGCGGTCGCGGCGTACGCCGCCTCGGGCATCGCCCGGTCCAATCCGTTCCGGACCGGGACGAAGGCGTTCTCGCTGTCGCTCAACAAGGCCATCGTACCGTTCGCCTTCGCCCTCACCCCGGGCATCCTGCTCCTCCGCGGACGGGGCGAGTCCGCGGCGGTCATCACGTTCGCCGACGTGGCCGAGGTCGGCTACTTCGTTCCCGAGGTGGTCATCCCGGTCGCGGGCGTCTTCATCGGGGTCATCGGACTCGGCGCGACCGTCATCGGCTACCTCTACGGCCGCGTATCGCAGACCGAACGGGCCCTGTTCGCCCTCTCGGCGTTCCTGCTCATGGCCCCGATGCTCCTGTTGAACGCCGCGTTCGACCTCGGGAGCTTCCTCGGACTCGTCGGGACCGTCCCGGACACGGTCGCCGTCGACCTCGCCATGCGCGCGGTCGGTGGGGTGCTGTTCGGCGCGCTCGCCGTGAAGAACCGCCGCGAGACGCGCGAGCGGGCCGCACCGACGCCGCCGGAACAGGTAGAACCGACCAACTGAACCGAAAAGAAGCCCGCGACCGCGCTACTCGATGTCCGCGCGGCCGCTGGTCGCGCTTCTGATGCGGTCGCGGAGGTCCGCCCCGTCCTCGACGGGAACGCGGACCTCGAACGACACGTCGGCCTCGTAGGCGGCTTCGAACTCGACGCCCGCGCTCTCTAGGAGCCCGCGGACGCTCCCCGAATCGTCGTACTCGACGGTCGCGGTGAACCGCTCGTGGGGAATCTCCTCGACGACGCCCGCCGCGTCGAGCGCCTCCTTGACGGCCCGGGAGTACGCGCGGGCGAGGCCGCCGACGCCGAGGTTGGTGCCGCCGTAGTAGCGCGTCACGACGGCGGCGACGTTGCGCACGTCCTGCTGGACGAGAACGTTGAGCGCCGGTTTTCCCGACGAGCCGCTCGGCTCGCCGTCGTCGCTCTGGTACTCGCGGAGCATGACGTTCCCCCCGCCGGGAACCGACGACGAGGCCGACCCGGCGGGCACCCGGTAGGCGGGGACGTTGTGGGTGGCGTCGGGGTGGCGCTCCTCGATTTCGGCGACGAACGCCTCCGCCTCCTCGACCGTCTCCGCGGGGGAGACGTAGCCGATGAACTCCGAGCCGTTGACCTCGAAGCGGGCGTCGGCCCGGCCGGCGACGGTTCGATAGGCGTCGGTCATGCCACCGAGTTGGCGTCGCGGCGTGGAAAAGCGTTCGCACCGGGGCGTCGTCGGCCCGGCCCGGACGGCATGGGGTCGGCGAGGGCCGGCCGAGGGCGACGGGTGTTCGGGCGGGAGACGACGCGCGACTGCTACTGTCCGCAGGCGTCCGCGTACGACGTACACCCGTTTTGGATGCAGACGCCGCAGAGGTGGCGCGTCTCGGAAATCGGCTCACCACAGCACATGCAACTGCGCATGGACACCATGCGAACAGCTACCACGTGAAGTTACAAGAATCTTATTGCTGCGTTGACAGAACATTCGCGAGCCGACGGGGCGGCTCAGGCGATGATGATGCGGCGGACGAATTCGAGGTTCGACAGGTCGTTGAGCAGGTCGCCGGGAATCGGCTCGTCGGTGATGATGTAGAGCTTCGGGTCGTCGGTGAACTCGGGGTCCTCGCTTATCGTCTGGCGAATCGAGATGCCCGCGTCGGCGAGCTTCGAGGTGACGGTGGCGACGATGCCGGGCTCGTCGGCGTCGGCCACCTCGACGGTGAGCACGGAGAGGTTGAGCACCGGCGCGAGGTCCATCAGACTCGGAATCGACGAGATGTTCTGGAAGATTCGCCGAAGCTCCTCGTCGGCGAGGATGGCGTCGGTGGTCGAGTCGACGACTCGCCTGTCCACGTCGGCCTCGCGGGCGATGCCGGTGTTCGGTATCTCGATGCCGCCCGAAACGACCCGTCCCTGGTCGTTGACGGAAAAGCCCCGCTCCAAGAGGAGCCGGATGACGGCCTGCTGGCTCGGGCTGCCCTCGAACTTCTCCATAATCTCGTCGAACATTCGTTGGTCGGGGGATTTGCGGGCGGGTGCATTAAGTGGTACGTCGCCGACGGCGGCTGACTGGAGGCGTCGCGCGGGCGTCGGGTGGACGACGCCGCGGGCAGGCGACCGACGCCGCGGCCGGGGAGTGGGTTTAACCGTCGGCGCGGATACCCGTCGTGCATGCGCGAGCTACGCACCTGTGATTTCTGTGGGACCGACGCCGTCGGCGTGTTCGAGGTACTGCCGCCGGAGTTGACGCCGGCCGACGACCAGCGCCGCGTCGTCCTCTGCGAACACTGCGAGGAGACGCTGAGCGAGGTCATCGCGCCGCTTCTCTCCCGACTCGGCGTCGACGCCGGCGTCGACGTACCCGACGACGCGCGGGCCGAGACGGGCGCGTCCGCGGCACCGGAGCGGACCGCGAGCGGGTCGGGCGGCGAGGCCGCCTCGGTCGACGTGAACGCGGTCGACCCCGCGCCGACGCCGCCGGAGCCGGCCGATCACGACTCGACCGACGAGGCCGACGACCACGGGGTCTCGGGAGACGACGCGGACGACGACGGCGACACCGAAACCGAGACCGAAACCGAGGAGTCCGACGGTGCCGCCCGGGAGACCGACGAGACCGCCGACGAAGCCGAAGCGACCGACGGGGAGGCCGAGTCGGACGCCGACGATGAGACTGAAACCAGCGGCGGGTCGCCCGACCGGAGCGAGGAGCCGCCGAAGTTCCGAAAGGTCATTCGCATCCTCCAGAACCGCGAGTTCCCCGTCGAGCGGGCGGAAGTCGAGGCGCTGGCGTCCGGCGCGTACGACCTCGAGGACGACGAGGTCGCCGATATCTTCGACTACGCGGTCGAACGCGGTCTGCTCGTCGACGACTCGGGGACGCTCCGGCGACCCTGAGAGTCGAGTGCGGGAGGTCGGGGAGAACGGGGCGGACTGGCGACTACAGTTTTCCTTTGGTACTCGGCGTGTCGGAGCGCCGCGGGTCCACGCGGGTCGCGTCGTCGAGCGAGCGCGCGAGCGCCTTGAACAGCGCCTCGACCTCGTGGTGGGCGTTGTCGCCCTCGACGCCCGCGTGGAGCGTGAGTCCGGCGTTCATCGACAGCGACATCGCGAAGTGTTCGGCCATGTGGCTGGTGAACTCGCCGACGTAGGGCTGTGAGAACTCCCCGGAGAACTCGAAGAAGGGGCGGCCCGACACGTCCACGACGACGGAGGCGACGGCCTCGTCGAGCGGGACCTTGCGGTCGGCGTAGCGGACGATGCCGCGCTTGTCGCCGAGCGCCTCGGTGAACGCCTCGCCGAGGACGATGGCCACGTCCTCGACGGTGTGGTGGTCGTCGATGTGGAGGTCGCCGTCGCACTGGACGGTCAGGTCGAACAGGCCGTGTTTGGCGAAGGCCTCCAGCATGTGGTCGAAGAACCCGATACCGGTGTCGACGACCGCGTCGCCGTCGCCGTCGATGGACAGCGTCACGTCGATGGTCGTCTCGGACGTCTCGCGGGAGACGGCCGCGCGTCGGTCGGCGTCGCTCATGTCGCGTTCGAAGCGGGCCGCGCATATAGGGATTCTCGTCGTGCGGAGGCGACCGCAGCCCGCCGCAGCGTCAGACGCGCGTCTGACGGACGTTCATGGTTTCGGACGTGTACCGTGGGGTATGCAGCGAAAGGGAGCGCTGGTGGTGGGCTACACCATCTGCGTCGGGGGACTCCTGCTCACCGCCCGGTCCGGGGTGGCTGTCGCGCTCGGCGTCGCACTGGTGACGCTCGCGGTCGGCGCGGCGGTACTCGGCGGAGGCGTCCTGAGTGGGCGATAACCGACCGATGCGACTGGAATCGAGTCGTCCGGAGGCGAGCGACTGATGCGGCGCGGAGCGACCGCCAGCCCGAAACGCGACGTGGTGACTGTCAGTATGCTCGTCCTCTCGGGGCCGTTCCTCGCGACCTCGCGTCCCGAGACCGCGATTATCGGCGCGCTGTTCGTCGCCGTCGGCGTCTACGGGACCGTCGAGAGCCTCGCCGCGGCCGTTATCGCGTATCTGGACGGATAGCGCCTCGGTGCGGCGCGTCTCGTCGGCGACTACGCCTCCATCGCCTCTTCGAGCGTGAACCGCCCCTCGTAGAGCGCGGTGCCGACGACGGTCGCCGCCGCGCCCGCCTCGCGGAGCGCGCGGACGTCGTCGAGCGAGGCGACGCCGCCGGAGGCGACGACGGGGATGTCGACCGCGTCGACGACCGCCGAGGTCGTCTCGAGGTGGACGCCTTCGAGCTGTCCCTCGACGTCCACGTCGGTGAAGAGGATGGCCGCCGCGCCGAGTTCCTCGTACCGGGCGGCCGCCTCGGCGGGGTCCAGGCCGGTTCCCTCGGTCCAGCCGGAGACGACGACCTCGCCGTCTTTCGCGTCGAGGCTGACCATCACGCCGTCGGGGTAGTCGTCGGCGAGTTCGGCGACGATGTCGGGGTTCTCGACGGCCGCGGTGCCGAGGATGACGCGGTCGACGCCGCGGTCCAGCAGGTCGCGGGCGTCGTCGGCGGTGCGGATGCCGCCGCCGAGTTGGAGCGGCACGTCGACCGCGTCGAGGACGGCGTCGACCGCCGGGGCGTTCTTCCGCTCGCCCTCGAACGCGCCGTCGAGGTCGACGAGGTGGAGCGTCTCCGCGCCGGCGTCGACCCAGCGGCGGGCGGCCTCGACCGGGTCGCCGTAGGTCTTCTCGGTGCCGCGTTCGCCCTGTACGAGCTGGACGACCTCGCCGTCTTGCATGTCGACCGCGGGGACGACTTCGAACTCCGGGAACATACGCCACCGTGGGCGAGCGACGTGCGTAAACGCACCGGATACGGCGACCGAGATACCGAATACGACGACCCGGGTGCGACACCCCGAAGTGGGCGACGCGAATCGGGCGACGAACGGACCGAGCGAGCCACCAGTTCGGAACGGCTTTGTCGCGCCGGGGTGCACACACACTCAATGAAACTCTTCGGTTCCAGCGGCACCCGCGGCGTGGTGGGTGAGAGCCTCACACCGGAGTTCGTCCTCCGCGTCGCCAAGGCCGCCGGCACGGTCTGGAACGCAGACCGGGTCGCCATCGCACGCGACACCCGAACGACGGGTGAGATGTTCGTCAACGCCGCCGAGTCCGGGCTGGCGAGCGTCGGCGTCGACGTGGACGACCTCGGCGTCGTCCCCACCCCCGCCGCGGTCCGGTACTGCGAGAACCAGGGCGTTCCGGGCGTCGTCATCACGGCCTCGCACAACCCCCCGGAGTTCAACGGCGTCAAACTCGTCGGCGACGACGGCGTCGAACTCGCCGTCGAGGAGTTAGAGCGCATCGAAGACCACATCCTCGCCGAGGAGTTCGACGTGGCCGAGTGGGACGCCGTCGGGAAGACCCGGCGCGTCGAGACGGCGAACGACGACTACCGCGAGGACCTCCTCGCCAGCGTCGACCGCGAGAAAATCGCCGACGCGAACCTCACGGTCGCGCTCGACCCCGGCCACGGCGCCGGGTCGCTCGTCACGCCCGACTTCCTCCGCGAACTCGGCTGCGAGGTCCGCACCGTCAACGCCCAGCCAGACGGCCACTTCCCCGGCCGCCAGTCCGAGCCGGTCCCCGAGAACCTCAGCGACCTCGAACGACTCGTCCGCGCGACCGACGCCGACGTGGGAATCGCCCACGACGGCGACGCCGACCGGGCCGTCTTCGTGAACGAGCGCGGCGAGTGCATCTCCGGCGAGGCGTCGCTGGCCGCCCTCGCGGCCGCCGCCCTCGAACCGGGCGACGCGACCGTCTCCGCGGTGAACGTCTCCCAGCGCCTCGTCGACGTCTGCGAGGAGGTCGGAGCCGACCTCGAACTCACGCCCATCGGCGCGACGAACCTCATCACCCGCATCCGCGAACTCTGGCGCGAGGGTCGGAACGTCCCCATCGCGGGCGAGGGTAACGGGGGAGTGTTCTACCCCAACTACCGCCTCGTCCGCGACGGCGCGTACATCGCGGCGAAGTTCCTCGAACTCGTCGCCGAGCGCCCGCCGAGCGAACTCGTCGCGCCCTACGAGGACTACTACAACGTCCGCATCAACCTCGAATACGACGAGGAAGCCGAGTTGACGGCGATGCTCAACGCCGCCGCCGACTACGCGGAATCCGCCGACGCGACGCCGAACACGACCGACGGCTACCGCCTCGACTACGGCGACGCGTGGGTGCTCGTCCGCCCCTCGGGAACCGAGCCGAAAGTCCGCGTCTACGCCGAGGGTCGCTCCGAGGAACGCGCGACCGAACTCGCCGAGGACGCCGCCGACGCGCTTCGAACCGCGGTCGCGACGCTGTAACTCGGCGATAGCACCGGGGAGAAGGAGTCTCTTTTCGCGCGCCGCTCACAGGCTAATCGCCGCGAACAGGAGCGCCAGCGCGCCGAACACCAACAGCATGAAGCCGCGTTCGAGGTCGTCGCCGCCGAGTTCGTCGTCCGGCGGGTCCTCGCGGGTCGGGTCGAGGACGAACTCCGGGTCGTCGGAGCGGGCGACCCGACGGGCGGCCGCGGCGCTCTTGAGCAGCCGGCCGCCGAGGGCGAAACAGCCCAGCCCCACGACGATGGCGACCACGGAAACCGGATTGACGTTCAGCATCGGCCGGCGACCGCGGTCATCGGTCGGTCGACCCGTCGGTCGCGGTCGTGGCGACGGTCGGCGGAGCGGTCGCGCCCGTCATCGCTCGGCTCGCATCGGTCACTCGTCGTCGTAGACCGCGTCGGGGTCGAAGACGCGCTCGCCGACGTTCTCGCCCTCGACGGTGCGGTAGAAACACGACCGGTGGCCGGTGTGGCACGCGCCGACGTTCTGGTCGACGAGGTACAGCAGGGTGTCGGCGTCGCAGTCGACGCGGACCTCCCGAATCTCCTGTGTGTGGCCGCTCGAAGCCCCTTTCTCCCAGAGTTCGTCGCGGCTCCGCGAGTAGTAGTGCGCCCGGCCCGTCTCGACGGTTCGGTCGAGCGCCTCGGGCGAGACGTACGCCAGCATGAGCACCTCTCCGGAGTCGGCGTCCTGCGCCACGGCGGGGACGAGGCCGTCCTCGCCGAAGTCGACATCGACGGTCATGATTCGGGTCACGCGGTGGCCGGGGTTATCTCTTGTGCGTCGCCGCGTGGAAACGACGCCCGACTCTCCCCCGCGTGCTCAGACGATACCGAGCGCGCCGAGGACGCCGAAGAGGATGTCGCCGTAGACGAACGCAACGACGAGACCGACGAACATGGGAACGAGAAACGGGATGCCCGGCGAAATCCACACCGACTCGCGAGTCGTCACGAGTTCCAGTCCGCCGCGGAGTTTCTCGGGCGAGGTGCCGTAGGCGGTGCCCTCGATGCTGTCGAGGAAGCGGGCCGCGCCCCACGGGTCGTCGAACGACGCGTCCGGGTCGGCTGCGGCGGTGTCGCCTCCAGCGCCGGCGTCCGTATCGCCGTCTACCGCATCCTCGTCGTCGAGGTCGGGCGACGTGCCGCCGTCGGTTGCCGCGCGGTGGACCGCGCCGTCCGTCGGGTCGAACGTCTCGCCGATGCTGTCGGGGTCGCGGAGGGCGTCCGGGTCCGAACGCAGGTCCGCGAGCGTGAGGCCGCGCCAGCGGAGGTACATCCGGAGCGCGTCGAGGTCCAGTCCGTTCCGCGTGATTCCCTCGGGCGACTCGAACAGGCGGCCGTGGGCCGCCGAGAGCGACCCCACGGAGACGCGGCGGCCGACGAACGAGATGGGGAACTCGAATTCGCCGTCGGCGAGGTTCCTGGCGGCGAGGAACAGCGGGTAGGCGAGGCCGACGATGACCGTGTTCGTGAGAATCGTCATCGAGAAGACGCCGAGGCGGGTGGCGGCGAGCGGAAACTCCGTCCCGGCGACGACGTAACTGGGGAACGTCGGGAGCAGGACGGCGAACACCATGAGCGCCTTCGCGTCCGCGCCGCCGAAGCCGCCGAGCCGCCAGAACAGGTACGAAAGCGGGACGACGAAACAGACGCTCACGCCGACGCGAATCAGGTACAGCCGGTCGAGCACCGTCTCCGGCGGCAGGTGGCCGAGGAGTTCCCACGCGAGCAGGACGAGCCCCAGCGCCGCGAGCGGATACCAGACGACGTTGGGGACGCGCCGCGTGCGGACGTCGCGTACCGCGGTCCACGCGAGGACGGGGAGCACCACCAACCGCAGGAGGTCGGGGAGCGTTCCGATACCGAACATACCCGCAGACTGGGGGCAGGGGAGTTAGGTGTTCGGGACGGGTATCAATCCTGAAACCGACCCCGGCGGCGGGTCAGAACAACGCGAGTTCGACGAAGCCGACGAGCCGAATCGAAAGCGAGAACAGTGCCATCGCGGCCGCGGGAACCCACGCCGACTTCGAGCGGCCGAAGCCGAGGGCGGCCACGCCGAACGCGAGCGCCCACAGGGCGTGTTCGACGCTGCCGGGAACGTCGGCGAAGACGGTTCCGAGCGCGGCCACGGCGAGCAGTCCGAAGGCGAACGCGGGAGCGAGCGTCGGGCGCGAGAGGGGTCGAATCGACCGCTCGACCGCGCTTCGATACGTCACGCCGACCGCGACACAGCCGCAGACGGCGGCGACGAGGAGAAGTGAGACGACGCCGACCCGCCAGGGTTTCGGGAAGACGACGAGCGTGAAGGCGGCGTCGCGGAGCACCGAACGAAAGAACGTCGCGAGCGCGGCCGTCGCAGCGACGGCGCGCGCGGACGAGAGTCCGACCCGCGACGAGACGAGGTCGAACACCGCCGCGACGAGAATCCCGAACCCGAGGCCGGCGAGTGCCGCGTCTTCGGCGGTCCGAACCGCCGCCGTCGCGACCGACGCTTCCGGGTGGTACGTCCACCCGAGGAGCGCGGCGAGCGAGGCGTCGAACCCGGCCGCGAAGAGAACGCTCGTCGCGACGACGGCGAGCGCGGGAGCGAGAACCGTCGCCGCCGCGTCGGCGAGTCGGGAGCGCCCGGGAAGCCCGAACGAGAGCGAGACGCCGCGATGGCGCGCGTAGACCAGCGTCGGAACCGCGAGGCCGGCGACGTTCGGCGACGCGAGCGTGCCGACTATCGGGACGCCGCGGAGCCTGAGCGCGACCCAGTAGCTGGCCGCGCTCGCCACCGTGAGACAGGCGAGAAAGAGCCCGAGTCGACCGAGTTCGGTCGCTTCGCTCGGGAGCGAATCGTCGGGGCGGAGTTCGCGGACGACGGTCGTGACTCTCGACACGGGTGGAGCGACCGGTCGGCGGGACAAATCGCTGTCGGCCTCTCGGCTCGGACGGGGGCGGAAACGGCGTACCCGTCGGTCACGGGTGCGACGCGTCGAAAGAAATGTTCGGGATAGCGCCTTAGATGACGCGGTTCTGCAGGTAGTCGAGGTGCTTCGCGTTGTAGACGATCTTGACCTCGTCCTCGACCGGCGAACCGATGCAGGTGAGACGGACGTTCTTGTCGTTGACCTCCTCGTCGGAGAGAATCTGCTGCATGTCCATCTCGATTTCGCCCTCCTTCAGGATGGACGCACAGTTCGCACAGGCACCTGCGCGGCAGCTGAAGGGCCAGTCGTAGCCCTGGGCCTCGGCGGCTTCCAGGATGTACTCGCCCTGGTTGACTTCCATCTCACCGTAGTCTTCGGCGTCGAGACCGGCGTCCGCGGCCTGCTCGAAGAGGTCGTCGTCGTCGAGGTCCCAGCCGTTGTCGTCGAGAACTTCGTAGTTGAGGTAGGTTACCGTGGGCATCGACAGAGGATTCGAAGGCCACCCCATTAGACTTTGCTGTTCCGTGCGCCGAATTCGACCCGCGCCGCGGCGGCGGCCGCCCGTTTGTTACATTGTTGACCGTGATAGTTCCGGATTGACGGACGCGGCGATTGAACGCTTCAGATAACGCCAGCGGAGAACAGCGCGTACGACGCGAGGGCCGAAAGCGAGGGCGTGAGCATCCAGAAGAAGATGACTCGCCCGGTCGTGCCGGGGTCGAACAGGTCCTGCGCGGAGAGTTCGTCGGGCGCTTCCTCGCCCATCTTCGGCACCTCGTCCTCGCGCTCGACGGTGAGTGCGTTGACCGATACCTGCGGGGCCTCGCCGCCGCTCAGGGCCTCGCCGAGAGTGACGGTTCGGGTCGCCCGTCCCCAGCCGAGGCCGACGATGCACATCGTCGCGCTCACGGCGAGGCTGGCGGGGATACCGATGGCCGACAGGAAGGAGATGAGCGACGCGCTCACCGTCTCGACGATGAGCGCCGCGAGGATGGGCAACTGCGTGAGGTCGTTGCCGACGGTGTCGAGCGTCCGACGGGCGATGGTGAACGCGCCGAGACCGATGGCGCCGCCGGCGACGAGGATGCCCGTGTTCATCTCGAGCGCGCCGTTGCCGACGAGCGGGGCGACCGCGTTGGCGACGTTCGACGCGCCCGCGGAGAACGCCATGTAACAGGCGACGACGACGACGAGGACGGTGCTTCCGAACTCGCGGTACGTCGTGTTCGGCCCGAGTCGCGGTCGCGGAACGCCGCCGTCGCGGTCGAGCCTGACGAGGGCACCGGGGCTCTGGTCGAGTTTGAGCCACGCGTCGAGATACGGGTAGATGTACCGCCCGATGACCGCGCAGATCCAGAAGGCGATGACGGGCGCGACGATCCACCACGAGATGATTTCGAGCATCACGCCGGAGTCGAGCGACCCGTTGGCGAGGCCGAGGCCCGCGATGGCCCCGACCGCCGTCATCGACGTGGAGGCGGGGACGCCGAAGGTGTTAGAGACCAACAGCGCGAGGCCGACGAAAAAGAGGACGGCGACGCTCGCCGCGAGGGTGAACTCGCTTTGCGGGACGATTTCGCCGCCCATCTTGGCGACGACCTCCCTCCCGAGCGTCCACCCGCCGAGGAGCGCGAACCCCGTCATCAGGGCCGCTGCGGCGAGTTTGCCGAGCACACCGCTCCCGACCGCGGGACCGAAGGCGACCCCCGTGGACGAGCCGCCGATGTTGAACCCGACGAACACTGCCACCAGGAGACCGACGAAGAGGAGTGCTTCTACCACGGAGGTACCTACTGGCGCGGGAATAAAAGGAACGGCGGTCGGTGGTCGGCCAGTCCGCCGACGCGGCGGCCGGAAACGACTCGCCCGAGGGGAGCGCCCTCAGTTCAGTTCGACGCGGCGCGAATCGCCTGGTCGAGGTCGTCGATGATGTCGTCGACGTCCTCGATGCCGACCGACAGGCGGACCATGTCGGGCGTGACGCCCGCGGCGGCCTGTTCGTCTTCCGTGAGCTGCTGGTGGGTGGTGGACGACGGGTGGATGACGAGCGTCTTCGCGTCGCCGACGTTGGCAAGGAGCGACGCGAGTTCGACGTTGTTGACGGTGCCCTTGGCCGCCTCGTAGCCGTCGGTGAGGCCGAAGGTAATCATGCCGCCGTAGCCGCCGTCGAGGTACTTCGAGGCCTCCTCGTGGGTCTCGTGGGATTCGAGGCCGGGGTAGTTCACCCACGACACCTTCTCGTGGTCGTCGAGGAACTCCGCGACAGCCTGCGCGTTCTCGCAGTGCGCGCGCATCCGAAGCGGGAGCGATTCGAGCTTTTCGAGCGTCTGCCACGCGTCGAACGGCGACTGGGAGTTGCCGAGGTCGCGCAGGCCGCGGGCGATACCGGCGTAGGTGAAGCCGGCGGGGCCGAACGTCTCGTCGAAGTTGACGCCGTGGTACGCCGGGTTCGGCTTCGCGATTTCGGGGTAGTCGTCGGCGTACTCGTCCCACGGGAAGGTGCCGCCGTCGATGAGGATGCCGCCGATGGTCGTTCCGGCCCCGTGAATCCACTTCGTCGTGGACTGCCAGACGAGGTCCGCGCCGTGCTCGATGGGGTTACAGAGGTACGGCGTGGCGAACGTGTTGTCCACGAACAGCGGCGTCCCGTGGTCGTGGGCGACCTCGGCGATGGCCTCGATGTCCGGCGTCACGAGCGCCGGGTTGCCGATGGTCTCGAGGTGGACGAACGCGGTGTCGTCGTCGATGGCTTCCTCGTAGGCGTCAACGTCGAGCGTGTCCACGAACCGGGTCGTGACGCCGCGGCGCTCGACGGTGTGGGTGAGGTAGGTGTAGGTCCCGCCGTACAGCGACGACGCGGAGACGATGTTGTCGCCGGCAGAGGCGAGCAGGAAGGTCGCGAGGTCGAACGCGGCCATCCCGGACGAGGTCGCGACCGCGCCCACGCCGCCTTCGAGCGACGCGAGGCGCTCCTGCAGCATCCCGACGGTCGGGTTCATCAGCCGCGAGTAGATGTGTCCCGGCTTTTCGAGGGCGAACTGCGCGGCGGCGTCGGCGGCGTCCTCGAAGACGTACGAGGTGGTCTGGTACAGCGGCGGGGCGCGCGCGCCCGTCGCGGAATCGGGGCTCTGTCCGGCGTGGAGACTCCGAGTGTGGAAGCCCGGACTGTCGTCGCTCATACCCGAACGTCGAATCGAACGGGGGTAAAGCGGGGTGTCGGTCGCAATTCCCGCCGGCTTCTGCGACGCGGGACCGACGCGAAAGAGGAAGACTGCCGGGCAGCAGGCGGGACGACGGCCGGACCGTCAGCGCGAGAACAAAGAGGAGTGAACCGGTGCGAAGTCCTTCTCCTCGTCGGGTTCGCCGCCGTCGGTCGCGGTGTCGGTCACGGCGCGGCCCGCGACGCCCTCGTCGACGAAGTCGCCGAGCGGCGGCCCGACCTTCTCGGGTTCGACGAGGAAGGCGTCGTGGCCGTGGTCGGACTCGACGACGTGGTGGGCGACCGGCGCGTCGACGCGGCGGAACGCGCCCGCCAGCGACTCCGACTGCTCGGTCGTGAAGTGCCAGTCGCCGGTGAAGGAGACGAGGAGCGACTCGCCCTCGAAGGCGGCGAGGGCGGCCGCGTCGGACTCGTAACCCTCCGAGAGGTCGAAGTCGTCCATGGCGCGCGTGAGGTACAGGTACGAGTTGGCGTCGAAGCGCTCGGCGAACTTCTCGGCCTGGTAGTCGAGGTAGGACTCGACCTCGCGGTACGGGAAGAACGCGGCCGCGGGGTCCGACGGGAAGGCGTCGCCGCGGTCGCCGCGGCCCGCGGAGCGCCGGCCGAACTTGCGCTCCATCGAGTCCTTCGAGAGGTACATCAGGTGGCCGAGTTGGCGGGCGAGTCCGAGGCCCGCGTCGGGCGAGGCGCGGTCCTCGCCGTAGTAGTCGCCGCCGTTCCAGTTCGGGTCCGAGGTGATGGCGCGGCGGGCGACGGCGTCGATGCCGAGGCACTGCGAATCGAGGCGGGCCGCCGAGGCGACGACGGCGAGGCGCTCCACGTCGTCGGGGAACTGCACGGCCCAGTCGAGGGCGTTCATGCCGCCGACGGAGCCGCCGACGACGGCGTGGAGGCGGCCGACGCCGAGGTGGTCGAGCAGGCGGCGCTGGGCGCGGGTCCAGTCGTGGACGGTGACCGGCGGGAAGTCCGTGCCCCACGGCTCGCCGTCGGGACCCTCGCTCGCCGGACCGCTCGTGCCGTAACACGACCCCGGGACGTTCACGCAGATGACGTAGTAGTCGTTGGTGTCGAGCGCCTTGCCCGGTCCGACGATGTCGCCCCACCACGCGCGGGCCTGCCCGGAGACGCCCGACTCGGTGCCGTGGCCGGCGACGTGCTGGCTCCCGGTGAGACCGTGACAGACGAGGACCGCGTTCTGCCCGTCGAACTCGCCGTAGGCCTCGTAGGCGACCTGCAGGTCGGGCAGTATCTCGCCCGACTCGAACTCGTGTTCGCCGATGTCGACCACGTCGGATTCGACCCGGCGACCGGGCGTGGTTCGCGTGCGGCTCATGGCTCCTCCGACCCCCCGTCGGCCTGCTGACGCAGGGCGTGTTCGATTGCCTGGTCGAGGTCGGCGATGATGTCGGCGGCGTCCTCGATGCCGACCGACAGTCGGAGCATGTCGGGCGCGACGCCCGCGGCGCGCTGTTCGTCCATCGAGAGCTGGGCGTGCGTGGTCGACGCGGGGTGGATGAGAAGCGTCTTCGCGTCGCCGATGTTGGCGAGGAAGCTCACGAGGTCGACCGACTCGCAGACGGTCTTGGCGGCTCCGTAGGCCGCCTCGTCGTCCGCGCCGTCGAGGCCGAAGGTGACCATGCCGGCGTAGCCGCCCTGCAGGTACTCCGAGGCGAGGTCGTGGGTCTCGTGGTCCTCGAAGCCGGGGTAGGTGACCCACGCGACGCCGTCGCGGTCGCGGAGGAACTCGGCGACCTGCCGGGCGTTCTCGCAGTGGGCGCGCATCCGGAGCGCGAGCGTCTCGACGCCCTGAAGCGTCTGCCAGGCGTCGAACGGCGACTGGCAACTACCGGTGCTCCGGACGGCGCGCTGGCGGACGGCCTCGGCGAAGGCGCGCTCGCCGAACCGCTCGACGAAATCGACGCCGAAGGCGGGGTTCTCGCCGGAGAGCTCGTCGTAGTCGGCCGCGTCCCACGGGAAGGTGCCGCCGTCGACGACGACGCCGCCGACGGTCGTGCCGGAGCCGTGGAGCCACTTCGTCGTCGACTCCCAGACGATGTCCGCGCCGTGTTCGATGGGGCGACAGAGCGCGGGCGTGGCGAACGTGTTGTCAACGACGAGCGGGACGCGGTTCTCGTGGGCGACCTCGGCGATGGCCTCGAAGTCCGGCGTCTTCAGCGAGGGGTTCGCCACCGTCTCGACGTGGACGAAGGCGGTGTCCTCGTCGATGGCGTCCTCGTAGGCGTCCACGTCGAGCGTCTCGACGGTCCGAGATTCGACGCCGCGCCTGACGGCGGTCTTCGAGAAGTACGAGGCCGTGCCGCCGTACATGTCCTCCGAGAGGACGACGTTGTCGCCGACCGACGCGAGGACGGTCGTGAGCGCGTCGAGCGCGCCCATCCCGGAGGCGGTGGCGACCGCGTCGACGCCCGATTCGAGGGCGGCGAGGCGGCGTTCGAGGATGCGGGTCGTCGGGTTGGAGATGCGGGAGTAGACGTCGCCGTCGGCTTCGAGGGCGTACAGGTCCGCGGCGTGGTCCGCGTCGTCGAAGACGTACGACGTGGTCTGATAGAGCGGCGGGGCGCGGGCCCCTGTCGCCGGGTCCGGGTCCTGTCCGGCGTGGAGGCCGAGCGTGCGGAAGCCTCGATTCATGTATGAGGTGCATAATCTTCGACAGAGGAATAACCGTCAGTTACGGCAAGCGTTGCCCGTGGTTGCGGTCGGGGAGCGGCGGCCGGTCCGGAGGAGAGCGCGGGGAAACGGGACAGTCCGCGTCGGAGAGTAACTTGCATACCTCGGCGGCGCGAGGGAGGATGTAACGCATGAAGTGTCTCCGGGCCCACTTCGACGCCGACGAGAACCCGTTCGGGAGCCCGTACGACGTGTTCGCGGTCGACGGCCGACACCCGCGCGGGGAGCTTCGCGACCTGCGGCTCCGGCCCGACGGAACCGTGGTCGAACTCTGCGTCCTCGAAGACGCGCCGCCGGACATCGAGGCGCGGCTGGCCGACCACCCCGATATCGTCGATTTCGACGCGGGCGAGACGGCCGACGGCGGCGTCGTCTGCCACGTTCATCTCGTCCCCGACGACGACGTGCGCCGCCTCCTCGAACTCGTGGACGAACACGACCTGCTTCTCGACACGCCGATTCGGCTCACCCGCGAGGGCGTCGTCGTCAACGTCCTCGGGAGCCACGCGCAGCTCTCGGGCGCGGTCGCGTCGCTGCCCGACTCGCTCACCGACGCGTTCTGCGTGGACGGCCTCTCGGACTACGAACCGGTCCGCGGCGGCGTCCGCGCGGACCTCACCACCCGCCAGCGCGAAGTCCTCGACGCCGCCGTCGAGCGCGGCTACTACGACATCCCGCGTCGGGTGTCGGTCGAGGAACTCGCCGCCGAACTCGGCTGCTCGCAGAGCACCGTCTCGGAACACCTCCGGAAGGTCGAATCGCGCGTGATGAACCGGCTCGGGTGACGGCCGCCGGCGTCGCGTCGCCGACTTGGTGGACCACGATATAAAGGGCCGGCCGGCATCGGCAGTAGCGCCATCCCGGTTCCGCCCGTAGCTTCATCCATGTCAGAAGCGACGCAAGGCGGTCGAGAACGACCGCCGAGTCCCCCGTCGAAGCCCGTGGTCCACCACACCCTTCGGTACGCGGACGACCCGCTCGCGTTCGTCACCGAGGTCGCCCGCGAGTACGGTCCGGTCGCCGAGTACGACATCGGCGGCATCTCGTTTTACCAGCTGAGCGACCCCGAACTCGTCGAGCACGTCCTCGTACAGGAGAACCAGCGGTATATCAAAGGCGAGCTGTTTCAGGAATCGCTCGGGACGGTCCTCGGCGACGGCCTGCTCACGAGCGAGGGCGAGTTCTGGCGGCAGCAGCGCCACCTGATGCAGCCGGCGTTCCTCCCGCAGATGCTCCGGCGCTACAGCGAGGTGATGGTCGACTACACGGAGCGCATGCTGTCGTCGTGGGAGGACGGCGAGACACGCGACATCCACGAGGACATGATGAGCCTCACCGTCGAAATCGCCGCGAAGACGCTGTTCGACGTGGACATCCGCGAGGAGGAGTCCGCCGTCGGCGACGCCCTCGAAACCGTCATGGACTACTCGTCGACCTCGATGAAGCGCCCGGTGGACGTGCCGCGGTGGGTCCCCACTCCGCGCAACCGTCGGTATCAGCAGGCGCTGGACGACCTCACCGAGGTCGTCGGCCGCATCGTGACCGAGCACCGCGACGACGACCCCGACCCCGAGGCCAACGACGTCGTCTCGCTCCTGTTGACGTTCCGCGACGACGACGGCGATTCCCTGTCGGACGAGCAGATACGCGACGAACTCGTGACCATCCTCCTCGCCGGCCACGAGACGACCGCGCTGGCGCTCACCTACACGCTCCACCTCCTCGGGACGAACCCCGAGCAGGCGTCGACGCTCCGCGAGGAGCTCGACGCCGTCCTCGACGGCGAGCGCCCCGGCTTCGGCGACCTCGACGATCTGACCTACACCGAGCAGGTCGTCAAGGAGGGGATGCGGGTCTATCCGCCGGTGTGGGAACTCATCCGCGAGGCCGCCGAACCCGACGCAGTCGGCGGCTACCGCGTCGAACCCGGACAGACCGTCTCGGTCCAGCAGTGGGTGCTCCACCGCGACCCGCGGTTCTACGACGACCCCCTCGACTTCCGGCCGAGCCGGTGGACGAAAGCGTTCGAGCGCGACCTCCCGAAGTACGCCTACTTCCCGTTCGGCGGCGGCCCGCGGCGGTGTATCGGCGACCGCTTCGCCATGCTGGAAGCGCGTCTCGCGCTGGCGACGATTGCCCGGTCGTGGACGGTCGACCCGACCCACGACCTGTCGTTCGACCCCTCGATTACGCTCCGACCCGAGGGGTCGGTCGAGATGGTCGTGAACCGCAGGTGAGCGGTCGGCGAGAGCCGAATCGTCGGCGCACAGTCTCATCCCCGGCTTCGCCTACCGTCGTCGCCAACACGCTTATTCCCCGAGACCGAAGACCGGTTTCATGGCCGGAGACTTCCTCCTCGTCGCCGCCGTCTTTCTCGCAGTCGGCCTCCCGGCGGCGGCGTTCCCCTACCGCGTGTCGAAACTCGGCGAGCGGGTCGACGCCATCGGGAGCAAGACCCCCAACGACGAGGTCGAACCCGCCGAGTGGAACGTGACGCTCACGCGGTTCGTCGGCGTCTTCATGTCCGCGCTCGGCGTCGCCTACCTGTTCGCGTGACGCGGCGCGGTTCGGGCGGGAGTCGTCGCGGCCGGAACGTCGCCGTTCGCCGTCACCCCGGAGCGTTTACCCGCCGTCCCGCCGACACCCGAACCAATGAGCGACGCCGACATCGACGCCGAGTCGAACCCGTACCTCCGCGACCCGCCGACCGAGTTCGAACCCGCCGAGTCGCTCTCGCGCGAAGCGGCCGAAGAACAGGCCGCGCTCCTCCGCGAAGCCGTCCGCGAGCACGACCACCGCTACTACGTCGAGGCCGACCCACTCGTCTCCGACGCGGCCTACGACGCGCTGTTCTCCCGCCTCGTCGCGCTCGAAGGCGCGTTCGACCTCGACACGACCAACAGCCCGACGAACCGCGTCGGCGGCGAGCCGATCGACGCGCTGGAGACGGTCGAACACGTCGCGCCAATGCTCTCTATCGACCAGAGCACCGAGGCCGACGACCTCCGGGAGTTCGACGAGCGCGTCCGCCGCGAGGTCGGCGCGGTCGACTACGTCTGCGAGCCCAAGTTCGACGGCCTCTCGGTCGAAGTCGTCTACGAGGGCGGCGAGTTCGCCCGCGCGGCCACCCGCGGTGACGGCCGACGCGGCGACGACGTGAGCGCGCAGGTGAAGACGATTCCGACCGTGCCGCTGTCGCTCCGCGGCGACCACCCCGACCGACTGGCCGTCCGCGGCGAGATTTACATGCCGAAGTCCGACTTCAGCGACCTCAACGCCCGGCGCGTCGAGGCCGGCGAGGACGCCTTCGCCAACCCCCGGAACGCGGCCGCCGGGACGCTCCGCAACCTCGACCCCTCGGTCGTCGCCGACAGGCCGCTCGCGGTCTTCTTCTACGACATCCTCGACGCGAGCGCGCGCCCCGACAGCCAGTGGGCGGCGCTCGACCGCCTGCGCGAGTGGGGCCTCCGCGTCGCCGACCGCGTCGAGCGCGCCGAAGACGTGGAGGGAGCCATCGACTACCGAAACCGGATGCAGGCGGCCCGCGACGACCTCGACTACGAAATCGATGGGACGGTCATCAAGGTGGACTCGCGGGAGGCCCGCGAGCGCTTGGGCGAAAAGAGTCGCTCGGTCCGCTGGGCGTTCGCCTACAAGTTCCCCGCGCGCCACGAGGTGACGACCGTCCGCGACATCGTCGTGCAGGTCGGACGAACGGGCCGACTCACGCCGGTCGCCATCCTCGACCCCGTCGACGTGGGCGGCGTCACCGTCTCGCGGGCGACGCTCCACAACCCCGACGAGATAGCCGACCTCGGCGTCGCGGTCGGCGACCGAGTCCGAGTCAAGCGCGCCGGCGACGTGATTCCGCAGGTGGTCGAAGTCACGGAGGACGGCGGCGGGAGCTACGAGTTCCCCGACCAGTGTCCGGTCTGCGGGAGCGCGGTGGACCGCGACGGCCCGCTGGCGTTCTGCTCGGGCGGGCTTTCGTGTCCGGCCCAACGGGAGGCCTCTATCGGCCACTTCGCGGTCAAGGGCGCGATGGACATCGACGGCCTCGGCGGGGAGCGCGTCTCCCAGCTCGTCGACGCCGGCCTCGTCGAGACGGTCGCCGACCTGTACGGCCTGACGGCCGACGACCTCGCCGAGTTAGAAGGGTGGGGCGAGACGAGCGCCGAGAACCTCGTGACCGCCGTCGAGAACTCGACGAACCCCGCTCTCGACTCGTTCCTCGTCGGCCTGAGCATCCCCGAGGTCGGAGAAGCGACCGCCCGCGGTCTCGCCCGCGAGTTCGGGTCAATCGAGGCGTTTCCCATCGAATCCGACGCCGACGAAGGCGAGTTCGACGCGTTCGAAGAGCGCCTGACGACGGTCCCCGACGTGGGCGAGACGGTCGCGCGCCGCGTCCGCGACTTCTTCGAGAACGCGGACAACCGCGCCGTGATTCGCGCGCTCCTCGACCGCGGCGTCGACCCCGAACCCGTCGAATCGGGCGGCGACGAACTCGACGGCCTGACGTTCGTCGTGACCGGGACGCTCGCCGCGAGCCGGGGCGACGTGAAGGACCTCGTCGAATCTCACGGTGGCAGCGTTACCGGCTCCGTCTCGGGCAACACCGACTACCTCGTCGTCGGCGAGAACCCCGGCCAGTCGAAGCGCGACGACGCCGACGCGAACGACGTACCGACGCTCACGGAAGCCGAGTTCAAGGACCTGCTCGCAGAGCGCGGCGTGGCGTACCCACCAGAATAGTCGACAGTCGGTGGGAGAGTCGCGAAAGCGGTCGTTACCGCCTCTGCGGCCCGCGTCTCCGCCTCAGAGGTCCGCCTTCTGGAACGCGCGGTAGCCGAGCAGCGGCGGGACGACGATCCACGCGAGGAGGATGGCGAGGATGAACGGCCCGGTGAAGTAGAACGGAAGTGCCTCGCTGAAGGTCGCCTCGATGGCGAGTCGCTCGCCGAGTCCGGCCTTGAACAGGCGGGCGGCGACCGCGGGGCCGTACAGTTCCGCGACCAGCGTCTCGTAGGCTCGAAGCGGGTTCAGGTACTTGATGAAAAGGCGCATCTGGACGATTTGCGGCGCGGTCAGCGCGGTGAGACCGAGCTGCTCGATGACCCAGTTGACGAGCCGCGGGACGCCCGTGGCGACCGTCGACCAGAGGACGGCGAAGATGAAGTACAGCCCGACGGTGCCGAACAGCGCCTGTCGCTGGGACGCCGAGGTCGCGGAGAGCCAGACGCCGATGGAGACGAACGCCGTGGCGAGGAGCCCCGAGAGGGCGACCTGTCCCGCGTAGGAGACGAACATGACCTGCCCGCCGGTGAACAGCATCGCGAAGAGGGCGACGACGAAGCCGACGAGCATCGAGATGATGACGACGAGCGTGCGGCCGACGAGCTTTCCGAACACCACGTCGCGCCGAGAGTTCGGCAGCGACAGCAGGAGCTTGATGGTGCCCGACTCGCGCTCGTCGATGAGCGAGCCGTGGGCCGTCACGAGCGCGATGAGCGCGAGGACGAACCCGAGCATGCCCGCGTAGGAGAAGTTGAACAGCCCGCCGGGCGCGGTGGTGAGGCCGAACAGCGTCTCGGAGTTCGCGCCCGCGCCAGAGAGCAGGACGCCGTAGAACAGCGCCGTCGACCCGCCGATGAGGAGGGCGAAAAACAGCGTCAGGCCGAGGAGCCACCGCGACCGGAGAGCGTCGCGGAAGTCCTTGCGCGCGACCGATTCGAGCGTCATGCTGTCACCTCCGGTTCGCCTGCGGAGTCGTCGCCCTCGGTGTACGCGAGGAAGATGTCCTCCAGCGACGCGGAGTCAGTCTCGAAGTCGGCCACGGTCGCGCCGCCGGCCTCGACGGCCTCGATGACGCGCGACTTGGCGTCGTCGGTACAGCCGACGATGAGGCGGTCGCCGTCGGTCTCGACCGACGAGACGCCGTCGAGGGCGCGGACAGCGTCGAGGGCGGCGTCGCCGTCGACGTCGATGCGGAGAACCGAGTCGGTCTCGATTCGGCTCCGGAGCCCCTCGATGGTGTCCTCGGCGATGAGTTCGCCGTCGCGCATGATGCCGACGCGGTCACAGACCGCTTCGACCTGTCCGAGGACGTGGCTGGAGAAGAACACCGTCGCGCCGCGGTCGGCCTCGGTGCGGACGATGTCGCGCATCTCGCGCGCGCCGGCGGGGTCGAGACCGGAGGATGGCTCGTCGAGGACGAGGAGGTCGGGACTCCCGGCGAGCGCCATCGCGAGCGCGAGGCGCTGGGACATCCCCTTGGAGTAGCCGCCGGCGCGGCGGTCCGCCTCGTCGGGGTCGAGGCCGACGCGGGAGAGCAGTTCGTCGGGGTCGTCGTCGGCTTCCTTGGACTCGATGGCGAACTCGACGTGTTCGCGCCCGGTCAGCCGGTCGTACACGTCGTACCCCTCGGGGAGTACGCCGGTCCGACGCCGGACGGCCACGCTCTCGGCTTGCGCGTCGTGTCCGAGCACGCGGACGGACCCGCTCGTCGGGCGCACGAAGTCGAGAAGCATGTTGATAGTCGTCGATTTTCCGGCACCGTTGGGACCGAGGAACCCGAAGACCTCACCCTCCGCGACGGAGAACGTGAGGTCGTCGACGGCGGTGACGGCGTCGGCGTCGGACGACGGGAGGAGAGAATCGAACAGTCCCTCGTCGTCTTCGAACCGTTTCGTCACCCCGTTCAGTTCGATGGCGGCCATGGGCGGGCCTGCGTCGTACTGGGTTAAAGGGTTTTAGGTGCAAAAATCACGGGCGATAACATTCCCGCGCCGAGCGGAGGGTCAGACGGAGGAGTCACATCGCCGCAGTCGTGCGATTCGGTCGGGTTCGACGGCCGGTATCGGCGGTCGATGTCGACGGTCGGCTGTGCCGCCTCAGACCTCTTCGTCGGGTTCGTGGGAGTCGGCCATCTTCGTGGCCTCCGTCGCGTACCGCTCGCGCAGGTCGTCGTCACTTACTGGTTCGAGGTTCTCGGTCGGCGCGTCGATGGCGGCGGTCACGGTCATCCGGCGCTGGTGCATCACGGCCGCGGCGAGCTCCTTCCGGAGTTCGTACTCGCCGTCCGGCGTCGCGTAGATGAGGATGATGAGGTCCCGGTCGTCGTAGGACCGCTCGACCAACCAGAGCCGCGTCGTGTCGTCGTCGCTCATGCCCCGTGGTTCGGACGGGGTTCCCTTACGCGTGCCGGCATCGACGCCGGCCGTTCGGAACCCGGCTCAGGAGCGATTGCCCGTCAGTTCCTCGACTTCCATGGCGAGCGACGACAGCGCCTGCGTGCTCTCGTCGGTCGCGCTGACGATGCTGTCGACCGCGCCCTCGGTCTCGACGGTCCGGTCGCGCACGTCCTCGATGGTCGCGGTCAGTTCTTCGACCGCCTCGGCCTGCTCGTCGGTCGCGCGGGAGACCTCCGCGACGCCGTCCGCGGCGGTGTCGATGGAGGTGGCGATTTCCTCGAACGCCGCCAGCATCTCGGAGATGCGGTCGTCGGCGTGCTCGATGCGGTCGTTCGACTCCGTCGCCGCGTGGACCGCCTCGCCGGTCTGCGACTGGATGTCCTCTATCTGCGCGGTGATGTCTTCGGTGTGCTGGCGCGTCTCGTCGGCGAGCGACTTGACCTCCTCCGCGACGACGGCGAACCCGTCGCCGTCCTCGCCGGCGCGGGCGGCCTCGATGTTCGCGTTGAGCGCGAGCAGGTTCGTCTGTTCGGCCACCTCGGAGATGACCTCGACGACCGCCTCGATGTCGTCCATGCGGCCGCCGAGTTCGGTCACGCGGTCGACGAGCTCGTCGCCCATCGTGACGACGCTCTCGGTCGCCGCTCGCGCCTCGCTGTTGGCCTCGCGGCCCTCGGCGGTCGCCTGCCGCGCCTCCGTGGCCGCCGTGTCGACCTCGTCGGCGGTCGCGGCGACCTCCTCCATCGTCGCGCTGAACTGCTGCATCTGGGTCGCGCCCTCGTCGAGGAGGTCGCGCTGCTCTTCGACGTTATCGACGATGGCGTCGGCCGCCGAGGCGGCCCGCGTGACCGCCGCGGTCGCCGTCTCCGTCTCGTCTTCGACGTTCGACGCCAGCGTCGAGAGGTTGCGCGCCGTCTCGTTGACCGCGTCGACGACGAGATAGAGCTGGTCGTCGACGGCCCCGCTCTCGTCTATCGTCGCCCGCGCGTCGAGGTTGCCCCCGCTCAACTGGGTCAGCGTCGATTCGACCTCGGAGACGAGCGCGGCGACCTCGCGGTGGCGCTCGACTTCCGTCGTCCGGTTGCGGACGGTCTGGAGAACGCCGACGAGCTCGTCGCCCTCGTAGAGCGGCATCGCCGTGTGCCGGGCGTGGCAGTCGTCGCCGTTCACGTCCGCAAACGTCTCTTCTACGGCGTAGAGCAGGCGGTCGGGGTCGTCGAGTTCCACGCCGTCGAGCGCCGCGGCGTCGAGTGGGTTGTCGAGGACCTGCCCCGCGAGCACGCTGGCCGCGGAGTCGCCGTAGAAGGCATCACCGAGGTCGCGTCGGCCCAGCGCGGCGTCCGCGGACGTGCCGGTCAACGACTCGACGCCGGCGTTCCACGCCGCGATGCGACCCTGCTCGTCGAGGACGAACGCCGGGAGGCCGACGCCGTCGAGCAGTACGTCGTCGTCGACGTTCAAGTCCGGCGCGTCCGTGGCGGAACCGGCGACGATTCCGCCGTCCGGTAACGGAGTCTCCTCACCGAACCACGAGCGGACGCGTGAGAGTATACCAAGTGACATTAGAGGCCACGTTTCAGAGCATCACAGGAGTATCTTTCGAGCAGATTATCAAATCAGATAATTTTCGGGGCGGCGAGACGGCCGAATCGGCCGCCCCGCTGGCTCGACGCGTCAGCCTCAAGCCCTTCGCGCGGTAAGCCACCCCAGATGGACCCTGCCGCGGTCAGCGAACGAGCCAGCGCGCTTCCGTCGGACCCCGGCGTGTACCAGTTCGTCGCCGGCGACACGGTGCTGTACGTCGGGAAGGCCGTCGACATCCGCGCGCGGGTTCGGTCGTACGCCGACCCGCGGTCGGAGCGTATCTCCCGGATGGTCGACCGCGCGGAGCACATCGACTTCGCCGTTACCGACACTGAAACGCAGGCGCTCCTCCTCGAAGCCAACCTCATCAAGCGCCACCAGCCGCGCTACAACGTCCGCCTGAAGGACGACAAGTCCTACCCGCTCGTCCAACTGACGGCCCACGCGGTCCCGCGCATCGAGGTCACCCGCGAACCCGAGGACTCCGCGACCGTCTTCGGACCGTACACCGACAAGGGCCGCGTCGAGACGGTCGTGAAGGCGATTCGGGAGACCTACGGCCTCCGCGGCTGTTCTGACCACAAGTACTCGAACCGCTCGCGGCCGTGTCTCGACTACGAGATGGGGCTGTGTACGGCCCCCTGTACCGGCGAAATCGCGGAGCGCGACTACCGCGAGGACGTGGAGTCGGCGGTCCGCTTCTTCGAGGGCGAGACGGGCGTCCTCGCCGACCCGCTCCGCCGGGAGATGGAGGCGGCCTCACAGGACGCGGAGTTCGAGCGCGCCGCCAACCTCCGCGACCGGTTGGAAGTCGTCGAGTCGTTCCACGGCGCGGGCGAGGACGCCGTCTCGTCGCAGTCCGACGAGCGCGCCATCGACGTGCTCGGCGTCTCGCTCCGCGGCGACTCGGCGACCGTCGCCCGGCTCCACGCCGAGCGCGGGCAACTGGTCGACCGGACGCGGCACCACCTCGACGCCCCCGAGGGCGAAGACCGCACGGCCGCCGTCCTCTCGGCGTTCCTCGCGCAGTTCTACGCCGAACGCGAACTCCCCGACGCGGTCGTCCTCTCGGAGCATCCCGACGACGAGGACGTGGTCGCGTGGCTCGAATCGGAGGGCGTGGGCGTCCGCGTCCCCGGCGCGGGCCGCGAGGCGAAACTGATCGAACTCGCCCTGAAGAACGCCCGCCGGCGCGCCGGCCGCGACGACGGGCTCGCCACGCTCGCCCGCGAACTCGACCTCGACGTGCGACGCGTCTCCCGCATCGAGGGCTTCGACGTGAGCCACGCGCAGGGCAAGGCCGTCGTCGGCAGCGACGTGTGCTTCGTCGAGGGGAGCGCCGAAACCTCGGACTACCGCCGGCGGCGACTCCCCGAGCGCAACGACGACTACGCGAACATGCGAGAACTCGTCCGCTGGCGGGCGACCCGCGCGCTGGAAGGCCGCGACGACCGCCCGGACCCCGACTTACTCCTCATCGACGGCGGGAAGGGACAGTTGAACGCCGCGCTGGACGCCCTCGAGGAGACCGGCTGGGACGTGCCCGCCGTCGGCATCGCCAAGGACCGCGAACTGGTCGTCACGCCCGACCGGACGTTCGACTGGCCGGACGACGCGCCGCACCTGCACGTCCTCCAGCGCGTCCGCGACGAGGCCCACCGCTTCGCCGTCCAGTACCACCAGACGCTCCGCGACGAGGTGAAGACCGTCCTCGACGACGTGCCCGGCGTCGGCGAGAAGACCCGCCGGGCGCTGCTCACGCGGTTCGGCAGCGTCGAGGGCGTCCGCGAGGCGTCGGTCGAGGACCTGACGGATGTGCCCGGCGTCGGCGAGAAGACGGCCGCGGAGCTGAAGCGACGGCTCTGAGCGGGGTCGGCCGCGTCGGGTGAAAAAGACGGATTGGATTCGTCGCGCGAGCGAGCCGGAGCGGCTTACGCGATTTTGTTGTACTGGTCGCGGAGCTTCTCGGCCGCGTCGTCCATGAGGTCGGCCTCGTAGTCGTCGAGGTCCCACTCGACGACCTCCTCGATGCCGTTCGAGCCGAGCTTGACGGGGACGCCGAAGGCGGTGTCCTCGTAGCCGAACTCGCCGTCGAGGACGAGCGAGCCGGGAAGCACTTCGCCGGTGTCGTGCAGGACGGCCTCGACCATGTGGGCGACGCCGGTCGCCGGGCCCCACTGGGTCGCGCCCTTGCGCTCGATGACGTCCATGGCGGACTCCTGGAGGTCGCCGAGAATCTCGTCTTTCTCGTCGCCGGAGAAGGCGGGGTCGTTGCCGTCGACGCGGACCTTCGAGAAGACGGGCACCTGCGCGTCGCCGTGCTCGCCGAGGATGGTCGCTTCGACGTTCTTGACCGGCACGTCGAAGCGCTGGCTCAGCACGTAGCGGAAGCGGGCGGAGTCGAGTCGGCCGCCGAAGCCGATGACTTTGTGGCGGTCGCGGTCGCCCGTCTCGTAGAGGTGGCGGTTGAGCAGGTCGACGGGGTTCGACGTGGTGATGGAGACGAAGTCGTCGTTGTGCTCTGCGAGCGAGGAGCCGATGTCGTCCATGATGGGGGCGTTGTCGCCCGCGAGGTCGATGCGGGTCTGTCCCGGCTGCCGCGGGATGCCCGCCGTGATGACGACCACGTCGGAGCCGGCGGTGTCCTCGTAGCCGCCCTGCGTCACGACCGTGTTGGAGTCGTACGCGATGCCGTGGTTCGTGTCCGCCGCCTGTCCGACCGTCTTGTCTTCCATCTTCGGGATGTCGACGAACACGAGTTCGTCACAGACATCGCGAAGCGCGAGGTTGTACCCAGCCGCGGCGCCGACCGTCCCGGCCGCACCAATCACGCTAACTTTCGTCATACCACATTAACCAGGCTGTGGATTCCGAGTAAACGTTTCGAAACGGGCACCGAAGCGCCGTCTGTCGATTATCTGTTCGTCAGTCGTCGAATTTCGACCGACAGCGGCGGGGTGTCCTCGGCCGCGAGAGCCGGTGAGACCGCCGGTGACGAAACCACCCGAGCGACGCCGTGGGGTTTTTCGACGCACGTCGCGTCCACACGCACATGAGCGACTTCGATAAGGAAGCAGAGCGGCAGCGACTTCGGGAGAAGTACGAGCGAGACGAGACGAAGCGCCGTTCGACCCAGCGCATGAGCGAGTTGCTCCTCAAGGGCGCGACGATGACGAACAAGCACTGCGACAACTGCGGCGACCCGCTGTTCCGCTACGAGGGACAGGTGTTCTGTCCGACCTGTCAGGCCGAGGGGCAGGTCGCGGCGAATGCGGACCAAGACGCCGAGCAGGCCGCCGAGGCGGCCGTCGAAGCCGACCCGGTCGAAGGCGGGGTCGAGGCCTCGTCCGGCGGAGCGACCGAGTCCGTAGAGCGCGCCGATGCGGCGGCCGACCCTGCGGCGGTCACCGCCGAGGCGTCGGACTCCGAGCGACCGCAGGCCGGAACGCGACAGCCGGCGCAGGGCCAAGGAACCCGCGTCGCCGACGAGGCGCGCCGTGACCCCACCGGCGCGAACGGGCGCGCTGCGACCCCGTCAGCGCGAACCGCAGGCGAGCAGCGGGCGACCGGGCAGCGTGCACGCCGCGAGGTCGCCGGCGACGTCACCGACGCGCGCGAGTCGCTCGTGCGGACGCTGACGTGGGCCGCCGAGCGCGCCGAGTCGACCGACGACCCGCGGCGGGCGACCGAGTATCTGACCGCCGCGCGCGAGGCCGCCGAGGCCATCTCCGCGCTCGACCGATAACCGACCGGCGCACCGCTATCGCTCTCGGCGGTTGAAATCAACACGCTTCGGTCCCTCTGTTTCGGAGAAGCGCACTCATCCGCGCTCAGCGATACTCCGCCCCGACGACCTCGCGGATTCGCTCGGCGGTGACTTGGCCGACGCCGCGGACCTCTTTGAGGTCGTCCTCGTTGGCGGTCATGACCGCCTCGACGCTCCCGAACGCTTCGAGCAGCGTCCGCGCCGTGACCGGGCCGATGTCGGCGATGGCCGAGACGACGTACTCCTGTTGCTCGTCGAGCGTCTTCGCGCTCTTGCCGCCGTGGACGCTCACGGTGCGCTCGCGGTCCGTCTGCTCGCGGGTGGCGATGGTCGCCAGCATCTCCGCGGTGTCGTCTTCGTCCTCCGTGAACAGCACGCTCACGTTGAAATCGACCGCGACCGACGACAGCGCCCCGCGAATCGCGCCGGGGTGGATGTTCCGCTCCTCGTAGAGACCACGACCCTCGATGATGAGAAGCGGCCGGGCGTAGTGACGCGTGAGGTCCGCTATCTGCTCGAATATCGAGCGGTCGCCGCCCGTGAGCGTGTCGAGGAAGTCCGAGACGCTCTTTCGCTCGACCGCGACGCGGTCCGAGAGGACGTAGTCGCCGACCGCGAGCGTCTCCAACCGGGTCGTCAGGTCCTCGCGCTTCGAGAGAGTGCGGGCGATGTTGGAGTCGAGTTCGCGCTGGTCGACGACGATTTCGACGGTCTCCTCGTCGTCCGTTCCCGCCGCGGCGACGGTGGCCGGGTCGTCCGCCTCGTCGCCGTCGCCGTCGTTTTCATCGTCGCCGTCGTCGTCGTCGCCGTCGTCGTCGTCGCCGTCCGCCCGCGCCAACTCCTCGTCGGAGGGACCGAAGTCGGCGAGGCCCGACTGCCCGTCCGAGTCGGTCGCCGCGGCGACCGCGGTCTCTCCGTTCGTGGCGGTCGACGCGGCGGCTGATTCAGCGGCCGATTCCGCGTCCGACGCCACGTTTGCATCGTCACCGGCCGCGGCGTCAACCCCCTCGTTTCCGGTGGAACTCCCGGCGTTGCCGGCGGAACTGCCGTCGTCGCCCGCGAACGCCGAGAGGTCGCGCTGGGAGGGGTCGAGTTCGGCTTCGAGGTCGTCGGCCGCGCCCTTGAGGTCGCGAAGCTCGTTTTGCATCGTCTTCTCGCGGCGGCGCGATATCCAGAAGTACGCCTCGTCGCGGGTGTCCTCCGCGAGGAGGACGACCACGCGACCGTCGGCCTGACGACCGGTCCGACCCTTCCGCTGGATGGACCGGATGGCCGTCGGCACGGGTTCGAAAAAGAGCACGAGGTCGACCTCGGGCACGTCGAGGCCCTCCTCCGCGACGGAGGTCGAGACCAGCACCTCGAACTCGCCGCTTCGGAACTTGTCGAGGGTCTCCTGCTGTTCCTTCTGCGTCATCCCGTCGGAGCCCTCGCGGTCGCCCTGTCCGACGAACCGCCGGACCGAGAAGCTCTCCGAGAGGAACTCCGTGAGCGCCTCGGCCGTGTCGCGGGACTCGGTGAAGACGATGACGCGCTCGCCGTCCTGAATGCCGAGCGTCTCCGCGAGGAGGATGCGCGTCTTCCTGAACTTCGGGTGGAGGCCGTCGAACGACTCGGCTTTCCGCATCGCCTCGCGGACCTTCGGTTCGGCGACGAGTCGCTGGCTGGCCTTCGACGCGCCCGACGACCGGGCGGCGTTGCGCTGGCGCTCGAAGTACCGCCGGACCGACTCGACCGACTGGGTCTCGACGAGCTCGACCGCCCGGCGGAGCTTCATCACCTCCGCGTGCGTGGACATACCCTTGTAGCCCTCCGACTTGTCGGCGTTCATCAGTCGCTGTAGCTCCGCGCGCATCCGGTTGAGCTTCTTCTGGGAGATATCGGGCTTCGTCGACTTGGTGACGCCCAACTGCTTGAGTTTCTCCAGGCGGTCGGTGATGACCTCGTTGAGGGCGTCGCGTATCTCCAGAATCTCGTCGGGGAGCTGGATGCGGTTCCACTCCACGTCCGTGTCGTGGGTGTACTCCGACACGTCGGCGTCCTCCTCGGTCATCACCTCCACGTCGACGATGCCGAGGTTCTCACAGACTTCGAGGATGGCCTCCTCGTCGCCGCCCGGCGAGGCGCTCATCCCCGTGACGAGCGGGTCTTCGGCGTCGGCGTGGTAACGCTCCGCGATGTAGACGTAGGCGTAGTCGCCGCTCGCGCGGTGGCACTCGTCGAAGGTGAGGTGCGTCACGTCCCGAAGCGAAATACGGTTGCCGATGAGGTCGTTTTCGATGACCTGCGGCGTGGCGATAACTATCTGGGCCTCCTGCCAGAGTTCGGCCCGGTCGTCGGGCCGAACGTCGCCGGTGAAGACGACGATTTCGTCGTCCGGGACGTTCAGCGCCTCGCGGTAGAAGTCGGCGTGCTGCTGGACGAGCGGCTTCGTGGGCGCGAGAAACAGCGACTTCCCGCCGACGTCGTGGAGCCGCTGGGCCGTGACGAGCAGGCTGACGGTCGTCTTCCCGAGGCCGGTGGGAAGACAGACCAGCGTGTGGCCGTTGCGCGCGGTACCGGCGAGGCGAATCTGGTAGAGCCGTCGCTCGATGAACGACGGCGCGAGTAGCGGGTGGTCCACGTACGCAACGTCCTCGGAGGCCGGCATCGGTGACGATTACTCGTCCTCGCCGATAAGGGTTCGCAGAGCGGGGTGAAAGTAAAGCGGTCCGCCGGTGGAAACCGCGGCGGTCGTTACCCCGCGCTGTCGGCGGTGTCGAGGTCGGGGTCGTCTGGTCGCGCGGACGGGAGCGACGCTCCGAGGAGCGACGCCCACTCGGCGACCTTTTCGTTGTGCGGATTGGACATAGCGCTTCCCCAAGGAGATATACTCTCAACTATCGTATATAACGATTGTGCCGATTCGACGGACGGACTCGTCCGCGGGACCGAACGGCCGGCGTTCCACCGGAAACAACGGGGTCGGAAAATCAGTTCGACGCGAGGAACGCGCTCAGTCTTCGCGGTTACCCGGTCCCCACGAGTCCGGGACTTCGATGACGTAGCGGCCGTCCTCGCGGAGCGAGATGATGTACTCGTCGCGGTCGTACAGTTCCATGAGATTGAGTTCGTACTGACCGGGATTGACGATTTTGATGCTCTCGAACTGGTCGTTGAGCTCCTCGCGGAGCTGGTCCAGGTTGGGTCGGTCGTCTGACGACGGCTCGATGACCGTACCGTCCGCGTCCGTGGGTGCGGCGTCCGCGGGCTGACCGGCGGCCGCGTCGGGGTCGGGGCCGGAAGGCGCTTCGGACGGCGTCTCCGCCGGCGAGTCGCGCCGGTTCGCGTCGGCAGCGGCGAGTTCCTCGGGGGTGACGACGTCGCTCCGCGCGCTCTTCTGGGAGTTGTCTTCGTCCGTCTCGCGCGCGTTGATTTTCCCCGGCTCGCGGTTCGGGGGCGAATCCGGTCCCCGCGAGCGGCTGGCCTGCTCCGAGGCCGATTGGGCCCGCGATTCGTTCCGCGATGCTTCCGGATCCTGCGGGTCTGCCCCCGGAGACTCGCCGGGCGCAGACGGCCATTCGCCCCAACCGCGGGGTTTGGCTTCGGGGTCGTCGACCGCGTCGCTTGCGTCGGCCGCGTCGGTCGGCGACGGCTCGTTCTGGGTCGAGCCGGCGGCATCGACAGTCTCGGTTCGCTGTGAGGCGTCCGCGTCCGCATTCGCGTTCGCCCAGTCGCTGACGGTCATCGACTCCTCGTCGGTCGTGTCGGGGTGGGACTGCTGCTGCGCGCGGTCTCGGACGGCGTCGGCCGCCGAGGAGGTCAGGTCCCGCGTTCCGGCGCCGCCCGTCGACGTCGCGTCGTCGCTCGCGCTCGCGGGAGCGCTCCCGCTCGATGCGGGCTTGAACTGAAACTTGTTGCCGCCGCAGCTCGGGCACCCCGAGAGCATCTCCTTCGAGCCGTCGGGGAACACCTTACCGCACGTGGTGCATTGATGTGGCATTGATAGATGTTGACGCCGGATGGCGCGTGAGGGCGTTCGTGGGACCCCCTACTTTCGCGAGACGAGCGCGCTGATGAGATTCTCGTCCTTGTGTAGCGTCTGAATCTGGTTCGCGGGACCGATGACGGTGAGCTTCTGGGTCGACTGTCGGCCCATGAGCCGGTCGAGGAAGCTCTGGTCTGCGGTCTGCGAACGCGGGTACGTCTCGATTTCGATTCCGTTGAACTCGTCGGGGCTTATCTCGGCCATCGTGACCTCGATGAGCTTCGACTCCTCGTCGGGCGAAAGGCCCTCCTCGAGGATGACGATGTTGCCGTCGCGGACGCCGTCGAGGATGAGCCGAATCTTCTCCATGCTCGTGAGGTTTGCCATCCGATTCCCGCTGAAGAGGTCTATCTGGACCCCGTCGGAGCCGTTGTCGGAGGCGGTTGCTTCAGGCATGGTGAATCACGCGAAGTACTCCGCGATTTTGGCGTACACTTCGTCCATGTTCTCCCCTTCGAGCGCCGACAACTCGACTGTTTCGTGCTGTGGGTACGCGTTCGCGATGCGCTCGACGTTCGAGTCTTCGAGGTCGATCTTGTTCGCGAAGATGAGCACGGGCAGGTCCTGGCTCTCGATGATGCCGATGAGCATCGTGTTGACCTGCGATATCGGGTCCTTCGTGCTGTCGAGCACGTAGATGACGCCGTCGACGTCCTCGCGGAGCCAGTGCATGGCCTCGGCGACGCCCTCGGTCGCCTCGCGGGACCGGCGGACGGCGTCGTCTTTCTCCATGTCGTGTTCGAGGAATTCCTTGTAATCGACCTTCGTCGTGACACCCGGCGTGTCGACGATGTCGATGGTGACTTTCTTGCCGTTCCGCTCGATTTCGACGTTCTCTTTCCGCCTGGCGCGGCGAGTCTCGTGAGGGATGTGGCTCTCGGGACCGATGGCGTCACCGGTCCAGTCACGGGCGATACGGTTTGCGAGAGTCGTCTTCCCGGCGTTGGGCGGGCCATATATACCGATCCGCTTCGGCTCGCTCTCCGAAAAGAGCCGGTCGACGACTCGTGAGATGCTGTCTCTTAAATCTGTGAGCAGTCCCATCCTGGGCCTCCCGCACCTCCCGAACGCGTCGTGGAGGGCGTATGGAGGTATCACCCAACCGGACTCACTTAAGCACTACGTCAGACACCAGTCACGTGGGAGACAAGACGACAGAAAGGAGCGTCGTGGACGAGGGTCAGTTCGATAAAACGAGGTCGGGCAACGAGAAACGAGAGACGAGCGCTTGTTCACCGAGTATAATGTAACTGATACTAAAACGGTTCGAGCCGAATCCGTATTGCAGTTTATGGTTACTTTGCGCGCACACGTGCGTAACTTGGACATACGACGAACGGAGAATCTCCTGAATGTGCCGAACAGTTCCTGAAAACACCGAGCCGGTCTCTCCCCCGATCTGTCGTCACCTTAGTCTCTGCGGACAAGACACGGGGTTGACACTATTTGGTAGACGCGAAACGGTCGGGGGAACACCCCCACCCCTTCGTTTCGGGTGGAACGGCCCGAAGGGGTGGGTGGGGGGAGACCGCTAGACGGCGGTGGGACGTTAATTCTATTCTAGGGGAGTACAATAATATCTCTTTTTGCCCCAGTACGGTTACGGTATGACAATATAAGTAATAAAACTATCTGTATCTAAAGACCACCGAGACCCCCTCCCCACCCTCTCACGCCTCCACCCGAAACGAAGGGGTGTGGGGGATTCGAGCCCCAGGGGTTTCCCGTCGAACTGGAGAACACCCACTTAATTGCAGAGGAAACCAAGGGGTTAGGACGGTCGCTAAAATCCTCAGACCCTCGATTTCTCCGGAAGCGTGTTTTGCCCGTTTCCACACGAAACGAAGGGGTCTCGGGGACCGATTTTTCTCGTCGGACGTCCACTCAACTCCGAGTTCCACTCCACCCACGCGGACCGGTGGGTTTCGCGTCGACCGGGAGTCCGGTGTGGTGCCGCCCGGGTGTCCGGTGCGCAACTGCCGTTCGTCGAAATCCACCACTATCGCTCGGAGTCTCGACGCGTCCCGCGGTTCGATTCGACAGAGTGCGATTGTTCGAACCGATCCGTTTCACCTCGATGCCACTGTACCCAATTCCCTCCGTCCCAGCCAGCCGACTCATTCGATCAGCTCTATCCGACTCCCGACCCCATCCGACTACGTTCTCCGATCGACTCGAACTACTCGTCTCATCCGAACCCTTCCTCACCCATCCCTGACTCCCGGCCGTGGTTTCGACTCCGAGACGTTCCGCTCTCGGTGTCGATACGACCTGCCGACCCCATCGACTGACCCCCGGCTGACCCTCAGCTGACTCCCGACTTCCAACCGACGACCCCAATCGTCTGACGAGTGACGACCTCGACCGACTGACGACTCCAACCGGCGCTTCCGGACAGTGGTCGCGAGGAGTCTCCGTCCCCCGAGCGAATCGAGCGCTCGTGTTGAAACGGTCCCGTCCGGCCGAGTTCCGGTCGAACGACGGCAGACGAGTCGGAGAAGTAAGATTTTTGTACCGACTGTTCGTTTGGTTCCTTTGCATCATCTGGAATCGCCTTCTTCGGCGTGACGCGCAGATGCCGACTACCACCGGCCTCACGCACCGTATGCGCCGCTGCGGGCGACTATTCCACTTGAAACAAAGGGGTATTCACGATGGACGAGGAAGAGAATCCGCGAGGCGGCGCACGAGGAGAAGTCGGGAACAGCACGTCGGACGACAGCGCCGTCGACGGCGACTCCGGCGATGCACCCAGTACCGACGCGTCCGCTGACGATGCGTCCTCCGAGACACCGACACCAGCCGCCGAGGACGACGTCTCCCCCGAAGACATCGACATTCAGGCGAGCATCGGCCCCGACGCCGACGCGCCCGACGAGGACCTCGACCAGCACAAAGACCCCGACGTCGGTCTCGACAAGGTCGTCCTCAACGACGACGAGGGTTCGAAGGGACTGTTCGACGACCTCCTCGCCGGCGAGCCGATTTTCGAGAACAAGGAAGTCCTTCGCCCGTCGTACACCCCGCACGAACTCCCTCACCGGACCGACCAGATAAACCAGATGGCGACGATTCTCGTCTCCGCCCTGCGCGGGGAGACGCCGTCGAACATCCTCATCTACGGGAAGACGGGGACCGGGAAGACCGCGAGCGCGAAGTTCGTCAGCCAGGAACTCGAATCCACCTCCCAGAAGTACGACGTGCCCTGCGAGGTCGAGTACATCAACTGCGAGGTGACGGACACGCAGTACCGCGTGCTCGCGCAGTTGGCGAACAAGTTCATCGAGAAGAACGTCGAGCGCATCGAGGCCGAACAGGAACGCCTCGACGAGATGCGAACCCGGGCGACGGAAGACCCGAACGCCCTCGCGGACACGCCCTACGACTCCATCGCCGAGATAGACGAGCGCGCGGCGGAACTCGACGACGACGCCGACGAGATGGAGACGGTGCCGATGACCGGGTGGCCGACCGACCGGGTCTACACGACGTTCTTCGACGCCGTCGACTACAAGGAGCGCGTGGTCGTCATCATGCTCGACGAAATCGACAAACTGGTCGAGAAGTCGGGCGACGACACCCTCTACAACCTCTCGCGGATGAACTCCGAACTCGACAACTCCCGCATCTCCATCATGGGTATCTCGAACGACCTGAAGTTCACCGACTTCCTCGACCCCCGGGTCAAGTCGAGCCTCGGCGAGGAGGAAATCGTCTTCCCGCCGTACGACGCGAACCAGCTCCGCGACATCCTCCAGCACCGCGCCGACGTGGCGTTCAAGCCCGGCGCGCTCACCGACGACGTGATTCCGCTGTGCGCCGCCTTCGCCGCGCAGGAACACGGTGACGCCCGGCGCGCGCTCGACCTGCTCCGCACGGCCGGCGAGCTCGCAGAGCGCGGGCAGGCCGACACCGTCGAGGAGGCACACGTCCGGCAGGCGCAGGACAAAATCGAACTCGACCGGGTGGTCGAGGTCGTCCGTACCCTCCCCACGCAGTCGAAAATCGTCCTCTTCGCCATCATCCTCCTGGAGAAAAACGGCGTCCGCAACATCAACACCGGCGAGGTGTTCAACATCTACAAGCGCCTCTGCGAGGAGATCGACGCCGACGTACTCACCCAGCGCCGCGTCACCGACCTCATCTCGGAACTCGACATGCTCGGCATCGTCAACGCCGTCGTCGTCTCGAAGGGTCGCTACGGCCGGACCAAGGAAATCAGCCTTTCTGTCCCCATCGACGAGACCGAGGCCGTCCTGCTGACGGACTCCCGGCTCGGCGACATCGAGAGCGCACAGCCGTTCGTGCAGGCGCGGTTCGACAACTAAACGACAACCGTCGCTCTCTGACCGGAGCCGTCGTAGAAGTTCTGCTCTGCTTAGTTCTTCTCTGCTTAGTTCTGCTCTGCTTAGTCCTGCTTACCGAACCCGGGTCACGCCGCGACCGCGTCGCCGTGCACTGCTGTCTTCGACGTCTCGACCGGAAGCGGTGCCGTCGTCGCTACGTTGGCGACCGTCGGCTCCGCCGTCGTCACGTCGACGGATTCGACGGAATCAACGGAATCAATCGACACGGGCGCGACCGGCGTCGTCGTCGCCATCGAGTTGGCGAGCGTCAGGCGGACCCAGCCGAGAAGCGGGATGCGGACCCGCGCGACGCCTTGAACCCACTCGGGTCGGACCGGGTCGGCGATGCCGCTCACCTGGTCGTACCGCGGGTTGTTGTCGCCTTTCGTGATGAAGCCGGCGTACTCCGCGGGACAGTTGGCGAGTTCTCGACAGTTGTCGGCCGACATGTACTCGGGGTTCGCCCGGTCGTACCAGTTCTCCCCTTCGTCGACCCAGAACATCGCCCGGTGGATAATCGGGGGCCCTGCCGACCCGGGGTCGTCGTAGACGATGACGCTGCCGGGGCCGCCGAACTTCCGATAGTCGACCTCCGCGCCCGTCTCGGCGGTGACGACGGCAGTTCCCTCGACGGACGCGTCCGGGGCGTACCGGTCCGGTCCCGTGATGAACACGAGGTCGCCTTTGTGCATGTGCGGTTCCATGCTCCCGCTTTCGACGGCGACCATCGGCGGCCACACGCCGCTCACCGCGAACAGGAACAACCCGACGGCCAACACGGCGAGCGCGCTCGTCAGGACTTCGCGGACGAACAGCAGCGGCCCCTCCTCTGCCGTCCGGAGCCGAGTTAGTACGCCTTCGTCGGAGGCGGGACCGCGCCGCGGTTCGGGGGAGGGCGGGCGACCGTCGTCGTCACTCATCACTCCCAGTTTACCCGGACTGGGTTTCAACGTTCTGGGTTTCGGCATCCTTTTTGCCGCGTGTCGCACACTCCGGGTGTGCCACTGGAGACGCCGGCGCGCATCGTCCGGGCGCTCGTCGGTCGCGGCTACAACGCCGAACGCGAGGCCGTGACCCTCATCGCCGGCTCCGACGACCCCGGCCGAACCCTCGCCCGCGTCGTCGAAGCCGTCCCGGACGACGCGCTTCGCATCACCGCCGACCACGTCCGCGAGGTGCTCGCGTCCGCCCCCGCCGCGGACCCGCCGGGAACGGAATCGACCGGCCCGGCCGCCGCGCGGGCTACGGACGCCGACGCGTCTGCCACCGCCGCGTCAGACCCCCCTGTTTCCGCTGCAACATCGCACGACAACGCGGACCACACCGCTCAATCGACTCCAGCCGAAGCCGAGGGAGAGCCGACCGGACGAAACGTCGACCCGGCGCTTCGGTCCCTCGAAATCGCCAACGACATGACGGGCCAGTCGACGGGAACCGGCGAGTACGACGACTTCGTGAAGGTGTTCCGCGACCGCTACGAGAAACTCTCGAAGATGCTCCGCGGGCGCGTCAACCACCGCCCCGCGAAGGCCATCTCGAACATGTCCGGCGGCGAGGATGCGGAGCTCATCGGCCTCGTCGACGACGTTCGCTCCACCAAGAGCGGCCACTGGATTATCGAACTCGAAGACACGACGGGGACGTTCCCCTGTCTCGTGATGAAGGACAAGGACATCGCGGGCTACGTCGACGAACTCCTCATGGACGAGTGCATCGCGGTGCAGGGGACGCTCTCGGGCGACGCGGGCATCCTCTTCGTCGACTCGATGCACTTCCCCGACGTGCCGCGGAGCCACCGCCCCAACACCGCCGACAGGGACGTGCAGGCGGCGCTCATCTCGGACGTCCACGTCGGCAGCCAGGAGTTCATGGCCGACGCGTGGAACCGGTTCGCGGACTGGCTCCACACCGAGGAGGCGGAGCGCATCGAGTACCTCCTCATCGCCGGCGACATGGTCGAGGGCGTCGGCGTCTATCCGAATCAGGACGAGGAACTCGACGTCATCGACATCTACGAGCAGTACGAGTCGTTCTCGGAGCACCTCAAATCGGTGCCCGGCGACCTCGACATCGTGATGATTCCGGGCAACCACGACGCCGTCCGACTCGCGGAGCCACAGCCCGGCTTCGACGACGAACTCCGCGACATCATGTCGGCCCACGACGCTCGAATCACGAGCAATCCCTCGATGATCACGCTCGAAGGGGTCAACGTTCTCATGTACCACGGCGTCTCGCTCGACGAGGTCATCGCCGAGCTGCCGGCGGATAAGGCGAGTTACGACGAGCCGCACAAGGCGATGTATCAGCTCCTGAAAAAGCGCCACGTCGCGCCGCAGTTCGGGGGCCACACCCGCCTCGCGCCCGAGGAACTCGACTACCTCGTCATGGAGGACGTGCCCGACATCTTCCACACCGGCCACGTCCACAAGCTCGGGTGGGGCAAGTACCACAACGTTCTCGCGGTCAACTCCGGCTGCTGGCAGGCCCAGACCGACTTCCAGAAGTCCGTCAACATCGACCCCGACGCCGGCTACGCCCCCATCGTCGACCTCGACACGCTGAACATGACGGTTCGGAAGTTCTCCTGAGACGGCGACTGCGTGGTTTTCCTGTGCCGTCGACTCGTTTCCCGCCCTTCGTGCGCCCTGATAGCACGCCGGATGTGCGGGGGTCGGGACCATTCCGCCGTCGGTTTTTATCCGCGACGCGCGCAGAACCGGTGATGACTGACGACGCGCTGTTCGACGCGACGAGCCTGAACGACCTGTCGCTCGCTAACCGGGCCGGGTTGGCACCGATGACGCGTATCAGCGCCACCGACGAGGGGTTGGCGACGAACGAGATGGCCCACTACTACCGGAAGTTCGCCGACGGCGGGTTCGGATTCCTCGTCACCGAGGGCGTCTACACGGACGACGCGTACAGCCAGGGCTATCTGAACCAGCCGGGGCTCGTCACCGACGACCACGTCGAGGCGTGGACGAACGTCACGGACGCCGTCCACGAGGTCGACACGCCGATTTTCGCGCAGTTGATGCACGCCGGGGCGCAGTCGCAGGGGAACCCGCACCTCGACGGCGACCGGACGCTCGCGCCCTCCGCGGTCCAGCCCGACGGCCAGAAGGCGGAGGCCTACGGCGGAAGCGGCGAGTTCGCCGTCCCGAAGGCGGCCGACGAGGCGGACCTCGAAACCGCTCGTGAGGGCTTCGTACAGGCGGCGAGGAACGCGGTCGAAGCCGGCTTCGACGGCGTGGAACTCCACGGCGCGAACGGCTATCTGCTCAACGAGTTCCTCGCGGCGGACGCGAACCAGCGCGACGACGAGTACGGCGGCGGGCCCGAGTCTCGCGTCAAGTTCCCCGCCGAGGTCCTTTCTGCGGTCGCCGACGCTGTCCCCGAGGAGTTCGTCGTCGGCGTCCGCGTCTCGCAGGAGAAAGTGACCGACGGCGACTACGAGTGGCCCGAGGGCGAGGACGCGGCCGCGGTCTTCTTCGAGGCGCTCTCGGCCGCCGGAGCCGACTACGTCCACACGACCGAGACCGACGCGACGAGCCCGACCTTCGGCGCGGACGGTCCCTCGCTCGCGGAGGCGGCCGCCGAACACGTCGCGGACGACACGGTCGTCATCGCCAACGGCGGTCTCGGCGACCCCGACGCGGCGCGGGCCGCCGTCGACGCCGGCGCGGACCTGTTCACGCTGGGGACGAGCGCGCTGGCCAATCCGGACTGGCCGGCGCGCGTGGCCGCCGGCGACGGCCTCGACGCCTTCGACCCGGCGAAGTTCCTCGCGCCGACTGCCGGGCTCTCGGACCACGAGGTTCCGTCGGACTCGCCGGTCGCCGACGACTGACGCGCGCTCGACGCGGGTTTTCTGCCGACGGACCGACGACCGAACCCCTTCGCTTCCACTCGAACTCCCGCCTTTGCGACGTTTCTCGGCGTTTCCTGTTTCGGACACCGCGACGCCGACTCGACTACCCGAGCGTCACGTCGAGGTAGAGCATCACGACGACGCCGACCATCGTCCCGAAGGTCGCCACGCGCTCGTGGCCGTTCGAGTGCGTCTCGGGGACGATTTCGTCGGAGATGACGAACAGCATCGCGCCGGCGGCGAAGCCCATCGCGTAGGGGAGCAGCGCCGAGGCGTACTGGATGGCCCACGCGCCGAAGACGGAGAGCGGAATCTCCACGAGGCCGGCGCGGATGCCCGCGAACGTCGCGTAGGTCGTGTTCCGGAGGCCGGCGTTGACGGCGGCGATGGAGACCGCCAGTCCCTCGGGGATGTTCTGGATGCCGATGGCGAGCATCAGCGGGATTGCCGTCCCGAGGTCGCCGGAGCCGAAGCCGACCCCGACGGCGAGGCCCTCGGGCATGTTGTGGATGGTGATGGCGACGATAAACAGGATAACCGAGGCCATCTTCGTTTCCGTCTCAGGGGCGTCCGTCCGGGTCTTGCCGGTCACGAGGATGTGGACGTGCGGAATCCACAGGTCCGCTTGGTCGAGGACGACGACGCCGATGACGAAGCCGACGAGGACGGGAATCGGACTCCCGCCCGCCGCCTCGATGCCGGGGAGGATGAGGCTCGTGAAACTCGCGGCGAGCATGACGCCGGCGGCGAAGCCGAGAAGCGTGTCGAGCGAGCGCTTCGAGGGGTCGCGCCAGACGAGAATGAGAAGCGCGCCCAGCATGTTCATGCCGGCGATGACGATGCCCCCGAGGAGGCCCTGCATCACGGGGTTCGACCCCGCGAGCGAGACGAACAGTTCCTCGACCGCGGTCACGGTCGTCTCACTTCCGGCGGTTGGTTTCCGTGTCGGTCGGTCATGGGCCACCAAACGAGAGGGAGGTATGTATGCCCTCCGTCGGTTCTCGCCGACCGCGCCCTCGTTGCGCGCGACGGGAGCGAACTGGGCGGCCGCGACCCGCGGGCTGGATTACCCCGTCTCGTCGAGGACGTACCGGACGGTCGGCGCACCCTCGAACCGGGGGCCGTGACCCACCCGGTCGAACCCGGCGTGCTCGACCGCGTCACACAGCGGCCGCTCGGATTCGAGGACGAGCACCTCGACCGGCAGGCTCTCGGCGCTGGCGAAGCGGAGCGGCTCTTCGAGCAGCCGTCGCACCGCCGGCTCGGTCCCGCCGAGTCGGGTGACGTGGAGGACGCCGTCGCGGACGTCGAAGCCGACGAACCCGAGCACCGGTTCGTCGTCGGCCGGCGCGTCGGCGTTCGGGTCGGAGCCCGTGTCGGCGGTGGCGAGACGGACCGTCCGGTCGCGTATCAGCCGCCGCATCGCCCGTATCGGCGCGTCCGCGACGGCGGCGAGCGCCTCGGCGTCGGTGTCCACGGCGTCTCTGACATCCATGCCCGAACGTACCGCGCCTTCGGTGATAAATCTCCGCACGCGAGGCGGCGGTACGAGCCGTCTCGTCGCCGGATTCGCGGGTGACGGCAACGGTTGAACCGGAGGACATAGTTATACGTCCCCCCGCGTTAGCCCCTCGCATGTTTACCAACGAAGCCCCGAAGCGACGCGACGCACCGGAGGGACGATGCGCGTAGTCGCGAAGTTCGGCGGCACCTCGCTCGGTAGCGGCGACCGAATCAACCGCGCCGCGGACTCCATCGCCGCGGCCGTCGAACACGGCCACGAAATCGCCGTCGTCGCCTCCGCGATGGGCTCGACGACCGACGACCTCCTCGACGAAATCAAGTTCGAGGCCGACGACCGCGACCGAGCCGAAATCGTCTCGATGGGCGAGCGGACCAGCGTGCGCATGCTCAAGGCGGCGCTCGCCGCCCGCGGCGTCAACGCCCTGTTCGTCGAACCCGGCACCGACGAGTGGCCGGTCATCACGAACGACCTCGGCGAGGTCGACGTCGAGGCGACCCGAGAGCGGGCCGCGAAGCTCGCCGCCGAACTCGACGGCGTCGTCCCGGTCATCACCGGCTTCCTCGCGCAGAACCACGACGGCGAAATCACGACGCTCGGCCGCGGCGGCTCCGACACCTCCGCCGTGATGCTCGGCAACTACATGGACGCCGACGAGGTCGTCATCGTGACCGACGTGGAGGGCGTCATGACCGGCGACCCGCGCGTCGTCGAAGGCGCGCGCAACGTCGGCCGCATCACCGTCGACGAGCTCCGGAACCTCTCGTTCCGCGGGGCAGAAGTCGTCGCGCCGTCCGCGCTCTCGTACAAGGACGCGGCGCTCGACGTTCGGGTCGTCCACTACCAGCACGGCGACCTGCTCACCGGCGGGACGCTCATCGAAGGCGAGTTCCACAACCTCATCGACATGCAGGAAGAGCCCCTCGCGTGTCTCACCGTCGCCGGGCGAGCGATTCGCAACCGGCCGGGAATCCTCGCGGACCTCTCGGCAGCCCTCCGAGAAGAGGACATCAACGTCGACTCGGTCGCCTCCGGGATGGACTCTATCACGTTCTACGTCCTCGAAGACGACTCCGACCGGGCCGAGGCCGTCCTCCACGACCGCGTCGTCGCCGACGACGCGCTGTCTTCGGTCACCGTCGAAGACGACATCGCCGTCGTCCGCGTCACCGGCGGCGAACTCCCGAACCGCCCCGGCGTCATCCTCGACATCGTTCAGCCGCTGTCCGACGCCGGCATCAACATCCACGACGCCATCACCTCCGCGACCTCCGTCGCAATCTTCGTGGCGTGGGACGACCGCGAGGAGACGCTCGGCATCATCCAAGACAAGTTCTGAGCCCGCTCCTCGGCTCGATTCCGTTTTCACGCAGTCGTTTCCGCCAGCGACGCCGAACAGTCGGCAGTATCCGACGGTCGGCGTGGGCGGTTCGTGGCGATAGCGGAACAGCCGGCGACACCGATGCACATTCCCGTCCACGAGCGCAGAAAATCGGTCGTCGTCCCTCGATTTTCCGCCTGCCGATTACTTCACGCTCGCGGGTCTATTGCGGGCATGAAATCGTACAAGGCGAAGATGGTCGAGCCCATCGAACTCCCCTCGCGCGAGGAGCGCGAGGCCGCCCTCGAACGGGCCGGCTACAACGCGTTCAACCTCGACGCCCGCGACGTGTACATCGACCTCTTGACCGACTCGGGGACGGGCACCATGTCCGCAGAGCAGTGGGCGGCGATGATTCGCGGCGACGAGGCCTACGCGGGCAGCGAGTCGTTCGCCCGACTCGCGGAGTCGGTCCGCGACGTGATGGGCTTCGAGCACGTCGTGCCGACCCATCAGGGCCGCGGCGCGGAGAACGTCCTCTACGGCGTCCTCCTGGAGGACGGCGACGTGGTGCCGAACAACTCGCACTTCGATACGACCCGGGCCCACATCGTCAATCAGGGCGCGGAGCCGGTCGACTGTCCGTCGCCCGCCGCCCGCGACCCGAACTCCACGGAGTCGTTCAAGGGTAACTTCGACATCGACGCGGGCTACGCGCTCGTCGAGGAGGTCGGCGCCGACGCGATTCCCGTCGTCGTCCTCACCATCACGAACAACTCCGTCGCCGGCCAGCCGGTCTCGATGGCGAACATCCGCGCCACCGCCGAGTTCGCACGCGACATCGACGCCATGTTCGTCATCGACGCCTGCCGGTTCGCCGAGAACGCCCACTTCATCAAGACCCACGAGGCGGGCTACGAGAACCGCTCGGTCGCCGAAATCGCCCGCGCGCAGTTCGAACACGCCGACGCGATTACGATGTCCGGCAAGAAGGACGCGCTCGTCAACATCGGCGGCTTCGCCGCGATGCGCGACGAGACGGTGTTCGAACACGCGAAGCAGCGCGCCATCCTCTACGAGGGCTTTCCCACCTACGGCGGCCTCTCGGGCCGCGACATCGAGGCGATGGCCGTCGGCCTCCGCGAGGCCGTCACGCCGCCGTACGTGTCTGACCGCGTCGAGCAGGTGGCCGAACTGGGCGACCTCCTCGTCGAGGCGGGCGTCCCCGTCTACCAGCCGACCGGCGGCCACGCGGTCTATCTCGACGCCGGCGAGGTGTTCCCGCACATCCCGAAAGACGAGTTCCCCGGACAGGAACTCGTCTGCGCGCTCTATCTCGAAGGCGGCGTCCGCGGCGTCGAACTCGGTGGCTTCGCGTTCCCCGGCACCGACCGCCCGGACCTCGTGCGCCTCGCACTCCCGCGGCGCACTTACAGCCGCGAACACCTCGAACACGTCGCCGAGACGGCCGCGAAGGTGATGGACTCCGCCGGCGACTACGGCGGTCTCGAAATCGTCGAGGAGCCGCCGATGAAGGAGCTTCGGCACTTCTCGGCGCGGCTCGAACCGGTGTCGAACTGACGGCTTCAGGACGCCTACTCGATTTCGTCCCTATTTTCCCTATTTTCCCTATTTTCCCTATTTTCCCTCGTACAGCCGACTCGCCAGTCGCTCCGGCAGGCCGACCTCGCGCACGCGCTCGGCGACGCGGTCGATGTCGTAGTTGACGCGCTCCGCCTCGATTTCCATCGCGTCGAGGTCGGCGACCGCGTAGGCCGCCCGCGGGTCGCCGTCGCGGGGCTGGCCGACGCTTCCGGGGTTCAGGACGATTCCGTCGTCGTAGATTCGGTGGCCCTGCACGTGGGTGTGACCCAACACCAGCAGGTCCTCGCCGTCGAGGAGCGACGGCGCGAAGTCGTCGGGGTAGGTGTAGCGGTCGGGGTGGTCGGGGTGGCCGTGAGCGAGTTTGACCCGGCCGTCGGCGACGTGTCGGGTTTTCGGAAGTGAGGATAGCCACTCCATCGACGCCGGGGAGAGCGCGTCGCGGGCGTAGTCGACGCCCGCGGCCGCCATGCTGTTGAAGCGGAAGCCGGTCCCCGACGTGACCGCGCGGTCGTGGTTCCCCGAGACCGTCGGCACGTCCCGTTCGGCGAGTTCGGACACGCACTCCTCGGGCCACGGGTTGTAGCCGACCACGTCGCCGGCGCAGACCAGTCGGTCGACCGGCGGCATCGATTCGAGCACCGCGTCGAGTGCCGGGAGGTTCCCGTGCACGTCCGAGATGACGCCCAGACGCATGGCTCGGTGTACGGGTGCGCGGCTGAAAAGTTCCGGGCCGGTCGCGGTCGAGCGCTCGCCCGCGGCGGGACGCCGACAGTTGCGTTACTCGCCGTTGTGGAAGGCGGTCTCGACCGAGTCGTCGACGGTCGCGGCGGCGGCGCAGACGGCGTGTTCGAACTCGTGGTCGTAGAGTTCGCGGGCCGCGTCGGCCGCGGTCTCCGCGTCGAGGTCGAACGCGCGCGGGTCGTCTTCCTCGTAGGTCGCCACGAGCGTGGGTTCGGAGACGGCCTCCACGACGAGCGCGTCCTTTCGGACGATGCCGATGAACGCCTCGTCGTCGCCGACGACGCCCGCGATTCGGGGCGTGTCGTAGTCGTCTTTCTCGTAGTCGAGCGCGAGCAGAATCTCGGCGAGGGCGTCGCGCGGCGGGTAGCCGAGGTCGAGTTTCTCCGCGATGGGGTCGACCTGCGAACCGTTGCCGACGACGACGTAGTCGCCGCCCTCGCGGACGCAGTTGTAGGCGATGTAGGGGTTATCGGTCTCGGGAGCGTCGGGCGTCGGCCCGACGGTCAGGGCTCCGTCCCGGTCGACGACCTGTCGGTTCGGGAAGGACCGAGAGGAGACGCGATACGCACCGATTCCGGGGCCAACGACGACGAAACGTCCGACGTACATACACGAGAGTGGATAGAATAGGGGCAAATAGTTGGCGGTTTATGCACGTCCGTCCGTTACCGTGCCATAAAATCGCACGGCGGAATCGACACGCAACGTTTACAAATACCCGCGAAGTACGAACTGATGCGAAGTCCCATGGGGTAGTGGCCAATCCTGTTGCCTTCTGGGGGCAACGACCCAGGTTCGAATCCTGGTGGGACTACTTCTCAGCATTCTACTCTCGATGAGGCCGCGCCGTCCCCTGTTCTCCAGTTGAAACGAAGGGGTAGGTTTCAGAAACCCAAGGGGTGTGTTTCGAGTGGAGTGTTTGCTGACGTATTCTCAGACCGTCCGAATACGGAGGGTACGGGCCGCGAAAACCGCTTAGCGTTCGACCGCGAGCAGCGCGACTCGCTCTTTGACCAGTGCGGGGAGGTCGCCGTCGGCGACGCGCAATTCCGTCTCGCCCACGTCGAACACCTCGCGGACGAGCGCTTCGTCGTAGTCGCCGAGGGTCTCCGCGGGTTCGAGGTCGAGTCGGTCGAACAGCGCGGCCTCGGCGTCTTCTTCGTCGCCGCCGTCGACGAGAATCACGACGGGGAGCGTCCCCTCCGAGACGCCGATTTCGAACGCGCGGTTAATCTGCCGGCGGCCGCTGGCGTAGAGGAGGATTTCGACGGCCCGGTCGCGGGCGATTTCGTTGCCGCGGCCGATGGCCCGGTCGGCGAGTTCGGTCGCCCGTTCGAGGTGCTCGCGGTCCACGACGTACCGGGCGTCGAACGCCTGCACCGTCGCGCCCGTCTCGTCGGCCACGTCGCCGACGACCGCGATGAACGAATCGAGGTCCGAGACGGTCGCCTCGGCTTCGACGAGCCTCATTCGAAATCACCCAGACTGGCCTGCTGGTCGGCGCGCTCTTTGGCCGTCTCGAAGCCGGCGTCGTCGGGAACGGCGTCTTCCGGCGCGTCGTCCTCGTCCACCTCGTCCATCGAGGGGTCCTTCCGACCCGCGGCTTCGAGGATGTTCTCCGCGGTCTTCCTGCGACCCCGGAGCGCGGCGAGGATGCGCGATTTCTCGGTCTCGCGGAGGTCGGCCCGACTCTCGACGCCGGCTTCGAACAGCCGTCGGGCGCGCTTTCGGCCGACGCCGCGGACGCCGGCGAGGTCGAGCAGCTCCTCGCGGACGCCGTACTCGACGCGCTTTTTCGCCTCGCGGACCGCGTACACGGAATCGAGGTCGAGTTCGGAGGCGAGTCGCTCGGCCGCGCCGAGGAGCCACTCGGCCGTCTCGACCTTCCCGCGGATGTCGCCGGGGCCGACGCCGTAGCGCTCGGTGATGCGGTCCTCGTCGACCTCACCGACCCAGTCTTCGAGGAGCTTCGCGGTCTTCAGCGCCGACAGCCAGTCTTCGAACGCCACGTCCTCGTACTCAGAGGGGACGCGCCCGAGGAACTCCGGTTCGCGCTCGTAGCACAGTTCGGTGTAGGTCTCGCGGTCGCCGGACTTCAGGTAGAGCTGATACATGTCCGGCGTCCGGCAGACGAGGTGGTAGAGGCCGAGCGGCGTCGGATACGTCCGGTCCGCCTCGAACTCGTTGGCGTCGTCGCTGTCGTCGCCGTCGTCCGCCCCCGTTCCGTCTCCCGCGTCGCCGCTCTCTGCCGCGACCATCTCGCTGGCCCGCTGGAAGCCGCCGGGTTCGTCGTCGGATTCGCTCCGCGCTCGCTTCGGCTTCTCGGGCGCCTCGCCCGCGAGCGCCCGGAGCTTCTCGGTTCGGTGGTCCGCCGCCCACTCGAGGCCGTCGATGATTTCGGCGGCGCTCATCGGGTCGAGGTAGAGCCGCGAGACGGTGTGGCCGACGGGCGTCGCCCGTATCGTCTCTCCTTCGAACTCGACGAACCCGTTCACTTCGAGGTAGTCGAGCACGCGGTCTGTCACCTGCCCGAGTCGCTCGGGGTCGTCGGTCTGGGTCGCATACAGCGTCTGGTCGAGGAATTCGAGCAATCCCTCGCGGGTGTGGGCGAAGCCGGAGGCGACGGTGGCGAGCAGGTGCGTCCGCAGCGCGGGCTCGGCCGCGAGCTTCGACCGCACGTCCTCGGCGTCGGCCCAGATGTACCGCTCGAACAGTTCGTCGCGGGCGTCGGCGTCCTTCGCGAGCAGCACCGCCTCGCCGTAGGGGTCGAGGCCAGGCCGACCGGCGCGACCCATCATCTGGTGGACTTCGAGCACGTCGAGCGGCTTCATCCCGCCGTAGTCGCCGTCGTAGCGCTGCCAGTCGCGGACGACGACGCGGCGACTCGGGGTGTTGACGCCGGCGGCGAGCGTCGGCGTGGCGCAGATGCACTTGATGAGTCGGTCGCGGAAGGCGTCCTCGACGAGGGTTCGGTGCTCCGCGGCGAGCCCCGCGTGGTGGAACGCCGCGCCCTTGGCGACCGCCGCGGCGAGGTCCTCGGAGGTCTCGGTGTCGGAGACGTCGCGTATCTCGGCGGCGAGTTCCGCGAGGTCACCGCGCTCGTCCCCGGTGATGTACCGCTCCGTCACGTCGGCCATGCGGCGGGCCGCGGACTCGGCGTTGCGCCGCGAGTTCACGAAGACGAGCGAGGAGCCCTGGTCGCCGTCGCCGTCGCCCTCCAACGCGTCGGCGACGAGCGCGGGCGTCTGTCGTTCCCCGCGGCCGACCGGCACCTCGCGTTGGCTCCCGTCGGCGAAGGAGACGGCGTTGCCGTAGTGGACGCCCATCTTGAGGTCGATGGGTCGCCAGTCGGACTTGACGAGCTCCGCGTCGAGCCAGTCGGCGACGACGCCCGCGTTGCCGACGGTCGCCGAGAGCGCGACGACCTGCAGGTTCGGGTTGAGCCGGCGGAGCTTCGCCAGCGTGACCTCCAGCGTCGGCCCGCGGTGTCTGTCGTCGACGAGGTGGACCTCGTCGGCGACGACGCAGGTGAGTTGGTCCATCCACGCCGCGTTGTTCCGGACGAGCGAGTCGACCTTCTCGGAGGTGGCGACGATGATGTCGCGCGAGGAGAGCCACTCGCCGTCGGACTCGTAGTTGCCGGTCGAGACGCCCACGTCGATGCCGTACTCCTCCCAGCGCTCGAACTCGGCTTTCTTCTCGGAGGCGAGCGCCCGGAGCGGGACGATGTACAGCGCCTTCCCGCCGCGCGCGACGCTCGACAGCATCGCCAGCTCGGCGATGAGCGTCTTCCCGCTCGCCGTCGGGACGGCGGCCACGAGGCTCTCGCCGTCCGTCAGGCCGGCCTCGACGGCCTCGGCCTGCGGCGGGTACAGCTCCTCGATACCCTCGTCGCGGAGGGCCTCGGGAATCCCCGTCGGCAGGCCCGTCAGGTCCGCAGTTCGCATTGCATCTCCCTTGGACCGTCCCCCGGTTTAAGCCATCGGGTCGGTTCGGGCGCGGACGCGTCGCCGCCCGCGGCGTCGGTCGCACGACCGCGACGCGAGGCGACGCCGACCCACGTCCCCGCGTCGGCAGGGCTTTGTACGGCCCGGCGGTACGATGGCGCATGAGAGTCGAGTACGACCGCGACACCTGCATCGGCATGTTCCAGTGTGTCGACGAGTGGGAGGGCTTCGAGAAGAACGTCGACGACGGCAAGGCCGACCTCGTCGACGGCGAGGAGACCGACGACGGCGTCTTCGTCCGCGAGATTCCGGAGGACGCCGAGTTCGACGCGAAGTTCGCCGCCCGCGTCTGCCCCGTCGAGGCCATCCGCATCCTCGACGACGACGGCGAACAGCTCGTTCCCTGACCGCGACGCCGACGAGTCTACCGTTTTCTCTCGCGTCCGCGACGCGACCGAACCGTGTGACCGACGACCGTGGGGCGCGTCCCCGAACCCCTCCGTTTCGACTGGAGATTCGGCCGACGATAGAGTGTAAAGGTTAAGCGGCGGGCCCCTAATCGTGCCACTATGAGCCAAGCGACGAAAATCGTGCTCGGTACCGTCGGCGTGTCGGCCCTGCTGGCCGTCGTGTTCGTCGGGATGAGCATCGCCTGAGCGGATGTTCGAGACGCGCACCCTGCCGTCGGACCTCGAATCGGTCCGCGACGAGTACGCCCCCGGCGCGCTCGTCTTGGACGTGGCCGGCGACTTCGACACCATTCCCCCGGAGGCCGCGGAGAACCTCGGGCTGGTGGTCGAGTCGCTCTCCCCGGCGGCGTACCCCGCGGAGTGGCTACCAGACGACTCGCCCCAACAGCTCCGGCGCTACGCCTCGTCCGACTTCACCATCGGGATGCCCGGCGACGGCACCGTGACGTGGTCCCGACAGACCGACCCGCCGGTCGTGCTGGTGAAGTACCGCGCGAAGGGGACGCCGGACGACTTTCTGGACTTCCTCATCGCCGAGGCGTTCGTGCAGGCCGGAAACGACGAGATTCCGGAGCACTTCCTGCCCTTCTTCGGCGAGCGGTACCGCGACCTCGCGGCGGCGACGCCGCTCGGCCCGAGCGAGACGTATCAGGTCGCCGCCGCGCTCTACGAGGGCTGGGTCGGCCTCCACACCCGCGAGGCGTTCGCGTCGTGGGAGGGAGACCACGACCGCCTCCACGAGGCGTGGGTCGACGCCGGCGGCCGACTCGACGACCGACTTGCGAACCTCCCGCGGCTCGTCGCGCTCGGCAGACTCTCCTTCGCCGAGGCGACCGAGTTCGCGTGTTCGGCCGTCAAACACGGCCGCGACCTCCCCGCGCCGTTTTCGGCGCTTGACACCGCGGCGTACCGCGACCACGGGCCGAGCTACGCGGTCAAGTGGGCCGAAAAGACGTTCGCGCAACTCGCGGCGGACGACGACGCGGACTCGGTCGATGACGACGACCCGACCGCCGACGACTCGGGTGACGACGCCGCCGATTCGACGTAGCCGCTCGCGTCGCGTGCCGCCTCAGAACTCGGTCGTGACGGTGCCGTCCTCTTCGAGGTCGACGACGCCGTCGAACAGTTCGCGGAAGCGGTCGAGCGTCTCCTGGTCGTGGACTTCCTTCGAGAGGTGGAACAGCCCCACCGCGTCGAACTCGTCGAGGAGTTCGAGAATCTGCTTCGTCGCTTCGAAGGCGCGGTCCTCGTCGGCGTAGTACGCCATCTCCGTGACCGAATCGACGCTGAGCCGGAGCTTTCCGTCGTGGCGTTCGAGGAACTGCCGGGTCTTCTCGACGATAGCGTCGAGGTCGTCGGGGGCCGCGACGTAGTAGATGTTGTCCGAACTGCGTCGGGAGTAGCCGCGCTCGATAGAGAGCGTGTCGAGGATGGTGGCGCTGGACTCGTCGACCTCGTAGTGCTCCAACTTCTGTTCGACCTCCCGCGCGGTGGTCCGCGTCGAGATGACGAGGAAGCGGTCGGTGTCGACTTTGAAGAAGTCCGTGTCGATGCGGTCGGTCTCGCCGATGCTCGGATGAAGGAGCAAGATACCTGTGCCGCCCGGAATCGTCTCGGGCGCGTCTTCGATGGCGAGCTCGTAATCCATACCCCAAGCAGTTACCCTGCCGACTTAATCCTTCATGCCGCTCGGGCCGCGGCGTCCCCGAGCCGTGGTGCGTGTTCACTCCCCTCGCGCCGGCGGCGTCAGAACAGCGAGTCGGCCGTGGCGGCGCCGATGACGCTGAACACCGCGCCGACGCTCGTCGCCTTGAGCGTGATGCGGAGCACCGCGAGGTCGAGGTCGTACCCCAGCACGGTGACGAGGACCTCCCCCGACACGTCCGAGAGGAACGTCCCCGGCGCGTCGAACGCGAGCGCGAGGATGAACACGGAGAGGTACGAGACAGTGATGAGCGAGATGAACCGGACGGGAATCCCGCCGACCTCGCGCTCGCGGTCGGGGTCGCGGTCGTCGGCCTTGTAGAGCGCGCCGTAGCCGACCGCGAGCACGATAAAGAGGGTGAGAATCGCCTGCGCGAACGACATGCTCCGCGCGAGCACCCACACCTCCTCGGTGACGACGAACGGCCCCGCGAGGAGGAACCCGCCGACGACCTGCTGAGCGGTGTCGGCGAGCGCGAACCGGCGGCGGACTCCGACCATACACCGGTCGTCGGGACGCCGGTAATTAAAAGGCGCGACGGGAGACGCGGCCGATTCGCCGCCGGATTCGCCGCCCCCGCGGGACCAGTTCGAACGCATTTTCACCCCGGCGCGCGAGGCTCCGGTATGAGCGTCCGCGACGAGTTCGACGCCTGGGCGGCCGACGGCCGCGACAAGGGCATGGAGGACCGACACTGGCACACCGCGAAGCACGCGCTCGCACGGATGCCGGTCGAGGAAGGCGACACCGTCGTCGACCTCGGGACTGGGAGCGGCTACGCCCTGCGCGCGCTTCGCGACACGAAGGGCATCGGCCGCGGGTTCGGCCTCGACGGCTCGCCCGAGATGGTCCAGAACGCCCGCGAGTACACCGACACCGACGACCTCTCGTTTCTCGTCGGCGACTTCGACGACCTCCCGTTCGACGACGACAGCGTCGACCACGTCTGGTCGATGGAGGCGTTCTACTACGCCGCCGACCCGCACCACACCCTCGAAGAAATCGCCCGTATCCTCAGGCCCGGCGGGACGTTCTACTGCGCGGTCAATTACTACGAAGAGAACGTCCACTCCCACGAGTGGCAGGACCTCATCTCCATCGACATGACCCGGTGGTCCCACGCCGAGTACCGCGAGGCGTTCCGCGACGCCGGCCTCCACGTCGCCGAACAGGACTCCATCGCCGACCTCGACATCGACATCCCGGCGGCCGCCGAGTTCCCGACCGACGACTGGGAGACCCGCGAGGCGATGGTCGAGCGCTACCGGACGTTCGGCACGCTCCTGACTGTCGGCGTCGCACCCTGACGCGGAACGGGACCGCAGAACCGACCGACCCGCGCTTCCGGCCTAGTCGACGATGTGAGCCGACGCCGGGGCGAATCCGATATCCAGCGTCGTCCCGACCTCGAATCCGGCCGCTGATTCTTCGCCGCCGTCTTCGACCGCCACGACGAGTTCCGTCCCGCCCCAGTCGAGTCGCACCCGCGTCGTCGCCCCCTGAAACTCGGTGTCGACGACGGTTCCGCGGACTCGGTTCGTCTCCGCGCCGACTCGGAGCTGTTCGGGTCGGACGCAGAAGGTGAGGCTGTCCCCGGTCTCGGGACGTGCGGGTCGGCCGCCGTCCCTCCCGTCGGTTTCAGCGCGGTCGCCGGACGCCGAACCACCTTGGCCGAGGACGCGTCGACCCTCGGCCAGCGTGAACACCGCGTCGCCGACGCCGACGCGAATCCCCCCCGTTTCCGGTCGAGACTCGACGACCCCGTCGAGGACGTTGTTCTCGCCGAGGAACTCCGCGACGAACCGCGTCCGCGGGCGGTGGTAGAGTTCGCGGGGCCGGCCGACCTGTTCGACGCGGCCGCGGTTGAGGACGGCCACCCGGTCGGACACCGCCAGCGCCTCCGACTGGTCGTGGGTGACGTAGACGGTCGTCACGCCGAGTTCCGACTGGATGCGCTTTACCTGTCGGCGGAGTCGGTCCCTGAGTCGGGCGTCGAGCGCCGACATCGGCTCGTCGAGGAGCAGGAGGTCCGGGCCGGGCGCGAGGGCGCGGGCGAGCGCGACACGCTGTTGCTGCCCGCCCGAAAGCGAGTCCGGGTCGCGGTCTTCGAACCCCGCGAGGTCGACGAGGTCCAGCAGTTCCGCGACGCGCTCGTCGCGGGTGCCGCCGCCCGGCGGGTCGGTAAAGCGGAGGCCGTAGGCGACGTTCTCGCCGACGCTGAGGTGCGGGAACAGCGCGTAGTTCTGGAACACGACGCCGACGCCCCGAGACTCGGGCGCGACGCCGGCCATCGACTCGCCGTCGAAGCGCACGGTCCCCTCGGTCGGGGACTCGAAGCCGGCGATACAGCGGAGCGTGGTCGTCTTGCCGCAGCCAGAGGGGCCGACGAGCGTGAAAAACTCGCCGTCGTCAACCGACAGCGAGACGGAATCGAGCGCCGTCGCCGACCCGTAGCGCTTGGACACCGCGTCGAGTTCGAGTCTCACGGGTTCGCCTCCGAAGTCACGTTCTCCCCTCGCCGGCGGACGGTCATAATTCTCACTTCCCGCGGCTCGCCCCCGTCTCGTTCCCCGGGCACCCTCATAGCTCGCCCCACCGGCCGCCGAAGCGGTCCACGACGAGGAAGCTGGCGGACGTGACGAGAAGCAGGAGACAGCCCATCGCCGTCGCGGGGCCGAGCCGTCGCCCGAGGAACCGCTCGACCGCGATGGGCATCGTGTAGCTCCCCGCGCCCTCCGCGAGGATGATGGTCGAGTCGAACTCGCCGATGCTGATGGCGACGGCGAACGCCGCGCCCGCGACGACGCCGGTCCAGACGAGCGGCAGTTCGATATCGACGAGCGCGCGGGTTCTGGTCGCGCCGAGCGACCGCGCGGACTCCACGAGCCGGCCGTCGAGTCGGGCGAAAAGCGGCGCGACGTTCCGGGTGACGAAGGGGTACGCGCCGACGGCGTGGGCCGCGACGATAGCGAGCGCGCCGGTGACGCGGACTCGCGTCCCCAGCACGTCGACGCCGAAGACGAGGCCGCGGAGCAGGCCGAGGCCGACGACGATGCCCGAGACGGCGAAGGGGGCCATCGAGAGCACGTCGATGAGGCCGCGCCCGCGGTACCGGCGGGTCGTGAGGACGGCCATCACCACGCCCATCGGGACGGCCACGACGAGCGTCCCCGCGGCGAAGGCCAGCGAGTTCAGGATGGCGGGGAGTGGTTTGACCTGAAAGCTCGCGCCGGTCGCCTGTCGCTCGACGAGGAAGGCGTAGTTGGCGAGCGTGAAGCCGCCGTCGCCGCCGGTGACGCTCGCCAGAATCATGCTGGCGATGGGGACGACGAACACCAGTCCGACGACGAGGGCGTAGCCGGCGATGCCGACCGTCCGAAGCGTCGATTTCGGCGTCCAGTCGGCCGGGACGACAGACCGGCGGGGAAGGGGGTTCGCCGCGCCGCCGGCCGACCGCTGGCTGGCCTCGTACCGGAGGTAGACGGCGGTCAGCGTGATGGAGATGACCGTCTCGATGACCGCGAGGCTGGCGGCCTCGGCGTACGCGAGGTCCCGGACCCGCGAGTAGACGAACACCTCGATGGTCGCCAGTTGGAAGCCGCCGAGCGCGAGGACGATGGGGAACGACGCGAAGGTGAAGATGAACGTCAGGGTCGCGCCGACGCCGATGGACGGCAGGAGCTGTGGGAGGACGACGTCGCGGAAGGCCCGCCGCGGGTTCGCGCCGAGCGAGCGGGCGGTCTCGACGGTCCGGGCGTCCACGCTCTCCCACGCGGCGGTGACGACGCGGGCGACGAGCGGGGCGTTGTAGAACGCGTGGGCGACGATGATGGCTTCGAGCGTGAACAGCAGTTCGACCGGCGGGAGGCCGACGGCGGAGAGCGCGCGGTTCAGCGTCCCGTTGCGGCCGAACGTCGCCACGAAGCCGATGGCGACCATGATGGAGGGCATGACGAACGGGAGGATGGTAAGCGAGCGGAGCGTCTCGCGGCCGCGGAACTCGAAGCGCGAGAACAGCCACGCGGCGGGGAGGCCGAGCGCGAGGCTGGCGAGCGTCGAGTAGAACGCCTGTTTCGCCGTGAACCAGATGATGTCGACGAGGTAGAACTCGCTCGTCAGAATCGCCGCGATTGGTTCGACGGTGAGTCGGCCGTCCACGAGGACGGCGTCGGCGAAGACGGTGGCGACGGGGTAGTAAAACAGGACCAGGAGGACGACGGCGGTGAGCGCCGCGACGAGGGTGAGCAGTCGCTGTTCGAGGACGCGGGCGACCCGGCGAACCGAGACGCGGCTCACCGGTTCACCTCACTTTCTGGCGAACTCGCGGGCCCAGGCGTCGGTCCAGTCACTCAGGTTGTTCTGAAGCCGGTCGTAGGAGAACGTGACGGCTTCCGGCGGCTCCTGTGCGTACTGCGCGAAGTCCTCTGGCAGCTCCGCGGTGGTCGTGGCCGGGAACTGGACGTTGCGGACGGCGATTTCGGCCTGCACCTCGGGTCGGAGCATGAAGTCCATGAACTCGGCCGCGAGGTCGGGGTTCGACGCGTCGGCGAAGTGGGCCATCCCCTCGGGGTTGGCGTAGCCCTCGTCGTTCAGGAAGCGAATCTGGTGTTTCGCCATGTCCTCGCCGGACTCGGCGGCGAACACCTGGTCGGTCGAGTACGAGACGACCATCGGGGCCTCCCCGTTCGAGTAGGCGTTGTAGGAGTCCTCCCAGTCGCCGAGGACGCGGACGTCGTTTTCCTTCAGACTCGCCCAGTAGTCGAGGTAGCCGTCTTCGCCCTTGGCGTCGATGGTGTGGAGTAAGAACGCCTGTCCCGTCGCCGACGACGTGGGATTCTGCGCGAGGAGCGCGCCCGCGTACTCGGACTCCAGCAGGCCGTCGAACGTCTCGGGGGCGACGAAGTCGCCGTCGCCGTAGGTCTCGTTGTAGACGAGCGAGATGTAGCCCGTGTCGTAGGGGACCGCGCGGCCCTGCGGGTCGAAGTTCAGTTGCTCGTTCACCTCGTCGGCTCGGGACAGTCCCTCGGCGGGCGAGAACAGCGCCTCGTCGAGCTTCTGGTCGATGCGGACGAGCATCTGCGCGTCGAGGCCGACGTAGAGGTCCGCGCCGGACTCGACGCCCTGGAGGGCGCGCTCGATGTAGTAGTTCACGCCCGAATCGGGCGTCTGCCACTCCAGCGTCGCGTCGAACTCGGACTCGAACGTCTCTTTCAGCCACGGACCTGGGCTCGAACTCGGCGCGTCGACGAACGAGCCGTAGGTACCGACGGTGAGCGTCGGCGACTCGCCGCCCGCGGTCGTCCCCTCGGTCGTCGTCGCCGTGGTCGTCTCGGTCGTGTCGCCCGAAGCCTCGGTCGTCGTCTGCTCGCCGCCGGTCCCGGTACAGCCGGCGAGGAGCGCGGAGACGCCTCCCGCACCGGCGGCCTTCAGGAAACTACGTCGTCTCATTACTCGGTTGTTGCACTCTGTGGTACTTAACGGGCGTGGTGTTTTCGGAGACGAATAAACGGCCGAATCCGTCGGATTCGAGGTCCGTGTCGGGAGAACGACTTTATCCTCGGCGGGAGTATCACCGGAGGTGACTGCTTCTCGTCCGTACGTCCTCGGCGGTGTGCTCGCCCTCTTCGCGCTGCTCGCGGCGGTCATGCTCGCGGACGTGTTGGCGACGGTGTTTTTCGCCATCACCGTCGCCTACCTGCTCGTGCCGCTCAGGCGACGCCTCGAAGCGCGCGGGGCCTCCCGCTGGGTCGCCAGCCTCGCCGCCACCGTCGTCGCGGCGGTCGGCGTCGGCGTCGTGCTCGCGCCGCTCGTCGTCATCGTCTTCCTCCGACTGAGCGACATCCTCGAGCTCGCGGCGCTCCTGCCCGACGTGGTGACCGTCGAGTTCCTCGGGATGGTCGAGACGGTGACGCTCGACGACGTGGTTGCGGTCGGCCTCAACCTGCTCCAGTCGCTCGGCCGCGCCGCCGCCACCGCCGCGCCCGTGGTCCTCATCAAACTCACGCTGTTCGGGTTCCTCGTGTTCTCGCTGCTCCTCAGCGGCGACGCCGTCGGGCGGACGCTCCTCGCGCTGGTCCCCGCCGACTACCGGGACGCGGCGACGGCGCTCAACAAGCGGGCCCGCGAGACGCTGTTCGCCATCTACGTCCTGCAGGCGGCGACCGCCGTCGGCACGTTCGCTATCGGCCTCGTCGTCTTCTGGGCGCTCGGCTACGAGTACGTCGTCACGCTCGCCACGGTCGCGGCCGTCCTCCAGTTCATCCCCATCGTTGGCCCGAGCGTCCTGCTCGCGGCGATGGCCGTCTACCACGCCGCGGTCGGCGACCTCGTCGCCGCCGCGCTCGTCGTCGTCGTCGGCGGATTCGCGGTCGCGTGGCTCCCGGACATCCTGATTCGCCCGCGACTCGCCAGGGAGACCGCCGACCTGCCGGGGAGCCTCTACTTCGTCGGCTTCGTCGGCGGCCTGCTCAGCCTCGGTCCGGTCGGTATCATCGCCGGCCCGCTCGTCGTCGCGCTCCTCGCGGAGTCCGTTGACCTGCTCGGTGCGGAGTTACGCGTCGACGACGGCGGAGGCGAGGAGGCCGCGGGCGACGACCCGGTCGAGACTCCCTGACTGCGCCGCTCGTCAGCCCTCGACGACCGCGCCGTCGCGTTCCTCCCACTCGGTGAGGCTGCCCTCGTAGAACGCCACGTCGTCGTAGCCGAGGTGCGAGAGGACGACGTAGGTGTGGCTGATGCGCCGGGCGGTGTTGCAGTAGAGGACGACCCGACGGTCCGGGGCGACGCCCGCGGCGTCCAGAATCGAGTCGAGTTCGTCCCGCGGTTTCAGCCCGCGGGTCTCGTCGTCGACGAGTTCGCGCCAGTCGAGGTTGACCGCGCCGGGGAGGTGGCCCTCGTCGTACTCCGCGGGGTCGCGGGTGTCCACGATGACGGTCTCGGGGTCGTCGAGCGCGGCTTCGACCGCCTCGAAGTCCACGAGCGGCGTCTCGGTCGGGTCGGTTATCTCGTAGACCGTCCCCTCGACCTCGGTCGCCTCGGTCGTCGTCTCGCGCTCGCGGTTCCACGCGCTGAAGTCGCCGTCGAGGAGGTGGAGTTTCTCGGGGTCGTGTCCGTAGAGGAGGGCGGTCACGAGAAAGCGGGCGGCGAAGACGCCGTGGGTGTCGTCGTAGGCGACCACGTCGTCGTCGGCCGCGACGCCCGCGCCCGAAAGGAGGTCGGACCACGCGTCGCGGCCGGGGAGCATCCCCACGTCGCCGTCGGCGCTTCGGAACTCGTCGAAGGGTATCGACACCGCGCCGGGGAGGTGCCCGATGCCGTCGAACTCCCAGCCGTCCCGCACGTCCACCACGCGAACGTCGCCGAGTCGGTCCGCGAGCCACGTCGAAGAGACCACGTCTACCATGTCCCCACGTTTCCGGGCCGCGGGTTTAGGTCCGCCCCTCCTCGCACCCCTCGCCACGTGTCCGGGGTAGCGGATGTTGTTGCTGGTTTCGTCGGATACCGGGCTGAGAGTCCCCGAGACGGCCGTTCTCCGAGTCAGTTTCGCCGTCTCCCCCGCCATATCTGGGACAATATTGCCGCATCACCCGAGGTCAGGCCGTACATGCCGTCGCTGTGAGAGTTATGGGCCTTCCTGTTGTACGGAGAAACGCGATGTCAAACTCCGATTACGCGAAGGACGTGCTCGTCTCTGCGGACTGGGTGGAGAGCCACCTCGACGAGTTCCAGAGCGACGACCCGGCGTACCGACTCGTCGAAGTGGACGTGGACACCGAGGCGTACGACGAGAGTCACGCCCCCGGTGCCATCGGGTTCAACTGGGAGTCCCAGCTGCAGGACCAGACGACCCGTGACGTGCTGACCAAGGAGGACTTCGAGGACCTCCTCGGTTCCCACGGCATCTCTGAGGACTCCACGGTCGTCCTCTACGGCGACAACTCCAACTGGTTCGCCGCCTACACCTATTGGCAGTTCAAGTATTACGGCCACGAGAACGTTCACCTGATGAACGGCGGCCGCGACTACTGGGTCGACAACGACTATCCGACGACCGACGAAGTCCCGTCCTTCCCGGAGCAAGACTACAGCGCCAAGGGTCCCTTCGAGGACATCCGCGCGTACCGCGACGACGTCGAGAAGGCGGTCGACAAGGGCCTTCCCCTCGTCGACGTTCGCTCGCCCGAAGAGTTCTCCGGCGAGATTCTCGCGCCCCCGGGACTGCAGGAGACCGCCCAGCGCGGCGGCCACATCCCCGGCGCGAGCAACATCTCGTGGGCCGCGACCGTCAACGACGACGGCACCTTCAAGTCCGCCGACGAACTCCGCGAACTCTACGCGGACCAGGGCATCGAAGGCGACGAGTCCACCATCGCCTACTGCCGCATCGGCGAGCGCTCGTCCATCGCGTGGTTCGCCCTCCACGAACTCCTCGGCTACGAGAACGTCACCAACTACGACGGCTCGTGGACGGAGTGGGGCAACCTCGTCGGCGCGCCCGTCGAGAAGGGTAACTGAGCCGCCTCGGCCTCAGTTCGTTTCGAGACCGACCGACCGGTTCTTTTTGCGGTTCACATCGGCAGGACGCTGATGCCGACGGCGACGAGTACGCCCGCGCCGAGAAGCACCATCACGCAGTAGCCCATGATGTCGCGGACCGACAGGCCGCTGATGGAGAGCAGCGGGATGGCCCAGAAGGGCTGGATCATGTTGGTCCACGCGTCGCCCCACGAGGCGGCGACGGCGACTCGCGGGATGGACTCGCCGGACGCCTTCGCGGCCGTGACGAGCGTCTCGCCGATGACGGCCCACTCGCCCCCGCCGGAGGGGACGAAGAAGTTCACGAGACCGGCGGTGAAGAAGGCAAAGGCCGGGAGCGTCCCGTCGGGCGCGACGGCGACCATGCCCTGTGCGATCTGCGTGGCGAGGCTGACGGACCCCTCGGGCGCGTAGGCCATGATGCCCATGATACCCGCGTAGAAGGGGAACTGGAGGATGATTCCCCAGACGTTCTCGACGGCCTCGACGATGGCCTCGATGTACGCCTTGGGCGTCCCGTGGAACAGCAGGCCGAGGAAGAGGAAGCCGAAGTTGACGATGTTCAGGTTGAGGTTGTTCCACGGCATCGTCCCGTTCTGGATTCCCTCCCAGAAGTACAGGACGACCGCGAGCAGGCCGACGACGCCGATTGTCACGCCGATACCGAGCGAGTGCTCGATGCGCGTCGCGAGCGAGGCGTCCTCGGGGACGTCCGTGGAGGCCCACCCGCCAGTCGCTTGCTCGCCACCGTCGGTCGCCGTCTCGAACGCCGCGGGGTCGATGGGCGTCTTCTTCGCGTCGTCGGCCGGGTACATGAGCGCGAACAGCGCCGGCAGGAAGAGGAAGCCGACCGCGACGACCAACACGAGGTTGGCGACCGTGAAGATGGTCCCGCCGGTGCCGAACGTCGTGTCGAGGATGCCCGCCTCGATGAGGAAGTTCCCCTCGGTGTTCAACAGGAGCGGAATCGACCCCGCGAGACCGCCGTGCCAGACGACGAACCCGGAGTACGCCCCGGCGACGACGATGGGGAAGTCGATGCCGCGCATCTCGGTCGCTATCTTCCGGGCGAACAGCGCCCCGACGACGAGGCCGAGACCCCAGTGAACGAACGACGCCGCGGCGGCGACGACAGGCACCATCGCGGCCGCGCCCCGCTCGGTGTTCGGGACGCCCGCGAGGCGCGTCAGGAGCCAGTCCACGGGCTTCGTCTGCGCGAGTGCGTAGCCCGTCATCAGGATGAGCGTCATCTGCATCCCGAACGAAAGCAGGTTCCAGAAGCCGCCGTACCAGCCGTCGATGAGAAGGTTCCCGGCGTGTCCGACCGCGCCGACCCCCTCGGCCGGCGCGACCGATACCAGCGCCAGCACGAACGCCACTCCGGTCAGGATGATGGCGAACAGGAACGCGTCGGGGAGGTACTGTTCGACCAGTTTCGAACTGCGCTCCGCCGCCTGCCTGATAGCGTTTGTCATAGCTCGGATAACCTCATGATAATACAATATATAATGTTTAATATTCGTGCTAGTTCGACTCGGTAGAATGTCACGACCCGGCCGACACGCCGGTCGTCGTCTCGGGTCGAGCCGGGTCGTCGCAGACCCGCGCCGGACTCGCCGCCGCCGATGGGTACAAACCCGAGACGGACATACGGGGGCGTATGTCCGAACTCCTCGACACCCTCCGCGACGACCACGAGACGCCGCTTTCCCGACTCGGCTCCTCGAAGGCGCTGTACGCCGTCACCGGCGGCGAGATGGACGGCGACGCGGTCCGCGCCGCGGCCGCCGCCGAGGCCGCCGCCGCCGCCGACCTGTTCGACTGGTGGGCAGACGACGAACCGAACGACGAGGCGGCCGCACTCTTCGCCGACCTCGCCGACACCGCCCGCGAGCACGCCGAAACCGTCGGCGCGGAGCCCGACGGCTCGAAGCCGAACGTCTACGACGTGCTGGCCGAGTTCGAGACGACCGACGGCCGCCTCGGCGGCGCGCTCGCCCGCGCGCTCGTGTCGCTGAAGACCGTCGAGCAGATGGTCGGCTTCTTCGTCGGCGACGCGGACCCGATGGCCGCCAACGACTTCCGCACGCTCAAGTCCGACCTCAACGACCAACTCGACACGCTCGAAGCCGCCATCGACGACCTCGTCGAGGACGACGCCGTCGCCCGCGAGGCCGCCGACGCGGTGGTCGAAGCCGCCTACGACGAGTACGTCGAGACGCTGGAAGGCATGGGCGTCAAGCCGAAGAACGTCTGCTAAGCCCCCTCTTCACTCACAGGGGTCGCCGTTGGCGACCGACCCGGCGTAGACCGTCTCCGCGAACGGTAGCGGAACGACGGCTCGTGAGACGCGCTGCGTCTCACGGTGGAGAAAACCGGTCGCGAGACTCGACTTCGGCCCCGCTCGCGGTGCGGTATGCTCGGAACTTGTGTCTTCGTTCGCCCAGTGCCGACAGCGACGACTCGCGGCGTAGCGGGCGAGTTCCAGTAGAAACGAGGGGGTTTGTCAGCCGGTCGTCAGACGCCGGGGACGCCCTTGCGGTATTCGAGGACTTCGCTTCGGGCCTCGCGGACCGTCTCGGCGACGTCGCCGTCGAGGTCCTCGGCGAGTTCGTGGAGGACCGTCATGTGGCGGGCGAGTCGCCCGTGGTCCGGTCCCTGCTCGCGCGTCGCCAGCTTCGCGAGCTGGTCGGACTGTTCGTAGAGTCGCTCCTGCACGTCGCCCTCGGTCGCCTCGGCGGCTTCCTTGAGCAGGTTGCTCGCGCGTTCGAGTTCGGCTCGCGTCATACTGGACGGTTCGACAGCCCGGCCCAAAACCGTTCCTCCGGCGACAAGCACCGCCTCGCTCAAGTACGCCGCGACCCAAGGAGGGGCAATGAGCGAGTCCGGTCCCCTGTCCGCCGACAGACCCGACGCAGACCGCGAATTCCGCGTCGACGCCCCCTTCGACCCCGCGGGCGACCAACCCGAGGCAATCGAGGCGCTGGCCCGCGGCTTCCGCGAGGGTGCCGACGTGCAGACCCTGCTCGGTGTCACCGGTTCCGGCAAGACAAACACCGTCTCGTGGGTGGTCGAGGAGATTCAGAAGCCGACGCTCGTCCTCGCGCACAACAAGACGCTCGCCGCCCAGTTGTACGAGGAGTTCAAGAGTCTCTTCCCCGACAACGCGGTCGAGTACTTCGTCTCCTACTACGACTACTACCAGCCCGAGGCGTACATCGAACAGACCGACACTTACATCGATAAGGACATGTCGATAAACGAGGAAATCGACCGGCTCCGCCACTCCGCGACCCGGTCGCTTCTCACCCGCGACGACGTTATCGTCGTCGCCTCGGTGTCGGCTATCTACGGCCTCGGCGACCCGAAGAACTACGCCGATATGTCCCTCCGACTGGAGGTCGGCCAGCAGATGGACCGCGACGAACTCCTCCGTGGTCTCGTCGACCTCAACTACGAGCGCAACGACGTGGACTTCCGGCAAGGGACGTTCCGCGTCCGCGGCGACACCGTCGAGGTGTTCCCGATGTACGGCCGCTACGCCGTCCGCATCGAGTTCTGGGGCGACGAAATCGACCGGATGCTGAAGCTCGACCCGCTGGAGGGCGAGGTCAAGTCGTCCGAGCCGGCGGTGCTCATCTATCCGGCAGAGCACTACTCCATCCCCGAAGAGCAGCTCGAAGGAGCCATCTCGGAAATCGAGGAGCTGATGGAACAGCGGGTGAAGCACTTCCAGCGACAGGGCGACCTCGTGGCCGCCCAGCGCATCGAAGAGCGAACCACCTTCGACATCGAGATGCTCCGCGAGACGGGCCACTGCTCCGGCATCGAGAACTACTCGGTCCACCTCTCGGACCGCGAGCCGGGCGACGCGCCCTACACCCTCCTCGACTACTTCCCCGACGACTTCCTCACCGTCATCGACGAGTCGCACGTCACGCTCCCGCAGATTAAGGGCCAGTACGCCGGTGACAAGTCCCGAAAGGACTCGCTCGTCGAAAACGGCTTCCGCCTTCCGACGGCCTACGACAACCGCCCGCTCACCTTCGAGGAGTTCGAAGAGACCGTCGGGCAGGCGCTTTTCGTCTCCGCGACCCCCGGCGACTACGAGCGCGAGCACTCCGACCAAATCGTCGAGCAAATCGTCCGACCGACCCACCTCGTGGACCCGAAGGTCGAGGTGACGGAGGCGACCGGGCAGGTCGACGACCTGATGGCCCGCATCGACGAGCGCATCGACCGCGACGAGCGCGTGCTCGTCACGACGCTCACGAAGCGGATGGCCGAGGACCTCACCGAGTACCTCGAAGAGGCCGGCGTCGACGTGGCCTACATGCACGACGAGACCGACACGCTCGAACGTCACGAACTCATCCGGTCGCTCCGCCTCGGCGATATCGACGTGCTCGTCGGCATCAACCTCCTCCGCGAGGGCCTCGACATCCCCGAAGTCTCGCTCGTCGCCATTCTCGACGCCGACCAGCAGGGCTTCCTGCGCTCCGAGACCACGCTCGTCCAGACGATGGGCCGCGCCGCCCGCAACGTCAACGGCGAGGTCGTGCTCTACGCCGACGAGATGACGGACGCGATGGAGGCCGCCATCTCCGAGACGCAGCGCCGCCGCCGCATCCAACAGGAGTTCAACGAGGAACACGGCTACACGCCGACGACCATCGAAAAGGAGGTCGGCGAGACGAACCTGCCGGGGAGCAAGACCGACACCCGCGGCGTCTCCGGCGACGAACCCGCCGACGCCGACGAGGCGGTAGAACAGATCGCCTTCCTCGAAGACCGGATGCAGGAGGCCGCCGACAACCTCGAGTTCGAACTCGCCGCCGACATCCGCGACCGTATCCAGAACCTCCGCCGAGAGTTCGACGTGGACGCCCTCGAAGACGGCGTCGCGCCGGAGTACCCCGACGAACACGACGGCGAGGCCGACGACGGCCTGACGCCCCCGGACGAGTTCTGACCGGTCGTGTCCTCACCATCGACTCTGACGTTCGCGGCCGGCGGGGTCCTCCGCCGCGACGACGGCCGACTCTGTCTCGTCCACCGGCCGCGCTACGACGACTGGTCGCTCCCGAAGGGGAAACTCGAACCGGGCGAGACGCTGGTCGAGACCGCCGTCAGAGAGGTCCGCGAGGAGACGAGGTGCGAGGTCGACTGCGGCCGGTTCGCCGGGCGCTACGAGTACCGCGTCCCCGACGACGCGGGGACGCGGAGCGGCCCGAAGGGCGTGTTCGTCTGGCACATGCGCGTCGCCGACGAGCGCCCGTTCGAACCCGACGGCGAGGTCGACGCGCGCCAGTGGGTCACCCCCGCCGAAGCGCTCGAACGGCTCACCTACGAGACCGAACGGGCGCTGGTCAGACGGGCGTTCGAACCCAACGACTGAGCACAGATTTTGGATAGAAACACATGTTACTGGTTTTTCGACGCGCGTCGGTGTGTGGACCGTACCCAAATTGGGGGGTCGACATCAAGACTTATTAGCCCGACCTCGCTATGCCCGTTCCACCGTGATCCGCACCTCGGCGGACGAGCCTGCAACCCACACCGTTCACCACGCCTACCCCAACGGAGGCATTACCTGAATGGTCCGCGGATTCGAGCACTCCGTGCTCGACAGTTCGGGCGACCACCGCACGCCGGTCTCCCCGGTGTGCGACGCGGTCGCATCTTCGGGAGACGGTGAACACGCGCGGGTCGGTGCCGCTGATGACTCGGCAAACGGGCTGTTTTCGGCGTGCCACTCCACGCGAGTGCACGCGAACGCTACTGCGTACTGATAACAACGAGAACCATGAGCTCTCAGTCTCTCAGTCACGTCCAGAAGTCGTTCCTGAAGTACCAACACATCCTCGTGTTCATCGCTCCCCTGCTGTTCCTCGCCTCGGTGTTCACCATGGCACCGACGCCGTCGGGTGCAGGCATGGAGTACTGGCTCCAGTACTGGTGGCTGTTCCCGGTGTTCCTCACCGGCGCGACCATCGTGAACACGGTCGGCATCAGCGGGTCGGCGCTCTTCGTCCCGTTCCTCATCTTCATCTTCCCCATCTTCGCGCACCCGCTCGACTCGTCGACGCTGGTGAAGGTGGGCCTCATCAGCGAGGCGTTCGGCCTCTCCAGTTCGGCCGTCGCCTTCATCCAGTACGGCCTCGTCGACCGTCGACTGGCGCTGACGCTCGTCGGCGGCTCGATTCCGTTCGTCGTCGGCGGCGCGCTCCTGTCGTTCGTCATCCCCGACGTGGTGTTCCACGCGCTGCTCGGAATCGCGCTGCTCGCCGCGTCCTACCTGCTGTTCAACGCCGACCTCGGCCACGACGAACCCGGCTCGTCGGACTCCGACCACGCCGCGGCCACCGACGGCGGCACCGTCTCCGCGAGCCTCCCCAACGACCCCGGTAAGCTCGGTCCCGCGGGCGTCCACACGGCCGACGACGGGACCGTCACCCGCGTCGACCGCGAGGGCGACGACTACACGTACACCCGCGGCGGCTACCTGCGCCGCTTCGCTAACTACAGCGTCGGCGGGATGTTCCAGGGCCTCGCCGGCTTCGGCGTCGGCGAACTCGGCATCATCTCGATGCTCAGCACGAAAGTCCCCGTCCGCGTCGCCATCGGTACGAACCACATCGTGGTCGCGCTGACCGCCATCCTGGCGTCGCTCGTCCACGTCTTCGGCGGCGGCATCGTCGGCGGTCACTCACTGAGCCTCGCGACGACGCCGTGGAACATGGTCGTCTTCACCGTCCCCGCGACGGTCCTCGGCGGCCAAATCGCGCCCTACGTGTCGAACGCGCTGGAGACTGACGTCATCAAGAACTTCGTCGGCGTTCTCTTCGCCGTCATCTCGATTGCGCTGTTCATGATGGCGCTGGGCATCTAACGACCCGCTCGAACCGTTTTCACCGGCACCACTTTCACAGTCCTCGATTCTGAACCCTCACCCATGTACGACCACATCCTGCTTCCGACCGACGGTAGCGACGCGACCGATGCGACCATCGAGCACGCGGCGACCCTCGCCGAAACGTACGGCGCGACGGTCCACGTCCTGTCCGTGGCCGACTCGCGCAACCGCTTCGAGTCGCCCTCGGCCGGCATCGCGCCGGACGTGTGGGAGAAGTCCGAACTCGACCGCGCGGAGTCGGCGGCCGACGCCGCCGTCGAGGCGCTCCCCGACGGCGTCGAGACCGAACGCATCGTCGAGGAGGGCGTGCCTCACTCGACTATCGTCGACTACGCCGCCGACGCCGAGGTCGACCTCGTCGTGATGGCGACCCACGGTCGAACCGGCCTCGACCACTACCTCGTCGGCTCCGTCACGGAGCGCGTCGTCCGCCAGTCGGACGCGCCGGTGTTGACCGTCCGCGCGGCGGACGAAGAATAAGCGCCGCGACCTCTCGCGGTCCGCGTTACTCGAACTCTTCTGCCAGCGCGGCGCGGTGCTCGCGGCGCTTCTGAAGCGCCGCGTCGCGCAGTTCGCGCTCCTCTTGGGAGTCGCAGACGAGGTCCGGAACCGGACTCGGCTTCTCGTCGTCGTCGAGCGCGACGAACGTGAAAAAGGAGGTGATGGTCTCGCGGCGGTCGCCCTCGCTCGGTCGCTCGGCGGTCACGTCGACCTTGATGTCCATGCTGGTGCGACCGGTGTCGAAGACGTACGCCTCGACGGTCACCACGTCGCCCACGTCGATGGGTGCGAGGAAGTCCACGTGGTCCATCGACGCCGTGACCACCTGCCGCTCGGCGAAGCGTCGCCCGGCGATGGCCCCGCAGACGTCCATCCACTCCAGAATCCGCCCCCCGAGGGCGCGACCGAGGTTGTTCGTGTCGTTGGGCATCAAAATCTCGCTCATCTCGGCGCGGGACGCCGACAGCGACCGCGTGCCGACCGACGACTGCTGTTGCATACCACACGATCTGAGACGGACGTGGTTAAATTATTCTACGTACTGAAAAATAGAAATAAAGGCGATTAATCGCTCGGGTTGTCGATTGTCGACAAACGCCCCCTCACATTTCAACGACCTAGACAATTAATAGTGTTTATTACGTATCGAACGGTGTCTGCGCGAACCGCAGACAGGTGGTGGGACGCCGACACCCATCTCTCGTTCGCGTGCGGGGGGACGTTCCCGAGGGTTCCGACTCCCGTTCGACCGCGACGAGCGACGGGGAATCAGTCGCCGATTCCGACGCCGACGACCCGAGCGGCTCCCGTTTCACGTCCGTCCCGCGCCTCGCCGAACCGCGACGGCCGGACGACGGGGCTCGCGCCGGTCGCCCCGCAGACCGGACACGACGCTGCACCGGCCCCTCGGCGCGTCGGTGGAATCGCGACTGCTTCGCGTATTCGATTTTTCGCTCACTCGACCCGCTCAGCCTCGACGCCGCCGTCTTCGATTTCGATATCGACCGCGTCGGCGGAGATGTCCGCCGTCTCGATGCCGTCCAACTCGCCGAGTATCTCGCTGATGTCGTCGAGGCCGAGGAGTTCGCGGGTCTCCTCGTCGAACGCCTTGCTTTCGAGGCCCGCGGCCTGCTGTATATCGGAGCCGGTCAGCCCCTTCCCGTAGCGGCCGAGCAGCGACGTGAGTTCCTGCGGCAGCACGTACGTCGTCGACGGCGAGGTGCCGATGTTCCCCAGCGTCTCCATGCCCTTGTCGATGATGGCGCGCTCGCCCATCGACTCCGCCGCGCGGGCCCGGAGGACCGTCGAGATGGCGTCACCCTGCGCTTCGAGAATCTGCGACTGCTTTTCACCCTGTGCGCGGATGATGTTCGACTGCTTGTCGCCCTGCGCCTTCTCGACGGCGGAGCGACGTTCGCCCTGCGCTTCGAGAATCATGGCGCGGCGGCGGCGCTCGGCGGAGGTCTGCTGTTCCATCGCGTTCTCGACGTCCTTCGAGGGCTTCACCTCGCGGACCTCGACGGATTCGACGCGGACGCCCCACTCGTCGGTCGGCTCGTCGAGTTCCCGGCGGATGCGCGCGTTGATGTGGTCGCGGCGCGCCAGCGTGTCGTCGAGTTCCATGTCGCCGAGGGCGGCCCGCAGCGTCGTCTGCGCGAGCAGCGAGACGGCCCGGCGGTAGTTGTCGACCTGCAGGAAGGCGCGCTCGGGGTCCATCACGCGGATGTAGACGACGGCGTCCGCCGTCACCGGTGAGTTGTCCTCCGTGATGGCCTCTTGGGAGGGCACGTCGAGCGTCTGGGTTCGCATGTCGAAGCGGTAGGTCTTCGAGACGAACGGCGGGACGACGTTCAGCCCCGGTTCGAGGATGCCCTTGTAGTCGCCGAACACGGTCAGCGTCCGCTTTTCGTACGCCTGCACGATTTCGACCGCGTCGTACACCGCGGCGACGGCGAGCGCGAGGACGACGTATCCCGCGAGCGTCAGCGGCGTGACGGGGAAGACGACGACGGCGATGCCGAAGACGATTACCGCGACGGCGAGGGGACCAAGCCAACGCGGGATTCGGCCGGGCTCGCTGTCGACCGGCCCCGCGCCCGACGACGAGGACGCCGAGAGCTTCCCGAGTTGGTAGAACAGGCTGTCCATGGTGGAGAGTGACACCGAAGCGGAATAAAGCTACCCGGCCACCAGCTATTTGTCCGCGAACGACCCACCGCCCCGTATGCGAACGAACCGCGGCCGAATCGACGTGGAGGACCTGCTGAAAATCATCCTCCTGCTCGTCCTCGTCTGGCTCGTGCTCGAAATCATCGGCGAGGTGCTCGGGCTGTTCGGCGCGTTGCTCGGCCCGCTCCAGCCGATTCTGGGACTCGTCGTCGCGGCGCTCATCGTCCTCTGGCTGCTCGACCGAATCTGACCCCCCGCTGCGACGATACGCCTTTGTGTCTCTCGCGTGAGTCACGGGCGTGTACAGTCTGAACGTCCCGGTTCCGGGGCGGGTCGCCCGCCTCGCGTCCGACCTGTTTCCGTACCTCGCCCCGTTCGACCGGGTTCGCGACCGGCACACGCTCGTCTGCAAGCGGTTCGAAGACACCGAGTTCGACCGCTTACACGAACAGTTGCGGCGCGTGCTCGCCGGTCAGCCGGCGTTCGAAGCCCGCGTGACCGACGTCCGATTCTTCGAAGCGCCGCCGCGCGGAGCCGCGCCGGTCGTCTATCTCGCTGTCGAGAGCCCCGGCCTCGCCGACCTGCACCGCGCGCTCACCGACGAGTTCGGCGCTGTCGACGGACTGGAGGGCGACGACTACGTCCCGCACGTCACGCTCGCCCGCGGCGGCAGTCTCGCGGACGCCCGCGCGGTCGCGAGCCAGTCCATCGAGCCCGTCGAGTGGACCGTCTCGCAGCTCGACATCTACGACTCGTCGTTCCGCGAGACCGCGGCCTCGATTTCGCTTCCGGCCTGACGGGGGGATTCGACCGCGTCGCCGTCGGCGAAGCGACGACCGCCGGTGTGTCACCCCGTCCCGCCTCGTCAGTCGCGCGCCCGGAGCCGCATCCCCATCGGCTCTTCGGGGTGCATCGTCAGCGACCCGCGAAGCGAGAACGGCTCGTCGCGGACGTAGTCGAGTTCGTACCGCTGGGCGACGGTGCCGAGGATGAGCCGCCCTTCGAGCAGCGAGAGGTGCTTGCCGATGCAGTGGCGCGGCCCCCCGCCGAACGGGAAGTACGCGAAGCGCGGGCGGTCGCCGGCCCGCTCGGGTGCCCAGCGGTCCGGGTCGAACGAAAGCGGGTCGTCCCACCAGCGCTCCGAGCGGTGGACGACCCACTGCGGGAGCATGATGGCCGAGCCCTCCGGGACGCGGTAGCCGCCCAGACGAACGTCCACCTTCGGCTCGCGGAACATGACGTACACCGGCGGGTACAGCCGCATCGCCTCGTTCAGCATGCGTTCGGTGTACTCCAGCTTCCGAACGTCTTCGAACGTCGGCGTCCGCCCGCCGAGCACCTCGTCCAGTTCGCGGTGGAGCTTCGCCTCCGCCTCGGGGTGCTGCGAGAGCAGGTACCACGCGTACGTCAGCGTCAGCGCCGTCGTGTCGTGGCCCGCGAGGAGCATCGTCATCAGCTCGTCGCGGAGGTTCTTCTCGGTCTGCTCGCCCTCGTCGTAGGCGCGGAGCAGAATCGAAAGCAGGTCCATCGGTCGGTCGTCGCCCGTCGCGTCGGCGGGCACCGACGACGCCGGCGTCTCGCCGTACTCGGTCCCGCGGCGCTCCTCGACGATGTCCCAGACGAGCGATTCGAGTTCGGACAGCGCCTCCTTGTACTGGCGGTTCTCCCGCGTCGGGGCCCAGTCGGGCGTCAGGAACCGAAGCGGGTCGGGTTCGAACCGCGCCCCGAGCGGTTCGAGGTTCTCCTGTACCCGCCGGACGCGCTCGTCGTCGAGGTCGGTGCCGAACATGGCGTCGACGATTATCTCGACGGTCAGCCGCGCCATCTCCAGTTGCACGTCGACCACGTCGCCGTCGCCCCACGACGACAGCATCGACTCCGTCCGGTCGGTCATCATGCCGGTCATCGTCGAGATGCGCCGCACGTCGAACGCCGGCTGGGCGAGTTGGCGCTGTTTCTTCCACGTCGCGCCCTCGCTCATGAGCAGGCCGTCGCCCAGCAGGTCGCCGATGGCGCGGTCCTGGAACTGCGGCTTCCTGAACTTCGACGCCTCGCTCACGAGCACCGTCTCGACGTCCGCCGGATTCGTGAGCATGTAGGTGTCGAGCGGGCCGAGGTCGAAGTGGACCACGTCGCCGTAGGCGTCCGCGACGGCCGTCAGGAACGTAAACGGGTCGCGGGCGTACTGTCTGCTCGCGCCGAACAACGGGAGGCCCTTCGGTCCGGGAGGGGTCGCACTCATCACCCTGTGTTGGTTCGAACAGGTAAGAATCGCACGGCGGTCGCGGCCGACTTTTCGCGCCGACCGCGACCCGCTCAGGGCCGCGGCGGGTCGCCGTCGTAGGCGTCGCGGTCGTTGTAGAAGTTCAGCATCGCGAACTTGAGCTTGTTCGGCGCGATGTCGACCATCTCGGCGCGCTCTTCGACCGGGAACGACCCGCGGACGCCGTACTTGCCCATCGAGGAGCTCTCGCGGGTGTAGCGTTTGTCGGCCAGCACGCGAACGCCGAAGTCGTCGGGCGCGCGGATGACTCGGCCGAGCGCCTGTCTGGTCTTCCGAATCGTCGGAATCTCGACGGCGTAGCGCCAGCCGGCGTCCTTCTTACCGCGGTAGGCGCGGTCGTAGGCGTCCTGTACCGCCTCCAGTCGCTCGGAGAGATGCGGGTAGGGAACGCCGACGACCACGACCGTCCGGGCGTCGTCGCCGTCGAAGCTCACGCCCTCGGCGAGCGTCCCCCAAAGCGAGGTGAGAAGCACCGCGCCGTTCTTGTCGACGAACTCCCGGCGCAGCTCCTCGGCGCGGACGCCCGGTTCGTCCAAGAACAGCTCCGCGCCGACGTCCGGGTTTGCCCGCAGACGCTCGTGGTAGCGCTCCGCCTCGGCGTACGACGGGAAGAACACGAGCGTGTTGCCCGGCGTGAACGTGGCGGCGTCGGCCAGCATCCCCTCGATGGTCTCCTGCGTGCCGGGGTCGTCGCGCTCGGAAGAGAACAGCGCGGGCAGCGAGACCGAAAACGTCCGTCGGTTCTCCTCGGGGTATTCGAGGCCGTAGGCCATCGTGACGGGGTTTTTGAGCCCGAGGGTCCCCTCCGTCACGTCGAACGGGCGGAGCGTCGCCGACATCAGGATGCTCGCGTGAACTTCCTCGAACAGCTCTTTCGTGACCTCTCTCGGGATGCAGGTGTACAGCTCTGCGCGGCCGTAAATCTCGTCGGTGCCGCCGTCGCGGCGGACCGACAGCATCGGATGGCGGCCGAGTTCGCCGCCCATCTCCGTCCAGTCGGCGATGAAGTTCGCCGCCTGCAGCGTCTGGCACTCCTTGCGCGTCGTCGCCTCGCCGTTCTTGTACGCGTCTTCGTACTGTTCGTCCAACTGCTTGCCCAACTGGAGCGCGAGTTCGACTTCCACGTCGATGCCGCGGCCCTCGTAGGACTGCAGGAACTCCATCGTCAGGTCGTCTCGGCGGCCCTGATTGGCGATAGAGAGGTCGTACCAGTTCTCGCCGACCTGCTCGCGCTCGCCGAAGCCGAACGCCTCCTCGTAGCTGTCGCGAAGCGAGTCGAGGAACGTCCCGATGACGTTGCGGGCGCTCTCGGCCCGCGAGTCGTCTTCGTCTTCCAGCTCGTTCATCGCGCTCTCGAGCGTGTTCTCGGTGAGCGCGCGACTGGCGTGGTCGCGGGCCGCGCTCTCGATGTTGTGCGCCTCGTCGAACACCGTAATCACGTCGTCGGGGTCGCGGTCCAACCACCGGAAGAACTGCTCGCGTATCATCGGGTCGAGCAGGTGGTGGTAGTTGCAGACGACGAGGTCGATGCCCTCCATGCCCTCCTTGAGTAGCTCGTAGCCGCAGAGGTTCTGCTTCCCGGCGTACTCGAAAATCTCGTCGGGCGTCCGCACGTCGTCGAACAGCCACTGGAAGAACTCGTCGGTGTTCCGCGCGAGGTTGTTGTAGTAGTGCTCGCAGTAGTTGCCCTCCTTCAACTCCTCCAGCTCGTCGTCGATGCTGTCGAGTTCGTCCGTGACGGCGCTCCGCGCGTCGGCCGCGCCGGACTCGCCCTCGCGCATCCCGTCGAGGAGCGACTGCGCCTGCTCGGAGAGTTCTGCCCTGTCGGACTCCTTTTCGACGATGCTCCGGGTCGTATCGCGGAGGGTCTGACACTCCTGAAAGCCCACGTCGATGTGGCACATCGAGGACTTCCCGCGGAACACCACCGCCCGGATGGCCTCCTCTCTGGTGATGGCGCGGGCGTCCTCGACGAACTGGCGCATCTGCTGGTGGACGTTCGTCGTGATGACGACCGTCTTGTCGTGCTCGCGGGCGTACGAGAGCGCGGGCACGAGCGCGGAGATGGTCTTCCCGGTCCCGGTCGCCCCTTCGAGGAGGACGTTCCGCTCGTCGTCGAGGGCGTCGGCGATGCCGGACATCGCCGCCTCCTGATTGGGGTAGGGCTCGTCGTACGGGAAGAACCGCCACGCTCCGTCCGCGTCGCCGTCGTCGGGTGCGCCGTTGGCGTGGGCCACGGGAGAATCTCGGCCGCCATCCGATTAAAAGGCTCGGAGCCCCCGACACCGCTGTTCCCGCGCTCGACGGCGTCTTCTGAGAAGAGACCCGACCGCCGCGGAGCCGATTGCTATTCTTCGAGCAGTTCGACGATGAGTCCCTTCTGGGCGTGCAGGCGGTTCTCCGCCTGGTCCCAGACGAGCGAGCGCTCGCCTTCGAGCACGTCGCCGGTAATCTCCTCGCCGCGGTGGGCCGGCAGGCAGTGCATGACCTTCGCGTCGGTGCCCGAAAGCAGGTCCTCGTTGAGTTGGAATCCCTCGAACGCCTGCAGTTTCTCGTGGCGCTGGTCCTCCTGGCCCATCGAAATCCACACGTCGGTGTAGACCACGTCCGCGTCGGCGACGGCCTCCTCTGGGTCGGTCGTAATCGTCGGCGTCGAGCCGAGTTCGGCGGCCTTTTCGAGCACGTCGTCGTCGACGCCGTAGTCCGGCGGCGTCGCCACGGTGAGGTCGATGCCGGCCATCGCGCAGCCGAGGACGAACGACTGGCCGACGTTGTTGCCGTCGCCGACCCACGCCGCGGACACCTCGTCGAAGTCGCCGACGTGCTCGCGGATGGTGAGCAGGTCGGCGAGCGTCTGGCAGGGGTGGGCGTCGTCGGTCAGGCCGTTGATGACCGGCGCGTCGGAGTGCTCGGCGATTTCGAGCAGGTCCTCGTGGTCGAACAGGCGGACCATGATGGCGTCGCCGTAGCGACCCAGCACGCGCGCGGTGTCCGAAAGCGGCTCGCCGTGGCCGAGCTGGATGTCTTCGGGGCCGAGGAACAGCGCGTGGCCGCCCAGTTCGGTCATCCCCGTCTCGAAGGAGACACGCGTCCGGGTACTCGGCTTCTCGAAGAGCATCGCCAGCGTCGCTCGGGTGAGCTGCGTCTCGTCGTCGCCGGACTTGATGTCGGCGGCGCGGGTGAGGACGCGGTCTAACTCCGATGCGCTGATGTCGTCGATGTCGGTGAAGTGGGTGGTTTCGAGCATTGTGTCGTGTGTCGTGTCTCCGTGTCGGTTCGCCGTCTCGGTCGGTCGTCGCTGCCGCCCGCCTCAGTCGTCCGCGAGGCGCTCGCACACGTCGACGAGCACGTCGATGGCGCTGTCGAACTCGGCGAGGTCGAGGTGTTCGTTCGGGGCGTGGTCGAGGTCCGAGTCGCCGGGACCGTAGGTCGCCATCGGGCAGTCCCACGTGCCGGCGAAGATGTTCATGTCGCTGGTCCCGGTCTTCCGGAGGAGCCGGGGCTTCACGCCGCCGACGTTGCGGATGGCCACGCGGAACGCCCGCGCCACGTCGGTCCGCGGGCTCATCATGACCGGCGGGATGGGCTTGTTCCAGTGGACGCCGCCGCGGGTGAGTTCGCCCTCCGCGACCTCGCGCACGTCGTCGATGGAGAGCCGCGGCGGGACGCGGAACTGCACGTCCACCGTCGCCTCGACCGCGAGACCGTCGTCGGTCGGGCCGCCGTCGAACGTCACGGGCTTGGTCGTCACCGTGTCGAAGACGCCGTCGCGCTCCTCGTCGAAGAAGTCGGCCACGCGGGACCACCACGCGACCGCGGACTGGATGGCGTTCTCCTCGGGGCGCGAGGAGTGGCCGAGTTCGCTCGTCGCGATGTACGTTCCCGAGAGGAACCCGCGGTAGCCGAGCGTGACGCCGTCCCAGCCCGAGGGCTCGCCGTTGACGACCGCGTCGGGCTCCTCGCGGTCCTCCACGAGGTGCCACGCGCCGCGCGAGGAGGTCTCCTCGCCGACGACGCCGACGAACGAGACGCCCGTCTCGACGGCCGCCGCGGCCATCGAGCAGAGCGGCCCCGTCGCGTCGACGCTGCCGCGACCCCAGAGGACGCCGTCTTCTATCTTCACCGGCACGTCGCCGGGGACGGTGTCGATGTGGGAGGTGAGGAGCACCGCGTCGTCGGCCGGCGCGCGGACGTTGCCGACCTCGTCTATCCAGACCTCGCGGTCGTGCGCCTCGAAGAACGCCTTCAGGACCTCGGCGGCCGCCTCCTCGTCCCCCGAAACCGAGGGCGTCGAGACCATGTCGTAGAGGAGGTGGCGCGCGTCGACCCACTCGCCCTCGTCGAGGGCGTCGGTGTCGGCGTCCGCGTCGGGGGTCACGCCGGCATCGACCTCGGCGTCGGGCGTCGTCTCCGACTGCGACTGCGACTCAGCCACTGACTCCGTCTCGGTCTCCGCTTCCGCCTCGCCGCCGTCCTCGCGGTCGATTTCGGCGTTCATGATAACACGTTCGTCATGGCGTCGACCGCGCGGTCGGCGTGTTCCTCTTCGATGACGAGCGGCGGCAGGAACCGGACGACCGTCCGGCCCGCGGGGAGCGCGAGCAACTGCTCGGACAGCGCGAGGTGCTTCAGCGTGCGGTTCGCGCCGCGCTTGACCTCGACGCCGACCATGAGGCCGTCGCCGCGGACCTCGCGGACCGGCAGGTCGTGTTCCTCGACGGCGGCTTCGAGCTCCGTCGTGAGGTAGTCGCCCACCGCGGCCGCGTGGCCGGGCAGGTCCTCTTCGACGATGGTGTCGAGGGTGGCGTTCGCCGCCGCGCAGACCACGGGACCGCCGGAGAACGTCGAGCCGTGGGAGGCCGCGCCGTCCGCGATCCAGTCGGCACAGAGCGTCGCGCCGAGCGGCAGTCCGTTGGCGATGCCCTTCGCACTCGTCAGGATGTCGGGGACGACGCCGGCGTTCTCGCAGGCCCACAGCGACCCGGTGCGACCGATACCGGTCTGAATCTCGTCGAAGACGAGCGCCGCGCCGGCGTCGTCGGTCAGGTCGCGGGCGGTCTGGAGGTACTCCGCCGCGGCGGGGTTGATGCCGCCTTCACCCTGAATCGGCTCTAAGAAGACCGCGGCCGTCTCGTCGTCGATGGCCTCGGCGAGCTCCTCCTCGTCGCCGTAGCTGACGAATTCGACGCCGCCGGCGACCGGCTCGTAGGGCTTTTTGTACTTCTGCTTCCACGTGAGCGCGAGGCTCCCGAGGGTGCGGCCGTGGAACGCGCGCTTCGTGGCGATAATCTTCTGGCGGCCGGTCGCCGAGCGGGCGAACTTCATCGCCGCCTCGTTGGCCTCGGTGCCGGAGTTACAGAGCCAGACGTTCGAGATGTCGCCGGGCGCGAGCGTCGCCAGCTTCTCGTAGAGTTCGGTGCGGACCTCGACGGGGTACGACGCCTGCACGTAGGTCAGCTTCGCGGCCTGCTCTTGAATCGCCGAGGTGACCGCAGGGTGAGAGTGGCCGAGCGCCGCGACGGCGTAGCTCGCGCCGAAGTCGAGGTACTCGGTGCCGTCGTCCGAGTAGAGATACGGCCCCTCGCCGGACTCGATGGCGATGGGCTTCTCGTTGAAGACGAATCCAGACATTACTGCTCAGCCTCCTCGGTTTCGACCAGCGCACCGGGCGTCACGTGCGTGCCGCCGTCGTTGAGCGCGGTCACGATGGGGTCGTTCAGGTTCGCGTCGGAGACGATGACCTCGGCGGCCCCGCCGTCGAGCGCCTCCTTCGCGGCCATGACCTTCTTCGTCATGAACCCCTCGGCGGCCGATTCGAGCGCCGAGAACTCCTCGGGCGTGTCGGCCGTCTCGATGAGCGTGGACTCGTCGTCGGGGTCGGCGTAGACGCCCTTCACGTCGGTGAGGACGACGAGCTTCGCGCCGAGCGCGCCCGCGACCGCGGCGGCGGCGCGGTCGGCGTCGGCGTTGACCGGCACGCCGTCGTCGGCGAGCATCGGAACGGTCACGACGGGCGTGTAGCCGCCGTCGAGGAGCGTTTCGAGGAGCGTCGCGTTCACCGAGGTAATCTTCCCGGAGTGGTCGCCGCGCTTGATTTTCTTCTTGCCGTCTTCGATAACGCGGACGGCCGACTTGCGCGGGCCGGTCAGGAGGCCGCCGTCGACGCCCGAGAGGCCGAGCGCGTCGACGCCCGCCTCGCGGAACAGCGCCGTCAGGTCCGTGTTGAGCTTGCCGGGCATCACCATCGAGAAGACCTCCATGGTGCGCTCGTCGGTGAAGCGCCCGGAGACGCCCGAGGGCGACTCGACGTACGTCGGCTCCTCGCCGAGTTCTTCGAGCGTCTCGTCGACGGCGGTCGAGCCGCCGTGGACGACGACCACGTCGGTGCCGTTGGCGACGAGGTGGGCCACGTCGGAGACGGCTCCCTGCGGGTCGACGGCCTTCGCGCCGCCGATTTTGACGACGACCGGCGGCTCCTTGCCGCCGTCAGCACGGAGCGCTGACGAGGTACCGGAATCTCCGATTCCGATACCGCCGTCGGCGATGAGGTTGTCTTCGTTGTCGACGAGCTGTTCGTGTGCCGCGAGCAGTTCCTCGCGTGTGTATCCTGTCATAGTCGAAATGGTGCGTAAATCGTGGGTCGGGGCGAGCGTTCGGGGGCGGTGCGGTCAGGGCGAGCCGATGGGGTGGAAGCCGGTGAAGTCGAGTCCGGCGGTCTCCTCCAGCCCGAGCGCGATGTTGGCGGCGTGGACCGCCTGCCCCGCGGAGCCTTTCATCATGTTGTCGATGGCCGAGAAGACGACGAGTCGTCGGTTTCCGGGGTCGATTTCGAAGCCGACCTCGCCGAAGTTCGTCCCGGCGACCGACTTCGGTTCCGGGTAGCGGTAGACGCCGCCGCCGCCGGCGACGGTGCGCATGAAGGGTTCGTCGCCGTAGGAGCCGCGGAACGCTTTCCACATGTCGCCCTTCGAGACGGGGCCGTCGGGGAAGACGTGACAGGTCGCCGCCGCGCCGCGGACCATGTCGACCGCGTGGACGGTAAACGAGACCGAGAGGCCGAGGTACTCCTCGATTTCGGCCTCGTGGCGGTGGCCGGTCGGCGCGTAGGGGCGGACGATGCCCGAGCGCTCGGCGTGCGACGACGCCTTGCTCGCGCCCGCGCCGCCCTCCGACGAGCCGACTTTCACGTCCACGACGACCTGCTCGTCGCCGGAGAGGATGCCGGCGTCGAAAAGCGGCTTGAGGCCGAGAATCGTCGCGGTCGCGTTACAGCCGCCCGCGGCGATGAGGTCCGCGCCGGGGAGGTTCTCGCGGTTCAGTTCGGGGAGCGCGTACTCCGACTGTTCGAGGTATTCGGGGCAGACGTGGCCGTCGTACCACTCGTCGTACTGCGCCGCCTCGGAGAGACGGAAGTCCGCAGAGAGGTCGACGACGGTGTCCGCCGCGTCCTGAAAGGCGTCGATGTGCTCCATCGAGACGCCGTGGGGCGTCGCCGTGAACAGCACGTCGACTGATTCGAGGTCCTCCGGCGAGGTGAAACGGAGGTCGAGGTGACGAAGGTTCGGGTGGACGTGTCCGACGGTCTTGCGCTCGTAGGAGCGGCTCGTCGCCTGTTCGACGTCGAAGTTCGGGTGGCCGTCGAGCAGGCGGAGCAGTTCGCCGCCGGTGAAGCCGGAGCCGCCGACGACGCCCGCGGTGAGCTGTTCGCTCACGCCGAGACCTCCGCCAGCGACTGCTCGCCGTCGACCTTCGCTTCGAGCCAGTCGACGACCGTCGCGGGAACGTCCGTCTCGACGGCGTCGTTGAGCGCCTTGAACTCGACGGTGTGGTTGACTTCGTGGACGGTGTAGTCGTCTCCCGTCTCCATGAGGTCGACGCCGAGGAGGCCGCCGCCGACCGCGTCGGACGCCTGCTTGACGAGTTCCTTCGCGCGGTCGTCGAGTTCGAACTCGTCGACGCTCGCGCCCTTCGCGGCGTTCGTGAGCCAGTGGTCCGACGAGCGGACCATCGCGGCCACGGGTTCGCCGTCGGTGGCGAGCACGCGGATGTCGCGGCCCGGCTTCTCGACGAACTCCTGGATGTAGAACACCTTGTGCTCGTAGTTGCCGAGCGTCGACTTGTGTTCGAGGATAGCCTCGGCGGCCGACTCGGAGTCGATTTTCGCCATCAGGCGACCCCACGAGCCGACGACCGGCTTGAGGACGCAGGGGTAGCCGAACTCCTCGACGATTTCCATCGCCGAGTCGACCGTGAAGGCCACTTTCGTGTTCGGCGTGGGGACGCCCGCGTCCGCGAGCGCGAGGCTGTTTTTCGCCTTGTCGGCGCAGACGTCGGCGGTCTCGTGGGAGTTGACGACCGGGATTCCGTACGACTGCAGGAAGCGCGTGATGTAGATGCTCCTGCTCGTCGCCAGACAGCGGTCGACCACCACGTCGAGTCCGTCGAACGATTCCGGCGGCTCCGTGAGGTCGAACTGCTCTTTCCGAACGTCTATCTTCGTCACCTCGTGGCCGCGGTCGCGAAGCTCGTTGAGCAGGAGCTTCTCGTCGCGGCGAATCCGGGAATAGAGCAGTCCAACGTGCAATTTACTCTCCCCAGTCCTCTTCGAGTTCGGGCGCTTCTTCGAGTGTCACGGGGTCGAGGGAGACGACCTCAAGCTCTGCGCCCGTGGCGGGGCTGTCGATGATTTCGCCGACTTCGACGTCGGCAGGCAGCTCGATTTCCTCTCCACTCAGCGGGTCTTCCGCGGTGATGGTGTCGCTCATTACATCCGTGGCTGGTCGACGGACGGTATTAAAGCCGTCGAAAATTACACGACAAAAATGAACGCAAAGAAGTCTCTAACGGGTGTTATCTGTCGAATCGGCCGACAATACGGGTCGGCCGAACGACGCGTCGAGCTTGGGTGCCACGCTCACTCGACGCCGGAGACGGGACCGGTCGTCGGACCGGTCGACCCGTCCCCCGCGTCGGGCGTGGTCGTCGTCGGGGTTCCGGTCGGGGTCGTCGGAGCCCCGCCGGTCGTCGCGGCGCGGTCGCTCGCGGTCGTCGGAGCAGACCGGCGGGCGTCGCGTCCGTGAACTCAGACATAGCTCGAAACCTCCTTTTCGAGACCCTCGGCCGCCGCGGCGAGCGAGTCGCGCGCGTCGGCGACGGCGGCGGCGTCGTCCGAGAGCTCGTCGCGGGCCGTCGAGAGCGTCGCCTCCACGGCGGCGGGCGCGGGCCCGCCGACCGAATCGCGACTCGCCACGCTCTCGGTCGGGTCGAGCGCGGCTTCGACGGCCTCGGCTGTCACGTGCGTAAAGAGTGACTCACCTAATACGTCCGTAGCGACGGCGTCAAGTGTTGCCACGTCGGGCGTTCCCTCCGAGCGGGCGGCCGCCTCCGCGACGACCTCGTGGGCCGTGCGGAACGGCAGGCCGGCCATCGCCAGCAGGTCCGCCACGCCGGTCGCGGTCGAAAAGCCGTCGCCCGCGGCCGCGGCGAGTTCGTCCTCAGGCCACGTCGCAGACCCGACCGCGCCGGCGGCCACCGCGGCCGCCTCGGCCACGTCGTCGACGGTGCGGAACGCGTGTTTGTGGGCGCGCTGCAGGTCGCGGTTGTACGCGCGCGGCAGTCCCTTCAGCGTCGTCAGGAGGCCGGTGAGTTCCCCGACGGCGTCGCCCGCGACGGCGCGGACGAGTTCCATCGTGTCGGGGTTCTTCTTCTGCGGCATGATAGAGGAGGTCGACGAGTAGTCGTCCGACAGCTCGACGAGGCCCTTGTTCGAGAATATCACGAGGTCCTCGGCGAGGCCGGAGAGCGTGACCGCGTGGGTCGTGAGCGCCGACAGCGTCTCCGCGAGGAAGTCGCGGGTCGCCGAGGCGTCCATCGAGTTCTCCATCACGCGGTCGAAGCCGAGCAGGTCGGACACGAGTTCGCGGTTCACGTCGAAGGGCGTGCCCGCGAACGCCGCCGACCCGAGCGGCGACTGGTTGATGCGCTCGTACGCGCACATGAGGCGGGCGCAGTCGCGGGCGACCGCCCGTTCGTACGAGAGGAGGAAGTGCGCGACCGTCGTCGGTTGCGCGGGCTGGAGGTGCGTGTAGCCGGGCATCACCGTCTCGGTGTGTGCCGCGGCCGTCTCGAGTAACGACTCGCGCAGAGCGAGCGCGGCGTCGAGGGCCGAAAGCACGTCCTCGCGCAGACGGTAGCGGATGCAGGTCGCCACCTCGTCGTTGCGCGAGCGGGCGGTGTGCATCTTCCCGCCGTCGGGGCCGACGATGTCGATGACGGCGGCCTCGATGGCCTCGTGAACGTCTTCGCCGCCCGAAAGCGCGTCGTGGCCCGCGGCCTCGACCTCGTCCAGCGCGGCGAGAATCTCGCTCGCGACCTCGGACTCGATGATGTCCTGCGACGCGAGCATCACGACGTGCGCCCGGTCGACGGCGAGGTCGGCCTCGAAGATGCGTTCGTCGGCCGCGAGGCTCGACATGAACCCGCGGGCGGGGCCGCCGCTGAAGCGGTCCCGGCGGATGACGCCCTCGGAGTCGCCGTCCTCGCCTGCCATCTTACTCGTCGCTACCGCCGTCTGCGGCGAGTTCGGGCTTTTCCTTCTTCGCGCTCTGGTTGGCGAGGCGCGCCTGGAAGCCGTGGTACTTGGCGACGCCCGTCGCGTCGGCCTGTTCGATGCCGTCGACCGTCTCCGTGTTGAAGGAGGCGGCGGACTCGGAGTACGCGGCGTACTCGGATTTGCGACCGACCGGGCGGGCCTGCCCGCCCTCGAACTTGATGGTCACGGTGCCCGTGACGCGCTCTTGGGTCTTCTCGAGGAAGGCGTTCAGCGCGCCCACGAGCGGGGCGTCGATGAGGCCCTCGTAGGCCTTCTGGGACCACTCGTTGTCCACGGTGGCCTTGAAGTCGCGTTCCTCCTTCGTGAGGACGAGCCCTTCGAGCGCCTCGTGGGCGTTCAGGAGCGTCGTCGCGGCCGGGTGCTCGTAGTTCTCGCGCACCTTGAGGCCGAGCATGCGGTCTTCCATCATGTCGGTGCGGCCGACGCCGTGCTTGCCGGCCTTCTCGTTGAGGAACGAGATGAGTTCGAGGGGCTCCATCTCCTCGTCGTCGACGGCGACCGGGTAGCCGTCTTCGAACGCGATTTCGATGAGTTCCGTCTCGTCGGACGGCTGGTCGGTCCACTCGTAGATGTCCTCCGGCGGGACGTAGCCGGGGTCTTCGAGGTTGCCGCCCTCGATGGAACGGCTCCAGAGGTTCGTGTCGATGGACCAGACGCCCTCGTTGCCGCCCTGCACCGGGAGGTCCTTCTCGGCGGCGTACTCGATTTCCCACTCGCGGGTCATGCCCATCTCGCGGACGGGTGCGATGACTTCGAGGTCGGAGGCGCGCCAGACCGCTTCGAAGCGAAGCTGGTCGTTGCCCTTGCCCGTACAGCCGTGGGCGATGCCGTCACAGTCCTTCTCTTCGGCGAGTCCGAGGATGGCCTTGGCGATGACCGGACGCGCGAGCGCGGTGCCGAGCGGATAGCCCTGATAGTCCGCGTTGGCGCACACCGAGTCGAGACAGAGCTGTGCGAACTCCTGTTTCGCGTCGACGACGTAGTGTTCCAGCCCGAGGGCCTCGGCCGTCTCGTAGGCCTCCTCGAACTCCTCTTCCGGCTGGCCGACGTCGACGGTGACGCCGACGACTTCGTCGTATCCGTACTCCTCTTCGAGAATCGGGACGCAGACTGTTGTGTCGAGTCCGCCCGAGAACGCGAGTGCGACTTTCTTCATGTACTCGTCTGTGGCGGGGACATACAGATAAATTCTTTGCATTCAATTTCTGAAATTAAGTAGTAGAGATGCCTATAGGCACGAAAATAGGTGATTAGCGATTTCGACGTGTCCCGAAGGAGATGATGATTGTGGCCCTAAAGGGCCCGTCGTCGGGGTCGGACAGCCGCGGCTCGCAGCGGGGCAAAAGTGGCGAAGGTGCTGCGAGTCGCCATGGTTGCGAAACGCTACGACGTCTTCCCTATTAAACGCTTCCGGCGACGCAAACGTTTCCTCAGTCGAGCAACTCCCCGGCGAGTTCGACCAGTAGTTCGTTGTCGACGAGCGCGACCACGAGCGCGATAATCGCGAGCACGACGACTGCGATGATGAGCCACTCGATAAGGGTCATAGCACCCGCAACGTGACGACTCCTCGGATAAGTGTTCTGTGGCCGTTCGGATCGGTCGGCGTCGACGGGTCGAAAACGCCGCGCCGGGGCGAGTCAGGCGCTCTCGGTCGAGACATCTCCGTCCGCCGCGCCGCCGCGGAACACGAGTCGCTCCACGAGGTCCGACCGCTGCATCAGCACCGTTCCGAGCGCGCTCATGACGAAGACGTAGCCGACCGCGAACGCCGGGATGATTTCGCGCATCACCGGCGTCGTCCCCGCGGCGGCCAGCGCCGCGATGACGAGCGAGAACTCGCCGCGCGGCACCAACCCGACGCCGACCCGGAGCGACCGGTGCGCCGAGAGGTCGTACGCCCGACCGCCGAAATAGCCCGAGAGAATCTTCGACGGCGTCGACACGACGACCGCGATGGCGAGCGGGACGGCCGCCGCCGCCAACAGCGTCGGGTCGGTACCGAGGCCGATCCAGAAGAAGAACACCGCGGCGAACACGTCGCGGACCGAGACGAGCAGGTGTTCGAGTCGCTCCCGGTGGCCGCTCGTCGAAAAGCCCATCCCGACGAAGAACGCCGCGACGGCCTCGCTCACCCCGAGCGCGAGCGCCGCACCCGAGATGGGAACGACGACCGCGAGCGCCCGCAGGACGAACGCCTCCTCGTTCTCCACGTCGAGGACGCGGGCGAAAAGCGCCGTCCCGTACTGGACGGCCACGAACAGGAGGCCGAGGAAGCCGAAGGCGATGGCGAGCGAGCGACCGATGGCCGCGACGCCGCCGTCGCCGCCGAGCACGAGCGAGGTGACGACCGCGAGGTAGACCGCGATGGCGAGGTCCTCGAAGACGAGCGTGCCCAGAATCGGCTCCGACTCGGGGTCCGCGATCCATCCGAGGTCGATGAGCGTCTTCGTCACGATGGCCGACGACGAGATGTAGACGATGCCGCCGAGCAGCAGCGCCTCCACCGGCGACCACCCGAGGACGAGACCGATGGCGATGCCGATTGGCAGGTTCACCGCGAGGTCGATGACGCCCGCGCGGCCGATTTTCGCCCCCGACGACCGGAGTCGGTCGAGGCTGAACTCCAACCCGAGGAAAAACAGGAGGAGGACGATACCGAGCTCCGCCAGAATCGCCACCACCTCGTCGTTCGGGACGTACGGGAGGCCGAACCGCCCGGCGACGTACGGCCCGGCGACGACGCCGCCGACGACGTAGAGGGGAATCACCGACAGGCCGAGGCGGAGCGCGACCGCTCCGACGACCGCGAGGACGGCGAACAGGTAGCCGAATTCGAGCAGCGCCGCCGCCATCAGGTCCCTTTGACGAGCGCTGTGAAGTCGCGGCAGGCCGCCTTCGGACCGATGACGACCAGCGTGTCGCCGGCTTCGACCATCGCGTCGCCGCCGGGCGACGTGATGACCTCGTCGCCGCGCTCGATGGCGATGACGGACGCGCCGGTCGCCTGCCGGAGGTCGGACTCGCCGAGGGTCTTGCCCGCTACCTCGGAACCGGCACCGACTTCCACCCACTCGATGAGCGTGTCCCCGCCGAGAAGCGTCTCGATGTTCTCCGTCTGGACCGGCTGGAAGTACGCGCCTTCGAGGAGCGTCCCCACCTGCCGGGCGAGTTTGTCGGTGAGCTCGAACAGCTTCTCGGAGTCGCTGTCGGCGTTCGGACGCCGGAACACCTCCCGTTTGCCGGTGTTGTGCGTCACGATGACGAGTCGGGAGCCGTCGCCGAGTTCTACCTCGTGTTTCTTCCCGACGCCCGGAAGGTCGCTCTCGTAGACAGTCATGACTGTCCGGTTCGTCGCCGACCGAAATAAAATCGCATCACGGACCGACGCCCGAACGCCGACCGCGTTCCGCTCAGGCGAGCAGCCAGAGCGTCACCGCGATGGCGGTACAGGCGACCGGCGGAATCGAGAGGTTGTCGTCGATGACGTAGCCGGCGACGACCGGCTTCGCGCCGTCGGCCAGCGTCGCCCCGGCGGCTCCGACGGCCGCGGCGAGGCCGCCCGCGACGACTCCCGAGACGGGAATCACGAACGGCGCGGCGAGGACGAAACAGACCGCGAACATCGCCGCGAGCGTCCGCGCCGACTTCAGTTCGCCGACCGGGGCGGAGCCGAGGAGGCCGCTTATCGGGTCGCCGATGGTGAGCATGAGCATCCCCGGAATGGCGACGTGGGGGCCGAACACCAGCGCGACGGCGGTCTGGCTGTAGACGTACAGCGCGTAGCCGGCGACGTTGTCCTGCTCGTACTCGCGGGTGAGGTCGTCGTAGATGGCCCAGTCGAGGCCGCCGAACAGCCGGAGCAGTTCGAGGACGCTGACGACCGCCGCGAGGAAGACGAACAGATACCCGAGGGTACGCCACTCGACCAGCCCGAGGAGGTACAAAAGCGGCATCCCCGAGCCGCTCGCGTGGACCAGTCGCCGTTTCACCTCGGCGGTGTTCGGTCGCCCCACGGCGGGTTACGCCTCGACGACCTCGTTCTCGTCGAGCACGTCGTCGAACGAGGCGGTGCCGGCGCGCAGGCCGACGAGCGTTCCGACGAGGTCGTCGACGGGCAGTCGGACTTGCTTTCCGCTGTCGCGCTCGCGGATGGTGACGGTGTTCGCGCCGTCGCCTTCGAGCCCGTCGCGGTCGATGGTGATGCAGAACGGCGTGCCCACCTCGTCCTGTCGGCGGTAGCGCCGACCGATGCTCCCCGAGTCGTCGTAGACGACCGCGAAGCCGGCCGCGCGGAGTTCGGCGGCCACGTCGTCGGCGAGGTCGACCAGTTCGTCGACGTTGCTCACGAGCGGGAAGACGCCGACGTTCGTCGGCGCGACCGAGGGCGAAAGCGAGAGGTAGCTCCGCGCCTCGCCGTCGACCTCGTCGGTCTCGTACGCGTGCGCGAGGAGCGTGTACACCGTGCGGTCGATACCGAACGAGGGCTCGACCACGTGGGGCGTGATGTGCTCGCCCGCCTCGGTCTGCGTCTCGACCGAGAAGTTCGCCACGTCGGTGTCGACGGTGATGTCCTCGCCGTCGATGTCGAGGGTCACCTCGTCGGCGTCGAAGGCGTCGGGGTCGCGCTCGGCGAGCGTCTCCAGCGCCTCGGCCACGTCGGCGGCCTGCGCGCCGAACTCGGGGCCGAGCGTCGCCATGTCGGGGTCGACGACGGCGCGCTCGACCGTCTTCGGCTCGTCGTACTGCTGGAAGACGGTGAAGTCGTCGTCACCGTACTCGCCGTGCTTCGAGAGGTCGTAGTCGCTGCGGTACGAGAAGCCCGCGATTTCTATCCAGTCGCCGTCGACTTCGCTCTCGGCGTCCCAGCAGTCCGAGGAGTAGTGGGCGCGCTCGCCCGCGAGGTGCTGGCGGAAGCGGAAGCGGTCCATGTCGACGCCGACCGTCTCGTACCACTCCTGGGCGATGCCGAGGAAGTAGCCGAGCCACGCGTTGCCGATGACGCCGTCCTCGACGGCCTCGCCGATGGTCGTCTCGACGTAGTCGCCGTCGTCGGCCTCCTGCTCGGTCGCGGGGTACAGGAGCACCTCCACGTCCTCGACCGCGGAGAGGTCGGCCTCGTCGCGCTCGGGGTCGATGAAGTGCTCCAGTTCGGCCTGCGTGAACTCGCGGGTGCGGACGATGCTCTTCCGCGGCGAAATCTCGTTACGGTAGGCGCGGCCGACCTGCGTCACGCCGAACGGGAGGCTGTTGCGCGCGTACTCCTTGATGCGCGGGAACTCCACGAAGATGCCCTGCGCCGTCTCGGGGCGGAGGTAGCCCGGCGTCGAGGAGCCGGGGCCGATGTTCGTCTCGAACATGAGGTTGAAGTCCTCGACCGACTGGCCGGCGAGGTCCGCGCCGCAGGTCGGACAGACGAGGCCGAGGTCGGCGATTTTCTCCGCCGCCTCCTCGGGCGACAGCGTCTCCGCGTCCTCCAGTTCGGAGTTGTCCTCGATGAGGTGGTCCGCGCGGTGGGACTCGCCGCACTCGGCGCACTCGACGAGCATGTCGTCGAAGCCGTCGAGGTGGCCCGACGCCTCGAAGACGGGTTCGGGCATGATGGTCGGCGCTTCGATTTCGAGGTTACCCTCCTGGACGGCGAAGCGCTCGCGCCACGCCTCTTCGACGTTGGACTTCAGGGCCGCGCCCTGCGGGCCGTAGGTGTAGAACCCGCCGACGCCGCCGTAGGCCTCCGAGGAGCCGAAGAAGAAGCCTCGGCGCTTCGCGAGTTCGGTGAGCGCGGCGGACTCGTCGCCCTCACTCATACAGCGCCTCCAGCAGGTTGATGTCGCGGACGATGCCGATGAGTTCGTCGCCGGAGACGAGCGGAATCTGCTCGATGTCCTCGCGAATCATCGTCTGGGCGGCGTCCTTGGCGGTGGCGCGCGTCGGGACGCTCACGAGGTCGTCGGTCATGAACTTCGAGACCGGCTCGGCCGGAATCTCGACGTTCCGGGTCGGGATGTAACGGTTGCCGACCGCCTTGATTCCCTCCCACATCCACTCGTCGTCTTGGTTGGCGACCGAGTCGCCGGTGCCGGCCTCGCCTTCGACGACGCGGGCGACCTCGATGATGTCGACTTCGGTCACGATGCCGGCCAGCGAGGCCTCGTCGTCGAGGACGACCGCGTAGGGAACGTTCGCGTAGAATATCTCGCGCTCGACGATGTGCAGGGGGACGTCGACGTACGTCGTGTTCACGTCGCGGGCGGCGAGGTCGCCGACCTCGGTCTCGCCGTCGATGTCGCCGCGGGCGATGGCCCGGACCACGTCGGTGACGGTGAGGATGCCCTCGATGGCGTCGCCGTCGACGACGGGGATTCGGCGCGCGCCCTCCGAGACCATCGTCGCGGCCGCCGCTTCGAGGTCGTCGTCGGCGCTCGCGGTCGGCACCTCGCGGACGAGCACCGCCAGCTGGTCCTCGTCGGGGTGTTCGATGAGGTCCTCCCGAGAGATGAGCCCTCGGTACTTCGTCCCCTCGTCGGTCTCTTTCACCACAGGAACAGAAGAGAACCCACGCTCTTGGAGGTATTCCAGAACGTCGTCGCGGGTGCCCGGCAGGGACACCGTCACGACCTCCTCACCGCGGGTCATCGCGTCGGCTACTTTCATACACCCGCTTTCTTCCCCCCGCCTAATGTACTCTGCGAACGCTTTCGGTTCGTTGACAGGCGTCCGCCGCCGCTCGCGGGAGCGTCGCGAGTCCTCCGAAAACGAAAGCGGGACGCCCCCGACTCAGTTGTCGTCGCTGGCGTCGCCTTCGGCCTCGTCGTCGCCGCTGTTCGGCGCGTATCGCCGAATCGCGTCGAGGTTGGGGAAGAACTTCTCGGGGTCGTCGTGCTCGACGACGCCGACGACGGTGCCGTCGAGCTTCTGCAGGTAGGTGTACATCCGCCCTTCCTCGACGGCGACGGTCGCACACTCGAGCGCCTCGCGGAGGTCCCACGCGCCCGCGAGGAAGATAGCGGTCTCGGCGTCCGGCGAGAACAGCGCCGTCACCATGTAGACGCGGCCGTCGTTCTCCGCGCGGTACACCTCGTACTCGGGGAACGATGTCGCTTCGAACAGGTCGGCGACCGTCTCGGCCTTGTCGCCGGGAATGACGTACGCGAGGCCGAACGCCCCCTCGTCGCCCTTGCCGCTGGAGGGACCGAACGGACCGCTGTCGCCCGCCGGGATGCGGACCGTCTCCCACCCGTCGGCTTCGAACTCGTCGGCCATCGCTGTCATGTCGTCGAGCGTCGCGCCCCACGCCTCGCGGCGGCGGTCCGCCTCGCTGGCGATTCGTTCGACATCGGGCGTCTCGTCGTCTCCGAGTTCGGCCATACCCGTTCTGGACGACGTATATGGTAAAAGGCATCGAAGGCCACGGGGGTCCGAGGCGGTCAGTAGTTGATGCCGAAGACGACCTCCATCGCGTACGAGGCCGCGAGGATACAGACCGACGCGAGGAGGAGTTTCACCCCGCTCGACGGCCGCTCGTCGCTGTTCGCGGGTCGCAGTCGCGGCGGCAGTACCGCGTCGAGCGCGTTCCCGACGAGTTTCTCGACGCCGACGGGCTCGTCGCTCCCCGAGAACAGGCCGCCGTCGGTGCCACCGTTTTCGTCGCCGCCCTTCCAGGCCGCCTTCGGGCGGACCTTCAGCGACGCGTAGCCGAACATGGCGAACCCGAGAAAGAACATGAGCCACTTCGCGCCGGGCAGTCCGTTGCCGGCGAGCGTGCTCACGAGGGCGGTCACGACGAACACCACGCCGGTGAGGGAGACGGCGTAGACCACGGCGTCGATGGTCTTGACGCCGAAGCGGCGTGGGTCGAACTCCATGGCTATTGAACGAGCGTCTCGAAGACGGCCGCCGGCTCTTCGTACTCGGGTTCGTGACGGTGACAGAGGCTCAAGCGCCCCCGGTTGCCGACCGTGAGCTGGTCGGGTCGCTCGTGGTCACAGACGCTCCCGAACTCCTCGTGGAGGTAGGTCTGTGCGGCGTCCTCGTCGTCGTTTTCGGCGTAATCGGCGGCCTCGCGGATGTGGGTCATCACGCTCGAGGGCACGTCCAGTTCGCCGAACAGTTCGGGGATGATTTCGTCCATCCCGGCGCGGTGGCTCTCGCGGCCGAGCAGTTTCCGGACGCGGTCGCTCAACGAGGGGTCGGCGCGCGAGCGCTCCCGCAGCACCTCGCGGAAGACCTCGATGCGCTCCCAGAGCTCTGGGTCCATGTCTCTGTACGCCTCCGGGCGAATCTTCACCGGACAGCGCGTCGAGAACGGACAGCCCGCCGGCGGGTCCCGCGGGCTCGGCGGCGTTCCGCGGAGGGTGATTCGGTCGCGCTCGATAGTCGGGTCCGGCTCCGGAATCGACGACAACAGCGCGTGCGTGTACGGGTTCGCCGGTTGGTCGAACATCTCGTCCGCCGGTCCGATTTCCATCATGTTGCCGAGGTACATCACGGCGACGCGGTCGCAGATGTGGCGGACGACCGCGAGGTCGTGGGCGATAAACAGGTACGTCAGCCCGAACTCGTTTTGCAGGTCTTCGAGCAGGTTCAGAATCTTCGCCTGCACGGACACGTCGAGCGCCGACACCGGCTCGTCGAGGATGATGAACTCCGGTTCGAGCGCGAGCGCGCGGGCGATGCCGATGCGCTGGCGCTGGCCGCCGGAGAACTGGTGCGGGTAGCGGTAGTAGTGCTGTTCCTGCAGGCCGACGGTTTCGAGCAGTTCGCGGACGCGCTCGCGGCGCTCCGACGGCGTCTTCCAGTCGTGGACGTCGAGCGGCTCGCGGACGATTTCGCCCACGGTCATCCGCTCGTTGAGGCTCGAATCGGGGTCCTGGAACACCATCTGTACGTCCTTGCGGAACTGCTTGAGGTCCGAGCCGGACAGCGTGGTGATATCCGTGCCGTTGAGTTTGACCTCGCCCGCGGTGGCCTCTTCGAGGCGCATCAGCGTGCGACCGAGCGTGGACTTCCCGCAGCCGGACTCACCGACGAGTCCGAGCGTCTCGCCGCGCTGGATGTCGAACGAGACGCCGTCAACCGCTTTCACGGGGTTGCTGCCGAGGAAGCCGCCGTCCTCGTAGTAGGTCTTGAGGTCGTTGACCTCGAGGATGGTGTCTCCGCGCGCCTCGGTGCTCCGCTCTTCTTCGGTGGATGTCGTACTCATCGCGTGTCACCTCCGCGCTGTCCGCCCTCGCGGTGGACGGCGACCGCCTCCTCGGACGGGAGGTCCTCGGGGTACAGCAGACACGACGCTCGGTGGTCGTCCGCGCTGTCGCCCACGTCGACGGGGACCGGATGTACCGTGTCGCACTCGGCGAACGCCTTCGGACACCGGGGGGCGAACCGACAGTACGTCGGGTCCTCGTTGGGTGTCGGCACGTCGCCCTCGATGGTCGCGAGGCGCTCGTCCTCGTCGAGCCCCTGTCCGGGGATGGAGTTGAGAAGCCCCTGCGTGTAGGGGTGTTTCGGCGACTCGAACAGTTCGACGACGGGTGCGCTCTCGACGATTTCGCCCGCGTACATCACGTTGACGCGGTCGGCGATTTCGGCGATGACGCCCATGTCGTGGGTGATGAACATGATGCCGAGGTCGCGTTCCTCCTGAAGCTCTTCGAGGAGTTCCAGAATCTGCGCCTGGATGGTCACGTCGAGCGCCGTCGTCGGCTCGTCGCAGATGAGCAGTTCGGGGTCGCACGCGAGCGCCATCGCGATGACGGCGCGCTGGCGCATCCCGCCGGAGAACTGGTGGGGGTACTCGCGGACGCGGCGGTGCGCGTCCGGAATCCCGACCGCTTCGAGCAGTTCGATGGCCTCTTTCGTCGCCTTCGACCCGCTCAGTCCGCGGTGGAGTCGAAGCGCCTCCTTGATCTGGTTGCCGACGGTGTAGACGGGGTTCAGGCTCGTCAGCGGGTCCTGGAACACCATCGCGATGCTGCCGCCGCGGATGGAGCGCATCTGCTTCGGCGACTTGTCGAGGAGGTCCTCGCCGTCGTACATGATGCGGCCGTTCTCGATGCGGCCGGGCTTTTCCACCAGCCGCATGATAGAGCGGGCCGTGACCGACTTGCCCGAACCGGACTCGCCGACGATACCCACGGTCTCGCCGCGGAAGATGTCGAACGAGATGCCGTCGACCGCGCGAATGACCTCCTTGTCGGTGTAGAACGACGTTCGGAGGTTCTCGATGGAGAGCAGGGGCTCGCCCTCGGTGCGGGCCGAACTCGCCTGTTCGGTGCTCATGCGCCACCTCCCGTGGCCGCGGCCTCGTCACCGGTGTCCGCCTGCGGGTCGATGGCGTCGCGGATGCCGTCGCCGAAGGCGTTCAGGCCGGTCACGACGAGCGTGATGAGGAGGCCGGGAACCAGCGAGATGTGCCACGAGGGACTCGCGACGTACTGCTGTCCGTTCGCGATGAGCCGGCCCCACTCGGGGGTCGGCGCGGTGATGCCGAGCCCGAGGTACGAGAGCCCGGCGACGCTGATGATGATACCACCGAGACTGAGCGAGGCGTAGATGAGCATGTAGCTGAACACGTAGGGGGCCATGTGCTTGCGCATGACCTGCGTCGGCGTCTGGCCGAACGATTTCGCGGCGTCGATCCAGTCCTGCTCGGAGACCTGGAGCGCTGGCCCACGTATCGACCGCCAGATGAACGGCCAGTAGACGATACTGAAGATGAGGATGATGAGCACCGCGCCGTCGTACAACTCCCTCACCCAGGTGTTCTGGAAGATGACGAGCATCAAGATGAGGACCATGATGACCGGCAACGCCTGTATCGAGTCGGAGACTAACACCGTTGCCAAGTCTGCCAGTCCCTTGTAGTACGCCGTTATCATGGCCAAGGCGAGTCCGATGAGGCCGGCGATGCCCATGGCGACGACGGCGATGGTCAGGGATATCCTGGCCCCGAACACCACCTGTGTGAACAAGTCCTTCCCGTTTGTCGCCGTGCCGAACGGGTGGAATCTGCCGAAGTCGTCGTACGTCAGCGGCGCGACGTTCTCGTCACCCGCTCCCTGCGACCCGGAGCCGAGATTGGCCTCGCCGACGAGGACGGTCTCGACGCTCTGGGTGTCTTCGCTCCAGTAGCTGACCTCGTAGTCGTACGGCTGGAGGATGTTCTGTTCCATCGTGGTCGGCCCGAGCGTGGGCGCGAATACCGCCATGACCACAAACGTGATGACGATAATGAGCCCGAACTTGCCCCAGGAGTGGCCCCGGAAGCGGTTGACCACGTCGTCCCGCGGCGTCCAGTCGACGCGGCGGTAGTGGCGGCGGAACCGCTTGTAGCCGTTCCACGCCCACGCCAGCACCGCGAAGGCGTACGCGTAGACGACCGCGACGCGGATGGCCCACGCGACCGCGGGCGAGAGCCCGAGGAACGTGTTCTCGTAGCCGGTCCCGTTCCAGTAGCCCTGGTTCGGAATCACGTCGCGGGAGATGAGCGTCGGAATCGCGTCGAACGCCGCCTGCAGCGACTGGACGGCCGACGCGCCGGGGTCACCGGGGATGAGGTTGACGACCACGCCGGCGATGGCACCGACGACTTGGAGGATAGCGCCCAGCTCGACGCCGATGAGGACGGCACCGACGGCGGCCCAAATCAGCGCGGGCTGGGGGTTCTCAGCGACTCGTTGTCGGAGCGGAATTTCGGTTTCGGTTGTCGTGCTCACTGTGATTCACCCGTCGTACCCGACGCGCGGGTCGATAATCGTGTACAGGAAGTCCTGTAGGATGTTCGTGCCGACCAGGATGAGGATGAAGATGAACATCAGCGTCCCGATGAGCGGCAGGTCCCCGTTGATGGCTGCGTTGAAGAACAGCCAGCCGAGGCCGTTGATGGCGAAGACTGTCTCGACGAACACGGACCCGCCGAGAAGCAGGAACGCCTCGCCCGTGATGATGGGCACGAGCGGGATGAGCGCGTTCCGGAAGATGTGCTTCCAGACGAGCGAGCGCCCGGAGACGCCCTTCGCACGGGCGGTCTCGACGTAGTTCGAGTTGATGGTCTCGAGGACGGCGGTGCGGCCGATGCGCATCTCGTTACCCATCGACGCCGACCCGAGGACCAGCGCGGCCGGGGCGATTTGCTTCGTCGCCCGGATGAACGACTCGGTCCACCCGCCGGGGTCTTCGAGGAACTGTTCGACCGGCGATTGGAAGAAGCCGAGCGCCGGCGGCGTCACGACGTTCGTCCTGACGATCCACGTCTGCCACGTGAACAGGCCATTGGTCCACGTCCCGAGCTGCGAGAGGGCCGTGACAAGCATGATGGCCAGCCAGAAGTTCGGCATCGCGCGCCAGACGATTCCGCCGAAGGAGGCGACGTAGTCGGAGGGCGTGTTCGGGTTCAGTCCGGCGTAGAAGCCGAGCGGAATCCCGACGAACAGCGCGATGACGACCGACCAGAAGCCGAGCCAAATCGTCCGGGGCGCGTAGATTTCGATGAGTTCGTACGCGGTCGTCCCGGGTGCGATGACCCACGACTGGCCGAGTTGGAAGGTGAACAGTCGATACATGAAGTCGAGGTACTGACTCCAGAGCGGCTGGTTCAACCCGAGGTTCGTCCGAATCTGTTCTGCCGCCTGTGGGTTGTATTGCGTCCCCAGAATCGCCGAAACGGGGTCGAGTGGCCCCAGGCGGATGAGGGCAAACGTAATCGTCGTCCCGAAGATGACGACAGGAATCGACATCAGTACCCTGCGGAGGAAGTACTGCCATCGACTCATGGCATCACCTCGCAGACCGTTCGAGCGGACATTATTGTACTGGTTTAATGAGTGGTATGGATATGTCTTGCGCTTCGAAGCCCTAATGTCGTAGTTTCAGCAACTCTACTGCAGGATTATAGTATATAGTGGTAACTAACTGTACGCTTGTCAAAAATAACCGGGAGTTTCAACTGAGACGGGACGCGAAGATGCGCCCGCGCTACCCAGTCTTACCGGTTGAGCGTGACGTTGTTGAGCTTCTGGCGGCTCGGACCCATCCCACCGAACGGTTCGATGTTGACGGTGTCGTACCAGAACGTCTCGTCCTTGCGGTTGTAGATGGGCAGCATCGCGACGTCTTCCCAGTTGGCCGTCTCGATGTCGACGTAGGCCTCGTCGCGGATCTGCTGGGCCTCGTCGGTCGGGGCCGGGTTGTTGACGACCTGCTGGTAGGCGTCGGTCGCCTGCTGGTAGGCGTCGCCGTTTTCGGCCGTCCAGTTGACGTACGAGATGGGGCCCTGCTTGGACGTGTCAGTCTGCGGCGGGTTCAGGAGCTGCAGGAAGTTGTCCGGGGCCGGCCAGTCGGCGATCCAGCCGAGGGTGTACGCCTCGAGCTGACCGTTGCGGCCGCGCTCGAGGAGCGTCGAGAAGTCGGCCTTCTGAATCTGCATGTTGATGTGGGCGGACGCGAGCTGGTCGCGGAGGATGCTCGCCATCTCCTCCCACGTGTTGGAGTTGTACTGGGTCCACTGGACCTCGAACTGGTTGTCCTCACCGTAGCCGGCTTCCTCCATGACTTCGCGGGCGGCCTGGATGTCCGTCTCGTCCGCGTTGTAGGGGTACTCCGAGTCGATGAGGTCGTTTGCGGCCTGCGCGCCACCGGGGAAGATAGTCGGCGGCGTGAAGAGCTGTGCGGGGGAACCGCGGCCCTTGAAGACCTCCGAGACCATCTGGCCCTGGTTCAGGACGTAGGCGAACGCCTGACGGACCGGCTTCGGGACCTTCTCCATGTTGAAGCCGACGTAGAAGATCGACAGCGTCGGGACGCCGACGTAGTTGAGCGTCTTCCCGTTGCGGACGGGACCGTACTTACCGATTTCACGACCGTACTCGTCGGTCGACTCCACCTGAACGAGTCCGGGGTCGTACTGCGCGGTGGGCAGTCCGAAGTAGTCCGCGTTCTCGTTCATCGCGTAGTTGTAGCGGGCCGTGTCGTCCTCGATGACCTGCCAGCGGACGTTGTCGACCTGCGCGACCTGTCCGTAGTAGTCGTCGTACTTGGAGACGGCCGCGGCGGTACCCTGCTCCCAGAAGGCGAACTCGAACGGACCCGCACCGATGGGGTTGTTCGAGGCGAACTCGGTGTACTCCATCTCGCCGTCGTAGCCCTCGATGTCGCCGAGGACGCCCTCGGGGAGGGCGGCGAACGAGGTGTAGGCGAACATCTCGAGGGTGTCGTGGAACGGCTCGGAGAGGTTGACGACGAGTTCGGTCTCCGTCTCGCCGACTTCGACGCCGAGCGAACCGGGCACGTAGTTGCCCTCGTCGTCCGTCTCGTGTTCCACGCCGATGGAATCGAGGATGAAGTAGGCGCGGCGGCTGTTCGAGGAGGCCGCGAGGCGCTCCCACGCGTAGATGAAGTCGGACGCGGTGACCGTCTCACCGTTGTGGTAAGTCGCGTCGGCGAGCTGGAACGTGTAGGTCGTGAAGTCGTCCGAGACCGTGTAGTCCGCGGCGAGCTCGTTTTCGACCGTCGGCAGGGCGTTCGGGTACGACATCAAGCAGTCGAAGACCTGCTGGATGAGGATGCCCGACGACGTGTCGGTCGCGGCGACGGGGTCCATCGTCGTGATGGTGCCCGAGAGGATGCGGTTGAACACCGAGCCGGACAGCTCCGTGCCCGTGTCCTCTTCGGTCGTCGTCGCGGTGGTGGTCTCGTCGCCACCGGATTCGGTCGTCGTCGTCTCGTCACCGTCACCGCCGGTACAACCGGCGAGAGCGGCGGCCGTAGCGGCCCCACCCGTTGCCTTCAGGAAGCGGCGACGCGAGAGTTTGTTAGTGTCTGGCATTCGAACCAATCTTTCCGGTCCGCGTGGATAAACTTACCGTATTCGATTTGTTTGATATAGTGTAGCGTGGAAGGGATGTAGTACCATACATAACCGGCGAAAACTGCCACGAGAATCCCTACAGAACTCGTTTTACATTTTAAACCCTTTTTCGAGACGACAGAATCGGGTAACGGGGGCTCCCCTCGGCCCGCCATTTCGGTCCACTTATATAGGGGTGTCACTATGTATCATACATGACGCCGGATGCGACGGCTTCCGTCGACGACTCGGGCGCCGAGGTCATGGCCTCGGTGGATCGCTCTCAGACGGGCCAGCGTCTTATTATCGCGGACATCTCCCGCGATGACGCGTGGCTCGCTGCTGACGTAGCCGACGCGCTCGCACTCGACGAGTGGCGATAATCGCTCCGGCCCCGTAAGCCCGCCGCCGGACGCCCGGCGGCCAGACCATTCACATTTTAGTCCGACTCGCTCGTGGTACGCTGCATGAACGCTCGAGCGGTGACGGTGAGCGAGGAGTACCTCGCCCGCCTCGAACACGGTGCGGACTGGCGCGAGGAGATCGAGGAGTTCTGCGCGCGCAAGGACATCGAGTCCGCGTGGTTCAACGCCATGGGTGCCGTTCAGGACGCCGAACTCTGGTTCTACGACCAGACGGACCAGGAGTACCAGTCCGTGACGTTCGACGAGCCGCTCGAAGTCGCCGCCTGCGTGGGTAACGTCGCGCTCCTCGACGGCGAGCCCTTCGCACACACGCACGCGATTCTCTCCCGACGCAGCGGGCAGTCGCTCGCCGGCCACCTCGACTCGGCGACCGTCTTCGCCGGCGAAGTGAACCTCCGCGCCTTCGAGGAACCGCTCGAACGCGACCACGACGCGGTGACCGACCTCGACCTCTGGTTGTAACCGTGCGCGAGGAGGACTCCCGGTACTTCCGTCGCATCGAATCCCGCCTCGACGAGGCGTTCGACCTCGCGGAGGCCGCGAAGGCGACGGGGTACGACCCGAAGACCGAAGTCGAGATTCCGGTCGCCAAGGACATGGCCGACCGCGTGGAGAACATCCTCGGTATCGACGGCGTCGCAGAGCGCGTCCGCGAACTCGAAGGCGAGATGTCCCGCGAGGAAGCCGCGCTCGAACTCGTGACCGACTTCGTCGACGGCAACGTCGGCGACTACGACTCCCGTGAAGGCAAAGTCGAGGGCGCGGTCCGCACCGCCGTCGCCCTCCTCACCGAGGGGGTCGTCGCCGCCCCCATCGAGGGCATCGACCGCGTCGAAATCCTCGAAAACGACGACGGCACGGAGTTCGTCAACGTCTACTACGCCGGCCCGATTCGCTCGGCGGGCGGAACCGCGCAGGCCCTCTCCGTGCTCGTCGCCGACTACGCCCGGTCGCTTCTCGACATCGACGAGTACAAGGCTCGAACCGACGAGGTCGAGCGCTACGTCGAGGAGATAAACCTCTACGACAAGGAGACCGGTCTCCAGTACTCGCCGAAGGACAAGGAGTCGCGCTTCATCGCTCAGAACATGCCCATCATGCTCGACGGCGAGGCCACCGGCGACGAGGAGGTCTCGGGCTATCGCGACCTCGAACGCGTCGACACCAACTCCGCCCGCGGCGGGATGTGTCTCGTCGCGGCCGAGGGCATCGCGCTCAAGGCCCCGAAGATTCAGCGCTACACCCGCCAACTCGACGAGGTCGACTGGCCGTGGCTTCAGGACCTCATCGACGGTACCATCGGAAAGGACGACGAAGACGCCGCAAAGGCAGACGACGCCGGAGAGGACAGCGACGAGACCGACGACGCGGACGCCGGCGCGGACGCTGACGCCGAGGACGCCGAGAGCGGCGCCCCCGACGGACCGACCCGCGTCGAACCCGCGACCAAGTTCCTCCGCGACCTCATCGCGGGCCGCCCGGTGTTCGGCCACCCCTCCGCGCCCGGCGGCTTCCGCCTCCGGTACGGTCGCGCCCGCAACCACGGCTTCGCGACCGCGGGCGTCCACCCCGCGACGATGCACATCGTGGACGACTTCATCGCCACCGGCACCCAAATCAAGACCGAGCGCCCCGGCAAGGCCGGCGGCGTCGTCCCCGTCGACTCCATCGAGGGGCCGACGGTCAGGCTCGCCAACGGCGACGTGCGCCGCATCGACGACCCCGAGGAGGCGGAGGAACTCCAGAACGGCGTCGAGAAGATTCTCGACCTCGGCGAGTACCTCGTCAACTTCGGCGAGTTCGTCGAGAACAACCACCCGCTCGCGCCCGCCTCGTACGTCTTCGAGTGGTGGATTCAGGACTTCGAGACGACCGAGGCCAACGTGCAGGCGCTCCGCGACGACCCCGCCGTCGACCTCGAAGAGCCGTCGGTCGAACAGGCCCTCTCGTGGGCGACCGAGTTCGACGCCCCGCTGCACCCGACGTACACCTACCTCTGGCACGATATCTCCGTCGAGCGGTTCGACGCGCTCGCCGACGCCGTCGCGGCCGGCGATGTCGTCGCCGCCGAAGCCGACGGCGGCACGGCCGGCGCGCTCGAACACGAGAACGAACCCGAGCGCGGGCTTGAGGGCACGCTCGTCCTCGACAACACGCCCGATATTCGGGAGGCGCTCGAACACCTGCTCGTCGCCCACCGCCAGACCGACGAGACGCTTCGGGTCCCCGTGTGGCGACCGCTCGCCCGGAGCCTCGGCCTCACCGACGACCGCGAGCGGACGTGGGAACTCGATGACCTCTCCGAGCGCGCCCGCGAGTGGGACGGCGGCGACAACGCCGTCGAGGCCGTCAACGAGGTCGCGCCGTTCACCCTCCGAGAGCGCGCGCCCACCCGCATCGGCAACCGGATGGGGCGCCCGGAGAAGTCCGAGCGCCGCGACCTCTCGCCGGCCGTCCACACGCTGTTTCCCATCGGCGAGGCCGGTGGGAGCCAACGCGACGTGGGCGACGCCGCCAGACACCGCGGCGAGTCCGGCGGGCGCGGGCAGATTTCGGTCCGACTCGGCCGGCGCAAGTGCCCCGACTGCGGCGCGTTCGGCTTCAAGTCGAAGTGTCCCGACTGCGGCGGCCACACCGAACCCCACTACGAGTGCGACGACTGCGGGTCCGTCATCGAACCCGACGAGTCGGGACGCGTCTACTGCGAGCGCTGCGAGTGGGACGTCGAGAGCGCCGAGTGGCAGGACATCGACCTCAACACCGAGTACCGAAACGCCCTCGAACGCGTCGGCGAGCGCGAGTCGTCGTTCCAGATTCTCAAGGGTGTGAAGGGGCTCACCTCGGCGAACAAGACGCCCGAACCCATCGAGAAGGGGGTCCTGCGCGCGAAACACGACGTGTCGTCGTTCAAAGACGGGACCGTCCGCTACGACATGACCGACCTGCCCGTCACCGCGGTCCGTCCCGAGGAACTCGACGTGACGGCCGACCACTTCCGCGAACTCGGCTACGAGACCGACATCGACGGCGAACCCCTCCGGTTCGACGACCAACTGGTCGAACTCAAAGTTCAGGACATCGTCCTCTCGAACGGCGCGGCGCAGCACATGATGCAGACCGCCGACTTCGTCGACGACCTCCTCGAACAGTTCTACGGCCTCGACCGGTTCTACGAAATCGAAGAGCGCGACGACCTCATCGGCGAACTCGTCTTCGGGATGGCTCCCCACACCTCCGCCGCGGTCGTCGGCAGAGTTGTCGGATTCACGACAGCAGCGGTCGGATATGCTCATCCGTACTTTCACGCCGCGAAACGCCGGAATTGTTTCCATCCGGAGACGAAGGTCTGGTACCGAGACGAGACCGACCGGTGGCGATACGACGAGGTTCGAACGCTTGTCGAGGAACGGCTCGATGACCCGGATACCGACGACTTCGGGACCCTCGTTCAGGAACTGGACGGGGACGTGTACGTCCCGTCGTTGGCCAGAGACGGACGAGAGACGATGAAACCGGTCGAAGCCGTCTCTAAGCACGTCGCACAGGACCACCTCGTACGAATCGAGACCCGCGGTGGGAGAGAGCTAACGGTCACTCCAGACCACACGGTGATTCGAGCCGGCGACGGCGGATTCACGCGGATTCCCGCGCACGAACTCGACGAAGGCGACGCGCTTCCGTCGCCCAAGTGCGTCGACATCGACGCGGACCCGGCTCAGTTCGACTTGCTCGCGGAGTTCCTGAACGGCGGGACGATACCGGCCGAAGACCTGATGATTCGGGGACTCGGTGCGGACCGAATCCGGTCGCTCTTCGACGAGCATACCGAAGCGAGCGGCTATCTGAAACCGGTCGCCGAGCGACTCGGACGGAGCGATTCGACGGTTTACAACTGGGTCTCTCGCGATAGCGTTCCGGCCTCGGTATTCGTGGAGGTTCTCGGAGACGTCGAAACGGTCGTCGACGTGCTTCCGCGTGAGCTATCTCTTGGTGTTCGCCGCGATACCGCGACCGTTTCGAGAGTGCTCGATATCGACGAGGCGTTCGGAACTGTACTGGGATACTACGCCGCGGACGGCTTCACGAGAGCGTCGCCCGGAAACTTCTACCAGACGACGATCTGTATCCCGGACGAACTCGCCCGCGAACACATCCTCGACACGGTTAGCGAAGCGCTCGGTGTCGACGCGTTCGAGGAGAACGAATGGAAAGTCACGATTTCGAGTCGGCTCGTTCAGTCGCTGTTTGCGGACGTCATCGGATGCGGGTCGCGTGCCGAGGTCAAACGCGTCCCGGACTCGATACTCACCGGCCCCAAGCCGGTTCTTCGGTCCTTCCTGTCGGCGTACTTCTCCGGAGACGGAAGCGCGTCTTCGGACCGTGTGGAGATCCGCGCGCACACCGTGAGCGACGACCTCAAACGCGACCTCGTTGCCGCCCTCAAACGATTCGGCATCGCCGCGAAGACCTACTCTGAGCGCCGAACACCACAGACCGGTGCGGTGGCGGAGTTCTACGATGGAGACGAGGTCCCGACGTTCGACTCGTGGGTCCTCAAAGTCACGTCGGAGAACGCGGTTCGATTCGCCGAGGAAGTTGGCTTCCACCTCCCCCGAAAGAGCGAGGCGCTGGCGAGCGCTCTTGGTGACACGGACATCCGAAGTCAGCGTCTCTTCTCGGACGGCGGGGATACGTGGCTTGACGAAGTCGTCTCAGTCGAATATCTCGAAAGCGATATCGACCACACCTACTCGTTGACCGTCGAAGATACCAACTCGCTGGTCGCCAACGACCTCCACGTCGCGCAGTGCGACGGTGACGAGGACTGCGTCATGCTTCTCATGGACGGTCTTCTCAACTTCTCGAAAGAATATCTCCCTGACAAGCGCGGCGGGCAGATGGACGCGCCGCTCGTCATGTCCTCGCGCATCGACCCCTCGGAAATCGACGACGAGGCGCACAACATGGACATCGTGCGGCAGTACCCCCGCGAGTTCTACGAGGCGACCCTGCGGATGGAAGACCCCGACGACTGGGAGGACGACGTCACCATCGCCGAGGAGTTCCTCGGAACCGACCGCGAGTACACCGGGTTCGACCACACCCACGACACGACGAACATCGCCGCCGGCCCCGACCTCTCGGCGTACAAGACGCTCGGGTCGATGATGGACAAGATGGACGCCCAACTGTTCCTCGCGCGGAAGCTTCGGGCGGTCGACGAGACGGACGTGGCAGAGCGCGTCATCGAGTACCACTTCCTGCCGGACCTCATCGGGAACCTCCGCGCCTTCTCGCGACAGGAGACGCGGTGTCTCGACTGCGGCGAGAAGTACCGGCGGATGCCCCTTTCGGGCGACTGCCGGGAGTGCGGCGGCCGGGTGAACCTCACGGTCCACCAGGGCTCCGTGAACAAGTACATGGACACCGCGATTCAGGTGGCCGAGGAGTTCGACTGCCGCGACTACACGAAACAGCGACTCGAAGTGCTCGAAAAGAGCCTCGAATCAGTCTTCGAGAACGACAAGAACAAGCAGTCGGGTATCGCGGACTTCATGTAGTCTAGAGTCGTTTTTCCTCCAGGTTTTGCGAGTCGAGCGGAGTGAGACTCGGAAAAAGTGGAGAACGAGCAGTCGGGTATCGCGGACTTCATGTAGTCTAGATGTTTTTCCTCCAGGTTTTGCGAGTCGAGCGGAGTGAGACTCGGAAAAAGTGGAGAACGAGCAGTCGGGTATCGCGGACTTCATGTAGTCTAGAGTCGTTTTTCCTCCAGGTTTTGCGAGTCGAGCGGCGCAGTCACCCGGCCTTAGTCCCGCGCCGGTCCCAATCCGTGGAAGCCGTCGGCGGCGACGACGTACACCGCCCCGTCGAGCGGAACCGCCGTGCCGACGCCCTGCGATATCACGTCAGCCACCTGCACTTCTGGTGTGTGATGTATCCATAGCCGACGTTCTTCTACAGAATCGTACGCAAATAGCTGTCCGTGTTCATCGGAGACCAATATTGTTTCTCGTGCGCGCGCGTGAGGACCGCCGTGGAAGCGCGCCGCCACTTCCTTCCCGTCGTCGAGCGACAGCGTCGCGGTCTCTCCGTCGACGGCGACGTGGAGCACGTCGTCGGCGACGACCGGCGTGCCAGTCCCCGGTGACCGCCACAGCTCGGTGCCGTCGGTCGGGGCGAGCGCGAGGAGTTCGTCGTCGCGGGTGGTCAGGTACGCCGCCTCTGTCGTCGCGACCGGCGTCGTCCACTCGCTCGCCCGGGATTCGACGCGGAAGCGCCGCTCGCCGGTCGCGAGGTCGACGGCGTGGACGGCGTCGTCGGTGACGACGAACACCGCGCCATCGGCGACGGCCGGCGCGCCCTTCGCGTCGCTTCCGAGGTCGTAGTGCCAGCGCTCGGTCCCGTCGCCGAGTTCGAACGCCCGTAGGTGGGTTGGAACGCCGTCGAACCCGCCGCCAGAGACGACGGCGACGCCGTCTCCCACCGCGGGCGGGCCGTGGATGCCGTCCATCTCCGGCCCGCGCCACAGTACCTCGTCGCGGTCGGCGGCGAGGCAGAAGGCCTCGATGAACGTCGTGACGACGACCCGGTCGCCTGCGACGACGGGCGGCGAGTTTATCCCGTAGCGGACTAGGGTGGTCGCGCTCCGCTCGGCCATCGTCGAGGGGTCGCGTCGAACGAGCGCGCTCTTGTCGCGCCCGCGGCCGTGAAGGTTGTAGAGACGCTCGCCGTCGAGGACGGGCGAGCCGCCGGCGTTCAGCCGCCAGTACTCCTCGGCGACGGAGGGAACCGAGACGTCGGGATTGTAGCCGGTGTTACCCGCGTCGAACTGGTACTGCGGCCACGTCCCCGATGGCGAGAGCGCGGGGTCACCCGGCGGCGTGGCCGTCACGCGTTCGTCCGGCCCGGAGGTCGGACCGTAGGTCGTGGTTGGCTCAGCCCTGGTGGTCGTCGTCTCCGTGGCCGTCGTCGTACTCGGCGACCCGCCGTCGCGGCCGAGACAGCCGGCGGCGCCGAGAGATGCACCCCCGAGCAGTTGGAGGAACCGACGACGGCTCCGAAATCGGGACATGTTACGAGCGTGACACCGATTCGATAAGTGTCTTGTCGCGTTCTCGAATTCTATATCGCGATATTCAGTTTATTATTTATACTTGGTTCGCAGCCCTCCGAGCCTCCCGCGGTTCTTGAGGTCGAATCGGCCGTTCCTTTTTATTCGCTCGCGCGACGAATAGTCGGGTATGGCTGACGAGACACAGCCGACGGTGGGAATGACGGTGTATGCGGAGGACGGAACCGAACTCGGGAGCATCCGCGGCTTCGACGACGACGGCTTCTTCGTGACGACCCGCGACGGACTCACCGGGATGTCCGTCGAACACGAGCGCGCCGGCCACGAGTTCGGCGAGGCCGAGTTGATGTGGCGGTGCAGCGACTGCGGCGAGATGGGTGATATCGACGGACTGCCCGACGCCTGTCCGAACTGCGGCGCCGAGCGCGAGAAACTCTACTACTGGACCGAGGACTGAGAGGCCGCCCTCGATTCGACCGCCGCGCCCGCGAAACTCGCCATTTTTGTCGTCCGCTGAGTACGGGTAGCCATGCGAATTCTCGTCTTCGGCGCGGGCAGTCTGGGCACGCTCGTCGGCGGCCTCCTCGCGCCGGTCCACGACGTGACGCTCGTCGCCCGCGACCCGCACGCAGCGCGGGTGTCGACGGCCGGTCTCGACATCGTCGGTGCCGAGTCGACGCACGTCTCGCCCGCGGCAACGACGACCGAGACGGGCCACAGCGCGGACCTCGCGCTCGTCACCGTCAAATCGTTCGACACCGCGGCGGCGGCCGACGCGCTCGCCGACTGCGACGTGGGTGCGGTGCTATCGCTCCAAAACGGGCTCACCGAGGAGATGCTCGCCTCTCGTCTCGACGCGCCCGTCCTCGCGGGAACGGCGACCTACGGTGCTCGGCTCGTCGAACCGGGTCGCGTCGAGTGTACCGGGGTCGGCCGGGTCGTCCTGGGCGCACTCGACGGCGGTCCCGACCCGCTCGCCGAGCGCGTCGGCAAGGCGTTCCGGGTCGCGGGGCTCAACACGCTCGTCGCCGCAGACATGCCGAGGCGGCGCTGGGAGAAACTCGCGGTCAACGCCGGCATCAACGCGGTCACCGCGCTCTCGCGGGTCGAAAACGGCGCGCTCGCGGGGGACGACGCCCACGACCTCGCACACCGGGCCGCCCGCGAGACGGCTCGAGTCGCCCGATTGGAGCGCGTGTCGCTCCCGAATCGCGTCGCCCGCGAGGCGGTCGACCGGGTGGTCGAAAAGACCGCCGCGAACCGCTCGTCGATGCTGCAGGACGTCGAGGCCGGAAAGCGGACCGAGGTCGACGCCATCAACGGTGCGGTCGTCGATATCGCCGCCGAACACGGCTTCGAGGTGCCGACGAACCGAACGCTCGCGGCGTTGCTCCGGGCGTGGGAGCGCGGAGAAGGGATACGCTAAGAGTAGACTCGGGGTCGGTCGCTATTCGAGGTAGCCGAGGTCGCGCAGGCGGTCCTGCGTCTCGTCGTCCATCTGGTCCACTGAATCGTCCGACACGTCGGTGTCGAGCGCGTCGGTCCACGCGCCGCCGATGGCGTCTTCGAACGCCGCGAGGGCGGCCTCCGTCTCGGCGACCGCCTCGTCGTCCGAATCGACGACGTTCTCGGTCTCTTCGGGGTCGACGTCGATTCGGTAGGCCTCGTCGGGGACGCGGTCGATTCGGACGTACTTGGCGTCGGCCCGCCGCGCCGCCCGCATCCGCGAGTAGAACCGCGAGTCCTCGGGGAGTTCGATGCCGGCGCTCGCGGCCTTCTCCTCTAACTGCTTGAGTTCGACCACGGGACGGGAGTACTCGACGAACGCGTACTCGCCGTCTCGGCGCTGGCCGGGGTCGTCGTTCGCCGCCCGCGCGAACTCCCGGTAGTCGGCCGACAGGAGCGAGCGCGTGCGGTCGAGACCGACCGCGTCGTCGCCGGGGCTCGCGGGTTCGCCGCCCTCGACGCCGAGCGAGTCGAGGACCGTGTGATAGAGGTCGACCAGTTCGACCTGGTCGTCGCGTCGCCCCGCGCCGAGGTCGGGGTGTTTGACCATGAGCGGGACGTTGATGAGCGGGTCGTACAGGCAGAACTCGTGGCCGTAGAGGCCGTGTTCGCCGTGGAGTTCGCCGTGGTCGGCGCAGACGACGACCATGGTGTCGTCCCAGCGGCCGGTCTCTTTCAGGTGGTCGAACAGCCGGGTGAGTTGGTCGTCGATGTGGGCGATTTCGGCGTCGTAGAGCCCGCGGATGTCCTCCCACTCGTCGTCGTCGATCTCGTAGGCTCCGGCGTTGTACTCCTTGGAGTTCTGGCAGACGTCGGTCGAATCGACGCCGGGCGCGAAGCGCTCTTTGTACTCCTCGGGCGGGTGGTACGGCAGGTGCGCGTCCATGAGGTTGACGAACGCGAAGAACTCCTCGGAGTCGTCGATGAAGTCGATGGTCTGGTCGATGACGGCGGGCGTCTTCGAGTCCGCGCCCTCGCCGCCGGCGAGGTACTCGTGGGCGGTGTTGCCGAGGCTGACGAGCTTATCGGCGAGCGTCCGGAGCGCGTCGCTGTCGTTCATCGTCTTCCACGCCTTCGCCAGCGGGCCCGACAGGAACTCGCCGGGCATGACCTCGAAGAAGTTGTCCTGGTCGGCGAAGCCGTCGGTCAGATGCGTGTACGGCGTTATCCACGCGTTCGAGGAGTAACAGGCGGTGTCGTAGCCGGCCGCCGAGAGCGTCTCGGCGAGGGTCGTCGCGCCTTCGAGGTAGGGGTTCTCCTGGTCGGCCCCGTGTTGGCTCGGGTACATCCCGGTGAAAAGCGAGGCGTGGACCGGGAGCGTCCACGGCGCGGGCGCGACGGCCTGCTCGAAGACGGTCGCCTCGTCGGCGAATCGGTCGAGCCCCGGCGTCGTCGGGCGGTCGTAGCCGTACGGCGTGAGGTGGTCCTTCCGGACCGTGTCCATGACGACGAAGAGGACGTTCTCGGGCGACTCGGCAGTCATACCCGAGGGTGGGGAGTAGTCGCCGATAAAACTCCTGTTCTCGGCCGACGACGGGACGAAAACGTCCGAAACGCCGACTTAGAACGGGGCCTGCGGGCCCTGGTCGTCTTCGATGTCGGTCGTGTCGTCGCTGGTGTCGCCGGGGAACGACGGGCTACCGCCGCGGCTGTCGCCGTCCATACCGCCGTCGTCGCCCATGCCGGTGTCGGCGTGGACTTCGTTGATCTCGGGAATCTCCTTGACCATGCGGGTCTTGATGGCCTGGATAGTCATCGGGGAGATACCGCACCCGGAGCAAGCGCCACCGAGGAGAACGGTGACCTCGCCGGTCTCGCGGTCGAGGTCGCGGATGGCCGCGCTGCCGCCGTGCATCTGGATCTGCGGGAAGTTCCGACGGAGGAAGTTCACGACACGCTCTTTGAGGTCGTCCTCGCCGTCCTGCGTCTCCGTGCTCATGCACGCGGCTTCGAGGTGAACGTGCTTAGGCCTTTGGTTCGGGGTTACGCCTCGACGCCGAACACCCGCCGAAGCTCGCCTTCGATCTCGTCGACGTAGCGGTCGAGGACGGCGTCGAGCTCGCCGTCGTCGATTTCGACCGCCGTCAATCGCTCGGCGGGGTTCTCGGGGAGCCGCACGGAGAAGTCGCCGTCCTCGTAGAACGGCTCGGACTCGTTGAGAATCTGCTGGTCGACCCCGTGGATGAGCGACGAGTCGAACTCGTCGTTCATCGTCTCGAAGGCGTTCTTGTACGCGCGCTGGAGTTCGGGGAAGTAGTTGGCGTACTTGTCCTCGAACTTCTCGGGGTCGAAGTCGGTCATACCCGGAGCTTTCGCGCTCCCGGCAAAAAATCGGACGGTTGTTGGCTGGTGTTTCAGATTCTGTATAGCAGAGTGTGATTTATTACGGGTCGTCTCCCGAACAGCGATTCCGCTCTCAGTGCGTCTCAAATGCGAAAAATCGAGCGACGCGAGGCGTCACTCGATGAGCGGGCTGTCCACGCGCGCGGCGGAGAGTTCGCTCGCCGCGAAGATGGACACGATCTCGGTTATCAGTTCGTCGTACGACTCGTCGTCCTCGCGCAGCGCGTCGAGTCGCTCGACGGTTCGACGGTCCAGTTCGACCGTCTCTGTCTGTACCTCCGGTTCGTAGCCGACCGGGTAGTCGTATTCGGCCTCGTTCGAGTTGGCAGTCGCCATCGTTCACCCCACTCCGGCATGCGTGCCGGTGCCATGTCATACACAACCATCCGATATGAGGATTTCGCGGATTTTCGCGGATTTCGCGCCCAAAACCGAACGCGAATCTGGTTTGGCGTCGGTTCGTCACTCCTCCGATTCCGAAATATAAATCATATTCTGCTATATTGAATAGTGTTCGAGAGCGAATCAGGGAGTCATAGCCAGTGTATTGAGTTGTTTAATGACAAACGATTTTATACTCGAACGATTGTCGAACACTGTCTACATGACCGAATATACACTCAAACACGAGTCAAAAATCTCTAATCGTGGTCAATCTAGCAATTCCCAATCGTTGTGCCGCCCGATTCGCCGCGGTTGCGGGCCGCACGAGCCAGACCGGTCGCGCTCCCACGAGGTGTCCGCGCCCCCGTGACGTACGACCGCCGCATTCTCATCGACGCGCTGGCGCACAGGCCGTTGCTCCGGCGGATGGTCCGGCCGCTCGTCGCAGTCGCGGCGTTCGTCGTCGCCGGCGTCGGCGGGTTCAGCGCCCTCGCCGGCGCGTCCCTCGTCGACGCGGCGTTCTGGCTTTTCGACCCGACCAGCATCGAACTCCACTACCAGACGCACGAGGGGCCGGCGACGCTCGTCAAGGCGTACGCCATCGTGATTCTCACCGGCCTCATCGGTACCGGGCTGTGGGCCGGCGAGACGTTCGTCTCCGCGGCCTTCGGCGGGCAGATACGCGAGGAACTCGACCAGATGAAACTCCAACGAGAGATAGCGGAACTCGAATCGCACGTGGTCGTCTGCGGCTACGGAACCTTCGGGAAGACGGTGGCGGCGCGGCTCCGCGAGATGGGCCGCGACGTGGTCGTCGTCGAGAGCAAGGAGGCGCAGTACCAGCGCGCGCTCGACGCGGACCTGCTCGCGGTCGACGGCGACGCCCGTCGCGAGGACAGGCTCATCGACGCGGGCGTCGAACGCGCCGCGACGGTCGTCGGCGCGATAGACGACTCCAAGGAGAACATCCAAATCGCTATCGCGGCGAGCCGGTTGTCTCCCGACGCCAAACTCGTCGTCCGCGCGGGCGACCAGATGGACGAGGCGCTCGCGCGCCGCGCCGGTGCCGACGAAGTCGTCGTCCCGGAAATCGTGAGCGGCGAGCAGGTCTGTTCGGACCTCTGAGCCGCCGCGCCGACTCCGCCTCCCCGCCTGCTATTTGTTCACAGCGCACGCAGCTATCGTATGTCGACCGACGAGCCCCGCTACGACGACGAGGGCGTCCTGAAGAAGAAAGACTACAAACGCGAGTTGAATCGGCTACAGGAGGAACTGGTGAAACTCCAGTACTGGATAAAGGAACACGACCTCAGGGTTTGTGTCGTCTTCGAGGGGCGAGACGCCGCGGGGAAAGGCGGCGTCATCAAGCGCATCACCCGCCGGCTCAACCCTCGTGTCGCGCGGGTCGTCGCGCTCGGCAAACCCACGGAGCGCGAACGGGGGCAGTGGTACTTCCAGCGGTACGTCGAACAGCTCCCGACCGAGGGCGAGATGGTGCTTTTCGACCGGAGTTGGTACAACCGCGCGGGGGTCGAGCGGGTGATGGGCTTCTGTACCGACGAGGAGTACGAGGAGTTCCTGCGGACCTGCCCCGAGTTCGAGCGGATGCTCGTCCGCTCGGGCATCGTCCTCGTCAAGTACTGGTTCTCCATCAGCGACGAGGAGCAGGAACGGCGCTTCCAGCGGCGAAACGAGGACCCGAAGCGCCGCTGGAAGCTCAGTCCGATGGACCTCGAGGCGCGCTCGCGGTGGGCCGACTACTCGGAGGCCAAAGACCGGATGTTCGAACACACCGATACCGACGACGCTCCGTGGCACGTCGTCAACGCGGACGTGAAGCGCCACGCGCGACTCAACTGCATCTCGCACCTGCTGGAGCAAATCGACTACGAGGACCTGACGCCCGACCCCATCGAACTCCCGTCCCGACAGGACGACACCGGACACGAGCGCCCGCCAATCGACAGTCAAAACTGGGTTCCGGCGAGGTTCGGTGAGAATCCGGTTGACGACTGAGCGCCGCCCTCGTCGCCGGCGGAGTGGCGCTTCAGTCGTCGCCGCCGTCGCCGTCGTCGGCGTCTCCCAACTGCTCGCCGACGATGCGGTCGGCCTCGGCGATGAACGCCTCGACTTCGCCCTTCGGAATCGTCGCGCCCGCGGCCACGTCGTGGCCGCCGCCGTCGCCGCCGACCGACCGCGACGCCTCGCGCATGACCGCCGAGAGGTCCAAGCCGTCTCGGACCATCACGTACGACCCGCGCGAGGAGACTTTCACCTCGCCCTCCTCCGTGTCGGCGAACGCGAGGACCGGAATCCCGTTCCGGGTCGCGTTGGTGCCGACGGCCATTCCGGCGACGATGCCGACGATGGTCTCGCGTATCTCGCCGCCCGCGTCGAACCACTGGAGGTTGTCCTCGACGCGGACGCCGTGTTCTTTCACCCACTGGAGGCCGTTCGAGAGGTTCTTGCGGTGGTTCCGAAGGAGCCTGCGCGCCCGGTCGAGCGCCGCGTCGCGTTCGCCGAGACAGACCGCGAGGCCCACGTCGGCGCGGTCGTAGCGCGCGGTCGCGTTCAGGAGCGTCGAGAACTCGCTCACGTCGCGGAGTTCGGTTCCCTCCTGCTCCCGAGAGAGCACGTAGGTCGTCCCCACGAGGTCGTCGATGCGGGAGGCGGGCACGCCGCTGGCGATGGCGCGGCGAATCAGGGCGCTGGCGAGCGTCTGGCGCTCGTCGCCGGTGAGGTCGACCCACCGCTTCCACTCCCCGTCGTCGTCGCGGCAGGGAACGTCGAGTTCGGTCAGGAACTCGATGGCTCCGGCCTCGTTGTTCGAGATGCCGGGGATGCGAACGTCGGTCGCGTACTGGAGCAGTTTCGGGAGCGCGCGGGTCTGGCGGCCGTAGATGCGGAGGTCGGTGCCCTCCTCGACGACGCCGGCCTCGACGCCCTCGTCGACGATGCCCGCGTTGGCCCCGCGGAGTTCGCCGTTCGTGTCCTGCATGTCGCCGACCGCGCCGACGACGGCGAGGGCGGCGAGGTCGCGGTTGTCTCGACCCTCGGGTTCGAGCGCCCGCGCGAGGACGTAGCTCGCGCCCGCGCCGGAGAGTTCGCTCGTGCCGTTGAGGCCGAACCGAAGCGGGTTGAGGTGGTGTTCGGTCTCGACGCCCTCGGCGGGCTGGTGGTGGTCGGCGATGACGGGGTGGAAGTCGCCCGCCGCCTCGTACTCCGCGACGACGTCGAGTTGGCCGCTGCCGAAGTCCGTGAACAGCACGGTGTCGTAGTCGGTCGCCGCGATGTCGGCGACGGCGGCCTCGTCGAGTTGGCGGCAGAACACCGTCTCGAAGGGGATTTCGGCGCGTTCGAGCGCGGTCGAGGCGATGCCGGCGCTCGTCAACCCGTCGGCGTCGATGTGCGAGGCGAGGAGCACCCGGTCGGCGTCGCGGAGGCGGTCCGCGCAGGCCGCCGCGTGCTCGGCGAGTTCGGGGACGGGTCCGTCCATTGGTGTGGTACTCACGCCCTCTCCGGCATAAACGCTGGCAGTTCGGGCGCGGAACCCCTTCGTTTCCACTCCAGTTCGACGGCGAACATGTGTCGTGGTCGCCGCGGTTCGGTATAAGAAGGCTCGCCCGCGGAGCGCGGGACCGGTCGACCGCGACGCCGGTCAGATTCGCCGTCTGACGACGAACAGGAGGACGGTCGCGAGCACCGTCGAACCGGCGACGAGCGCCCAGCCGGCCCCGTAGCCCGTCGACTCCACGACGAAGCCGAAAAGCGGCGGGGCGACGAGGCCGCCGACGTTGAGCGCGGTCTGGCCGCCGGCGGTCGCCGCGCCGATGTCGCCGTCGTCGACGACGCCGCTCAGACAGGAGTAGAAGACGCCGGTCGAGCCGTGGATGGTGAGGCCGAGCGCGACGAAGACGGCGATGGTGAGCGCGAACGAGCCGCCGGTTCCGACGAGGAGCGAAAAGAGCGCGACCGCGCCGGCCAGTTGGACGAGCGCGACGGTGGCCGCGCCGCGGGCCCCACCGAGCCGGTCCGCGAGGCTCCCCGCGCCGATGCGACCGACGCTTCCGGTCACCTGCGTCGCCGCGAGGACGCCGCCGGCGAGGGCGGGGCCGGTCCCGACCACGTCCTGCACGTACAGGACGGTGTAGCCGAGCATCGAGAAGATGGACGCGCCGATGAACAGTCCGGCGGCGACGAGCGCGACGTAGGCGCGGTTGTCGCCGAGGCCGGCGAGCCGGGGTCGTTCGAGCCGGCCGGTTCCCGGGTTCCCGCGGTAGCGCGTCGCGAAGACGAGCGCGTAGCCGGCGGCGAAGACGCCGATTGCCCAGAACCCCACCTGCCACGCCGCGACGACGGCGACGCCGGTGACGACGAGCGACGACGCCCCGCTACCGAGGGTGACGCCGACCTGTTTCAGCCCCATGGCGAGGTTCTTGCTCCCGGCGGGCGCGGCCGCGACGATGCCGCGGTTCGACGCCGGCATCGCGGTCGAGTACGCCGCCCCGAGGAGCGCCACCGTCACCAACAACAGGAGGTACGACGGCGGCGCGAACGTGACGCCGACGAGCGCGACCGCGAGCGCCAACAGCCCGACGACCATGACGGGCTTTTCGCCGTAGCCGTCGACGGCCGCACCGCTGGGGAACAGAAACACCGTGTAGCCGAGCAGGCCGGCGGTCAGAAAGAGACCGACCAGCGACTCGGAGACCGAAAACGCGTCGCGGACGAATCCGGTCGCCGCGAAGATGGCGTAGTAACAGAGGCTCGCGGCGGTCTGCCAGCCGGCGACCGAGCCGACGGCGCGCCACGAGCCGTCTCTCGTCTCGGCTTCCGTCACGCCGCTCCCTCGCTTCCCGTCACGTCACTCGTGGTACGTCGGCGCGGCCGTCTCGACCGCGGCCACCGCGAGCGCCTCGAACGTCGCCTCGTCGGGGACGACGGTCACGTCGATGCCGTGGGACGCCGCGGTGTCGCGGGTCGGCGGCCCGATTGCGCCGACCACGGCGTCGTTCAGGCCGGCGATGGCCTCCTCTCGGATACCCCGCTCCGCGGCGGCGTCGAGGAAGTGTTCGACCGTGAGCGACGAGGTGAAGAGGGCGGCTTCGAGGTCGCCGGCGGCGGCCAGTTCGGCCGATTTTCCGGCTCCCTCGGGGCGGACGAGTCGGTAGAGCACCGTCTCGTGGACGTCCGCACCCGCGTCGCGCAGGCCGTCGGTGAGGACGGGACTGCCGTGGTCGCTCCGGGCGACTTCGACCGTCGCGCCGTCCACGTCGGGCGCGAGGTGTTCGACCAGTCCGGCCGAGGTGTACTCGTCGGGGACGCGGTCGACCGTCCAACCCGCGTCGCGGGCGGCGTCGGCGGTCGCGGGGCCGATGCAGCACAGCACCGCGTCGCCGGGTTCCCAGCCGTCGGCGGCGAGGAGTTCGACGCCGGTCTTGCTCGTCAGGACGACGAAATCGCCGGCCTCGGGCGTCGCGCCCGTCGGCTCGATTGCGAGCATCGGGTCGGGGACCGGGGTCGCGCCGAGCGAGTCGAGGAGTTCGACGGCGCGCTCGATGCGGTCGTCGTCGGGGCGGAAGACGGCCGCGCGGACCTGCTGGCTCATTCGTCTCCTCCCGAACCTCCCGCGGTCGCGTCAGTCTCGGCGATGGCGTCCGCGCCGCCGCCCTGCAGGAACTGCTTCACGCGGTCGCGGGTCGCGGCGACCTCGCCGATGACGGTAATCGCGGGCGGTTCGATGTCGGCCTCGTCGCGCACGTCGACGATGGTGTCGAGCGTGCCGGTGGCGACGCGCATGTCGGGCCACGTGGCCCGCTCGATGAGGGCGACGGGCGTGTCGCCGTCCATCCCCGCCTCGCGGAGTTCGGCGGTGTACAGCGGGAGTTTGCCGACGCCCATGAGCACGACGAGCGTCCCGCCGGTCGCGGCGAGCGCGTCCCAGTCGACCGCGGACTCGTCTTTCGTCGGGTCCTCGTGGCCGGTGACGAACGACACCGACGAGACGTGGTCGCGGTGCGTGACGGGGATGCCCGCCGCGCCGGCCCCGGCGACCGCCGAGGTGATGCCCGGCACGACTTCGAAGGGAATCCCGTTGTCGGCGAGGTGTTCCATCTCCTCGCCGCCGCGGCCGAAGACGAACGGGTCGCCGCCCTTCAGGCGCACCACGTCCTTTCCCTCGCGGGCGAGTTCGACGAGTCGGTTGTTCGTGTACTCCTGTGGAGTCCACTCGCCGCCGGCGCGCTTGCCCACGTCCTCGCGCTTCTCGGCCGGAATCATCCCGAGAATCTCCGGTCCGGGGAGCTTGTCGTGGAGGACCACGTCCGCCTCGTCGATGAGGCGGGCGGCCTTCATCGTCAGCAGTTCCGGGTCGCCCGGTCCGCTGCCGACGAGGTGGACCGTGCCGACGCCGTCGCCGTCGGTCGCGTCGCCGTTCGACTGCGCTCCGGCCGACCGTTCCTCCGCCGTCCCGGGTTCCGCGTCGTCGGCCGTCATCTCACTCCTCGGCCTCCTCGCGGGCGGCGTCGACTAACTGGCCGGCACCGCGGTCGCGCAGGGCCGCCGCGAACTCGCGGGCGGCGTTAGCGTGGTTGCCGACGGGGAGGTCCCGGGAGGTCTTGATGGACTCCGAGCCGTCGGTCGCGAGCACCTGCACGTCGACGTGGACGTGCTCGCCCTGCAGGAGGGCGTGGACCCCGACCGGGGCGATACAGCCGCCGCCGAGTTCGGCGAGGATGGTCCGCTCGACGGTCGTCTCGACGCGGGTCCGCGGGTGGTCGAGCTTGTCGTGGATGAGGTCGATGACCTCCGAGTCCGCGGCGGTCACGGCGATGGCTCCCTGTCCGGGCGCGGGGACGAACGTCGTCCGCGGCAGGCGCTCGTAGTTCACCTTCTCCGAGAGCCCGCTGCGCTTGAGTCCCGCTTCCGCGAGGACGATGGCGTCGTACTCGGTTTCGACCTTCCGACCGAGCGCCTGCCGTTCGAGCTCGGTGAGCCCCTCGAACCACTCGTCTGCGGTCTCGTCGAACGCCTCCTCGTGGTCGGTCTTGCCCTTCTTGGCCTGTCGCTCTTCGTCGTTTTCGACGCGGGCCTCGTGTTCGCGCTGGAGGTGCGTCGCCAGCAGTTTCTCGATGCGGGTGTCGACGTTGCCCCGGAGCGGTTCGACTTCGAGGTCGTCGCGGTAGTTCAGCAGTTGGGCCTGCCGGCGGAGCGACGACGTGCCGACGACGGCTCCCTCCGGGAGGTCGTCGATGTCGTGGCCCTCGGCCGTGACGAGCACGTCGCCGGCGGGCGCGCGCTCGGGAACGCCCGCGACGACGAGGTCGGCGGGCTTCTCGGTCGGCATGTCCTTCATCGAGTGGACCGCGGCGTCGACCTCGCCGTCGAGGACGCGCTCGTCGAGCGCGCGGACGAACGCGCCGGTCTTGCCCAGTCGGTGGATGAGTTCGTCCTGAATCCGGTCGCCCGTGGTCTCGACTTCGACGAGTTCGACGTCGAGTCGGCGGCCCGCGAGCGCCCCCTGCACGCCCGCGGCCTGCGCGCGAGCGAGCGCCGACCCTCGCGTCGCCAAGCGAAGTGTTGTAGTCATACGCGTCAGTCCGGTCCCCGCGTTGAAAAGCCCACCAGTTCGCTCCCGCGCGCCGGGTCGAATCCGAACGGAAGACCGATACAGTCCCCGCGCGACGACCCGGACGATGCCCGCCCTCGATTCGGCCGTCCGGCAGGTCGGCGACTTCGTCGTCGTCGCGCTCCTCCTGTTCGGCCTGACCTCGGTCGTCGCGCCCCTCGACCTGCTCCTCTCGGCGCTCGGCGTCGAAGCTCCGCGGTTCGCCGGCCTCGCCGCGGCCGCGCTCGTCGCACTCGCGCTCCTCCTCGCGCGCCCGCTTCGCCTCCGCCTCGTCGCCCGCGTCTGGGGTATCGGCCTCGTCGTGACCGCGCTCTGGATTCCGCTGTTGGTCCTCCTCGAACTCCAGGGGAACCCGGTCGGCATCCTCGTCTCGTGGGCGGTCTGTCTCGGCGTCGGCGTCGCCCTGACCTACCCGCCGCTGTGGCGGGCGGCCGAGGCGCGACTGCGGGCCGAGTGAGTCGCGCTCGCGCCGGGTCGCAGTCGCGGCGAGCGACCCTCGTTCGCACGGCCGACTCGCGTTCGTGTCGAAGTGCCGAACAGTTATCCGCCTTCGCGGCGACGCCTCCGACGTGAACAGGCCCCTCCGTCTCGCGCTCACCTTCGGCGTCGCGTTCGTCGTCGCGCTCCCGCTCGGATTCATCTTCGCGCCGGACCCGACGGGGGTCGTCCCGCTTTTCCTCACCGTCGGACTGGCCGCCGTCTTCGGACTCCCGGCGTACCTCGGGCTCTCTCGGGCGATAGCGTCGTAAAAAATTCGTCGAGGTCGCAGGTCGGGACGCGCCTACAGCGCTCGCTTGTACGCTTCCAGCGTCTCCTCGATGTCCTCGTCGGTGTGGGCGTAGGAGACGAACTGCGATTCGAACTGGTTCGCCGTGAGGAACACGCCCTGGTCTTTCATCTCCTGCCAGAAGACGCGCTCCCAGCGGTCGGTCTCCGCCTTCGACACGTCCGCGCCGGTCTTCGGGCAGGCGTCGTAGTTGGGACACGATTCGACCTGCGCACAGCCGTCGGCGCAGGCGTCGGCGCGCTCGGCCGTCCCGTGGCGCGTGAACACCGTCTTGAACATCGAGTCCGTGCCGACGACGGTGTACTCGGGTGCCTGGTCTTCGAGGATGTCCGTGATGCCCGACCGAAGCTTCTCGCCGAGGCGGTCGACGTGTCCGTACACGTCGTTTTCGGCGGCGTACTTCAGGTACTCGTGGCCCGCGGCCATCGTGACCGGGTGGCCCGAGAAGGTGCCCGACTGGAACACGTCGCCGCCGGGGGTGAACTGCTCGACGAGCTCGGCCTTCCCGCCGACCGCGCCGACGGGGAAGCCGCCGCCGATAATCTTTCCGAACGTCGTGAGGTCGGGCGTGACGCCGAACTTGCCCTGGGCGCACTGGAGGCCGCCGACGCGGAAGCCGGTGATGACCTCGTCGAAGATGAGGAGCGCGCCGTGTTCTTCGGTCACGTCGCGGAGGGCTTCGAGGTAGCCGTCAACCGGGTGGACGATGCCCGTGTTCGCCAGAATCGGTTCTGTCAGCACCGCCGCGATGTCCTCGCCGTGTTCCTCGAACACCTCGCGGACCGTCTCCTCGTCGTTGAACGGGACGGGGATGGTGTGCTCGGCGAACGAGGAGGGGATGCCGGGGGTCGAGGGCTTCGCGTTCCCGGGGCCGCCCTCGACGAGCGTGGACTCCTGTGCGCCGTGGTAGCCGCCCTGCATGACGACGATTTTGTCGCGGCCGGTGACGCCGCGGGCGAGGCGGACCGCCGAGACGGTCGCCTCCGTGCCGGAGTTGACGAACCGCAGCATCTCGACGGAGGGGACGTGTCGCGCGACGAACTCGGCGTGTTCGACCTCGATTTCGGTCGGCGCGCCGTACATCGGCCCGGCCGCGGCGTGCTTCTGGACCGCCGACTGGACGGGTTCGGGGGCGTCGTGGCCGTAGAGGAGCGGCCCGTAGCCAAGCACGTAGTCGACGTAGCGGTTCCCGTCGGCGTCGATGACGTGCGCGCCGTCGCCGCGCTCGACGAAGAACGGGTACGGTTGCGTCGCCCGGACCGAGGAGTTCACGCCGCCCGCGAGCACGGACAGCGCGCGGTCGTACAGCGCCCTTGACTCGTCGTGGTTCATGCGCGCCGGTTCGACCGCTCGCGGGAAAGACCTTACTGGGTCGGCCGCACCTGCCACCGACGAACCAGTAGACGACACGGCCGGCATGAACTGTCCGGCGTCGGGACTGCGGCGACCTACCGAGACCTACCGCGCCGTCCCGTCGGCGGCGGCGTCAGCGCCGTCGGCGTCGCCGGCGTCCTCGACCGACCCGGCCAAGAGGAGTCCGACCGCGTCGTTGAGCGCGTGGATGCAGGCGAGCGCGACCACGTCGCGCACGAGGAGGTACATAATCGTCGTCAGGAGCGCGGGGACGGCGATTCTGGCGACCGCGCCGCGCTCCCAGCCGACGGCGTGGCTCGCGGTGAACGCGGCGAACGAGACGCCGCCCGCGAGAAGCGGGCTCCCGGTGAGTTCGAGGAGTCGCTCGACGGCGTAGCCGTGGAACAGCACCTGCTCCGTGACGCCGGCGGTCCCGGCCACGAAGAGTCGGTGTCTGACCGACAGCGAGGCCAGTCCGGTCATCCCCTCGTCGAGGCCGCCCACGCCGAGTCGGTCGAAGACGGGCGTCGTCACCGCGTTCGCGGCGAACAGGAGGAAGACGCCGCCGCCGACCACCGCGACGAACGCGAGGGGGTCCAGCGAGCGGCCGGTCATCGAGGACAGCGGTCGCCCCTCGACGACGAGGACGTAGCCGCACAGGAGGGCGAAGACGGCCCACTTGTTCGCGTCGCTGACGAGGAGGTCGGCGCGGAGGTCGTCGGGTTCGGAGAGGTACCGGTCGGAGAGCAGTCCGGCGACTGCCATTCCGAACAGCGCGACGGCGAGTCCGCCGAGGACCGCGACAGTCACCACGTGGAGCCACCGCTCATCGTCACGACGCTCGGTGCGGAGCGGAAAAACGGTTTCGCGTGGGTTCGGCTCTCGCCCCGCGAGGGGCCACCGGTACGTTCGACCGAACCGATATAACCCCGTCGCCGGTCGGAGCGACGGGCGAGGGGACGGTACGAGAACCGCCGACAGAGAACGAGCGGCTCAGACCGCGTCGCGTCCGGTCTTGCCGGTGCGGACTTGGACGGCGCTCTCGACGGGGAAGGTGAACACCTTCCCGTCGCCTTTCTCGCCCGTGTGGGCGGCGTCGGCGATGGCGTCGACCACGTCGTCGGCCGGGATGTCGGCGACGACGCACTCGACTTTGACCTTCTGGTGGAGGTCGACGGTGTACTCCTCGCCGCGCCACTGGCTCTTTTTCGCGGGCTGAGAGCCGCGGCCGGAGACGTTGGTGACGGTCAGCGACGGCGCGCCGATTTCGGCGAGCGCGGTCTTCACGTCGGAGAGCTTGTCGGGGCGGATGACGGCCATGACGAGCTTGATGTCGCCGTCGTTCGGAAGGTCGGAATCACTCATGACTCAGTCCTCCCGGCCCGTCGTCATGAATCCATCCCCGCTCGGGACGCCGGAGCCGTCGGTGCGGATGCCGGTGTCGGCGTCGGGCGACCCGAACTCGGGGTAGGTGTCGACGCCGTGTTCGGCCGTGTCGAGTCCCTCGCGCTCGTGGTCCGAGGAGACGCGGACCTGTCCGACGGCGCGGAAGCCGCCGAAGACGAGCGCGGTCGCAGCGAACGTCCAGACGGCGATGACGACCACGCCGACGACCTGCGGGACGGCGAGCGAGACGAAGGACGCGCCGTCGTGCCACAGCGGGACGGCGAATACGGGGTAGAGGAGCGCACCGAGGATGCCCGCGGAACCGTGAACGGGGAAGACCGCGCACACGTCGTCGATGCGGAGGCGCTTTTCGACGAACTCGAAGACGACCGGGAGCTGTGCGCCGGCGAGGAGGCCGACGACAAGCGCGCCCGGCCAGACGATGTCGTCCGCGATGGCGGTGACGCCGACGAGTCCGGCGAGGAGGCCGTTTGCGACGTAGAGCGTGTCGACCTTACCGGTCTTGTACATGGCGACGCCGCCAGCGCCGATTGCGCCGGCGGCCATGCCGAGGGTCGTCACGAGGGCGACGCGGCCAACGAAGGCGAACGAGCCGAGCGTGACCGCGCCGTCGGCGTACGCGAGGGGTGCGGCGGCGGTGCCGACGTTGAAGCCGTACCAGCCGAACGCGAGGATGAGCGTGCCGAGGACGGCGAACGTGATGGAGTGTCCGGGGATGACGTTCGCCGTGCCGTCGGGCTTGAAGCGGTTCATGCGCGGGCCGATAATCCACGCCGCGGTGAGGCCGGCGATGCCGCCCATGCCGTGGACGATCATGCCGCCCGCGAAGTCGTGGAAGCCGAGGGCGTCGAGGAAGCCGCCGCCCCAGGTGAAGCCGACGACGACGGGGTAGATGACGCCCGCGATGAGGATGGTGTACGTGAGGTACGCGCGGAGCCGGGCGCGGCCCGCCACGGCACCGGAGACGATGGTGGCGGCGGTCATGGCGAAGACGGCTCCGAACAGCCAGTCGACCCACGCCGTCGTCGCCGAGGCGTCGGGCGCGTAGAGGCTCATGAACGCGCCGGTGATGTCCAGCGCGGAGCCGCTGGTGAGGGCGGCGACGATGGACGACACCGCCGCGCCGAGCAGGAAGAACACGATGACGCCGATACTCCACGTCAGCAGGTTCTTGGTCAGTTGGTTGGCGACGTTCTTCGCGCGGACCTGCCCGGCTTCGAGCATGGCGAAGCCGGCGTGCATGAAGAAGATGAGGAACGTGACCGTGAGGACCCACACGAGGTTCACGCCCTCGACGACCGAAGCGAGGTCGGCCTGCAGGGGTGTCAACATACGATGCCTCCGGCGAACAGTTCGAGCTGTGAAGTTGGACAGTCGTTCATATTGGTGCTCGATTCGCGACCGAATGTCTCGCGAACCATGAGAGAGGCTATCTACAGACGATCATATAACGGTTCGCGTTGACAAATGCCCACAAAAAGGCGTTCTGAGAGACGTATGTCCGATATAGGATGAAGTATGTGTTGTATAAGGACGTAAGGCTAGCACTCAGTAAACAAATGTTGCCACGTAACCCTACGAACGTAGTGTAGGATTAGTAATAGGAATAGTTCGGGGCGTTCATCGAACCCCAGTCGGGTGCGCACTCACGCGGGCCGCGGCGGGAGTGGCAAACAGAGACGTCGAGCCGGTTTCGGTCGCAGGTGCGCGCTCAGACTGCCGGGTTGCCCTCCTTGCCGGTGCGGACTTGGACGGCGCTCTCGACGGGGAGGACGAACACCTTTCCGTCGCCTTTCTCGCCCGTGTGGGCGGACTCAGCGATGGCCTCGACCACGTCGTCGACGGGAATATCGGCGACGACGCACTCGACTTTGACCTTCTGGTGGAGGTCGACGGTGTACTCCTCGCCGCGCCACTGGCCCTTCTTCGCGGGCTGAGAGCCGCGGCCGGAGACGTTGGTGACGGTCAGCGACGGCGCGCCCGCCTCGGCGAGCGCGGTCTTCACGTCGGAGAGCTTGTCGGGGCGGATGATGGCCATCACCATCTTGATTCCCTGTTCTTCGTCGCTCATTGGCTGTCACCTCCGTTGGCTTCGACAGCTTCGTCTTCCTCGACGCCGCCGTCGGTGCGCACGTTGCTGCCGCCGTCGGTCGCCGTGGGCGAGCCGAGCGCGCCGTCGGGACCGGCGTCGCCGACGAATTCGGGGTAGACCGAGACGCCGTGTTCGCCGACGTCGAGGCCTTCGACTTCCTCTTCTTCCGAGACGCGGAGGCCGAAGGCGGCGTCCGCGATGGCGAAGACGACCGCCGAGGCGAGGATGGTCCACGCGGCGATGACGACCACGCCGATGACCTGCATCACGAGCTGCGTGCCGGAGAAGCCGCTCACCGCGAAGACGGGAATGAGTGCCGTGCCGACCGCGCCCGCGACGCCGTGGACGGCGAAGACGCCACACACGTCGTCGATTTTGAGCGAGTCGACGGTCCAGCGGTACGCCGGCAGGACGATTGCGCCGCCGAGCGCGCCGAGGATGAGGCCGCCCCACCACGTGACGTGGGGGACGGCGCCGGTGACTGCGACGAGACCGGCGAGCAGGCCGTTGGCCATCCAGAGGGGGTCGGGCTTGCCCTGGTAGCTCGTCGAGACGATCATCGCGGCGACCGCGCCGGCGCCCATGCCGAGGGTCGTCACGAGGGCGACGCGACCGAGCGCGGCACCCATGAACTCCAGACCGCCGCTTTCGGTGGTCGCGAGGACCGTCGCCTGCGTGCCGACGTTGAAGCCGTACCAGCCGAACGCGAGGATGAGCGTGCCGAGGACGGCGAGCAGCATCGAGTGGCCCGGGATGGGCTGGCTGTCGCCGTTGGCGTCGAAGCGGCCCTTACGCGGGCCGACCATCTTCGCGCCGACGAGGCCGGCGATGCCGCCGCACATGTGGACGACGGTCGCACCGGCGAAGTCGAGGTAGCCGACGCCGAGGGCGGCACCGATGTAACCGCTCCCCGAGAGGAGGCCACCGGACCACGTCATGCCCTGCACGACGGGGTAGATGAACCCGGTGATGGTGGCCGCGAAGACGATGTACGCGCGGAAGTCCATGCGTTCTGCGACCGCGCCGGAGACGATGGTGGCGGCGGTCATGGCGAAGACGGCCCCGAAGAGCCAGTCAATCCACGCGCCGGAGTCGCCGATGTACGAGAACGCGGCGGCGACGTCGAAGCCGCCGGGCGACGTGAGGCCGCCGACGATTGTCGCGACCCCCGCGCCGACGAGGAAGTAGACGAGCACGCCGAGCGCCCAGTCGGTCATGTTCTTCATCAGTACGTTGCCCACGTTCTTCGCGCGTACCTGCCCTGCCTCTAAGAGCGCGAAGCCCGGCTGCATGAAGAAGATGAGGAACGAGACGACGAGGATCCAGACGTAGTTGACCCCCTGTGCGATAACGCTCGGGTCGACCTGCAGTGGAATCACGACTGCCCACCCCATGCGGCCACGAGTGACCGTTCAGCTACTTTTGCTCCGTATCCGTGTGGATTCTGGTGCTTCATCACGGTTCGGCTTCATGGTGAGTTAGTACATAAAGTGTGGGGTTGATTTTGTCAAATTTAGTGGGGTGTAATACCACAACTGCACAAAATAGGCTAGAATATTACGCATATAAGGTTGTATATCGTCCAAGGATTTTGAGATTCTCGGAACTTCTGTGGACGAACGTTCAGGAAAATGTTGCCTGACAAGTGTGTTTTGGCCGTGCGCACCGCGGTATCGTGTCACGTAGTTCGGAGTTCGAATTGGCGGGTTCGGGGCGCTCGACTCGGTCGCCGACGCCTCAGTCGAGCTGCCGCGCCACGCGCTCTGCGAAGTACGTGATGATGAGGTCCGCGCCCGCCCGCTTCATCGACAGGAGCGACTCGTGAGCGACCCCGTCGAGGTCCAACCAGCCCTTCTCGGCGGCGGCGTGGAGCATCGCGTACTCGCCGGAGACGTTGTAGGCGGCGACCGGGTGGTCGTAGCCCTCGCGGATGGCGCGGACGATGTCGAGATACGGCAGGCCCGGTTTGACCATCAGCACGTCAGCGCCCTGTTCCACGTCGAGCGCGACCTCGCGCAGCGCCTCGCGGGCGTTCGCGGGGTCCATCTGGTAGTGCCGGCGGTCGCCGAAGGCCGGCGCGCCGTCGGCCGCGTCGCGGAAGGGTCCGTAGAAGGCGCTCTCGTACTTGGCGGCGTAGGACATGATGGGCACCTCGTCGCGGCCGGCGTCGTCGAGGGCGGCGCGAATCGCGCCGACCATCCCGTCCATCGAGGCCGAGGGGGCGACCATGTCAGCGCCCGCTTCGGCGTGGGAGACGGCCGTCTCCGCGAGCAGGTCGAGTGTCGGCCCGTTTTCGACCGTCAGCGTCGGGTCGTCCTCGGCGTGGTCCTCCAGCACTCCGCAGTGGCCGTGGTCGGTGTACTCGCAGAGACACACGTCGGTGATGACGTAGGCGTCGGTCTCGGCGGTGATGGCTCGGACTGCCTCCTGTACGACTCCGTCTCTCGCGTACGCGCGCGACCCCTCGGCGTCTTTCGACTCGGGGATGCCGAAGACGATGACGGCCTCGACGCCCGCCTCGCGGACCTCGGCGACGCGGTCGGCGGCCTCGTCGACCGGTACGCGCTCGTGTCCCGGCATGGACTCGATGGGGACGCGCTCGTCGGTCGTCGCGTCCACGAAGACTGGCGCGACGAGGTCCGTCGCGTCGAGGGTCGTCTCCGAGACGAGCGGGCGAATCCCGTCGGTTCGAAGCCTGCGGGGACGGTCGGTGAACTCCATACGCCGAGTTCGGCTGGCGGCGGCAAAATGCCGTCGCTCCCGTCGCTTCGCGCCGGGTTATCCAACCCATAATGAACACGGTATCGCTCGAACCGCGCACACGACATGAGCGCCTTCACCGCCCAACTCACGGACGTCCTTCGGGAGCTCCTCGCTTCCGACCTCGCTCTCGTCGCCCTCTTTTTCGTGTTCGTGCTGGAGGGTGCGATGCTCCTCTACGTCGCGCCGAGCGAACTCCTCGTGCCCGGGGCGCTGGTGCTGGTCGGGGAACGGCTGTTGGTCCCGATTCTCGCCGTCGCCGTTCTCGGCGCGACGGTCGGTCAGGTCGCGCTGTTCTCGGTCGCCAAGCGGGGCGGCCGCGAGTACCTCCTCTCGCGGTCGTGGTTCCGCGTCGGCGAGGACTCGCTCGACCGGTTCGACGGCTGGTTCGACCGCTGGGGGTCGGTCGTCGTCCCGCTGAGCAACGCGATGCTGTTCACGCGCGGGATGCTCACCGTTCCGGCCGGTCTCTCGGGTATGTCGACGAAGCGGTTCGTCGTCCTCTCGGCAACCGGAACCGTCGCGTTCGAGAGCGCGCTCGCGGCGCTGTACGTGTTCGGCGGACAGGTCCTCGCGTGACGGTCTCTCCGGCGCGGGCAACGCCCGGCGTCGCGGGGTAGGAAGGCGTTAGTGGAGGGACACCTGCTGACCGGCCGCTACTTTGTTCGATTAATGTCGAGTTTTTCCTTTAGGGCGGCGAGTTCCTCGGATTCGGCGAGTTCCTCGACCCGCTTGCGGAAGTGTCGCTCGCAGAGACCGACCTTAATGTGGTCCTTCTCCGCGGCGTATGCGGCCTCACGGTCGCAGTAGTGACACTGCATATCCCCCCTTCAGTTCCGATAGGATTTAACTCTACGCCCCACGGCACGTTCGGCGTTATTCACGGACTAACACGGTTAGAGGCCGTCTACCGCGGCGGCGAATCGGGCGAAGTCCGCCTCCGGCGGCCCGGCGCGGCCGAGGGTTTCGTCGTGGGCGTCGCTCCCGCCCGTGGCGAGCAGGTCGTAGCGTTCGATGGCCTCGTCAACGAGGGCGCGGTCGACCGCGAAGCCGTAGGGGTAGTAGCGTTCGACGGCGTCGAGGTCGGCACAGAGTTCGAGCGCGCCCGCCGGGTCGCGGTAGCGGAACGGGTGCGCGAGGCCGACCACGTCGCAGGCGTCTCGGAGGGCCGCCACGCCGTCGTCGAACGTCGGGAGTTCGCGCGGGACGTAACAGGGACCGTCCGCGCCGATGAGTTCGTCGAACGCACCTTGGTAGTCGTAGGGAGCGTCGCTGGCGTCGATAGCGCGGGCGACGTGCGGCCGACCGACTCCGTCGTGGATGTCGATGTCGAGGCGGACTCCGGTCTCGGCTTCGACCGCCGCGACGATTTCGCGGGCGCGCTCCACGCGGTTTCGCTGGAGGCGCTCGACCGTCTCGACGAGGGCGGGTCGCTCCCTGAGCCCGTAGCCGAGGAGGTCGACCCGACGGTCACCCGCGTCGACGCGCAGCTCGATGCCCCGAACGATAGTCACGCCGTCGCGTTCGGTAACCGGGGCGTCGAGGTCCGGGTGGTAGCGGTCGTGGTCCGTCACGGCCACCACCTCGACCCCGCCCGCGCGGGCCGCGTCGGGAAGCGCGTCGATAGTGAGCCGGCCGTCCGAGGCGGTCGTGTGGAGATGGAGGTCCGCGACCGGCGGGCTGTCGTCCATGCCACGTGGTCGGGGCGAGGGAGAGACAAACGTTGCGCCCAGTATATCATTAAGGACGATTAAGGACTGCAAGGGCACTAATCAAATACATGGAAAATCATTAAGAATGATGACGACACAGCTGTGGGTGTAATGCGCCTGAACGGACTCGGCGACGCCATCGATCGCCACGAATACCCGATTAGCTCGACCGACTTCGCCCAACGCCACGGCGACGAAGTAATCGAGCTCCAGAACGGTCAGGAGACCGTCGCACAGATCCTGGCCCGTCTCGGCGACGAGACGTACACGTGCCCGCAGGACGTGCGGGACGCCCTCTTCACCGGCGTCGGCCACGAGGCAATCGGTCGTCGATACTACAGCGACCGCGACCCGTCCCCGCTCGGTGAGAACGGGCCCGAGATGGTCTCGTTCTGAGGCCGGCTCTCGTCCCGTCTCGATTTTTTCCTTTCTGACTGCGACCCGCGAGCCGTCGGCTCGGGGTCGGATTCGGATTCGGCGTACTCGACCGCGCGCCCGCGATGGGCTCGGTCCACGACCGGTCAGAACGAACGTCAGTCAGCGAGCCACGGCAGGTCCACCGGGACCGACCCCTTCGAGTAGCCTTCGACCTGTCCCGACGGGCGGAGCCGGAAGACCACCGCGGGTCGGTGCCGCACGTCGGGCTTCTCGCCCATGATGGCGGACCAGTCGTCGTCGGGGAACGACGAGCAGTCGACGAACAGCGTCACGCCGCCGCCGTGTTCGGCGAGTTGGCCCTCGCCGTTGGTCTTGGTCTGTGCCGTGTCGCGAATCGCGGCGATTGGGTTGCTCACGGAGCGCCGGTTCGGCGGGAGCGGCCGCGTCACCTCGATGAGCGCGCCGCCCGCGGGGGTGTTCTCCGCGCGGAAGTCGATGGAGTGACCGGTCGTCACGGCGATTTCGGGCGTGATGTCGTACCCCGCGTCGTCGAGGAGGTACGCCACGTCGAACTCGCCCATCGCCGCGGCCATCCGTATCGGGTCGAAGTACTCCGAGGTGCCGAGCTTTCCGGCCATGACCTCGCGGTACTCGTCGAGGACGCCCGTGGCGAAGAACGACTCGTAGAACTCCAGGGCCTCCTCGCGGGTCGCGTCCGGGAAGCCCGCCGCGTGGTCGTAGAAGAACTCGCGGGTCGTCTCGCGGCCGTCCTTCGAGAGGAACACCGGGAGGAAGAACCACGAGAGGTGCGGATAGGGCTTCAGCCACGGCGACTGGTCGAACAGCTCGGCGATGAGTTCGCGCTGGGCCCACCGAGAGACCTCGAAGGGAGCCTCGTCGAAGCCCTCCTTGTCGGTCCGCCACAGCGAACTCGGCGTCTCGGTGTTGCCTATCCAGTAGGCGTGGTCGTCGGTCCACGCGAAGAGGGCGGTGTCGCCGTTGTCCATGTCGAACCGACGGGCCTCGTACCCCTCGGGCGGTGCGTACCACGGTGCACCCATCTCTGCGCCGAGGTTGGCGTCGAGCGGCTGGAAGATGTCGCGGGTGATGCGCGAGTCGTCCCAGCGTCCGGGGGCGTAACGAAAGCGAAGCGGGCGTGCCACACACGGTGTAGTTCGGCGATTGTTTTTACCCTTTCCTGCCGCGGGGCCCGTTTTCACCGGTGCCCTCCCCCTTCTGTCCCCGGTTCCGCCGAGTATCACGATTGTGAATCTCTCCGATAGCTATATGTGGCACACACCCACATGGTAAGTCGAACCATGTCAATGGGGGCATACGACGAAGCCGAACACGAACGCCGCGAGCGGATGACGAGCCAGGTCGAACCCGGGACCGACGACGACCGGAAGACCTACCGCGGGAGTGTCGAGTACGACTCCGGCGACTCGACCGATGCGCTACTCGAACAGTTCAAGCGGATGAAGTCCGACGACTGACCCGTAACCTCTCCTGTTCCTGCGTACCTCACGTCCTCGTCAGCGCCGCGGCCGTCACCGACACGACGGTCACGGCGACGACGTGCCCGCCGACCGCGAAGAGGAGCACCGGCTGGTCGGCGATGAACGGGAGCAACAGCATCTGCGCGACCGCGAAGCCGACGTTCAGGAGGTTCACCCGCCTGACCGTCCCGGCGGTCGGGCCGTCGAACCGGTAGCGGACCGCACCCCAGAGACCCACGACGGCCGCCCACCACGACGTGCCGATTCGGTAACAGAGGTCCCAGAGGACGAGCAGCGTCAGGTAGACGACCACGACCGGCGGTTCGGGGCCGAACAGCGTCGTCATGAGCGGCGTCCCCGGCTGTTGCGGGTCGAAGACGAACAGGTGCGTCACGAGCGCGACGAACGCGAGCACGCCGAGGACGACCTCGATGCTCGACCCGAAAAGCAGGCGTCGATAGGGCGCGGGCACCCTCGCGGCGCGGGTCCACTCGCCCATGCGGAGCATCACGACGCTCCCCGCGGCCGCGACGACGATGGCCGCGGTGCCCGCGACCGCCGCGGCCCACAGGTCGTACACCCACGCGAAGACGAGCACGGCGACCTCGAAGACGGCGATTTGGAGGGCGATAGCGCCCGCCTCGCCGATTCTCACGCCCGGGAGCGCGCCGACGATGCTCTCGTACACCCACGTCTCGCCGTACTCCGGGGCGTCGTTCATATCCCGGCCCTACGGCCCCGCGGTATATCAATCGCCGCCGCGCTCAGGGCGCGCGGGTGGGCGGTTCGAGTCCCGCTCACGTCGGGCTTGTCGACGTCGGTTCGACGGCTCGCTCCCGAATCTCGCGCTCCTCGCGGAGCGCCCGCTCGACCGCGGCGTCGAACGGCGTCTCGTCCACCTCGACGATGTCGCGGATGCGGTCGTCGCCGACGACGACGGGGTTTTTCAGCCCCTCGATGAGCGGTCGGGCGACGCCCGTGTCCACGTCGGTCACGAGGCCGATCCAGTACGACGAGAGCCGCGGCGTCAACACGGGCACGGCGACGATTCGGGGCGCGTGGCCCAACTGCGCGCCGACGCGCTGGAGCATCTCCCGGTAGGTGAGCACGTCCGGGCCGCCGATTTCGTAGGTCTCGCCCGTCGTCTCGGGGTGGTCGAGGACGCCCGCGAGGTAGGCGACAACGTCGGTGATGGCGATGGGTTGACACCGCGTTTCGACCCACTGCGGCGTCACCATGACCGGGAGGCGCTTGGCGAGTTGGCGCACCATCTCGAAGCTCGCGCTCCCCGCGCCGACGATGATGGCCGCCCGGAGGGTCGTCAGTTCGGGCGACCCCGACGCGAGGATGTGTTCGACCTCGCGGCGCGACCGAAGGTGCGGCGAGAGCTGGTCGCGGTCCTCGCCGAGACCGCCGAGGTAGACGATTCGTCCGACTCCGGCGGACTCGGCGGCGTCGACGAAGTTGCGGGCGGCGAGGCGGTCGCGCGCCTCGAAGTCGCCGCCGGAGTGCATCGAGTGGATGAGGTAGTACGCCGCGTCGACGCCCGCCATCGCGGGGGCGACCGTCGCCGGTTCGAAGATGTCGCCTTCGACCACGTCCACGCCCGGCGGACCGTCGTAGCGCGCCGCGTCGCGGACGAAGACGACCACGTCGTGGCCGGCGTCGAGGAGGAGGGGAACGAGGTGCCGGCCGACGAACCCGGTCGCACCGGTCACGAGCACTTTCATGCTGTTCGATAACGCCGCGCACGATGTTAACGTATCGCCCGTCGACCCGACCGCGGTCCGTCCGCCCCCGTCGCTCGCCACCCGCGGTTCAGTCGTCGCGGCGAACCGCGTCCCAGCCGGGGGTTTCCGGCGCGCCGCGAGCGACTTCGACCTCGTCGGGGTCGGGTGCCTCGTCGGCCGCGCTCCCGAGACGACCGGCGACCGCGTCCCACGCCGCGACGGCTTCGCCCGCCCACGACTCGCTTTCGAGCGTCTTCGCACGCGCTCGCGAGGCGCGGTCGTCGTCGACCTCGGTCGACCCGGGGTGCGACCCGACCGCGACGCCGACGAACTCCGCGCGGTCCTCCGGGGTCAGGTCGCGGGTTTTGAGGTGCTCGATGGTCCCCGCCAACCGCTCGGGCTCCGGGTGGACGAACACCTTCGCGCCGAGGGCGTGTGGGCCGAGGAGCAGGCCGTGGAGGTCGTCCGGGGGCGCGTCGTCGAGCAGACGCTCGCCGCCGTGGTGTCGCTCGACGCGCTCGCACTCGGTCTCCTGTCCGAGGACGAGGTTGTGGCCCGGATACTCGGAGCACTCGTCGGGATAGAACTCGGTGTCGTGGATGCGGCACTGGAGGGTTTCGGGGTCGAGAAACGCGCAGGCGCGGAGCCACGTCCGCTCCAGTCCGAACGGCGCGACGGGCTTCGGCGGCTTGCGCATGCCGACGAAGAACGCCGGCTTCCCGGCGATTGCGGCGACTTCGACGCCGTCGATTTCGACGCCCTCGCCCGGCGACGCCTCCCACAGCCGCGGGGTGAGGACGTCACCCAGTCCGGCCTCGACGAAGTCCCGAATCTCGTCGCGGGTCAGCGGGACGAGGTTGTAGGTGTCGTCGAGCGGCGCGCGCGGCCCGCGGCGCTCGTGGTCGAGCGCGACCGGCGCGACCGGTCGCCAGTCGATACAGCAGCCCGCACAGCCTTCGCAGTCGACGCGCATGCCACGAAAGTTATACGCCAGCCGACAAGAAGCTCCCGGCGGGTCGGTCGTGTCGGCCGATTACGCGCCCGGCGTCGCGGCGCGTCGCTTTTGCCGCCTCGGGCCCTCGGTTCTCCCATGACCTCCGAACCGTGCGACGCCTGCGGGAAGGGCGTCCGCATCGCCGGCGGCATCGGCGACCTCTGGAACTTCCCCACCTCCTCGTCCGGTGGAATGACGCTGGAACTCGTCGACGGCTCCGAGCACTTCCTCTGTTTCGACTGCATGGAGCGACTGCCGGGCGACCGCGAACCGACCGCTGAGGACGTGGCGGCGCTTTAGACCCGCGTTTCGTCGAGCCGCCACCGCCGCGACCGCACCCCGGAGCGGTGGATTTAGGCCCGTCCGAGGACTCCATCGACCGTGGACCCGTCGCGCATCATCGACTCGTTTCCGGCCCCCAGTTTCCGCGGCGCGCAGGAACAGGCCCTGCGCGATATCCGCGACGCCTTCGCCGACGGCAACGACGTGGTCTTGGTCCGCGCGCCGACCGGGAGCGGCAAGTCGCTGCTCGCTCGCGCCATCGCGGGGTCGGCGGCGACCGTGGACGAGACGTCGCCCGCGCAGGCGACCGACGCCTACTACACGACCCCGCAGGTGTCGCAACTTGACGACGTGGCCGAGGACGACCTGCTTTCGGACCTCAAGATAATCCGCGGCAAGTCCAACTACAACTGCATCATCCGCGGCGAGGAAGACACCCCGGTCGACCGCGCTCCCTGCGCCCGCAAGCGCGGCTTCGACTGCTCGGTCCGGCACCGCTGTCCGTACTTCTCCGACCGCGCCATCGCCTCGAACCGCCAAATCGCGGCGATGACGCTCGCGTACTTCATGCAGACCGCCGGCTCCGACGTGTTCAGAAAGCGCGACGTGGTCGTCGTCGACGAGGCCCACGGGCTGGCCGAGTGGGCCGAGATGTACGCGACCATCGACCTGAAGCCCCGGACCGTGCCGGTGTGGGACGACATCGGCGTGCCGGACGTCGCGGCCGCGGGCGACCCCGTCGAACGTGCCTCGCGCTTCGCGGAGACGCTCGTCGGCGTCTGCAAGCGCGAGAAAGACGAACTGCTCACGCAGTCCGAACTGACGCCCGAGGAGGCCGCCCGCCGCGACCGTCTGCAGGAACTCATCGGCGAGCTGAAGTGGTTCGTCGAGGACTACCGCGACCCCCAGAGCCCGACGACGTGGGTGGTCGACCAGCACGACGGCGAGGGTTCGCCCATCGCCATCAAGCCGCTCGACCCCGCGAAGTACCTCCAACACACCGTCTGGGACCGCGGGAACAAGTTCGCGCTCCTGTCGGCGACCATCCTCAACAAGGCGGCGTTCTGCCGGTCGGTCGGCCTCGACCCCTCGAAGGTCGCGCTCGTGGACGTCGAACACACCTTCCCCGTCGAGAACCGGCCGCTGTACGACGTGACGCAGGGGAAGATGACCTACGAGCACCGCGACGAGACGCTGCCGAAAATCGCTCGCCTCGCCGTCCGCCTGATGGCGAAACACCCCGACGAGAAGGGCCTGATTCACTGTCACTCCTACGCGATTCAGGCGGAGCTTCGCCGCCGCCTCGCCGAGATGGGCCTCGGCAACCGCGTCCGCGGCCACGACCGCGACGACCGAAACGTGGAACTGGAGACGTGGAAGGCGACCGACCGACCGGAGGTGTTCCTCTCCGTGAAGATGGAGGAGGCGCTGGACCTGAAAGGCGACCTCTGTCGCTGGCAGGTGCTCTGCAAAGCGCCCTACCTCAACACGAACGACTCCAGGGTCGCCCGTCGCCTCGAAGACGGCCAGTGGGCGTGGTACCGCCGCGCAGCCCTCCGGACCGTGATTCAGGCGTGCGGCCGGGTCGTGCGCGCGCCAGACGACTACGGCGACACCTACGTCGCCGACAGCAGTCTGCTCCAACTGTTCGACAAGACGCGAACCGACATGCCCGACTGGTTCGCGGCGCAGGTCGACCGCATGACGAAACCCGACCTCCCCGAGTTCGACCCCGTCGCGGCGGGCGGTCGCGGGGGAAACGCGGACAACGCGCTTGGTGGGACCGCGAACCTCGGCGGCTCGACGAGTCGGTCGTCCGGAGCGTCGGGTGGTAGCTCTGGCTCGCGGGGCGGTTCGACTCGCGGTTCGGGTTCTTCGGGAAGTCGCGCGGGCGGCTCCGGTGGCGCGTCGGCCGGCGGTTCCGGCGGTCGCAAGAGCGGCGGCTCGTCCGGCGGTTCGGACGACGGCGGCCGGAGCAATCACCCGCTTTCGGACGTGTGGGGCGAGTGATTACAGGAGGAGGCTGGCCCCAGAGAACAGCGCCGACCCAATCATGAGCGCGACGAGCGTCAGCGCGATAACCTGCTGTCGGTCCATGGCTGTGGGTTGGACGGCCGGTAATTAACGCTTCTGCACCGGTTCGCACGAGTGATAACATCGTCCCCGAGACCGCGCCGTCCCGGCGGTGTCATGTCATCTCGTCCCGTTCGAGCGGCAAAAATCGCCATAGTGTCCAAGAGAGTCGCCGCCTCCGACACATTTCCTCAATGATTGTTAATGTGTTTGGCCGTTTGGCGAACGAGATGCGGAAATAGGGTAAGGTTTGTAAAGCTATAGTTCTCCTAACTTTGTCTTTGACACGCTTTCTCACGAAATAGTTAACACCAATGCCACTGAATGATGGAGTATCGGCCATGCACACCAACGCACTCGCCACGGCGATGACACTGTATCGTAGTGGGACACTCACACTCTCGCAGGCGGCCGCCCGCTCCGGCTACTCCGAGGACGACCTGCTCCTCGCCCTCCAGCGCCACGGTGTGCCCGTGCACGAAGACGACGCTCCGGCCGCGTCCCTCTCGACGGACCGGCCGGCCAGCGCCGACTGATTCTGCTCCGTCGTTCGATTATCTCCCGTTCCTGAGCGACCGCTTTTCCTGTTCAGTTGTCGGTCGACCCACGATTCGTAAAAGCACAAACGTCGTCGCCGCGTTCCGTCTCTCTTCGCTGCGGTCTGCTTACTCTTCGTCCTCGTCTTCGACGACCTCGTCCGGGAGGATGTGCAGTCCCGACTGGCTCTTGAGGACCGGCACCATCGCGGCGTCGGCGTCGAAGTAGTCCGGCCGGGGGATGGTCTTCGCCTCGTACGTCTCGGGGTCGAGCACCTGCACGGCGTGTTCGTCCTCGACGGTGACGACGGTGGTCTCCGCCGCGTCCTCGACGGAGCCGAGGTCCTCGGCCTCGGGCCGCTCGCCCTCCTCGAACTCCGACTCGTAGGGGTCGCCCGAGGTGAGACGCGTCCCCTTGAGCCGGCCGCGGTTGCTCCGCACGAGAACCGGCCCGTCGCCGTCTTCGGGGTCGATGGCGTCGCCGGCGGTGAACCGCGGCAGGCGGGCGACGAACGTGACGCGGTAGACCTCGTTGCCGTCGCCGTCCTCCGTGACGAGCGTCGGGTGCTCCTCGATGGTGCCGCCGAAGCGCTCGCGAATCTGCTTCGCGACGCCGCTTCCCATCTTGTTGGTCGAAATCTTGATGTTCGGGCCGTTGGGCGTCCGCTTGATACTCGAGATGAACGCGTCTCGGTCGCCCTTCTCCTCGCGTTCGGCGATGTAGGACTCGGCGATTTCGATGGCCGTCTCGGCCTCGTCCGTCGTCGGCGTCCGGTCGTCGGCGCGGACCTGCACGAGGCTGGCGAAGTAGCCGCCTGCGATGCGGCCGCAGCGCTGGCAGGTCTCGCGGGCGATGCTCACCGGGACGACGACGGACTCCTCCAGCGGCGTGCCGCGGACGACGCCCGAAAAGTGGCAGTGCATCCGGATGTTGTTCTCGTCGATCTGCTCGGGTTCGACGCCCCAGCGGACCTCCTCGGCGTTGAGGTGGACGCCGAGGGAGTTCGACACCTCCTCGATGGCGATGTCGGTGTAGTCGCGCGCGCCGACGTCGACCCACCGGTTGCCCCGGTGAATCGCGCCGCACTGCGCGCAGACGCGGACCTGCACCTTGTCGGGTGCATCCACGAGGTCGAAGTCCTCGAAGTAACACGAGTCGCAGAGCACGTCGTCGCGCTCGCGCGGCATCCCGGGGAGCGGTTCCGGTCGCTCCGGAACCGGGTCGCCGCACCGAGGGCAGAAGTCGCGGGATTCGCTCATTGACGGCTCTAGTCCGCTCGACCGCTTAAGTTCGGCGTCACGGCCGCGCCGGTGAGTCCCGACTGTCGTCGATGCGTGCCTCAGTAGCCGTGCGTCGGCTCAGTACTCGCCCGCCTCGTCGCGCAGGTACGACGCGGCCTCCTCGTCGGAGACCTGCGCGAAATCACGGTAGAACACGCCGACGGCTCCGAACGCCTCCGGCGACTCGACCGCGACGACGGCGTCGCACTCGGCTTCGAGGTCCGAGAGGGTGTGCGGCGGCCCGACCGGGACCGCGAGGACGACGCGCTCCGCGCCGCCCGCGACGACCTGCCGCAGGCACGCCCGGGCGGTCGCGCCGGTTGCGACGCCGTCGTCGACGACGACGACGCGCTTTCCGTCCACGTCGGGAAGCGGGTCGCCGCCGCGATACAGCGACACCTTCTCTCTGGCCGCTCCGGCCTCGCGCTCGCGCTCGCGGTCGAGGTAGTCGTCGCCCACGTCGAGGTACGAGAGCAGGTCGTCGTTCCACCACGCGCTCCCGTCGCCCGCGACCGCCCCCACGGCGAGTTCGGGGTTGTCGGGCGCGCCGACCTTGGACGCGACCACCACGTCGAGCGGCGCTCTGAGGCGGTCTGCGACCTCCCTGCCGACCGGGAGCCCGCCCCGCGGGATGGCCAACACGAGGTCGGCCGCCTCTTCTCGCTCGTCGAGCAGGTCCGCCAGTCGGCGGCCCGCGTCTTCCCTATCGGCGAACATGTCACCCGGAACTACGCGCTCCCGCGGCAAAACGATATGTCCCGATTCTTCACGCCTCGGGCGCTCCCGTGCGACACCTTCGCACTCCAACAGCGTTTATTAGCCGGATTACTAATCACGTGGTATGAACTGGAAACCGGACTGGGGACTTCGCGGGCGGATGGCGCTCACGATGTTCCTCCTGTTCGCCCTCTACATCGTCTTCGCGGGGGTGTTGTTCGCCTACTTCCAGAGCCTCGCCGTCATGGCCGGGTTCATGGGCGTCTTCCTCTTCGCGCAGTTCTTCTTCAGCGACAAAATCGCGCTGTACAGCATGGGCGCGAGCGTCGTCGACGAGGACGACGGCCCGCAGGCGCGGAAGCTCCACGCGATGGTCGGTCGCCTCTCTCAGCAGGCTGACCTCCCGAAGCCGAAGGTCGCCATCGCAGACACGCGCGTCCCGAACGCCTTCGCGACGGGGCGCTCCCAGAAGAGCTCGGCCGTCTGCGTGACGACCGGCCTGATGGACACCCTCGACGACGACGAGTTAGAGGGCGTCATCGCCCACGAGCTCGCGCACGTGAAGAACCGCGACGTGATGGTCATGACCATCGCGTCGTTCCTCTCCAGCATCGCCTTCCTCATCGTCCGCTGGGGCTGGTTCTTCGGCGGCGACGACAACCGACAGAACGCCCCGGTCATCGTCGCCATCCTCGCGTCGCTCGCCGTCTGGATAATCTCGTACCTCCTGATTCGGGCGCTCTCGCGGTACCGCGAGTACGCCGCCGACCGCGGGGCCGCCGTCATCACCGGCCGCCCCTCGGCGCTGGCGTCCGCGCTGCTCAAGATTTCGGGCCGGATGGACAACGTCCCGAAGCGCGACATGCGCGACACCTCGGAGATGAACGCGTTCTTCATCATCCCCATCAAGTCGGACTTCATCGGTCGCCTGTTCAGCACCCACCCCTCCACCGAGAACCGCGTCGAGCGCCTCCGCGACCTGGAGCGCGAGATGGAGACCGCTTGAGTTCCGATGGGACTGTTCGATTCATTCCGCGCCATGCTCGGCATCAGCGCCGAGTCCGACGCGACCACCAAGGCGGACCCCGAGGACCTCTTCGGGATGAGCACCGCCTACCTGACGATGGAGGCCGACCTCCGGTTCGACTCGGCCGACGAGGCGGCGCTGTGTTTCTCCTCCGTCGACAGCACCGACTTCGCGGACACCGTCGACGCCGTGGAGGACATCCTCACCGCCGGGAGCGAGGAGACCGGCACCGAGTTCCGCCGGCACACTGACGGCCACGGCTACAACTGGGTCGTCCTCGCCGACGACGACCCCGAGGACCTCGTGACGAGCGTCCACTTCGCCGCCGACGAGTTCATCGAGCGCGGCTACGGCTCGCGCCTGCTCGCCGCCCTGTTCGGCTTCGAGCGCGACGGCGACCGCGCCTACTGGATTTACTCGTTCCGCCGCGGGGCGTACTACCCCTTCGCCCCGCAGGGCTCCTCGACGCGGAATCAGAGTCTGGAGTTCAAGCTCGAATCGGTCCTCGACGGCGAACTGTCGATAGAGGACGACGAGAGCTACTGGTACCCGCTGTGGCCGTCGACGCCGAACGGCCACCCGTGGGACTGACCGCGCGCTTTCGACGTTCCTGACTCGCTCGCGGCCGCCACCTCTCCCCCAATTTCACTTTCGCGCTAGCTAACGCTCCCGGCCGCTTCGGACTCCGTCCCAGTTCTCCCACCTGTCCGTCCTAACTCCGCGACATCGCCCTTGAACCTCCGTGGTGACCCGACAGCCGACCCCGGCGCGTCTTCCGATTTCACTTTCACCTTGCTGTTAACGAGGGTTTATGAGGGTATAGGCGGAACGACTGGGTATGGCAGAAGACGACCTCGAAAGTCTCCCCGGCGTCGGCCCGGCGACGGCCGACAAACTCGTCGAGAGCGGTTACGACAGCTATCAGTCCATCGCGGTCGCCAGCCCCGGCGAACTGTCGAACAAGGCCGACATCGGCTCCAGCACGGCCTCCGACATCATCAACGCGGCCCGCGACGCGGCCGACGTGGGCGGCTTCGAGACCGGTTCCATGGTCCTCGAACGACGCCAGCAGATCGGCAAGCTGAGCTGGCAGATAGACGAGGTGGACGAACTCCTCGGCGGCGGTCTCGAAACACAGTCCATCACCGAAGTCTACGGTGAGTTCGGTGCCGGTAAGTCCCAGATCACGCACCAACTGGCCGTCAACGTCCAGCTTCCGCCCGAACAGGGCGGCCTCGGCGGCGGGTGTATCTTCATCGACTCCGAAGACACGTTCCGCCCGGAGCGTATCGACGACATGGTTCGCGGCCTCGAAGACGACGTGCTCGAAGCCACGCTCGCCGACCGCGAAATCGAAGGCTCCGTCGACGACGAAGAGACGATGCAGGCACTCGTCGACGACGTCCTCGACAAGATTCACGTCGCGAAGGCGTTCAACTCCAACCACCAGATTCTCCTCGCCGAGAAGGCCAAGGAACTCGCCGGCGAGCACGAGGACACCGAGTGGCCGGTCCGCCTCCTCTGTGTCGACTCGCTTACCGCCCACTTCCGCGCCGAGTACGTCGGCCGCGGCGAACTCGCGGAGCGCCAGCAGAAGCTCAACAAGCACCTCCACGACCTGATGCGCATCGGCGACCTGTTCAACACGGGCATCCTCGTCACCAACCAGGTCGCGTCGAACCCCGACTCCTACTTCGGCGACCCGACCCAGCCCATCGGTGGCAACATCCTCGGCCACACCTCGACGTTCCGTATCTACCTCCGCAAGTCCAAGGGCGACAAGCGTATCGTCCGCCTCGTGGACGCGCCGAACCTCGCCGACGGCGAGGCCATCATGCGCGTGCAGGACGCGGGTCTCAAGCCCGAGTAAGCCGACGTTAGCCCGCGAAGTCAGCCGGGCGACGTTACGCGACTCCCCGAACCCCGTTCCCCACACGCCCTCGGTTTTCACCACATTCTCCCTTCCTCCTCACCGCCCCGAGCGGCCGCGCCGTCCCTCGGTTCCCACAATGTTGGAAACAGCTCGCAATACTATCCCGTCGGCGGCCCACCGTTTAGGTAGGTGAACTCCATGACGAACCGAATCGTAGTCGTTGGCGGTGGCACGGGTGGGACGGTGGTTTCGAACCGTCTCGCCGAGGAACTCGCGTCGGAGATAGACGACGGCGACGTGGAGGTGTCGCTGGTCTCCGACGACACGAAACACGTCTACAAGCCGGTGTTCTTGTACGTCCCGTTCGGAGTCGCGGAACCGGAGGACGGTGTCCGCGACCTGCGGGACCTCGTCGACGAGCGGGTGAACATCGTCACCAACCGCGTCCGCCGGGTCGACACCGACGAAAAGCGCCTCTACTGTCAAGACGGCGACGAGGTGCTCGACTACGACACGCTCGTCCTCGCGACCGGCGCGAAGCTCGACCCCGACGCAGTGCCCGGCTTCCGGGAGGGCGCGCACCACTTCTACAGCGCCGAGGGGGCCGAACGGCTCCGCGACGCCCTCGCCGAGTTCGACGGCGGCCGCCTCGTGTTGAGCGTCGTCGGGACGCCCCACATGTGTCCGGCCGCGCCGCTCGAATTCACGTTCATCGTGGACGACTGGCTCCGAAGCCGGGGACTGCGCGAGGACACCGACCTCGTCTACACGTACCCGATGGCGCGGAGCCACGGGAAGCCCGAGGTCGCCGAGTGGGCCGACCCCATTCTGGCCGAGCGGGGCGTCCGCGTCGAGACCGACTTCGTCGTCGACGCCGTCGACCCGGACGAACGGGTCGTCTCGGCGAAGAACGGCGCGGAGGTGGACTACGACCTGCTCGTCGGTATCCCGCCGCACCGCGGCGATGAGCTAATCATCGACTCCGGCCTCGGCGACGCCGGCTGGGTCGACGTCGACCAGCGGACTCTCCGCGCGACCGCCGCCGAGGACGTGTACGCCATCGGCGACACGGCGGCGCTCCCCATCCCGAAAGCCGGGAGTGCGGCGCACTTCCAGGCGTTCACGGTCGCGGAGCGAATCGCCGCGGAAGTCCGGGGGCGCACCCCGACGAAGCGGTACGACGGCAAGACCGTCTGCTTCGTCGAGACCGGCCTCGACGAGGCGTCGTTCGTCTCGTTCGACTACGAGACGCCCGCGACGATGCGCCAGCCGTCGAAGCCCATCCACTGGGCGAAACACGCGTACAACGAATCGTACTGGCTGACCGCCAGGGGGATGCTCTGAGGTGAGACCAATGCAGGACCACGAATCAACCACAGCGACCGAACAGACGGTGCCCGACGAACTCGTGCGGGCCATCGAGAACAACCCCGAGGAGGTCGCCCTCCTCGTCGAGCGACTCGGCCTCGTCAACGACCTCATCGACGTGCTCGAACTCGGCGTCGGCGCGCTCGACGACGAGATGGTGCGCTCGCTCGCGCGGACCGGGACCTCACTCGCCGAGGTCGCCGACGACGCCTCCGACCCCGACACCGTCGCGGGGATGAAGCGCCTGCTTCGCGCCGTCGGCGACGCGGAGGAGGCGGAGGCGACGCCCGTGGGAGCGGTCGGCCTCCTGCGGGCCACCCGCGACCCCGAGGTCAAAGCGGGGCTCGGCTACCTCGTCGCGCTGGCGGCGGCGCTCGGCGCGGGGACGGAAGAAGAATAACTCGCGCTCGGTTCGGGGAGTCGCCGATTCGCCGCCGAGGGGAGGCGGCTCAGTCGTCGTCGCCTTCGGTCTTCGTCTGCTCGATTTCTATCTCGCCGTCGTGAATCTTCGCGCCGTCCTGTGCGACCTGTCGCGCGAGGACGGCGCACTTGATGCGCATCGGCGAGATGTCGACGCCGAGCATCTCGGTGATGTCGTCGGTGTCCATCTCCGCCAGCTCCGAGAGCGTCGTGCCCGGCAGTCGCTGGGTGAGCATACTCGCGGACGCCTGACTGATGGCGCAGCCATCGCCGGAGAACGCGACGCGCTCTATGGTCTCGCCGTCGTCGGCGAGCTGCACGTCCATCGTAATCGTATCGCCGCAGGAGGGGTTCTCCCCGGTGTGGGTGAACGTCGGCGACTCCAGCCGGCCGTGGTTCCGGGGGTTCTTGTAGTGGTCCATTATCTGCTGACGATACATGTCTGAGCCAATGCCCATTGGTGTTCGTCGGGGCTACGCCCGAGCGCCGTAAAAGGATTCCGGGGCCGGCGATTCGGCCGAATTCGTCGCTTACGTCGGACCCGACGCCGACGCGTCCGCGGCCGCCTCCGCGTCGTACTTCGTCCACTTCTTTTCGACGTCGCGGTTCGCCACGACGACGGTGTCGCCCTCGTCGTTCTCGAAGCGCGTCTTGCGGAGTTCGATGGAGCTGACCGTCCCCGTCACCGGGTCCGACTTCACCCGGTCGCCGGGGTTGAAATCGGGGTCTCGAAGCAGGTAGACGCCCGCCACCGTGTCGGCTATCATGTTCGACAGCGCGTAGGAGACGCCCAGCGCGATGAAGCCGGTCGCGGTGCCGAGGCTCGCCGCGATTTCCGTCATCCCGACGATGTTCAACAGCGCGAGCGCCGCGCCGAACCAGAGGAACACGCCCGCGACGGCGACCCCGAGTTCGACCACGAGGTCCTGCTCTTCGGGGTACAGCCCGTCGAGCACGCCCCGGACGACGAACAGTATCGCCTTGATGCCGACGTAGGCGAGCGCGAGGAAGACGACCGCGGTGAGCACCTTCGGCGCGGCGTCCTGCACCGCGGTCCCGAACTCCGCGACGGTTTCGCGGAGCGTCTCGACGAGGAAGCCGGTCAGCGATTGGAGCATACGCTCCGACGACGTGTCAGCGGGACAAATGTATTGGGGCGGTCGCGCCCCGACACCACGAAAAATCGGGTACTCAGGCGAACAGTTCGCGAGCGGCGTCGATGGCGTCGACCAGTTTGTCGACTTCCTCGCGCGTGTCGTGAGACCACCTTTTGCGCTGCGCTCGTTTCACTCGCTCGGCAAAAGCTGGACCAAAAACGCTCCTCACTCGGTTCGGCACCCCGTGCCTCCCCTCGCTCGTCGGTCCGCTCACTACGTTCGCGGAACGGGTCTGCGTTAGGCGAACAGTTCGCGAGCGGCGTCGATGGCGTCGACAAGTTTGTCGACTTCCTCGCGCGTGTTGTAGATGTAGAACGACGCCCGCGTCGAGGCCGCCACCCCGAGCTTGTCGTGCAGCGGCTGGGTACAGTGGTCGCCGGCGCGGATGGCGACGCCCTGCTCGTTGAGGATGCTCGAGAGGTCGTGGGCGTGGACGCTGTCGAGGTTGAACGCGACGAGGCCGCCGCGGTCGTCGCCCGGCGGGCCGTACATCTCGATGTCGTCGAACTCTCCGAGGCGGTCGTAGGCGTACTCCGCGAGCAGTTCCTCGTGGGCCTGGACGTTCTCCATGCCGATGTCGTCGAGGTAGTCGACGGCCGCGGCGAAGCCGACGCCCTGCGCGATGGGCGGCGTGCCGGCCTCGAACTTCCACGGGAGGTCCTCCCACGTGGAGTCCTCGTAGGTGACGCTCCGAATCATCTCGCCGCCGTAGAGATACGGCTGCATCTCGTCGAGGATGTCGCGCTTGCCGTAGAGCGCGCCGATGCCGGTCGGCCCGCACATCTTGTGACCCGAGAAGGCGAAGAAGTCGGCGTCGATGTCCTCCACGTCGACCGGGCGGGTCGGGACCGACTGCGCGCCGTCGACGAAGGCGTACGCCCCGACTTCGTGGGCCATGTCGGCGAGTTCGGAGACCGGGTTGACGGTCCCGAGGGTGTTCGAGACGTGGACGACCGAGACCATCTTCGTGGAGTCGTCGATGAGTTCCTTCGCGTGCTCCATGTCGAGGCGGCCGTCGTCGTCGACGCGGATGTAGCGAACTTCGGCACCGGTCTTCTTGGCAATCTGTTGCCACGTGACCAGCGAGGCGTGGTGTTCCATCTCGGTCATGACGACCGAGTCGCCCGGTCCGAGTTCGTCGAGGCCCCACGCGTAGGCGACGAGGTTCATCGACTCGGTGGTGTTCTTCGTGAAGACGACCTCCTCGCGGCCGCCGGACGCGCCGATGAACTCCGCGACGCGGTCGTGGGCGTTCTCGTAGGCGACGGAGGCCTCCTGGCTCAGGTGGTGGATGCCGCGGTGGACGTTCGAGTTGTAGCCGTGGTAGTAGTCGACGATGGCGTCGACGACCTGCTCCGGCGTGTGGCTCGTCGCGGCGTTGTCGAGGTAGACGAGCGGCGTGTCGTCGTCGTCGTGCTCACCCGGCGTCGAGATGTCGCCGCCGACCTTCCGCTGGAGGATGGGGAAATCCGCTCGGATGGCGTCGACGTCGACGGGGTACGACTCCTGCACTCTCATTGAGTGTGAGTTGCCCCCGTAGGCACAACACGTCTTCGGTCCGCACGCGGCTCTGCAACCGATTTCGGTTTCGTCAGCCGGCAACTGTGGCCGGTGGCGGTGACGCAATCGCGATGCGGTGGCGACGTGTCGCTCACTCACCCAAACGAATCAAGTAGCTCACGCCCGTCCATTCACCAATGTCAAACGTCACCTCGTCCTCGCTCGCGTTTTCGAGCCTCGACGCGCTCCCGACGCAGCTCGCGATTCTGGACGAGGACGGCGTCATCCTCTACACCAACCGCGCGTGGCGGGAGTTCGGAACCGAACACGACTATCAGGGCGACAGCAGTTCGGTCGGCACGAACTACCTCGGGGTCTGCGACCTCAGCACCACCGACGACGCGACGACGGCCAGCCAGGGCATCCGCGCCGTCATCGACGGCGAGAGAGACGAGTTCTCCTTCGAATATCCCTGCGAAACGCCCGACGAGCGCCTCTGGTTCACGATGCGAGCGACCCGATTCGTCGACGACGGCGACACCTACGTCCAGATTGCGCACCTCGACATCACCGACCGAAAGCGCGCGGAACTGGAGGCCGAAGAGAAGGCCGAACGCCTCCAGAACCTCGCCCGGATGCTCTCGCACGACCTCAGAAACCCGCTTTCGGTCGCGGCGGGCTACGTCGAATCGCTCCTCGACGAAGCGGTCGCCGCCGACCGACTCGAACCGGTCGCGGGCGCGCTCGACCGGATGGACGACATCATCACCGACGCGCTGGTGTTGGCCCGCCACGACGCGGTCGAGGAACTGTCGACCGTCGACCTCGAAACGCGCGCGTCGGCCGCGTGGGAGCACGTCGAGACCGGCTCGGCCGAACTCGTCGTCGCCGACTCGTTCGAGTTCCGGGCGGACCCGAACCTGCTGGGACACGTGTTCGAGAACCTGTTTCGGAACGGGGTCGAGCACGGCGGGACCGACCATCTGACCGTGACGGTCGGCGTCCTCGATGGCGATAGCGACGGCGACGCTACGGGCTTCTACGTCGAGGACGACGGCGTCGGCATCCCCGCGGAGACGCGCGACGAGGTGTTCGAGGCGGGTTACTCCACGGGCGAGGAGGGGACCGGCCTCGGCCTGTCCATCGTCGCGCAGGCGGCTCACGCGCACGGCTGGGACATCGGCGTCACCGAGGCCGACCGCGGCGGCGCTCGTTTCGAGATTACGGGTGTCGAGCGGCCGGCGTAGCGTTGTAGCGGCCGGAGGCCGGAAAACTAGTTTTCGACGGCGGCTCAGCGGAGCCAGAGCAGTTGCGCGTGGAGCGTGCCGCCGACTTCGAGGACGGTCTCCTCGTCCACGAGGCCGGCGTCGATGGCGACCGAGACGGACTCCTCGCCGACGATGTTGGCGACGGTCGCGCGGGTGAGGCTGTCCACGACGGCGTCTTCGTCGGCGGTCTCGGCCTCGTCGCCGCCGTAGAAGTCCTCCGTCACGTCGAGCGAGACGCCGTCGTCGGTGTAGGTCTCGCCGATGCAGTCGGGGTCGCAGACCGAGACGAGGAGCCCCTCGGGGGTCTCCCGCTCGCGGAGGAGCATCCTAGTACTCCTCGACGAGCTCCGCTTCGGCCTGCTCGCGGAGGTCGTCGGCCTGCTGCTGAGCCTGTTCTGCTTCCTCGTCGCGGCCGAGCTCTTCGAGCGCGCGCGCCTTCTCCTCGTGGACGCCCGGAGTGCGCATCCCGAGGCGGATGGCGTTGTCGAAGGCGTTGACGGCGTCCTCGTTGAGGCCGCGCTCGTGGAGGAAGAAGCCGCGGTTGTACCACGCCTGCGGGAAGCGCGGGTCGAGTTCGACGGCGCGCTCCGCGTGGTCGAGCGCGTCGGCCGTCTGGCCGGCCTCCCAGAGCGCGTACGCGAGGTTGGTGTGAGCCGTCGCGGCGTGCTCGCTGTCGTCGTCGAGTTTGAGCGCCTCTCGGTAGGAGCCGATTGCCTCGTCCCACTCTTCGAGTTGGCCGTGCGCCGCGCCCTTGTTGACCCACGCCTCCTGGGCGATGTTGTCGTCGTCGCCGGCGAACCGGGCGACGCGCTCGAACGCCTCCGTGGCCTCCTCGAAGCGGTTTATCTGCATGTACGAGAGCGCCACGTCGAGCAGTTTCTCGATGTCGACGTCCTCGGGGTCGATGTTCCGCTGGTCGAGGATGTCGGTCAGGACGCGCGAGTCGACCGGGTCGACCTTCGTCGGGTCCACCGAGAGTTCGGGCGGGTCGAGCGAGAAGTCGGAGTAGTCCTCGTCGAACCCCTGCCCTTCCGAGAAGCGGTGGGGTCGCTTGCCGTCGTCGGTCATATAGCCGCGCTTGGGCGTCACGGCGGTTAAACGCTGCGTCAGCGGGACGACACCGACCGCTTTTTAGCCTCCCGCGGGCGAGCGTCTCCGAATGTCCGCGCCCCCGACGACGGTCGTGTCGTTCGTCCGGCACGCCCACGCACCGTACGTCCCCGACGCCGAGCGCACCCGCGGCCTCTCGCGTCGCGGCCGCCGCGACGCCGCCCGCGTCACGGCCCGCCTCGCCGACCTCGCGGACGTGGTCGCGACCAGCCCGTACGAGCGCGCCCGCGCCACGGTCGAGGGCGTCGCCGACGCGGCGGACGCCCCGCTCATCGTCGACGAGGACCTCAGAGAGCGCGAACTCGCGGGGTCGCACGTCGACGACTTCGAACAGGCGGTCGAACACCTCTGGGCGAACCCGAACGCGTCGCACCCCGGCGGCGAGTCCCACGCCGAGGCGCAGGCGCGGGGCGTCGCCGCCGTGGACCGACTCGTCGAGGCCTACCCCGACCGCCACGTCGTCGTCGGCACCCACGGGACGCTCATGGCGCTCGTGTTCAACGCCTACGACCCGCGCTACGGGCGCGAGTTCTGGTCGGGCCTGACGATGCCCGACGTGTACGAGGTGACGTTCGTCGACGGCGAGGCGTTCAGCATCGCCCGGACGTGGACGCCCGAGGAGGACGACCGCGCGGGCGACGCCGACCGCGACCCGGCGGAACGTTAACATCCGACTCGGGTCAACTATCTGCCATGCGTTGTTTTCTCGCGGTCGACCTCCCGGACTCGCTCGCGGCGGGCGTCGCCGCGGTGCAGGACCGGCTTTCGGACGCGGACGGGCTTCGGTTCACCGACCCCGCGGGGGCGCACGTCACCCTGAAGTTCCTCGGAGAGCTGCCGCCGGACCGCGTCGACGAGGTGGGAGACGCGGTCGAATCGGCCGTCGACGCCGCCGGGGTCGCCCCCTTCGACGCCTCGCTCGGCGGACTCGGCGTCTTTCCCTCGCTGGACTACATTCGGGTCGTCTGGGTCGGCGTCGACGACGGCGCGGCCGAGCTGACGCGACTGCACGAGGCTATCGAGCGCGAGACGACGGCAATCGGCTTCGACCCCGAAGGCCACGACTTCACGCCGCACGTCACGCTCGCCCGCATGGACGACGCCCGCGGGAAGGACCTCGTCCGGCGCGTCGTCGAGGACGAGTCGCCGACGGTCGGAACGTTTCGGGTGCGCGAGGTGCGACTGAAGAAGAGCGAACGCGGCCCCGACGGTCCCGAGTACGAGACGGTGACGCGGTTCTCGCTGTGAGGCGCGTCAGTCGTCGGTCGACCGCCGCCCGCGACGGCGGTCCACGATACGCCGGAGTTCGCCCCGAATCACCTCGCGTTTGAACAGCAGGAAGCCGGCGAAGATGAGCGCGAAGCCGGCGACGGTGGCGCGCGTCGGCACGCGCCCGAGGACGGTCCAGTCGGCGAGGGCGGCGAAAATCGGGATGACGTATTCGAGGAGGCTCACCTCGATTGGGCCGACCCGGTCGAGGAGCCAGAAGTACAGCAGGAAGCCGCCCGCGCCGGCGACGACCGCGAGGTAGCCGGTGGCGACGAGCGTCGTCTGGGTCCACGCCGCGTCGGCGGCGGACTCCCACGGGAGGGCGACGCTCGTGACGTGCAGCGTGACCGCGCCGACGAGCATCATCCACGCCTGCACGGAGAGCAGCGACATCTCCGTCTCGCTGTCGTGGGTCAGCACCGCGCCGAGGGCGAAGGCGACGGCCGACCCGAACACGAGCGCCGCGCCGACGAGATTCGACGACAGCAGGTTCTCCGGGTCCGGGTTGGCGATGACGACGAGCCCCAGAAAGCCGAGGACGAGCCCGACGATTCGGTGCGCCGAGAGCCGCTCGCGGGCGGCCGTCAGGCGGGTGAGCGTCGGCGTCGTGAGCGGGATGATGCCGAGGAGGACCGACGCGACCGACCCGGGGACGTACACCTGCCCCGAAAACAGGAGGGCGTGGTGCGCGCCGATGCTGAACGCGCCGCCGGCGAGAATCGGTCGCCACTCGTCGCGGGCGGCGGGGAGGACCCGGTCGCCGCGGGCGACGGCGACGGCGAACAACAGGAGCGCGGCCACGTCGAAGCGGACCGCGCCGAGGAACGCCGGCGGGACCGTCCGGAGGGCGATGTCGGTGGCGAGGAAGGCGCTCCCCCAGACGGCGGAGAGCGCGAGGAAGGCGACGGCGGTTCTGGCCCGACTCATTCGATTCGGATTTCGCGCCGCCGGTACTGAATGAGTCGGTTCGGTCGCCCGCCCGCGTCGTCGCCCCGGGAGAACGCCGGGTTATCGCCGATTCGGGCGTGCGGACGCCCCTCACACGCCTGAAACGCGAAGGAACAAGATTTTATGCGGAGGATGGAAAGTGTAGCCCACTATGGGTAAGAAGTCGAAGTCTAAGAAGAAGCGTCTGGCGAAGCTCGAACGCCAGAACAGTCGCGTCCCCGCGTGGGTCATGCTCAAGACGGACATGGAAGTCACGCGAAACCCCAAGCGTCGCAACTGGCGGCGAAGCAACACGGACGAGTAAGCAATGAGCGCAAACGACTTCGAGGAGCGCGTCGTCACCGTCCCGCTCCGAGACGTGAAGGCGGTCCCGGCACACGAACGCGCGGGCCGCTCGATGACGCTCATCCGCGAGCACCTCGCGAAGCACTTCAAGGTCGACGCCGAGAACGTGCGTCTCGACACGCAGATCAACGAGGACATCTGGGCGCACGGTCGGCAGAGCCCGCCGAGCAAGTTCCGCGTCCGCGCCGCGCGTTTCGACGAGGACGGCGAGTCAGTCGTCGAAGCCGAACCGGCCGAGTAAACGGTGCTTCGCGCCTCCTTCGCCGGTTCGTCCTACATCGGCGTCTTCGCTCGCGCGACCGACGACGCGCTGTTGGTCCGCCCGGACGCCGACGACTCGCTCGCCGAGCAGATGGCCGAAGAACTCGACGTGCCGCTGGTCAAGACGACCGTCGGCGGGTCGGGCACGGTCGGTGCGTTAGCGACGGGTAACGAGAACGGACTTCTCGTGTCGAGCCGCGCGACGTCCCGCGAGAAGGAGGCCCTCACCGACGCCGTGGACCTCCCGCTCTACGAGCTTCCCGGTCGTATCAACGCCGCCGGCAACGTCGTTCTCGCGAACGACTACGGCGCGTACGTCCACGCGGACCTCTCCGACGAGGCCGTCTCGGCCGTCGAGGAGGCCCTGGAGGTCCCCGTCGAACGCGGCGACCTCGCGGACGTTCGAACCGTCGGCATGGCGGCCGTCGCCAACAACCGCGGCGTCCTCTGCCACCCGAAGTCGCGCGAACCCGAACTCGAAGCGCTCGAAGCGCTCCTCGACGTTCGCGCCGACATCGGGACGATAAACTACGGTGGACCGCTCGTCGGCTCCGGTCTCGTCGCCAACGAGGAAGGCTACATCGTCGGCGAGGACACGACCGGCCCCGAACTGGGTCGCATCGAAGACGCCCTCGACTACATCGACTGAGGGCCTCGCGTCCCCCCGTTTCTCGCTTCAGTTTCGCTCCGAGTAGGAAGACCTTTCCCGCTCGCCACCCGACCGACGTGCATGAGCCAGTTCATTATCGCGGGCAGCTTCACGAGCCGTGGCGTCGTCCACGAGTTCACGAAGACTGTGGAAGCACCGAACGAGAACGTCGCACAGGAACGCGCCTTTTCGCTCATCGGGAGCGAGCACGGAATCAAGCGTACGAAGGTCGAACTCAACGAGGTGTCCGCGGCATGATGGGTGGCGGTCAGCAGCAACTTCAGCAGCTCTCCCAGGAACTGCAGGCCCTCGACGAGGAAATCGAATCCCTCGAAGGCGAGGTCTCGGACCTGAACGACGAGAAGGACGAGATCGACGAGGCCGTCGAGGCCATCGAGACGCTCGAGACGGGTTCGACGGTGCAGGTCCCCCTCGGCGGCGACGCGTATCTCCGCGCCGAAGTCCAGGACATCGACGAAATCGTCGTCTCCCTCGGCGCGAGCTACGCCGCCGAACAGGAACAGGGCACGGCCATCGAGACCCTGCGACGCAAGCAGGACGCGCTCGACGAGGAAATCGCGAGCATCCGCGGCCAGATCGAAGAGCTCGAAGAGGAGAGCGACGAGATCGAAGAGCAGGCGATGCAGGCCCAACAGCAGATGCAGCAACAGCAGATGCAGCAGATGCAGCAGATGCAGGGCGAGGGCGGCGACGGCGACGACGAGTAAGGTAACCCCCACCTCCTACTATTCAGATGTTCGACGGACTGAAGAAGAAACTCAACCGCTTCCGTAACGACGTTGAAGAGACCGCCGAAGAGAAGGCCGAAGCGGCGGCCGACGAGGCCGAGACCGAGGCCGACGCGGAAGCGGAATCAGCACCAGCAGACGCGGCGGTCGAACCCGAGGCGTCCGAACCCGCTGACACCGACTCCGTCGGCGACGCGGACGTCGATTCCGAAGCCGACGCGGTCGACGACGCTCCCGCGGACGCCGAGTCGGTGACCGACGCGGACTCCGCGCCCGAACAGGCCGCGGCGACCGCGGAGGGAGAACCCGAGCCCGAACCGGCGACGGCGGCGGCCGACGAGCAGATGGTCGACGAACCTGCGGCCGACGTGGACGAACCCGCGCCCGACGAGGCCGAGCCGCGCGAGTCGCTCGCCTCCGACGCCGCGAAAGCCGCGCTGGCGGAGGAAGACGAAGACGGGTCGTCCGGTCCGGGTCGGCTCCGACGCGCCGCCGCGTTCGCCACGGGGAAGGTCGTCATCGAGGAAGAAGACCTCGAAGACCCCCTCTGGGAACTCGAGATGGCGCTCCTCCAGAGCGACGTCGAGATGCAGGTCGCAGAGGAGATTCTCGAAACTATCCGCGAGAAGCTCATCGGCGAGACGCGAAAGCAGGTCCAGAGCACGGGGCAACTCGTCTCCGAGGCGCTCCACGACGCGCTCTACGAGGTCATCAGCGTCGGGCAGTTCGACTTCGACCAGCGCATCGCCGAGGCGGACAAGCCGGTCACGCTCATCTTCACCGGCATCAACGGCGTCGGGAAGACGACGACCATCGCCAAACTCGCCCGCTACTTCGAAAAGCAGGGCTACTCGACGGTGCTCGCCAACGGCGACACCTACCGCGCCGGCGCGAACGAGCAAATCCGCGAGCACGCGGAGGCGCTCGGCAAGAAGCTCATCGCCCACGAGCAGGGCGGCGACCCGGCGGCGGTCATCTACGACGGCGTCGAGTACGCCGAGGCTCACGACATCGACATCGTCCTCGGCGACACGGCGGGTCGGCTCCACACCTCGAACGACCTGATGGCGCAGTTGGAGAAGATAGACCGCGTCGTCGGCCCCGACCTCACCCTCTTCGTGGACGAGGCCGTCGCCGGGCAGGACGCGGTCGAACGCGCCCGGCAGTTCAACGACGCGGCCGCCATCGACGGCGCGATTCTGACGAAGGCCGACGCCGACTCCAACGGCGGCGCGGCCATCTCCATCGCGTACGTGACGGGCAAGCCCATCCTGTTCCTCGGTGTGGGACAGGGCTACGACCACATCGAGAAGTTCGACCCCGAACGGATGGTCGAGCGCCTGCTCGGCGAAGACGAGTAATCGGTCCGTCGTTCTTTTCCGTCACTCCAGTACGAGGACGACCCCGAGCAGCAGCATCGTCCCCGCGCCGACGTAGTTCAGCGCGCTCGCGACCCGCGTCTCCGCGAGTCTCGACCCGAGTCGGTTCGCGCCGAGCGCGACGACCGAGAGGTACAGCGCCGTGAGGACGGCGTAGGTCGCGCCCAGACTCGCCATCCGTATCCCGGTTCCCGCGCCGCGTCCGGCGAAGCCGGGGAGGAACGCGAGGAAGAACAGCGCGACTTTCGGATTGAGCGCGTTGACGAGGACGCCCCGCCGAAAGCTCGCCCCGGCGTCGGTCTCGACCGAGGGGTCGAACTCGCCGTTCCGCAGGGCGGTGACGCCGAGGTACACGAGGTACGCCGCGCCGACGTACTTGAGCGCCGCGGCGGCCTCGGGGACGGTTCGAAAGAGCGCCGCCGCGCCGACCGTCGCGAGGAGCGTGTGAAAGAGGACGCCCGTGGCGATGCCGAACGCCGACCGGACGCCCGGCCCGCGCCCGTCGAGGCCGCGAGCGAGGACGTACATCGTGTCGGGTCCGGGCGCGAGGATGAGCGCGACCGCCGCGCCGCAGAAGGCGAGATAGGTCGCGGCGTCGAGGCCGAACGCGAGCGTCGTCATCGCCCGGGCCTACGATTCGTCGCGGGAAGTAGCTCAGGGGTTCGCGTCGGGGTTCGACGGCGAGTCCGGTCCGGGGCCCGATTCCGGACTCGGAAGCACCTGATTGCGGAGCGTTGGCGTTTCGCCTTCCGACGCCGACGCCAGTCGCTCGACGTTCTCGGCGAGGATGTCGGCGACCCGCGTCCAGTAGTGCGGCGTGTGGCCGGAGACGTGCGGGGTGATGTAGACGTTCTCGAAGCTCCAAAGCGGGTGGTCTTCGGGCAACGGCTCCGGGTCGGTCACGTCGAGGGCGGCGGCGCGGAGCCGGTTGCTTCGGAGGTGCGAGACGAGGGCGTCGGTGTCGACGATACCGCCGCGCGCGACGTTGACGAAGACGGCGTGTTCGGGGAGCGCGCTCAGCGCCCGTCGGTCGATGAGGTCGCGCGTCTCGTCGGTCAGCGGGCACGCGACCACGAGGAAGTCGGTGCGGACGAGCGCCGATTCGAGGTCGTCGAACCCGAGTACCTCGTCGGCCGGGCCGCCCTTCTCCGGCGTGTAGCGGACGCCGACGGTCTCGACGCCGAACGCGTCGAGTCGCTCGACGACCGCCTGTCCGATGGCACCGAGGCCGACCACGGTGGCCGTCGAGCCGTGCAATTCGCCATACGACTGGAAGTGTCGCCACTCGCGGCGTCGCTGGCGGCGGCGCCCCTCGTCGAGTCGGCGGGTAATCATGAGCAGGGAGCCGAGGACGTGTTCGGCGATGTTGGGGCCGTGGACGCCGGAGGCGTTGGTGACGAGGACGCCGCGCTCGCGGAGTGTCTCCAGCGGGAGGTGGTCGTAGCCGGCGGCCGCGCCGGCGAACAGTCGGAGTTCGTCGGCGGCGGCGAGCACGTCGTCGGGGAGCGACGTGCTGGTGATAACGGTCGCGTCGCGCGCGGCGTCGAGCGTCTCCGCGGTCGTCTTCGGATGGCGGACGGTCGCGTCGGGCAGGCGCTCGCGGAGGGCCGCGGCGTACTCCGACGCCGGGATTCCGTGCGTGGGGCGGTCGAGGACGAGAATCGTGGTCATCGAGTGCGTTGTCGGTGCCTCGCGCGAAAGGTCTTCGGCCCGCTCGCGCTCAACGCGACGGATAAAGCCTTTACCGACGCGACGGCGTAGGAAGGGACAATGGTACTCGACAATCTCGGGAGTTCCCTCCGCGGCAGTCTCGATAAACTGCGAGGGAAGTCCCGCCTCGACGAGGACGACGTTCAGGAGATCGTCAAGGAGATACAGCGCTCCTTGCTCTCCGCCGACGTCGACGTCAGCCTCGTCATGGACCTCTCGGACTCTATCAAGACCCGCGCGCTGGAAGAAGAGCCGCCGGGCGGCACGAGCGCGCGCGACCACGTCCTGAAAATCGTCTACGAGGAGCTCGTCGGCCTCATCGGCGAATCGACGGAGATTCCGCTCGAATCGCAGACCATCATGCTCGCCGGTCTCCAGGGGTCGGGGAAGACGACCACCTCAGCCAAGATGGCGTGGTGGTTCTCGAAGAAGGGGCTTCGCCCCGCGGTCATCCAGACCGACACCTTCCGCCCCGGCGCGTACGACCAGGCCAAGCAGATGTGCGAGCGCGCCGAGGTCGACTTCTACGGCGACCCCGACTGCGACGACCCGGTCCAAATCGCCCGCGACGGTCTCGAAGCGACCGAGGACGCCGACGTGCACATCGTCGACACGGCCGGTCGCCACGCGCTCGAAGACGACCTCATCGCCGAAATCGAGGAGATTGAGGGCGTCGTTCAGCCCGACCTGAACCTGCTCGTCCTCGACGCGGCAATCGGGCAGGGCGCGAAAGAACAGGCCCAGCAGTTCGACGAGTCCATCGGCATCGGCGGCGTCGTCATCACCAAACTCGACGGGACGGCGAAGGGCGGCGGCGCGCTGACCGCCGTCAACGAGACCGACTCGTCTATCGCCTTCCTCGGCATGGGCGAGACGGTTCAGGACATCGAGCGCTTCGAGCCGAACGGCTTCATCTCCCGCCTGCTCGGCATGGGCGACCTGAAACAGCTCTCCGAGCGCGTCGAACGCGCCATGTCCGAGACCCAGGCCGAAGACGAGGACTGGGACCCCGAGGAGATGATGAAGGGGAACTTCACCCTCAAGGACATGCAAAAGCAGATGGAGGCGATGAACAAGATGGGGCCGCTCGACCAGGTGCTCGACATGATTCCGGGCTTCGGCGGCGGCATCAAAGACCAGCTACCGGACGACGCGATGGACGTGACGAAAGACCGGATGCGCGCGTTCGAGGTCGTCATGGACTCGATGACCGAAGAGGAACTGGAGAACCCGCGTAAGGTCGGTGCCTCCCGCGTCAAGCGCATCGCGCAGGGGTCGGGACAGGACGAGGAGACGATTCAGGAGCTCCTCGAACAGCACCGCATGATGGAACAGACCATCAAGCAGTTCCAGAACATGGGCGACGGCGACATGCAGCGCATGATGAAGAAGCTCCAGAATCAGGACGGCGGCGGCGGCATGGGCGGCCTCGGCGGCATGGGTCCGTTCTAACTTCGCAGTTCCCGTTCTATTCCTCGTTTTCTGCGCTTCTACTTCCACGACGCCACAGCCCGCAGTTTTCGCGGCTCGCCGGGATACCGCCGACTTTTAACGCTCGGGGCCGTCGCACCCCACAATGACCGTGCGAGACGTGGCGGTCGAGGCCTACAAGGAAGCCTTGCCCGCGCTCGCGGCCAGCCTCGTCGGCGGCCTCATCGCCGGTGTCGTCCTCGGCGGGATGCGGGCCGAACTCCGGGCCGTGCCGGGGCTTCTCGTGCTCGTCCCCGCGCTCTTGGCGACCCGCGGGAACGTCTACGGCTCGCTCGGCGCTCGCATCGCCACCGCGCTCCACCAGGGGCTCATCGAACCCCGCGTCACCGGCGGCGACGAGCGCCTCCGGGCGGCCGCGACGGCCGCGCTCGCCAACGGCGTGCTCACGAGCACGTTCGCCGCCGTCGTGGCGTACTTCCTCCTCACGTTTCTCGGCAGTCGGGTCGCGCCCCTCCCGATTCTCGTCGGCGTCGCCATCGTCGCCGGGTTGCTCTCCGGCATCGTCCTGACCGTCGTCGTCGTCAGCGTCGTCTTCGCGGGTTATCGCCGCGGGCGCAACCCCGACACCATCGTCGGCCCGGTCGTGACGACCACCGGCGACGTGTTCGGCATCCTCTTTTTGCTCATCGCCGTCAGAACCGTCCTCGCCGTCGCGGGGGTGTTCTGAGTGCCGACGGAGTGGACCGTTCGCGCCATCACGCGGGCGATGCTCCCGGTGCTCCTCGTGCTCACGCTCGTCGAACTCGGCAGCGGTCTCGTCCTCGGGAGCTTCGAGGCGCAGCTACTCCGATACCCGTCGCTTCTCGTGCTCGTCCCCGTCACCATCGGGACCGCGGGCAACCTCGGGAGCGTTCTCGCGGCGCGACTCTCCACGTCGTTCCACCTCGGGACGCTCTCGTTTTCGCCCCGCGACGACGAACTCGCGGGGAACGCCGTCGCCACGCTCGCCCTCGCGGTGACGGTCTTCCCCGTCATCGGCGCGGGCGCGTGGGTCGCCACGTTCCTCGTCTCCGGCGACACGTCGCTGGCCCTGCGGACGGTCGTCATCGTCGCCCTGTCGAGCGGGATTTCGCTCGCGGTCCTCGCGGTTCTGGTGACGTTCTCGGCGACCTACGTCGCCTACCGGTTCGGCCTCGACCCCGACGACGTGGTCATCCCCGTCGTCACCAACGTCTGCGACGTGCTGGGCGTCGTCGTCCTGTTCGGGGTGGCGCAGGTGCTCGTCTGACCCCGACGCTCGAACCGCCTCCCGCCGACCGACGCCGATTAGTTCGCTCGGAACCGACCCTCGCTCGTGCAGTCGTCGGCCGTCCTCCCGGTGCTGTTTGAGGTGCTCCCGCGAGTCGCGCGCATCGCCGCCTACATCGCCGTGGGCGTCTTCGCCGCGAACCTCGTCGTCGCCTTCGGCCTCGTCGAGCGCATCGCCGGGCTCTCGCGGTATCTGACGAGCCCCGCGAACCTCCCGGACGAGGTCGGGACGGCCATCGTCACCACCGCCGCCTCGACGACGGCGGGCTACGGCATGCTCGCGGAGTTCCGCGAGTCGGGCGTCCTCGACGACCGGGCGACCCTCGTCGCCGTCACCATCAACACGTTCTTCGGGTTCGTCCAGCACATCTTCACCTTCTACTGGCCGGTGCTCATCCCCATCCTCGGCCGCGAGGTCGGCTTCATGTACGTCGGCGCGCGGGCGGCCATCGCGCTCGCCATCACCGCGACCGGCGTCGTCGCCGGCGCGGTGCTCCTTTCTGACCGCAACACGACTCCGGTCGCCGTCGCCGAGACCGATGGCTCGGGCGGCGCGGTCGACGCGGTTGACGCGGCGGCCACTTCGGACGGCGAGACGACCGACTCAGTCGACGCGGACGCCGCAGACGCGGACGACACCGACGACTCCCTCCGAGAGATGCTCGAAGACGCCGCTCGGAGCACGTGGAAGAAACTGCGGCGCATCGTCCCGCGACTCGCGGTCGTCTACGTGGCCGTCACGCTCCTCCTGCGGACGACCGACCTCGAATCGTTCGCGGCGCTCGCCAGCCCGCTGACGAACCTCGTCGGCCTGCCGGGCGCGGCGGTTCCCGTCGTCGTCGCCTTCGCGTTCGACACGACGACAGGCGCGGCGACCATCGCGCCGGCCATCGGCGAGACGTTCACGCCGAAGCAGGCCGTGGCGACGATGCTCATCGGCGGCATCATCTCCTTCGCCGTCTCGACGTTCAAGCGGTCGATTCCCTTCCAGTACGGCATCTGGGGCCCCGAGTTCGGGTCGAAGGTCATCGCCGTCAACACGGGGCTGAAAATCGTCTTCATCGCCGTCGCGGTGGCGCTGCTGGTCGCCTGAGCGGCCGAGAAGACGTCGTCTGCGACTCAGCGGTCGTTCGGGTCGACCGGTCGCCCGTCTTCGGTCGGCGGCGCGATGTAGTCGATGACCTCGTCGACGGAGGGGTCGCGGACGGTCACGTGGACCTCGATGTCGCCGAGTTCGTCGGGGTTGCCGACGGAGAAGTTGACGACGCCCTTGAACGCGGCCTGCTTTTTCAGCGCGAACGAAAAGCCATCGTCGTCGCGGCGCTTCGCGAACTCGCGGCGGGCGGTGTCGAGGATGGCCTGCTCGTGGAGGCGCTCCGAGAAGCGCTCCAGTTCGTGGGTCTCTCCGACGAGCGTTCCGGGTTCGTGTTCGAGTTCGACGCCGGGGAAGATGTTCTCGACGGCGTCGCCGACGCGGTCGGTGACCTCGGTGTCGCGGACGGGCACCTCGATGCGAACGTCGACGCTGTAAATCATGCTCACGCGTCGGCCTCCGCGACCGCCTCGGGCCCCTCTTCGAACAGTTTCGCGATGGTCTCGCGGTATTCCGCCAGCGTGCTGGTGTTCTGAATGACCACGTCGGCGCGGTCCATCGCGTCGCCCATGCCGAAGTCGAGTTCGCGGCGCTCGCGCTGTTTCAGCGCCTCCACGTCGGTGTCGCTGTCGTCGCGGTCGCGGTCGAGCAGGCGCGCGGCGCGCGTCTCGAACGGCGCTTCGACGCTCACGAGGACGAACTCGTCGCCGAACGCTTCCCGGAAGCGGTCGAGTTCGACGCCCGACCGGAGCCCGTCGACGAGCACCACGTCGTTCGATTCGAGGTGCTCTTCGACCATCGGCAGGGACCGCGCGGCGATGGCGTCGTCGCCCTCTTCCTCGCGGAGCGCGGTCGCTATCTTCCCGTGGTCCGTCGCGGGGTCGAGCCCGCGGCGGCGACACTCCTCGCGGATGACGTCGCCCATCGTCACCACGGGCACGCCCGCTTCGCGGGCCACCTCGGCGAGTTCGCCCTTGCCGCTTCCCGGCAGGCCGACCGTCCCGATGACTCTCATAGCCGGTGTTACCGCGTTGGCGCTGTTAAAGCCTCCCTTCACGTCGCTCCGGGTGGCGGGTTTCGCCGCTCTCTCGTCGCCGGCCCGGCGGACTCCGCCACCCCGTCGCTTTTCGCCTCGGCCCGCGTACTACGCGTATGTCTCAGCGCTCGTTCGTCGTCCGCGCCATCTGGTTCGTCTTCGTCGGCTGGTGGGCGACGCCCGCCGTCGTCAACGTCGCGTGGTTCCTGAACGCGACCGTCATCGGTATCCCGCTCGGCGTCGCGCTCATCAACCTCGTGCCGACGGTGCTGTCGTTGAAAGAGCCGAAAACACGACTCGACCCCGACTCGGGCCGCGGCCAGCGGTCGGTCGTCGTTCGAGCCGTCTACTTCGTCTTCGTCGGCTGGTGGCTGAGTTGGGTCTGGGCGAACGTGGCGGTGCTGTTCACGCTCACCATCATCGGCCTCCCGGTCGGCATCTGGATGCTCAACCGGCTCCCTGCGGTCACGTCGCTGTACCGGTTCGACGGGTAGGTCGGGACGGGTAGAACCCGATTCGTTTTTCTTGCAGGGCCGGTTTGTGGGCATCGAGGGCGCGTAGCTCAGTCGGACAGAGCGTCGGACTTCTAATCCGATGGTCGCGGGTTCGAATCCCGTCGCGCTCGCTCGTCGCCTTCGGCTCCTCGCTCGCGCGACGGACATCGCAAACGCTTCGCGTTTGCTCAATCCCGTCGCGCTCTTTTGGTTGGTCGTCGCGCTCTTTTGCTGTCTGCTCCGTCGCGCTCTTTTTGTTGTGACAGACCGCCGAGCGACAGCGTCGGCGGTCTCGCCTTCTCCAGCCCTAAACTGTCTCTGTTCTCGACGACTATCGGAGCCTGCTCCCGGGTAGTCGTTAGCCAGTCGAGTTAGAAAGACAACACTTTCTTGGTCGGGAGGTACGATACACTTCCCATGGACGTTCTCGGCATCGTCGCCGCGGCGGTCGTCTTCGGCGTCGCCGCCTACAATTTCGCGACGAGCCTCGGCGGCCGATTCGCGAGACCCCTGTTCGGTAGTCTGGGACTCGTCGCCGCGACGCTCTACGTCATCGACAGATTCGGCATCGCGGCGTCGCTCGGACTGGACGTCTCCCGCGGCCTCCAACTCGTCGCGGCCCTGCTCGTGGTGTCGGCGCTAGTCGATTTCCTCGCTCGTCGCGCGGGTGCAGACGCTTCCGAATCGTCGTGAACGCCGGGATTCGCCGTTATTCTCAATACGTGACGGCGAGTTGTCTCTTGTATGGTTTTCGCGTCCGACTCCCCGTTCGGAGGTCGGTTCGAACAGACGATAGACGACGCGGTCGTCTACGGCGACGCCGAGATGGAGTCCGTGCTGCACGAGGGGCCGGTTCGCGTGCTCGTCAACGGCTGGGTCGAGGTCCCGGGCGGCCGGTATCTCTCTCCGCACGCGGTCCACCACATCGACGCGCGAGTGTCCGAGTGACGCCGCCGCCGTCTCTCAGACGAGCGCCAGTTCCCGCCCGCACTCGGGACACTCGTCGTCGACGATAGTCACCGGCGCGTCGCAGTCCGGACAGAACTCGCGGTAACACGCCCTGTCTCCCATACGTACCGCTACCACGGGAACGGTGGTGAACGTTGGGGCGAACCGGAGGAACGAGCGTCGGCCCGACGGTCACTCGTCGTCGACGTCTTTTCCCGGCCCGGCGAAGTTCGCGCCGAGTTCGGTACCGTAGCGCCGGGCGTAGACGCCGGGGACCGCGAGGAGGTCGTCCGGCGCGCCAGACTCCACGACGACGCCGCCGTCGGCGACGTGGACGCGGTCGGCGTCGCGGACGGCGGCCGCGCTGTCTGTCGCCACGACGAGCGGGGCGTCGGCCCGCCGCATCGCGGCGAGGGTAGCGCGGAGGTTCGACGGGGAGGCACTACGGGGCGCGCGGACTACGAGGCCGACACCGGGCAGGAGCGTCGTCGCGAGCGCCGTCGCCTCGGAGATGCGGGGCGCGACGACGGCCAGAAACGGCGGTCGACTCGCGGGCGTGGTCGCGTCCGAGGCGGCGGCGTCCGCCGAGGGCTCGGGAGGGGACATACATCCTGACAGATGCTGCCACGGGTGATAAGTATAGAGACGAACACCGACGGTTCACGAACCGTACCGGACGTTTTATAGAGATTTGTCAACTTCCGCAACGAATCAGTTGCCGATACACCGTCCGTTTCGTGGTGTCGGATGACGATGCGATGCGGGCGCTCGATTAACGGCGTCCCAACCGACGCGCGAGCGGACAAAGCAGACGCTAACGGGCGTGAATCCGCAAAAAACGGGATGAATTCGGCCGACGATTCGAGTCGATGCGAGGTCAGGGGGTGGGTGTGTGGTGGCCTACTGGGGCGCTCACATTGCGCCGCCCATGCCGCCCATACCGCCCATGCCACCCATGCCGCCGCCCATACCGCCGGGCGCGCCGCCCTCGTCGTCGTCGCCGCCCGTCTGGCCACCGGAGAGGTCGCCAGCGGCGATGACGTCGTCGATGCGGAGAATCATGACGGCGGCTTCGGTCGCGGACTCGATAGCCTGGGTCTTGACGCGGAGGGGCTCCACGACGCCCTCTTCTTCCATGTCGATGACCTCGCCCGTGTAGGCGTCGAGGCCGGCTGCGAACTCGCCGCCGTCGTGGCGCGAGCGCAGGTCGACGAGGGAGTCGATGGGGTCGAGACCGGCGTTCTCGGCGAGGGTGCGCGGGATGATGTCCAGCGCCTCGGCGAACGCCTCGACGGCGAGCTGCTCGCGGCCGCCGACGGAGTCGGCGAACTCGCGGAGCTGCAGGGAGAGCTCCGTCTCGGGAGCGCCGCCGCCGGGGAGGACCTTGCCGTCTTCGAGCGTCGTGCGGACGACGCCGAGGGAGTCCTCGATGGCGCGCTCGAGCTCGTCGACGACGTGTTCCGTGCCGCCGCGGAGGATGAGCGTGACGGACTTCGCGTCCTCGACGTCCTCGACGAAGATGCGCTCGTCGCCGCCGACGTCCTTCTGTCCGACGGAGCCGGCGAAGCCGAGGTCGTCGGCCTCGATGTCGTCGAGGCTGCTGACGACGCGGCCGCCCGTCGCGCGGGCGAGACGCTTGAGGTCGGAGGACTTCGTGCGGCGGACCGCGAGGATGCCCTCCTTCGCGAGGTAGTGCTGCGCCATGTCGTCGATGCCGTCACCGACGAAGACGGCGTCGGCGCCGACCTCGACGAGCTGGTCGACCATCTCTTTCAGCTGCTTTTCTTCCTGGTCGAGGAACTGCTGAAGCTGGTCGGGGTCAGTGACGTTGACTTCCGCGTCGATTTCGGTCTCGCGGACTTCCAGCGCGTCGTCGAGGATGGCGATGTTCGCGTCCTCGACGGCGTAGGGCATGTTCTCGTCGACGCGCTCCTTGTCGACGATGACGCCCTCGACGAGTTCGGAGTTATCGATGGTGCCGCCGACGACCTTCTCGATGGAGACGTTGTTCGTGTCGATGCCGTCGTCGTCCTTGACGGCCAGCACGGCGTCGACGACGAGTTCGGAGAGCAGGTCCTTCGCGGACTCCGCGCCCTTACCGGTCATCGCCGTCGCGGCGATCTTCGTGAGGGTCTCGCGGTCGTCCTCGGTGACCTCGATGGCGTTGTCCTCGAGGACTTCCTTGGCCTTCTCGGCGGCCTGGCGGTAACCCTGCGCGATGGTCGTCGCGTGGACGTCCGATTCGAGGAGTTCCTCGGCCTGGTCGAGGAGTTCGCCGGCGATGATGACGGCCGTCGTCGTGCCGTCTCCGACCTCGTCCTCCTGGGTCTCGGAGACTTCGACGATCATGTTGGCCGCGGGGTGGTCGATGTCCATCTCCTTGAGGATGGTGACGCCGTCGTTCGTGACGACGACCTGCCCGCCGGAGTCGACGAGCATCTTGTCCATCCCTTTGGGGCCGAGCGTGGTGCGTACGGCCTCTGCGACGGCCTTCCCGGCCGTGATGTTCATCGACTGCGCATCCTGACCGGATGTGCGCTGCGAGTCTTCGCCCAGAATGATCATGGGCTGACCCTGCTGCATTCGCTGGCTCATAGTCATCGCCTGATTGTTTGTGATTCTATAAAAAAGCTTCGTTTATTGGTATGCCAAAACGCAACACGGTGGGGTGGTCGAGACCCGGTGACGGCGGTCGATTACGCGGGTTTATCCGTGGTTCTCGGCGGGCGGTCTCGCCACTCTCGGAGCGAGTGCGGTGAAAAGACGATGCGGGCGAGTGCCGTGTCGGCGGTGGACTCGTCGGCGGTGGCGTCTCAGTTGTTCTGCCGGACGTTGAAGCCCTGGGTCAGGTCGTTGTGCTTCCGTTCGAGGAAGGAGTACACCGCGCCGTGGGGCGCGCCGTCGAGAATCATCTCGACGGCCCGGCGGACGACTTCGACCTCCTCGGGTTGGCCGATGATGCCGAGCGTCGAGCCGTAGATGACCACGTCCGCGCCGGTCAGCTCTTCCATGAGTTCGCGGGTGCGGCCGTTCTCGCCGATGAGGCGGCCCTTCTGCCGCCGCATGTCGTTTTTGTTTCGGGTGTGCCGGTCTATCTCGATGAGTTCGAACATCATCATGTCGTCGTCGAGGAGCGCCATCGCGTCCTCCGGGGCGAAGCCGCGGCCGACCGCTCGAACCACGTCGGGGGCGACCATGCCGAGTACGGGGTCGCCGACGCTGTCGATGGCGACGCTGCCGTTCTCCGAGTCAACGTCGAGTCGGACTTCCGCGCGACTCTCTATCTCTCGGAGCGTCGAGCCACCTTCGCCGATGAGAACACCGATACGGTCCTGCGGCACCTTGACGTGCTGCATATCTCCCGATACCCGTCGGAGTGGTTTAAGCGTTCGCTCGGCGGGTCGCCGCGTGTGTGGGTCTCACACCCGCCTCGTGGCGGGTCTACGTTTCTACTCGTCTTCGCTCTCGTCGGCCGTGACGAACTCGAACAGCGAGTCGCCGTCGGCGTCGGCACCCTGTCGGCGGAAGAAGTTGGCCACGTTGCGGCAGTCCCGCCGGAGGAACTCCTCGGCGTTGGGGTGGTGGACCGTGACGGCCTGCCCGAGGTCGATGACGACGAGTTCGCCCTCGTGGATGATGAGGTTGTACTCCGAGAGGTCGCCGTGGACGAGGCCGGCGCGGTGGAGTCGGCGCATGTACTCGCGGACGACCTCGTAGGCGGTCTGGGGGTTCTCGACGCGAACCTCCGAGAGCCGCCGCGCCCGGTCGTCGACGACGCCGACGAGTTCCATGACGAGGACGTTCCGCTGGACCGCGATGGGCTTCGGCACCCGGACGCCGGCGCGCTGGGCGCGTTCGAGGTTGGCGAACTCCTTTCTGACCCACGCGCGGACGACCTGCCCCTTGTCGTGGCCGATGTTCTCGAAGCGCGGGTCGCCTTCGAGGTAGTCGCGCATGTGCCGGAAGTCGGAGGCGTTGATGCGGTATATCTTGACCGCCACGTCCGAGTCGTCGCCGCCGAGCGCCTCGAAGACGTTGGCCTCCTTCCCGGTCGAAATCGGCCCGCCGAACGCGTCGATGTACCCGTCTTGGACGAGTTTGTAGATGGCGGCGAAGGTCGCGTCGTCGAACACCGACTGCTCGACTTTGAACTGGTCGGCGTCCTTCAACCGCATCCGGAACTCGTCGAAGTCGCGGTCCTTGCGGCGCGCGATGCGGTCCGCCTCGTCGTCGGAGACGTCTATCTCCTCCCACTCGTCGCCGAACGCCTCGCCCTCCTGGGGTTCGACCATGCCGAACTCGTCAGTCATTGGACTAGGGCTACGAGAGGCGAGATGAAAAGGGCACAGGCTCCGGCTTCGGTGTCGCTCGGCGAACAGTCGGCGCTGTCTCGAACGCGTTACTGGATGTGGCCTTCGCGGCGGAGTTGGTCGGCTTCGGACTTCTCGTAGCGCCAGCTCACGTCGGCCTTCTCGTCCTGCCAGTCCCACGGTTCGACGAGCACCACGTCGTCCTCTCGAATCCAGATTCGCTTCTGCATCCGTCCGGGAATGCGAGCGGTCCGCTCGACGCCGTCGGCACAGCGGACGCGAATACGATTGGCCCCGAGCATGTTCGTCACGACGGCGAACACTTCGTCGTCGTTCGGCATTCGAAGGTCTCGGCGGCTCTCGTTCTCGTCGTCGCTCATGCGCGAGCGTTCGACGTGGTCATGGTTAAATCCGCCGACGTTCGGCCGGTAGGAAGCGTCGGACGGAACGACGCGTTTAGGGCGGTCCCGAAACGCCGTCGTGGTATGCTCGACAAACTCGGCACGAAGGGTATCGCCGGCGTCGTCTCCTTGCTCTTGGGTATCGGTATCGTCGCCTATCAGGCTCCCGTCGTCGCGGCGGGGCTCGCGTTCGTCGTCGCCGGCCTCGGCCTCGTCGCCAGCGGCCTCGCCGAGGGCGTCATGAAGATGTTCGGTATGGCCTGAGAACCCGCCGGAACCCCCTCCTCACAGGCGCTCGCGGAGGAACGAGAACACCCGCTTTCGGACCGCAGGATAGTGGTACGACGAGTGCAAGAAGACGTGGTCGGCCGCGCCGACGGCGTCGTACTCGACTTCGTTTCCCGCCGCGTCGAGGGCGTCCGCCAACCGGGCGCTCTGGTCCGGCGCGACGACCGAGTCATCGCTCCCGTGGAGCAACAGCGTCGGCGGCGCGTCGGCGTCGGGGCCGTTTTCCGAGTTGGCGTCAGCGTCGCCGCCGACGCGGGTAATCGGCGAACACCGACGCAACTCGGCGGCCGACGGCGGGCTATCGAACAGCGGCAGCGACTCCCCGGCGCGCTCGTGGTCGTCGGCTCGCAGGTCGTAGACGCCGGAGACGCCGACCGCGGCGTCGATTCCGGTCCGCCGCCCGAACTCGTCACCGTCCGAAAGCGCCGCCAACAACGCGAGGTGCGCCCCCGCGGAGTGGCCGACGACGGCGACGGCCTCGGAGTCGATGCCGAACTCGTCGGCGCGGTCGACGACCCAGTCGATACCCTCGCACACGTCCTCGATTTGCGCGGGAAACGGCGCTTCGTGACCCAGTCGATACGATACCTCGGCCGCGACGAACCCCTCGTCGGCGGCGTCGAGCGCCCAGCGGGCGAACTGGCCGGTCGAGCCGGTCTCCCACGCGCCGCCGTAGACGAAGACGACGAGCGGCCGGGGTGAGTCGGCTGTTTCGGTTTCCGTGGTCGCCGGCGCGTCGGGGCGGTACACGTCCGCGGTCAGCGTGCGCTCCTCGCGGTCTGCGACGGTTCGGTTTCGATGAACGAGAACGTCGGAAGAGCGGGGCATACCGACCCGTCGGGTCGGCGGATTCTATCGGTTTGGGAGACGGCGAGTAGCGGGTCGTCGAGAAGGTGAACTACGGGGGCGCGGCGATTACTCGGCTATCTTCGCGCGACCCGGCTCGATGAGTTCGTCGAGGTAGTTCGCGAGCGCGCCCTTCGCGTCGGCGGGGTGGAGTTCGCCGGATTCGAGGTCGGCCTCCAGCGTCTCGTAGTCGTCGTATTCGAGGTTCCCGCCGTACTGCTCGGGGCGCTCGACGACGACCCGCTGGAAGCGCGGGAAGACGTGGTACTCGAAGATTTGGAGGACGGGGTTCTCGCGCTCGTCGCCCTCGTCGGTCGGGTCGGGGTCGGCCGTCGGCGGGCAGAACGCGCCGTTGACCTTGTCTTCGATGTCCTCGGTGGTGTCCTCCATCGAGATGGTGACGCCCTCGGAGGAGGACATCTTGCCGATGCCCGTCCCGAGGTCCGCGATGAGCGGCGTGTGCATGCAGGTCGGCGACTCCTCGCCGATGCTCGGGAGCGTGTCGCGGGCGAGCATGTGGACCTTGCGCTGTTCCATCCCGCCGATGGCGAGGTCCACGTCGAGGTAGACGATGTCGAGCGCCTGCATGATGGGGTAGACCGCCTGCGCGACGGTGACGCCCTCGCCGCTCTTGATTTCGGCCATGGCGCGCTCGGCGCGCGAGAGGGTCGTCTCCAGTTCGAGCGCGTGCAGGTCGAGGACGTAGCTCTCGTCGAGCTGGTACTCCGAGCCGAGGACGAACTCCGTCTGACTCTCGTCGAGGCCGTAGGCGATGAACTGCGCTTTCATCCGCTCGGCCGTCTCGCGAATCTCCTCGAAGGTGCCCTTGCCGTTGAGGTAGGCGTGTACGTCGGCCAGAAGCACGACTACCTCGAAGCCCGCCTCTTGGAGGTCGATGAGCTTGTTGGCGGTGAGCATGTGACCGATGTGGAGGACGCCGGAGGGCTCGTAGCCCACGTACGCTCGCTTGCCCTCGGGGTCGTCGGCCAGCGCGCGCACTTCGTCCTCCGTGACCACTTCGGAGGCGTTCCGAGTGATCAGGTCGTATGCGTCCATACCTGTTCGGTGTCGGGGACGTGGCATATGACTTCTGATAGGGATTATCGTGAACCGCCTCGGGGTCATGCCCCGAGACACTCGCCTTGCCTATCTGTAGACGCTTGTGTCCCACCGCGCGCGGGCGAAACGGACAACACGCACCGGTCCCAACTCCGGGTGATGTCCGACTCAGGAAACACGACGCGTGCGCCCGTCATCATCTTCGCCGCGCTCATCCTCGTCGTCTTCGGTCTGCTCGCGGCCATGTGGGCGTCGGTCCGCGGCGGCGACCTCCTCCCGTACATCCTCGGCTTCGCGGTCTACTTCCTCGCGTTCCACATCTACCTCCCCTATCGGGTCCACAAGGACGCGACGTTCAAGGGGCGAAACGCGACGTTCTGGGCCGCCTTGGCCTTCTTCGTGCCGCTCGTCGGCGCGGCGCTGTACTTCGTGGTCGCCGTCGTCGTCGGCCACGACGCGACTGTGGAGTGACGACCCTCGGCGGCCGCGACTCTCGTCATCGTCTTCAGTGGTGCCAGAACCGATTTATGAACAGCCACGCACCCCGTCAGTATGCCCTCCGCCGACGCGAACCCAATCCGTCGATGGCTCATGGTCATCTCGCTGTTTCTCGCTCTCCTCACCTACCTCGTCTCGTCGAGTGGGACCGGCGTCTACCTCGACAATGTCATCCACCTCGTCTCGGGCGGTGCTGCGTTGGCTATCGGTCTCTTGTTAGCCGCCTCAGTCGTTAGAACGTGACCGCAGGGGCGCAACCGTGAGCGAGTCTCGACCTGTCCGAGTGCCGAACCTTCGGTCGGTCACCGCCGGTTCTCGGCGCGATGCTCGGAGATAATCTGGTCCACCATCTCCTCGCGCTGTTCCTTCTGTCGCTCCTCGGCGCGTTCCTCCCAGTCCTCGATGGCGGCGGCCACCTCGGACTCCTTCGCCACGGCGAGTTCGTCTATCTCCTGAATCGTCACGCCGTCGGCGGGCGCGACCGGAATATCGGCCTCGAACAGCACCTCGTCCGCGACCTCCGAGAGATTGCCCGACCGGAGGACGACCTTGGGGTCGAACTCGGCGAGTCGCTCGGCGGTCGTCCGCCCGGCCCCGCTGGCGTCGCGGAGGTAGACCACGTCGCCCGCGGCGATGCCGTACTCCTCGACGGTGTGGTCGAGCGCGCCGTTGGTGAACTGTTCGACGATTTTGACGGGCACGAGGCTTCCGTCGGTGTTCACGTCCGCGAAGTTCGAGTGGTCGAGCTTCCACAGCGACTTCAGTTGGTCGAGCTTGTCTGCGAGTTCCGCCTTGTCGGATTCGAGCGATTCGACGTTCCGCTCTAACCGGCCGTTCTCGCGTTCCAGTCGGGTGACTTCGCGGCGCTCGCGGGCCTCGCGGCGCTCCTCGCGGCGAGCGTCGGAGAGTTCCTGCTTGTACTCCTCGATGGTCTCGTCTTTCTCCTCGATGGTCGACTTCAGGTCCTCGACGTGCGATTCGAGGCGCTCGACCCGCGACCGCAACTCCCGAATCTCGCGTTCTTCGGGCGTGAGTTCGGGCTCCTCGTGAGCCTCCTCGTCGGCGTCGTCGGGGTCGCCCCCGTCGCCGTCGTCGGCCATCTCGCGGAGAACGGCCTCGACCGACTCCTCGCTGGCGAGGACGCGGGCGATGACCTCCTCGCGGTCCACGTCGGCGGGCACCTTCCGGGAGATGCGCTCGAACTGGTCTTCGTGGGCGTCGAAGGCGAACAGCGCCGCCGCGAGGGCGTCGCGCTCGTGGTCGTTGTCGTAGTCGATGTCGCGGGTCCGGTGGAGCTTTTCGTCGACGGGGATGTCGCTCGCGGGGGCCCAGCCGGCGGCGTCGAAGCTCCGCCGGAACTTCTCGACCGTCTCGGGCATCGGCTGCACGTCGGCGGCGACGAGACTGGGTCGCCCGCGCTCGATGAGCCACTCGATGACGGCGGCGGTGTCTGCGGTCCGCGTCGAGTGCACGTCGAGGACGCGCCCGTCGAGGCCGACGACGGCGACGGCCGTGGTCGTGCCGGGGTCGATGCCGACGATGACGCGGTCGCGGCGCTTCACGAGCGGTTCGAACTCGATGCCGTCGCGGCGCTCGCGCTCGATTTCGACGCGGGTGTCGCCCGAGCGGTGGGTCGATACGGGGATGTCCTCGGGGCGCGCTTCGACGGTGAAAAGCGCCTGCGAGTAGCCGCCGTACTTCTCGGTCACGTCCCGCTCGTAGTCGAGATTGGCCTCCTTCAGCGAGGACTCGACCTCGCGGGACTGCTGTTTGACCGACCCGTGGATGCGGCGCGTGTAGCGGTCCTGACTCCACCCGCCCTTGCCGGTCGAGCGGCCGCGAGAGACCTTCACGGTCGTCGTGTTCTCGAAGGCGGCGACCTCGTAGCCGACGTTGGCGAGGGCGAGCCGGGCCGCGGCCTCGGCCTCCTTCATCGGGTCTTTGCCGTAGGGGACGCCGTGACGCGAGGCGACCCGCGAGAGCGGTTCCGGTCGCTCCGCGCCGGTCACTTGCACCAACTGCGTCCCGTGGGGGAGCCACCGCAGGAAGCGGACCAAATCGTCCTTGTCGGTCGCCAACTCGTACATGTTGTCCGTGGCGACGACGCGCGGTTCGTCGCGCTCGATGAGGCGGCGTAACTTGCGGAAGGAGACCACGTCTCGTTCGATTCGGACCTCGTCTGACTCGGTGTCTCGGGTGTCCAACACGACCAGCGCGTACGACGGCGAGTCGCCGCGGATATCGCCGCTCTGGATGTCGACGCCGAAGACGACCGAGTCGAGCGCACTCGTCCGGTCGTTCACGACGGCGACTAGGGTCGCGCCGGATATATACTCCACGCCGGTTTCGAGCGTCGACTCGTCTCGGGTGTCGCGGTTGCGCGACTCGGCCGACGAGGCCGCTGGCACCGACAACGCCGGTGCCGCCGCGGATATCGCCGCCGCGACCCGCGATTGACACGAAACAAACAAGTCTCGGCTATTTGAAAGTAGAGTGATGAGTTCTGATATCCCCGACCCGCCGTCGGTGACCTCCCGGTCGCTGACGCGCATCGCCCTCATCGGTGTCGTCGCCCTCCTCCTTATCGCCGCCCCCATCGCCGGGCTCCTCGCGTGGGAACCCGTCGAGGAGGGGAACGTCAAGGTCGTCAAGAAGTGGGGCGCGACCACCGGCACCGTCTTCGAACCCGGTGCGCACTTCATCAACCCCGTCTCGCAGTCGACCTCGTCGCTGTCGGTGCGACCGCAGTCGTACACGATGTCGTCGTCGACGAGCGAAGGCGACAGGCGCGGCGACGACGCCATCACCGTCCTGACCGAGGACGGCCTCCGGACGGACATCGACGTGACCGTCCGCTACCGCATCGACGCCGGCCAGGCGGTCGAGTTCTACCGCAACTACCGGACGCTCGCCACCGCCGAAGAGCGCCTGATCCGCCCGTCGATTCGGTCGGTGCTCCGGACCGAAGCGGGTCGACTGCCCGTCACCGTCATCTACACCGGCGAGGGCCAGACCCAGTTGAAGGCCGCCGCCGAGCGGGAACTCGCAGAGGAGTTCGCCGACGACGGCCTCATCCTCGAAGCGGTGCAGGTCCGCAACGTCGAACTCCCCGCCGAGTACGCGCAGGCGGTCGAACAGAAGGAAATCACCGAACAGCGCCGCCAGCAGAAGCAGGACGAACTCGCCGTCGAGGAGTTGGAGGCCGAGCGCAAGCGCATCGAGGCGCAGGGACAGGCCGACGCCAACCGCATCCTCGCGGAGTCGCTGTCCGACGAGGTGCTGGCCCAGAAGTACATCGAGAAACTCGACGAGACGGACACCGTCTACATCCCGGTCGGCGACGGCGGCTACCCGCAGTTCGTCCGGTCGCTCGATAGCGACGGGTCGTCCTCGTCGGGTTCGTCCGCCGGTTCGTCGTCGGGTGATACCTCGGCGTCGTCGAGGTCGTCGACCTCGTCCGGCTCCGAAAACGAGACGAGCAACTGACGCCGTCGATGCGTCTCCTCCGTGAACTGGCCGTCGCGGTCATGTTGCTCGTCATCGTCGGCGTGCTCGCGCGCTCCGGCGCCGGCCGGTTCGTCCTGCCGGTCGTCGCCCTCGCGGTCGCCGCGGCGCTCGTCGCGCTCCTGTCCAAGCGCCCGGCGTATCCACGGACGGCCGTCGGCCCGCGGACGAGAATCATCGAGTCGGCCGCCGAGTCCGCGGACGTCGCCTGCGTCGAGTGCGGGTCACCCGCGACGACGCGCCGGCGCTACGTCCGCGAGTGGGTCGTCCTCGGGGTCCCCGTCGTCCTCCTCGACGACGGCGAGAACCCGGTCTGCGACGCCCACCGGGACTGAATCGGTCCCTTTTTCGACTCTGTTCCCCGCTCAGCGGCCGCTCAGACGAGTCTCCCCTTCGAGACGAACTCGACGCGCCCGCCGACGCGGACCGCCACCTCGCCGCCTCGGTCCTCGGCTTCGAGGTAGAGCTGCGACGGACGGCCCATCTCGTAGCCCTGCTCGACCGTGACCTCGATTTCGTCGTCGTCGAAGTAGCGATGACGGGCGAGATAGCCCGCCAAACAGCCGTTCGCGCTACCAGTCGCGGGGTCCTCGGCGACGCCGTGGCCGGGGGCGTACATCCGCGCCGCGAAGTCGTTCGCGTCGTCGCGGGGGTCCGGACAGAACAGAAAGAGGTTCTCGACGCCCACGTCGTCGAAGAACGAGCGGTACGCCGGAACGAACACCTCGCTCCGGGCGAGGGCGTCGCGGTCGCAGAGCGGAATCATCACCGCTGGCAGGCCGGTCGAGACGACCTGTATCGGCCAGTCCGCGTCGAAGTCGGCCGCATCGAGCGACAGCACCTCCGCGAGCGTCTCGCGGTCGAGTTCCGCGCCGAACTCCGGGGCGTTTTGCGTCATCCAGTACTGCTCGTCGTCGCTGCCGTCGGACCGAACTTCGACCGAGATGGGACCGACGCCGAGGTTCAGCGTCACCTCGTCGCCCGCCCCGAAGTGCTCGCGGAGGACGGCGGCCGTCCCGAGCGTCGGGTGTCCGGCGAACGGAATCTCGCCGTCCGGCGTGAAGATGCGAACGTCGTAGCCGTCGTCGGGCGACCCTCCCTCGATGAACGTCGTCTCCGAGTAGTTCATCTCGTTGGCGAGCGCGGCCATCTGCTCGGAACTGAGCGCGTCCGCTCCCTCGAAGACGGCGAGCTGGTTCCCGGCGTACCTCGCCGTGGCGAACACGTCGACGGTGTGGAAGGCGTTCTGCGGCACACCGACGGATGCGCCCGGCCGGGAGAAAAGCGTACCGCGGCCCGCGGGCTACTCGCCGGTCTCGGCTCCGCCGCCGTCGCTGTCGGCGTACGGAACCTCCAGTTTCTGGCCGTCCTCGGCGACGAACGCCTCGCCGTCGTAGACCTCGCGGGCCTGTTCGAGAAGCGGGCTCGGGTCGGCGGCGTACCGGGCGGAGATGTGCGTCAGCGCGAACCGGCGAACGTCGGCGTCGCGGGCGATTCGGGCGGCCTCGCGGGCGGTCGAGTGCGCGGTCTGTTTCGCCCGCTCCGCCTCCTCGTCGGTGAACGTCGCGTCGTGGACGAGCAGGTCGGCGTCGCGGGCGACTTCGACGGTCGAATCGAGCGGGCGGGTGTCGCCGGTGTAGACGACGGTTCGCCCGGGTCGGGGGTCGCCGACGACCTGCTCGGAGCGCACGACCGTGCCGTCTTCGAGTTCCACGTCCTCGCCGGCGTGGAGGCGACCGAACGCCGGGCCGACGGGAACGCCGAGTTCCTCGGCCTTCTCGCGGTCGAACCGCCCGGGGCGGTCGTCTTCGACGAGTGCGTAGCCGACCGAGGCGGTCCGGTGTTCGGTGTCGAACGCGCGGACCTCGTAGTCGTCGGCGCGGTAGGCGACGTTGCCGGGGCGGACCTCGTGGACGGAGACGTGGAAGCCGGGTTGATAGCCGCCCGCGTGGACGAGCTTTTCGAGGTGGCGCTTGCTCCCCGGCGGGCCGTGGATGGCCAGCGAGGCGTCGCGGTCGTTGAAGTCGAGCGTCTGAATCAGGCCGGGGATGCCGAGGATGTGGTCGCCGTGGAGGTGGGTGACGAACAGGTGGCTGACGCCGAACCCGGTCCCGTAGCGCATCATCTGGCGTTGGGTGCCCTCCCCGCAATCGAACAACAGGCGCTCGCCGTCGCGGTTCACGAGGAACGCGCTCGGCGCACGCGCCGTGGTGGGGACGGCCCCGCCGGTCCCGAGGAAGGTCGCGCGCATGGACATGCACCACAATGATAGCGGCGGGACTAAACGTGCGTCGAATCGGTCGCGGCTTCGGGGCTCGCCCGCAGGAAGCCCGAGTCCGTCCGACGGTCCGGACCGACCGATTCTTACCCGACCGTCTGCTACCGGAGTCCAATGGACGCGCCGCTGTGGACCGAGACGCACGCGCCGGGGCTCGAAGACCTCCCACAGCCGGAGGTCCGCGAACGCCTCCGACGCGCCGTGGACGAACCGATGAACCTCGTCGTGCAGGGCCCGCCGGGCGTCGGCAAGACCGCCGCCGTTCGCGCGCTGGCTCGCGAGGCGCATTCGGACCCCGAAAACGACCTCATCGAACTCAACGTCGCGGACTTCTTCAACCGGACGAAAAAGCAGATTCGCGCCGACCCGCGGTTCGAGCAGTTCCTCGACGGCCGCAGTCGCATGGCGAAACGCGACATGATAAACCGCGTGCTGAAGGAGTCTGCCAGCTACGCCCCGATGTCCGGCGAGTACAAGACCATCGTCCTCGACAACGCCGAATCCATCCGCGAGGACTTCCAGCAGGCGCTCCGCCGCGTGATGGAACAGCACCACCGGACCACGCAGTTCGTCATCACCACCCGCCAGCCCTCGAAGCTCATCCCGCCGATTCGCTCGCGGTGTTTCCCGGTTCCCATGCCCGCGCCGGACGACGACACCCTCGAAACCCTCCTCGCCGACATCCTCGACGCCGAGGGCGTCGACTACGACGACGGCGGCCTCCAGTTCCTCACCGACGCCTCTAACGGGAACGTCCGCAAGGCCATCCTCTCGGCCCAGCGGACGGCCACCGAAGCCGACGAGGTCACGATGTCCACGGTCCACGCCGCCCTCGGCGACGTGGGCTTCGACGACGAACTGAAGACGCTCCTCATCAACGCCCGCGAGGGCGACATCAAGGACGCCCGCAAGACCCTCACGACGCTCCTCGACGACGAGGGCTACGAGGGACAGGAGCTCCTCCGCGACATCCTCCGCGTCGCCGACTCGACCCCCGAGCGCTTCGCAGACGGCGAACTCGCCCGCCTGCACGTCCTCGCCGGGCAGGTCGACCTCGACATCTCGACGGGTATCGACGACCGCCTGCACATCACCCACCTCCTCACGAGTTGGGGCGCGGACGTCCGCGGCGAGGCATAATGAAGTTCGCACCAGGCTACCGACGGTTCGCGCTCCCCGCCTTCGTCGGCGCGGCGCTCGCGGCGTTCGTCTTCCCGCCGCTCGGGGCCGTTCTCCTCGCTGTGGGCGCGCTCGTCCTCTGGTTCTTCCGCGACCCCGAGCGCTCGCCGCCCGACGACTCGGGCGTCGTCGCCCCCGCCGACGGGCGCGTCTCCGTGATTCGCGTCGAGGACGGCCGCGTCCGCGTGGGCGTGTTCATGAACGTCACCGACGTGCACGTCAACCGCGCGCCCGTCTCCGGCGCGGTCCGAACCGTCACCCACCGCCCCGGCGCGCACAAACCGGCGTTCTCGAAGGACTCCGACCGCAACGAGCGCGTCGACATCGAACTCGACACCGACGAGGGCGACCACGAAGTGTCGCTCATCGCCGGGGCGTTCGCCCGCCGGATTCACTCGTACGTCGCACCCGGCGACGAACTCGTCCGCGGGCAGAGACTCGGCCACATCGACTTCGGCTCGCGGGCCGACGTGCTGTTGCCGCCGGAGTACGGCTCCGACGACGTGGTCGTCGAGAAGGGCGAGTCGGTGCGGGCGGGCGAGACGGTGTTGGCGCGGCGTTGATTCGGTAATTCGGTTATTTTTGTCATCTGGCCCCACAGCCTGAGACTCATCACGGCCTGTCGCCCTCTGCGGCTCAACTACTCATAAGAAAATAATATTATAGATTGCATTATTATGTGACGTATGGGTGTCGTGAGGAGAGAGGGCAGTTGGCGGCTCGAAAAGAAGCAAGACGGGGTGTACGAAGTTACTGACAACAAGCGTCTTAAGATGAAAGTTGTCACGTCGGATTACGTTCCCAGCGACTTCTCCGACGAACGAAATGACTTCTCGGTTCCGGTCCGAGAGGTAGAGTCTTTCTCTGAGGCTGAAGCGCTGTTCGAAACTGTCGCGAGTACCGAGAGCGGGAGCAGTTCGTCCTCATTCGCACAGCCGGATGCTGATTCTAGTGTTTGGTCCTCTTCGTCGGGGGGAACACCAGATTGGGAGCCACAACGACTACCTCCTGCGGGAATCGCTTTCGTCGGTTTTCTCAGCGGCTCTATTGTAGTCAACCAGAGCGGGTTCCAACCCCGGTCTACGACGTTCATTGTCGGAGTCGGTCTCCTGTTAGTCGGGGTTGTAGTGACTGCCGCTGCGATACTGAAGTATAGGGAGGGTGGACTCGATGCCGCACTCGAATTCTTACGGTCGTCAGAAAGTTGATGGCCGAACCTCGACCTGACACGGGGTTGTTCGCGACGGAAAACACGCTATTGGTGCCGTAGCTGTCTGTCCCGAGCTAATGACTGATAGACCACTACTGGGACAGCTGTTCAACTTCCCAGCTAACATCGTCTGCTTCATCGAGCCACAGCCAACCAGCAGTCACCTCGTATTTAGGGGCGAACCCGCTCATCTTGCTGTCACGAAGTTGGTGACAAACGAGCGCACAAGGCACTTAACATGATGTCTGAATTATGTCTCATGCAGCGCAGACGGATCCTCGCGTCGCTCGGTTCGCTCGCTCTCCTCTCCGGGTGTCTCGGTAGTCCATCCATATCCTCGTCTGAGACGACGACCGAAACGACGACCACAACCGCCCCCGACCCAGAGACGACCGAATCCGGACAGACCGCGACCACCACGGACGAGTGTGGCTGGCCGCAGTTCTGCGAGGGTTCGGAACTCGTTCGAGTGCGGGTCAGCGGCGACTTCTCCGGCGAAGTCGTGCTGAAGCCCGCGTGCCGCGAGGACGATATCGGACTCTCGCCGGGCGAGACGAAGACGCTCACCCGGGAGGTCGACGCCGAGACCTGCGACGTGACGCTCCTCGTCGACGGCGAGGTGGCGTACGACGAACGGATTCAGGACTACGAGTACGTGATGTTGCGCGTCGGCTCGGACGGGGAACTCACGCTTCAGAAGGAAGAGCTGTAGCGGCCTCGTCCACCACAACTACCGGAGCCCCTCGACGGCGAGCATCGCCAGCGAGCCGAGGAGCGAGAGGACCGCAACCACGAGCGCGAACAAGTAGTACGGACTCGACCCGTCCGGATACGTCAGGAGCGAAAACAGCAGAAACGACGACCCCATGGCGACGACGACCATCGCTCGCGGGTCGGGGTCGTACGCCTCGACGAGGATTTCTCGAACTGTCCTCAACATGCGTTCGCTTCGACGTACTCGCTGATAGTCCTGTCGAGCGATTGACCGGAGAACCGCCGGCCGCGACCGAACCCATCGACGCCGCCGATTCCGACTACCGGTGCAGCAGATGCACGTACCGCACCAGCGACCGGTGGACTCGGCGCTCGAACACGCGTTCGACCTCCCAGCCGGCGTCTTCCGCTTCCTCGGTCCACGACCGGTCGGCGACCATCACGCACTCGGGGGCGACTCGGCGGACCTCCGCCAGCGCCCCGCCGACGAGGTCCGAAAGCGAGTGGCGGGCAATTTTCGACTGCCGGCCGTAGGGAGCGTCGAACACCGCGCCGTCCATCGAGTCGTCGCGGAGGGGGAGCGCGGTGGCGTCGCCACGGATTACGTCGCCGTCGCCGACGTAGTGACGCAGGTTCTCGCGCGCGCCGCCGACCATCTTCGCTTGGGCGTCGACGCCGACCACGTCGGCGCCGACGAGGCCCGCTTCGAGGAGGACGCCGCCGGTGCCGCACATCGGGTCCAGAATCCGGGCGCCGGGCTCCGCGCCGGCCATGTTGACGAAGGCGCGGGCGTCCACGGGCGCCATGCTCCCCGGCTGGAAGAACGGTCGGTCGGTCGGCTTTCGGTCGGCGAAGTCGCGGACGGCCTTGACCGCGGTCCAGCCGACGAGACAGGCGTCCTCGGAGAAGTAGGCCCGAAGCTCGTGGTCGGGGTCGTCCAAATCGACGCCGAAGCCGCGGTCGACGAGCGCCGAGCCGAGTTCGCGCTCGGCGTCGGTCGTGCTGATATCCGTGAGACCCCGCACGTCTCGGGCGCGGACGGCGACGGTCCCCTCGCGGTCGACGTTCGCGGCCGCGACGACGGCGCGCGCGGCGTCGATATCGGGTTCGCAGCGACCGACCAGTTCGACGACGCGCCGGGTGTAGGCGAGTCGCCTCGCGCGCTCCGGTTCGACGCCGCGGGCGGTGGCGAGGCCGGGGGCGACGACCGTCACGCCCGTCGCGGCCGACTCGGCCTCGCGGGCGGCGAAGTCGTCTTCCTCGCCGGCGAGTTCCAATCCGTACACGCTCGGACCTGACGGGCCGCGGAAATGAGGGTATCGGTCGTCGTCGCTCCCGCGAGCGCGGTGACGCGCACCCCGACCGATGGCGACGCCGCCGAACGTGACAATCCGGCGACGGCGAGACTTATAGTGGCCGCTCCGAATCCACCCGCATGGCCTCTCTCGACGCCATCCTCTGGGGCGCGGCGGCGCTCGCCTACGGCCTCGGCGACTACGTCACGACCGTCCTCGGTGTCAGGATGGCCGGCGTGCAGGAAGGGAATCCAGTCGTGCGACTCATCTCGGGTGGCGACCCCGGACCCGGCTCGTTCGCGGTGTTAAAACTCGTCTCGGTCGCCCTGTTCTTCGCCACCTACTGGGTGCTCAGACCGGCGGTCGCACGACTCGCGGTTCCCATTTCCTTGACACTTCTCGGTGCGGTCGTCACCGTTCGGAACGTCCGGATTATTCGTCGCCGCGCGTAAGCTGTCAATTCCTTGCACCAATCTTTTTAAACCTTAAATACGTGCCTTAAATCGTTGCATGACCGACCCCAAGGACACAATCAACATCGAAAACGTCGTCGCCTCCACGGGAATCGGCCAAGAGCTCGACCTCCAGAGCGTGGCGATGGACCTCGAGGGCGCCGACTACGACCCCGAGCAGTTCCCGGGACTCGTCTACCGCACCCAAGAGCCGAAGTCCGCGGCGCTCATCTTCCGGTCCGGAAAAATCGTCTGTACCGGCGCGAAGTCGACGGATGACGTGCACGAGAGCCTCGAAATCGTCTTCGACAAGCTCCGCGAGCTTCAGATACCGGTCGACGACGACCCCGAAATCACCGTCCAGAACATCGTCACGAGCGCGGACCTCGGCGAGAACCTGAACCTCAACGCCATCGCCATCGGCCTCGGTCTCGAGAACATCGAGTACGAGCCCGAACAGTTCCCTGGACTCGTCTATCGTCTCGACGAACCGAGCGTCGTCGCGCTTCTCTTCGGGTCGGGCAAGCTCGTCATCACGGGCGGGAAGAAGCCGGAAGACGCCGAAGCGGCGGTCGACGTCATCATCTCGCGCCTCTCCGAACTCGGTCTCCTGAACGGGTCGTTCTAACCTCTCCGAGTCCCGCGACCGCGCCGCGTAACCGGGACCCGAATCGACCGAACCTAAGTCAGTCGCGTCCCTCGGACCGGTATGGACGCGCTCACCTTGCAGACGGCCGCCGGTGCGCCGGTTACGGCCGTCGCCGGAACGTTCGCGCTGTTCGCGCTGTTCCTTTCTCTCACCGCCCACATCGCCGCGCGGAACGTCCTCGGCGACGTGGAACTCAAGAAGGCGTTCGCCGTCGGGCCGGTTCCCGCGGCCATCGCCGTCGTCTTCACCACCTTCGGCTGGAACTCCTTCGTCGCGCTCGCGCTCGCAATCGGGCTCGACTTCGGCTTCGTCAAGTACCTCTACGGCCGGTCGAACCGCCTGTCGGCGTACGTGGTGACCATCCACTTCGTCGTCTCGGTACTCCTCGGCCTCGTCCTGTTCGGTCTCACCGTCATCCTGACGAGCGCGCCCATCTGAGGCTGCGCTCGCGTCCCTTCTCGCCGTACTTTCTTGCCCGCGGCCGCTGAATCACCCGTCGTGTCTCCCCGTCGCCTCCTCTGGAACGACATGGAACGCCGGCCGCGAGCCCCGTTTCGACTGCTCGCGACGCCCGTCGTCTTCGTCCTCGTCTCGCTCGTGGTCGCCGTCTCGCTCTCGGCCGCCCTCGGCGGTCTCGCCGAATCAAGTCGACTCGTCGCGCTCGTCGTCTCGCTCGTCTCTGTTGGGGCGAGCGGTCTCGCCGCCCTCGTCGTCGCGCGGTACGTCGACCGGCGGACCGTCGCGGACCTCGGTCTCCGGTTCGACCGCGAGTGGGCGGTCGACCTCGCGTTCGGCCTCGCGCTCGGAACTGGGTTGATGACCGCCGTCTTCGTCGTCGGCGTCGCGGCCGACTGGATTGCGGTCTCCTCCGTCCCGCTCGGCGTCGACCGACTACTCGGCGTCGGCTCGCTCCTCGCGTTCTTCGTCGTCGTCGGCATCGCCGAGGAACTCCTGCTCCGGGGCGTCGTCCTCACCGACGTCGCCGAGGGCCTCCGCTGGCGATTCGGCCCGGACGCGGCGGTCGCCGGCGGCCTCGTGGTCTCGTCGGCGGTGTTCGGCGTCGCTCACTACACGAACCCGAACGCGGGGTTCGCCAGCACGACCAGCATCACCCTCGCGGGCGTCATGCTCGGCCTCGGCTACGCGCTCACCGGTGACCTCGCCATCCCGACGGGAATCCACATCTCGTGGAACTTCGTGCAGGGCGGCGTCTTCGGCTTCGCGGTCAGCGGCCTCGACTTCGGCACGTCGCTCGTCGAGACGACGGAACGGGGCCCCGACGTGATTACCGGCGGCGCGTTCGGCCCGGAGGCCGGCCTGCTCGGCGTCGGCGCGATACTGCTCGGCGCGGTCTGTATCGCGGCCTACGTCCGGGCGCGCCGCGGCGAACTCGGGTTCGAGCCGTCGGTCACGGTGCCGGACCTGCGCTGGAAGAAATAACACGCACGACGGGTACGCGGCCGCGTCGCTTACTCGACTAACCGCTCGATTTCGGTGACGAGGATGCCGCTCGCGCCGACGTTCTTCAGGTCGCTGACGACCTCGAACACGTCGCGTTCGTTCACGACGGCGTGGACGGCGACCGTCGAGTCGCCGGCGACGTCCATCACGGTCGGACCGCCGAGGCCGGGGATGACCTCCTTCACCTCGTCGAGTTTCTCGCGCGGCGCGTTCATCATCAGGTAGCGCTTGCCCTCCGCGGAGCGGACCGATTCGAGCGCCATGAGCAACTGCTGGACCTTCGGGTCGTCGACCACGTCGGGGCGGGCGAACAGCCGGACCGACGACGACAGCACCTCGTCGATGACCGCGAGGCGGTTCACCCGCAGGGTCGTCCCGGTCGAGGTGATGTCGATGATTGCGTCGGCCATCTCGACGTGCGGCGTCAGTTCGGTCGCGCCCGTGACCTCCACGACCTCGGCGTCGATGCCCTCTTCCTCGAAGTAGGTCCGCGCGATGTGCGGGAACTCGGTGGCGACGACTTTGCCCGACACGTCTTCGACGGTCTCGATGTCGCCGTCCTCGGGCGCGGCGAGGACGAGCCGACACTTGCCGTACTCCAAATCGAGCAGGTCTTCGAGTTCGTGGCCCGACTCGCGGACCTGGTCGAGGCCCGTGATGCCGACCTCGGCGGCCCCGTCGCGGACGTACTCGGGGATGTCGGCGGCGCGGGCGAACAGCACGGTCACGTCGGGGTCGACGGTCCCGGCGTAGAGTTTGCGCTCGGCACCGTTGTCGAGGTGCAGCCCCGCACGCTCCAGGAGTTCAATCGTCGGTTCGTGCAGGCGGCCCTTGTTGGGCACGGCGATTCGCATACCTCTCCGTCTCGTCCCGGAGGTAATTGACTTTCGCAAGCCGGAACGGTTTTTGACACGTCGACGAACTGTCAGCCATGGCTCCCGTCACGTTCGCCGGCGCGGACGAGGTGTAGAACCGTCGGTCTGGTGACTGGGGATAAAACTAACCGACGAAGAGTGTCGGCAGACGACCCGCGGCTATCCTTCGACGAGGTGGTCGAGCAGGCGGTCGAACCGGTCGACGAACCGCTCGGGGAGCGACGGGGACACGTCGTCTAACAGTCGGGTCGTCCGCTCGGGGTGGGTGAGGACGAGCGTCACGCGGTTGTGCAGGTCGCGTTCCTTCCGGACCACGTCGCGTTCGACGAGGTGGTCGAGGTGCCACTCCAGCGTGCTGCGGGCGACGCCGATGTCGTCGGCCACGTCGTCGGGGCGGGCGTCGCCGTGTTCGAGGAGGTGGCCGAGGATGTCGCGGGCGGTCTCCCGGCGGACGAGCGCGAGCGCGCCGCGCTCCCACGCGTCGAACTCCGGGGGGAAGTAGTGCGTCCGACCGTAGAACTCGGAGCGGCGGACCGTCTCGTCGGAGAGCAGTCTGCGGACGTGGTGTTGTACCTGGCCGGGAGCGAGGTCGAGCGCGCGAACGAGCTCGTTGAAGTGGACTCCCGGGTTGTGCTTGATGTGGTCGGCGACGCGGGTTCGTGTCTCACTCATGGGTCGTTGACCCCCGCCTCGCGCTCGATGCTCCGGGCGTAGTAGATGGCCGCGAGGACGAGCCCGGCCATCACGAGGTCCAAGAGGTGTTCGACCACGTGGTGGTCGAAGTCCGAGAGGACGCCGCCGAGCGTCAACGCGGCGACGGCCGCCCGCGACGCGAACGCCAAGAGCGCCAGCGCGACGAGCAGGTGCGACCGCGTCCGCCGCCGGAGGAAGACGGCGACGCCGAGCGCGGCCAGCGTCACCGACGAGACTCCCGCCAGGACGACGACCGCGGTCATCCACGGACTGCCTTGGACGTGCCCCGGAACGAGCGCGAGGTTCCACGGGGGCTCCATATCCCCCCATACTGGGGGTCCGAACCTAAGGGGGCGTGCTCGTTCTCGATTTTCGGGAATCGGACTACCGCCGGTATTCGGCCCGCTCACCGGCGAAACCGACGGTCGGCTCTCGCGGCCGCGAGACGGTGGATTCACCACCCCGCCGACCCGAACGAGCGACATGAACACGCTCCGAATCGCGGGCGGACAGGTGCTCCGCCCCGACGCGACGGTCGAGGACGCGGACGTACTCGTGGACCGAGACGAGGGGACCATCCTCGACATCGGCGCGGACCTCGACGCCGACGCCGACGAGACGCTCGACGCCGAGGGCTGTCTCGTCACGCCCGGTCTGGTGAACGCCCACTGCCACGTGGCGATGACGCTCCTGCGCGGCTACGCCGACGACAAGCCGCTCGACGCGTGGCTCCGCGAGGACATCTGGCCCGCCGAGGCCGCGCTCACGCCCGAGGACGTGCGCGTCGGCGCGGAACTCGGCCTCGTGGAGATGATTAAGTCGGGGACCACCGCGTTCGCGGACATGTACTTCCACGTCCCCGAGGTCGCCGCCGCGGTCGACGAGGCCGGCCTCCGCGCCCGCCTCGGCCACGGCGTCGTCACGCTCGGGAAAGACGACGAGGACGCGCGGGCCGACATCGACGAGAGCCTCGACGTGGCCCGCGAGTTCGACGGCGCGGCCGACGGCCGGATTCGGACCGCCGCGATGCCGCACTCGCTGACGACGGTCGCGGAGGACTTCCTCCGCGAGTTCGTCGCCGACGCGCACGCCGAGGACATCCCGGTCCACTACCACGCCAACGAGACGACGGACGAGGTCGACCCCATCGTCGACGAGCGCGGCGAGCGCCCGCTGTCGTACGCGAAGGAACTCGGCATGCTCACCGCCGACGACTTCCTCGCCCACGGCGTCCACGTCGACGACGCGGAAATCGACCTCCTCGCCGACGCGGGCACCGGCGTCGTCCACTGCCCGGCGTCGAACATGAAACTCGCCTCCGGCATGGCTCCCGTCCAGAAACTGCTCGACGCGGGCGTCACGGTCGGTCTCGGAACCGACGGCGCGGCCTCGAACAACGACCTCGACATGTTCGACGAGATGCGCGACGCCGCGATGCTCGGGAAACTCGCCGCCGACGACGCGAGCGCCGTCGCGGCCGGCGACGTGGTGCGGATGGCGACCGCCGGCTCGGCCGACGCCATCGACCTCCCCGGCGGCGCGCTCGAAGTCGGCGGCGCGGCCGACCTCGCCGTCGTCGACCTCGACGCCCCGCACCTCACGCCCGCCAACGACCTCGTGAGTCACCTCGCGTACGCCGCCCGCGGCTCCGACGTTCGCCACACGGTCTGCGACGGCCGGGTGCTGATGCGGGACCGCGAGGTGCTGACGCTCGACGAGGACGCCGTGATGGCCCGCGCCGGCGAGGCGGTCGCGTCGCTCCGCGAGCGCGTCTGAATCGCCGCCGTCCGGTTCGCCGCCTCCGCCGCCGCACTGACCTCCGACCCCGCTACCCGGCCAACTCGATGCGCAGTCCGTCGTCGGTCACGCTGACCTCCATGCGCTCGAACGTCCGGTGGTACTGCGCGACGTGTCGTCCGTCGCTGTGGTCGACCATGATGGATTTCTCGAACAGCGACGCCTCGTGGAGCCGCTTGACCTCCCGATAGGCGGTCGACAGCGGCACGTCGGCCCGACAGCTCAGCTCCTTGACCGTCAGCGGCTCGTCGGCGACGCGCAAGAGGTCGGGAACCGCGGGGGCGCTCATCAGGGCGAACAGCTCCTGTTCGGCGACCGTCTTGCCGTTGTCTATGACGAGCATCGGCCCTCGGCGATACAATCTCCCCGTTGACACTTGTAGATTCGGGGGCGGCGACCGCCTTCGGTAGGGTTTTCGGACCCCTCTCCGAACCCACGGGTATGAGCGAACACTACGCTCCCGTCTCCGAGCACCTCGACGACGTCGAGGCCGCCCGGACCGAGGGACGACGCAAGATGGACTGGGCGCTCCAGCACATGCCCATCCTGCAGGAACTCCGCGAGCAGTTCGAGTCGGAACAGCCGCTCGACGGCGAGGTCGTCGGCATGGCGATGCACGTCGAGGCGAAGACGGCGAACCTCGTCGAACTGCTGGCGCTCGGCGGCGCGGAAGTCGCCATCACCGGCTGCAACCCGCTTTCGACCCACGACGACGTCTCGGCGGCGCTCGACGCCAACGACGACATCACCTCCTACGCCGTCCGCGGCGTCGACGAGGAGGACTACTACGCGGCCATCGACGCCGTCATCGCCCACGAGCCGACCGTCACGGTCGACGACGGCATGGACATGGTCTTCACCATCCACGAGGAGTACCCCGAACTCATCGAGACCATCGTCGGCGGGGCCGAAGAGACCACGACCGGCGTCCACCGCCTCTGCGCGATGGACGAGGACGGCGAACTGAACTACCCCGTCTTCGCCGTCAACGACACGCCGATGAAGCGCCTGTTCGACAACGTCCACGGCACGGGCGAGTCGTCGCTGGCGACCATCGCCATGACGACGAACCTCTCGTACGCCGGCAAGAACGTCGTCGTCGGCGGCTACGGCTACTGCGGCAAGGGCGTCGCCAAGAAGGCGTCCGGCCAGAACGCGAACGTCATCGTCACCGAGGTCGACCCCCGCCGCGCGCTCGAAGCCCACATGGAGGGCTACGACGTGATGCCGATGGAGGAGGCCGCGACGGTCGGCGACGTGTTCATCACGACCACCGGCAACCGCGACGTCATCACCCGCGAGGACTTCGAGAACATGAAAGACGGCGTCTTGCTGGCGAACGCCGGGCACTTCGACATCGAAATCGACCTCGACGCGCTGTCGGACCTCGCCGTCGACGAGTACGAGGCCCGTGACGGCGTCGACGCCTACGAACTCGAAGACGGCCGCCGGCTGAACGTCCTCGCCGAGGGCCGCCTCGTCAACCTCGCGTCGCCCATCGCGCTCGGCCACCCGGTCGAGGTCATGGACCAGTCGTTCGGCGTGCAGGCCGTCGTCGTCCGCGAACTCGTCGAGAACGGCGACGCCTACGACGCCGGCGTCCACGACGTGCCCGACGAACTGGACCGCGAGGTCGCCGAAATCAAGCTCGAAGCCGAGGGCATCGAGTTCGACTCGATGACCGACGAACAGCGCGAGTACATGGGTAGCTGGGCCCACGGAACGTAAGCCGGCTCGCTCGCCCACCACCCCGCACACTGACCGCTTTTTACTCTTCTCGACCGCGCTCGGTCCACTCGCCGGCCCGCCAGACGCACGCGACGCCGCCTATCCACGCCGCGAGCCGCATCGCGTCGATAGCCGCGTCGGACGGCGCTTTCCACCCCCAGCCGGTCGGGACGCGCTCGCTTTCGACCGGTTCGACGACGTAGTACTGGCCGTCGTGTCTGACGTAGTGAGACCGCGCCTCGTACGCGTGCTCTTCGGTCACGGTGCTACTGCCGTTCCGGACGGCCTCGCGGACGTGGTGTGGAACCTCGTCGAGGTCCTCCGAGAGGTCGCGTTTCACCGCCTCGGTCGAAACCGGGTGGAGCGAGAGCGTGAGGGTGCGCCCGTCGAGCGTCGCGTTGGGTTCGAAGTAGCGGCCGTCGGTCCGGACGTAGTCGAACGACCAGAACTCCGAGTAGACGTCGCGGTCCGGGTTCAACTCGAGTTCCACCGGGTCGCCGCGGGCCATGTCGATGATGCCGGCGCACTCCGCCGACTGGAGGGGGTTCCACCCGCACGATTTGACCCGATAGAACGCGTCCGCGGTGTGCGGGGGGTAGTCCACCGCCGACGCCTCGTAGGTGTACGTCTTCTCGTAGGAGACGCCGTCGGGATAGAGGTACAGCGGGTTCGCGAGGAGGGCGACCCCGAGGACGAGGAGGACGACGGCACGCCGGTTCTCGCGGTTCATACGGGGAACTGTCCGTCAGCCGACTCAAAGCTCTGGTGGCGCGTCCGCTTCGACGCCGGCGTCAGTGCGCGGCCATCTCCGAGAGGACGTTGACGCAGTAGACGCCCGCGAGGATGAGAAGCAGGCCGACGACGCCAGTCAGGTCGACCGGTTCGTCGAACACGACGACGCCGATGGCCGCGACGCCGACGATGCCCAGCGCGGCCCACGTCCCGTACACCACGCCGATGGGGAGCTCTTCAAGCGTCAGCGAGACGAGGTAGAACGCGAGCCCGTAGCCGACCACCACGCCGAGGCTCGGGAGGGGCTTGGAAAAGCCCGCGGACAGTTTGAGCGCGGTCGTTCCGACCAGCTCCGACGCGATTGCGCCGGCGAGTAACGCGTACGGGTTCATGCCCGTCGGTCCCGCCACGACCCCGATGAGCGTTCCGCAATCGCCCGCCACTTGCGGTCCGTTGCTCGCCGCCGAACAAGAAATATCAAACTACTAACTCGTGGACGAGAGAGTCCCGACCATGACTGAACTCGGGGAACTCGGCCTGTCGAACTACGAGGAGAAGGCGTACCGGACGCTCCTCGTCACGGGTGCCGCGACGGCCGCGACCGTCTCGGACGCGAGCGGCGTCCCGAACGGCCGTGTTTACGACGTGCTCAACGGGCTTCGGGCGCGCCGGTTGGTCCGAGCGCAGTCGACCCAGCCGACGCGGTACGCCGCCGTTGACCCGGCCGCGGCGGTCGAGCGACTGCTGGCCGAACGCGCCGCGGAACTGCGTGAGGAGTGGACGCGGTACCGCGACGTGGCCGACGCGGTCCGGTCGAACCTCCTGCCGACGCCACCGGCCGACGGGAGCGTCTGGCTCGGCCGTCTCGGCGGCGACGAGATGCGGACGGCGATGCACGAGCACGTGCGGGCGGCGACCGAGTCCGTCTCGGCCGCGGTCGGCCCGCCGTACGAGCGGGCCTCGTGGGAGACGCTCCGCACGGAGTTCGACGCGTTCTTCGAGGGCGCTCGCGACGACCTCGACGTGTCGCTGCTCCTCAGCGACCCCGTGCTCGACTCGCTCCCCGACGAGTTTCGGGAACTCGTGGCGTCGAAGCCGCAGACGGTCCGAGTCCGGTGCTTGCCGAGCCTGCCGGTCTCGTTCGACGTCGTCGACGGGACGGTCGCGTCGGTCGACATTCCGCACCCACAGTCCGCCGCCGACCGCCTCGGCGTCGTCGTGGTGACGGACGCGGGGGTCGTCGACGAGTTCGCTCGCCAGTTCCGAGCGCTGTGGCCCGACGCCGTCCCGCTTTTCGAGTGACGCCGGCGGTCCGGCGGCGCTCTCGAACGACGTTCGCCCCATTTATCACCGCCCGCGGCCGACTCCCGACCATGTCTTCGAACAGAAAGGGAGACCGACGCGAGCGCGAACTCGTCAACCGCCTCGACGAGGCCGGCTTCGCGGTCATGCGCGCGCCCGCCTCCGGGAGCGCGACGACGCGCGAACTCCCCGACGTGCTCGCGGGCAACGGCGAGGTGTTCTACGCCATCGAGGCGAAGGCCTCCAGCGGTCGCCCCATCTACCTCGACGGCGAGGAGGTCGAAGCGCTCATCTACTTCTCGCAGAACTTCGGCGCGAAGGCCCGCATCGCCGTCCGATTCGACCGCGAGGACTGGTACTTCTTCCACCCCGGCGACCTCTACGTGACCGACGGCGGGAACTACCGCGTCAAAAAGGAGACGGCGCTGGCGGAGGGCGAGGACTTCGAGTCCTTTACCGGCGGACCGACGCAGACCAAACTCGGCGACGACTGAGGTCGCGGCGCGGCGTCTCGTTCTCCGCGTTCGCTCACGCCCGAGCGAGTCGCTCGCCGAGCGTGCGAGCGCCGACGAAGCCGCGCTCGACGCGGCTGAGCCGCGAGGCGGGGAACCGATAGGCGTGCAGTCCGCCGAGGTCCGAGAGGCCGGCGTTCACCGGCAGCGAGTCCAGATAGACCGCCTCGAACACCGGTTCGTGGTCGCCGTAGTCGCGGTTGCTCTCGAACGCGGCGACGAGTTTCCCCGTCTCGGTCGGCGTCTCGTCGGCTCGGGTGCCGAGCGCCCGCGTGACGACGAGGAGGCCGCCGCTCTCGCGGTCGCGGACGAGGTCGCCGGCGCGGTGTTCGTGGTCGCGGCAGAGCTGGGGCCCCGTCGCGTCCATCGGGACGAACGTCTCGTCGCCGCAGACGGCGCAGGTGGCGCTCCGGCGGCCCGGCGGCGGGACCTCGCCGCGGGTGATTTCGATGGCGACCCGGCGGAGGTGCTTGCAGCGGGCGTGTCGGATGGCGTTGTCGGGGCAGGTGCAGGTGCGAGCCTCCACGTCGACGACGTAGGTGCCGCCGTCGGTCTCGACGACGTAGCGCCCGTCGCGGAGCGGCCGGACGGCCATCGGCTCGACGCGGGCGCGGCGGGCGCGACCGGCCAGTCCGTCGGACGGGAGCGTGGTCTTGCGGCGCACCGGGCGGCGAGTCGACGCGGGTGTGTGTGCGATGTGCGTCATGGTGGTGCGGGATTCCGACCCTACCAGCGGCTGTTCGGGGTCAGTTTCCGTCACCTGCGTATAGGTTCTCGAACGACCTAAACCCTCGTTTCACGTGGAAAATCGGGCGCGTGAGTGGCTCTCGTCGGGCATCCGCCCATCGAAGACCTTTTAGAACGGCCGCGGATACGTCGTCGCATGGCTATCGAAGCGGAGATGCGGCGGAAGATTGCCGTCTCCATCGTCGCGGTCGGGGTGTTTATCGCCCTCATCGTCGGCATCGGTGCGACCTACAACCAGAGTGGACTCATCTCCACCGGCGGGTTCGCACTCGTCGGCGCTATCACGGCGTTCGTGCTCGTGATGGCTGGTATCGGCGTTTGGCTGTCGCGTTCTTCCTAATCCTCTCGGTCGGTTTCGGCGACCCCGTCGCCGTCGCGCCAGCGCCCGACGCGTAGCGGCGGCGCTCGTGGGTTGGATACGTCGTCAGCACGGACTCCGTCAGTCGGCGGTCTCGTCCGCGGCGACCGCGTCCGCGTCGTTCGTCGCCGTCTCGAAGTACTTCATCGGGTGCTTGATGGTGTCACAGCGGTCGTCGCGGTTCACACAGAGGTCGTACGCCTGCATCGTCTCGCAGGTCGGAGGCGCGTACTGCGACCCGCTGGAGTCCGCGAGAACCGTCGCCCGCGTTTCGAGTTCCTCGGCGTTCGCGTCGCCGACGACGCCGCCGACCTCCTCGGGTTCGAGGCCGACGCCGACGAGGAACGCCGCGAGCGCGAACGCCGCCTCGTTCGGGAGGTCCTCGTCGTCCTGCGCCCGCGCCAACAGCGCCTCGACGCAGGGCGGGAAGTGGTCCGGGTCGACCGAGTCGACGTAGACGACGTTGACCGCGCCGCGGTCCGAAAGCAGGTTCCGCAGGCGCTCGACATGGGGTTTGAGCGCGTCGGCGAGTCGGTCGCCCGCGTCGCTCCCGCGGACGGCGAAGGGAAGCCCCTCTGCCACCCGGCGGCGGACCGCCTCGCGGAGCAGTTCCGAGAGCTCCTCGTGGGTGACGCGGACCGCGCCGTCGGCCAGCGAGCGGTTGACGAGTCGCCAGTCCGCGCCCCAGTCGGTGTCGGAGTAGGTGAGGTACGGTCCCACGTCGACCCAGTAGTGGTCGGGCGCGCGGCGGCTGTTCCGGTTCCGGTTCGACTCGGCCCGCACCGCGCCGTCGAGGTCGAACTCGCGGAGGAAGTCGTCGAGGCTCGCGCGGGCCTCGCCGTGGACGTCGTCGTCGCCGGCGTCGAAGTCGGCGAGCATGCGCTCGTAGGCCGTGTCGGCCTCGGCGCGGGCGTACTTGTCCACCGCCGCGGGCGTCTCGACGAGCGAGACGATGATGCGCGAGATGGGGTACGAAAGCAGTTCCGTCTGGGTGTCCCACCCGTAGGTCTCGTCGGGGTCGGGTTCGACGGTGCCCTCCATGAGGGCGCGTTCGACGCGCTCGACGCCACGCTCGACGGCCGGGGCGTCCTCGGCGACGAGCGTCGCGATGGCGACGTCGGCCGATTCGACCGCCTCTCTGGCCGCGGCGAAGAACGGGTATCGGGCGTGGAGCGGGCGCATCCGCATACCGCCACGTTCCGGGTGCCCACCGATAAACGCGACGGATTCGGCGGTGGCGGGCATGGGCCGTGCGGCCGAGTCTCGCGGCGGGGTGTCGCCGGCGACGGCGCATCACACAACCTATTACCGACCACTTCCTCAGGCTCTCACGTGCCGCACTTCGACTACCCGTGTCCGGACTGCCGCGCCACCACCAGTCTCCACGACGCCGACTGTCGCTTCGAGGGGACCCCGTGGGTCGAAGTCGAGCGCGCCTACGTCGACATCGTCTCGGTCCTCGCTGGCGGGCCGTGCGACGAGGAGACGCTTCGCCGCGAAGCGCCGGGCGAGTGGGGGCCGCTCCAGCAGGCCGCGCTCCGGCGACTCAAGCGCGACGAGCGGGTGTCGGAGGCGAACTCGGGCGTCCTCCGCCTTCTCACCGCCGAGGAGTTCAGAGAGGAGGTCTCCGAGCCGACCCGGGAGCCGATGCGGACGCTCCACCAGTACGGGAGCGTCCCCGGCTGTCACGACAACGCCGTCTTCGCCATGATCGCGTGGTACGAGATGGTCGGCCTGTCGTGGCCCGAGACGCGCGAGAACGTCGTCAACTGGCTCCGCGACACCGGCGCGTGGGACCGCGGCGGCTTCGAGGAGGCGACGCCCGCCGAACTCGTCGAGAAGAAGCGCCACGTCTACGACGCGGGCTACGGCTGGAAGGAAAAGGCCGTCTCGGCCAAGCGCGTCATCGACAGATACCGTTCCTGAGCGCTGACCCGGTTCGCCCTTCGACCCAACGTTCCCTTCGATTCTCCCGCGAACTCGGCGCAACCGTTAGGCGTTTCTCGCGCGTTTGTGGTGTCGTGAGTGCCCCCGAGTCCGCCGTCTCTTCCGACGCCGAGTTCCCCGAGGAGTCGCGCGGAACGCGACGCGCCCTCGCGGTCGTCATCGCCGTCGTCTTCATCGACCTCCTCGGGTTCGGCGTCGTCATCCCCATCCTCCCGTTCTACGTCCGAAGCTTCGGCGTCAGCGACGTGTACATCGGGTTCTTGGCGGCGTCGTACTCGCTCATGCAGTTCCTCTTCGCGCCCGTCCTCGGCCGCATCTCCGACCAGCGGGGCCGCCGGCCGGTCATCATGCTGTCGCTCGTCGGGAGCGTCCTCGCGTGGACGGTCTTCGGCGTCGCCGGCGAAATCGACCTGCTGTTCGGCACGACGCTCGCGGTGGCGACGCTGTTCGCCTCGCGGATGCTCGCGGGCGCGATGGGCGGCAACATCGCCACCGCGCAGGCGTACATCGCCGACATCACGCCCCCGGCGCGGCGGGCCGGCGCGCTCGGCCTCGTCGGCGCGTCGTTCAGCCTCGGGTTCATCTTCGGGCCGGCTCTGGGCGGTCTGATGGCCTCCGAGCCGGTCGTCACCACCGCCCGCGACCTGCTCCCGTGGTTCGTGCCCGCGACGCGGTTCTCGCTGCCGAGTTTCACCGCGGCGGCGTTGAGCCTCGTCAGCCTCGGCTTCGCGTTCGTCTTCCTGCGCGAACCCGAGCGCACCCGCGCGCCGGCCGGCACGCCCGCGACGACGCTCGTCTCGCAGTTCCGCACCGCCCTCGCCGACGACGACCTCCGGGGACTCGTCGTCTCCTTTTTCGTCGTCTCGGTCGCCTTCTCGGGGATTCAGGTCATGTTCATCCCCTTCGCGGCCGACGTGTACGGCTACGGCGAGACCGAGACGGCGCTGTTTCTGACCTACATCGGCCTGCTCGGCACGCTGAATCAGGGGGTCGTCGTCGGCCGACTCGCCCGGCGGTACTCGGAGGCGAAACTGGCGGTCGTCGGCGCGGTCGGGCTCCTGCTCTCGCTCGCGTTGCTCCCCTTTTCGCCCGACATCGGGGCGGTGCTCCCCGCGGTCGGCGGCCCGCCGTGGCTCACCCGCGAACTCGTGGCGCTCCTCCTCGTCGGGGCGCTCCTGTCGTTCGGAAACGGGATGTTGAACGTCTCGCTGTCGACGCTCGTCTCCACGTCGGCGTCGGCCGACCAGCAGGGCAACGCCTTCGGGGTCACGCAGGGCGCGGGAAGCCTCGGCCGAACGCTCGGTCCGCCGTCGATGGCGGCGCTGTACGTCCTCGCGTACTGGTCGCCGTTCGTCGTCGGGGCCGCGCTCATCGTGCCCGTGGTCTACGTCCTCGCGTCCGTGGCGCGCCGGCCGCGGGCGGAAGCGCCTTGAGTGCCTGAGTGTCGCGGCCGAGACACGACACCCGCGGCCGAGACGCGGCTGACCCGTCGCTCGAATTTCGCCGCGGCCCGCAAGTGTTACGAGCGCCGAGTCTGAGGTTTATGCGTGCCTTCGGTCGCCGCCGTCTCGCCGCTGGTCGTCCTCTGCCTCGTCGCGGCGCTCGTCTCCGTCTCCATCGCGGTCGTCGCCTGGCGCGAGGGCACCGAACCCGGTTCGAAATCGCTGTCGGTCCTCCTGTTTTCGGCGGCGCTCTGGGCCGGCTCCTACGGCGTCGCGCTCACGGTGTTCGACCCCTCGCTCCGATTCTGGTTCCAAATCCCCATCGACGTCGCGCAGGCCGTCATCGCGCCCGCGTGGTTCGCGTTCGCGCTTTCCTACACCGGCCGCGGCGAACTCCTCTCGCGGCGGCTCATCGCCGGGCTCCTCGTGTTTCCGGCCGTCACCGTCGTCGCGCTCGCCACGAACCCGAGCCACGGCTTGCTGTGGACGAACTACCACATCGACCCGGTGTTCGGCGCGGCCACGGTGCGGTTCGACCCGAACCTCTGGTACTACCTCCACGCGGTGTACGGCTACGTCATCATCGGCTCCGGGCTCGTCCTCATCATCGAGATGCTGGTCGAACGGCTCTCGCACTACCGCGAGCAGGCGGTCACCCTCGCCATCGGCTCGACCGCGCCGACGGTCGCCCACGTCGCCCACACCTTCGGCATCGGCCCGCTTCAGATGGTGAACTTCACGCCCATCGCCCTCGCGGTGACGGGCGCGACGTTCGGCCACGCGCTCTACCGGTTCCAGCTGTTCGGGCTCTCGCCGGCGACCGGTCGGCTCGGCCGCCGCGCCGCCATCGACGACGTGGCCGTCGGCATTCTCGTCCTCGACCGCGAGCACCGCGTGGTCGACGCCAACGAGACCGCCTCGTCGCTCCTCGACCTCGATCCGGCCTCGGCGTTCGACCCGCTGTCGTCGGTGCTTCCGGGCGTCGACCTCGACGAGGACCGACAGCTCGTGGACGTGACGGTCGACCGCCGCCGCCGGACCTACGAGGTGACGCTCTCGCCGGTGACGGACCAGCACGGCCGCCGCCTCGGCCGGACCGTCACCGTCTCCGACGTGACGGGGCGGGTCCGCCGCCGCCAGCGCCTCGAAGTCCTCAACCGCGTCCTCCGGCACAACCTCAGAAACGACATGACGGTCGTCATCGGCTACGCCGACATGCTCGCAGAGCGGCTCCCGGCGGACCAGCGCGACCCCACCGACACGATACGAGCGCGGTCGAACAAGCTCCTCTCGCTCGGCGAGAAGGCCCGGACCGTCGAGCGGGTCATGGCCGGCATCGACGGCGGCAGCCGCTTCGACGTCGCCGCGACGGTGCGAACCTGCGTCGCCGAGGTCCGCGCGGAGTTCGACGCCGGCTCGGTCGACGTGGACGCCCCCGAGTCGCTGCCGGTCTCCGGGAGCGAATCGGCGGCGAAGCTCCTCGTCAGCGAACTCGTCGAGAACGCGCTCGAACACGGCGGCGACGACCCGACCGTCTCCGTGTCGGTCCGGGCCGCCGACGCCGACCTCGTCCTCGTCGTCGAAGACGACGGCCCGGGCGTCCCGGACTACGAGCGCTCCGTGGTCGAGACCGGCGGCGAGTCGCCGCTCCAACACGGCAGCGGCCTCGGTCTCTGGGCGGTCCGGTGGACGGTCGACGCGCTCGGCGGCGACCTCACGTTCGACGTTCGGGGCGGGCGAGACGGGGCGGCCGACGGGGCCGGAGACGCGGCCGACGAGTCAGCGGGCCGCGGCGACACCGGCACGACGGCGACGGTTCGACTGCCGTACTGGTGTCGGGACGAGACGGCCGACGCCGTCGCTGACCGGTAGGAGTCGGGAGAAACGATGGGACGGCTCGGTGGTCGGTGAACGACGCGGTGGCCGAAACGTCCGCTCAGTCGCTCTGGATGCGCGGGGCGAGCATGTACGTGATGGTGCCCATCCCTTCCGCGATCTGGTAGTGAAGCTTGACCGGGAACTCCTCGCCGAGTTCGACGGTGACCTCGGCGTCGGTCGGAATCGCCTTGTTCATGTCCTTCAGGTAGTCCAGCGAGAACAGCGAGTCGGCCGCGCCGGCTTCGATGCTGATGAGGTCCGCGGGGGGAAGCGACAGGTCAACGTCGTCGGTGTCGCCTTCGGCCTCGATGTGGAACGTCTCTTCCGCGCCGTCGACGCGGAGGCGGATGTGGTCGGAGACCATGTCGGCCGCCTTGATACCGCGGTCGAGGTGCGTCCCTTCGAGGACGATGTTCGCGGCGAGGTCGAGGTCCGGAATGTCGGGTTCCTGGCGAATCGAGTCCGGGTCGATGAGCGCGAGCGTGTACGACAGCCCGTCGATGCGGATGTTGAGCTTGCGCGTCTCCTCGTCGAGCGTGAGGTGGATGAGGTCGCCCGAGCCCGCCATCCCGGCGACCTCTTCGAGGCGGGAGAGGTTGACGCCGATGACGCCGCCGTCGGCTTCGTAGGATTCGAACGCCGCCGCGTCGAGCGTGAGGTCCACCATGCCGACGTTCGCGGGGTCGACGGCGCGGATGGAGAGACTCTCCTCGTTGAGTCGAATCTTACACTCGTCGACGAGGACGCTCACGGAGTCGAGCGCGTCCCGGAGCGTCGCGGCGCTCACGATGGCCTTGAACATATGTGCCGTCGTACGACAGCGGTCTTAAAAATACTCCTGATTTGGACTCACCGCAATATGATGTTCGCACGCTCTCCCGCGTGCGCGCTCCCGCGAGCACCCCATCGCTCCCGTCGGCTCCCCATGGGTGTTGTTGTCACTGTTCGGCTATGCAGCTAACCTGCCGATTTCTGGGGTCTCGGGCTTCAAAGCACTCAAATAGCTGATTGTGCAACTCCCGGCTATGGCGAACGACGACACGAAGACAGCCGCCCGCCGACGAGGTGCCGAGAGATGAGCGACGCCGCCGACGCCGACGCGACTTCCACCCGCGTCGCCTTCGTCTGCGTCCAGAACGCCGGCCGGAGCCAGATGGCGACGGCCTTCGCCCGCCGGGAGCGCGACGAGCGCGGCGTCGGCGACCGAATCGAGGTCGTCACCGGCGGCACCGACCCCGCCGACCACGTCCACGACGAGGTCGTCGAGGTCATGGGCGAGCGGGGGTTCGACCTCGCAGACGAGACGCCGCGCGCAATCGAGCAGGACGAGATTATGGGCGTCGACATCGTCGTCACGATGGGCTGTTCGGCCGAGGGTATCTGTCCGATGACGTGGCGCGGTGACGCCCGCGACTGGGCCCTCGACGACCCCGACGGGCGGGACCTCGACGCGGTCCGGGCGATTCGCGACGACATCGAGGGGCGCGTCGCGGCGCTGTTCGACGAACTCGTCGGCGACGACTGAGCCAGACCGCCTCGACGCCGACGCCGTCGGATGTGGGACTGTTCCGCACGCTTCACGGCGCAAGCCGAAGCCGGTATACGGCCTGATACGCTACTGCTGTCAAGACCATGGCGCGCAAGGACCACTACTACAACAAGGCCAAACAGGAGGGCTACCGCGCCCGCTCGGCCTACAAGCTGAAACAACTCGACGGGGACGCGGGGCTGTTCGGCCCCGGCAACACCGTCGTCGACCTCGGTGCCGCCCCGGGTGGGTGGCTGCAGGTCGCCTCCGAGGCGGTCGGCGACCACGGCAAGGTCGTCGGCGTCGACCTCCAGCGAATCCGCGGCATCGACCGCGACAACGTTCAGACGATTCGCGGCGACATGACCGAAGACGAGACGAAAGAGGAGCTGACGGCCGTCATCGGCGAGCGCGGGGCCGACGCCGTCGTCTCCGACATGGCGCCGAACATGACCGGCGAGTACTCGCTGGACCACGCTCGCTCGGTCTACCTCGCCCGGCAGGCGTTCGAGGTCGCACAGGAACTGCTGGCGACCGGCGGCGACTTCGCCGTGAAGGTGTTCGACGGGCCGGACGTCGCGGACCTCCGCGCCGACATGGAACGGGAGTTCCAGTACGTCCGGTCGATGCGCCCCGACGCCTCCCGCGACAGCTCCTCCGAGCAGTACCTCGTCGGCAAGCACTTCCTCACCGCCCCGGTCCGCAAGGGCGACGAGCTCGAGGTCGAAATCGTCGACGTGGGCAGCGAGGGCGACGGCATCGCCAAGGTCGAGGACTTCACGCTCTTCGTCTCCGGGACGGAGGCGGGCGACACCCCGACGGTCCGCGTCACCGACGTGAAGCCCCGGTTCGCCTTTGCCGAGCCGATAGACGACTGAACGCGCTGATTTCACGCTCCCGCGCCTGCGCGCCCCCGCATCGACGGCTCCGCGTGTTCCCTTCGATTTGTGCCTCACTCCGGGCAAAAATTATTATCCATTGACACGACTCTGTTCGTGAGTCCCCATGTCAACAGACACCACGACCGCTGAATCGCGACCACTGTTCACCGGCCTCCCGTCGGGCATCGTCCCGTACGTCGCCATCGTCGGGGCGCTGACCTCGACGTACGTCCACCTGTCGATGGCTCCGATGTTGCTCCAGTTCGACCAGACGCAGGCGGTGCTGTTCGTCCTCGCGGGCGTCGGCTTCCTCGCGGGCATCGCCGTCTACCTGAGCAAGTTCTGGCGGCGCGAGTTCTACCTCGTCGCCATCGCGTTCGCGCTCGCCCAAATCGTCGCCTGGGTCGTCATGAGCGGGCGAGTCAGCGACATGGCGATTCTCTCGAAGGGCGGCGAGGCCGTCTTCGCCGTCGCGGCGGCGTACCTCTACCTGAACGACTCGCCGGACGCGTCCGCGGCGGCCTGAGCGCGCGCTGTCGCTCTCGCCGGCCCCGCGTCCCAGCGTCCCGTCGCCCCGCCGTCTTTCTCAGTCGTACACCACGAGGTCGAGTCGAAGCCCCGTCCGGCACCCCTTCCAGCCGCCGCGGCAGGCTCCGGTGGCGAGGATGTCGCCGAACGACGTGTACGTCCCGCAGTTCGGACAGCGAACCCCCATCTCCATCCCGTCTCGCTCGGTGAGCCTGTGGCGGTGCTCGTCGGCCATACGTCGTGTGGTATGCTACCAAAAGAGATAAGCCGTCCGTCGTCCTGGGAACGCCTCAGTCCGCGACCCAGCCGTCGGTCGAGGACTCGTCGTCGTCGCGCAGGAGTGCGACGGTCCCGTAGACGAACGGCGTGTCCACGACTGCGATGAGGAGCTTCAGGAGGTACTGGCCGATAGCGAGGCCGACGAGGACGTTCCACGGTAGCGCGTCGCCGATGCCGAGGACCGTCGGCGCGACGTAGAACGCGACGCCGACGAAGATGACCGTGTCGATGGCCTGACTCGTCGCCGTCGAGACGATGTTGCGGAGCCAGAGGAACGCGCCGTCGGTCATGTCGCGGATGCCGTGGAAGACGACGACATCCCAGTTCTGGCTCACGAGGTACGCCAGCAGGCTCCCGGCGACGACGTTCGTCCCCGACGACAGCACCGTGGCGAACTGCCCGGCGAACTCGGGGTTCGCGGCGGGCGCGGCGATGGTGCTCCAGACGAGTCCGAGGAGGACGAAGTTCATGACGAAGCCGACGTTCACCATGACCTGCGCCGCCCGGCGACCGTACAGTTCGGAGTAGCAGTCGGACGCGAAGAAGGTGAGCGCGTACGCCAGCGCCGCCCCCGGCATCAGGATGGCCGCGCCGACGTACGGGAGTTCGCCTATCGCGGCCGGCAGGGGAATCGCGAGCAGTTTCGACGCCGTCAACTGCGCCGTCGTCAGCGCGGTGACGAACAGGCCGACGAGCGCGACCTGCCCGACGGCCGACCGCCCCTCACTCATCTTCGACGAGGCGATTGTGTCGGTCGTCTATCTCGTCGAGGATGTCGAGCGTCTTCCGGATGGACGCCCGAACCGCATCGCTCCGGTTCACGAACTTCTTGTCGTCGCCGACGTGCTCGTCCAAGTCCGCGAGCAGTTCGTCGGGAATCTCGACGCTTATCTTGGCCATACTCTGCGATTCTCACGAGAATACTTAACGCCTTTTCAACGGTCTCAGCGGCGATATTTGGCGCGTTTTTCGGGTCGGCGAGTCGGCGCGGCGGTCGCTCCGAGGACCGCCCTCACTCCGCCGCGCCGCGGGCGGGCGAGAGGTCGCGTCGGCCGCCGACCGTCAGCACGAACAGGACGCCGAGACCGACGCCGTAGGCGGCCATCAGCGGGAGCGTCACCATGAACATCGTCGTGATGCTCGCGGGGGTGAACACCGCCGAGATGGCGAGGATGAACACCGTGACCTCGCGCCAGCGCTTCCGCATCATGCGGTAGCTGATGCCGGCGGTGTTGAGAAGCACCATCAGGATGGGGATGTCGGCGAGGAGGCCGATGCCCGCGGTGGTGAAGAAGATGAGCCAGAAGAAGTTGGTGATGCGGTAGGAGATTATCATGTTCGCCGCGATGGCGTCCTCGACGAGGAACGTGATGACCGTCGGCGCGACGTAGCTGTAGCCGAGCGCGAAGCCGCCGAGGAGGCCGCCGACGAGCGCGCCGGTCCACAGGAAGACGGTCCGGCGGCGCTTGCGGATGATGTTGCGCTCGCGGAGCGCGGGCCACGCGAAGTACGCGACGAGCGGGAGCGTCGCCAACACGGCCAGAATCGTCGAGAACTTCACCTCGAAGATGAGCGCCTCCATCGGGTGGAGCGCGACGACGTTGAGCACTTCTTCCGGCGTCACCGCGGCGGGTAGTCGGCCGAGGAAGTCCTCGTAGACGTCCCTGATGCCGCCCGTGTAGAGCCAGCCGAACGTCGACGCGAGGACGAGCATGAACCAGCCGACGACCCAGAACGCCCGCGAGGTGACGGAGTCGACGATGAACGCGATGTCGGTGTAGTAGCCGCCGATGTCGTCCTCGTCGGTCTCGCCCCCGGTCAGTTCGGAGAAGAACGCGCCGCCCGCGCGGGTCGTCCGGTCTTCGAGTTCGCCCGGCTCGTCTTCGGCGTCGGCCGCCTCGGCCTCGCGGTCCGCTTCGGCCTCGTCGAACCGGTCGATGAGGGCCTGCGCTTTGGCCTTGTCGCCGTCGTCGATGGCGGCGGACGCGAGGCTCATAATCTCGTCTTCGTCGCGGTCGGCGAAGACCTCGGGCGGCGCGGCGCGGACGCCCGCCACGTCGAGCGCGGAGAGGTCGAGCTTCGAGGGGTCGCCGACGCCGACCTCGGTCCGTTCGAGCCGCTCGATGTCGCGGTAGACGAGGTACGCGAGGCCGAACGCGAGGCCGACGACACCGCCGGCGACGACGAACGCGCCCAGCACGAGCCCCGAGCCGGGGTCGAGGAACACGTAGTCGCTTCCGACCGCGGCGAGTCCGTCGTTGACGAGACCGACGCCGCCGTACTCGTAGAAGGCGTAGACGAGGAGGCCGCCGACGACGCCGACGCCCGCGAGGAGGTTCCAGTGGTGGGTCGCCGTCGCCTTGACGTCCATCTTCTCGCTGCCGCGTTTGGCCGTGACGACCACGCGGGCGAGATAGAGGCTGAAGGCGTACAGCGTGATGACGGGCACCGCCCACATGATTTGGGTGAACGGGTCCGGCGGGGTGAACAGCGCGCCGAACGCGAAGATGCCGACGACGGCGTGCCGCCACTTGTCGCGGAACAGTTCGTAGGGGACGATTTCGGCGTAGGAGAGCGCGGTCATCGCGAGCGGAAGCTGGCTCGCGAGACCGAACGAGAGCGTGAGCAGGAAGATGAACTGCGCCCACTTCACGATGGAGTAACTCGGCGTGAAGCCGGCCGACAGCGCGTTCTGCGCGAGGAACGCGAACGTGAACGGGAAGAAGACGAAGTAGCCGTAGGCGACGCCCGCGGCGAACAGCACGACCATCGTCAGCGCGATGAGCGCGAGTTTCCACGGCGCGACGGGCGATTTCGGCCACGCGCCCCGGGCTTTCAGCGCGTCCCGCGAGACGTAGATGAACGGCGGGAGCGCGAAGAGAACACCCACGACGAGACCGATTTTCGCCTGCAGGAGAATCACGTCGAACGGCGTCTGGGCGATGATGCTGACGTTGCCGGAGACGCTGGCGTCCATCTGTGCCTTGGTCACGCCCCGGAAGAACTCCCAGACGTAGAGTCGGAGCGCGTAGAACGTTCCGAGGAACCCGACGAGGAAGACGATGAAGACCTTCTGGAGGTCTTTTTGCGCCGCTCGGAGCATCGCACCGGCGGTCTCGCGGCCCGCCGCGATGGTCTGTTGGGTGTCCTCGTCGAGGGCGCTGGACATACGTACGTGGCGAAAGCAGTCTGGCGGTTATCAATCTTTTTCACCGCGGGCGTGATTTCGGCTCCCTCGACGCACCTCCTCGGCGCGATGCGAAAAGACCTATAACTGGCCGGAAGCGTAGGACACCTGAATGGCGGACGAGGAGCGCGACACAGGGCTCTCTGCGGCCGACGACGAGACGGACGCCTCGGACGACGCCGACCAGCGCTCGTCCGACGAGTCTGACGACGACGGGGCTTCGTCGTCCGACGGTCCGGTTTACGGTCGAGTCACCCCGCGAGACGAGACCGTTACCGACGGGTCTGCCGACGACGCTTCCGACGACGCCGATACCGACGAGACGGAAGACGACGCCGGCGATGCCGACACTGATGCGGCCCCCGAAGAGGACGCGGAGGATTCCGACTCGGACGACGGCGTCGAGGACTCCGACGCTGATGCGGATTCTTCCGGAAGTACCGGTGATAGCGACGACTCCGACGATAGCGACGACTCCGACGACGAGCCGCGCCTCCTCGCCGACGACGAACACACCTCGCACGTGCCCGAGGGGACGTACGACGATTCGAGCGACGAGTCGGCCGACGACGCCGGACCGGACGCGGCGGCCGACGGCGCGAGCCCGGCGCTGACCGGCGAGGACGAGGTGGGCGGCGTGGCTCCGTCGTCCGTCTCAGTCGAGGACGCCGACTTCGACGACCCTGAGTTCGAGGGCGACGACTTCGACGACGAGGACGTTGGTGGCCTCGTCGGCGAGGCACCCGAGAGCGACCAGGAGATGCCGCTGACTGCGCACATCGAGGAGATGATTCGCCGGCTGGCGGTCGTCCTCGGCGTCGCCGGCGCGATTACGCTCGTGCTCTTCCCCGGCGCGGACATCCTCAACGCGCTCGTGGACACGCAGGCCGCCTTCGGCATCCACATTCCGAGCGCGACCGACGTTATCAACTTCCTCTGGAACTCCCACATCCCCGGCGCGGACACCATCGTGGACCGCCGGCCGCGGCTCTACGGTCCGCTCGAACTCATCCTCACCAAACTGAAGGTCGCCGGTCTCGCCGGCACCGTCATCGGCCTCCCCGTGTTCGTCTACGAGACGTACCTGTTCATGCGCCCCGGGCTCTACCCGAAAGAGCGCAAGTACTACCTCGCGGCCGTGCCGACGAGCCTCATCCTCGCGCTCGTCGGCGTCCTGTTCGCGCACTTCGTGGTGCTCCCGGCCATCTTCGCGTACTTCACCTCCTACACCGAGGGGACGGCGGTCGTCGCGTTCGGCCTCAAAGAGACGTTCAACCTCATCCTCATCCTGATGGGCTACATGGCGGTCGTCTTCCAGATTCCGCTGTTCGTGGAGTTAGCCATCATGATGAACCTCGTCACCCGGCAGTGGCTCGAAGACCGCCGCCTGCTGTTCTGGGGCGCGTTCCTCGGCCTCGCGTTCCTCGTCAGCCCCGACCCGACGGGGATGGCCCCCATCATCATCGGCGCGACGATGATCGTCCTGTTCGAGGGGACGCTCGCGGTCTTACGCTGGACCGGGAACTGACCGGCGTCTCGTTTCTTTCCCGTTTTCTGTCCAGCCGCTCCCGTTTTTCACCGACCGCCGACCGTTCAGAAGAGCTATTGCAGAATGGTTAGGATAATAACACGATGGCCGACCTCGTCGCCCTGTCGGTGGTCGCCCTCCCGCTCTGGTTCGTCGTGAGCGTCTGGGCCGGCATCGACGCGACCAGACACAGTTCGCACAACGCCTTCCTCTGGGGCCTCTCGGTGTTCGTCGGCGGGATTCTGGGCTTGGCGCTGTACCTCAACCTCGGGCGCGACGAACCCGGGGTGGGCCGCCGCGTGTCCGGTCATTCGGGGTCGCCGAACGGCGCCCCGTCCGCCCGCGCCGAGACCGTTACCTGTCCGAACTGCCACTCGCTGGAGGAAGCCGACCGGGACACCTGCCGTTTCTGCGGCGAGTCGCTGTAACGCGTCGAACCTCCCGGAGACCGCGGGGAATCACGCCGCGTCCGACGACTCCGCCGCCTCCCGCTTCTCGGCGGCGACCGTCCCCTCGACGCGCGTCTTCAGTCCCTCGTTCATGGCGACGAACCCAGCCTTCGTCTGCTCGCCGACGAACCGCAACAGGAGTCCGGCGAGGACGCCGGAGAACGTCTCCGCGTGCTCGAAGCGCGTGCGCTCGCCGCCGTCGAGGGGTTCGAGGCGGAACCGGTGTTCGCCGTCGAACAGCCCCGGGAAGACGAGGTGGCCGAGCCAGCGCAGTTCGCGGTGTTTCTCGCAGTGGACGACGTCGGGTTCGAACTCCGACTCGCGGCCGCCCGGCGGCCGCAGGTGGACGGTGAGCGTCGCGCCCTCGTTCGGCCGCCCGGCGATTCGCATGAACGGGTTCCACTCGGGGTAGCGGTCGAAGTCGACGAGGGTCTCCCACACCCGTTCGGGCGGGGCGTCTATATCGATGCTCGTCTCGATTTCGTGTGCCATACCCAACAGTTGGCGCGCCGAGACCGTGAATCTCGCGCGGAACACTCATTGCCGGTGGGGAGAGAGACGGACGTATGGCAACCCTCCTTCTCGCCAGACACGGCGAGACGACGTGGAACCGCGCCGGGCGCGTACAGGGGTGGGCCCCCGTGTCGCTCACCGAGCGCGGCCGCGCGCAGGCCGACGCCCTCGCGCACCACGTCGTGGACTCCTACGAGGTCGACCGCCTCGTCTCCTCCGACATCGAACGCGCCCAAGAGACCGCCCGCCCCATCGCCCGCGAACTCGGCCTCGAACCCGTCCTCGACTCCGCGTGGCGCGAGCGCGACGTGGGCTCGCTGCAGGGACTGGAGTTCGACGAACTCACCGACCGCTACCCGCAGTACGCCCTCTCGGCGGTCGGCACGCCCGCCGCCCGAGAGCGCCCGCCGAGCGGCGAGAGCCTCGTCGAGGTCCGCCGGCGCGTCCTCAACGCCCACGAGGGGCTGGCCGATTCGCTCGACTCCGACGAGACGGTACTCGTCGTCAGCCACGGCGCGCCGATTCGGCTGTCGCTCGGCGAGGTGAAGGGACTCGACATCGTCGAGGCGATGCTGTCGCAACCGCTCGACAACGGCGGGCTGTGCGAGTTCGAAGTCGAACTCAGCGACGACGGTGACGAACCGTCCATCGGCGTCGTCGCCGAGAACGAGACGCGGTTTCTGACGACGTAGGTCGGTTCGGCGGTCCGGTCCGAGTTTCTGACTGTCGTCTCTCAGCTACTTCCGCATCGGGTAGTCCTGCGCGAACACGTCGTCCACGAGGAGGTCGTCGCCCGAGTCGGCGTCCGCCTCGGCCGCGGGGCTGACGCTTCCCGTCCGATAGCCGTGGAGGTCGAGCGTGACGTGGTCGAAGCCGGCGTCCTTCAGGTGGTCGCGGGCGGCGCGGACGAAGTCGGTGTCGAGGGCGCGGTCGAGTTCCTCCGGCGCGACCTCGATGCGGGCGAGGCCGTCGTGGTCGCGGACGCGGAACTGCTCGAAGCCCCACGTGCGCAGAATCGTCTCGGCGCGTTCGACCCGCGAGAGTCGCTCTTCGGTGACTTCGAGGCCGGTCGGAATCCGCGAGGAGAGACAGGCCATGGAGGGCTTGTCGGCGACCGACAGGTCGTACTCGTCGGCGATGGCGCGGACTTCCTCTTTGGTGATGTCGTGGGCGAGAAGCGGCGACAGCACCTCTAACTCCTCGACGGCGCGGAGGCCGGGGCGGTGGCCCTCGCCGGGGTCCGAGGCGTTCGTCCCGTCGCAGACGGCCTCGATGCCGCGGTCGCGGGCGGCCTCGTACATCCGGCCGAGGCGCATCGTCCGGCAGTGGTAACACCGGTCGTCGTCGTTGGCGACGAAGTCGGGGTTGTCCAACTCGGAGAACTCGACGGTCAGGTGTTCGATGCCGATTTCCTCGGCGACGCGCTTCGCGTCGTCCAACTCGGCGTCCGGGAGGGTCTCGCTTTTCGCGGTGCAGGCCACCGCGTTCTCGCCGAGCGCGTCGTGGGCGAGTGCGGCGACCACGCTGGAGTCCACGCCGCCCGAAAAGGCGATGAGGACGCTCTCGCGCTCCGCGAGCGCCTCGCGTACTGCGTCGGCCTTCGCCGCGGTATCTCGCTCGCTCATGGCCTCCCTTCCCGGCCGACGGTCAAAAGCCCCTCGTCCCCGGCGCGAACGACCGCGAAGGGCGCACGCGCCCCCGAATCGGACGAAACGAGCGCTCCCGCGGCGGCGCGACCCGCGCGTCGTCCCCGAGTCACCACCCCGCGACTTTTTGTCCTATGCCGCGATAGGTCCGGCCGAATGGACTTCGAGACCATCCCGGGCGTCGGCGAGAAGACCGCCGCCGCGCTCGCGGAACTCGACGACGCCGAGCGAGCGCTCACCGACGGCGACGTGGCGGCGCTCGCGCGGGCACCGGGGCTCACGGAGGGCAGGGCGGCGGCCATCGCCCGCGGAGCGATTCGCCGCGACCACGACGACCCCGGCGGCTTCCTCGCCACCGACCGCGCCTCGGAAATCTACCGCGACGCGCTCGGTCTCCTGCAGGCGCGGACGGTCACGACGTACGCCGAGAAGCGACTGGAGACGCTGTTTCCCACCGGGTCGGCCTCGCGCATCGAGGAGGTCCGGGCGTTCGCGGCCGACGCGACCGACCTCGACCCCGACCCGGACGTGCTCGCCGCGCTGTCGGGCGTCGAACCCCTCGCGGACCCGAAGCCGCGTCGCGTCCGCGAGCGCTGTATCGCCACCGCCGACGCGGAGCGCTACGCCGCCGCCAAGGAGGCGTTCCCCGAACTCTCAATCGAGGTCGTCGAGGACGGCCGCGACATCGCCGAACTCGCGCGGTCGTACTCGACGGTGGTCGTCCTCGACGAGTCGTTCGCCGGCATCGACGTCGACGGCGACGTGCGCGTCCTCCCCGACGCCGCCGAGCGGACCGACGAGGTCGTCCCCGAGCGACTGCTCGCCTTCTTCGCCGTGAACCGCGAGGCGCTTTCGGCCGCCGCCGCGGTCCACGAGGCCGCCGGACTCTCCCCGCCCTGCGACCTCGCCGCTCTCCGCGACGCCCTGTCCCGACTGGCCGACGACGGGACCGTCCTCGGCGACGACGAACTCGAACGGCTCTCGAACGCGGTCGACGACCTCGACACGGCCGTCTCGACCGCCGAATCGGTCGCTAACGACCGCCTCCGCGACGTGATTCGCGAGCGCGACGTGACCATCGAGGGGACCGATTTCCTGTCTCTCGTCGAGCAGGGCGCGCGCGTCGACTCCCTGCTGTCGCGCGAACTCGAAGACGAGTTCGACGAGGCGCTTTCGGCCGCCCGCGACCACCTCGTGGAGTCGCTGTCGCTCCGCCCCGGCGAGGCCGACCTGACGGAGCGCGTCTTCCCCGAGGACCCGTCGTTCCCGCTCGGCCACGACGAGGAGGCGGTCGGCCGGCTCCGGACCGAACTGAAGGCCGCCCGCGACCGCCGCGCCGCGAAGCTGAAAGCCGACCTCGCCGCCGACCTCGGCGACCTGCGCGACCCCGTCGAGACGCTGGTCCGCGACGCGCTCGAACTCGACGTGCGCCTCGCCGTCTCGCGGTTCGCCCGCGACTTCGACTGCGTCTTCCCCGAGTTCACCGGCGCGGCCGGAAACGACGGCGCCGGCTCGTTCGCCATCGAGGCCGGCCGCTCGCCCCTCCTCGACGTGGACTTCGCGGACGTCGACCCCGTGGACTACGAGGTCTCGGGCGTCACGCTCCTCTCGGGCGTCAACAGCGGGGGTAAGACCTCGACGCTCGACCTCGTGGGGCTCGTCGTCGTCCTCGCGCACATGGGGCTTCCCGTGCCCGCCGAGTCGGTCCGACTCTCGCGTTTTTCCGAACTCCACTACTACGCCAAGTCGCAGGGCACCCTCGACGCCGGGGCCTTCGAGAGCACGCTCCGCGACTTCGCCGCGCTCACCGACGGCGCGGCCGACCGACTCGTCCTCGTGGACGAACTGGAGAGCATCACCGAACCCGGCGCGTCCGCCAAAATCATCGCCGGCATCCTCGAAGAACTCGCGGAACAGGGCGCGGCGGCCGTGTTCGTCTCGCACCTCGCCGGCGGCATCCGCGAGGCCGCCGACGTGTCGGTCGCGGTCGACGGCATCGAGGCGGTCGGGCTGGAAGACGGCGAACTCGTCGTCAACCGCTCGCCCGTGAAGGACCACCTCGCGCGGTCGACCCCGGAGCTCATCGTGGAGAAACTGGCCGGCGAGAACGAGACGAGTTTCTACGGGCGACTGCTGGAGAAGTTCGACTGAGGCGGTCACCCGCGGCGACACACGATTTATTTAGCCTCTCCGACAACTTCGTCCGTGCCCTCCGATTCGCTCTCCCCTGAAGAACGACAGCAGTACGACCTCGTCTACCACGCCACGAAGAACGCCGTCTGGGACGTGCTCGGGACCGCAGTCTACCTGTTATTTCTGGTGTTCGGCGGGTTCCTCGTGCTGTTCGGCTTCGTGCTTCCGGCGCTGGGTGCGCTCTCGCGGACCGGCGGGACGCCGGTCGTCCTCGGCGTCGGCGCGGTCGGACTGATTCTGCTCGTCGCCATCGGTTACCGAATCGTCCGGCTCCTTCAGTAAGTGACGTACCGTCTCGCGACCTCCCACCGGACCGCGGCGACGACACCGACCGCGCCGAGCAGTACGGCGACGAGTGAACCGACTGTCGTCGGGGCGGTGTAGTCGGTGGTCGCGTCGAACTCGAACGCGTGGTAGGTGCCGTCGCGCTCGACGAGTCCCGGGAGGTTCCCAGGGTCGTCTTCGAACCGAAGCACCTCGCCGGCGAGGGCGCGGTCCACGGCCCGCTGTTCCGACTGAGAGAGTTCGCTGTACAGCGGGGGAACCGTCTCCGGCGTCTCCGACAGTTGCCCCTCGTATCGATAGCTGTAGTCTTCGTCAGCGACGAAACCGAACCCGAGCACGCCGCCCCCGACGAGCGCAAGCGAGACGAGCAGCGCGGCGAGTTGTATGCGAGTTGCCATGACTGCGCATCCATTGTTGGAAAATTAACTATTGTGGCTCGGGTTCCGGTGGTTGGCGGTTGAACGCGTTCGGGACGCGTCGAGACAACGCGTCCGTCCGCCCCCCCGTCGGACGCCGCCGCGGTAAACGATTAAGTCCCCCGCGCGTGGTACTTCACTCGATGAGGGAGGACCCCGAAGAGGGGATGCTGTCGTGGGACGAGACCGTGTTCCGCGACGAACACGTCTTCGAAATCGACCACGTTCCGGAGACGTTCAACCACCGCGAGAGCCAACTGCGGAGCCTGAAGTACGCGCTCCGGCCCGCGGTCCGCGGCTCTCGCCCCCTGAACACGATGGTGCGTGGGCCGCCGGGGACGGGCAAGACCACCGCGGTCCAGAAACTGTTCGGCGAGTTGGGCACGCAGTCGGGCGTCCGGACCGTCCGGGTGAACTGCCAGGTCGACTCGACGCGCTACGCGGTGTTCTCGCGCGTCTTCGAGCACATCTTCGAGTACGAACCCCCGTCGTCGGGCATCTCGTTCAAGAAGCTGTTCGGCCAGATAACCGACCGCCTCGTCGAGGACGACGAGGTGCTCGTCGTCGCGCTCGACGACGTGAACTACCTGTTCTACGAGAACGAGGCGTCCGACACGCTCTACTCGCTGCTCCGCGCCCACGAGGCGCACTCCGGCGCGCGCATCGGCGTCATCATCATCTCGTCGGACCTCTCGCTCGACGTCATCGACGAACTCGACGGGCGCGTCCAGAGCGTCTTCCGGCCCGAGGAGGTGTTCTTCCCCCGCTACGACGTGGACGAAATCGTCGATATCCTCCGCGGGCGGTCGAAACGCGGCTTCCACGAGGACGTCATCGGCGCGCCCGAACTCGACCAGGTCGCGGAGTTCACCGCCGACAGCGGCGACCTCCGGGTCGGCATCGACCTGCTTCGGCGCGCCGGCCTCCACGCCGAGATGCGCGCCTCCCGCACGGTCGACATGGAGGACGTGGAGGCGGCCTACGACAAGTCGAAGTACGTCCACCTCTCGCGGTGTCTGCAGGGGCTTTCGGACCCCGAGCGCGAACTCGTCCGGGTCGTCGCCGAGTACGACGGCGAGCGCGCCGGCGCGGTGTACGACGCCTTCAACGAGGAGACCGGCCTCGGCTACACGCGCTACTCCGAACTCGTGAACAAACTGGACCAACTGGGCGTCATCGAGGCGCGATACACCGAAATCGAGGGGCGCGGCCGCACCCGCGCCATCTCGCTGGCCTACGACGCGGACGCGGTCTTGGACCGCCTCTGACGCCGCCGCTTTCGGGACCATTTTTACTCGCCGGCCGAGTCGGCTGAGCCATGAAGACTACCGGCGGAACCGACGCGCAGAAGCGCCGCGCCGCGGAGGCGGCGGTCGAAGCGGTCGAAGACGGAACCGTCGTCGGCCTCGGCACCGGCAGCACCACCGCCTTCGCCATCCGCGCCATCGGCGACCTCGTCGCCGACGGCCTCGACGTTCGGGGCGTCCCGACCTCCTTCGCGTCCCGCGAACTCGCCCGCGAGTGCGACATCCCCGTCGTCGACCTCGACGAAGTCGACGCCGTCGACCTCGCCATCGACGGGGCCGACCAGGTGGCGACGACCGACGGCGCGCTCGTCAAGGGCGGCGGCGCGGCCCACGCCCGCGAGAAGATGGTCGACGCCTTCGCCGACCGATTCCTCGTCGTCGCCGACCCGTCGAAGACCGCGGAAACGCTCTCGCGACCCGTCCCCATCGAGGTGCTCCCGTCGGCGCGGACGACCGTCGCCGCGAGCGTCTCCGACCTCGGCGGCGAGGCGACGCTCCGCCGCGCCGAGCGCAAGGACGGCCCCGTCGTCACCGACAACGGGAACCTCGTCCTCGACTGCGAGTTCGGTGCCATCGCCGACCCCGAGTCGCTCGCGGCCGACCTCGCGTCGCTCCCCGGCGCGGTCGAACACGGCATCTTCGTCGGCCTCGCGGACGCGGTCTACGTCGGCACCGACGACGGCGTCGAAGTCGACGAGTTCTGACTCGGTTGGTCCGGCGCTCGAACCGCTCTGCGGTGGACCGAGTGGTCCGGCGCTCGAACGGACGCCTTCGACCGGCGCGGCTCACGGGACGAGTCGACTCGCTTCGCGGGACACAACCGGGGCTCACCGGCCGGCGATAAAAGAACGAGAGGTCTAAAGACCGAGTTTACAGGTCGCGGGGCTGGACCGTCTTACGGTCGTTCTGCTCAGCGCGGCGAGCAGCGTCTTCGAGAAGCTCCTTGACTTCCTCGTCGAGAGCGTCGTAGAAGTCCGAGGCCACGTTCTTGTCCTTGAGCGCTTCCTTGACGGCTGCCTTGACAATGAGGTCTGCCATACAGAATGTCCTACCAATTCTCCTTTAATAAACTTTCCTATATTGGACGTTAATACCGCCGGATTTGGGGGTTATGGCGCTTCTATGAGGACGGATTTCCGAGGAACAATCTCCACTTATATATGCTTTATCCCCGCGAGGGCGGAACGACGGGTATGAGTACGCCTCGGGCCAACGTGCGGCCATATGCGCGACATCTTGGAGGCGGTCGCGGACGGTTCGCTCTCGCCCGCCGAGGCGGAGGTACGACTCTCCGGCTACGCGACGACCGACGCGGGACGGTTCGACGCCGCCCGAGAGACGCGGCGCGGCGTCCCCGAAGCGATTCTCGCGGAGGGGAAGACGCCCGACGAGACGGCGACGCTGGCCGTCGCGGCGGTCGAAACGAGCGGTCGGGCGCTCGTCACCCGGGCCGACACCGCTCACGCGGAGGCCGTCGCCGACGCCCTCCCGGACGCCGATATCGACCGCGACGCCCGGGCGAAGACCGTCGTCGCGGCCGCGCCGGACTTCGAGCGCCCCGACCTCGACGCGACCGTCGCCATCGCCACCGGCGGCACCTCCGACGCCGAGGCCGCGGGCGAGGCGGCCGCGGTCCTCCGCGAGATGGGCGTGGACGTCGAACGCATCGAGGACGTGGGGGTCGCCCACCTCGGTCGCGTGCTCGACAACCTCGACACGCTCCGCGAGGCCGACGTGGTCGTCGTCGCCGCCGGCCGTGAGGGCGCGCTGCCGACCGTCGTCGCCGGCCTCGTCGACACGCCCGTCATCGGACTGCCCGTCTCGACGGGCTACGGCCACGGCGGCGACGGCGAGGCGGCCGTTCTCGGGATGCTCCAGTCGTGTACCGTGCTCTCCGCGGTGAACGTCGACGCCGGCTACATCGCCGGCGCGCAGGCCGGACTCATCGCCCGCGCGGTCTCGGACGCCCGCGACGACGACGCCTGACTGGACGTTATTCTCCACCTCGTGGTCGTGCGCGATTTCGCGTGCGTACGCACACGCGCGAAGCCCTCATATGGGTGGGGTACTGTATGTCATACACCGGCTTGGTGGCTGCCGGACCGCAACAATGCCAGTCTGTGACCACTGCGGGTCACACGTCTCCGAGCGCTTCGCACGCGTGTTCGCCGACAAGGACGGTCAGGTTCTCGCCTGTCCCAACTGCTCGGCGAACGCGGGTATCGCGGAGGTCGCTCGGCAGCGTGCCCGCACCGCATGACCACTGAAGCGAGAAAAGACCACCACGCGAAGCCAACACCTCGTGCACGAGGTCGGGCGGTGGGTTCATACCCGCGCCCCTGAACCATTCTCTCGTGCACTTCGTCTACGTCATCGAGTGCAGCGACGGCTCGCTGTACACCGGGTACACGACCGACGTGGAGCGACGCGTCGCGGAACACGACGCTGGCGAGGGCGCGAAGTACACCCGCGGCCGGACGCCGGTCGAACTCGTCCACGTCGAGGAGTTCGACTCGAAGTCGGCGGCCATGTCCCGGGAGTACGAGATAAAACAGCTCCGCCGCCGGGAGAAACAGCGGCTCGTTGAGTCGTGAGCGAACCGGGGCCGCGTCGCGGTCGGCTGTGCCCTCGCCGGACCGCCGCGGCACGCCCCCGCACCCGTCGGCTCGTAACGTAGTTTTTTGCCCCGCCGCGGAGTGGTGCGCGTATGGACGAAATCTCATTCGGGACCGACGGGTGGCGCGCCACGCTGGACACCTTCACCGACGACCGCGTCCGCGTCGTCGGACAGGCCGTCGCCGACTACCTCGCCGACGAGGGCTTCACCGCCCCGGTGCTCGTCGGCTACGACGCCCGCGAGACCTCGCCCGGCTTCGCGGAGTCGCTCGCCGAGGTCGTCGCCGGCAACGGTTTCGACGTGCTCCTGCCCGAGCGGGACTGCCCGACCCCGCTCGTCGCCTACGCCATCGCCGAGCGCGGCCTCTCGGGGGCGCTCATGGTCACGGCCTCGCACAACCCGCCGGAGTACAACGGCGTGAAGTTCATCCCCTCGGACGGCGCGCCGGCGCTCCCCGACGTGACCGACGCGGTCGCCGAGCGACTCGCCGAACCGGACCTCCTACCCGAGTCCGAACGCGGGACCATCGAGCGCGTGGACGTGGTCTCCCCGCACGCCGACCACGCGATGGACCTCGTCGGCGACGACCTCTCGGACCTCACGGTCGTCTACGACGCCATGCACGGCAGCGGCCGCGGCGTCACCGACGCGCTGCTCGAAGCCGCCGGCGCGGAGGTCGTCCGCCTGCGCTGCGAGCGCGACGCCGACTTCGGCGGCATCTCGCCGGAGCCCTCCGCGGAGAACCTCGAAGGCCTCGCCGAGGCGATGGCCGAACACGACGCGGACCTCGGGGTCGCCAACGACGGCGACGCCGACCGCATCGGCATCGCCACGCCCGACCGCGGCGTCCTCGACGAGAACCTCTTTTTCGCCGCCGTCTACGACTACCTGCTCGAATCCGACTCCGGGCCGGCCATCCGGACCGTCTCGACCACGTTCCTCATCGACCGCATCGCCGAGGCCCACGGCGAGGAGGTGTTCGAGACCGCGGTCGGCTTCAAGTGGGTCGCCGACGGCATGCGCGAGCACGACGCGCTCATGGGCGGCGAGGAGTCCGGCGGCTTCTCCGTCCGCGGGCACGTCCGCGAGAAGGACGGCGTCCTCATGGGCCTGCTCGCGGCGGCCGCGACCGCCGAGGAGGACTTCGACGCCCGCCTCGACCGCATCGAGGCCGAACACGGCGAAATCGTCGCCGACAAGATAAGCGTCGCCTGCCCCGACTCCGAGAAGGCGCGCGTCATCGACGACCTCGAGGACGTGCTCCCCGAGACGGTCGCCGGCCGCGACATCGCCAAGGTCGTCACGCTCGACGGCTTCAAACTGCTCTTAGAAGACGGCTCGTGGCTCCTCGTCCGCCCCTCGGGCACGGAGCCGAAGATGCGCGTCTACGCCGAGGCCGGGAGCGAAGACGCGGTCTCGTCGCTCCTCGAAGCCGGCCGCGAACTCGTCGAACCGCTCGTCTGAGCGGCCGTTTTCAGGGCTCTCTCGTCTCTTCTTCGTCGCCGACGGGTCTGACGACCCCGCGGTACGCCGGCGTGAAAAGCGGGAGCGTCTCCGCGTGCTCGGTCAGAGAGACGCCGTCTCCCGCGGCCTCGACGAGGTCCGCGGCCTGAAGCTTCGGCAGGTGGACGTGGACGATTCCGACCTCGGCCTGCTGGACGACCTGCACGTCCACCTCGTCGGGCGGCAGGTCGGTCGTCCGAACCGCGAGGGCGACCGCGAGGTCCCAGACCGACGTCGGCTCCGCCCGGTCGTGGAGGTACTCCAACACGTAGCGGCGCGACGGGTCGGAGAGCGCGTCGAACACGCGGTCCCAGTCGGTCAGGATACGGTCGCTCCGGTCACGCTTTGCCATGGGCTTGACTCCCTAACCCTTGACGACCGGCGGCTAAATCTGTGTCGGTTGGTAACACTCAACAATCATGGGGCTGCTACTCGTCCCGCAGGACGCCGCGAAACCGGTCGTCGCCCGCGCCGGTGTCTGCGGCCGCTTCCGCGTCCTCACCTCCATCCCCATCCCGCGCCTCGATGTCGAACCCGAGCGACTCGTAGAACGGTCGGACGCCCCCGTCGAAGTCGGCGACGAGTCGCCCCCGACGGCCGAACGCCGCCCGGACGAGCGCGGTCCCGACGCCCCGCCCGCGGCGACTCGGGGAGGTTGCCACGGCCTCGATGTAGTCGCCGTCGAGCGCCAGCGCGCCGACGACGCGGCCGGACGCCTCGGCGACGAGACAGTCGCCCGCCGCCAGTCGGTCGCGGACGTCGCCCGCGTCGGCTTCGAGCAGTCCGGCGTCGAGGACGCGCATCACGGCCACCAGTTCCTCGGGGTCGCCCTCGCGGACGCGGACTCCGTCGTCGCTCCGGGTGGTGTCGTCGTCGGCCCCAGCGGTGTCGTCGTCAGCCCTAGCGGTGTCGTCCATGCCGCCGACTACCCGCCCTTGATGAGGCGGAGCACCTTCACGCGGTCGACTTCGACGGGCTGGTCTTCGGGGACGGGGCGGCCGTCGACGAGGACGGTCACCTCGTGGGGGCTGAGGTCCACCGCCCGCACAAGGTCCGCGTAGGTCCCGCCGTCGCCGACGGCGACCTCGCTGGTCTCCTCGCCGACGACCTCGACGGTCACGTTCATGGTCGCTCGTGGGTCGGGCGCGGGTTTCAGTCCGTCGGCTCGGCGTCGCCCGGGGGCGCTCTCCGTCTCGCACGGTTTATGTGCGGGGCGGTCGGTAGAACGGATATGAGCGAGGCCGCGGAGTCGGGCGACGCCCCGGCGGGTCGTGAGATCTGGATCGAGAAGTACCGACCGCAGACCTTCGACGACGTCTACGGACAGGACGACATCGTCGAGCGCCTGCGGAGCTACATCGAGCGCGACGACCTGCCGCACCTCCTGTTCGCGGGACCGGCGGGCGTCGGCAAGACCACCTCCGCGACCGCCATCGCCCGCGCCATCTACGGCGACGACTGGCGCGGCAACTTCCTCGAACTCAACGCCTCCGACGAGCGCGGCATCGACGTGGTCCGCGACCGCATCAAGAACTTCGCGCGCTCGTCGTTCGGCGGCCACGACTACCGCGTCATCTTCCTCGACGAGGCCGACTCGCTGACGAACGACGCCCAGTCGGCGCTCCGCCGGACGATGGAGCAGTTCTCCGACAACACGCGCTTCATCCTCTCGTGTAACTACTCCTCGAAGATTATCGACCCCATCCAGTCGCGCTGTGCGGTGTTCCGCTTTTCCCCCCTCGGTGACGACGCCGTCGCGGAGCAGGTCCGCGACATCGCCGCGGCCGAGGACATCGAACTCACCGAGGACGGCCTCGACGCGCTCGTCTACGCCGCCGGCGGCGACATGCGCCGCGCCATCAACTCCCTGCAGGCCGCCGCGACGACCGGCGAGGTCGTCGACGAGGAGGCCGTCTACATGATCACCTCGACGGCCCGCCCGGAGGACATCGAGGAGATGGTCCGGGCCGCCATCGACGGCGAGTTCACGACCGCGCGCAAGCAGTTAGAGACGCTCATCGTCGACACCGGGATGGCCGGCGGCGACATCATCGACCAGCTTCACCGTTCCGTCTGGGAGTTCGACCTCGACGAGCGCGAGGCCGTCCGCCTCATGGAGCGCATCGGCGAGGCCGACTACCGCATCTCCGAGGGCGCGAACGAGCAGGTCCAACTCGAAGCGCTCCTCGCGTCGCTCGCGCTCTCGCAGAACTGACCCGAACTGAACTGACCCGAACTAGACCGAACCGGCCGCGCCGGCCGCCGCGCTCCCCGGTCTCTCTTCGTTTTCGCCTCACGCCCGGAACTCGAAGCGCGCGCCGCCCGCCGTCCCCGAGGTCACGATAGCCGACCAGCCGTGGGCCTCGGCGATGGATTCGACGATTGCGAGCCCGTAGCCGATGCCGTCGTCGCCGGTCGTCTCGCCGGGCTCGAACACCTCGTCGCGGCGCTCGGGGTCGATGCCGGGGCCGTCGTCTTCGACGTAGAAGCCGCCGTCGACGCCGCCGACCTCGACGCGAACGTCGCTTCCGGCGTGTTCGACCGCGTTCCGAAAGAGGTTCGCGAGCAGTTCGGCGAGGCGGTCCTCGTCGGCGTCGACGACGACCGACTGGCAGGTGACTAACTCGGCGTCCGCGGTCTCGGTCGTCGCCCACGCCTGCCGGGCGACGCTCGCGAGGTCCACGCGTTCGGTCTCGTCGACCAGTTGGCCGCGGCGGGCGAGCGACAGGAGGTCGTCGATGAGCTCTTCCATCTGTTCGAGCGCCCGCTTGGCCGTATCGAACCGCGACTCCTCGCCGGTCTCGCGGGCGAGGTCGAGGTTCCCGCGGGCGACCGAAAGCGGGTTCCGCAGGTCGTGGCTCACGATGTTCGCGAACTCCTCCAATCGCTCGTTCTGTCGCTCTAGCTCGCTTTCGCGGGTCTTCCGCTCCGTGATGTCGGTGTAGATGGCGTACCCCGACCCGCGCTCTTCGCCGGGCGACAGCGGGACGACGTTCAGGATGAACTCGCGGACGCCGCCGTCGGTCCGACGGCGGACCTCGCCGCGGTAGCTTTCGCCGGCGGCGACGAGAAGTTCGGGGATGGTTTCGTCCGCGCCCGGTTCGGGAACCGGGTCCGGGTCGGGCTCCGGCGGGACGATTCGCCCGAGCAGGTCGCTTCCGACCACGTCGTCGGCGTCGTAGCCGAAAATCGACTGGAACGCCCGATTCACGTCGCGGACGGTGAGCGCGCCGCCCTCGACGTCGTAGGCGACGGCGGCGTCGGAGACGTGTTCGAACAGCGCGGTCGAGCGGTCGCGTTCCTCCCTGAGCCGCGATTCCGCGCGGATGCGCTCGGCAGTGACCGCGACGTGCGCCATGAGGAGTTCCGTCAGTTCCGCGTCTCGCTCGTCGAACGCGCCGGGCGTGAACGTCGTCGCCTGAAAGACGCCGAGGTCCCCGATGGGGACGCTCAGGACCGCGCGGTACATCCGCTTGACCGGCCGCGCCTCGGGGTGGTCGCGCACGTCGTCGGTGATGTCTGTCTCCCCCGACAGGTACACCTCGGCCGCGATGCCCCCGTCGTCGAGGGGGACGCGCTCCGCGCCGTCGGCCGGTGCGTCGGACGAGATGGCCGCCGGAACGATGTAGTCGCCCTCGACGACCCCCACGTAGCTGATGTCGAACTCGAGGATGTCGTCCGTGATTTCGACGGTCCGCTCGAACAGTTCGTCGAGGCTCGTCGCCGCGGCCAGTTCGGTGGCTCCCCGGTGGAGTCGCTCTATCTGCTCGCGGCTCTGTCGAAGCGCGGCCTCGGACTCGATTCGGCTCCGCGTCTCGGAGACGTAGGACACGAGGAGTTCGGCCAGCGTGAGGTCGGTCTCGTCGTACGCGCCGACCTCGTTGGAGATGGCCTGAAACACGCCGTCGTCGCCCAGCGGGACGCTCACCGCCGAGCGGTAGGCGGGGTCGTCGGGGTCGGCCTCGGGGTGGTCGCGAACGTCGTCCACGAGAAACGAGCGTTTGGTCCGGTGCGTCTCCCCGAGCAGGCCCGTGTCCGAGGGAATCGGCCCCGTCCCGGCCATGTCGTCGTTGTTGGCGGCGACGTAGAAGTCGTCCCCGTCGTGGACGAAAAACGAGGTGTTGTCGAACTCGAGGATGTGCTCCGTGAGGCCGATGGCGCGCTCGTAGAGTTCGTCGACCGTCTCGGCCGTGATGAGGTCCGTCGTCCCCTCGTAGAGCCGCTTGAGCCGGTCCCACTCGGCGTCGTTTCGGGCCGTCGCCACCGCTTCGGCGTCTCTGTCGGCGGTCGATGCGAGCACCCATCGAACCTGCGATTCGAGCCCGGAGCGGTCGCCGCGGCTGACGTAGGCGTCGAACCGCTCGGGCCGCTCGACAGTCGCTGGCGGGACGTCGGTGTACAGAATGGTCGGCACGTCGTCGGGGACCGGCGCGTCGGGGTCCGTGACGACGACGCAGGCGGCGTCGGACGGGTCGTTCTCGTCACTCGTTGACGCCACCGTGACCCCGTCGCCGAGGTCGATATCGTCGAAGTCGTCGTCCACGAAAACCGTTGGTTCCGTCGCGTGCACGGCAGTCTCCCTATCGAACGACAACGAGAACTATAATCGTTGCGGCATGTTTCCAATCACCAAGAACGCGCCGTGCGTCGTTCGCGTCGGGGCCGTGGCCGGAACGCCGTACCGGATTACTCAGTTTAGCGACCAGAAGCCGTAGTTGAGCGCGGTGGCGAAACACGTCCACAGGAGGTAGGGGACCAAGAGCGCGGCGGCGCGTCGGTCGACGGCGTCGAACTCGCGCATCGTCGCCAGAATCGCGAGGATGAGGACCGCGATGACCGCGAGGCCGAGCGCGGGCGACTGCAGTCCGAAGAACGCCGCCGACCACGCGACGTTGACGACGAGGTGACCGACGAAGACGGCGAGCGCCCGCTCGCGGCGGGGGTGGTCGCTCCGGGAGACGAGCCACGCGGCGACGCCCATCAGGGCGAACAGCGTCACCCAGACCGGGCCGAACACCCAGTTCGGCGGGGCGAACCACGGGCGGGCGAGCGTCGCGTACCACGACCCGATGGCGGTCACGGTGAAGACGCTCCCCACGGCGCCCGCGAGTTGCGCGAGGACGACCCACGCGAGCAGTTCGACCGCCGGTCGCCGACGGAGCGAGGCGAGTTCCATACTCCTCGTTGGCTCGGGAGGGAAAAGAACGACACGGCCCGTGCGGGCGAAATTGAGGGGAATCGGGCGTCTGCGCCCATTTCCCGGAACTGTTTTACCCGACGGTAGACCAGAGTTTGGCAATGAGCGAACTCGAAGCGGAGTACCGCCTCGACTACTTCGAGGAGGAGGGCTTCTACCGGAAGCAGTGCCCCGTGACGGGCGTCCACTTCTGGACACGAGACCCCGACCGCGAGACCTGCGGTGAACCGCCCGCCGACGACTACACCTTCATCGACAACCCCGGCTTCGACGAGGAGTACACTCTCGAAGAGATGCGCGAGAAGTTCCTCTCTTTCTTCGAGGAACACGACCACGAGCGCATCGACCCCTACCCGGTCGCCGCGAACCGCTGGCGCGACGACGTGCTCTTGACGCAGGCATCTATCTACGACTTCCAGCCGCTCGTCACGTCCGGCGAGACGCCGCCGCCGGCCAACCCGCTGACCGTCTCCCAGCCCTGCATCCGGATGCAGGACATCGACAACGTGGGCAAGACCGGCCGCCACACGATGGCGTTCGAGATGATGGCCCACCACGCGTTCAACGCCCGCGAGGAGGCCGGCGACAAGTACGCCTACGAGGGCGAGGTCTACTGGAAGGACGAGACGGTCCGCCTCTGCGACGAGTTCTTCGAGTCGCTCGGCGCGGACATCTCCGAAATCACCTACATCGAGGACCCGTGGGTCGGCGGCGGCAACGCCGGACCGGCCTTCGAAGTCCTCTACCGCGGCGCCGAACTCGCCACCCTCGTCTTCATGTCGATGAAGCAGGACCCGGACGGCGAGTACGAACTCAAGGACGGCAACACCTACTCGCCGATGGACACCTACATCGTCGACACCGGCTACGGGCTCGAACGGTGGACGTGGGTGTCCCAGGGGACGCCGACGGTGTACGAGGCCGTCTACCCCGACATGATAGAGTTCCTGAAGGACAACGTCGGCATCGAACACACCGACGAGGAGGAGGAACTCATCCACCGCGCGGCGAAGCTCTCGGGCCACCTCGACATCGACGAAATCGACGACCTCGCAACCGCGCGCGCCGGTGTCGCGGGCGAACTCGGCGTCGACGAGGCCGAACTCACGGCCCTGCTCCGCCCGCTCGAAGACATCTACGCCATCGCGGACCACTGCCGCACCCTCGCGTACATGTTCGGCGACGGCATCGTCCCCTCGAACGTCGGGACGGGCTACCTCGCCCGCATGGTCCTCCGGCGCACCAAGCGCCTCGTGGACAACCTCGGCGTGGACGCCCCGCTCGACGAGCTCGTGGACATGCAGGCCGAGCGCCTCGACTACCAGAACCGCGACACCATCCGCGACATCGTCCGCAGCGAGGAGCGCAAGTACAGAAAGACGCTCGAACGCGGCTCCCGGAAGGTCCAGCAGCTCGCCGACGAGTACGCCGACAAGGACGAGCCGATACCGCTCGACGAGCTCATCGAGCTGTACGACTCCCACGGCATCCAGCCCGACATGGTGCAGGAAATCGCCGAGGAGCGCGGCGCGACCGTCGACATCCCCGACGACTTCTACTCGCTCGTCGCCGACCGCCACGAGCAGGTCGACGGCGAGGACGAGGCCGCGGAGCGCGACGACCGCCTCGGCGACCTGCCGGCGACGGACAAGCTCTACTACGACGACCAGGAGCGCACCGAGTTCGAGGCCGTCGTCCTCGACGTGTTCGAGCGCGAGGAGGGCTACGACGTGGTCCTCGACCAGACGATGTTTTACCCCGAAGGCGGCGGCCAGCCCGCCGACCACGGCTCGCTCGCCACCGACGACGCGACGGTCGAGGTGACCGACGTGCAGATAGCGGGCGACGTGGTGCTCCACCGCACCGACGACGACCCCGGCAAGGGCGAGTTCGTCCGCGGTCAGCTCGACGCCGAACGCCGCCGTCGGCTCATGCGCCACCACACGGCGACCCACGTCATCGGCCACGCCATCCGGACGGTCCTCGGCGACCACATCCGGCAGGCCGGCGCGTCGAAGGGCGTCGACCGCTCGCGGCTCGACGTGACCCACTACGAGCGCATCACCCGCGAGGAGGTCAAGCAGATAGAGCGCGTCGCCAACGAACTCGTGATGCGGAACATCCCGGTCAAACAGGAGTGGCCGGACCGCCGCGACGCCGAGAAGAAGTACGGTTTCGACCTCTATCAGGGCGGTATCCCGCCGGGCGAGAAGATTCGCCTCATCCACGTCGGCACCGACGTGCAGGCCTGCGGCGGCACCCACGTCAAGCGCACCGGCGACATCGGGGTCATCAAGGTGCTGACGACGGAGCCCGTTCAGGACGGCGTCGAGCGCGTCGTCTTCGCGGCGGGCGACGCGGCCATCGAGGCCACCCAGCGCACCGAGGACGCGTTGTACGGCGCGGCCGACGTGCTCGACGTGAACCCCGCGGACGTGCCCGAGACGGCGGAGCGCTTCTTCACTGAGTGGAAAGAGCGCGGCAAGACCATCGACCGCCTGAAGACGGAACTCGCCGAGGCGCGCGCCGCGGCGGGGGCCGACGAAATCGACATCGACGGGACGCCCGCCGTCGTCCAGCGCCTCGACGGCGACGCGGACGAACTCCGCGCGACCGCCAACGCGCTGGTCGAGGAGGGCAAAGTCGCCGTCCTCGGCTCCGCCGCGGGCGGGAGCGCCCAGTTCGTCGTCGGCGTTCCCGACGGCGTCGGCGTCAACGCCGGGCAGGTCGTCGGCCAACTCGCCGGGAAGGTCGGCGGCGGCGGCGGCGGCCCCGCGGACTTCGCGCAGGGCGGCGGCCCCGACGTCGACGCGCTCGACGACGCGCTCGACGAGGCGCCCGACGTGCTTCGCGCGGTCCTGAACGCCTGAGTCGGTCACGCGACCTCCCCGAGTTCGCTTTCGATTTCGCTTCCGCGTTCCCCGCGTCCGCGAGACGGACGCCCTAAGTCGCTCGCCCGCCGAGCCCCCGGTATGCCCACGGCAGTCGCGGACGGGGTCGAACTGTACTACGACAGCGAGGGCGACGGCGAGACGGTCGCCTTCGTCGGCGACGCGGGCTACGGCGCGTGGCAGTGGGGCTGGCAGCACGCCGCCGTCGCCGGCCCCTACGAGAGCCTCGTGACCGACCTCCGCGGGGCCGGCCGCTCCGACGCCCCCGCGGGGCCGTACTCGGTCGAGACGCTCGTCTCCGACCTCGTTGCCGTCCTCGCGGACGCGAACGTCAGGAAGGCCCACCTCGTCGGGTTCGGCCTCGGCGGGCTGGTCGCGCTGGAGGCCGCGCGGACGACGAACCGCGTTCGGAGCCTCGTCCTCGTCGGCACCGCCGCCTCGGGCGCGGAAATCGACCCCGAACCGCTCTCCGCCGCGCCCGACGACCCGGCCGCGCTCCGCGAGTCGCTCGCGCCGGCGCTCTCCGAGGAGTTTCGGGCGGAACAGCCGGACGTGGTCGAGCAACTCGTCTCGTGGCGCGAACGGGAAGACGCCGACCCCGAGGCGTGGGCGGCGCAGGCCGCCGCCGTCGCCGACTACGACGCCGGTCCGCTCTACGAGGTGACGGTTCCGACGCTCGTTCTCCACGGCGGCGACGACCCGGTCTGGCCGGTCGAGGGGGGACGCGCGCTGGCCGAGGGACTCCCGCGCGGCGAGTTCGAGTCGTTCGCGGGCGCGCGACACCTCGTCACCGTCGAGCGGTCGCGGCTCGTCAACGACGCGCTCGTCTCCTTTCTCGAATCGCTCGACGACGACTGAGCGGCGCTCCGTCGCGTTCGCTCCGGGTTCGTCGCCGACGCCCCCCGTCCCAGGTGCCGGCAGAGAGCGTTCCGGGCGCAACTTCTTTAGAGCCGCACCGACTGTCTCTCCACGATGACCCGCCCGCGACTCGCGTTCTTGGACGCCTCCCACGGCGATTCGAGCACGTTCCGAAACTTCAGGCGCGAACTCGACGCCGACCTCGTCGAGTTCGACGTGACCGACGGCCGCCTCCCCGACCACTTCGACTACGACGGCGTCGTCATCACCGGCTCGTCGTCGTCGGTCTACTGGGACGAGGCGTGGATTCGGAACCTCGTGTCGTGGGTCGCCGACGCCGACGAGCGCGGCCTCCCCCTCTTGGGCGTCTGTTTCGGTCACCAGGTCGTCGCGGCGGCCCTCGGCGGCACCGTCGAGGACATGGGCGAGTTCGAACTCGGCTACAACGAAATCGAGCGTACCCGCGCCGACGACGAGGACGACATCCTCGCCGGTATCGGCGAGCGCTTCACCGTCTTCACCTCCCACGGCGACCGGGTGAGCGAACTCCCGCCGGGCGCGGAACTCCTCGCCCAAAACGAGTTCGGCGTCCACGCGTTCCGCCGGAGCCACGCCTTCGGCGTCCAGTTCCACCCCGAGTACGACACCGACACCGCCGAGGCTATCGCGAGGCAGAAGGACTTCCTCCCCGACGAGCGGCTTCGGTCGGTCATCGACGGCATCACGCCGGAGAACTACGCCGCCGCCTGCGAGGCCAAGCGCCTGTTCGACAACTTCGTCACCTACGTCAACCGGACGAACGCGGAGTCGGTCGAATCGGCGGCCTGAACGTTCCGACAGTCGCGGTCGCGAGCTGTTTTCGAGTCGTACCCGAGCCGCATCTGAGCCGCCGCCGAGTCGCATCCGAGCCGCCACCGAGCCGCGCCCGTCCCGCCGCCGAGCCGCGCCCGACCCGCTTTCGTCACCGACTTTTCGGTCGTCCGTCTCCCCCGAATATCGACCGAGCGAATCGCTTTTCACCGCGCCGGTCGCAGGGTCTATCATGCTCGATTATCTGGGATTGGAGGGCGACCTGACCGGCGAAGAGAAACTCGTCCGCGACGAGGCCCGCCGCTTCGTCGACGAGCAGGTCAAACCCGACATCGGCGAGCACTACGAGGCCGGGACGTTCCCGACCGAACTCATCCCGCAGATGGGCGAACTCGGCTTCTACGCGCCCAACCTCGACGGATACGGCCTCCCCGGCCTCGGCGAGCGCGCCTACGGCCTCCTGATGCAGGAACTCGAAGCCGGCGACTCCGGCCTCCGGTCGATGGCGAGCGTGCAGGGGTCGCTCGTCATCTTCCCCATCCACGCCTACGGCTCCGACGAGCAGAAACAGCGGTGGCTTCCGAAACTCGGGTCGGGCGAGGCGGTCGGCTGTTTCGGCCTGACCGAACCGCAACACGGCTCGGACCCGTCGGGGATGGAGACCCGCGCCGAGCGCGACGCCGACGGCTACGTCCTCAACGGCTCGAAGACGTGGATTACGAACTCGCCCATCGCGGACGTGGCGGTCGTCTGGGCGCGCGACGTGTCGGCCGAGGGGTCGCCGGTCCGCGGGTTCCTCGTCGAGACCGACCGCAACGGCGTGACGACGAACAAAATCGAGGGGAAACTCTCGATGCGCGCGTCGGTCACGGGCGAAATCGGCCTCGACGACGTGCGCGTTCCCGAGGAGGACGTACTCCCCGGCGTCGAGGGGATGAAGGGGCCGCTTTCGTGTCTCACGCAGGCGCGGTTCGGCATCGCGTGGGGCGTCGTCGGCGCGGCCCGCGACGCCTTCGAGGACGCCCGCCAGTACGCGAAGGACCGCGACCAGTTCGGCGGGCCGATCGCGCGGTTCCAACTCCAGCAGGGCAAACTCGCCGAGATGGCGACCCAGATAACGAACGCGCAGTTGATGGCCCACCGCCTCGCCGACCTCAAAGAGCGCGGCGACCTGCGACACCAGCAGGTGTCGATGGCGAAGCGCCACAACGTCCGCGTCGCCCGCGAGGTGACCCGAACCGCCCGCGAGATGCTCGGCGGCAACGGCATCACGACCGACTACTCGCCGATGCGACACATGGAGAACATCGAGACCGTCTACACCTACGAGGGGACCGACGACATCCACACGCTCGTCCTCGGCGCGGACCTGACGGGAATCGAAGCATTCCACTAGGGCTCGGGAGCGGACGCCCCCGTGGCTTTCGCTGTTGTGCGTGACGCATGACAACAGTACACATACATTTATATCTCCCCGCCCATAGGTTACGATAGAGGCCCCACAATGACCACATCGGCCCAGGACCGTCCGACGGCGCTCGACCTCTCTCGCGAAGAGACGTGGGTCGTCCACGCCGCCTTGCTCGACGCCATCGAGCGGGCGGTCGATGCAGACGAAGAGCCGACGCCGGCCCCAGGCCTGCTCGCGCGGGTCGAGGCCGGCGACGAAGATTTCGACAGCGCCGAACTCGACTATCTCGTAGACGCCCTCCGAACCTATCGGAAACAGGCGCCCGCTCGGGACGACCACCACATCTCGCGCGTTCTCGAGCACATCGAGGCCGCGCGGGCGTAGTCGCCCGACGGACGTCCGGCCCGCTGACTTCCTTTCGATTCCACCGAGGCCCCGAGCGGCCGCGCTCGCGTCTCGCCGTCCTCCCGCCCGCCCGCCCGCCCGATACCGATTATCGTTTGACATTAAGACATAGAAAGTAACTTACCTTCCCTCTGAAAAGAGGTGGTCGATGCGACCCTCCAACCGATCCGCGCTACTGACGACGACCCTCCTCGTCGCCGCCGTGCTCGCGGCGGCGGTGATGCCCGCGGCGGCCGCCTCGGGCCATTACGAGTTCACAGACGACGCGTACACGGCCGAACAGGGCGAGGTGGTTTCCATCACGCTCTCCGGCGCGGCGGACGCGAACAACACGTCCGCGGCGCTGGCCGGCGAGAACAACACCGTCCCGCTCCGCATCGGCGGCGAGGACGTGAACTTCGCCGTCAACGCGACGGTGGTCGACGAGGACCGCGACGGCAACGTCACCCTCGAACTGAACACCTCGACGGCGGGACAGGCGAACGCCTCGTCGTACCTCACCGCCGCCGGCGAGGACTCGGTGAACGCGACGCAGACGACCGAGACGCTCCCGGCGACGCTCGACGCGGGCGACTACTCGCTCGCGCTCGGCCCGGCGAACAACTCGACCGACACGGCGACGCTCTCGCTCCAAGCGGTGGAGACGACCGAGACGACCGAGACGACGACTGAATCGACCGACACCGAGACGACCACGACGGCGGGCGAGACGACCGAGACGACGACGGCAAACACGTCGGCGACCACCGCGACCGGCACCAGCGACACCGTCGTTCCCGGCTTCAGCGCCGTGCTCGCCGTGGTGGCGCTCCTCGCGGCCGCGTTCCTCGCGGTCCGCCGATAGCGCCCCCGGTCGTCGGTCGGAACCGACTCCGAAACCACCCGCAATCACGACTCCGTCCCCGATTTTTCTCGTCGCCGATGCGGACGTTTTAGTACCGGGTACGGCCAACGCCCGGCAATGGCTATCGACTCGAACTTCGACCAGAACCGGGAGCGAGCGGGCGAGGAAAACGGCGTCGCCGTCTGGGGCCCCGTCGACCCGCCGGAGAAACTCGGCATCCACGGCACCCACGTCGCCGTCGACTACGACATCTGTCTCGCGGACGGCGCGTGCCTCGAAAACTGCCCCGTGGACGTGTTCACGTGGGTCGACACGCCCGACCACCCGGTGAGCGAGCAGAAGGTCGAACCGACGAACGAAGACCAGTGCATCGACTGCATGCTCTGCGTCGACATCTGTCCCGTCGACGCCATCGACGTGGACGCCTCGCGGCAGGCCTGACACGAAGACCAGACGTTATCTCTCCCCGCCGCGTCGCGTCCGCCATGGGACTCATCCACACCGCCCTCGTCGTCTCGGACATCGACGCCACGCTCGCCTTCTACGCCGACCTCGGTCTCGAACAGACCAACGAGTTCGAACTCGACGGCGTCCGGAACGTCTACGTCGGCAGCGACGACACCGACATGGAACTGCAGTTCAAGTACGACCCGACCTCGTCGGCGCGCGTCGAACCCGCCGGCATCGACCACGTCGCCGTCGAGGTCGCGGACGCCGACCGCGCCTTCGAGGACATCGTCGAGGCGCAGTCGCCCGATATCGTGAAGCCGCCGGTGGACATCGACCCGGTGAACGCCCGCGCGGCGTTCGTGAAGGACCCCGACGGCTACGTCGTCGAAATCGTCTCCATCGAAGACTGAACTCACCCGCGGTACCGACTCGCCTCGACCGCTGATTTTCGCCGACGCCGACGCTTCACCCACCCGACGGGCTCGCCGCGGCGAACAGGTATTTGTTGCCAGAGCGTCAATACGAAGTCGCTATGTCTGAGGACGTAACCGCGCTGTTGAAGCGCGCCTATCAGGACGAGATCGAGACCGTGATGAACTACATGACGAACTCCATCGTCCTCGACGGCGTCCGGGCGGAGGAGATAAAGGAGTCCCTCCAGACCGACATTCAGGAGGAACTCACCCACGCGGAGCAGCTCGGGAACCGGCTGAAGCAGCTCGACGAGCAGCCGCCGGGCTCGGCGACCTTCGAGGCGCGCCAGCACGACCTCCAGCCGCCGGAGGACAGCACGGACGTGCTCGCGGTCATCAACGGCGTCCTCACCGCCGAGGAGGACGCCATCGAGACCTACCGCGCGCTCATCGACGCCGCTGAGGAGGCCAACGACCCCGTCACCGAGGACCTCGCCGTGACCATCCTCGCCGACGAGGAGGCCCACCGGACCGAGTTCCGCGGCTTCAAGAAAGAGTACGACCGCGAGTAACCCCGCACGCGGCGGCCGGCCGCGCTCGCGACGTTCGTGTAGTGCCTGCGGAACCTACGACTCCGAAATTCTTCATTTCAAAAAACGCGCCGGAACGGAGAGATATCTAACAAACAATCGTCTGTTACAAAAGTAGTACTCCCAGTTCTTCGAAACGGGGCTTTGTTTTTATCCACCGGTCGCTCGAACGACGGGTATGAGCACTGAACGCGGCAAGGGTACGGTCGCAATCGTCGGGGGTGCCGGCGCAGTCGGGTCGAGCACGGCGTTCGCGCTGATGGAGAGCAGTCTCGTCGGCGAAATCGTCCTCGTCGACGTCGCCAAAGAGCGCGTCGAGGGCGAGGCGATGGACCTCAACCACGGCTCGTACTTCACGTCGCCGGTCCGCGTCCGGACGGGCGACTACGAGGACTGCTGGGACGCCGACGTGGTCATCGTCACCGCCGGTGCCAGCCAGAAACCGGACGAGACCCGCCTCGACCTGATGGAGCGGAACGCCGACATCTTCGCCGACATGATTCCGCAGATTACCGAGGGGCTGAACGACGACGCCGTGATGCTCATCGTCACCAACCCCGTGGACGTGCTCTCGTACGTCACGTGGAAGGTGTCGGACCTGCCGGCCGAGCGCGTCATCGGCTCGGGAACCGTCCTCGACACGTCGCGGTTCCGCCACTCGCTCAGCCGCGAGTTCGACCTCGACCCGGCGAACGTCCACGCCTACGTCGTCGGCGAGCATGGCGACAGCGAGGTTCTCGTCTGGAGTTCGGCGAACCTCGGCGGCATCCCGTTCGAGTCGTACGCCACCAGCCACGGCGTCGACGACGTCGACGCACTCAAAGCCGGCGTCGAGACGGAGGTCCGCGAGGCCGCCTACGAGATTATCGACCGCAAGGAGCGGACGAACTACGGCGTCGCGCGCTCGGTGGCCGCGACCACCGAGCGCATCCTCGGCGGCGACAACTCCATTCTCACCGTCTCGACGCTCGTCTCGGGCGAACACGACATCGACGGCGTCTACATGAGCCTCCCGTGCACCGTCAACGAAACCGGCGTCCGCGACGTTCACGAGTTCGACCTCTCGGCGGACGAGACGGCGGCGCTCCGCGAGTCGGCCGATGTCATCCGCGAGTCCATCGACCGCTTGGACGTAGCATAGAAGAGCGGAAAACAGGACAGGACAGGACAGGACAGGACAGGACAGGACAGAACAGCCGCGCCGCCGACTCAGTCGGCCGACGCGGGGGTCGTATCCGCGCCCGCGTCCGCCGTCGCGGCGGCCTTCGCGTCGAGCGCCTCCACGACGAGTTCGGAGATATCAACGATGTCGATATCGTCCTCGTAGCTCCCGGTCTTGCGGCCGTCTTCGTACATCGTCGCGCACATCGGGCAGGCGACGACGAAGCGTTCGACGCCGCCGGTCGTGTCGTCGAGCGCCTCGCGCAGGCGCTCTTCGGACGGCTTCGACTCCTCTTCGTGGTCCATCCAGAGACCGCCGCCGCCGCCGCCGCAGCAGAACGACTGGTCGCGGTTGCGCGGCATCTCGGCGAGTTCGACGCCGGTCGCGCGGATGACCTCGCGGGGCGCTTCGTACTCGCCGTTGTAGCGTCCGAGGTGACACGGGTCGTGGTACGTCACCGTCTGGGCGGCGAGTTCGTCGCCCGCGAGGCCGAGGCGGTCGTCGCCGACGAGGCGCTCGACCAGTTGGGTGTAGTGGTACACCGGGTAGTCGAACGAGTCGTCCATCTCCGGGTACTCGTTTTTGAACGTGTTGTACGAGTGCGGGTCGGTGCAGACGATTTTGTCGAAGTCGCAGTCGGCCATCGCGGCGACGTTGTCCTCGACGAGCATCTCGTAGAGGCCCTCCTCGCCGACGCGGCGCACGTCGTTGCCGTCGTGCTGTTCGTCCTCGTAGAGGATGCCGTAGGAGACGCCCGCCTCCTCGAAGATGCGGGCCATCGAGCGGGCGACGGCGCGGTTGCGCTCGTCGTAGGAGGGGTAGTCGCCGACGTACCAGAGGAACTCGACCGATTCGTCGCGGGCGTCGGGCACCTCGAAGTCGAGGTCTTCGGTCCAGTCGGGCCGCTTGCGCTGGGGGTCGCCGAAGGCGTTGCCGTTCTGGAAGATGTTCATCATCGCCTCCTGCACCGGCTCTTGCTGTTGGCCCGTCTCGGTGAGTCGGCGGTTCATCTCGGTGAAGTGCGTCAGGTGCTCGATATCGACCGGACAGGCGTCCATGCAGGCCATACAGGCCATGCAGGACTCCATCGATTCGGCGTCGACGACGGAAGTGCCGCCGTCCGCGACGATGTCGATGGAGTCGCCGCCGGCGTCGACCGACTCGCGGTAGGTCTTCAGGTCGAGAATCACGTCCCGCGGGTCGAGGTTGCGGCCGGAGGCCTTCGCCGGGCAGGCGTCGGTACAGCGGCCGCACTTCGTGCAGGCGTCCATGTCGAGCATCGCCTTCCACGAGAAGTCGTCCTCGGAGACGTAGCCGATTTCGTCCGGCGGCGTGTCGGCCGGCACTTTCGGGAGGCGCGTGCCCGCCTTCTCGTCGGCGGTGACGATGTTGGCGAAGGAGGTGAGCATGTGCAGGGGCTTGGCGTAGGGGACGGCGGCGACGAACGCCAAGGCGAGGAGCGCGTGGGACCACCAGCCGAACCAGTAGAGCGTCTGTGCGAGGCCCTGGCTCATGCCCCCGGCGTCGAACACGAGGGCGACGAAGTAGCCGACGAAGCTCACCGTCTCGAACTCGGGGAACTCCGTGCCGACGATGCGGATGCCTTCGAGGACGTAGCCGCCGACGCCGAGGAGAAACAGCGTCCAGACGAACGCGGCGTCCTCGAAGCCGGTGTGTTTGCCCCACAGCCGCGGGTGTCGGACCCCGTAGCGCCGCCACAGCGCCATCCCGACGCCGACGACGAACAACAGGCCCATGAGGTCCATGACGAACGAGTACGAGAGGTAGAAGTCGCCGACGAAGAAGGAACTGCCCGTCACCCGCCGCCACACGTCGATGTCGATGGCGAGGATGGTCGTCCCGATGAGGAGCGTCAGGAAGCCCCACATGATGAAGGCGTGCATCACGCCGGCGAACCGGTCGCGCTTGAACTGCTTTTCGTTGGAGAACACCACTTTCGCCGCCCGGACCGTCCGTCCCGGCAGGTCCGACAGCCGGTCGAACGGGTCTTCACCACCCCGCGCGTATCGAGCGAACCGCTCGTACACCCCGTAGAGGAAGACGAGCGACGCGATGGCGGCGAGGCCGTAGAAGAGCGCCTCGCCGACCGGACTAATCGTCCAGAACGTCTCTCGCGTAACATCCGCCTGTGCCGCAAAGTCCATAATCAATCACCGGAGAACGGAGGGTTAAATCTTGCCACCCGAGGCGTGTCGGTCGGCGGATTACGAGCGCCCCGGCGACCTCAGAGCGCGAGGCTGGCGAGGAGCGCGACGGCGAGGACGAGCCCGGGCGCGTCGCGCCGGCCGAACCGAATCTCCGGGAGCGTCGGGTTCCAGGCGAAACACCGCGCGCGGAGGGCGAGCGCGAGCGCGTCGGCCCGCGCGAACGACCGCCGGAGGCCGCCGGCGGCGACGAGCGAGAGCCGCTCGTCCAGCCGTCGCTCGCTCCCGAGGCGGGCGGCCTGCGCCTCGCGGACGCGGAGCAGGTCGCGGCGGACCAAGGGAAGAAACCGGAAGACGAGGGCGACGCCGACGCCGAGCGCGACGCCGACGCGACCCGGGACGAGCCGCTGAATCGCCGCGCGGGACTCGCGCACGGGCGTCGTCCTGACGTACGCCGCCGCGACGAAGAAGACGAGCAGCACGCGGACGCTGGCGAGCGCCGGGTCCACGGCCGCCTCGGGGTCGAACCACGGCGCGCCGAGGCGGGCGGCCTCGACGACCGGACCGAGCGCGAGGAACGGAACCGCGTAGCGGAGGTCGCTGAGGGCCGAAACGGGTGACGTGTCGGCGGCGCGGAGACAGCCCGCGGCGACGACGCCGAGGGCGACGAGCCCGGTGGGTGTGGTATGCGCGAAGCCGGCCGCCGCGAAGCCGACCTGCACCCCGAGCTTGGTCCGCGGGTCGAGTCGGTGGGCGAGGCTGTCGCCCGGTTCGTAGGTCAACACGGCGGGCGAACGTCGAGGTCGGGGAGGCGGTCTGCGGCCTCGTCGGGCGCGGCGTCGAGGGCGACGTCGCCGTCGGCGAGGACGACCACGCGGTCGGCCAGTTCGGCCACGTCGCGCAGGTCGTGCGTGACGACGACGAGGCTCGTCCCCTCGGCGCGGAGGTCGCGGAGGCGCGCGAGCACGGAGCGACGGGCGGGTTCGTCGAGGCCGGTGAACGGTTCGTCCAAGACGAGGTGGTCGGGTCGCATCGCCAGCGCGCCGGCGATGGCGAGGCGTTCGACCTCGCCGCCGGAGAGGGCGTCGACGCGCTCGTCTTCCCGGCCGTCGAGGTTGACCGCGGCGAGCGATTCGCGGACGCGGCGGTCGATTTCGTCGCGGTCGAGCCCGAGGTTCTCCGGGCCGAACGCCACGTCAGCGCCGATAGTCGCCGCGACGAGCTGGTCCTCGGGGTGCTGGAACACCATCGCCACCGCGGTTCGGGCGGCGACGAGGTGGTCCGAGACGGAGCGGCCGTTGACCGAGACCGAGCCCTCGTCGGGGTCGAGCAGGCCGTTGAAGTGCCGGACGAGCGTGGTCTTGCCGGAGCCGTTCGCGCCCGCGACGATGACGCACTCGCCGTCGTCGATGGCGAGGTCGACCCCGTCGACCGCGACCGTGTCGCCGTACCGGTGGACGAGGCCCTCGACGCGAATCATCTACTGGGCGGCGATGGCGTCGGAGCGGACGATGCCGACCGCGGCGGCGATTTTGAACGCCTCAGCGGGGATGAACGCGGCGGAGGCCGTCCAGAAGGCGGATTCGAGGCCGACGCTCTGGACGTACGCGAAGCCGAGCGTCCCGAAGGCGTAGACGACGACGGTGCCCGCGACCATCGCGCCGACGAGCCGGGCGGTGCTCACGCGGTAGTCGCCGATGTCGACGCCGCCGTGGACGACGAGGCCGACGATGACCGCGGCGACCGGGTACGCCCAGAGGTAGCCCGCGGTCGGGCCGACGAGCGGCGCGAGCCCGGCCGAGCCGCCGGCGAACACCGGCGCGCCGAGGCCGCCGGCCGCGAGGTAGAGCGCGATGGAGCCGCCGCCCCAGACGGGGCCGAGGAAGATGCCCGCGAGGAAGACGACGAGCACCTGCATCGTCACCGGAATCGGCGAGACGGGGTTCGGGAACGAGACGTAACTGCCCGCGCCCATGAGCGCCGCGAACAGGGCGGCGCGGGCGATGTTGCCGACGAGTTCGTCGCCGACGAGTTCGACTGACTCGTGTTCAGTTGCCATGTCCATCGCTGTCTCGTAAACCCTGTTTAACTTATCGGTTTACAGAGTGCGTGGGCGGGGTCGGCCCTCGGTCTCGTCGGCCGATTCGAGTCGCCTCCCGGCGCTCGGCGGCTCCCGGGTCAGCATCATTAAAGACGCTGGGCGTGCCATTCTCCGGGTATGGACGAAAAGACCGCCGAGCTTCGCGACATCTTCATCGAGGCGACTGGGTCGGACACCGTGACCGAACAGCAGTCCGAGTCGCGCGGGTCGCTCGCCGACGTGGACGACCCCGAAGCGGTCCGCGAGCGCGTCCGCGACACCGTGGCGACGATGCGCGAGCGCTACGCGTTCGACACCGACTTCGACGACGACGCGCTCGTCGCGCTCGTCGTCGGCTACTTCGACGGCGACGCGGACGCCGACCTCGCGGTCGAACTCGACGCGTCGCCCGAGGCGATTCGCACCGCCCGGTTCGACCTCCACCTCGTCCGCGACGCCGACCGCGAGTTCCCGTTCGACGCCGACCGCTTCGACAACCTGCTCGTCGACGGCGCGGACGACGAGACCATCGCCGAGACGCTCGACGTGCCCGTCGAAGTCGTCGCCGAGTGCCGCCCCGCCGCCGAGGCCGACATCCGCTCGAGCCGGGCCAACTACCGCTTCCGCGACGACTTCGCGGAGCTGTTGACCGACGACGACCTCTCGAACCGGATGGCCGAGGACGCCCGCCGCGACGGACTCCGCGAGGCGACCGAGGACATCGAGACCGACGTGTCGCTGTAGCGGCGGCCGCTGTGACCCCTCGGGCCGCGCGAGTCCCGGCGCGCGGCCGACCCGTCGGGACGACGGAGGGTCGGCCGAACGACGAAGGTTCTTAACCGATTGGGGACATACCCTTGTGCGATGGCGCAGGCCCCCCAGAACCGAGACCTGACGGAGCGGTTCATCGAGTTCTACCGCAACTACTATCGAGAGGAGATCGGAAAACTCGCACAGCAGTATCCGAAGGAAAAGCGGTCGCTGTACATCGATTACGACGACCTCTATCGGTTCGACGCGGAGCTCGCCGACGACTACATCACGAAGCCCGGCCAGTTCCAGGAGTACGCCGAGGAGGCACTGCGCCTGTTCGACCTCCCCGCGGACGTGAAGCTCGGTCAGGCGCACGTCCGGATGCGCAACCTCCCCGAGACGGTCGATATCCGGAACATCCGGGTCAACGACGACCACATCGGGACGCTCATCTCGGTGCAGGGAATCGTCCGCAAGGCGACCGACGTGCGCCCGAAAATCACGGAGGCCGCCTTCGAGTGCCAGCGCTGCGGGACGATGAGCTACATCCCGCAGGGCGACGGCGGCTTTCAGGAACCACACGAGTGTCAGGGATGCGAGCGTCAGGGGCCGTTCCGCATCGACTTCGACCAGTCGAACTTCATCGACTCCCAGAAGCTGCGCGTCCAGGAGTCACCCGAGGGCCTGCGCGGGGGCGAGACGCCGCAGAGCATCGACATCAACCTCTCGGACGACGTGACCGGCAAAGTCACCGCCGGCGACCACGTCACCGCGGTCGGCATCCTCCACATCGAACAGCAGACCTCGGGCAACGAGAAGACGCCCGTCTTCGACTACTACATGGAGGGCATCTCGCTCACCATCGAGGACGAGGAGTTCGAGGACATGGAGATATCCGACGAGGACGTGGCCGAAATCGTCGAACTCTCGAACGACCCGGCCATCTACGAGAAGATGGTCGAGTCCGTCGCGCCCGCCATCTACGGCTACGAGCAGGAGAAGATGGCCATGATTCTCCAACTGTTCTCGGGCGTCACGAAACACCTGCCCGACGGGTCGCGGATTCGCGGCGACCTGCACATGCTGCTGATAGGGGACCCCGGAACTGGCAAATCGCAGATGTTGTCATACATTAGACATATCGCTCCCCGGTCGGTCTACACCTCCGGCAAGGGTTCGTCCTCGGCGGGTCTCACCGCCGCCGCCGTCCGCGACGACTTCGGCGATGGCCAGCAGTGGACGCTCGAAGCCGGCGCGCTCGTCCTCGCGGACAAGGGTATCGCGGCGGTCGACGAGCTGGACAAGATGCGGCCCGAGGACCGCTCCGCGATGCACGAGGGGCTCGAACAACAGCAGATTTCGGTCTCCAAGGCCGGCATCAACGCGACGCTGAAGTCGCGGTGTTCGCTCCTCGGCGCGGCGAACCCGAAGTACGGCCGCTTCGACCAGTACGAGCCAATCGGCGAGCAGATCGACCTCGAACCCGCGCTCATCTCCCGGTTCGACCTCATCTTCACGGTCACCGACGACCCCGACCCCGACGAGGACTCCAAGCTCGCGGACCACATCCTCAAGACCAACTACGCGGGCGAGCTGAACACCCAGCGGACGAACGTCGCCAACTCCGAGTTCACGGAACAGCAGGTCGACGCCGTCACCGACGAGGTCGCGCCCACCATCGACGCGGAGCTCCTCCGCAAGTACATCGCCTACTCGAAGCGCACCTGCTACCCGACGATGACCGACGAGGCGAAGCAGGTCATCCGCGACTTCTACGTGGACTTCCGCGCCCGCGGCGCCGACGAGGACGCGCCCGTCCCCGTGACCGCCCGGAAGCTCGAAGCGCTCGTCCGGCTCGGCGAGGCGTCCGCTCGCGTCCGCCTCTCGGACAAGGTGACCCGCGAGGACGCAGAGCGCGTCACGGGCATCGTCGAGTCCTGCCTGCGCGACATCGGCATGGACCCGGAAACCGGCGAGTTCGACGCCGACATCGTCGAGACCGGCCGCTCGAAGACCCAGCGCGACCGCATCAAGAACCTGCTCGAACTCATCCGCACCATGCAGGAGGAGTACGAGGAGGGCGCGCCCCACGAGGAGGTCCTCGAACGCGCCAACAGCGAGCTGAACATGGACGAGAAGACGGTCAACGACCAGCTGGACAAGCTCAAGATGAAAGGCGACATCTACGAGCCCCGCGGCGACGTCTACCGCGCGACCTGAGCGGCCGCCTTCGATTTCTCGACTGTCACGAACTCCGCACTGTACCGACTTCCACACTATCTTAGCGAGCGGACAGTCTCGAGCGCGTGTCGTTTATTTGCACCAACACTCCTATGTAATCTGAAAGTCATGTAGTACGTATGAATCGTCGAGCGTATCTGGCGACCGCGGGTGCACTCTTCCTCGCGGGATGTTCGTCAGCGGACGGTGGGGAGACGACGACGGAGGAGCCGACGACGACGACTGCCACGCCGACGGCGACGGAAACTCCGACTACGACCACGACTGAGGAGCCGACGACGACGACGGAGGAGCCGACGACCGAGACGACCACGGAAGAGCCGGACAGAGTGGACCGAATCCTCGGCCTCGCCGTGGAAGACCTCGACGCTGCGGTCGATGACTTCGCGTCCGTGGCGGGCGAAGACGGCGGCTTCCACGACCTGAACGCCACGACGCAGTTCTCGTTCGAGGACGACGCCGACTCGCTATACCTCGCGCGCGGCCACTTCAACACGCTCGACCAACTCGACAAGACCGACGCCCAGCGAGCGCGTCTCGGGCGTCTCCGACGCGCCTTCTGGTTCCTCTGGTGGACGGGTAAGACCCACGAGAACGCAAATCAGGCGTTCTACCGCACCAACAACGCGGTCTCCAGGCTGTACGGCGAGGAGTTCAACCGCATCGACACGCAGGTCCAACAGATAGCGGAGGCGCTCGAACCGACGCGAGACACGCTCAATAGCTTACGGAAGGAGTCGGAGGCCGACGCCCTCGACGAACTCACCGCCCTCGAACCGGCGGACTACGGGCGGAAGGTCGACTTTTTCGAGCGGGAGATCGGTCAGTTCGAGGCCTTCGCCGACGACATCGTCTCGTTCCGCGACGCGATTCGACGATTACAGGACGGGTTCGACGAGTACCTCGGCGAGAGCTACGGCGACGCCACCGGGTCGTTCTTCCGGGCGATGAGCGCATTCGAGGACGTGAACGCGCGGGTCTCGGAACGCGACCCCGTGGCGGCAATCGCCTCCCGCTCCGAGGAGTTCGCCTGCCTCACCGACGCGATGGCGCGGGCCAGCGAGGTGCTCGACGAGGCGGCGACCGCGGGCGACAACGACATCCCCGAAAAGCAGACCGCCCTCGAAAGCGAGGCGCGAGAGGCCTTCGCGGACTGCGACCTCGTGGCGGAGCACTTCACGTTCGTCGCCGACTTCTTCGAGGAGCTACCGGACGAACGCTCCTGAGACGGCCGTTCGACTCGCGACCGTCTGCGACCGACCCGCGCGGAACCGACGAACTTAGTGGAGCGTGCGGCGACGGGACAGACGACCGATGGACCGAATCTCCGCCATCCGCAACATCGAAGACGCCATCCGCGACCTCGAATCGGGCGACGCGGACCTCGCCAGCACCGAGCGGCGCGTCGTGACCGTCCTCCGGACGTTCGCGACGGAGTTCGAAGACGACGCCGGCGACGGAACGCTCGACGCGTGGACGGCCGTCGGCGACGACCGCGCGGAGGGTCTCGTCGTCCTCGCCGCCGACGAGGCCGACGCGCGGACGCGGGTCAGAGACCTCCTTGACGAGGCGGCCGGCGACGCCGACGACGTGACGTTCTCGGTCGAGCGCGTCTGAGGCGAGACGAGTCGCGCGGAGATTCGAACTCGGGTGAGACGCCGTAGTCTCCCCTGTCTGTGACAGTCGACTGACGCGAGAGCGCCGCTGTCGAACGATTTTTCTCCCGACTCCGTGACCGAGCGTGCGTGCTGTTGGTCGTGACTTACTCGCAGGCGGCGCGGACGACGCTTCGGAACATCTGTCGGACCCATGACGAGGTCGTGGTCCGTCGACTGGGTCGCGCCGCGCTCTTCGACGAGACGGAGTTGGCCGCCTTCCTCGCGCTTCGGCTTCGGGAGAAACACGACGAGGCCGTGCAAATCGAGCGAACCGAACCGTTCAACGAGTTCGCGGCGGTCCCGGACGCGGTCCGCGAGGCCGCGGCCGCTTACGAGGACCGCGAGTCCCCGGCGACGCCGTACAGCAAGTTCGCCTCGGGCACCGACCACCCGTCGGCCGCGGAGATGCAGCGCCGCGAGCTATGAGGCTTCGACTCCCCGACGGGACCGTCCGCGAAGGACCGGCTATCGACCTCGCCGACGGACCGTTCGACGTCGGTGCCGACGAGGTCGTCGCTGCCATACGGGTGGACGATGGGGGCGACGGGGACGACGGGAATGACGGGGACGACGGGACCGGCGCGCTCCGAATCGACTGTCCGCCGCCGGGTTCCGGGTACGACCGCCTCGGTCGGATTCCCGTCTCGAAGCCGACACCGTCCCGCGGCTGGCTCCTCGCGGCGGTCGGTCGGTCCCGCGGGCTTCGCTCTCCCGTCGCCGACGAGCTCGACCGACTCGAAGCGAAACTCGCCGAGCGCCGCGACGACGGGGTGGATGTGGAGGCGGACGAGCGCGAACCCATCGACACGTCCGCGGCCGCGCTCCGCGAGGCCCGCCGCCGCGTCGCCGCCGCCGGCGAGGACGAGTCCCGACTCAGAGAGCGCGTCGCAACCCTTCGCGGTCGGGTGAACGCTCACCGAGACGCCGGCGACGACGAGGCGACTGAGACGGCGCAATCGGAACTCGTGGCGGTCGCGACCGAACTCTCCGAGGTCGAAACCGAACGCGTCGCGGCCGAACAGCGGCTTTCGGCGCTCGAACGGGCGGCCCGAACCGAGCGAGACAGCCGCGAGGCGCGACTCAAACTCGAAGACGCGGTCGAGAACCGCCGTCGAGAGGCGCGGGCGTACTTCGCGGCCGAACTCGGCGATGCGTTCGAGGCGGCGCTCCGGAGCCTCGCGGCGGCCCCATCGCTGATGGCGACTACGGAGTCGCCCGCGTCGGTGGCCGACTTCGAATCGGACCCCGTCGCACGCGCGCTCGCCGCCGCCCGCCTCGCCGACCTGTCCGCCCCGGTCGTCATCTCGGGCGGCCGGGTTTCGGACGCCGACGCCGCGGCGAACTGGCTCGACGCGCCGGTCGTCAGATGCCGGCCGAACGACGGGTGAGCGAGCCACACCGGGCGTTGATTTATATACGAAGCGGCGGCCAGCCCCGCCATGCACTCCGATATCGACGTGACCGTGGACGACGGCGTCGCCCTCGTCTCGGTCCGAGTCCACAACGACGCGCCGGTCGACCGGCGCGTCAGGCTTCGCAACCGACTCGGCGGGTCGGTGCTCCCGCCGCGTCGCGCCGGCGTTCCCGAAGCCGGTTGGGACGACGAGGGGTTCGAAGGCGTCGTCCCCGCGGGCTCGACGGTCGCGCTCGGCTACGCCGTCTCCCCGTCGTCGACGGCCACCCGCGACACCGCGACCGCCGACCTCGACGCCCGCCCCGAACACGCGGTCGGCATCGACGTGCTCGGTCGCGCCGACGAGGCGGAGCGAGCCAGCGATTCGACGCCCGACGATGCGGTTCGAACGCTCGGTTCGGCGCGGCCGCCGGCCGATGCCGTCCCGGTCTCTTCTGACCTGCCGCCGACGACGCGGGAGTCGGAGACGCCCGAAACGACGCCCAGCACGACGAGCGACGCGTCAGATGGCGAGCGCCGCGAGCCGCTTCCGAGCCCCGAGCCACAGACCCGCTCCGAACGTCCCGAACCGTCCGAACAGCCCACGGACGCCGACGTGTCGGCGGCGGTCGGGACTTCCGAGGAACGCGGCCGCGGGACTGACCAGTCGCTCGGGTCGGAGCCGCCGGAGCCGCCGGAGTCGCCGGAGCCGCCGGAGTCGCCGGAGCCGCCGGAGCCGCCGGAGCCGCTAGAGTCGCTGGAGTCGCTCGCGGCGTTCGAGCGTCGCATCGACCTCGCCGAGCGACTGGACGGCGCGTCGGTCGCCGACGCCGCGGCGACGCTCTCGGAGGCCGATGTCTGCATCGACGCGCTCGACTCGCTCGACGCGGACCGGGAGCGTCTTCGCCGACTCGCGGCGCGCGCGACGGCGCTCGCGGACCGCGCCGCCGACGCCGACCCCGACGTGAACGCGCTCCGGAGGCTCGCGTGATTCTCGCGGTCGTCTCCGGGAAGGGCGGCGTCGGGAAGTCGACGCTGTCGTTCGAACTCGCGGCGGAACTGGGCGCGGTCGTCGTCGACGCCGACCTCGGGATGGCGAACCTCCCGTACGCGCCCGGCCCAGACCTCCACGACGTGCTCGCGGGGCGCGCGGACCCGCTCGAAGCCGTCCGCTCGGGCGGCCCGGTCTCGATTCTGCCGTGCGGTCGGACGCTCGCCGGCGCGCGGGCGGCCGACGTGCGTCTCCTCGCCGACGCGCTTCACGCGGTCGAAGCGGCCTACGGCGACGTGGTCGTGGACTGCCCCGCGGGGATGCGCGCCGACGCCGGCGTTCCGCTCACCGTCGCCGACGCCTGCCTCGTGGTCGCGTCCCCGAAGGGGTACGCGCTGGCCGACGCGGTGCGGACCCGCGAACTCGCGCGCGAACTCGACTGCGGGCTCGCCGCCGTCGCGGTCAACCGCGTCGTCGACGAGGTGCCGCTCGACGCCTTCGCCGACGTGCTCGGCGCGCCGGCGACGGCGGTCCCCGCGGACTCTCGACTGGCCGAGGCGGTCGAGCGGTTCGAGCCGGTCGTCGCGTCGTCGCCGAAGAGCCTTCCCAGTAGTCGCGTTCGAGAACTCGCGGACGCGGTTCGCGTAAGCGGTCGGTAGAAACGTCGTCTCGTCTTCGGTCCGTTCGTGCGGACGCAGTTCGATTCTCGCGTCTTCCTCGCCGTCGTCTCAGTTAGCGAGTCCCGTCGCCTGTCGGCGTCGGCTCACTCGCGGAGCGCCACGTACGTCTTGCGGAGCGTCACGGGCGTCACGTCGGCCACGTCGGCGGCCTCGGCCTGCGTGCAGTCCTCGCCGCGGTCGCGAGCCGCGGTGTAGAGACACGCCGCGGCGACGCCGCAGGGGTTCTTGCCGCCAACGACGCCCTCCTCGCGGGCTTCGGCGACGTACTCGCGCGCCCGGCGCTCGGTGTCGCTGTCGAGGTCGAGCTTGGTCGCGAACCGCGGCAGGTACTCGGTCGGGTCGGCGGGCGCGACGGGGAGACCGAGGTCGCGGTTGAGCGCGCCGTAGGCCGCTTGGTGTTCCGCCTCGGTGGCCTTCGACACGTCGCAGACTTCCTCGACGCTCCGGGAGACGCCGGCGACGCGGCAGGCGGCGTAGACGCAGGCCGCGGCGAACCCTTCGAGCGAGCGCCCGCGCAGGAGGTCCTCGTTCTGGGCGGACTCGAACAGCGAACACGCCTGGTCGCGGATGTGGTTCGGCAGCGACAGCGCGCTCGTCACGCGGCGAATCTCGGTGAAGGCGTACACCTGATTGCGCTCGCGCTTGGTCGAGATGCGAGCGCGGTTGTGCTGGCGGCGCATGCGGGCGAACTGCCGGCGCTTGCGACCCTTGATACGCGTCGAGCGGCCGATTTCGGTCGACAGGCCGCGGTCGTGGCGCGAGCGGGTGAGCGGCGCGCCGGTGCGGGCGGGGTTCCGGTCGTCGTCGGCGAACGAGCGCCACTCGGGGCCGTGGTCGATGCGGTACTCCGAGACGACGAGACCGCAGTCGGTACAGACCGTCTCGCCGGCTTCGAAACCGAGGTGTCCGTCGCATTCGGGGCAACCCTGGGGGGAACGTGCTTCGATCATCACAATTGAAAATCGGTCTCGAACGGGTATTTAAACACGGGTTGAAACGGGGGTAGAACCCCGATTACTGCCGTCAGAGCCTACCGGTAATCGGTGGGTTACAGACTCAATTTTGATACTGATTAGGAACGCTTTTAGTCGATAGGTGCGGACCACCGAGCGATGGGACTGTCGGATATCGCCGCCGCGTTAGAGACGACGACGACTGAACAGCGCTCGCGCTGCGTTCCGACTGTCGACGACACCGGTGTTTCCCTCCGCGAGCGCTTCGAGGCGCACGCAGACGCGCTCCCCTGTGCGCCTGCGGCCGCGGAGCGGGTTGTCGAAGCACACGGGTCGGGCACGTCAGTCGGCGAGAGCGCGAGCGACGCAGGCGTCGCTCCGGTCACGGCGGCGAAAGTCTTGCACCGTTGCGGCGAAGCGGGCGTGACTCCCCTCGCACCCGAGGCGCGACGCATCGTCCGCGATTGGATCGACGGACGAATCTCGCGCGCCGACGCGCTCGCGCTCACCGGCGCCGAGCCGTCGGAGTTCGCACTCGCGACGTACGTCGAGACGCACGACCCCATCGACCCCCTCGTCGAAGCCGTCGAGGGCGCGCTGACCGACCGCACCGACGCGGCCGTCGCGAAGCGCGACTCGCTGGCCGAGACCATGAGCTCGGTCACCGACATGCAGTTCTGACGCGGGACACGCCTCCCCACCTCCCGTTTTCACGCTCGCGAGCGGCGGCGCTCACCAGCCGTCCGTCTGCTCTCTCGAAACTCGCTCGGCGCGTCGCGCGATTCAGCGACGGACGTACTCGCCGACCGAGGTGAGCACGCCGCCGGCGGCCGTCACCGAATCGAGTTCCACGTCGAGAAGGACCTCCGCGACCGCGGCGACGCCCGCCGCGAGGTCGGCGTCGTCGCGGCACGCCGGCGCGTCGGCGATGTCGTTCGCCTCGGTCTCGGGAACGACCACGTCCGCGTCGCCGAGCGCGCCGAACGTGGAGACGACCGCGTCGATATCAGCCCCGATGTCGGCGGCCCGGGCGCTGAGACGACCGACGGCGTCGGCACCGCGGTCCGTGGCGGGCGCGACGAGCGCGACGCGGTCGCAGGCCGCGGCGGCGGCGACGGTCTGATTCGACGCGAGGAGCGGCGCGTCGACGAGCACGTGGTCGAAGCTGTCTGCGGCCTCGGCGATGCGACCCTCGAACGCCCGCGCGGCGTCGGGGGTCATCGCCCGCGCGAGTCGCTCGAACGGGGCCGCGGCGGGGCAGACGGCGACGCGTCCCTCGGCGTCGGTCTCGAAGTCTACCAGCCCCGACTCCAGCGGCACGTCCGCCGCGTCGGTGACGAGCGACGTCGCGTCGGGGTCGAGCGCTCCCGAGACGTAGTCCGAGAGCCCCTGCGTGGCAAACGCCGCGTCGAGGACCGCCACGTCGCGACCGTCGGTCGCGAGCGCCGCGGCGAGTTCGAGCGTCAGTCGGGTCGTCCCCGCGCCGCCGGCGACGCCGACGAGCGCGGTGGTTCTGGGGGGAATCGGCATACCGCGACTGGTCGGGTTCTCGAATTAATAGCTTCGGTCGGCCGGTATTGGTGTCGCCGGACGACACTATTCAGCTCGCAGAGGTGATTTCGACGGCCGGCGGTGGGGCTAGACCGACCACTCGTCGTCGGCCGCTTCGGGGTCTGAACCCGGCGTCTCGTCCGTGCAGGCCCGGTAGAAACAGACCTTGTAAGTTCGCCCGACGAGCGTGGTGACCGTCGAGCCGACGGCCACGACGGCGATATCGACCGCCGGCATCGGCGCTTGGAACGCCGTCACCGCGCCGGCGACGGTGGTCGCCCCGTCGAGGGTGACGAGCCAGAGGACCGGCAGGTCGACGACCGAGGTTGCGACGGTCGCCACGACCGCGTAGCCGACGACGTGCCGGAGGTTGCCGAAGACGAAGTCGACGCTGCGGCTGAGCGACCCGCCCGCGGTCTTCCCGTCGAGGACGACGGCGGTGTCGAAGAAGGTGAAGACGTAGACGATGGCCATCAGGGCGACGCCGGCCACGCCGAGCGCCCCGAGTTCGACGAGCGTGAGGCTCGCGGAGCCGTTCAGCACCGCGTTGAATCGGTCGAACCCGATGTAGCCGAGGACGCTGCCGCCGACGACCATTGCGACGACGACCACGACGAGGCCGGCGAGGAGCGTCGCGCCGAACAGGCTGACGTAGTAGCGCTGTGCCGCGGTAGTCGCGCGCAGGTCGGTGTCAGAACCGGGTCGCGCGCCGTCGGCGACAGTGTAGAACGCGCCGATGAGCGCCGGCACAGCGAGGAGTTGGAGGAGCGAGCCAACGGCACCGGTCGGACCGGAGGCGCTGTTCAATGCGCCGATGAGCCCGAACGCGAGGGCGAACGCGACGAGCACCGGCGTCTCGGTGACGATTCGGAGGGCCGTTCGAAACGATTGGAGGACTGTCACGACAGCCGGTACTCGCGGCGGCCGTATGTGTTTTTATATCGACACGATTTGCTGGTGAGCGCGGCGCCGGCAGGAGAGGTCGGCTCCGTCAGCCCGAGATGGCCGCCTCGATGTCGGCGAGTTCCTCGTCGGAGAGGTCGGGTCGCTCACCTGCGACGGCGTGGATGGGGCTGCCGCCGTCGCCTTCGAACCGGGGGACGATGTGGACGTGGACGTGGTCGACTTCCTGGCCGGCGGCGGGGCCGTTGTTGATGCCGACGTTCGTCGCGTCGGCGTCGACCGCCGCCTCGACGCGCGGGATGAGGTCGTTCACGGCGGCGAAGAGGTCGGCGGCCGCGTCGGCCGGCACCTCGTCGAGGCGGGCGTGATGCTCCTTCGGGACGACGAGCGTGTGGCCGGGCGCGAGCGGGTTGGCGTCGAGGAACGCAAGCGTGTGCTCCGTCTCGTGGACGATTCGGCCGGGGATGTCGCCGTCGACGATGGCGCAGAAGATGCAGTCGGACATACGTGGCACGTCGATTGGCGGGAAAAAGAAAGTTCGCACCGGTTCGGGGCCGGGGACGCGTCAGTTCCGCTCGGTGGACCGTTCGCGGTCGTCGGCGTCGTATCCGCGGCCGACTCCGGCGTTCCCGCTGTCGGCGGCCGCGCCGACATCGTCACCGCCGAACCGCGCCCGAATCCGCGCCAGTCGCTTCTTCACGCCGGCGACGAACGGGTCCATCGCTTTCACGAACGGGTGGAGAACGACGTCGATAATCAGGTCCGCGATGAGGTCGCCGAGCATCGGTGTGACCGAATAATGTCAACCCCCAGCCATGAATATGCGGGGTATCGAGCGGCACGGTCGGTGCAGTCGGCGGTCGTCGCGGTCCGCGTCGGCAACGTGGTGGCCTCAGGGGAGACGCGATTCCAAGTCGGCCAGATACTCGTCTAACTCGTAGCCGAGTCGGGAGAGCCACACGTCGCGGTACGAGGGGTGCAAAAGCGGGAGTACGGTGTAGCCGAACCGCTCGCTCTCGACGGGTTCGAGGACAGTATCGAGAAAGCCGTCCAGCGAGGTGTCGTCGAGCGCGAGGACGGTTTCGGTCGCGTGGCGGCCGGTCGGAACCACCACGTCGGGGTCGACGGCTTCGAGTTCGGAAACGAGGTGGTCGCGGCAGTGTTCCTTTTCGGCGGCCGTGGGCGCGCGGTTCGACCCCTCGCCGTCCGAGGGGAAGCACTTGACCGCGTTCGTGTAGAAGACGCCCGACTCGTAGCCGACGGCGGCCATCGTCTCGCGGATGCGGCGGCCCGAGTGCCGGGCCGTGTAGGACATCCCGGTCCAGTTGCCGCCCCGCCAGCGATCGGCGTCGGGGTTGCCCGCACCCGGCGCTTCGCCGACGACCATCACGGTCGCGTCGTCGGGGCCGACGCCCCACGAGATGCGGTTGCGGCACTCGACGAGCGCCGGACAGCGGTTGCAGTCGGGTTCGAGGACGAGCGTCTCGTCGTCGTCGGGGAACCGCGGGTCGGCGTCGGCCATCTACTCCGTCAGGGGGAGCACGATGCCGAAGATAATCGGCGAGAACAGGACCAGCGCGATGCCGAGCCACTCGGCGTCGAAAAACAGCGTGCGCTCCCAGCCCGGAAGTGCGCCGCCGTTCATCGCGAGCGCGACTTTCGCGCCGACAGCGCCGAACAGGAACAGCGCGAGCCCCAGTCCGAGGCCGGTCTTGGTCATCCGCGGGTAGTCGATGTCTCCGTAGCGTCCCATGTTACTCCGAGATACGGGGACTGGGAAAACCGTTTCGAGAGACTGTGTGATATGTTACCGTTCGAGCTCGTCGGCGAGAACGGGGGCCACGGACACCTCGCTCACGTCGCGCTCGATGGTGTCGGTGCCGACGACGCGCTCGATACCGGCGCGCGCGAGTTTCGTGCGGGCGTTGCGGGCGAGAAGCGGGTGGACGGTCGCACAGAAGACGCGCTTCGCGCCGCCGTCTGCGAGGACGGCGACGGCCTCGCTCATGGTCGACCCGGTGGCGATGATGTCGTCGGTGATGACCACGTCGCGGCCCTCGAAGTCGGCGTCGCTCGGCGTGATTTCGACGTCGGTCCCGGAGTGGCGCACCTTCTCGAAGTAGTCGGTCTCGCCCTCGCCGTAGGCGTCGCGGACGGTCTCGGCGATGCCGATGGCCCCCGAATCGGGCGACAGAAACAGCGGGTCGTCGAGCGCGGGGAGCGGTTCGGCGAGTCGCCCGGCGGCGTCGACGATGTCGACGGGCACGTCGAAGAACTCCGAGACGGCGTCCTCGTGGGGGTTGACGAGCACGACGCGGTCGGTCGTCGTGCTGACGGCGCGGGCGACCGCGCGGGCCGAAATCGGGTGGCCGGCCTCGAACGCCTTGTCCTGTCGGGCGTAGCCCATGTACGGGATGACCGTCGTGACCTCGGACGCGCCGGCCTCGCGGACCGCGTCCTGCAGTTGGAGGAGTTCGACGTAGGCGTCGTTGCTGGCGGTGCTGGCGACGATGGTGGCGGCGTCGGCGTCGAAGTCGGGAACGGCGGCCAGCGTCTCGCCGTCGGGGAAGCGGTCGTACTCGACGGCCGCGAGCGACTCGCCGAGTTCGGCGGCGAGCGCGGCCGCGAGTGCCTGGGAGGATGCGCCGGGTACGAGCATACCCGTTCGTCTCTCGTGGGGGGTAAAACCGCTTTTCGTTGCGTACAGCCGCGTCGCGTGTCAGCGAACCGCGACGCCGACGGTGTCCAATCCGAGCACTTGCGTCCGCCAGTCGCCCCCGGTCAGCCGAACGCAGAAGCCCCCCGCGTCGGTGACGGCGTAGGCGGCGCGGGCGTCGTGGGCGAGCGCGACGACCGTCTCGTCCAGCGGAATCGGGGCGGCGTTCCACTCGTCCGACTCGTCGTCTCGCGCGACGACGCCGTCCGGTCCGACCGCGTGGGCGCGGCCGTCCGGCATCGACGCGACCGCCGAAAACGCCCCGTCGAGTGCGTCCATCCAGCCGTTGCCGAGCGCGTACAGCCCCGAGTCGGTCGCGGCGAGCGGGGTTCCCGAGTCGCCGCCGAGACGGCCCGCGGGGTCGGACACGTCGTTCACGCCGTCCAAGCCGACGTGCGAGAGACCGTCGTCGCCGATGCGGTAGACGCCGTCTTCGGCCGCGACGAGGCTCCCGTCGAGGGCGCGGACCGATTCGACTTCGCCGAGGTCGGTCCACCCGGACTCGTCGAAGCGGGCGACACGACCCGAGTCGGCGGCGGCGACGACGCGATTCCGGTGGAAGCCGACGGCCGTCGCGGGCCCGAAGCCGAGTTCGTGGTAGTCGTCGCCCCGGACGAGCAGTACGTCCTCGTCGGTGGCGACGGCGACTTCCCCGGGCGACCCGGCGGCGTCCCGCGCGGCGCACCGGCGGTCGACGCGGAAGCCGCCGACGAGGTCGTCGGACACGTCGACGGTCACGACCCCGACGCCCGCGGCGACGTACACCGTCTGCTTGTCGGACTTGTCCGCGTACACCCGCTTTTCGTCGATAGAGAGGTCGAAATCAGCCATCCGTTGGCCCGAGGTTCGCGGCGGGGTTCGGAAAGGATTGTGGTCGTTCCCGCGGCGCGGCGACGGGTCGGACGGGCGCGCGGCCGAGAAGTGTGATTACAGAAATTCCCGCACGTCGGAGTACCACATGTCGTGGTGGTCGAGTTCGCCGAGCGCCTCGGCCACGTCGACCGCGAGGACGTGCCAGCAGCGCTCGCCCTCGTCGGGGTCGAGGTTGTACTGGGAGTCCTTGCAGGTACAGCCGCGGTCTTCGACCACGTACTCGTCGTCGTAGCCGACGACCACGTCGAAGTCGCGGTAGCGCTTCACCCGTCGCTCGGAGACGGCCTCGATGGCCGTGACGCCCCGGTCGCCGTGGGCGTCGACGATGGCCTGCACGATCTGCGGCGAGAGCCGCCCGGCCGCTTCGAGGGCCGCTCGCCAGTCGTCGGCCGAATCCACGCCCCCGATTTCGTCGGTGGCGGTGAAAACGCATTCGATGCCGCGGGGGAGGACGCCCGCCACAGCCGCGGCGCACAATCGCATCGCAACCGGTTTCCGCCCGCGCGGGCGACTGCGGGTATGCACGTGAGCGAGGGAGGCGTCGAAATCGAGGTTCCCGACGCCCGCGACGGGGCGTCAGCGGGAACCGGCGACGATGTCTTCTACAACCCCACACAGGAGTTGAACCGGGACATCACCGCGGCCGTCCTCCGCGCCTTCCGCGAGCGCGAACCCCGCGCCGAGAGCTACCTCGACGCGATGGCCGCCTCGGGAATCCGGGGCGTCCGCGCCGCCGCCGAGGGTTACGACGTGACCTGCGCCGACCTCGACACCGACGCCGTCGAACTCGCCCAGTCGAACCTCGACCGCGCCGGCAACGGCGGCGAGGCGGTCCACCGAAACGCCAACGCCCTCATGTACGACTCCGTTTTCGACGTGGTCGACCTCGACCCCTTCGGCACGCCGATGCCCTTCGCCGACCCCGCCTTCGCCAACACTCGCGACCTCGTCTGCGTCACCGCTACGGACACCGCCCCGCTGTGCGGCGCACACCAGAAAAGCGGCATCCGGAAGTACGGCTGTCTCCCGCAGAACACCGACTACCACCCCGAGATGGGCCTTCGGACGCTCCTCGGCGCGATGGTCCGCACCGCCGCCCGCTACGACAAGGCCGCCGTCCCGGTTCTCTCGCACGCGACGCGCCACTACGCGCGGGCGTACCTCGAACTCGACGAGCGGGCGACGAAGGCCGACGAACTCCTCGAATCGACCGGCTTCGTCTACCACTGCGAGGACTGCCTCCACCGCGAGGCCGAGCACTCGCTCATCGCCCACCCGCCCGAAGCGTGCGCCAACTGCGGTTCCACCCGCATTCTCGAAGCCGGCCCCATCTGGCTCGGCCCCGTCTCCGAACCGGCGTTCGCCGAGGCCGTCCGCGACGAGGTGACAGAGGATTTCGGCACCGCGAAACGCGCCCGCAAACTCCTCGACACGCTGGCGGTCGAACTCGACACGCCGACTCACTTCGACCAGCACCGCCTCTGTAAGCTCTGGGGGCGCTCGGCCTCGAAGATGGAGACCTTCCTCGAAACGCTCCGCGACGCCGGCTACGACGCCACCCCCGCGCACTACCACGGCACCGCGTTCAAGACCGACGCAACGGTCGCGGAGATACGCGAGGCGACCGCCGCGCTCGACCCCGAAGCCTGACCGACGGGTGCTCGTAACCGGCTCACGCCGCCGCGTCGGCGGGTAGCTTCTTTGTCTCCCGTGTCGTTTTGGTGATACGTGAGCGCCAAGATTCGAACCGTCGTTCCCGTCGCGCGGGCCGTCGTCGACACGATTCGGGAGAAGGAAATCTCGTTTCTCGCGGCCAGCATCTCGTACTACGCGCTCGTCTCGCTGATTCCGCTTCTCGTGCTCGGCGTCGTCGTCGCCACCGCGGTCGGCGGCGCGGAGTTGCAGGCGCAGCTCCAGACGCTCGTCGAACGGTACCTCGTCCCGACCGGGCAGGACCTCGTCGAGGAGGCCCTCACGGACCGAGCCGGACAGGGTAGCGTCGGAGCGGTGAGCCTCGCGCTGACGGTCTGGGGCGCGCTGAAGCTCTTTCGCGGCCTCGACATCGCGTTTTCGCGCATCTACGGCTCCGAGGCCGGCGGTCTCCTCGACCAACTTCGAGACGGCACCATCGCCCTCGCCAGCATCGGCGTCGGCACCATCGGCGTCGCGGTGCTGACCGCGCTGCTCGGCCTCCTCGACGTGCCGTTCCTCCAACTGCTCTCGCCGCTCCTGTTGCTGCTCACGCTCTGTGCGGCGTTCTTCCCGCTGTACTACGTCTTCCCCGACGCCGACCTCTCGCCGCGGCAGGTCGTTCCGGGAACCGTCTTCGCGGCCGTCGGCTGGACCGTTCTCGGAATCGGGTTCGGGGTGTACGCGTCGGTGGCCGGCGCGTCGGTCGCGGGCGCGCTCGGGACGCTCCTGTTGCTCGTGACGTGGTTCTACTTCTCGGGGCTCATCCTGCTTTCGGGCGCGGTCGTCAACGCGGTCCTCGCGGGGGTCGGCGGCGACGCGCTGCCCGCGGAACCGCGTGACCCGCCGGGGGGACCGCCCGGAGTGGACCGGCAGGTACAACATACGGGAGGCCGACATGACGCTCGTACGGATATGAGCGACGACCGAGGTGACACCGATGGGCCGCGGACGGAGGACGCCGGCGACGCGGAGACCGGCGCGTCCGTCTCCCCGCGCGGCGCTCCCGACATCGAGGAGCTGGAATCGCAGGTCGAGGAACTCCGCGCCGACCTCGACGCGTTCGAGGACGACGTGACGGACCGGACGGTCGAAAAGCCCAAGCTCGAAGCCGAGTTGAAGCGCTACGTCCGCCGTCGGATGCGCCGCGGCAAGGCTCGCGGTTGGGGACCCTACCTCGTGCTCGGCTACGGCGTCGTCCTCACGCTCGGCGCGTTCTACTACCTCCAGTCGGACCTCATCGCGGTCGTCGCCATGCTCATCATCTTCCTGTCGACGCTCGGGCTCTACGTCCTGTTCGTCATCTTCGGCATCGGCCTGAACGCGCTCGGCCTCCCCGGCCGCGCCGTCGACGCGGTCCGCGAACGCCGCGGCTGAGATGCTCCGGTCTGCACTCGCGCTTCAGACTCGCGGGTTCGGCGAGCTAGCGCTCGCGGACGCGCCGGATGCGCTCGTCTTCCTGTTCGGTCTCGTCACCCAACTCGGCGACCAGTGGTTCTTCTTCGTCGCGTTCACGTCGCTGTACTGGCTCTGTCGCCCACGAATCACGGCCCGTCCACGGCGAACCGCGGCCGCCTTCGTCGGCCTCGCGCTCGGGTCGCTGGCGCTCGTCACCGCGCTGAAAGTCGGCTTCGCCCTGCCGCGACCGCCGACCGCGGCCGTCGCCGATGCCCCCGCGTGGCCGTCGCCGCTCTCGGACCTGCTCGTGTCGTTTACCACCGACGACGGCTTCGGCTTCCCGAGCGGCCACGCCCTCGGGACGACCGTCGTCTACGGGGCCGCGGTCTCGCTTCTCGACGTGTGGGACCGCCGCCGCCGACTCGTCGCCGCGGCGGCCGTCGTCGGCACCGTCTCGCTCTCGCGGATTTTCCTCGGCGTCCACTACGGCGTCGACATCGTCGTCGGCGTCCTCCTCGGCCTGGTCTTTCTGAAGGCGGTCTTTTCGGTCGCCGCCGCGGACGACCCCGACGCGGCCGGCCACCTCGACCCGGCGCGGCTGTTCGCCATCGCGGCCGGCCTGAGCGTCCTCGCGCTCGCGGTGGTGTTCGCCACGGGCGTCCCCGGACACACGGAAAACGCCGCGGCGGCCCTCGGCGGGTCGCTCGGCGGCCTCGTCGGCTGGACGCGACTCGCCGACCACGAGTCGCTGCCGACGCTGTCGCCGCCGGTGGCGCTCGTCGCGTTCCTCGGCGCGGGCGGCCTCTGGGTCGGCGTCGACGTGGTCGACGCCCCGGTCCCGGTGACGGTGCTCGCCACCGGGGCGGTGGTCGCGTTCATCCTCGTCGCGCCGAAGTTACAGGGCCGAATCGGACTCGGCGACGGGGCGACCCAGCGCGCCGACTGACTCGGGCGACGCCGACGCCTGACGCGAGGCTGGCGCTTCTCTTTTCGGACTGCACCACTGCACCGGTTCCGCGACCGCTCAAACCCAGCGAGCTTCGCGAGTCGGTCGCGGCTCGGCTACCGCGGCGACGACGGCTCGCGCTCGGTCTCCGCGCGGCGCTCTGGCCGTCGCTCTCCGGCGAGCGGTCGCGAAAGAAAAATCGGTGTGAGGCGTGCGCGACGGTTAGAACGTCTCGAGGTACCGGTCGAGTTCCCACTGGGAGACGTCGACGAGGTAGTCCTTGAACTCGGAGCGCTTGGCTTCGACGAACTTCTCGTAGACGTGGTCGCCCAGGGCGTCCTGGATGACTTCGTCCTCTTCGAGGGCGTCGACGGCGCCGCCGAGGTCCTTCGGGAGCGTCTCGATACCGTACTCTTCGCGCTTCTCCTCGTCGAACTCGTAGATGTTCTCGCGGACCGGGTCGGGGCAGTCGAGGTCCTTCTCGACGCCGTCGAGACCGGCGTGGATGAGCGCGGCGAACGCGAGGTACGGGTTACAGGACGGGTCGGGGAAGCGGGCCTCGATGCGCGAGGCGGCCGGCGTGCGGGCGGCCGGCTTGCGGATGAGCGCCGAGCGGTTACGGTCGGACCACGCGATGTAGACCGGCGCTTCGTAGCCGGGGACGAGGCGCTTGTAGGAGTTGACCGTCGGGTCGGCGACAGCCGTGATGGCGGGCGCGTGGTCGAGGATGCCCGCGACGAAGCTCTTGGCCGTGTCGCTCAGGTCGAACTCGTCGTCGCCGTCGTGGAACGCGTTCTCGCCGTCCTGGAACAGCGAGATGTGGGTGTGCATGCCGGAGCCGTTGATGCGCGGGATGGGCTTGGGCATGAACGTCGCGTGGAGGTCGTGTTCGGACGCGATGGCGCGAACGACGGACCGGAACGTGGCGACGTTGTCGGCCGTCGAGAGGGCGTCGTCGTACGTGAAGTTAATCTCGTGCTGGCCCTCGGCGACCTCGTGGTGCGAGGCTTCGATGTCGAAGCCCATGCTCTCGAGGCCGTAGATGATGTCGCGGCGCACGTCGGACGCGAGGTCCTTCGGCGCGAGGTCGAAGTAGCCGCCGGCGTCGTTCGTGACGGTCGTCGCGCGGCCGTTCTCGTCTTCTTCGAACAGGAAGAACTCCGGTTCGGGTGCGACGTTCACGTCATAGCCGAGCTCCTCGGCGCGGGCGATGGCGCGCTTGAGGACGCCACGCGGGTCGCCGCTGAAGGGCTCGCCGGTGGACGTGTTGAACACGTCGCAGATGAGGCGACCTGCGGCGCTGTTTTCCTTCTTCCGCCACGGGAGGACGGCGAACGTCGACGGGTCGGGCTCGAGGCGCATGTCGGACTCCTGGATGCGCACGAAGCCGTCGATGGAGGAACCGTCGAAGTAGATGCCCTCAGTGAACGCCTTTTCGGCCTGCGAGGCCGGGATGGAGACGTTTTTGACCGTTCCGAGAATGTCGGTGAACTGGAGTCGGAGGAAGTCGACATTCTTCTCTTCGATCTCGTCGATGACTGCCTGTGCCTCGTCGCTCAGGCCGCCGTCGGTGAGTGCGTTGTCTTCCGTCATTTTCCTGAACACGCGATTCGAACACCCGCACTATAAAGACCTTTCCGCTTAATGCAATTCCCCGCACCTCGCCACAGAATTGGATATTCGTAAAATTCTAATGCCCCGGGACGGTGTGTAGATGTAATGACGTACGAAAACCTCGACGCGAAGCTCATCAACGCACTCCTCGGCGACGGCCGAGCGAGCCTGCGAAGCCTCGCCGAAGAACTCGACGTGTCGGTCACGACCGTCTCGAATCACCTGCGAGATCTCGAAGACGAAGGCGTCATCGAGGGGTACACGCCCCGCGTCAACTACGACGCGCTCGGCTACGACGTAACCGCCGTCATTCAGCTCAAAGTCGAGGGCTCCGCGCTCCCCGACATCACCGAGCGCCTCCGCGCCGAGAAACAGATGATTTCGGTGTACGAGGTCACCGGCGACTACGACATCATCGCCATCGGCAAGTTCCGCGACACCGACGGCATGAACACGCAGATCAAGAAACTGCTCACCGACGCGGACATCCGCGAGTCCAACACCTCGGTCGTGCTCAACTCGGTCACCGAAAACGAGCAGTTCGAACTCGACCTCGACCAGTAACGCCGTCAGACGATTCGCGTTTTCACGTCTCGCATCTCCGACTTACAGTAGGGACACCGATACCTCGTGTCGAAGCCGTCGGGCGTCGTCTTCGTCGTGGTCTCTATCTCGTGGACCGCCACGTCTCGTCCACACTCCCGGCACTGAACCGCTGGCATCGGTTCGTGTTCGTCGACTATTCGAAATAAACCTACTGGGGTCTGTGTATTGTTGTCACACGTCTGTCTATAGACCGAAGGGCACCGCTTCGACTGGAGACTCCGCTGACTCCGGCCGAGACAGACCGGACCCGTCCCCGCGTCTCGGTGCTGATTTCGGCGACTGTTCGAAGGCTACTGTTTCGACTGGAAAACCCGACGACGACGAGCGATTTTCCGGTCGATAAACTGGAGACGAAATGTTGCGAGTTGTCCGCGAGCAGGAAGGCGCGCGGCCGCCCCGGTCAGAACCCGTCTTCGAAGACGAACGTGCCGTCCCGTTGGACGACCTCGCCGTCGACCTCGATGACCGACTCCTCGGACATGTCGACGATCATGTCGACGTGCTCGGCGCTCTCGTTGATTTCGTTGTCCGCGCCGACCGTCTCGGGGTACGCCGAGCCGACGGCCATGTGGACGGTGTCGCCCATCTTCTCGTCGAACAGCATGTTGTAGGTGAACTGGTCGATGCTGCGGTTCATGCCGATGCCGAGTTCACCGAGGTAGCGCGCGCCCTCGTCGGTGTCGAACACGCCGTCTAAGACCTCCTCGTTCCCCTCGGCGGAGTAGTCGACGACCTCGCCGTCCTCGAAGCGGACGCGGACGCCGGAGACCTCGCGGCCCTGTCGGTACAGCGGCAGGTCGAAGTAGACCTCGCCGTTCACGGAGTCCTTCACGGGCGCGGTGAACACCTCGCCGCCGGGGAGGTTGTGTTCGGCCGTGTCGTTGATGGCCGTGTTGCCGGCGATGCTCATCGTCACGTCGGTCTCGTCGCCCGACTTGATGCGGACCTCGTCGCCGTCGTTGAGGATGTCGACCAACTGCTGTTGGAGTTCGCCCTGCGCGTCCCAGTCGAGGGTGACGGCGTCGTAGACGAAGTTCTCGTAGGCCTCTGTGCTCATGCCCGCGAGCTGGGCGCTCCCCTTCGCGGGGTACTGAGTGAGACACCAGCGCTTCGAGAGCATCTCGCCCTGCACGGGCTTGTACGCCCGCTTGTACGCGGCGTTCGTCTCCGGCGGCACGTCGCTCTGCTCGGTGGCGTTCGTCTCGCCGCGGACGCGGATGATGACGTCCGTCTCCTCGTAGAGCGCCAGCACGTGCTCGGGCGTCTCGTAGTCGTCGTCGCCGGCGCGGAGGAACGCGCGGGTAAAGCGGGGGTTCGCGTCCATCGCGACGACGTTCGCGCCGCGGTCGCCGAGCAGTTCGTGGACGGCCGTGACGAGGTCCTCGGCCACCGAGGGCGCGGAGACGACGACGTTGTCGCCGGCCTCGACGCTCGTGGAGTGGTCGACGATGGTCTGTGCGTGCTCGCGGATGCGCGGGTCCATACCGCGTCGTGTGTGTCCCCGGGGCAAACACCTTTCGAAGCGCAAATATTGCGGCCGCGGACGGGGAACGCCACGCGGACCACCGTTTATTTCTCCGTCGGCGCGGTCTCTCCGCGCATGATAGACCTCCGAAGCGACACCGTCACGCTCCCGTCCGACGAGATGCGCGACGCCGCCCGCGACGCCGACGTCGGCGACGACGTGTACGGCGACGACCCGACCGTGAACGAACTCGAAGCGCGCGCCGCCGAGTTGGTCGGCAAGGAGGCCGCGCTGTTCGTGCCCTCGGGGACGATGGGAAACCAAATCGCCGCCCGCGTCCACGCCGACCCCGGTCAGGAGGCGCTCGTGGACGCGAAGGCGCACGTCTACAAGTGGGAGGTCGGCGGTTTCGCCCAGCTTTCGGGGCTGCAGGTCCGCGCCTACGACGCCGGCGAGCGCGCCGCGCCGACCCCCGAGCAGGTCCGCGAGCACGCCCGCGAGGAGTCGCTGCACGTCGCCGGTACGGGCGTCCTGTGCCTCGAAAACACCCACAACGCCCGCGGCGGCGTCGCGGTTCCGAAAGCCGACGTCGACGCCGCGGCCGAGGCGGCTCACGACCTCGGAATCCCCGTTCACCTCGACGGTGCCCGCGTGTTCAACGCCTGCGTCGCCCTCGACGAGGACCCGACGGCGATGGTCGAGCGCGTGGACACGGTGATGTTCTGTCTCTCGAAGGGGCTCGGCGCGCCCGTCGGCTCGGTGCTCGCCGGTCCGGAGTCGTTCATCGAAGAGGCCCTCCGCGTCAGAAAGCAGTTCGGCGGCGGCATGCGACAGGCCGGGCTCATCGCCGCGCCGGGACTCGTCGCGCTCGACAATATCGACCGCCTCGCCGACGACCACGAGAACGCCCGCGTCCTCGCCGAGGGTCTCGACGCCGTCGCCGGGTTGTCGGTGCCGACGCCCGATACGAACATCGTCGTCGTCGACTCCGAAGACGCGGGGCTGACGGCCGAGGAGTTCGTCGAACTGTGCGAGGGCGTGGATGTCCTCGGCGGGACGTTCGGCGAGTATCACACGCGCTTTACGACGAACCTGAACGTCTCGCGGGAGGACGCGGAGACGGCGGTCGAACTCGTCGCCGACGCGGTCGAGTCGCGGGAGGTCGCCGAGAGCTAGTCCGGGCTACAACTCGGGTTCGATGTAGACGAAGTGGACCCGTTCGTCGGCCGCCTTGAGTTCGGCCTCGATTTCGCTGATGTGGTCGTCTATCTCCTCGGTGTCGAGTTCGGGGTCGAAGCTCACGTCGAGGGCGACGAGGAGTTTCTCGGGGCCGACGTAGCTCGCGCGGAAGCGGTCGATGTGGACGACCCGCGGGTCGTTTTTGACGATGTTGCGAAGGGTCTGTTCTTCGTCCATGGGGACGCTCTCGCCGATGAGGAGGCGCTTGTTCTCCCACGCGAGCGCGATTGCGAAGCCCATGAGCAGTATCCCGATGAGGAGCGCCGCACCGGCGTCGAACAGCTCGTTACCCGTGAGTTCGGTGAGGCCGATGCCGACGAGCGCGAGCATCGCGCCGACGAGGGCGACGGTGTCCTCCGTGAACGCCGTGAGCGTCGTCACGTCGCTCGTCTCCCGGAACGCCTCCACGAGACCGCTCCACTGGTACTCCTCCATCTGCCGGCGGAGTTCGGCGTTCGCCTTCAGGAACGCGTAGCTCTCGAAGGCGATTGCGCCGAGGAGGATGGCGACGTTGACCAACACGGGCTCGATTTCGAAGCCGGTTAGGACGAGCGCCTCTCCGCCCCCGCCGTGGCCGGGGTGCATCAGGGCATCGTAGCCGTGCTTGGCCGACTCCCAACCGGCGATACCGAACAGCATCACGGAGACGAGAAACGAGTAGAAGAACTGCGATTTCCCGTGGCCGAAGGGGTGTGACTGGGTCTCGCCGCGTTTGCTGTCACGGATGCCGATGAGGAGGAACACCTGATTGCCGGTGTCGGAGATGGAGTGATACGTTTCGGAGAGCATGGAGGGACTCCCGGTCGCGAGATAGCCGAGGAACTTGAGAATCGCAATCGCCCCGTTCGCGAAGAGCGCGGCGACGACGACGGACGTACTGCCTGCCATATCGTGGGCCACTCCCCGCGCTCGGATAGACCTACCGACGAGGAACCGGGACACCGCTCGCCGACCGCGGCGGCTCCGACCGGACCGACGCCGCAGCCGGTAGGTTTCAATCCCTCCGGCGCTTACCCCGGCGCATGCTCGTTGTCGTCTCCGACACCCACAGCACGGACGGCCATCGACTGACGAACCGAACCCTCGACGCGGTCCGCGAGGCAGACCTCGTCGTCCACGCGGGCGACTTCATGCGCGAGTCCGTCCTCGACGCGTTCATCGACGAGGCCGACACCTTCCTCGCGGTCTACGGCAACAACGACGGCCCCGAGATTCGCGACCGGATTCCGGTCGCGCGAAACGTCACCTACGGCGGCGTCGAGTTCGCGGTGACGCACACCCGACGCGGCGGGAACACCGCGCTTTCGATGTTCGGCCGCGAGCGCGGGGCCGACGCGGTCATCTTCGGCCACAGCCACCGGCCGGGCTTCGACGGCACCGGGCCGATTCCGCTCCTCAACCCGGGGAGTCACGCGCAACCGCGGGGCAACCGCAAGGCGCACGCGGAACTGGAGGAACTGCCGGACGGCGGGCTCCGCGGGCGACTCGTCACCGTCGACGGCGACACCTTCGAGACGTTCCGTATCGTCCCTGACGAGTAATGCAGTGGGGTCCGGCGGAGGGCCGGAAGAATCAGCGGGAACAGGCCGGGAAGCCTGTTGGGGACAGTCCGAGGCCACGCGAGACGACGGGGTGAGGGGCAGGGGCACGGATGGCAGTCCCGTCGCCGTTGGGGGGCCACGCGCGACCTCGTACTCACTCCTACGGGTGACGGTATCAAATACGCACCGTAAGCTCAAACAACCGTTTTAGTCACGCAGCACGCCCACCGCGACCCACGCGAGAAGCACGGTCAGCCCCCCGAGGAAGAACAGCGTCCCCGGCGAGAGCGACCCGATAGTCTCGGCGAGTCCGCCCGACCCGCTCGTGAGTTGCACCGCGGTCTCCGTGGCCGTCTGTGCGGCCGTCGTGTCCGGAACCGCCGTCGGCGTTGGCGTCGCGGTCGCGGTCTCAGCGGCGGTCTGCGTGGCTTCCGTCACCGTCCGCGTCGTCTCGGCCGCGGTCCGGGTCGCCTCCGCGGTCTGCGTCGTCGAATCCGCCGTCGTGGTCGCCTCGGCGATGCTGAACCCGCCGCCGCCGTCGGTCGTCGTCGCGGTCTCAGTCGCCGTCTGGGTCGTCGAGTCCGCCGCGGTCGTCGCGTCGGCCGACTCGGACTGATAGGTCGCGTTGAGGTCGCCGCCCGACCCGCCGCTTTGGCCGGCTTCGGAACCGCCAGCGTCGCTCGAACCGCCAGCGCCGTCCGCACCGCCGGCCGAGGTACCGAAGCCGAACGGGAGCACCGACTCGGTTCGAGCGAGCCGATTCACCACGGCCGCGCCGATGCCGAGGACGCCGACGCCGCCGATGAGGCGCGTGAGCGCGCCTTTCAGCCCCTTCGTCTCGTCCTCGCGCCCGGCGACGACGACGAGCGCCCGGTCCGCGGGGGTGTACACGTTCATCTCGCGTCCCTTCTCGGAGTACCTCGTGTCCGCGACCTCGATGAGCCCCGCTTCCGAGAGGTTCCCGAGGTGGTACTGGACGTTCTGGAGGGACGTGTCGACCTCGGTGGCGAGGTCGGAGGGCGTCGCCGGCGACTCGTGGAGCGACGCGAGGACCGACCGGGCGGTCGACGAGGAGATGGCTCCGAGCAGGTCGTCCGCCTCGTCGCTGTCGAGGCCGATAACCTTGGGGTCTCGGTCGTCCCGGTTGTCGTCCGGGTCGCCCGGGCTGGAGGGGATGAGGTCGGCCATCAAATCGGCGTTACTCGCGTTTTCCCATGAGTGTTCGTATTCTTTCACGACCCGTCGCCGAAATTGCTATACCTCGTGCCCGCCGAACCCATCCACATGACCGACCCTTTGGTCGTAGACGGCCTCGTCGACTTTCTCGCGGGGAATCCCGTGTTCGTCGGGCTGCTCGTCGCGTTGTTGCTCTTCGTCTTCTTCGGGTATCTCCTCGTCCGTCGGACGCTCCTCGGCCTGAGCGAGGGGTACGACGAGGCGCGCCGCCGCTGATGGACGGGACAACAGCCGACGCCGACGACCGCCGAGGTGTCGCCCCGTGGTAGCCGCCGCGACGCTCGCCACGTTCGTCGTCGCCGCCCTTGCCAGCCTGTTCATGGCGTGGGCCATCGGCGCGGGGTCGTCGGGTTCGACGCCCTTTGCGCCCGCGGTCGGAGCCAACGCCATCTCGGTGATGCGCGCGGGCTTCATCGTCGGCCTGCTCGGGTTCGCCGGGGCGTTCCTCCAGGGCGCGAACGTCACCAACGCCGTCGGCACCGAACTCATCGGCGGCGTCACGCTGACCGCGGGGGCCGCGGTCGTCGCGCTCATCACCGCGGCGGTGCTCGTCGCGCTCGGCGTCTTCGCCGGCTACCCAATCGCCACCGCTTTCACCGTCACCGGCGCGGTCGTCGGCGTCGGCCTCGCCATGGGCGGCGACCCCGCGTGGGCGAAGTACCAGCAAATCGTCTCGCTGTGGGTGCTCACCCCCTTCGTCGGCGGCGGGGCGTCGTACGCGACCGCCCGGCTCCTCCGCGCCGACGGCGTCTCCGAGCAGTGGACCGTCCCCGCGCTCGCCGGAATCGTCGGCCTGCTCGTCGCCAACATGGAGTTCGCGGGGCTGGGCGGCGCGGCGGGCTCGGCCTCGGTCGCCCGGGCCGCTGCAGTCGAGGCGACCGGCCTCGTCGGCCTCGGCGAGACGGTCTGGTTCGTCGCCGCCTCCCTCTTCGTCGCGCTCGTCGCGGCCGCGGTCGTCGGTCGCTGGGTGACGACCGACAAGACCCGCGGTCAGCGGCGATTCCTGCTCGTCCTCGGCGGCCTCGTCGCCTTCTCGGCGGGCGGCAGTCAGGTCGGTCTCGCTATCGGGCCGCTCGTTCCCCTGCTGGACGTGGTCGCGGTCCCGCTCCCGGCGCTCCTCGTCGGCGGCGGAGTGGGCCTCCTCGCCGGGTCGTGGACCGGCGCGCCGCGCATGATTAAGGCGCTCGCGCAGGACTACTCCTCGCTCGGGCCGCGGCGCTCCATCGCGGCGATGATTCCCTCGTTCGCCATCGCCCAGACCGCCGTCGCCCTCGGCGTTCCCGTGTCGTTCAACGAGATCATCGTCAGCGCCATCATTGGCTCCGGCTACGCCGCCGGCGGGTCGGGCGTCTCCCGGCGGAAGATGCTGTACACGGTGCTCGCGTGGGTCGGCTCGCTCGCGCTCGCGTTCGGGCTGGGCTACGGCGTCTTTACGCTCGTGTCGAGCGTACTCGGTCTGTGAACGTTCGTGGACTCCGCGTCGCGCTCGCCACCCTCGTTTCTGCCCTCTGGGCCGTCTTCGGCGTCTACCACGTCGCGATGGCGGTCGTGACCGGCATCTCGCTTCGCGGGTTCGCCTTCGGAGCCGTCGGACTCGGCGCGTTCGCGCTGGCGATTCGCTTCCGCGGGCGAGCGCGACGCCTCGGCGACGGCACCGCCGACGCGACCGGATTGGCGTTCCTCGCGCTGGCGTCGCTGGCGCTCGTGGTTCTCTCGTTTACGCTCCTCGGGTGAGTCACGGCGGACGACGGTTCGAAAACGAGTTCAGTCGGAGCGGGGACGAATCGGGTTCAGATGTCGAGACGAACGGGTTCTGTCGGGTCGGACCGGTCAGGTGTCGGGCTCGACTTCCGCTTCCTCGTCGCCGCCGTTCTCGTCGTCGCCGTTGCCGTCGGCGGCTTCGATGCCTGAGTTGGTCCGGATGCGCGCTTTCATGATGCGCGTGTTGTCGACCTGCTCGATGCGGATGACGATGTCGTTGTAGCTGATTTCCTCGCCTTCCTCGACGAGACGACCGGCGCGGTTGAAGATGAAGCCGGCGAGCGTCTCGAACTCCTCGCCCTCGGGGAGTTCGATGTCGAGCATCTCGTTGACCTCGTCGATGTTGACCTCGCCGCGGACGAGGTAGGTGTTCTCGTCGACCGCCTCGAAGGGCTCTTCCTCGTCGCCTTCGAGGATGTCGCCGACGATTTCCTCGACCATGTCTTCGAGGGTGATGAGCCCCTCCGTGGTCCCGAACTCGTCGATGACGACGACCATCTGCATCCGGGTGTCCTGCATCTCGGCCATGAGTTCGTCGACGTTCTTCGACTCGGGGACGTGGAGCGTCGGCGAGACGATGTCGGCGATGCCGACGCCGCGTTCGCCGTAGTACTTCTCGCGGACGAGGTTCCGGATGTTGACGATGCCGATGATGTTGTCGAGGTTACCGTCGTACACGGGGACTCGCTCGTGGTCGGCCTGCACGCACGTCTCGATGGCCTCGTCGATGGTCGCGTCCTTGGGGACGGCGGTCATGTCGAGGCGCGGGGTCATGACCTCCTTCGCGATAGTCGAATTGAACCGGAAGATGCGGTCGAGCATCTCGCGTTCTTCCTCCTCGATGACGCCCTCGCGCTCGCCCGTCTCGATGAGGTTCTGAATCTCGTCGCGGGTGACGTAGGTCGTCTCGATGGCGGTCTGACCGCCGGTGACCTTGTTGATGACGCGGGTCAGGTAGTCGAAGAAGACGACGAGCGGGAGCAACAGCAGCTCGGCGTATTTCAGGGGCCGCGCGATGCGGAGGGACCACGACTCGGTGTTTTCGACCGCGTAGGACTTCGGCGCGCTCTCGCCGAACAGCAGGACGATCGCCGTAATCCCGAACGTCGCGATTGCGACCGCCTCTCCCTGTTGGAAGCCGACGAAGACGAGCAGCCCGGTCGATATCGAGGACATCGCGATGTTCGCGATGTTGTTTCCGACCAGAATGGTCACGAGAAGCCGGTGCGGGTCTTCCTTGAGCGCTTTCACCCGCTCTGCGCCCGGCACACCGTCTTCGACCATCGAGTCGACGCGGTGTTTTGCGAGCGAGAACATCGCAATCTCGGACGAGGAGAAGAACGCCGAGAGGCCGATCAGGACGATGATTCCGATCACACCGAGGACCGTTATCGTCGTGTCGTCCAGCGGAATGTTCGAGACCTGTGCGGCCGCGAGTGTCGTGGCTGGTGGTAACTGTAGCGGCGGCAAACCCATGTAACTACACTGTCTTGCGCGGGACCGGAATTAAGAGTTGCCCTCGAACCCCTCTCGGTCGGCGTCTCGTCCGCCCTCGCTGGTCCGGTCGGCGAACCGACGCCGAACCGATATTGCGGCGCGGATGCCCGCGAGCGAAGGGCTTAGGCGACGCTCTTCCCAACAGCCGCCCATGGCAGACGAGCAACCGGCGATTACGCTGTACCGACTGCAGGCGTGCCCGTACTGCGAGCGGGTCGTCCGCACGCTCGACGACCAGGGCCTCGCCTACCAGTCGCGGTTCGTCGAGCCGATGCACTCCGACCGGAACGTCGTCAAGCGCGTCTCGGGCAAGCGTTCGGTCCCGGCCATCGTGGACGACAACACCGGCGTCACGATGTCCGAGTCGGCGAACATCGTCGAGTACCTCGAAAACACCTACGGGGAGGGAGCCTGATGGTCGACTTCGACGTCGTCGACCTCCCCGACCACGACGCGCCGGCGACGGGCGACACCGCTCCGGACTTCACCCGTCCGCTCGTCAACGACGAGTTCTGGGCGGACGCGTCCCTCTCGGACCTCACCGACGACGGCCCCGTCCTCCTCGTGTTCCACACGATGGCGGGCGCGTTCCCGGCGACGTACGTCTGGAACGAACTCCGCGACCGCGGCGTCCCGGCGGACGTGCAGGCGGTCGGCGTCTCAATCTCGTCGCCCTACGAGCACAAGGCGTTCCTCGAAGAACGCGACGTGGACGCCCGACTGTTCTCTGACCCCGCGGCCGACGTCGCGACCGACTACGACCTCGAACACGACCTCGACGGGATGGCCGGCGTCACCGAACACCGCCCCGCCGTGTTCCTCCTCGACGAGGAGCGGACGGTCCAGTACCGCTGGGTCGCCGACGAGTGGCCGGACTTCCCGGACTACGAGGAACTCGCTGACGCGCTCGCCGGCCTGTAAGTCGCCCCCGCCGCTCGGAGCGACGCACGCGGGCCGAGCCCTCGGCTCCGTCCGTGCCGACCCGCGTCTCCGCCCCGCACGGAATCGCCGTTTCGTCACGCTTTTTCGCCCGTTGCGCGTCCGTTCGTCCATGAGCGACGACGACGTACAGCGTGCCGCCGACGCCATCCGCCGCGGCGAGGCGGTCGTCTATCCGACCGAGACGGTCTACGGCATGGGCGCGGACGCGACGAACGCCGACGCGGTCGAACGCGTCTTCGACATCAAGGGCCGCGACCGAGACAAACCGCTTTCCGCCGGCTTCCCCGACGTGGACGCCGCGCTGGAGCACGTCGTCGCCGACGAGCGCGAGGAGGCGTTCATGCGCCGGTTCCTCCCCGGGCCGGTGACGGTCGTCGTGGAGCGACGCGACAGTCTGCCGGACGCGCTCGTCGCCGGGAAAGAGCGCGTCGGCGTCCGCGTTCCCGACCACGAACTCGCCTTGGACCTCTTCCGCGCGGCCGGGACGCCCGTCACGGCGACCAGCGCCAACCGCTCCGGAACCGGGAGCATCACGCACCCCTCGCAGCTCTCCGACGAGATTCGGGAGGCGGTCGCCGTCGTCCTCGACGGCGGGACGACGCCCGGCACCGAGAGCACCGTTGTCGACCCCGGCCGCGGCGTCGTCCACCGCCGCGGCGCGATGGCCGACGACATCGAGGCGTGGCTCGACGAGCACGACAGCGACGCGTAGCGGGCGGCGTCGGTCGCCGTCCCGCCGCCGGCGACGTGGCCCCCCCCCTCACCGACCGAGCAGCGACGCCAACGACCACGTTTTCACGCCGCACCGCTCCCGGTAGGCGCACGACTCGCACTTCGCGGAGTCCCGCAACCGCGACGGGACGAAGTCGAGGTCGCGGGCGACGCGGAGCGCCCGGTGGTAGGCCGCCTTGTTCCCCGTGGTGAGCCTGACCGTTCGCACGACGCCGACCGCCGGATACTCGACCAGCGCCCGCGGTATCGACGCCTCGCGCTCCCACGCGAGCGCCTTCGCCAGCGCGACGGCCCGGACGCGCTGGGGTTCCCAGACGCCGCGCTCGGGCGGTTCGCCCGGCGAGACGAGCGATGGAACCGTCGGTTGGTCGTGGTCGCCGTCGCCGGGCGACCGAACGAGTTTGTGCGCGACGCCGCGGCAGTCCTTCCCCGCGAGGAGCGCGTCGCGGGCGACGGGGTCGGTGAGGGCGCCCCAGTCGTCGCGCTCGCGGAGTCGAGCGAGGTTCTCGCGGTACGCCGCCGGCGACACCGAAATCGGGCGCGCCGCGAGTTCGTCGTCGGGAGCGTCGAGCAGGTCGGGGTACGCGAAGGCGAGCGCGCGAACTTCGCGGACCGCGGGCGGCGGCGCTCGGTCGTCGTCGCGGCGGGCGTAGTAGAGCTGTCGCGGACAGTACGCGGCGCGGGCGAGGTCGGACGCGGCGACGAGGGAGGACACGGGTCGGGCTGGCTCCGTTATCAGATAAGAAGGTTCGCGCGAGCGCGTCGCAGCGGCGGCGGGGTCGAACACCCGCACGCGTCGTCCGGCTCGCCGCCGTGCGTGAATTAATACGGCCGCGCCCCTTGGCATACTGACATGGCATCGACCGCCGCCGGCTCGTGGCTCCGGATGACGCGTCCCGAACTCGCCGTGTTCGTCTCCGGGGTCACGAGCATGGGCTTGGAGATTCTCGCCGGTCGGATGGTCGCCCCCGAGTTCGGCAGCAGCATCTACACGTGGGGGAGCATCATCGGCGTCTTCCTCGCGGCGCTGAGTCTCGGCTACCACCGCGGCGGGCAGCGGGCCGCGGAGGCCTCGAACGGCGCGCTCGTCCGCGTCTTCATCGGTACCGCGGCCTACATCGCGGGCGTCATCCTCCTCGGCGACCTGTTCATCCAGTCGACGACGAGCCTCCCCCTCCCGAGCCGATTCGCGTCGCTCCCGGCGATTACGCTCCTGTTCGGGCCGCCGACCTACTTCCTCGGCTTCATCAGCCCTTACGCGGCCGAACTCTCGGGGCGGTCCGACGTGGGCGCGGCGTCGGGCCACGTCTACGCCGTCGGCACCGTCGGAAGCATCATCGGCGCGTTCGCCACCACGTACTTCCTCATCCCTTCTCTGAGCGTCACCAACATCGGGCTCGTCTTCGGACTCGTCTCGGTCGTGACGGCGCTTGCGCTCGCCCGGCCAAACATCGGCCGCGACGAGGCGGTCTGGAGCGTCGGTATCGCCGCCGTCCTCGTCCTCGCGTCGCTGACCGGCGGCATCGGCCTCGACTCCCGCGGCACGACCGTCTACCACACCCAGACCGCCTATCAGGAGCTCCGCGTCGCTGATTCGGGCGGGACGCGGACGCTCTACCTCGACGGCCAGCCCCACAGCGCGATGGACCTCGACGACCCGACGCGGCACGTCTTCGACTACACCTCGTACTTCCACGTCCCCTTCCTCCTCTCGGACGACATCGACCGCGTGTTGTTCGTCGGCGGCGGCGGGTTCACCGGCCCGCGCGTGTTCTTGGAGCAGTACCCGAACGTGACGGTCGACGTGGTCGAACTCGACCCCGAAGTCGTCTCCGTCGCCGAGGAGTACTTCGGCGTCGAGGAGTCGCCGCGGCTCAACGTCCACACGATGGACGGCCGGCAGTACCTCCGGGAGACGAACCGGACGTACGACCTCATCGTCCTCGACGCCTACCGGAAGGACAAGGTCCCGTTCCAGCTGACGACCCGGGAGTTCATGCAGCTCACCGCGGACCGCCTCGACGAGGACGGCGTCCTGTTCGCCAACGTCATCTCCGCGCCGAGCGGCCCGGCTTCGCAGTTCTACCGCGCGGAGTACAAGACGATGCGGTCGGTCTACCCGCGGGTGTACAGCTTCCCCACCGCGGGGAGCGTCGTCGTCCAGAACATCGAGGTCGTGGCGACGAAAGACGAGACGCTCGTGACGGCCGAGGAGCTACAGGCGCGCAACCAGCGCCGCGACATCGGCATAGACCTCGCGGCCGAACTCACGTCCTACCGGAACGACGAACCAACCGGCGACGTGCCGCTTCTCACCGACGACCGCGCGCCCGTCGACAGCCTCTTGGACCCGATGGTCGGCCAGCGCTACGTTGTCCAGCGGACGAACGAGACCGAACAACGCGAGGCCGACAGGAACGCAACCACTCGGAGCGCGGTCACCGGTGCGGCCGTGAGGGCGGCGTAGCCGATGGTTCACGACAGAATCCACGCGAGGGAACCGACCCACGACCGCGACCGCTGGACCGAGGGCGTCGTCGAGTCGGTCGCCGAACGCGACGGTCACTGGGTGGTCCGCGCGCGCCCGGCCGAGAACGGACGCGAGGGAGACGATTCAGTCGAACTGGTCGTCACTCTCGCGGTCCGCGACCTGTTTCTCAGCCGGCTCGACATCGACGCCGGCGAGTCGCCCGTCGGCTGTCGGTTCTGGTACCGAAAGAAGCGGCGGTGACTCCGCGAGCGCGACCGCAAACTCGACCCGACGACCCGAAAACGGGTCGGCCGGGGGTCGATGCCGGTTAGTTCGTCGTTTCGAGGGCTTTTTGATACATACGCGGGCCGGCGACGGCGGCCGTTCCGAGCACCATGAGCGAGGCACCGACGCCGAGGCGCTGTCCCGGGGCGACCGCGGACGCGACCACGCCGGTCACGACCGCGAGACCGGCGAGGAACATGACCCCGCCGAGGACATCGAGCGGCTGGATTGACATCTCTGTCGAGAGATTCCTCGCTCGTCTCAAAAGTCTTCTCGCCGTCGTCCCGCGGTTCTCCGCCCGGATTTGAACCGTGCCGAGACCTCACTCCGTTCGGTCTCGTCGGGTTCAAATCCGAGGGTTGTCACTCTTTGGCTCATCACGTTGTTCTTCGCACAAAGAGTGGGACCGCCCGGATTTGAACCGGGGTCACGGGCACCCAAGGCCCGAAGTATACCAGGCTAACCCACGGTCCCGCACATACGACTCTCCCCGTCGCGGAGTAAAGGGTTTCGTTCCGCCCCGTCAGGTCAGGGGGAAGAAGTACGCGACGCCGAGCGTCGTCACGACCCCGAGAAGCAACTGTAGCGGGCCGCCGACGCGGATGTAGTCCGTGAACTTGTAGCCGCCGGGGCCGTAGACGAACAGGTTCGTCTGGTAGCCGACGGGAGTCATGAAGGCCGTCGACGCCGCGAACATGACCGCGAGGACGAACGAGAACGGGTCGGCTCCGAGGGTCGTCGCGGCCTCGATGGCGACCGGAATCATGAGCACGACGCTCGCGTTGTTCGAGATGACGTTCGTCAGGAGCGCCGTCACGAAGTAGAACACGCCGAGGACCGCGATAAGGGGGAGGTAGTCGCCGGTCATCACGACCAGTTCGGCGAGGAGTTCGGCGGCCCCGGAGTTCTCCATCGCGATGCCGAGCGGGATGACGCCCGCGAGGAGGAAGATGACGTCCCACTGAACGGCGTCGTACAACTCGGTCGGCCGGAGACACTTCGTGGCGACCATGGCGAGCGCGCCGAGGAGCGCGGCGACGACGATGGGGAGAAAGTCGAGCGCGGCGAGCGCGACGACGCCGGCGACGATGCCGACGGCGACCGGAATCTTCGATTCGCGGTAGTCGTGGCGCTCGATCTCCTGGGCGACGATGAAGTTGCGGTTGTTGTCGAGGCGCTCGATGCTCTCGACGGTCGCCTGCACGAGCAGCGTGTCGCCGACGCGGAGCGGGAGGTTGTCCATCCGCCGGCGGATGAGTTCGCCGCCGCGGCGGAGCGCGAGTACGGTCGCGTCGTACCGCTGTCTGAAACTCGCCGAGGCGAGCGACTCGCCGACCAGGGCCGACCCCGGTGCGACGACGACCTCGACGAGGTTCTGGCCGCGGTCGGCGAGTTCGAGCTCGTCTTCGGTGACGGTCGCCGGCACGAGGTCGAGTCCCTCCACGTCGAGCAGTTCGACGAGCGTGTTGCGGTCGGTCCGGAGGGTGAACACGTCGCCCGGTTGAATCTCCTTCGGGCCGAGCGGTTCGAGGAAGACGCTCTCGCCGCGGATGAGTTGGAGGAGGTCCACGTCGAACTCGGTCTCGACGAGCGCCCGCTGGACCTGCTGGCCGACGAGCGGGGAGTCCTCGCGGACGACGACCTCGGTCAGGTACTCCGCCATCTCGAACTCCTCTGTCAGGTCGCGTCGGGGCTCGATTCGCGCCGGCGTGAGCCGCCGGCCGATTGTCATGAGGTAGATGACGCCGACGACCATGACCACCGCGCCGAGCGCGGTGAACTCGAACATCGTGAAGGGCGCTTCGCCCGTGATGCGCGAGTAGACGTCGCTGGCGAGGATGTTGGTCGAGGTCCCGATGAGCGTCAGCATGCCGCCGAACATCGACGCGTACGACAGCGGTAAGAGGAGCTTCGAGGGCGAGGTCCGCCCGCGCTCTGCGAGGTCGGTCACCATCGGCAACAGGATGGCGACCGCGGCGGTGTTGTTGATGAACCCGGAGATGGGGCCGACGACGCCGACGGTAGCACCGAGTTGTCGGAGTTCGCTGTCGCCGGTGAACGTCGATATCTTCGCGCCCAGGAGCTGGATGATGCCGGTCCGCTGGACGCCCTCGCTGAGGATGAACATCGCGAGGACGGTCAGCGTCGCCGTGTTGGCGAACCCCGAGAGGGCGTCGCCGGGGTAGGACTCGAAGAGAACGATGGGCGCGCCGAGCATCCCCGCCGAGGCGAGCGCCTCCGAGGCGGGTTGAATCAGCATCAACGACACCATCACGCCGATTGCCGTCACGTCGACCGGCACGGGTTCGGTCGCGAAAAACGCCAGCGCGACGAGGATGACCGCGAAGACGACGAGGATGTCCGGCGTTATCGCTACCACGCGGTCACCGACGCGGCGGCGGCCAAAAAGCGTGCGGGATTCGGAATATCCGCCCCCGCTGAGGGCGTCCGGACGCTACCGGCCTTCCTCGTCGAGTTCGAGGTCGGCGACGATTTCGTACGGCGACGACCCCTTCCGGATACCGTCGAGGATGGCGAACGCCTCCCTCGGCGAGAGGAACTGCCGCGTCACGGCGAGTCCGAGCGGCGTCGGGTCGAGGCCGTCGATGAAGCCCCACTCAAGGAGCTTTCCCACCGCGTGGGTCGTCGGCACCTCGCCGAGCATCCGGCTGTTGAGCGCCTTCGCCTTCTTGCCGGCGACGACGATGTTCGCCAGCGTCTCTTCGACCGCCGAGGACTGGTCGTACACCGTCCGGACCTCCTCCATCTCGCCTTTGAGGAGCTTGAACGCGACCTCGTCTTCGGTCATCTCCATCGTGTTGTGATAGCTCGCGTCGGGTTCGACGAGCAGGTAGACGACGCCCTTGTCGTGGTAGTCGGGGCGGCCGGCGCGGCCGAGCATCTGGCTGAACTCCTGGACGGAGAGCCACTCGATGCCCATCGCCAGCGTGTCGAAGATGACCTGCGACGCCGGGAAGTCGACCCCGGCGGCGAGCGCGGCGGTCGTCACGACGGCCGCGAGGTCCTGATTGGCGAACTGTCGCTCCACCCGCTTTCGCTGGCCGTAGTCGAGGCCGGCGTGGTACGCCGCGGCGTTGTAGTCCATCTTCCGGGCGATTTCGTGACACCGTCGCCGCGAGTTGGTGAAGATGATGGTCTGACCGCGGTAGCCCTTCGAGGACTTCGAGTCGAACGCCTGCCGCACGAGGCGGTTTTCGATTCGCGGCTTCTCCTGCCCGTCGGCGAAGGTGACGTGGCGCTCGATGGGGACGGGGCGGTCCTCGTACTCGACGAGGTTCGCCCGGAGGTTCTGTGCGAGCCACTTCGGGTTGCCGACGGTCGCAGAGAGGTAAATCCACTGCGCGCCGCCGTAGCTCTCGCGGCGCTTCGCGCGGGCCTCGCAGTAGTGTTTCAGGCGGGCTATCATCCCGTCGAGGCGGTGGCCGCGCTCTTCTTCTTTCAGGGTGTGGACCTCGTCGATGACGACCGTGCCGATGTCGCCGAGGTCCTTGCCCGTCCGGAGCGCGTGGTCGATGCCCTCGTAGGTGCCGACGATGACATCGGCGTTCGGGTCGAATCGGTTGCCGTCGTCGTTGATTCGGCTCGCGCCGACGCGGATGGTCACCTTGCCGAGGTGGCCGTAGCGCTCCTTGAAGTCCTCGTGCTTCTGGTTCGCGAGCGCGACCAGCGGGACGAGAAACAGCATCTTTCCGTCGTCGTTCAGCATCCGGTTGATGCCGGCGAGCTCGCCGACGAGCGTCTTCCCGGTCGCCGTCGCGCTCACGACGAGCTGGTCGTCGCCGTCGAGCAGCCCGTTGTCGATGGCGAGGCTCTGGACGGGAAGCAGGGTGTCGAAGCGCTCGGTCAGCATCGACTTCAGGTTCGGGTGGAGGTCGAGCGTGCTCGTCTCGACCAACTCCACGTCCTCCGTCGTCGCGCTGATGGTGTCGAACTTCGTCAGGTCGGGGTCCAACTCGCCCTGCAGTAAGTTCGTGATGCGGGTCAGGTCGCCCGTCTCGTAGAGCAGTTCCTCCAGGCGCTCTTGGGCGGCCTGCGTGAGCCCGCCCGCGAAGGAGAGTTCGCCCTCCAGTTCTTGGACGGCGCAGTCGCGACAGATGTGCTCGTGTTCGGCCTTGATGGCCGTGTCGTCGGTGATGGGCGAGTACCGGCCGTTGACGGCGCAGCGGCGGCAGGTCCGCACCGTCAGCGCCTCCAACTGGTAGCCGTCGAGCATCTCTTTCAGCTCGTCGCGGCCGTCCTTCGGCGTCTGTTGTGAGATGCGGATGCGGGCGGCCGACCGGGCGAGCTCGACGAACTGACTCGGGTCGCGCGGCGAGTCGTCTCCCTTCCGAGTCACCAGAAAGCGCAGGGGTCGAGGCCCCGCGTTCGTCTCTTTGAGTTCGAGCTTGCCGCGGAGCACCCGCTTTCCGTCCCGGCGGGCGACGACGAGGTAGTCGTCTCCCGTCTGGTGGAGAAAGAGCGTGTCGACGCGGGTGACCTGTTTAGACACGGTGCCTGCTACGGCGACGTGGTATTTCAGCGATTCGCCTGCGAACGCTCAGGCTCGATAGCGACCCGCATGCGGCTTCGTACGCTGGCCGCCGCGGCCGCCGCGTCCCCGGCCACGCTCAGGCGTCGGCGTCGTCGGCGAGTTCGATGGCGTCGTCGCCGTTGGGGACCGCACAGAGGAATGACCCCTCCCCGTCGGACTCGTTTCGGTACCAGTGGACGACGCCGGCGGGAATCAAAAGCGAGTCGCCGGCTTCGACCTCGTACTCCTCGTCGCCGATGCCGACGACGTACCGCCCCGAGAGGACGTACTGCTCGTGTTCGACCTCGTTGGTGTGTTTCGGCACCGTCGCGCCGGGGTCGAGGACGAACCGCCGGATGGCGAAGTTCGGCGCGCCGTCGGCCTCGGAGACGAGGACGCCTTTCGACATCCCGTCGGCCGCGCCGACCCGCTCGTACTCGATGTCCGCGCTCCGCTTGACCACCGGCTCCGGTCGGGAATCGCTCATATCTCCCCGTCGATTGCCCGCCCGCGTAAGCATTTCCCCGTCTCTTCGCCCTGACTGCTTAAGGCCCCTCCGGGGTTACTACGGGTATGCGAGGAATCCGCATCGGTAGCGCCTTCGGCATCCCGATAAAGTTGGACCTCACGTTCCTCATCGTTCTCCCGCTTTTCGCGTGGCTCATCGGCTCGGACGTGACGAATCTCGCGCTCGTGGTCAACGACCTCTTCGGCGCGAACATCGACGGCGCGGCCATCTCCGCGGGGTCGATGCAGTGGATACTCGGAAGCGCGGCCGCCATCGGGCTGTTCGCCGGCGTCCTGCTGCACGAGTTCGGCCACTCGCTCGTCGCCATGCGCTACGGCTACGAAATCGAGTCCATCACGCTCTGGCTCTTCGGCGGCGTCGCCCGGTTCAAGGAGATTCCCGAGGACTGGAAACAGGAGTTCACCATCGCCGTCGCCGGCCCGCTCGTCTCGGTCGCCATCGGCGTCGTCTCCTACGCCGGCTTCGTCTTGCTCCCCGATTCGCAGGCTCCCGCGCAGTTCGTCCTCGGCTACCTCGCGCTGGTGAACGTCTCGCTCGCCGTGTTCAACATGCTCCCCGGCTTCCCGATGGACGGCGGCCGCGTCCTCCGGGCGCTTCTCGCGCGCAACCGCCCGCACGCGAAAGCGACGCAGATGGCCGCCGAGGTCGGCAAGGTGTTCGCGTTCCTGCTCGGCCTGTTCGGCCTCTTTTTCAACCTGTTTCTCGTCGCGCTCGCCTTCTTCATCTACATGGGGGCGTCCGGCGAGGCCCAACAGACCGTCCTCAAGGCGACGTTCCAGGACGTGGTCGTCCGCGACATCATGACCGGCCGCGAGAACCTCGACGTGGTCGACGAGCGGACCTCAGTCGCGGAACTCCTCGAACGCATGTTCGTCGAGCGCCACACGGGCTACCCGGTCCTCAGAAACGGCAACCTCGTCGGCATGGTCACCCTCGACGACGCCCGCGGCGTCAAGGAGGTCGAACGCGACGCCTTCCGCGTCGACGACATCATGAGCGACGAACTGGCGACCATCTCCCCCGACGCCGACGCGATGGACGCCATCGCGCTCATGCAGGAACGCGGCGTGGGTCGTCTCCCGGTCGTCGACGAGACGGGTGACCTCGTCGGCCTCGTCTCCCGTTCGGACCTCGTCACCGCCTTCAACATCATCCGCAGCCGCGGGTCGCTCGACGCCATGCCCCGGTCCGACGCTGGACTCGCCCAACTCCGCTGATTCGCCGACCGGCTCTCAGTTCTCGGGAGCGTCGCTCCCCGTTCTCTCCTCGCGCGCCGCCGTCACAGCCGCCTCGCTGTCGTAGAGGTCGACCGTCGCGTTCGCCCGGAACCACGCCACCGCCTCGTCGAGCACCGCCGAGTCGCCGCCGGTGAGTTTGATTCGGGTCGGCCCGCCGCTGTTTGGGTAGCTCCCGACCCCCACACCGAATCGCTCGGCGACCATCCCGAGTTCGCGGGCGACGGCACCCTCCGGTGCGTCGGCGTAGCACTCCCGCGACTCCACGTCGCCCGCGAACCGCTCGGCGATGCCCTCGAACATCGGCTTCATCTCCGAGGGGATGCCCGGCAGGACGTAGACGTTTCCCGCCCGACAGCCGGGTGCGAGGCCCTCCTCGTTCGGGAGCACCTCGGCGTCGGCGGGCATCGACGCGTACCACTCCGGTTCGAGGTCGAAGTCGATGTCCGGCCGGCGTTCGAGAATCGCCGCGATGGTCGCTTCGACCTGCGTTTCGGCCTCGTCGTTGACGACGAACGCCCGGTCGAGGCCGGCCGCGACGGCTTCCATCGTGATGTCGTCCGGCGTCCCGCCGAGGCCGCCGGTTACGAGGACCGCGTCGAAGGCGGCCGCCCAGTCGGCGACCGTCTCGGCGATGACCCCGTGGTCGTCGGGGACCGTCTGAATCCGCGCCACCGTCGCCCCGCCCTCGGTGAGTCGCCGGGCCAACCACGTCGCGTTCGTGTTCTCGATGTCCCCCGCGAGCAGTTCGTTGCCGACGGTGAGGATGGCGACCTGCATGGCCGGGTCGTAGGACGCCCGATAGAAAGACGTGCTCGTTTCCGGCGTTCCCTTCGGGTTGTCGGCGACGGCCGCGCTATCGACGGTTCGGGGCGGCTCGCGCTCGGTAGTTCGAGCGCGGAAAAGCGAGGTGGACCGGCGGCGACCTGCGGAACCGACCGGTCAGCCCGTCGGTACCGTTGGGCCGACGGGCGCTTCGTTGTCCTCCGGGTCGCCGCGGTTGAGTATCGCGTCGCGGATGCGGTCGAACACCGAGTTGTCCGCGCGGAGTTGGGTTCTCATCCCACGTGGTATGTTTGTTCATGACACACTTGGGTCTGGTGGGTGGTTCTGCGGACTCGTACACGCGACGCGGCGCTCACCGGTCGAAATGTAGAGAAGCGGTCCCGGTGCGAGAATTGAACGTCGTGAGGTTCCACCTCACGTACTCACGCTCGTTTCCACTCGCGTGAACCCCGGTCGCTCCCTTCAGTCGCTCCCCGGTTCAATTCTCTCGGTCCGACTTCGTACATTCTCGGTTGGTTCTCGCGGTGCTCACTAGCGTGAGCACACGCTCGAAAGAGTGAGAATGTGAAGAAGGTCCAGGTGCGAGAATTGAACCCGCGTCTCAGCCTCCACAAGGCTGAAGGATAGTCCACTACCCCAACCCGGACACGCTGCAATCATTCCTAATCCGCTACGACTAAAATACGTTACGCTACGGTCCCGGAATGACAGTACGTGACAGAGGTCGGGCCACCGCCCCCGCGACCCCGCCGACTACTGCACGACGCCGAACGCGTGCGACCACGTGTCTCTGTTTTCGCCCACGCGAACCCACAGGGGGACGAGCGCCTCCAGATATCGGGCGGACTCGATGCCGCCGGCGTCCTCGACGCCGGGCCAGCCGAGTTCGGTGAGTATCTCCTCGGCCCGAGCCTTGGCGTCGGCGTCGTCGCCGCAGACGAACATCGGCGGCGTCTCCGCCTCGAACTCCGGGTCGACCATCTGGTGGTGTGAGACCGTGTTGAAGCATTTCACGACCGATGCGTCGGGGAGCATCGCCTGCACTCGCTCGCCGAGGGAGTCCGTACCGCCGAACAGGAGCCGGGGTTCGCCGCCAGTGAAGTCGAGCGGGTTCGTGGCGTCGAGGACGAGTTTCCCCGCGAAGTTCGTCACTCCGGCGAGGTCGAGCGCCTCTTTCGCGACGTCGCCGCGGACCGCGAGCACCACCACGTCGCCGTGGGTCGCGGCCTCGGCGAAGCTGCCGACGTCCATGTCGTCGTCGGTTCCGGCGGTTTCGTCGGTCCACGCGCGCAGTTTGTCCGGGCTCCGAGTCCCGACCTTCACGTCCCAGCCGTGGCGGGCGAATCCCCGCCCGAGGGCTTTCGCCACGTCGCCGCTCCCGATGATTCCGATGCGTCTCGTCTCCATTCGTCCCTAGTGGCGCGCCGCGAGCAAGTACGTTCGCGGCCCGAGACGGCCGAACGCGGCTGGGGCTTCGCACGGGAGCGGGACGCTTTTGCCGCGGAGGCCCGAAGCTGCGGGTAGCAGTGGCTATCACGGACAAGATCTACCTCAAAAATCACCGCCAAATCGTCTCGCAACTGGATACGAACATCCCCAAGCGCGTCTTCAGCGGTGCGACCCTCGAAATCCTCTACTCCGGCGAGGGGCTCACCAAGGTGGACGACGCCACCCGCGACCGCCTGCTCGACTTCGCGCAGGACTTCCTCGACTGCGAAAATTCGGACGACATCTACACCGGCTACCCCGAACGCCAGTTCATCGAGTACCTGCTCGAACTCCGCGCGCAGGGGCTCGGCCCCGACGCCATCGTGGACGTGATGAGCGACGACTACATGGTGTACGCCTACCCCGGCGACGTGCTTTCGTTCCTCGACGACGCGGTCCGGACGCTCGAATCGGTCGAGGCGCTCGCGGACGTGGAAGGAGACAGAGAAATGCAGGACGACGCGCGACGGGCGAAGCAGGACCTCGTCGGTCCTCGCTGAATCGGACCCGCTACCGCGAATCGATAACGGCGTAGAGAGCGCCGGCGGTCGGTCGGCTTAGCCGAGGCGGAACGACGGCTCGTCGCCCGTGTCGAGGTCCTCCAGTTGGATGACCTCTTCGACGTCGTCGTGGTCGTTTTCGACCTGCTCGCGCAGGTAGTTCACGTAGCCCTTGTGCTCTTCGAGCTGCTCGCGGAGGTGTTCGGCCTCCAGTTCGAGGCGCTCGTGCTCGCGGATGAAGCTCTTGGGAACCTCGACGGTCGGGGGGAACGACTCGTCTTCGCCCTCGCGCAGTTTCTCGAGTTCGTGTTTGGGGACGACCTGCACCTGACCGTCGTGGGCAACTAACGTGTCCACGTAGTCGCGGAAGACGGCGGACAGGGAGATGTCCCGCTCCTCGGCTATCTCCCGAAGGGTCTCGAACGCGTCTTCGTTGACGCGAAACGAGATGGTCTTGTTCTTGTTGCCCATGATATTCGTCGGTCCGTGGTGAGGCCACTTAATGGTTCGTCAGACGAGGGGTCTCGGGCGTCGTGATTCGTCGCAAAAAGGGGCGTGTGACGGTGGAAATCGGCCGTCAGTCGGCGTTTGATACGTTCGGTGGTCGGCGACCGGTGCGCGTCTCGTTGACGCGCCGGGTCGCGCGGGCGGGGCGTTCGCTTACGCGCTCAGCTCGTCGGCCTGTTCGAGGCTTTCGAGCGCGGCGATGGCGGCGCGCTTGTACTCCTCGGGGTCGAGGTCGTAGTGCTCGCGGGCCATCCGCGCGTACTCGTTGCCCTCGTCGTCGAACGCCGCGATGCGGTCGAGCGTCTTGTCGGCGGTCTCCGTCACCCAGCGGTCGCGCGTGGCCGCGTCGACCTCGGTGATGGACTCGGGGCGGACGGAGACGTTGATGCTGCCGTCGTCGGTCTCGTACGTCCGCGGCTTGCCGACGACCGCGACGTAGGCGGGCGCGTCGAGGTCGCGCAGCGCGCTGGCGGCCTCGGGCTGGTACTGGCCGGCGTAGACGAAGAATGTCCCCGTCGGGTCGACGATGCGACCCCGCCAGTACTCGTTGTCCTCGCCGACGTCTTCCTTCTCGGTCAGCGTGCCGACGAGGAAGACGCGGTTCGCGCTCTCTCCCGTCGGGAGCAGCAGGTAGACGGGCGCGCGCTCGTCGTCGGACTCCTTGAACGTGTAACCGGCGTCGTTGAACTCCTGTGCGAAGACGCGCCGGGCGACCTCTCGGGTGGGGATTTCGTTGGAACTCATTTACATCGACCTCGCTTTGATGAGCAGTTCTTCTGCGTCCGCCGGCTCGCTCAGCCGCTCGACTTCGTTGGCGAGCACGTACCGGCCCAGCGTCGGGCCGGTGACGCGGTAGTAGAACCCCACGAGGTCACCGCGCATCTCCTCTTCGACGATGGTGGTGTCGAGGGCGTCCATGGCCATCTGCTTCGCCTCGTCCAGTTCGATACCGGTCAGCTCCTCCGTCATCTCGCGGTTGAAGATGACTTCGTGGACCTCGTCGCCGTCGTCGACGACGGCCTTGATGCGGAGGTCGAACTCGCCTTCGACGCTGCCGTGTTCCGAACAGCGCCCGTTCTGGAGGACGCGCGTGCAGCCCTCCTCGGGACAGCGCTTGATGAGGCCGCTCCCGGACTGGATGTCCACGAGCGCGCCCTCGACGCTGGTCGAGTCGTCGCCGACTTCGATCTCCTCGTCGAGTTCGGTGATGCTCGTCGTCCGGTTGAGCTTCACGGAGAAGTTGCCCTGGTACTCGTCGGTGACGACGTTGCCGAGCGCGTACGACTTCCCCTCTTCGAGTTCGGGGAGTTCGGACGTGGTGAACGAGACGAACTTCATCCGCCCGGAGTCGTCGCCGAGCAGGCCGACCTGCGCGATGGACTCGCTCCGGGGTTCCCAGAGTTCGACGACCTTCGCGCGCACGTCGACCCACTGCTCGTCTTCGTCGATGTCGTTGAGCAGGGTCTGTTCGTTTCCGCCGGAGCCGCCGGCGAGCTCGTCGCGCTCGATACCGGCCTCGTCGAGGTAACTGTTGACGACGCTCCGCCGCGCTTCGTCGACGGGGACGCGGTACTCGGTGACGAGACTCTCTAATCGTTCTTCGACTTCGTCCGCGGACACGTCTAGGTGGTCCGAGAACTGGTCGGCTATCTCAGCCGCATGGGTTCGCAAATCAGTCATGGTCTACCTCGCCTCCACCTTGGTTTCCATTGGGAGGCATACTGACCTTGGATGCGTACTCATATAAAAAGTTGCAAACGGCGCAGTGAAAGTGAACGTCGCGGCCGAGAGCGCGCCAGAACCGCCGCACCGAGCGAGGAATTGATAGCCTCGGGGCACGCACTCGACACCATGGACGACCGCCTCGAAAGCATCATCCGCAGCGCCGCCCGCACCGCCGGCAAGCGCTACGAGGAGGCCAAACGCGCCTATCGAGACGGTCGGGACTCGTCTCCGACGCACTCCCTCCCGCGGGACGCCGAGGGTCGCGCGAAAATCGTCTGCCGCCGCCACGCCGAGCGCCGCGCCGTCGCCGTCGACGCGAAGGGCCGTCCCGCCTGCTTCGACCCCGACCACCCCGACTGTCAGGGCTGTGTCGAGGACATCCGCGAGGGGATGGTCGAGACGTGGTAGGCGAGATGAGTAGTGACATGGTCGGCGACATCGGTAGCGACGCGGTTGGAGACGTGGTACGGTTTTGAGGCTGTAGCGCCACCCTCCGACATGGACCGACCACTCGTCGCGCTCGTCCTCGCCGGCGGCACCGGCACCCGCCTGTACCCCGCGAGCCGGAGCGACCGGCCCAAACAGTTCCTCCCGCTCGGCGGCGACCGCTCCCTCCTCGCCGAGACCGTCGCCCGCGCCGACTTCGCCGACCACGTCGTCGTCTCGACGCGGCCCGCGTTCGCGGACGACATCGCCGACCACGCGCCCGACGCCGAGGTCGTGGTCGAACCCGCGGCCAAGGACACCGGCCCGGCGCTCGTCTACGCGACCCACCGAATCGCCGAGTTGTACGACGACCCGGTCGTCGTCGTCCTCCCGAGCGACCACCACGTCGGCGACGGCTTCGCCGAGGCGATGACCCGCGGCGCGCGCGTCGCCGCCGACACCGGCGCGCTCGTCGCCTTCGGCGTCGACCCGACCCGTCCGGACACCGGCTACGGCTACATCGAACCCGGCGCGGACCGCGGCGGCTACCGCGACCTCGCCGCGTTCCACGAGAAACCGGACGCCGAGACGGCCGCCCGCTACGTCGACGAGGGCTACCTCTGGAACGCCGGGATGTTCGCGTGGACGCCCGAGGCGCTGTTTTCGGCCGTCCGCGACTCGCCGCTCGCGCCCCTCCTCGACGCCCTCGACGACGGGGAGACAGACGCCGGCTTCGAAGCGGTCGAGGGCGTCAGCATCGACTACGCGGTGATGGAGCGCGCCGCGGACGCGGCGGTCGTGCCGGTCCACTTCGAGTGGGACGACCTCGGTTCGTGGGACGCCCTCGAACGCATCGTCGACGCCGACGAGGACGGCAACGTCGCGCTCGGCGACGACCCGGTGTTCGTCGACGCCGCGGACAACGTCGTCGCCACCGACGGCGCGAACGTCTCGCTCGTCGGCGTCTCCGACCTCGCGGTCGTCGCGTGGGGCGACCGCGTGCTCGTCGTGCCGAAAGAAGACGCGCAGAAAGTGCGCGATGCGGTCTCTATCCTCCGCGACCGCGACGCGTTCTGAGACGGGTCGAGCGCCGCGTCAGGCGCTCCGCAGTCGTCCGCCGTCGACCGGGACACAGGCCCCAGTGACGAAGCTCGCGCGGTCGCTGGCGAGGAACGCGACCACGTCGCCGAGTTCGCGCGGGTCGCCGACGCGACCCAGCGGAATCCCGTCGGACCACGAGTCGAGGCCCTCCTCGTAGGTCTCGTGGTCGCCGCGCTCGACGGCCGCCTCGACCAGTTCCTCGATGCGACTCGTCTCGTGTGCGCCCGGCAGCACCGCGTTCACCCGCACGCCCGGCGCGAGTTCGCGCGACAGCGACTTCACGAGGCCGATGACGCCGCGGCGGACCGCGTTCGAGAGGATGAGGTCGTCGATGACCTCCCTGACAGAGGTGGAGGTGATGCAGGTCACCGTCCCCGCGTCGCTCGCTTCGAGGTGCGGCCGCGCCGCCCGCACGGTCCAGACAGCGCTCATGACGAGCATGTCGAACGCGCCGTACCACTCCTGTTCGGTCAGGTCGGCGAACCCGCCCGGCGGCACGCCCCCGGCCGAGGTGACGACGTGGTCGACGCCGCCGAACTCCTCGACGGCCGCCTCGACCAGCGCTTCGACGTCTCCTTTGCTCGTGATGTCGGTCTCGACGCCGAGCACGTCGCCGTCGAGGTCGCTCAGGTCCGATTCGGTCGCCGCGAGGCGCTCGGGGTCGCGCCCGCAGACGACGACGTTCGCTCCTTCGTCGGCCAGCGCCGCGGCGCTCGCGCGCCCGAGGCCGGCCGAACTCGCCGTGACGACGACCGTGTCGCCGTCGAGTCCGAGTTCCATGCGCGGGCCGACGAGCGCCGCGAGCAAAAGCGTGGGCCTCGCGGCACGACGTGGGGTGAACCGAGGACGCCGGCGGTGAGAGCGATTCCAGCGCGGGCGCGCGGTCAGACCCCGTCGGCGTGCCGGCGGACCCGGACGCGCCCGTCGCTCGTGACGCCGACGAAGAGCTGTTCTTTGATTTCTCGCCCCTCCACGGCGTCGCCGGCCGCGTCGGAGACGATTTTCATCAGGTCCGGCGCGGTCTGGTTCACTTTCACGCCCGCCTCGTCGCAGGCGTCGTACACCTGCTTGGGCACGTCGTAGAGGTCGCTTCCGGCGGGGACCTCGACGCGGACCGGCGCGGTGAGCGCGTCGACGAACGTCACCGTCTCGCGGGCCTTCTCGACGTTGGCGCGGGCGCTGGCTTCGATGCTGGAGACGTTCGCCCGCGAGGTGCCGAGGAAGTCGGCGATGGTCGACTGGCGGACGTCCCGCTCGCGCAGCGCGAGCACCTCTGCCTGCCTCCGGGTGAGGACGCTCGTCTCCGGGTCGAACCCGGCTCTATCGAGGAGTTCGTCTACGTCGGGGACCGTCTCGTCGTCGCGTCCGGCGTCGCTCATACCACGGGGTAGGTCTCGGGGGTGAAAAAAGATACAGCAGGCTGACTGTCCACGGGACGTCGCCGACGAGTCGGCGTTATTCGCCCCAGAAGTTGTCTCGGCTCCCGAGCGCCTCGGGGCGCTTCGGGCCGTCGCGACCGCTCGATTTGGATTTGGATTCGGTGTCGGCTCCGGTCGCCTCGCCCGTCTCGCCCGCCTCGCTGTCTTCGGCTTCGGGGTCCAGCGGCAGGCGCTCGACGATTTTCTTCGCGCGGGCGTGGCTCCCCTTCACCCGGTCGATGCGGACGACGGCGCGCGCATCCGGCAGCAGTCCGTCGACGAAGACGATGAAACCGTCTTCGGTCCGACCGACTCCCGCACCGCTCTCGTGGATGTCTTCGACGGTGACGATGACCTCCTCGCCCGGCTTGACGGGCTGCTGTTTGAGCTCGTAGATGGGGCGCTCGTAGTGGTCGCACCACTCCGCGCCGCCGCGGTCGCCGTAGTACTGGCACCCCATGCCCGCGATTCGTTCTGAGAAGCTCGGGCAGTCGTCCGCGAGTGGACAGTCGGACATGCGGGGAGGTACACTAGGGGCACTCTAAACGCTTGCGGGTAGCCCGCCGCCCGCCGAAACGCTTTCTGTCGCTCGCCCGAACCCCGCGGTATGGCAGAACGCGTCCCCGAGTTCGCACTCCTCATCGGCGTCTTCCTCGGCCTGTCCGCGACCGTCTCCGCGGCGGTCCTCTCGGGGACGCTGTTTCGCCCGCTCCTCTTCGGTGCCGTCGTCTGTTATCCCTTCGCCGCCTTCGGCGTCCTCCGGTCTGACGACCCCTCCGAGGCGCTCCCTCCGCGGGTCGTCCTCGGCCTCGGCGCGGCCATCGGGCTGTTGACCGCGACGACCGCCGTCCTCGAACGCGCCACGGTCGAACCGCTCGATGGCGTGTTCGCCGCGGTGGTGGTCACGCTTCCGCCCGTCGCCTACGCGGTTCGGTTCGGCGCGGACGTGAACCCCCTGTCTCCGGTCCAGTCGCTCGTCTGTTGTGCGGTCGTCGGCGCGGCGTTCCTCGCGCTCGCGCCCCGCCTCGGAACGGTGAGCGCGCTCCTCGGGTTCGTCCTCGGGCTTTCGGGGGCGCTCTACGCCGACGCCCGCGGGTTCCGCCCGACGCACCGTCAACAGCGCGTCGGTATCGCCGCGGGCGCGCTCGTCGGCGTCTCGGTCGCGGGTGCCGGCGTCGCGATGCGGCTTCCGCTCGGTCCGACGACGGCCGCGGCCGCGGCGCTCGCGCTCACGCCGAGTCTGTTCGTCGCGCTCACGAGAACTCGGGCGCGGCGGCACCACCGCTTCCGGTCGTGACGCTCGCACTCACTCCGCAAAAATCTGGACCAAAAACGTCCGAATTCAGGCCAGTGGCGTCCGCTCGACGACCGTGCCGTCGTAGGTCGGGTACTGCTCGACGATTTCGCCGTCGTCCACGTCGCCGTCTTCTATCATCTCTTCGAGGAGCCACCACGCGACCTCGACGTGGTTCGACTTGATGCTGTAGAACTCGTCGGGGACGCCGAGTTCGATGAAGCGCTCGGCGGGCGTGTAGGTCTTGCCGTAGACGAGCGTGCCGTCGTCCGTCACTTCGTCGAACGGCCGGCGGAGGTTGCGGGCCATGCGCTTCAGGCGGTTTCGGTGCTGGGCGGCGTCCTTGAACACGGAGGTACAGAAGTAGACGCGCTCGTGGTCGCCCATCTCGTCGAGGATGGCCTCCTTCGAGCCGTCGACCGCCGACATGTGACCGTCCTGCAGTTCGTAGCCCTTCTCCTGCATCCGGCGGTAGTTACCGTCGGACATCTCGAACTCGTTGATGTTGCAGAACTCGGCGGCCCCCTCGTCGAGGAAGTCGAGGAACTCCCGTTCCGCGCGGATGCCCGGAATCTCGAACGCCGGGGTGAGGCCCTCCTCGCGGGCGATGTAGAGGATGTCCTCCCACTCGGTGCCGTGCATGTCGCCCCAGAGTTCGAGCGGCGGGTGGAAGCGAATCTCGTCGAGGCCGGCCTCGGCGAGGCGGCGCATGTTCTCGCGACCGCCCGTGATACCCGTATAGAGGTGGATGTGGTGGTCCTCGCCGAACTCGTCTTTGAGAAGCGAGATGTAGCGGCAGGTCTTGTCGAGCGCCTCCTGTGGCTCGCCGCCGGTGATGGACGAGCCGAGCGCGTCCATGCGTTTCGCCTCTTCGATGACGTCCGCGTCGGACTCGACTTTCCGTTCGTTGGCGTACACGTCGGTGACGTTCTTGCGATTCTCGCCGAGCGGGCAGTAGAAACAATCGCGCTGGTCGCAGTACCCGTAGACGAACAGCACCATCTTGCCGCCCATGGCGCACTGTTCGCATCCCTTCGAGATCATTCGATTACGGAACCGTACTTGGCGCATCGTCAAAAGGCGTCCGACTTTGCCCGGGAACCGTTCCGCCCGCCGGTACGGTTATTGTTGTATATGACTGACAGTATGTCATGTCTCTCGGTCCCGTCGTCCACGCTGAAGGTCCGGTCCGGGTCCTTCTCGTCGACGACGACCCCGAAACCGTCGCAGACACGGTTCCGGCGCTCGAGGCGTGCGACCGTCTCGAGGTCTCGGCGGTCGACGACCCGGTCGCGGCGCTCGAGGCGCACGCCGAGTCGCCGTTCGACTGTATCGTCACCGAGTTCGAGTTCGGCGGCTCCACGGGCTTCGACGCGCTGCTCCGTCTCCGAGAGTTACCCAACCCGCCGCCGGTGATTCTGTTCACGAGGCTCGACTCTGTGGACGTCGTACGGGAGGCGTTCGACGCCGGTGTCGCCGACGTGGTCGAGAAACCGCCGACAGAGGCTCAACTCGCGGTGCTCGCCTACCGCATCTCGAAGGCGGCCGCCGCGGCCCGTCAGTCGACCGAACTCGACGAACTGCACGCGTGGGTCCGGGTCATCGCCGACCAGTCGCTCGTCGGCCTGTACGTGATACGCGACGGTCGAATCGAGTTCGTCAACGAGTACCTCTCGAACCTGCTCGGCTACGACACCGACGACGTGGTCGGCCGCCCAATCACCGACTTCATCGTCGAGCAGGACCGCGCCATCGTCGACGAGAGCCTGAAGAGCCGGGAACACGGAAGCGTCGAATCGATGTCGTACACCGTCCGCGTCAGCGACCGAACCGGCGGGCAGACGACGCTGGAAATCACCGGTCAGCGGACGGCGGTCGACGGCGAGTCCGTCGTCGTCGGGACCGCGATGGACGTCACGGCCCGACTGGAGTCCGAACGGCTCCTCAGGCGCTCCGAGCGCCTCACCAGGCAGATAATCTCGTCGCTCCCGGACATGGTGTTCATCTCGGAGCCGACCGAACTGGACATCGTCTACATCAACGACCAGTTCGAGAGCGTCTGGGGGCGAGACGTGTCGCTCCTCTACGAGGACCCGCGTTCGTTCCTCGAACTCGTCCACGTCGACGACCGCGACCAACTGAGGCGAGCCATCGACGAGATGTTCGCCGACATCCGAGACGGCGGCGTCGACAAGCAGTACGAGTACGAGTACGAGTTCCGGTTCATCCCCGAGGGGAGCGAGACCATCCGCTGGGCGAACGCCCGCGCGGTCCCACTCCTCGACGAGAACGGCGACGTGACGAACATCCTCGGCGTGATGTCGGACCTCACCGAGCGCATCAGTCACGAACGCGAACTCACCCAGCAGAACGCCCGACTCGACGCCTTCGCCCGGGTCCTCTCGCACGACATTCGCGGGCCGCTGGCGGTCGCTCAGGGCCGACTCGAACTCGCCCGCGAACTCGACGACGGCAGCCACCTCGACCACGTCGAACGCGCCCACCGGCGCATCACCGACGTGGTCGAAGACGTGCTCTCTCTCGCCCGCGACGGGCGTTCCGTCCTCGACGCGGAGGAAGTCTCGCTGGCGGACGCCGCGGCAACCGCGTGGGAGATGTGCTCGCCCAACGCCGGCCACGTGCGCTGCGAGGTCGGCGAACTCCCGGTGGTCGAAGCCGACGAGAGCCGGGCGACGCGGCTCTTCGAGAACCTGTTTCGGAACGCGCTCCAGCACGGCCGAAGCGACCCTGACGACGCGTCCACCGCGAGCGACGACTCGGAGCTCGTGATTCGCGTCGGTGCCCTCCCATCGCACCGCGGCTTCTTCGTCGAGGACAACGGCCCCGGCATCCCGGCGTCGATTCGCGACCACGTCTTCGACTCGGGATTTTCCACCAAAGACGGCGACGGAAACGGCCTCGGACTCGGCATCGTCCGGCAGATTGTCGACTCCCACGGCTGGGTAATTCGGGTCGTCGACGGCGGGTCCGGGGCGCGCTTCGAGGTGCTTTTCGACCCCGTCGGCGAGGCCGGCGCGACCGACTGACCGGGGCGAACCGAAGAGGACGACGACCGCGCCCCGGCGACCGCCCGCTCGCTCCGCGAGACCGACGGACCGCGCCACCGCGACCGCGCCCCCGAAAGCAGATATATCCCCGTGGCATAGGAGTCAACGATGCTCTTGGTCCTCTGTGTCGACCTCGACGACGACCTCGGCCGCAAGACGGGTCTCTCGACGCCCGTCGTCGGCCGACAGCGCGTCGAGGACGCCGCGGTGGCGCTGGCCACCGCGGACCCGGAGGACTCCGACGTGAACGTCCTCTTTCAGGGCATTCAGGTCCACGACGAACTCCTCGAATCGGAAGACGAGGAGGTCGAGGTCGCGGCGGTCACCGGGTTGGAAGGAAGCGACGTGAAAGCGAACCGCGCCATCGGCGACGAGATTGACACCGTCCTCGCGAGCCTCTCGACCGGCGAGCCAGTCCACGCCATCGTCATCACCGACGGCGCACAGGACGAGTCGGTCCTGCCGGTCATCCGCTCTCGCGTCCCCATCGACGGGGTCCGTCGGGTCGTCGTCAGACAGGCCCAGAACCTCGAATCGATGTACTACACGATGAAGCAGGTGCTCGCCGACCCCGAGACCCGCGGGACCATCCTCGTCCCGCTCGGCATCCTGCTTCTCATCTACCCCTTCGTCACCATCGCCAGCTTCTTCGACGTGCCCGGCGCGGTCGTCCTCGGTCTCATCTCGGCGCTCCTCGGCCTGTACACGCTGTTCCGCGGGCTCGGCCTCGAATCCGCCGTCGACGAGGCGGCCAACCGTGCGCGCAACGTCCTCTACGCCGGTCGCGTCACTATCATCACCTACGTCGCCGCCGCGGCGCTCCTCGTCGTCGGCGGCGTCCGCGGGGTCGAACTCCTCGAAACCGTCTCCGACAGCGTCGGCGGCGACCCCGCGCCGGGACTCATCCTCGCGACGCTCGTCCACGGCGCGGTCGAGTGGTTCGCCGCCGCCGGTATCACGAGCAGCCTCGGGCAGGTGACAGACGAGTACCTCCACGACCGGTTCAAGTGGCGCTACCTCAACGCGCCGTTCTACGTGTTCGCCATCGCCATCGTGCTGTACGCGCTCTCCGGCTTCTTCCTCCCCGAGGGCGTCGTCGGCGTCCAGAAGTTCTACCTCCCCGGCCTCGCCGTCGCGCTCACGGTCGGCACGCTCCTCGGCGTGCTGAGCACGCTCACGTTCGCGGTGGCGGAGTCGCGCTATCCGACCGGCTCGGACGGCGACGGCGAGCAACCCGCGTAATCAGTCGCGGGCGGTCGCTCCGCTCGGCGTTTTCTGTCGGTTTTCAGCGTCGTCGGTGCCGAACTCGAAGTCGCCCCGTCAGCTCTCGCGGACGATGACGAACTCCGCGAGGTCGCGGAGGTACTCCAGCGGCTCCGAGTCTTCGACGCCCGAGGAGTCGAGGGCCGAAAGCGCTTCGTCGGCCTGCTGTCGGGCCCGGCGGTTCGCTTCCTCGGGGGTCAGGTCCGTCACCTGTACGAGCGACGGCCGGCCCATCTCGGCGTCCTGTCCCGTCGGCTTCCCGAGTTCCTCGGCGTCGGCCGTGGCGTCCAGCACGTCGTCGCGAATCTGGAAGGCGACGCCGACGCGGGCCGCGTAGTCGCCGAACGCCTCGACGACGTGGGCGTCGCCGCCGGCGGCGACGGCGCCGAGTTCGGCGGCGGCGCGGAACAGCGCGCCCGTCTTGCGGTGGGCGAGCTGCATGTACTCGTCTTCGTTGGACGGGACCGCGACGAGTTCGGTCGCCTCGCCCTCGCCGAGTTCGACCATCGATTCGGCGACGATGCGGGTGGCGCGGTCTGACGACGAGAGGAGGGCGAACGCCTCGCCGAGCAGGCCGTCGGAGGCGATGATTGCCGGGCCGTAGCCGTACTCGGCCCACGCGCTGGGCGTGCCGCGGCGGATGTCGGACCGGTCGATGATGTCGTCGACGACGAGCGAGGCGTTGTGGACGAGTTCGACGCCGACCGCGAAGTCGACGGCGTCCTCGGGGGTGCCACCGACGGCCTCGCAGGCGAGGATGGTCACGGCGGGGCGGACGCGCTTGCCCCCCGCGAGAGCGACGTGGTCGAGTTGGTCGGCGAGTTCCGACGGCTCGACCGCCGAGACGACCTCCTCGAGGCGGTCGTTTACCATCGTGACCCGGCGCTCCAGGTATTCCATTGTCGGTTCGTAGGGTTGGGTAGGGAAGTACGTACCGGATTTGGAGAAACCGCGCGACTGGGGTGCGGCGCTCAGAGAACACGTGCCCCGGAGACGTCGCTCACAGGTTCGCGTCCGCAAAAACCTGGACCAAAAAGATTGAACGTTTACTCGAACTGTTCGATAAGCTCCGGAACGACTTCGAAGAGGTCGCCGACGATGCCGTAGTCGGCGATGTCGAAGATGGGCGCGTCGGGGTCGGTGTTGATGGCGACGATGTTCTCGGCACCCTTCATCCCGGCGACGTGCTGGACGGCGCCGGAGATGCCGATTGCGATGTAGAACTTCGGCGTGACGACCTTCCCGGACTGGCCGACCTGCCGGTCCTTGGGGAGCCAGCCGTTGTCGACGATGGGCCGCGACGACGAGAGCGTCGCGCCGAGCGCGTCGGCGAGTTCCTGCACGAGCTCGATGTTCTCTTCTTCTTCGATGCCGCGGCCGACGGAGACGAGCACGTCGGCGTCGGTGATGTCCACGTCGCCGCTGCCGACTTCCTCGAAGCCAGTCACGCGCGAGCGCACGCGTGACTCGTCAAGGTCGAACGAGAAGGCCTCGACCGCGGGCTCGCCCGGCTCCTCGGCGGCGTCCCACTCGCCGGGGCGGACGGTGACCGCGGCGCGGTCGGCGTCGACCTCGACGGTCGATTCGACCTTCGAGGCGTACATCTCGCGGGTGACGACGAGGCCGCCGTCGTTCTGGAGGCCGATGGCGTCGGTCACGAGCGGGAGGTCGAGGCGCTCCGCGACCGCGGGGGCGTAGTCGAGGCCGTTGACCGTGTTGCCCATGAGGACGTACGTGGGGTCGAGCTCCTCGGAGAGGGCCTCGACGGCCTGCACGTACACGTCGTGGTTGAACTCGTCACCCTCGGCGACGGTGTGAATCGCGTCCACGCCGGCGAGCGAGAGCGCCTCGGCGAAGGCGTCCACGTCGCCGCCGATGACCGCGAGGTGGAGGTCGCCGCCGGTGTCGCCGACGAGGTCGGCGCCGGCCGTCACGAGTTCGAACGACACGTCGCGGAGGCTTCCGCGGCGGTGCTCGACGACGGCGAGCACGTCGCTCATTGCGCGCCCACCCCCTTCTCGCGGAGGACGGTCGCAAGGTCGGCGGCCTGCTCCCCGGCGTCACCCTCGAAGTAGGTCGCGTCGGACTCGGTCTCCGGCTCGTACACGTCGGTCAGGACGAGGTCGGACTCGACGGCCGCGGCGTCGAGGCCGAGGTCGGAGAGCGCGAGCGGCTTGATCTCCTTCGACTGGGCCTGCCGAATCCCGCGCAGGCTCGCGTAGCGGGGCTCGTTGATACCCGTCTGGATAGTGAGGACCGCGGGCAGGTCGACCTCGGTGAGCTCCTCCACGCCGCCTTCGAGTTCGCGGCGGACGTTCGCCACGCCGCCGTCGGCGTCGAGGTCGAGCGCGTTCACGACCGCGGCCCACTCGAAGTCGATGGCCGAGGCGAGCGAGACGCCGGTCGCGCCGAAGCTGTCGTCGTTCGCCTGCACGCCCGTCAGGACGAGGTCGGGGTCTTCCTCCTCGACGACCGCCGAGAGCAGGCGCGTCTTCGCGCCCACGTCGAGCAGGTCCACGCCGTCGAGCGCGTCGTCCCACACGCGGACCGCGCGGTCGACGCCCTTGGCGAGCGCCATGCGGATGGTCTCTTCGGACCGCTCGGGGCCGATGGTGACGGCGACGACCTCCACGTCGTCGTCGCTCTCCTCGGCGATTTGGACGGCTTCCTCGACCGCGTACTCGTCCCACTCGTTGAGGTCGTAGTCGAGGTACTGGTCCGCCACGCGGAGCCCGTCGAGCTCGAAGTCCTCTTCGACCTCGGCGACCTCCTTGACGGTTACGAGAACTTTCATCAACGTTCACTACCGACCGGGGAGAATAAACGTTTTCGCACCGCGGTCGTCGGCGACGCCGTCGCCCGATTACTCCTCGTCTTCGTCCTCGTCGGGGAGCGAGATGAGGTTCTCGCGGCCGAGGCGCAGTTTCTCGACGCGCCCCTCGTCGGCCATCGCCGACAGGAGCTGCGAGACTTTGGCGTCGGACCAGCCGGTCTCCTTGACGATGTTCGCCTGCTTCATCCGCCCGCCGCTCCGTTCCAAGAGGAGTTCGACCCGCTCTTCGTCCGAGAGTAAGTCGAGGTCGACATCGTCGGGCGCTTCGCCTGCTTCGCCGTCGTCGTCAACCTCTCCGTCGGTGCCGAGTTCGTCGGATGGTTCCGGCGTCGGCTCCTGACGCCGCGTGGGCGTCGATGCCGACGGTTCGACCGCGTCCGCGTCGCCCGGTCGCCGCCGGGTGAACAGGACGACACCCGCCACGAGCACCAAGAAGACGATGGCACCGCCACCGACGAGCGTCCACGGGATGGCTCCGTCCGACCCTGTGGAAACGTAACTCACGCTTAGTTGCTCGGTCGACTCGAACGTCCGCGGTCCCTCGGCGACGACGGCGTTGTTCTCCAGCGGGATGTCCGTGTCGCTGACGGCGTAGCCCGGGGGCGTCTGAATCGTGAGGTTCTGGTTCGACTGCAGGGAGGTGACCCACGTCTCGCCGCCGCCGGCCGAGAAGGCGTCACCGACGCGCAGCCCTTCGTCGGTCTGTTCCGCGAAGTTCGTCCACGTGAACCTCAACACGAGGACGCCGGTCCCGTTTTCGACGTACCCCGTCGTCGTCGCGTTCTGGACGGTCATCGACCGACCGGTCTGCTCGGCGGCCGTCTGGCTGACGCGCTGAAAGAAGGCGGCGTCGGGGCCGACGTCGGTGGTTCCCTGCTCGTACTCCTGTGCGAACTCTTCGAACGCCGCGGTCTCGTTTCGCGTCTCGAGCTCGTAGCGCATCTCGATGCGCCAGTCCGCCGAGCGGTCGTCGCGAACTCGAATCGATATCTCCGTCCGCGGCGACCGTTCGAGACTCGTCTGCTGGGTGACGAGCGGTGCGCGGCCGAGGGCGGCGGGCGCTTGCGAGCGAGAGTCGGTACCGAAATCGCCGACTCCGGAATCGTCGACTGCCGCGTCAACGCCGTGAGCGCCAACCGCAGTCATATCTGTGGCCGCCACCGGGACTGCGACGCCGGAGACGATGGTGAGGAGGGCAACGATGAGGGCGGCGCTCCGCATACGTAAATCCGTTTCATCCGGCGATGAAAACGCTTTCCATCGACTCAACAGCGTCATACGCCGCCGAGGCCGACTCCCGTGGCTCGTGGGGACGACGGCGTCAAGAGGGTCATTTTAGTACCGGCACCGTGTACCCTCACGGCGATGAAGGCCCTCCCGCTCGTCGTCGTCATGCTCTTGGTGGCGTCGCCGGTTCTCGGCGCGGTCGGTCCCGCGGACGGCTCGGCCCAAGCGACGGCTCTCGACGAGCCGGCCCCCGCGCAGGTCCAGTCCCCGTCCAACGAGACGATTCACGTCCTCGATATCCCGTCGTCGCAACTGGTTCGAGCGACCGTCGAGCCCGCCCATGTCGACCTCGGCCCGTCCCTCGGCTTCGCCGGCCTCGATGCCAGCGGCGAGGTTCAGTCGCGCGCGTCGATCGAGCGTATCGAGTCCGCGGGCGACGACAGCACCCGCCAACAGCTCATTCTCGACGAGATAAACAGCATCGAGCAACGCGCGATTGCGCTGCAAAGCGCACAGCGCTCCGCAGTCGAACAGTTCAACGCGGGGGAGCTCACCGCGCGCGAACTCCTCGTCGAACTCGCGCGAATCGACGCCGAGGCCCGCGGCCTCAACGAGCGACGCGTCGCCCTCCGGGAACTCGCCACCGAGACGCCGGACTTCTCTATCAACTCCGGCCGGCTCGCGGCGCTCGAACGCGAACTCGACACGTTCACGGGTCCCGTCCGAAAGTACGCCGTCTTGGTCATGACCGGGGAGTCCGATGCCGCGCGGTTCTCCGTCCGAACGAGCGAGACGGGCGTCGTCCTCGGCGTCGTAGCTGACGGAGAGTACGTCCGCGAGGCCTACCGCGCCGGGCTCCGCAACCGCGACCAGAGCACGGTCTCCTACGAGGAGGCGCTCGACATCGTCGCGGAGAGCTACCCCACCATCTACTCGAGCCGCGCCGCGCAGAACGGGACCAACGTCATCAGCGCCGGTGACAGCCACCGCGTGCGAATCAACTACGACCGCGGTCAGTTGACCGCCTACGTCGACGCCGGGAGCGGACGGGTGTTCAAGGAATCGCAGACCCGCCCCCTCGGTTCGATTGCGACCGGGGCCGTCGCGACCGAGGTCAAAGACGGCCTCGCGCTCACTGTCGACCGGACCTACCCCGGCGGACCGCTCCGAATCCAGCTGAACGAAAGCGGGAGCGACGACCCGGTAGACGCGAACGTCACCATCGGGCTCGAAGCCAGCCAAGAGAGCACGCTTCTCGGCCACACCGGTACCGACGGGACGCTCTGGACCGTCTCGCCGTCGTCCCCCTACACCATTACGGTGATTAAGGGCAACTCGGCGGTCGTGCTCACCACTTCACCGACGCCGATGCCCGACCTCGTCATGAACACGACCGCGGAGGCGAACGACAGCGCCGCGATGATCACCTCGACGCCGACCGAGTCGACGAGTTCCGCGTCGGTCGGTTCGGAGGGCGCACCGCCCGGTCCGCCGGCGGTCATCTGACCGGAGCTTCTTATCCCATGACGGGGCCACCCCGTCTCGATGTCCCGTCAGTTCCGCCGCTCGACTCGCGGCTCGTCCGTGCTCCTCGGGAGCGTGCTCCTCATCGGTCTCGTGGTCGTCGTCGCGGCCGCCGTCGGCGCGGCGGCGTTCGACGCGGCCGACTCCTCGCCGACGCCGACCCGGCCGACGGCGCTGTCGCTCGAGGTCTCGGGCGACACGCTGTCGCTGACCCACGAGGGGGGCGCGCCACTCGACGTGGAGTCACTCGCGATTCGAATCTCCGTGGACGGAGAGCCGCTCGCCCACCAACCGCCCGTGCCGTTCTTCTCGGCCAGCGGGTTCCGTCCCGGACCGACCGGTCCGTTCAACGCCGCGGCCGACTCCCGGTGGACCGCGGGCGAGACGGCGACGCTCGAACTCGCGGGGACGAACGACCCGGACATCGAACTCGGCGCGACGGTAACCGTCCGCGTCTTCGACGGGGAGACGCCGGTCGCGGTGCTCGAAGCGAGCGCGTCGTGAGTCAGGGGTGACGAAAACGAGCGTCCGAGTCGAACGCGGCGGTCGCGATTTATTCCTCTGGTGCGCGCGCGATGGTCACGATGGCCCGCGGACTGCCGGGCTGGCGCTGGAGGATGTGGTGTTCGATGTCGACGAAGCCGGCGGCCTCGAACATTCGGTCGGCCTCCTCCTCGTCGTAGAACAGCATGATGGCGTCCGCCAACTTCTGGAAGACGCCGGATTTCGGGTCGTCGGGACCGACGACGAGGACTTTGCTCCCCGGCTTCACCACGCGTCGGAACTCCTCGAGCGCGGTGACCGGGTTCGGCCAGTACTCGATGGAGCCGGACGACCAGATGACGTCGAAGGAGTCGTCGGCGAAGGGGAGCCGCTCTGCGTCCCCGCGATAGAACCTGACCTCGTCGTTCTTGCCGAACTTCTCCCACGCCTTCTGCATCTGGTGGATGCTCTGGTCGAGGCCGTGGACGTCGTCGGTGTAGCGGAGCAGTCCCTCGGTTCCGAAGCCGGTGCCACAGCCCACGTCGAGGACGCGGTCGCCCTGCTGGATGTCGAGCATCTCCAGCGCCTCGTCGCGCATCTCCTCGTTCCAGATGAACGGGTTCACCCGGTCGTACACCTTCGAGAGGTACTTGTAGAACAGGCGGGCCCGCGCTTTGTTTTCGAGGACTCCCATCGCGCCGGGATTAGGACTCACCGATGATAACGGTGCGGATTCGCCGCGCCGGTCGGCGTTCACGGGGGGTAAACCGCCGCGTTCCCCGAGCGTCTGTCACAGACTTTCCGCAAACACCTTATACAGCGCTTGTGCAACGTTCCTGTGATACGAGTATGCCGAGACAAGAGGTTCTCGAACGAATCAAAACGGCCGAGCAGGAGGCCGACGACATCGTTGAAGAGGCCGAGGCCAAACGTGAGGAGCTCGTCGCGGAGGCGCGTCGCGAAGCCGATGAGATTCGCTCCGAGGCCGAAGAAGAGGCCGCAGAGCTCGAATCCGAGCGTCTACAGGAGGGACGCGCGGAAATAGAGACGGAGCGGGAACGCATCCTCGAAGAAGGCGAGGACGCCCGCGACGAATTGGTTGCCGAGGCGGAAGACCACATCGACGACGCGGTCGAATTCGCCATCGGCAAATTCGAGGAGGCGGTTGATGCTCAGACCTGAGCAGATGAGCAAGGTCTCGGTGACCGGTTCCAAGGGCGTCATGCCCGAGGTCATCGAGGCTGTCCACGACCTCCGACTGCTGCACGTCACCGAATACGACGGCTCGTGGCAGGAGGAGTTCGGATTCGAGACGGGGTCGCCCATCGAAGGCGCCGAGAGCGCGTCCGACAAGCTCGTCACCGTCCGCTCGCTCAAGAGCATCCTCGGGGTCGAAGACACCGACTCCGGCCGGCAGCGCATCGTCCCCGACGACGCGCTCGGCGAGCCCCTCGAAGAGATTCGAGCCGAGGTCAACGAACTGGACGACCGCCGCTCAGAGCTCGAAAACGAGCTCCGCGCGGTGGACGAAGAAATCGACGCGATGGAGCCGTTCGTCGACCTCGGGCTCGACCTCGACCTGCTTTCGGGGTACGAGACGCTGCAGGTCGTCGTCGGACAGGGGAAGGTCGAACCCGTCGAGCGCGCCGTCGTCGACGCCGACGAGATCAACGCTTACGAGATCTTCTCGGGCGAGCGAACGCACGCCATCTTCGGCCGCCCGGTCGACGGTGCCGACGAGATGGCGCTCGCCGACGCGCTCGTCGGCGTCGAGTTCGCCACGCTCGAAGTCCCGGACGCCTCGGGAAGCCCCGAAGAGCACATCCGCAACCTCGAACAGCAGAAGCGCGAAATCGAGTCGAAGCTCGAGACCGTCGAGTCCGAGCTTCACGACATCGCCGTCGAGGAGGGCGAGTTCCTCCTCGCCGCCGAAGAGCGCCTCGCAATCGACGTCCAGAAGACGGAAGCGCCGCTCTCGTTCGCGACGACGGAGAACGCCTTCGTCGCCGAGGGCTGGATTCCGAGCGAGCGGTACAACACGTTCGCGAGCACGCTCAAAGACGAGGTCGGCGAGCACGTCGCGGTCGAGGAGCTCGAACGCGCCGAGTTCTCGCGTGACGGGCACGACCACGCGCGCGAGGATGTCGCCGAGAGTGGTGGCACGGTCGCCGCCACCGACGGCGGAACCGTCTCGATGTCCAGCGACGACCCGCCGGTCGTCCAGAAGAACAGCGGCGCAGTCAAGCCGTTCGAAATCCTCGTTCAGGCGGTCAATCGCCCGAGCTACTACGAGTTCGACCCGACCATCATCCTGTTCCTGACGTTCCCGACGTTCTTCGGGTTCATGATCGGTGACCTCGGGTACGGTGTCATCTACACCGCCATCGGCTTCTTCCTCTACTCGAAGTTCGATGACGGCGCGATCAAGAGCATGGGTGGCGTCACCATCGCCGCGGGGCTGTTCACGACGTTGTTCGGCATCCTCTACGGCGAGATATTCGGCTTCCACCTCATCACCGAGTACTTCTGGGAAGGCGTGCTCGGGATGTCGCACCCGCCCATCGAGAAGGGACTGTCGCCGGCCACCTCTGAGTGGGCCCTCGGTTGGCTCACTGTGAGCGTCGCCGTCGGTATCTTCCACATCAACGTGGGGTACATCCTCGACTTCTTCGAGAACTACGAACTCCACGGCGCGAAGGACGCAGTCCTCGAAAGCGGTTCGTGGATCCTCATGCTGAACGGCCTGTGGATCTGGATCTTCAGCGACGCGCTCGGTGGCGTGCCGCCGGAGTTCCTGTTCACCACGTTCGCGGCTGACGGGCTCATCCCGCTCGGCTTCTCCGGCTTCTCGTTCATCGTCGGCTGGGCCGGCTTCGGGATGTACATCCTCGGCGCGGTGCTCCTCGGGATGGCCGAACTGGCCGAACTCGTCGAGTTCGCCGCCCCGCTTTCGAACGTCCTGTCGTACACGCGTCTCGGCGCGGTCCTCATCGCGAAGGCGTCGATGGCGTTCGCCGTCAACCTGCTCGTCTTCGGCGTGTACGTCGACGACCACGGCGGCTGGCACTTCGGGCTCGGCGGGATGCCCGACTCCGCCGCGGTGGCGGCACTCGGCGCGGGTGAAACGCTGAGTTACCACGGCTACGAAGTGACCGAGGTCCTGTTCGGCGGCATCTTCCACACGGGTGCCGCGGGCGTCGTGGGCGGACTGCTCGTCCTCGTCGTCGGTCACCTGGTCGTCCTCGCGCTCGGCGTCACGAGCGCCGGCCTACAGGCCGTGCGTCTCGAGTACGTCGAGTTCTTCAACAAGTTCTTCGAGGGCGGCGGCCGCGAGTACAATCCGTTCGGGTACGACCGCGAGTTCACGACCGAAGACTAACCCTCTCCGGCGATTCTTTTTTGACTTCGTTCGCTCGGAGCGGCCGCTTTTGCAATGACGACGATTCCGCCGTCGTAGACAGACCGCTCCAGACGTTTTGGGAACCTTTATGATACGGCTGACGCCACATGCAGACGTTCGGAGACGACAATCCGGTACTCAGGAACACACAATGATTGAAGCACTTGAACCCCTCATGACTGCACTGCAGAATGAAACCGCTTCCTCGCCTGCGATCACCGAAGGCGCTGCAGCGGCCCTCTCCGTCGGTATCGCCGCCTTCGCCGCAGGCTACGCGGAGCGTGGCATCGGTTCCGCTGCGATGGGCGCCATCGCGGAAGACGAGGACCTCTTCGTTAACGGGCTGGTCCTTACGGTTCTCCCCGAGACCCTCGTTATCCTCGCACTGGTCGTTGTCTTCGCGGCCTAAGCACCCCCTCTCTTTCCCATTATGAGTTTGGACAACGTCGTTGAGGACATCCGAGACGAAGCCCGCGCACGCGCAGAGGACATCAGGCAGGACGGCCAGGACCAGGCGGACGAAATCGTCGCCGAGGCCGAGGCCGACGCCGAAGAACTCCTCGAGTCGCGGAAGGCGGACGTCGAGCAACAACTCGAACGGGAGCGCGAACAGGCGCTCTCCAGCGCGAAACTCGAAGCCAAGCAGGCTCGACTCAGCGCCCGTCGTGACGTGCTCCAGCGCGTCCGCGAGCAGGTCGAAAGCGAGCTCGCCGAGCTGGAAGGCGACCGTCGCGAAGAGCTCACCCGCTCGCTGCTCGACGCGGCGTCGGTCGAGTTCGAAGACGAAGACGAAGTCTCCGTCTACGGCCGTGCCGACGACGAGGACCTGCTTTCGAGCATCCTCGAAGACTACGACGGCTACGAGTTCGCCGGCGAGCGCGACTGCCTCGGTGGCGTCGTGGTCGAGGGCTCGAACTCGCGCGTCCGGGTGAACAACACCTTCGACTCGGTCCTCGACACAGTCTGGGAGGACAATCTGAAGGAAGTGAGTGCGCGACTGTTCGACGACCAATGAGCACTACAGGCGGCTCGAATCCCGAATACGTCATCGCTCGCGTTCGAGCGCGACGTAGTGCCCTGTTCGGCGACGAGGAGTACCGCAAACTGGTCCGTATGGGACCGGCCGAAATCGCTCGGTTCATGGAGGAATCGGAGTACGAGACCGAGGTCAACGCGCTCGGGAGCCGTTTTTCCGGCGTCGACCTCATCGAGTACGCGCTGAACCAGAATCTGGCGAAGCAGTTCAACGATATCCTCGACTGGGCAGACGGCCGCCTCTACGACCTCATCGCGCGGTACCTCCGCAAGTTCGACGCGTGGAACGTGAAGACGATTATCCGCGGCATTTACTCCGGCGCATCTCGCGAGGAGGTCGAATCCGACCTCATCCGCGCCGGCGAGTTCGACGACCGACTCTTTTCGCGACTGCTCGACGCAGGCGAGATGGAAGAAGTCGTCAGTATCCTCTCCGGCACCATCTTCGGTGACGGCCTCGCGGCCGCCTACGAGGAGTACGAGGAAGTCGGCGTCCTCGTCCCGCTGGAGAACGCGGTCGACCGCGCCTTCTACGAGCAGCTGCTCGAGGGTCTGGTCGTCGGCGAAGAGGCAAAGAAGTACCGCGAGTTCCTCGAAGCCGAAATCGACTTCCGAAACGCTCGCAACGCGCTCCGCATCGCTCGCAGCGGTGCCGACCTCGACCCCGTCGACTACTTCATCGAGGGCGGCACGCTGTTCCGCGCGTCGGAGCTCGCGTCGCTGGCGACCAGCCCGGACGAGCTGGTGTCGAAGATTCGTGACAGCCGGTACGGCGACCGCCTCTCGACGGCCCTTTCGGACCTCGAGGAGGCCGACAGCCTCATCGGCTTCGAGCGCGCCCTCGACGCGGCGCTCTTGGAGTACGCGGACACGCTCGGTTACGTGTTCCCGCTTTCCGTCACGCCAATCGTCTCGTACATCCTCGCCAAGGAGCGCGAGGTCGACAACATCCGGGCCATCGCCCGCGGCCGCGAGGCCGGGCTGGACCCCGATGCAATAGAAGAGGAGCTGGTCATCCTATGAGCCAGGAAATCGCAGTTATCGGCAGTCCGGACTTCACCACGGGCTTTCGGCTTGCGGGCGTCCGCAAGTTCGAGAACGTCCCGGACGAAGCGAAGGACGACGAACTCGACGAAGCCGTGACGCGAACGCTGGAGGACGAGGACGTCGGCATCATCGTGATGCACGAAGACGACCTCGACCACCTCTCGCGCAACGCCCGGCAGTCGGTCGAGCGCAGCATCGAGCCGACGCTCGTGACGCTCGGCGGTTCCGGCGGCGCGAGCGGCCTCCGTGACCAGATCAAGAGAGCAATCGGTATCGATCTGATGGACGAATAACCAAACATGAGTCAGGCAACACAAGATTCCGTTCGCGAGGACGGAGTCATCGCAAGCGTGAGTGGTCCGGTCGTGACCGCCCGTGGCCTCGACGCCCGCATGAACGACGTCGTCTACGTCGGCGACGAAGGCCTAATGGGCGAGGTCATCGAAATCGAGGGCGACCTCACGACTATTCAGGTGTACGAAGAGACCTCCGGTGTCGGTCCCGGCGAACCCGTCGAGAGTACGGGCGAACCGCTGACCGTCGACCTCGGTCCGGGGATGATGGACGCCATCTACGACGGCGTGCAGCGCCCCCTGGACGTGCTGGAGGAGAAGATGAACTCGGCGTTCCTCGACCGCGGTGTCGACGCGCCGGGTATCGACCTCGAAAAGAAGTGGGAGTTCGAACCCACCGTCTCCGAGGGCGACGAGGTCGCCTCCGGCGACGTCGTGGGAACGGTCCCCGAGACCGTGACCATCGAACACAAGGTCATGGTCCCGCCGGACTTCGAGGGCGGCGAGGTCGTCGCCGTCGAGGAAGGCGAGTTCTCCGTCACCGAGACGGTCGTCGAACTCGACAACGGCGAGGAGATCACGATGCACCAGGAGTGGCCGGTGCGTCAGGCGCGTCCCGCCGCGGAGAAGAAGACCCCGCGCGAACCGCTCGTCTCTGGGCAGCGCATCCTCGACGGTCTGTTCCCCATCGCGAAGGGCGGAACGGCCGCGATTCCGGGTCCGTTCGGGTCCGGGAAGACGGTCACCCAGCACCAGCTCGCCAAGTGGGCCGACGCGGACATCGTCGTCTACGTCGGCTGTGGCGAGCGCGGTAACGAGATGACCGAGGTTATCGAGGACTTCCCGGAACTCGACGACCCGAAGACCGGCAACCCGCTCATGGCTCGGACGTGTCTCATCGCGAACACGTCCAACATGCCCGTGGCGGCCCGCGAGTCCTGTATCTACACCGGCATCACCATCGCGGAGTACTACCGCGACATGGGATACGACGTCGCGCTGATGGCCGACTCCACCTCCCGGTGGGCCGAGGCCATGCGCGAGATTTCCTCGCGTCTCGAAGAGATGCCCGGCGAAGAGGGGTACCCCGCGTACCTCGCCGCGCGTCTCTCCGAGTTCTACGAGCGCGCCGGCTACTTCACGACCGTCAACGGCGAGGAAGGTTCCGTCTCCGTCATCGGCGCGGTTTCGCCGCCGGGCGGCGACTTCTCCGAGCCGGTCACGCAGAACACCCTGCGTATCGTGAAGACGTTCTGGGCGCTCGACGCGGACCTCGCAGAGCGCCGTCACTTCCCGGCGATCAACTGGAACGAGTCGTACTCGCTCTACCAAGAGCAGCTCGACCCGTGGTTCGTCGAGAACGTCGAGGACGACTGGGCCGAAGAGCGCCAGTGGGCTGTCGACGTGCTCGACGAGGAGAACGAACTGCAGGAAATCGTTCAGCTCGTCGGTAAGGACGCCCTGCCGGAGGACCAGCAGCTGACCCTCGAAATCGCTCGCTACCTCCGCGAGGCGTACCTCCAGCAGAACGCGTTCCACCCGACGGACACGTACTGCTCCCCCGAGAAGACGTACGGTATCCTCACCGCCATCCACGCGTTCAACGACGAGGCGTTCAAGGCGCTCGAAGCCGGCGTCCCCGTCGAAGAGATTCAGGCCATCGAGGCGGCTCCCCGTCTGAACCGCATCGGTGTGCAGGAAGACTGGGAGGCGTACATCGAGGACCTCAAAGCAGAGATCACCGAGCAGCTCCGCGAGCTGTACTGAGACCATGAAGGAATACCAGACTATCACCGAAATCAGCGGCCCGCTGGTGTTCGCCGAGGTCGACGAGCCGATCGGTTACGACGAAATCGTCGAAATCGAGACGCCCCAAGGCGAAACCAAGCGCGGACAGGTTCTCGAATCCTCCGAGGGCCTCGTCGCGATTCAGGTGTTCGAAGGCACGACCGGTATCGACAGGAACGCGTCCGTCAGGTTCCTCGGCGAGACCCTCAAGATGCCCGTGACCGAGGACCTCCTCGGCCGCGTGCTCGACGGGTCCGGCCAGCCCATCGACGGCGGCCCCGAAATCGTCCCCGACGAGCGTCGGGACATCGTCGGCGCGGCAATCAACCCCTACTCCCGCGAGTACCCTGAGGAGTTCATCCAGACCGGCGTCTCCGCCATCGACGGCATGAACACCCTCGTCCGCGGCCAGAAGCTCCCAATCTTCTCCGCGTCGGGGCTTCCCCACAACAACCTCGCGCTCCAGATCGCCCGTCAGGCGACGGTGCCCGAGGACGAAGACAGCGGCGAGGAGTCCGAGTTCGCAGTCGTCTTCGGCGCGATGGGTATCACGCAGGAAGAGGCGAACGAGTTCATGGAGGACTTCGAGCGCACGGGCGCACTCGAGCGCTCCGTCGTCTTCACGAACCTCGCGGACGACCCCGCAGTCGAGCGGACGGTCACGCCGCGTCTCGCCCTCACCACCGCCGAGTACCTCGCGTTCGACAAGGACTACCACGTCCTCGTCATCCTGACCGACATGACCAACTACTGCGAGGCGCTCCGCGAGATCGGTGCGGCTCGCGAAGAGGTCCCCGGTCGCCGTGGTTACCCCGGTTACATGTACACCGACCTCGCACAGCTCTACGAGCGTGCAGGTCGCATCCAGGGTCGCGACGGGTCCGTCACGCAGATTCCCATCCTCACGATGCCGGGTGACGACGACACGCACCCGATTCCGGACCTGACCGGCTACATCACGGAAGGTCAGATCTACATCGACCGCGACCTCAACTCGCAGGGCATCCGCCCGCCGATCAACCCGCTTCCGTCCCTGTCGCGTCTCATGGACGACGGTATCGGTGAGGGCCTCACCCGCGAGGACCACGCCGACGTGTCCGACCAGATGTACGCGGCGTACGCGGAGGGTGAAGACCTGCGCGACCTCGTGAACATCGTCGGTCGCGAGGCGCTGTCCGAGCGCGACAACAAGTACCTCGACTTCGCCGAGCGCTTCGAAGCCGAGTTCGTCAACCAGGGCTTCGACACGGACCGGTCCATCGAGGACACCCTCGACATCGGCTGGGACCTCCTGTCGATGCTCCCGAAGTCCGAGCTCAACCGTATCGACGAAGAGCTCATCGAGGACTACTACCACGAAGACGCCGAGTCGGTCGAAGCGGAAGCCTAGACCGCGACGAACGCCGCGTTCGTCCCTCGGTTCGATTCTCCTCTTCTATTCGCGCCCCGAGCCGTGCGGCCGCGCGCCGTCCGCCGTCCGCCGTCCACCGTCCGCGAGAACTTCCTTATGGCTCGGCGACCACACCCCCGTATGGACGCCACTTCGTCTCGCGCGCACGTCCTCGCGGTCGTCGGTCCCGCCGTCGACCGGGAGCGACTCTTCGACGCGCTCTCGCCGCTTTCGGTGTCGTTCGCCGCGTCCGTCGATGCGGTGGCCCGGCGCGCCGAGGACGACCGGGTCGACTGCGTCGTGCTTGCGACCGACCGACTCGCGGACGTCGAAGCGGTCCACGGCGCGCTCGCGGTCCCGCTGGTCGTCGTCGTCCCGACCGACGGCGACCTCTCGGCGGCGGCCGCCCGCGACGCCGGCGCGGCCGACGTGGTGCCGGTCGTCGACTCGAACCTCTTCGAGCGGCTTCCCGAACGAGTCGAAAGCGTCGTCGCGTGGCGTCGCCGCGGCGCGACGGCCGCGAGCAAGATAACCGAGGACCTGAAGGAACAGGCGATAGACGAGGCACCGGTCGGCATCACCGTCGCCGACTGCTCGCTTCCCGACCGACCGCTCGTCTACGTCAACGAGGCGTTCGAGGCGATGACCGGCTACTCGGCCGACGCGGCGCTGGGGCGGAACTGCCGATACCTTCAGGGCCCGAACACCGACCCCGAGCGCGTTGCCGAACTCCGCCGCGCCATCGAGGCCGAAGAGTCGGCGTCGGTCGAACTGCTGAACTACCGCGAGAACGGCGAGACGTTCTGGAACCGGGTCGACGTCGCGCCGTTGAGCGGGCCGGACGGCGAGGTGACACACTACGTCGGCTTCCAGACCGACATCACGGAGCGCGTGCGCGCGGAGGCGGCCGCCGAGCGGTACGCCGAGAGAGTCGACGAAGAGCGCGAGCGTCTCCAGACGCTCGTGGAGCACATCGAGGGCTTGTTGGCGGACGTGACGAGCGCGCTCGTCCGCGCGGAGAGCAGACAGGAACTCGAAGCCGCCGTCTGCGACCGAGTCACCGCCACCGGGTCGTTCACCTGCGCGTGGGTCGGTCACTGCGACCTCGCACCGGCGGTCATCGTCCCGAACGAGCGGGCCGGAACCGACACCGAATTCCTCGACGGCCTCGAAATCGACCGGTCCGACCCCGACGACCCCACCGCTCGCGCCGCGGAGACGCGGACCGTCCAGTCGGCGACCGTCGGTGACGGGAGCGTCTCCGGGGAGGCGCTCGTCCCGTTCGACTCGGTCATCGCGGTTCCGCTGGCCCACCGCGGGACGCTCTACGGCGTGTTGACCGTCTACACCGACGCCGCGGAACTCGACGACCAGGTTCGGGTGGTCTTCGGGACGCTCGGTCGGGCGGTCGGCGCGGCCATCGACGCGTTCGAGAGCCGGCGGTCCCTGCTGTCCGACGAGCGGCTCGAACTCGAAATCGAGGTGCGCGACGAGACGCAGCCGCTGGTCCGACTCGCCGCCGCGGGGGACTGCGAACTCTCGTACCGCGGCTCGGCCCAGCACGACGACGGGACCGTGAGTCTGTTCGTCTCGACGGACCCCGCGACGGAGTTCGACGAGGCCGACACCGCGCTCGACGGCCTTCGGAGCGTCGACGTCCTCCCCCGCGGTGACGACGCCGAACTCTACGAACTCACCTTCGCCGACGGGTCGCTCGTCCACCTCGTCGCCGACGCGGGCGGGCGACTCGTCGACCTCGAAGTAGACCGCCTCGGCTGTCGACTCACGGTCGTCGTCCCCGACCGCGTGGCGGGGCGGGCGCTCCTCGACGACTTCAAGTCGGTCGCGGCGAACGCCGAACTCCGCTCCGTGACGAACCGCTCCGAACCGCCGGAGGCGCGCCGCGAGTTCGTCGCGAGCGTCAACGACGACCTGACCGACCGCCAGCAGTCGGCCCTCCAACTCGCCTATCTCGGCGGGTATTTCGAGTGGCCGCACGCCGTCACCGGCGACGAACTCGCGGAGACGATGGGTGTCTCGCGGGCGACGTTTCACCAGCACCTGCACGCGGCGGAGCGAAAACTCATCTCTCGATTCTTCGACGGGGAGCCATACTAACGGGTCTCTTCGTTTTTCGATAGCCGCTCGATGTCTACCGCTCTCGGTACGTCGACATCAGCACCGTGGCGACCCGCGAACTGAACCGCGGTCGTCGACCGACAGACGTGACATCACTCCGTCACGACGGATTTCGGGCGGTCCGGCCGGCCAGACAGTAAAAGATTAACACCCCAGGCGAACAACCCCCGCCAACGATGGCCGAAGACGTCAAGCCGACCCGCAAGAACTTGATGGCGATCGAAGATCGCATCGAACTCTCCGAGCGGGGCCACGACACGCTCGAACAGAAGCGTGACGGGCTCATCATGGAGTTCATGGATATCCTCGACCAGGCCCAGGACGTGCGGGCCAACCTCAACCAGGACTACGAGCGCGCGCAGAACAAAATCAACATGGCCCGCGCCATGGAGGGCGACGTGGCCGTCCGCGGCGCGGCCGCCGCGCTGAAGGAGTACCCGGAAATCACGACGCAGTCCAAGAACATCATGGGCGTCGTCGTCCCGCAGATCGAGTCCTCGCGCGTGAAAAAGACCCTCGACCAGCGCGGCTACGGGCTGCTCGGCTCTTCGGCCCGCATCGACGAGGCCGCCGACGCCTACGAGGAGCTCCTCGAATCCATCATCCTCGCCGCGGAGGTCGAGACGGCGATGAAGAAGATGCTCGAGGAAATCGAGACGACGAAGCGCCGCGTCAACGCGCTCGAGTTCAAACTCCTGCCGGAACTCTACGAGAACCAGGAGTACATCGAGCAGAAGCTCGAAGAACAGGAACGCGAGGAGATCTTCCGCCTGAAGAAGATCAAGGCGAAGAAGGAAGAAGAAGAGAAGGAAGAACGCGCCGCCGAGGAAGCCGCCGCCGAAGCGGAAGCGGCGACGGCCGACTGAGGCCGACCCCGCGCGACCGTTCTCTCTCCAGTTCTCTCTCGGTCGGGTCTCCGACCGTTTTTCACCGTCTCGGCGCGTAGTGACTTCCATGTCCTGTCCCGACTGCGACGGTGAACTCGCCGTCTTCGCAGTGCCCGAACCGCTCGAGTCTCACGCGCCCGAGGCGGCGCTGACCGTCGGCTTGTGTGCCGGCTGCCTCCGACTTCACCCGGCGGAGACGGCGCCGACCGACGGCGACTCGCGCCCGCTCGCGGACGTGCTCCCCGAGGGCGACGCGGGCGCTTCGGTCGCGCTCCTCGTCGGCATGCTCGACTCGCTGGCGCTCAACCGCGCCGGCATCGTCGACTGCGTCGAGTTCGCCGAACGGTCCGGCATCGACGTGCATCTCACGCTCGACCGACTCCAGCGGGAGGCGGCCGACCCTCACTTCGACGTCGCCCGTCGGCAGGCGCAGTTGGACGCGTTCCTCTGAGCGCCGCCGCTCCGTGCTGTCTGACACCGTGGCGCGCGAAGACGCCGAGGAGGAGTCGTTTAGACGCCGGTGGAGTACCGGAGGATGCCGGCGATACCGCCGAACGCGTCGTAGAGCTGTTCGCCTTTCTCGAAGTCCGTGCTGATGAACTTCGTCTCGGTGCCGCGCTGGTCGGCGAGGTCCATGAGCCACTCGATGACGTCCTCGCGCTCTTTCAGTTCGGCCTCCGAGCCGCCTTCGCACTCGTGGGTCGGCGTGTTGTGACGGTGGTCGACGAGTTCATACTCCTCTTGGCCGTCGCAGTCGTAGATGGCGATGTCCTTCCGCAGGTCCTCGGAGATGAGGAGGCGGTCGACCGACCCCATCACGAGGTTCTTCCGGGTCGCCTCGAACCCGTAGGTGGACTCGTTGCCGCGGTGGAGCTTCTCGAAGAACTCCTCCATCTGCTTTTTGTCCTTGATGACCTCTTGGTCGGCCAGCGCGTCCTGGCCGGCGTCGACGAGGTCGTACAGTCCGGACTCGTCGGTGTAGGCCACGTCGAACTTCCCGACGACGAGGTCCTGCAGTTCGTGGTGGAGGTAGTCGCCGTCGAGGAACTCGTCTTTCGTCGGCGAGGGACCTCCCACGAGGATGCCGTCCATCTCGTGTCGCTTGGGGACGAACAGGTCGTTGGCCATCCCGGCGACCTCCTGATAGAAGTTGTCGATGGCTTCGAGGCGGAGGCGGGCGAAACGCTGGGCGGACTGGCCACCTTTGCGCTGCTTACCGGGGACGAGCGACGAGGCGCTCTTGACCGGCTCGACGCGCTTGCCCTTGAGCCAGCCGACGTTGGCCTCGCGGCGGTCGAGGACGATGAGCCCGAACAGGCCCTTGTCCATGAGCATGTCCTCGAGCGGTCCGGTGAGGAAGTTCGAGTCGCAGTGGTACCGGAACGACTGAATCGGCTCCGGCGGGCTCTCCAGCACCTTCGTAACCATGTCCGTCTGGCCGCCGCCGGAGTTGACCGCTCCGGAGAACATGACGATACCGCGGTCCGGTGGGAAGGTGTCGTAGTACCGGAGTCGGTCCTTGATGCTCGTCAGGGCGTCTTGGACGTTCGTTCGCGTCTGCTTCGATTTGATGTTAGACGCTTCGCTGTGCTCCGTGATGACGTGTTCGACCACGTCGGAAATCTGCTTGTCTTCGGGGATGTAGATGGTGACGAGCTGCGTTCCTGACCCTTCGTACTCTCGCAGGTCCTCGATGACCTTCTTGAATTCGTACTTTCGGCGGTCCTCGCTCGCCTCCTCGGCGTCGCTACTCATCACTCCACCTAGTCCCTCCAGCGGCTAAGTAACCTTTGACTGGGCACGTCCCGCGGTATCTCGCCGCATGAGCGGCCCTACGAACTGATTGTGGAGACCAGCGCGGTCGGAGAACATTTATGTGGCTGTCATGGGTGGACTTCGACGTTGGAATTATGGCCCGGGTGTACGCAGTTGCCAGCGCGAAAGGCGGGGTTGGAAAGACGACGACCACGGCCAACCTCGGGACGACGCTCGCGATGGCCGGTCACGACGTCGTCGTCGTCGACGGTGACCTCGGGATGCCGAACCTCGCCGGCGCGCTCGGCGTCGACCCGGACGGGGCGACGCTTCACGACGTATTGACAGGCGAGGCGGCGGTCGAGGCGGCCGTCTACGAGGGACCGGCGGGACTCTCGGTGCTCCCCGGCTCGAACGCCCTCGAAGCGTTCGCGACGGCGAACGCGAAGGAGCTCGAACCGGTCGTCTCGGCGCTCGAAGCGAGCTACGACATCGTCATCATCGACACCGGCGCGGGGCTGAGCGACGACACCTTCGTCCCGCTGAAGCTCGCCGACGAGGTCGTCTTGGTCTCCACGACGGAGCGCGAGTCGCTCGGCGACACCGAGAAGACCCGACAGCTCGCAGAGCGCATCGGCGCCGACGTGGTCGGCGTCGTCCTCACGCGCGTCAACCAGTCGAACCCGAACGCCGACGTGGTCGCCTCGCTCCTCGACGCCGGCGTCATCGCCGTCGTCCCCGAGGACCCGGCCATCCGCGAGGCGCTCAGCACGCAGATTCCGGTCGTCGCCCGCTCGCCCGACAGCATCGCGGCCGCGGGCTACCGCGCCCTCGCCGAAGCGCTCACCGGCAAGCCGGTGCCGATTCCGGACGACGCGGTCGACTCGGCCGACTCCGAGGTCGCGGCGGACGAGTCGGACACGGAACCCGAACCGGCGGCCACCGCGGAACCCGCTTCCGACGCGGCCAGCGACGACGGCCGAGTCGACGACGAAGCGGACACGCCGGAGGCGAGTGAGCACACGTCGGTCGTTCAGGTCGACGCGGACCCCGAAGCGGACCCCGAGCCGGAACCCGAAGTCGAAGCCGAGACCACTGACACGGACCCGGACCCGGCGGTCGAGGACACTGACGCCGACCCCGAACCGGATGACGACCTCGCGGCGTCGATTCCGTTCTCCGGTGGCTCCGTCGAGGCGTCGGACGACTCCACCGAACCCGACGCGGACCCCGCCGAGGACGCGGGCGAACCGGCGGTCGAAGCGGACGCAGTCGCCGACCCGATGGATGGTGACGACTCCGCCGAACCCGACGGTGTCGTCGAAGCCCCAGACGCTGGTGCGGCCGCCGTCGAAGCCGGTGATGACGACGCGCCGGCCGACCCGCTGGCCGCCGACGCGTCCGACGACTCGATGGTCGCCGACTCCGAATCGGTCGGCGACGAGGAACCGGAGAGCGACCCGCTGGCGGCGGACCTCGAAGCGGTCACTCGCGGCACCTCGACCGCCGACGACGAGGCCCTCGGTGACGCCGACGACGAGGCCGCCCTGGATGTCGACGCCGACGCCGGTGCGACGGGCGCGGACCCGCTCGCCGAAGGGGCGGTCGAAGAAGAGTCGGTCGGCGACCTGTCGCCCAGTTCACCGTCCGACGACCCCGCCGAGGCTTCCGAGACGCCGGCGGACGATGCTGACCCGGTGACTGCGGGTTCCGAATCTGAGGGTTCCGAATCCGCGGAGTCCGTCCCTGCGGACTTCGACCCCGCCGCCGAGGAGACGGACGCGCACGGCGCGGACGAACCCCTCGTCGCCGAGGCCGAGCCGAGTACCGCCGACGCTGATGCTGATGCGGACGCCGACGCCGGCGAATCGCCCGAAGCCGGCGGCGACGAGGAGGGCGTCTACACCACTTCGCTCGTCGAGGAGGTCGAGTCGTTCGACGACGACGAGCGCGACGAGAAGAAAAAGGGATTCTTCAGTCGTTTCCTCGGCTAAACGGGAAGGCCTTTTACTCGCGTCTGCGGAAAGCCCTCTATGGCAGACTCTGAGTCCGTTCCCTTCTGGTGGATAGTCCTGTTTCTCGTCCTCGCGCTCGGCAGCGGTGCCGCCGTCGTCTTCTCGGTCGGCGGGTCGCTCATCGCCGGGGCCGCGGCGCTCCCGCTTTTCTTCTGAACCGCCGGAAAAAAGCCGTCTCCGAAGAACTCGCTCAGCCCGCGGTCACATCGACTCGGGCGCTTCCACGCCCACGATAGCGAGTGCGTTCGCCACCGCGTTCCGCGAGGCCTCCACGAGCGCGAGGCGGGCCGCGCCGACCTCCTCGTCGGCGTCGAGCACGGGGCACTCGCGGTAGAAGGTGTTGAACACCTCGGCGAGTTCGCGGGCGAACGTCGCCACGGTGTGGGGTTCGAGGTCGTCGGCCGCGGCCTCGACGACGGCGGGGAACCGCGCGATGGTCGCCAGCAGGTCGCGCTCGGCGTCGGTCGTCAGCACGGTCGGGTCGACCTCGCTCGCGTCGAGGCCGGCGGCGGCCGCCTCGTCGGCGATGCCGCAACAGCGCGCGTGGACGTACTGGATGTACGGCGCGGACTGCGCCTCGAAGTTGAGCGCCTGGTCCCACTCGAAGGTGATGGTCTTCGTGGGCTGTTTGGAGACGATGTCGTAGCGGACCGCGCCGATGCCGACCTGCCGGGCGATGCGGTCGATGTCGGCCTCGCCGAGGTCGTCGTCGCGGGTGCGGCCTTCGAGGCGGGTCTCGACCTCGTCGCGGGCGCGGTCGATGGCCTCGTCGAGGAGGTCGTCGAGCATGACGCCCGTCCCCTTGCGGGTGGACATCGTCTCGCCGCCGGGGAGGTTGACCCACGAGTAGATGACGTTCTCCAGTTTGTCCACGTCGTTGCCGAGGACGTCCAGCGCGGCGCGGAGCTGTCCGGACTGGAGCTTGTGGTCCTCGCCGAGGACGGTCACGGCGCGGTCGTAGTTGTCGAACTTCCACTCGTGGTGGGCGAGGTCACGGGTCGTGTACAGCGAGGTGTCGTCCGACCGCAGGAACACGAGGTTCTTCTCGAAGCCGTAGTCGTCGAGTTCGAGCTGCCACGCGTCTTCCTCGTAGACGGCGTGGTCGGTCTCCTTGAGGCGCTCGGCGAGGTCGCGGGTGCTCCCGTCGAACATGAACCGCGTCTCCTTGACGAACTCGTCGAACTCCGCGGGGAGGCGTTCGAGACACTCGCGCATGCCGCCGAGCACCTGGTCGACCACGGTCTCGACGCGGGCGTAGGTCTCCTCGTCGCCCTCCTCGATGCCCTGGAGTATCTCGGTGATTTCCGCTTCGGCCTGTTCGACTTCCTCGGGGTCGGCCTCTTCGAGGAACGCGTTGCCCTTGCGGTAGTAGCGGACGAGGTCGTACTCGACGCGCTCGCGCGCGGGTTCGCTGTCGAGTTCCGCTTCGTCGAACGTCTCGTAGGCCCACGTGAAGACGGCCATCTGGCGGCCGGCGTCGTTCACGTAGTAGTGGCGGTCGACGTCGTTGCCGGCGAAGTCGAGCAGGTTGGCGACGGCGTCGCCGATGACCGGGTTGCGGGTGCGACCGACGTGGACCGGACCGGTCGGGTTCGCGCTCGTGTGCTCGACGACGACGCTGTCGCCGGTCGCGGGCAGGCGACCGTACTCCTCGTCGGCCGCGGCGGCTTCGAGGGTGTCGTCGTAGTAGGCGTCGGAGACGTGGAAGTTGACGTACGGGCCCTGCGTGTCGACCGCGGCGAGGTAGTCGTAGCCCTCGACGGAGAGTTCGTCTGCGATGTCGACGGCGATTTTCGGCGGCGGCGCGCCGACGACCCCGGCGAGTCTGAAGGCGACGCTGGAGGCGAGCGTCGCGGGTACGTCCTCCGGCGGTTCCTCGACCCCGAGGTCGTCGGTGGGCAGGTCGAGCGACGAGAGCGCCGCAGAGAGCGCCGTCTCGACCTCCTCACGGAACTGTCTGAACATGTACGCGGATTCTCGATAGGCGGCTAAAGGCCTTTCCGAACCGTCCGAGCGACCGCGCGCCGCATCGAACGGTGACGCTCGCTTCCCCGGTCGACGGGGTGGTCTCACCGCCGCTCGCTCCGATACCTTACTGGTTAGGTAATAGTGGTATATCGTAAGCGGACGACATTCAAATCACGGGCGGCGACCCGCCGCTCTCACCACCCCACCCATGAGTCAATGCAACCACTGCGATGCGTTCGTGTCGAACAACTTCGTCCGAGTCTTCGGCGACCAGGACGGCAACGTGTACGCGTGTCCCAGTTGCTCGGCGAACGCGGGTATCTCACAGGTCAGCACCGAGCGGAGAGCGTCCTCCCTCTGAAGTCGCCACCCGGCCGCAGACCTTGACAGGTCCGACGCACGCGGAAGCACGCGCTCGCCACACCACCCACCGCACTACCCACCACACACCCACGGCGCTTTCCGCGTCTCAACGCACCCCCACACCGACCACAGCGGCCGGCACCGGTTTCCCGAATCGCGAGGTTCGGCCGCGTTGCCCCCGGACAACACCCTTTTCGCCGCGATAGACTGACCGACGGACTTACCCGTCCGCGATTGGAACTGTCGCGTATCCACGGCGGTCGCGCCCCGCCGCTTCTCTCCCCGCAAGCCATCTCATTTTTGGAACGCATTCCACTTACGATACGCTTATGGGGCGCGCGTTCGAAGCCGAGGGTATGTCAGAATCGGCAGTCGCCGCGGCGGTCGGGTACGACGAGTTGGCCACGCTCAAACTCGTCGCGCTCGACGGTGGGCGCTCCGGCCCGGTCAAGCTCTCCTGTTCCGGCGTCGCGAACCGACTCGACGTGTCGAACCAGACGGCCTCTCGTCGCCTCCAGCGCCTCGAAGAAGCCGACTTCATCGACCGCGAGGTCGTCGCCGACGGCCAGTGGATAACCATCACCGACGCGGGCGAGTCCGCGCTCAGACAGGAGTACGCCGACTACCGACGCATCTTCGAGACGCCCTCGGTTGTCGTCCTCGACGGCGAGGTCACCGGCGGGATGGGCGAGGGTCGCCACTACATCTCGCTTTCGGGCTACATGGAGCAGTTCAAAGACCGGCTCGGCTACGAGCCGTTCCCCGGCACGCTGAACGTCCGCCTCGACGACGACGCGGTCCGCGCTCGCGCCGGCATGACCGCCCTCGACGCGGTCCCGATAGACGGTTGGGAAGACGACGAACGCACCTTCGGCCCGGCGACGTGTTACGCCGCCTCGGTCGCGGTCGGCGACGAGTCCTACGAGCCGGTCCACATCATCGTCCCCGAGCGAACCCACCACGACGAGTCGCAACTGGAGATAATCGCGCCCGATAAGCTCCGCGACGAACTCGACCTCGACGACGACGACGAGGTCACGGTCCGCGTCGAGGAGGCGGATTACGAATGAGCCGCACCGCCGAGTCGACCGGCGACTTCGACGCCGTCTCGCGCGTTCTCGACGCCTTCCGCGCCGGCGAACCGGTGCTCGTCCACGACTTCGACGACCGCGAGGGAGAGACCGACCTCGTCTACCCCGCGGGCGCGGTCGGCCCCGCCGACGTGGCCCGGATGCGAAACGACGCCGGCGGTCTCGTCTGCGTCGCTCTCCCGAACGACGTGTCAGAGTCCCTCGGCCTCCCGTTCATGGACGACGTGCTCGACCACCCGGCCGCGTCGTCTCACGACCTCGCCTACGACTCTCGGTCGTCGTTTTCCTTCACCGTGAACCACCGCGACTCGTTTACGGGCATCACCGACCGCGACCGCGCGATGACCATCTCTCGACTCGCGCCCGTCGCCCAAGCCGCCCGCGCCGGCGACTACGACGCCGACGACTTCGGCGGCGAGTTCCGCGCGCCCGGACACGTCCACCTGCTCCGCGGCGCGCCGAACCTGCTTTCTGACCGGCAGGGCCACACCGAACTCGGCCTCGCGATGGCCGACGAGGCGGGTATCCCGCCGGCGGTCGTCGTCTGCGAGATGCTCGACGACGAGACCGGCGCGGCCCTCTCGAAGGACGCCGCCCGCGACTACGCCGACCGACACGGCTTCGCCTTCGTCGACGGCGACGGCCTCATCGACGAACTCGTCTGAGCGGTCGAGGGGGGTCCGCCCCGGTTTACCTTCTCACGCGCGCCCGTCGCGCCACGACCACGTCGGTTCCCAGCCGAGCAGCCGCTCCGCCTTCTCGGTCGAGACGAGCGCCTCGTGGCCCGAAAGGGTCGTTCTCACCTCCGCGCCGGGGTAGACCTCGCGGGCGACCCTCGCCGACTCGACGGTCGTCGAGGTGTCGGCGGCCGCGGCCCAGAACACCTCGTGGCCCGCGAAGTCGGCTTCGAGCGCCCGACGGACGAGTCGCGCGGCGTCCTCTCTGCCGAGGTACGAAAAGAGCGTGTTGCGCGCGGTGTGGAAGTGCCCGGCGTCCCGCAGTCCCGACAGCGAGCGGTCGGCCTCGGCGAAGGTCCGGCGGGCCTCCTCTTCGCTCGGCATCCACGGGAACCGGAGGCTGGCGACCGTTTCGGGGGCGTCGTCGCGGCGGACGAACCCCGCGGCGGTCTGCTCGGCGACGTACTTCCCGAGGCCGTAGGGGTTCGAGGGCGTCGCGCGGTGGGTCTCGTCCACCGGGAGGAAGTCGACGCGGGCGGGGTCGGGTTCGAAGCTCCCGCCGATGGCGCTCATGCTGGAGGCGACGACCACGCGGTCGATGCCGAGCGCGGCGGCGACTTCGAGGACGACGTAGGTCGACTGGACGTTGCTCTCGAAGACGCGGTGGCCGGGGTCGTTCGTCGGCGTCGAGATGGTTCCGAGGTGGACGACCGCGTCGGCGTCGACGTCGCTGAGCGCCGCGGTGAGGTCGCCCGGTTCGAGCGCGCTCACGCGGTAGTCGCGGTCCGCGAGCGACGACTCGCTGTGCCGCGAGAGATTCGTGACGGTGTAGCCGCTCGCGCGGAGGTGGGCGACGACGGTCGGCCCGAGGTTTCCGGTCCCGCCCGTGACCGCGACGGATTCGAGGCTCATACCCCGTCATGGCGGCCCGCGGACAAAACCGCGGGGGACGCGGTGGTCGGGTCGTCATGATTTTAGAGGGGGGCCGCCGAAGGCCACTACATGGGATTTGACGAGATGGATGTCTCGACGATCTGGCAGAGTGGAGAGTACAAGGACTGGGAGGACGCGACGGTGCACGTCCTCACCCACGGTCTCCACTACGGGACGGGCGTCTTCGAGGGGGTTCGCGCCTACGACACCGACCGCGGCCCGGCTATCTTCCGCTGGGAGGAGCACCTCGAACGGCTCTATCAGTCCGCGAAGCCCTACGACATGGAGATTCCGTACACGCGCGAGGAACTCACCGAGGCGACCCTGGAGGTCATCCGGCGCAACGACCTCGACGGCGGATACATCCGCCCCATCGCGTTCTACGGCTACGACTCGCTCGGCGTCAGCCCCAAGGACAACCCGACTGAGGTCGCCATCGCGGCGTGGCCGTGGGGGACCTACCTCGGCGAGGACGCGCTCGAAAACGGCGTCGACGTGATGGTCTCGTCGTGGCGCAAGCACGCCTCCAGCCAGATTCCGACGAACGCGAAGACGACCGGGCTCTACGTGAACTCCATGCTCGCGGGCGAGGAAGCCCGCCGCAACGGCTACGTCGAAGCCATCGTCCTGAACAAGGAGGGCAACGTCGCAGAGGGCCCCGGCGAGAACATCTTCATGGTCCGCGACGGGAAGATTTACACCCCCGGTCTCTCCCAGAGCATCCTCGACGGCATCACCCGCGACACCGTCATCACGCTCGCCCGCGAGCGCGGCTACGAGGTCGACGACAGCGCGACCATCAGCCGCGGCGAACTCAACACGGCCGACGAGCTGTTCTTCACCGGCAGCGCCGCCGAAGTGACCCCCATCCGCAAGGTCGATAACGTCGTCATCGGCGAGGGCACCCGCGGCCCGGTCACGGAAGAACTGCAGACCGCCTTCTTCGACCTCGTGGAGCGCCGCACCGACGACCACGAAGAGTGGTTCACCTACGTCGACGAGCAGTAGACGCCCGCGAAAACGAGCTCCCTTTTCACGTCACTGTACCGCCGCGTCCCGATAGCGACGGCCGCCGCCGCCGAATCCTTACTCGTTGCTGGGGACGCGCCCGTCGCCGGACTCCTCGGTCACTTCGATGTTGAACTCGTCCACGTGGTCCTGTTCTGCGAACCCGGCCGAGAGGACGCGCGTGAGGGCCTCTTCGACCTTCTCGCCGGTCTCCTCGATGTCTTCGGGGTCGACTTCCATCACGAACCCGGTGGTGATGTTCGGCGCGGTCGGCATGAAGACGATCTCCTTGCCGTCTTTGGTCGTCTTCCCGGTCTTGAACGCGGTCATGCGGATGCCCGGCCACGTTTCGAGACGGACCGGCTTCTGGAGGTCTTCGGTACCAGTGAGAGCGGTTTCGACCGCGAGCTTAGAAGCGTTGTAGATGACGCGAACGAGCGGGACCTTGTTCATGGCGCCGTCGAGGCCGGATTCGAGCAGGCGACCGGCCGTCGTCCGCATCAGGTAGCCGACCGAGAGGACCAACAACAGGAAGATGATGATGGCGACGAAGAATCCGAACACCTCCGAGAGGTAGGTGTACGGCTCCGGAAACTCCAACAGGCGGTCGACTCCCGGTATGCGGACGATTGCGCCGTACAGAATGGAGAGGACGTACAGGATGACGATGAGCGGAACGAGAACCACGAGGCCGCTGGCGAAGTCGCGTCTCCACGAGGACATTGATATCGGGTACGTGAACCCGCGGGCATAAGGGGATTTCTAGTGCGGGACGGGGGCGTACCCGCACCCCACCGCCCTCTCAGACGCCGACGACGGCCCGGAGCGCGAACAGGGCGTTTTCCTTGCGCTCGCGGACCCGGCGGTAGAAGTAGGAGAACCACTTGTCGCCGTAGGGCGCGTACTGCCACACCTCGACGCCCTCGGCGGCGAGCTCGCGCTGTGCGTCCTCGCGCACGCCCATGAGCATCTGCACCTCGTAGTCGCGGTCGTACTCAGCGCCGAGGTCCCGGGCGTAGGCTATCATCTCGGGGTCGTGGCTGCCGACCGCGATACCGCCGTCGTACTCCCGAAACAGGTACGCGAGGAGTTCCTTGTACGCCTCGTTGACCGCCGATTTCTGCTTGTGGGCGACCGCCGCCGGCTCGTCGTACGCGCCCTTGACGAGGCGGATTTTCCCCGGCACGTCGGCGAGGCGTTCGAGGTCCTCGGGGGTGCGCTTGAGGTTCGCCTGCACGCACAGCCCCATCCCGCCGTCGAACTCGCGGGCGAGTTCCTCGAAGGCGTCGAGGGTCACGTCGGTCGTCTCGTGGTCCTCCATGTCGCACCACAGGAAGACGCCGTGTTCGTCCGCCGCCTCGGCGATGCGCCGGCAGTTCTCCTCGAACACGCGGTCGCCCGCGTCGAGGCCGATTTGGGAGGGCTTGACCGACACGCAGGCGTCGATGCCGGTCGAGGCGATGTCCTCGACGAGGCTGACGTACGCCGCCGCGTCCTCGTCCGCGGGGCCGCGTTCGCCGTAGTGCTCCCCGAGGAGGTTGAGGATGACCGCCACGCCGTCGTCGTTCATCCGTCGGGCGTGGTCGAGCGCTCCCGCCGCGGACTCTCCCGCGACGAACCTGCTCGCGATGGGCGGAATCATAACGAATGATTACGACCCTCAGCTATTGAGGGTTATCATCGGTTCGGACGCGAAATCGAACGACCCCGGCGCTTCGAACGGCGACGAACCGTCGGAACTTACATTCTTCGCCGCCGACGGGTCGGTATGGTCGTCTCTCTCGTCGCCACCGCCTTCTGGGCGATGCTGCCCGCGTACGTGCCGAACAACGCCGCCGTCCTCGCCGGCGGTGGCCGCCCCATCGACGGCGGGCGCACGTGGGGCGGCCGGCGCGTCCTCGGAGACGGAAAGACGTGGCGCGGCACCGCCGCCGGGACGCTGGCCGGGACGCTCCTCGCCGTCGTCCTCAACGCCGTCGGGCCCGCGGTCTCGGGCGCACTCGGCGTCTCGCTCCCGACGTTCCCGCTCGCCGCCGGGTTCGGCCTCGCGCTCGGCGCGATGCTCGGCGACATCGGCGCGTCGTTCCTCAAGCGTCGGTCGGGCCGCGAGCGCGGTGCCGCCTTCCCCGGCCTCGACCAGCTCGACTTCGTCGTCGGCGCGCTCGTCCTCGCGCTCGTCGCCGCGCCCGGCTGGTTCTCGGCGACGTTCACCCTCCCCGTGCTCGCGGTCGTGCTCGTGATGACGCCCGTGCTCCACGTCGTCACCAACGTCGGCGCGTACCTGCTCGGGCTGAAAAACGAGCCGTGGTAGGCGGCCGAGCGTCCGCGCGCCGGGTCGCCAACCGACGCGCGCGAGTCGACGAGGTCGGTCCCGCGGTCGCTCGCGCCGCCGCCCCTTCGGTCCCCGCTCGTTCCTGTTACGAAGCCGATATCACCGCGAGACACCGCGATTAACTCGGGATAATCCGGGTCAAACGTCCCGTACTGCGCTGGACGGACGCCTCGGTTCAAGTCCCTCCGACGGTTGCGACTCGGCCAGATGAAGACAGAACGAATCTCACTCATCGTCGGTGGACTCGTGGCCGTCCTCGCGGCCGTCGGGACGGCCGCGCCGTGGCTCGCACCCGGCGGGGTCGACTGGACCGCCGCGGGCGAACTGCTGGTCGTCGGAACGACGGCGCTTTTCACCCTCACGGCCCTCGTCTGGGTCGTCCTCACCTACGTCGTCGGCGCGGGCTACGAGCCCCCGGCCCCGGAGTACGGCCCCGACGAGATTCAGGTCCGCATCCTCACCGTCGACGCCGAGTCGGTCGTCCAATCGACCGTCGACTCGCTCCCGGCGTCGTTCGACGAGGTCCACGTCGTCGCCGAGACCGACATCGACGTCGCGGGCGCAGCGGTCCACGCCGTCCCTGACGAGTTCGACTGCGACGCCGTCCGGAAGGGCCGCGCAATCGAGTGGGCGCGGCGGAACCTCGAAACCGACCGCGAGTACGTCCTCTACCTGGACGAGGACAGCCTGCTGGAGTCGTTCGACGGGCTTCCCGGCTCCGACGTGGTCCAACTGCGCGAGCGGCCGCGTCGGACCGACTCGCTGTTTTCCTACCTCGCCGACGTCTACCGGATGGGCGTCCAGATAGAACAGCGCGCCTTCACGCGCCTCTCGATTCCGCTGTTCGCGTGGGGCGGCGGTATCGCCGTCCGCCGAGAGGTCGAAGAGGCGGTCACGTGGGACCGCGAGACGCTCGTCGAGGACACCGCGTTCGTCTGGGCGGCCGCACAGGAACTCGACGACTTCACGTTCGACCTCGCGACGGCGACCTGCGCCAACGAGGCCCCGCCGTCGCTCACCGAGATTCTCCAACAGCGCCGCCGCTGGGCCGCCGGTAACCTCGACGCCGCGACGGCGCTCCCCGCTCACTATCAGCTTCTCACTCGCGTCCGCAACTACGCGTGGGCGCTCTCGCCGGTGGTCACGGTCGTCGCCGTCCCCCTGTCGGTCCTCGGCGTCGGCCTCGTCGCCAGCGGCCTGTTCGCGCTCGCGTCGCTCGCGCTCGGCGCGCTCACGGCGTTCTGGTACCTCCGGGGCGTGGTCTACTACGGCCGCGACAAGTTCTCGTGGGCGCTCGCGGTCCCGCTCGCGCCGGTCGTCACCGTCGTCCACTCGATGGGGACGGTCGCGGGCATCCTCGACCCGCCCCGCGACTTCCGCGTGACGAAGAAGACCGGAAAGTAGGGGTCGCCCACAGTTCCGCGGTCGCGGGGGTCGCCGCGTCCGAACCACCCTGAGCATCGCGAACCGCCTCGAACCGCTCCGAACTTCCTCCGGACCGGTCCGAACCGCCCCCGAACCGTCCCGCTTAAGCGCCTCCCTGAACCCTCTCGAAACAAGATGGCGAACGCAGCACTCATCGAGGCGCTTCGAGCCGCCGACGCGGTCCAGTTCGGCGAGTTCGAACTCTCCCACGGCGGCACGTCGAGCTACTACGTGGACAAGTACCTCTTCGAGACCGACCCCCGGTGTCTGAAGCTCATCGCTGAGGCGTTCGCGGAGCGCGTCGCGGACGACGACAAGCTGGCGGGCGTCGCGCTCGGCGCGGTCCCGCTCGTGGCCGCGACCGCGGTCGAGACGAACAAGCCGTACGTCATCGCCCGCAAGAAGGCGAAGGAGTACGGGACCGCGAAGCGCATCGAGGGCGCGCTCGACGAGGGCGAGGAAGTCGTCGTCCTCGAAGACATCGCGACGACCGGCCAGAGCGCCGTCGACGCCGTGGAGGCGCTCCGCGAGGCCGGCGCGGTCGTCGACCGCGTCATCGTCGTCGTGGACCGACAGGAGGGCGCAGCGGAGCTGTTAGCCGAACACGACATCGAACTGGAGTCGCTTCTCACCGCCGAGGATCTGCTGGCTGACGCCGACCGCTAATACACGCTTGTGACTAATTCACTCGGAATCGGCAATCGAAGTATTCATTTTTGTGCAAGTACGAAGGCGGAGGCATGAACAGAGCAGAGAAGGCCGCACTCCAGTTGCAGGCTGTCTCCGTGCTCCGGATGCTCAAAGAGACCCGGACGTACGACGAGCTGGCCGAACTCACGGGACTGCCGGCCGGCGACCTCAACCGCTACGTCAACGGGCACGTCCTGCCCGGGGTCGAACGCGCCCGGGAGGTCGTCGAGGGCGTCGGCCGCGACGCGCTCGCCGACGAACTCGAAGCCCGCGTCCGATTCGACGACGAGGGCTACGTCGACAACTCCGGCGTCGTCTTCGACCAGTCGTTCCTCGACCTCGTCGCGCCCGTCGCGGCGAACACGCTGAACCTCGAACGCCCCGACGTGATTCTGACCGCGGCGACCGACGGCATCACTCTCGGCGCGGCGATGGCGAGCTACTTCGGCGCGCGACTCGCGTACGCGAAGAAGTCGAAAGAGACCGCCGTCGAGGACTTCATCGAGTCGCGCCAGCGCCTCGCGTCCGGCATCGAACTCACCTACTACCTCCCCGCCAGCGCCATCGACGACGGCGAGCGCGTCCTCGTCGTCGACGACCTCATCCGCTCGGGCGAGACGCAGGAACTCCTCTTGGACATCGCGCTGCAGGCCGACGCCGACATCGCCGGCGTCTTCGCGCTCATCGCCGTCGGCGACGAGGGGACGAACCGCGCCCGCGAACTCACCGACGCCCCGGTCGGCGCGCTGAGCAGTTTCGACTGAGGCTCCCCCGCGGCCGCTCGGATAAACGGCTCTAAACTCGTTAGTTCACTTACAACTGGTGGGAAAATAGGCACTTCTGTGCCGTTCTCACACGTCGAATGGGTCGTTTAACTCACGTTCGTGGGTAATTCTCCCCGGGAGGATGGTAATGCTTATGTGTGCAATCGTGGGTATGCTTAGTCGTGCATCATGGGGCTCTCTGAAACCCTCGCAAACTACTTCGACGTGCATAAACACGGGTCCACGGTCAGGACCGAGATTCTCGCGGGCATCACGACGTTCCTCACGATGTCGTACATCGTCGTGGTCAACCCGTCGCTTCTCACAGACCAACCGTACATCGAGGGCGTCGACGGCATCGCCATCGCCGGGTACACGCCGGGCGAGGTCCAGTCCATGCTCGCCGTCGTCACCATCCTCGCGGCCGCAATCGCGACCACGGTCATGGCGTTCTACGCCAACCGACCCTTCGCGCAAGCGCCGGGCCTCGGCCTGAACGCCTTCTTCGCGTTCACCGTCGTCGGTGCGTTGGGCGTCCCGTGGCAGACGGCGCTCGCGGCCGTCTTCGTCGAGGGCATCATCTTCATCGCGCTCACCGCGGCCGGCGCGCGGGAAGCTATCATCAAGGTGTTCCCCGAACCGGTCAAGATGGCCGTCGGAACCGGTATCGGGCTGTTCTTAGCGATTATCGGGTTGCAGGCGATGGGCATCGTCGTCGACGACACCGCGACGCTCATCACGATGGGTGACCTCGCGTCGAACCCCGTCGCCATCGTCTCCATCGTCGGCCTGTTCTTCACGTTCGCGCTCTACGCGGCGAACGTCCCCGGTTCCATCATCATCGGCATCGTCGGCACGTCGCTTCTCGGCTGGGGCCTCACCGTCTCGGGCGTCGTCTCGTCTGAGGCCAGTCTCGTCGCCGGTTCCTCGGCGGCCACCTACGACATCACGCCGCTGGCCGGTGCGTTCATCTCCGGCTTCGGCAACGTCGAGGCGTTCAGCTTCGCCCTCATCGTCATCACGTTCTTCTTCGTCGACTTCTTCGACACCGCCGGCACGCTCGTCGGCGTCGGCCAGGCCGGAGACTTCCTCGACGAGAACGGCGACCTCCCCGACATCGACAAGCCGCTCATGGCCGACGCGGTCGGTACCACCGCGGGCGCGATGCTCGGCACCTCGACGGTCACGACCTACATCGAGTCCGCCACGGGCGTCGAAGAGGGCGGCCGCACGGGCCTCACCGCGCTCGTCGTCGCCCTCCTGTTCCTCGGCTCGCTCGCCATCGTCCCGCTCGCGACGGCCATTCCGCAGTACGCCTCCCACATCGCGCTCGTCGTCATCGGCGTCGTGATGCTCCGCAACGTCGTCGACGTCGCGTGGGACGACATCACCGTCACCATCCCCGCCGGTATGACCATCCTCGTCATGCCCTTCACGTACTCCATCGCATACGGCATCGCGGCGGGCATCGTCTCGTACCCGCTCGTGAAGGTCGCCGCCGGCGAGTACGACGAGGTCAGCGCCGGCCAGTGGGGACTCGCCGTCGCGTTCTTCCTCTACTTCGTCATCCGCACCTCGGGCATGCTGCAAGCGCAGGTCTGAGACGCCGACCCGCGACCGCTCGGTTCCCCCGCGGGCGTGCGTTTCTCTCCGATGCGTCCGCGACACACACCACCGCCGCGTTTTTCCGCTCGGACTCCATACCTCCGAGCGATGTCTCAACTCGTCCTCTACGAACTGCAGGGCTGTCCGTACTGCGCGAAGGTGAAGAACAAGCTCGCCGAACTCGACCTCGAATACGAGTCGCGGATGGTTCCCAGCGCCCACGCCGAGCGCACGGAAGTCGAGGAGGTAAGCGACCAGACCGGCGTTCCCGTCCTCGTCGACGAGGAACACGGCGTCGAGGGGATGCCCGAGAGCGACGATATCGTCGACTACCTCGAAGAGACCTACGGCTCGGCGGCGTAACCCCCTCCCCTCTCGCGGCGGCCGTCGGGCTCCCGCTTACTGTTCTCGTTTTCGACCGCACGCGGTCTCGTAGCTCGCGCGGAGCGCGTCCGAGAGTTCGGCGATTCGGCTCGGCTCGATATCGACGGTCGCCCACGACCCGACGATGCGACCGTTCGCCTCGAACGGCAGGACGCGGTGTCGTTTCGCCACCGCCGCCCGCGACTCGGCCGACAGCGACGTGAGCGAGAGCCCCTGCTCGGAGACGACGGCGAAGAGCGTCCCGTTCGCCCGAAACGACGGGCAGCCGAAAAGCGCCGTCCGCTCGACCGCCGGCCACGAGGCGGCCTCGCGCCACACCGCGGCCGCGAGCGTTTCGACGGCGGCCCGCGATTCCTCACTCACGCCGTCGTTCCCGTTCGGCCCTCGCACGTTCGACATAGCAACCGCTACGCTGGCGACGATGATAACCATAGTAGCAACCGCACGAGAGCGTGCCGCGACCCTGCGGTTAGCTCTCTGCGGGGTCGCGGGTCCGCTCTCGAATCAGGTCGCGAATCTCGTCGGGGTCGTCGATGGCGGCGAGTTCCTCGCAGCTGACGATGCCGGTTCCGTCGACCGACTCGCGCTTCTGCTGTTCCTCGACGAAGTAGACCGAGCGCGTCCGCGTGATTTCGCCGAGCGAAGACATGATTTGGGCGCGCTTTTCGGCGCTTCTGGTGAACGACGAGTGGCCCGTGAGGACGTTCGTCTCCTTCTTGCGTCCGGCGTCCTCGCTGACGGCCTTGAACGGTGCGCGGGCGGTCGGGTGGACGGTGAAGCCGGCGCGCGTCAACACCGACAGAACGTGTTCGTCGTCGGGGTCCACGTCCGGGTCTTCGGGAGTCGGCTCGGCGTCGCGCACGTCCTCCGCGCCCGTGAGCACGTCGACCGGGCTCGAGAAGGGCCGGTCGAACAGCTCTTCGAGGTGAATCGCCACTTCGATGCTCGCGTTCATGCCGTTTTCGTACTTCGAGACGGTGCGCCGCGAGACGCCGAGCTCGGTCGCGAGCTGTCCGAGGCTCCACCCGCGTTCTTGCCGCTCTTCGGCGAGCACGTCGCCGTCGAGGCTCACGTACAGACCGCCGGGGGCGGCGTAGATGAGCGGGGGAACCTCCTCGACGAACAGGTCCATGGCGGTGTCGGGGTTCAACACCGGCACGCCGTGACGGAAGTAGACGACTCCGGGTTTGAGGTCCTCGTCTCGGGTCCGAAGCCCGACGACCAACGGCGTGGCGTCGAGGTACGAGCCGAGGCGTCGCATCTCGGAGCCGGTGACGCCGTCGAACGCGTCGATGTTCCCCAGTATCTTGAGGAGCAACAGGTCCTCACCTCTCCGGGCGGCGAGGTCGAAGCTCTTCGGCCGGATGGCGATGCGGTCGCTCACGACGAAGCCCGCGTCTTGGAGCATCGCGGCGACATTACCAACCAGCGCTGACCGGGACATAGGGGGCAATAAGCGATTCGGCCCATAAAGCGTTTTCCCCGGTATCGCCGCCCTCGCCGACGTGTATCCCTTCTCGATGCCGCATTTATATAGCCGCGACCGACCCGAAAGGCGTTACTGCGCCCTCCGGCAATCTCCGGCGATGACCGTCATCGGCCTCGACGACACCGACTCCCGCACCCTCGGGATGTGTACGACGTACTTGGCGACGCTCGTCGCAGAGGCAGTCGAGGCCCGCGGCGGGACCGTCGAGCGGCGACTCCTCGTCCGCTTGAACCCCGCGGTCGAACACAAGACCCGCGGGAACGCGGCGCTGGCGCTTCACACCGACCTCCCCGCGGGCGCGGCGCTCGACGTCGCCCGCGACGAGCTCGACCGCTGGGCCGTCCTCGACGACGACCGAACCAGTCCGGGCCTCGTCGTCGCGCCGGGGTCGCCCGACACGGTTTCGACCGCCGTCGCCGACTTCGCCCGCGACGCCGTCCGCGACTTCCACGACCTCGACGACGCGGTCGACCTCGCGGAGCGCTCCGGGTTTCTGACCGAGGGTTGGCACGGCGGGCGGGGGCGCATCGGCGCGCTCGCGGCCGTCGGCGCGTGGGCCGCTTTCGACGAGTGGACCTACGAACACATCTCCTACCGCGAGTTCCACCGCTGCGGGACGCCTCGCGAGGTCGATTTGGACTCCGTCTTCGGCGCGGCCGACGCGGCGTATCCCGACGCGTGGGACACCGTGGACCGCGAGGAGGGCGAGGCCGTCTGCGTGCCGAACGCGCCGGGACCGATTCTCCACGGCATCCGCGGCGACGACGCCGACACCGTCCGCGAGGTCGCCGCCGCCATCGACTCCGAGCCCGTCGACCGCTCGGCGACGTTCCTCACGAATCAGGGGACCGACGCGCACCTCCGCGACGGCGTCGTCTCGGACCTCCGCGACGGCCGCGCCTACCGCGTCGCCGGCACCGTCGCCTCCGACCCGGAGACGCGCGCCGGCGGCCACGTCTTTTTCGACCTCGAAGCCGGCGACTCGACGGTCTCCGTCGCCGCCTTCGAACCGACGAAGCGCTTCCGGAACCGGGTGCGGGCGCTCCGCGTCGGCGACGCCCTCACCGCCTGCGGCGAGGTCGGAGACGGGACGCTCAAACTGGAGAAGTTCGCGGTCCGCGACCTCGTGCGCACGGAGCCCGCGACGCCGGTCTGCCCCGACTGCGGGCGGACGATGAAAAGCGCCGGGCGGAATCAGGGCTACCGGTGTCGCGACTGCGGGACCGACGCGCCCGGCAAAGTCGAGCGGGCGGTCGACCGCGACCTCGAACTCGGCTGGTACGAGGTGCCGCCCTGCGCCCGCCGACACATCGCCAAACCGCTCGTTCGCGGCGGCTTCGACGCGGCGACGCACCCCGAACGCTGAGCCCGCGGCTCCCGGTTTCTGCGTTTCGGACTCCGGGTACCGAGCTCAGTCTTGAACGACGAGCACGTTCGTGTTCTCCCGGCGGTCGACGAAGGAACTCCCCGCGGGCGGCTTCACGTCCACGACGAGCGTCCCGTCCTCGCGGTTCGCCCCGAGTTCGGCGTCGACGTGAACAGTCGCTGCCCCGCCGCCGCCGGTCTTTGCCGTCTCAACGCCGTCGATTTCCGCGGTACCGGATTTCACGATGACCGTCGCCCCCTCGACGGGGTTTCCCTCGTGGTCGACGACGGTGAAGTCGAGGTCCTGTGCGCCCGGACCGACCACGTCTGGCGTCGGCTTCACGTCGAGTTCCGAGGTGGCGAGACCCTGCACTCCCGAGAGCATGTTGAGCATGACGCTCATGCTGGCGACGCCGACCACGAGGGCGACGACGAGGCGGACGGGGAGACCTTCGATAGCGCGCGTGTCTGACCGGAACGTATCGAGCATGGGCCGTCTGGCCGCGGGTTCGTATATAAACTCTCGCCCGGAGGTTCAAGTCGCATCGCGGGACCAGTCCGCGCCATGCACACCATCGGCCGCGACTCGGACGAAGAAGGCCCCGTCTGCCGGTTCGGGAACTACCGCGCCCGCGACGGGAGCGAGGGCGCGGCCGTCGGCCTCGACGTGAACCGCCCGCACGCGGCGGTCGTCGTCGGCAAGCGCGGAAGCGGGAAATCCCACACGCTCGGCGTCATGGCCGAGGGTCTGGCGCGCGCCGCGGGCGTCGCGCCGGTCGTCATCGACCCGATGGGCGTCTTCGGTGGCCTCGAAGCGTCGCCGATAGACGGGACGGTCCACGACGCGCCGAGCGTCCGCGCCGACGCGCTCCCGCCGAGCGCGTGGCCGGACCTGCTCGGTCTCGACCCGACCGCCCCCGCGGGGTCGCTCGTCTGGCGACTCGCGGCCGAGGAAGACTCGCTCCTTGCGATGCGCGGGGCGGTCGACGACGCCGACGCCGCGCCCGAGACGCGCAGAGCCGCGGCGAACCACCTCGCGCTCGCCGACTCGTGGGGCGTGTTCCACCCCGACGGGCTCGACCCGCGGTCGCTCTGCGGTCCCGCGCCCGACGTGCTCGACCTCTCGGGACTGGACGAGACCCCCGCGAGCGCCGTCGTCCGCGTCGTCGCCCGCGGTCTCTACGACGCCCGCGTCGCGGACGCTGTCTCTCGCATCCCGTGGGTGCTTCTCGACGAGGCCCACGCGTTCGTCGGCGGGCTCGCAGACTCCGCGCTTCGGACGCTTCTCACGCGCGGGCGAGCCCCCGGCGTCGGCGTCGTTCTCGCGACTCAGCGCCCCGCCGCGCTCCCCGAGGTCGCCGTCTCGCAGGCCGACCTCCGGGTCGTCCACCGACTCACCGCCGGTCCCGACGTGTCGGCGATGGCGGCCGCAGACCCGACGTACTTCGACGAATCGCTCCGCGCTCGGCTCCCGCGGGAACGCGGCTGCGCGCTCGTCGTCGACGACACCACGGAGACGGTCCACGACGTGCGGGTGCGTCCCCGAGAGACGCCGGACGGGGGCGCGACGCCGCGGGCGGTTCCAGACCGTGACCGTTCCGAAACCATCGAGTAGTCCGGCCGGAGAAGAGCCGTATGGACCGCTCGGAACTGGCACTGGTCGCCTTCGGCGGCTTCGCCGGGGCGCTACTGCGCTACGGCGTCTCCGTCGCGATTCCCGGCGCGGGCGGTACCCTCGCCGTGAACGTCCTCGGGAGCTTCGTCCTCGGGACGTTCATCACGTCGGTCTCCTCCCGCCGGGCGCAGTTGTTCTTCGGGACCGGGCTGCTCTCGTCGTTCACGACGTACAGCACGTTCGCCGTCCAGACCGCGTCGCTGTCGCCGATGGGCGGCGCGCTCAACGTCGGCGCGAACTACGCGCTCGGTTTCGCCGCCGCCGCGCTCGGCCTCGCGTTCGGAGGGCGGCGATGAGTCTCTCGCTTCTCTCGGCCGTCCTCGTCGGCGTCGGTGGGATGGCCGGCGCGGTCTCTCGGCACACCGTCGACCAGCGAGTCGTCGGCAAGTGGAGCACCGTCACCGTCAACGTCCTCGGGAGCGTCGCGCTGGGGGTTCTCGTCTCCGCGCCCGTCGGTGACGCGGCGGTGGCGCTCGCCGGAACCGGATTCTGCGGGGCCTTCACGACGTTCTCGTCGTTCGCGGTCGGCGTCGCGGAACTCGCGGACGCGGGCGACTACGACACGGCGGCTCGGTACGCGTTCGGGACGCTCGTGGCGGCGTTGGTCGGCGTGGCGATTGGCGGGGCTGTGGGCGGGACGGTCGGGTGAGTCCGGCGCTCACCGCCCGCCCGATTCGACGGCCGCCTTGCGCTCGTCGAGGAACCGTTTGGTCCCCCGCCTGACGATGAACGGGAAGCGGCGGGCGAGATACAGCCCGACTCTGGTCGTCAGGTCGGCGGTGACGACGAGACGGGTCGACTCGATTTTGTCGGCGAACTTCCGCCCCACGTCTTCGGGGTCACTCATCATCGACGACGGGAGTCCGAGTCGGGCCGCCGACCGGGTGGCGGTGTAAGGCGGGTGCATCACCGAACAGGAGACGTTCTCGCGTTGCAGTTCCATCCGAAGCGAACGGGTGAACGCCTCGATTGCGCCCTTCGTCGACGCGTACCCCGATAGTCCCGGCGTGCCGACGAGTCCGACGCCGGAACTCACGTTGTGGATGTGCCCCGAGTTTCGGGCCCGCATGTGCGGCAGGACGGCCCGTATCATCCGAAGGTAGCCGAAGTAGTTCACCTCGAACTCCTCGCGCGTGTCGTCGAGCGTTCGGTCGTCGAACAAGCCGAAGTTGAATATCGCCGCGTTGTTGAGGAGGATGTCGATGTGTCCCCACTCGTCCAGGAGTCCAGCCACCGCCGCCTCCACGTCGTCGTCGTTCGTCACGTCGCACTCGTAGACGCGGACGCGGTCGGGATACGCCTCCTGAAGCAGGCGAAGGGCGTCCACGTTGACGTCGAGCCCGGCGACTCGGTAGCCCTTCTTCAGGAGCGCCACTAGCGTGTGGTAACCGATTCCCTCGTTCGCGCCGGTCACCACGACGACCCGCCCGTCGGTTGTCCCACTCGTCATACTGTACCGACGTCACGCGAGAATATGGCGGTGTTGACGCTCCCTTACGGCGCTCTTCCGGTAAGGGTCGGGGATTTGAACCTCAGTCGCTCCGCTCGCTACCGCTCGCTTCGCTCCTTGGTTCAAATCCCGCCTGTCGTCGCTTACAGATTTCACTCACTGTCGCTCGGCGACGAGACGCCTCGCTGGAGGAGTTGAAATCAGAGAAGCGCCCGAGGCGGGATTTGAACCGTGCCGACGTCACTCGCTACACTCGCTCGTCGTCGGGTTCAATCCCTTTGGGGTATTCACGAGAATTACGCTCGCGCCGAGACGAGACTCGGCGCTCAGAGAGTAATTCATCGAAAAGTACGCCCGAGGCGGGATTTGAACCCGCGTCACGACCGTGACAGGGTCGTATGATGGGCCACTACACCACCCGGGCTTACTGAAGTGAGTTTTGCGGTACGGAGAGCGCCCGAGGCGGGATTTGAACCCGCGTCACGACCGTGACAGGGTCGTATGATGGGCCACTACACCACCCGGGCCCTCCGTCTGCACTCATCCGTAGCCGAGGTTTATAGATAAGACTTACCATCTGGGTTGCCCTTGGCCCGCGGTACCGCGATTCTTGCCCCGAAGACATTTATATCGCGATACCCCATGCCAACACGTGACGATTCGCGCATCTCCGGTGCGTGACCTCCGATAGCGTCGCCTTTCTTCGACGCAGTTGGCAAGTGTTAAATGGGTGCGTCCCAAAATCAGCCGTAGTATCCCGTGACAGCTTCTTCCAGCACCCAGCAGCACCATACATGGTAGACGTAAGCCAACACAAACTGGTTCCGGAACACACGAAACTCGACGACGAGGCCGTCGAGGACGTGTTACAGGAGTATAACGTCGAGAAGACGAACCTCCCGAAGATCAAGCTGAAGGACCCGGCGCTCCCCGAGGACGCAGAGCCCGGCGACGTCATCAAGATCGTTCGGAACTCTCGAACGACAGACAAAGCAGTCGTATACCGACTGGTGATCGAATGAACCGACAAGCGCGACGCGAGGTCTCTCGCAAGTACTTCTCCGAAGAACGGCTCGCTGAACACCACTTCCGCTCGTTTAACGCGTTCCTCGAACGCGGCATGATGGACGTCGTCGAGGAGAAGGCGACCATCGAGACCGACATCGGCGACAAGGAGGGCGAGGAACCCGTCTACGTCGAACTCGGTGGCGTCCGCGTGGAGACGCCCCGCGTCCGCGAGGCCGACGGCTCCGAGGAACTGCTCTTCCCGCAGGAAGCGCGCCTGCGCAACATCACCTACTCCGCCCCCGTGTTCATGGAGATGTCCATCGTCCGCGGCGGCGAAGAAGAAGAGGAGGTCGTCGTCGACACCGCGGAGACGAAGGTCGGCCGGATGCCCATCATGGTCGGCTCCTCGAAGTGCAACATCGCCGAGCTCTCCGACGAGGACCTCGTCGAAATCGGCGAAGACCCCGTCGACCCCGGCGGCTACTTCATCGTCAACGGCTCCGAGCGCGTGCTCATGACCTCGGAGGACCTGGCGCCGAACAAGATTCTCGCCGAGTACGACACGAAGTACGGCGACGAGATTCAGGTCGCGAAGACGTTTAGCCAGCGCCGCGGCTACCGCGCGCTCGTGCTCTGCGAGCGCAACCGCGAGGGACTCCTCGAAGTGTCGTTCCCGTCCGTCTCCGGGAGCGTCAACTTCGTCACGCTCGTCCGCGCGCTCGGCCTCGAATCCGACGAGGAGATCGTCCACCGCGTCTCCGACGACCCGGAGATTGTGAAGTTCATGCTCGAGAACCTCGAGGAGGCCGAGGTGCAGACCCAAGAGCAGGCCATCGAGGCGCTCGGCAAGCGCGTCGCCGGCGGCCAGGGCAAGAACTACCAGCTCAAGCGCGCCAACTACGTCATCGACCGCTACCTGCTCCCGCACCTCCACGAGGAGGGCGCGGAGGAAGAGGAAGTGCGCATGAACAAGGCGTACTACCTCTGTCGCATGGCCGAGGCGTGTTTCGAACTCGCGCTGCAGCGCCGCGACTCCGACGACAAGGACCACTACGCCAACAAGCGCCTGAAGGTCTCCGGCGACCTCATGAAGGACCTCTTCCGGACGGCGCTCAACAAGCTGGCACGCGACGTGAAGTACCAGCTCGAGCGCGCCAACATGCGGAACCGGAACCTGACGGTCAACACCGTCGTCCGGTCCGACGTGCTCACCGAGCGGCTCGAACACCCCATCGCGACGGGTAACTGGGTCGGCGGCCGCTCCGGCGTCTCCCAGCTCGTCGACCGCACCGACTACATGGGTGTGCTGTCGCACCTTCGCCGCCTCCGAAGTCCGCTGTCGCGGTCGCAGCCGCACTTCGAGGCGCGCGACCTGCACGCGACCCAGTGGGGTCGCATCTGTCCCTCCGAGACTCCCGAGGGACCGAACTGCGGTCTGGTGAAGAACTTCGCGCAGGCGATGGAACTCTCCCAGAACGTCGAAGACGAACAGTCGCTGAAACGAGAACTCGCGTCGATGGGTGTCGAGGGTATCCCCGGCATCGACAGCGTCGACGCCACACCCGCGGACGACTAACATGGCTCAGGCACAGCGAGAAGCGAAAGTATACGTCAACGGTAGTCTCGTCGGGACCCACCCGGACCCCAACCAACTCGCGGCACAGATCCGAGAGGCGCGCCGCCGCGGCGACGTGAGCCAGATGGTGAACGTCTCCGTCAAAGAGCGCACCCGCGAAGTCATCATCAACGCCGACGCGGGCCGCGCCCGCCGTCCGCTCATCGTCGTCGAAGACGGTGAGCCGCTCCTCGACGACGACCACGTCGAGGCGCTCGACAACAACGACCTCGACTTCGACGACCTCGTCGAGCGCGGACTCGTCGAGTTCATCGACGCCGAGGAGGAAGAAGACATCTACGTCGCGGTCGACGAGGACGAACTCAACGAGGACCACACGCACCTCGAAATCGACCCGCAGCTCATCTTCGGCATCGGTGCCGGGATGATTCCGTACCCGGAGCACAACGCCTCGCCCCGCATTACGATGGGTGCAGGGATGATGAAGCAGTCCCTCGGGCTGCCCGCGGCGAACTACCGCATCCGCCCGGACACCCGTCAGCACCTCATGCACTACCCGCAGCTCTCGATGGTCAAGACGCAGACCACGGAGCAGATCGGGTTCGACGAGCGACCCGCGGCCCAGAACTTCGTCGTGGCCGTCATGTCCTACGAGGGCTTCAACATCGAGGACGCGCTCGTCATGAACAAGGGCTCCGTCGAACGCGCCCTCGCCCGCTCGCACTTCTTCCGCACCTACGAGGGCGAAGAGCGCCGCTACCCCGGCGGTCAGGAAGACCGCTTCGAGATTCCGTCGCAGGACGTGCGCGGCGCGCGCGGTGAAGACGCCTACTCGCACCTCGACGAGGACGGCCTCGTCAACCCCGAGACGGTCGTCGACGAGAACTCCGTGCTGCTCGGCAAGACCTCGCCGCCGCGGTTCCTCGAGGAACCCGACGACATGGCGGGGCTCTCGCCGCAGAAGCGCCGCGAGACCTCCGTCACGATGCGCTCGGGCGAGTCCGGCGTCGTGGACACGGTCACGCTCATGGAGGGCGAAGACGGCTCGAAGCTCGCCAAGGTGTCCGTCCGCGACCAGCGCGTTCCGGAACTCGGCGACAAGTTCGCGTCCCGCCACGGACAGAAGGGCGTCGTGGGCCACCTGGCACCCCAGGAGGACATGCCGTTCACCGCCGACGGCGTCGTTCCCGACCTCGTGCTTAACCCGCACGCCCTGCCGTCGCGGATGACGGTCGGCCACGTGCTGGAGATGCTCGGCGGCAAGGTCGGTGCGCTCGAAGGCCGCCGCGTCGACGGCACCGCCTTCCAGGGCGAAAACGAAGAGGAGCTCCGCTCGGCGCTCGAAGAGCGCGGCTTCATGTCCTCCGGCAAGGAGGTCATGTACTCCGGCGTCACCGGCGAGAAGATCGAGGCCGAAATCTTCGTCGGCATCATCTTCTACCACAAGCTGTACCACATGGTGAGCAACAAGCTGCACGCCCGCTCGCGCGGTCCCGTGCAGGTGCTCACCCGCCAGCCGACGGAGGGGCGCGCCCGCGAGGGTGGCCTCCGTCTCGGGGAGATGGAGCGCGACACCGTCATCGGCCACGGTGCCGCGATGGTGCTCCAGGAGCGCCTGCTTGACTCCTCCGACAAGGAGAAGGTCTACATCTCCGCCGACACCGGCATGGTCGCCGTCGAGGACCGCGACCAGCGCCGCATCTACGACCCGGTCACCGGCGACGAGGACAACATCCACGAGATCGAGATCAGCTACGCGTTCAAGCTGCTCCTCGACGAGATGGTCGCGCTCGGCGTCCGGCCGCGAATCGAACTGAAGGACGCGGTCTAACCACTCATGTCAATGCAGACACCCAAAGAAATCGGCAGCATCCAGTTCGGGTTGATGGACCCGGAGACGTACCGAGACATGTCCGCGACGAAGGTCATCACCGCGGACACCTACGACGACGACGGCTACCCAATCGACATGGGTCTCATGGACCCGCGGCTGGGCGTCATCGACCCCGGCCTGCAGTGCCGCACCTGCGGCCAGCACTCCGGGTCGTGTAACGGGCACTTCGGCCACATCGAACTGGCCGCGCCCGTCATCCACGTCGGCTTCACGAAGCTCATCCGCCGCCTGCTCCGCTCGACGTGCCGCGAGTGCGGTCGCCTCTCGCTCACGGACGAGGAAGCAGACGAGTACCGCGACAAGCTCGGTCGCACGAAGGAACTCGGCGACGACTGGAGCGACGTGATGAAGTCGGCAGTCCGGCAGGCCCGCAAGGCCCACCGCTGTCCCCACTGCGGCTCGCCGCAGCACGACATCAAACACGAGAAGCCGACGACCTACTACGAGGTCCAGAACGTGCTCGCCGGGGACTACTCCGAGCGCATCGCCGAAGCGATGCAGCCCGACCCCGACGACGAGGACGACGAGGGCGTCGACCCCGTCACCCTCGCTAACGAGACCGGCCTCGACGCCGAGCGCGTCAACCAGGTGCTCGCCGGCGAGTTCCGCCCGGTCGGCGACGACCGCAAGGCGCTCGAGAAGGCGCTCGACCTCGACCTCACGGAAGAGGACATGAACAAGCTGATGCCCTCGGACATCCGCGACTGGTTCGAGGACATCCCGGACGAGGACCTCATCACGCTCGGCATCGACCCCGACCGGTCGCGCCCCGAGTGGATGATTCTGACCGTCCTCCCCGTCCCACCGGTCACGGCGCGTCCCTCTATCACGCTGGACAACGGCCAGCGCTCCGAGGACGACCTGACCCACAAGCTCGTGGACATCATCCGCATCAACCAGCGGTTCATGGAGAACCGCGAGGCGGGTGCCCCGCAGCTGATTATCGAGGACCTGTGGGAGCTGCTTCAGTACCACGTCACCACGTTCATCGACAACGAGATTTCGGGCACGCCGCCGGCGCGGCACCGCTCCGGCCGCCCGCTGAAGACGCTCAGCCAGCGCCTGAAGGGTAAGGAGGGTCGCTTCCGCGGTTCCCTGTCCGGAAAGCGCGTCAACTTCTCGGCTCGTACCGTCATCTCGCCGGACCCGACCCTGTCGCTCAACGAGGTCGGCGTCCCGGACCGCGTCGCGTCCGAGATGACCCAGACGATGAACGTCACCGAGCGCAACATCGACGAGGCTCGCCAGTACGTCCGTAACGGACCCGAGAGCCACCCCGGCGCGAACTACGTCCGCCGTCCGGACGGCCGCCGCCTGAAGGTGACCGAAAAGAACTGCGAGGAACTCGCGGAGAAGGTCGAACTCGGCTGGGAGGTCAACCGCCACCTCGTCGACGGCGACATCGTCATCTTCAACCGACAGCCGTCGCTGCACCGGATGTCCATCATGGCGCACGAAGTCGTCGTGATGCCGTACAAGACGTTCCGCCTGAACACCGTCGTCTGTCCGCCGTACAACGCCGACTTCGACGGCGACGAGATGAACATGCACGCCCTCCAGAACGAGGAGGCCCGTGCCGAGGCGCGCGTCCTCATGCGCGTCCAAGAGCAGATTCTCTCGCCGCGCTTCGGTGAGAACATCATCGGCGCGATTCAGGACCACATCTCGGGGACCTACCTGCTCACCCACGACAACCCCGAGTTCGTCGAGACGCAGGCGCTCGACCTGCTCCGCGCGACGCGCGTGGACACCCTGCCCGAGCCCGCGGGCGAAAACGAGGACGGCCAGCCCTACTGGACCGGCCAGCAGATCTTCTCCGAACTCCTGCCCGACGACCTGAACATGGAGTTCACTTCGAAGGTCGGCGACACGGTCACCATCGAGGACGGCCAGCTCACTCAGGGCACCATCGACGAGGACGCCGTCGGCGCGTTCGGCGGCGAAATCGTCGACGCCCTCGCCAAGGACTACTCGAAGACGCGCTCGCGCATCTTCATCAACGAGATCGCCTCGCTCGCGATGCGCGCCATCATGCACTTCGGGCTCTCCATCGGTATCGACGACGAGTCCATCCCGGACGAGGCGACGGCGCAGGTCGACGAGGCCATCGACGCCGCCTACGACAAGATTCAGGAACTCATCGAAATCTACGAGGCGGGCGAACTCGAGTCCCTGCCGGGCCGCTCCGTCGACGAGACGCTGGAGATGAAGATCATGCAGCGCCTCGGCAAGGCGCGTGACTCCGCCGGTGAAATCGCGGAGGACCACTTCGAGGAGGACAACCCCGCGGTCGTGATGTCGAAGTCCGGCGCGCGTGCGTCCATGCTCAACCTGACCCAGATGGCCGGCTGCGTCGGCCAGCAGGCGGTTCGGGGCGAGCGCATCAACCGCGGCTACGAGGGTCGCACCCTGAGCCACTACCAGAAAGGCGACCTCTCGGCCGAGGCCCACGGCTTCGTCGAGAACTCCTACCGCGCCGGCCTCACGCCGCGTGAGTTCTTCTTCCACGCGATGGGTGGCCGCGAAGGGCTGGTCGACACGGCAGTCCGGACCTCGAAGTCCGGGTACCTGCAGCGTCGGCTCATCAACGCCCTCTCCGAACTCGAAGCGCAGTACGACGGCTCCGTCCGCGACACGTCGGGGACCATCGTCCAGTTCGAGTTCGGCGAAGACGGCACGAGCCCGGTGAAGGTCTCGTCCGACGACGAGACGCCGATCGACGTCGAGAACATCGCCGACCGCATCCTCACCTCGGAGTTCAGCTCCGCCGAGGAGAAGGAACGCTTCCTCGGCGAGCGCGAACCGCCGACCAACCTCTCCGAGCACGCCGAACCGCGTGTCGACGCCCGTGCGGGGGTCGAATCCGATGACTGAACACGACGCAACCGACGACTACGAGTTCGTCGACGACGCCATCGTCGACGTCGTCGAGTCCAAAGAGCTGTCTCGACGCCTGAAGGACCGCATCTACCAGACCATCGAAGAGCGCGAGGGCGTCTCGTTCGAACAGGCCGGCGAAATCGCGCAGGCCGTCGAGGCGCGCTACCTCGACACCCGCGTCGACCCGCTCGACCCCGTCGGGACGGTCTCGGCGCAGTCCATCGGTGAGCCGGGGACGCAGATGACGATGAACACGTTCCACTACGCGGGCGTCGCCGAAATCGACGTCACGCAGGGGCTGCCGCGCCTCATCGAACTGGTGGACGCGCGGAAGACCCCCGACACGCCGATGATGACCGTGTACCTCGAAGACGAGTACGCGAACAACCGCGAACTCGCCCACCAGGTCGTCTGGAACATCGAGTCCACGAAGATTCTGGCGCTCGGCGACATCTCGACGAACGTCGCCGACATGGTCGTCCAGATCAACCTCAACGACGAGACGCTCCTCGAACGCTGGCCGACCTACGACGACGAGGGCGTCGTCGCGAGCGAAATCGCGGAGACCATCGAGGACGCGCTCGGTATCAAGACCCGCCGCGAGGGGACGCTCATCGAGTTCGGTCCCGAGAGCCCGAGTTACCGCCGACTCCTCCAACTCGTCGAGGAGCTTCGCGACATCGTGTTCAAGGGCATCGAGGAGGTCTCCCGCGTCGTCATCCGCAAGGAGAACAACGAGGACACCGACGAAGAGGAGTTCGTCCTCTACACCGAGGGTTCGGCGTTCGGCGACGCGCTCGCCATCGAGGGCGTCGACGCCTCCCGGACCACCTCGAACAACATCCACGAGGTGCACAAGCAACTCGGCATCGAGGCCGCCCGCGAGGCCATCATCGACGAGACGATGAACACGCTCCGCGAGCAGGGTCTCGACGACGTGAACATCCGCCACCTGATGCTCGTCGCGGACATCATGACGAACGACGGGACCATCGAGTCCATCGGTCGTCACGGCATCTCCGGGTCGAAGGACTCCGTCCTCGCCCGCGCCGCGTTCGAGGTCACGGTCAACCACCTGCTCGACGCCGCCATCCACGGCGAGGAAGACGACCTCGACGGCGTCATCGAGAACGTCATCGTCGGCAAGCCGATTGCGATCGGCACCGGCGACGTGGACCTCCGCATGGGCTCGCTCGACGTCGAGGACGCGGACGCCAACGCGGCACCCGAACCGTCTGACGACTGACGATGAAAGTTACGCTGTCGGATACGGCCCGGCGCTTCATCGCCCTCTTCGAGGAGGAGACGGAGGCGACCGCCCACGACTGCCTCGTGTTCGAGGACCGCGTCGTCTTCCTCGTCGCCGCGGGCGACATGGCGACGGCTATCGGCCCCGGCGGGCGGACCGTCCAGTCGGTCGAGCGACAACTCGGTCGGTCGGTCGAACTGGTCGAGGACGCCGACACGCCGGAGGCGTTCGTCGCGAGCGCGCTCGCGCCGGCGGCCGTCCGACACGTGACTCTCTCACGGCAGAACGACACCGTCGCGTACGTCGAGGTCGCCGAAGCCGACCGCGGCGTCGCCATCGGCGCGAGCGGAAAGACCATCGACACCGCGCGCGAGCTGGCGCGTCGTCACTACGACATCGACGACATCCAGTTGACGTAGGGCGGCGGTCGACTCGACCACACGTTTTTGTCCTCACCGAACGGCGAGCTACGCATGTCGCCGATACGACAGTCTGTCGGAGTCGCGGTCGGACAACTCGACCCGACGGGATTCGCCGAGTACGAGGAGCTCGCGAGCGCGACCGTGGGGTTCGCCGCCGCGGCGGTCGTGGTCTATCTCGTCGGTCGGCTCCTCGTCGTCCCGGGCGTGACGAGGCTCGTCAGCGCCCGGAACCGGAACAACCCGACGCTGCAGTCGGCGACGGAGACCTACGCGCACGCGTTCGTCATCGCGCTCGCAACGCTCGCGGGCGTCGTCGGCGCGGGCTACGCGTCGGTGCTGACCGACACCGCGCTCATCGTCGCGGCGCTGACGCTCGTCGTCGGCGTCGCCGGGCAGGAGGTCATCGGCGCGCTCATCAGCGGCCTCTTTCTCGTGGCCGACCCGGACTTCAACGTCGGCGACTGGATATCGTGGCCCGGTGGCGAGGGCGTCGTCGAGGCGGTCGACTTCCGGGTCACGCGCGTGCGGACGGTGAATAACGAGACTATCTCCGTGCCGAACACGGAACTCACGACGAACGCGCTCACCCGCCCGTACGGCCGAGAGCGGTACCGAATCACCGAGCGCGTCGACGTCGCGTACGCCGACGACACGGAGTTGGCGCTCCGCGAACTCGTCGAGACGGCGCGGGAGGACGACCGCGTGCTCGACGACCCGGAGCCGACCGCGCGCATCCTCGAGTTCGCCGGGAGTTCGATCGGCCTGCAGGCGGAGTTCTGGGTCGAATCGCCGATGGACGTGAGTCTCGTCGACGTCCGCTCGCAGTACCGGCGTCGAGTCAAGCGGCGGTTCGACGAGGAGGGGCTGACGCTGGGCCCGGCGTCGGGCCGGGAGGTCAGCGGCCGCCTCGACGTGGACCTCGTCGGGGAGCGCGGCGGCGAGTGACCCGGTCAGACGGGCGCGTCACCCCGCGTGCGTGTCGTTCGCACGGGTGGACGAAACGACACCATCTCCGGGCGGTTTAGTCCCTCTTCGCCGCGGAGGGGGCGTCGTTCGAATCGGAGAAACGACCTCAGATTCCTCCTTAGGGGTCGCTAATCGCTCCTGAAGCCGTCTCGTCGGATTCGAAAAGGGAGGCTTAAGTAGCTCCATCTGGAACTGTTGTTCACTATGGCGAACGGCAAATACGCCGCGCGCAAGCTCAAGCAGGACCGGCAGAAGCGCCGCTGGTCCGACTCTGAGTACGCGCGCCGTGAGCGCGGTCTCGGCAAGAAGTCCGACCCGCTCGAGGGTGCTCCGCAGGGTCGCGGCATCGTCCTCGAGAAGGTCGGTATCGAAGCGAAGCAGCCGAACTCGGCGATTCGGAAATGCGTCCGTGTTCAGCTCATCAAGAACGGAAAGCAGGTCACCGCCTTCTGTCCCGGTGACGGCGCGATTTCGTTCATCGACGAACACGACGAAGTCACCATCGCCGGTATCGGCGGCGCGAAGGGTCGCGCGATGGGTGACCTTTCGGGTGTCAACTACAAGGTCGAGAAGGTCAACGGCGTCTCGATGATCGAACTCGTCCGCGGGAACGCTGAAAAGCCGGTGCGCTAACCATGTCGGAAAGCGACGCACCCGAGCCCGAGTCCCCCGCGAGCAGCGAGGAAGCAAAGGAGAACGCGCTTCTGTTCGGCGTCTGGGACGTCTCCGAGATGGAGTACACCGACCCCAGCATGAGCCGGTACATCAAGGCGACGCCCATCGCCCACACGATGGGTCGTCACGCCTCGAAGCAGTTCCAGAAGTCCGAAATCAGCATCGTCGAGCGGCTCATCAACCGCCTGATGCAGACCGAGGACAACACGGGACACAAGCAGAAGACGAGCAAAATCGTCAAGGAAGCGTTCGAAATCGTCAACGAGCGCACCGAGGAGAACCCCGTGCAGGTGCTCATCCGCGCGGTCGAGAACGCCGGTCCCCGCGAGGAGACCGTCCGCCTCAAGTACGGCGGTATCTCGGTCCCGCAGGCCGTCGACGTCGCCCCGCAGCGCCGCGTCGACGAGGCGCTGAAGTTCATCGCGCAGGGTACGCTCAGCGGCTCCTACAAGACGACGACCACCGCCGCCGAGGCGCTCGCACAGCAGCTCATCGGCGCGGCCGACTACGACGTCCAGACGTACGCTATCTCCCAGAAAGAGGAGAAAGAGCGCGTCGCCGAAGCGGCCCGGTAATCTCTCCACTCTCTTTCGTTTTTCACTGCGCCGAGTGACGACGCTGTACGGTCGGCCCGTGGGACCACAGCGTTCGCCTGACGCCTCGCGGCCGGCGCGCGTCGCTCAGTCGGCGGCCATCCCCGGATTGACCACGTAGTGTTTCACCACGTCGACGAGCGTCCGGCGGTACTCGCTTTTCGAGGGGTCGTCGGCGAGCGTTCGGAAGTGCTCTTTGAACGTCTCGAGAGAAACCGACGGCGCGTCGTCGCCCGCGGCGTGGGCGAGGTCGTACAGCCGGTGGTCGGACTCGACGAGGTCGTGTCGCTCCACGAGCGCGAGGGCGAACGCGGCGTTCACGGCCGTGATTTCGGGGTCCGAACCCGCGGTGACGAGTCGGGAGCCGGGGCGGCCGGACGCCTGCGGTCGGTCGGCGAGCGCCGCCGCCAGTTGCGACTCGAGGAACTGGACGAGCTTGTCCGCGGGCGCGACAGACAGCGTCAGGTCGTCGGCGTAGATGTCCTTGCAGTGGTTGGCGATTTGATAGCAGTGCGCGAGCTTTCGGCGCTCGACGGTGCGCCCCGCGAGCGCGAGAAAGACCGCCTCGCGCGTGGACTGGTAGTGCGAGACGTGCCCCTCTTCGTTTCGGGCCATGTGTGAGAGTTCGTGGAGCGCGAGCTCGCGGGCCATCGCGCTGGTGGCGGCCTGTCGGGAGATGTTGAGGACGTGGCGGTCCTGATAGTGGCCGGCCCACGTGCGGGAGTCGGGATCATCGCGAACGCGCACGTACACGGGGTACGAAAGCTCGAACTCGGTTTCGAACAGGTCGGCGGCGCTCAAGAACGGGTCTGCCGGTGCGCCCCCGACGACTCGGAGGTCCATTCGACTTGAGAAATGTTATCAATCAACATGACTCTTACGCCGACCCCGGCACCGAGATTCGCGTCCGGCGGACAGTCTCGCCTATCGTGACAAAAATGCTCATACCCCGGCGGTAGGACGGCTGAAAATGGGAAATCCGCTCGGCAAAAACACTACTCTTTTGACCCTCCTGCCGGTAGACCCCTGTATAATGGGCCGACGAAAGAAGATCGTCCAGGAATGTGAGAAACTGATGGACAAGCCGGAGCAGATCCGGAACATCGCCATCGCCGCTCACGTCGACCACGGTAAGACGACCCTCTCCGACAACCTCCTCGCGGGTGCGGGCATGATCTCTGACGAGACTGCCGGCCAGCAGCTCGCGATGGACACGAAGGAAGACGAACAGGAACGCGGCATCACCATCGACGCCGCAAACGTCTCGATGACCCACGAATGGGAAGACAAGAACCACCTCATCAACCTCATCGACACGCCGGGCCACGTCGACTTCGGTGGCGACGTGACGCGCGCGATGCGCGCCGTCGACGGTGCGCTCGTCGTCGTCGACGCCGTCGAGGGTGCCATGCCGCAGACCGAGACGGTCCTGCGTCAGGCGCTCCGCGAGGGCGTCAAGCCGGCGCTTTTCATCAACAAGGTCGACCGCCTCATCAACGAGCTGCAGGAAGGTCCCGAGGAGATGCAGAAGCGTCTCGTCGACGTCATCTCCGACGTCAACGAACTCATCCGCGGGATGACCGAGGAGAAGGACTACGACTGGACGGTCTCCGTCGAAGACGGAACCGTCGCCTTCGGGTCCGCCCTCTACAAGTGGGGCGTCTCCATGCCGTCGATGGAGGAGACCGGTATCTCCTTCGGCGACATCATGGAACTCGAGCGCGGTGGCGACCGCCAGGAACTCCACGAGCGCACGCCGCTTTCGGACGTCGTCCTCGACATGGTTGCGGAGCACTTCCCCAACCCGCTCGACGCCCAGCCCCGTCGTATCCCGACGGTCTGGCGCGGTGACTCCGAGTCCGACCTCGCGCGCCAGATGCGCGAAGTCGACGACGACGGCGAAGTCGTCTTCATGGCGACCGACATCTCGATGGACCCCCACGCGGGCGAAATCGCGACGGGTCGCCTGTTCTCCGGCACCATCCGCAAGGGGCAGGAGCTCTACGTCTCCGGGACCGCGGGCAAGAACCGCGTCCAGTCCGTCGGTGTCTTCATGGGCGGCGAGCGCGAGGAACTCGACCGCGGCGTCCCCGCGGGGAACATCGCGGCCGTCACGGGTCTCCGTGACGCCATCGCCGGTTCCACCGTCTCCTCCGTCGAGATGACGCCGTTCGAGTCCATCGAGCACATCTCCGAGCCCGTCATCACGAAGTCCGTCGAGGCAGAGCGCATGGACGACCTGCCGAAGCTCATCCAGACGCTCCAGCAGGTCGCGAAGGAAGACCCGACCATCCGCATCGAGATTAACGAGGACACGGGCGAGCACCTCATCTCCGGTCAGGGCGAGCTCCACCTCGAAGTCATCACCCAGCGTATCCGCGACAACCAGGGCATCCCGGTCCGCACCGGTGAGCCGATTGTCGTCTACCGCGAGCAGGTCCAGGGCAAGTCCCACGAGGTCGAGGGCGTCTCCCCGAACCGCCACAACAAGTTCTACATCACGGCGGAACCCCTCTCGCAGGACATCGTCGACTCCATCAAGCTCGGCGAAATCTCGATGGACATGCCCGAACTGGAGCGCCGCGAGGCCCTCCAGGAAGCCGGCATGGACAAGGACACGTCCCAGAACGTCGAACACATCCACGGGACGAACATCCTCATCGACGACACGAAGGGTATCCAGCACCTCAACGAGACGATGGAACTCGTCATCGAGGGTCTCGAAGAGGCGCTCGACGACGGTCCGCTCGCCGCGGAGCCCGTTCAGGGGACGCTCCTGCGCCTCCACGACGCGCGACTCCACGAGGACACCATCCACCGCGGTCCCGCCCAGGTCATCCCTGCGACGCGTGACGCGGTCCACCGCTCGCTCATCGCGGGTCAGGTGAAGCTCCTCGAACCCATCCAGAACGTCCGCATCGACGTTGCCTCCGAATACATGGGCTCGGCCTCCGGCGAGATTCAGGGTCGCCGCGGCCGCGTCGACGACATGTACCAGGAAGGTGACCTCATGGTCATCGAGGGCATCGCGCCCGTCGAAGAGATGATCGGCTTCTCGTCGGACATCCGTTCGGCCACGGAAGGTCGCGCCTCCTGGAACACGGAGAACGCCGGCTTCCGCGTGCTCTCGGACAACCTCCAGCGCGAGAAGATCATGGAGATCCGCGAGCGCAAGGGCATGAAGCTCGAGCTCTCGCAGGCTATCGACTACATCTAAGCGCGAACCTTCGCGCCTTCTTTCGTTTTTTCACCCGGGCAGCGATGGCCCCGGTCCGTCGGCCCGCCACCGTGCCGCGTCCGACGGCCTTCCCGCGTCGTCTCCCGGTGGCCGAGACCGTCTTCGAGCGCTCTGTCGCGGTCGACCTCTCCGTGACACATGCCAGCACGCTGTCGACGTCGGCAAACCGTGTCGGCTGCGAAGGCTTATACCACGTGGCCGAATCACGGATACGTATGCGTAAGGGTACGTCTCTCGACTCCTGGCGCGACGACGCGAAACCACGACCGAACCGCGCGTCGCGGACAACAGCGTCGGGACGGCCCACGGGGGTGGGGCGATGAGCGCACAGGACCTCGACGGCGGGAGCGACGCCGAGACCGACGGGAGCGGCGAGATGCCGAAACCGCACACGATTCGGCTCGAACTCGTCGACGAGCCCGGACAGCTTTTAGCCGCGCTCAAGCCCATCTCCGACAACGGCGGTAACCTGCTTTCCATCTTCCACGAACGCGGGAGTCTGACTCCCCGGGGGCACATCCCCGTGGAGGTCGACCTCGAATGCCCGCCCGACCGCTTCGAGCGAATCGTCGAGGCGCTCCGCGAGGCCGGCGTCAACGTCATCCGCGCCGGCGCGGAGCACTTCGGTGAGGAGGTAATGGTCATCCTCGTCGGCGACATCGTCGATTCCGACCTCTCGGACACGCTCCACCGCATCGAGTCCTCGGCGGACGCGACCCTGCAGGACCTGTCGCTGTCCGCCCGCGAGGGGACCGACGAGGCGTCGAGCGCCCGACTCCGACTCGCGGTCCGCTCCGGCCGCGTCGACGAGACGCTGTCGGTCGTTCGCGACCTCGCCGCCGAGAAGGGACTGCACGTCGTCGAACCGCTCGCGGAGGGGTCCCAATGAGCCTCAGACTCGCCGTGCTCGGCGCGGGCGCGGTCGGCGGCTCGGTTCTCGATCTCGCGGGCGACTACGGTCACGACGTCGTCGCGTTCGCGGACTCGTCTTCCTCCGCGGTCGACCCCGCCGGACTCGACCCGAGCGCGGTCCACGACCGAAAGGAACGCGACGGCGTGGTCGGCGAGGCGGCCCCCGAGGCGGTGTTCGACGCCGACTACGACGTGTTGGTGGAGGCGACGCCGACGACGCTCGGCGACGCCGAGCCCGGCTTTTCGCACGTCGAGCGGGCGCTGGCGGACGACCGCCACGTCGTGCTCGCGAACAAGGGTCCGGTCGCGGAACGCTACGCCGACCTGCGCGCGCTCGAAGCCGAAAGCGAGGGGACCGTCCAGTTCGAGGCCGCCGTCGGCGGCGCGATTCCCGTCCTCTCGACCATCTCGGACCTCGGTGCGCCCCACGTGACCGCCGCTCGCGGCGTGCTGAACGGGACGGCGAACTTCATCCTCTCGCGGATGGCCGCCGAGGGGCTCGACTACGAGCACGTGCTCGCGGAGGCCCAGGACCTCGGCGTCGCCGAGGCGGACCCGACGTTCGACGTCGACGGCATCGACGCCGCGCTGAAGTTCGTCATCCTCGCGAACGTCCTCTCCGACGGCGAGACCGAGTACGCGCTCGACGACGCCGAGGTCGAGGGCATCCGCAACGTGCCGGGAACGGCGCTCGACCTCGCCGCCGAGGACGGTCGGACGGTCCGCCTCATCGGCGAGGCGACGGCCGACGGGGTCCGCGTCGCTCCGCGGCTGATTCCACAGGGCTCCGCGCTGTCGGTCACGGGCACGCAGAACATCGTCCAGTTGGAGACCAAACACGCGGGTCAACTGAATATCAGCGGCCGCGGGGCGGGCGGTCCGGAGACGGCGACCGCCGTCCTGTCCGACGTTTCACGCCTCGAATAGCGGCACAGGCGGCCCGTACCCCTGTTTCTTTCGACTGTCGGTATCCACCGGACACGCCGTTTCCGGGACCATGGTATGGTTCCGCAAATCGCAGTACGGCGGTTAGACGGCCCGTAGCGCGTATCGAAATCGTTTTAGGGGTTTCAGCAAAAACATTCCCCACAGAGCGCCTTAGCGCGTGAACACACCAATGAGCGACAAACCCCACCAGAATCTGGCCATCATCGGCCACGTCGACCACGGTAAGAGTACGCTCGTCGGCCGACTCCTGTTCGAGACCGGCTCCGTCCCGGAGCACGTCATCGAGCAGCACCGAGAGGAAGCCGAGGAGAAGGGCAAGGGCGGATTCGAATTCGCCTACGTCATGGACAACCTCGCCGAAGAGCGCGAGCGCGGTGTCACCATCGACATCGCCCACCAGGAGTTCGACACGGACGAGTTCTACTTCACCATCGTCGACTGTCCTGGCCACCGCGACTTCGTCAAGAACATGATCACCGGTGCCTCGCAGGCTGACAACGCGGTCCTCGTCGTCGCCGCCGACGACGGTGTCGCGCCTCAGACCCGCGAGCACGTCTTCCTCGCCCGCACCCTGGGCATCGGCGAACTCATCATCGCGGTCAACAAGATGGACGTCGTCGACTACAGCGAAGACAAGTACAAGGACGTCAAGGAGCAGGTCAACAAGCTCCTCAAGCAGGTCCGCTTCAACTCCGACGACGCGACCTACGTCCCGATTTCGGCCTTCGAAGGCGACAACATCGCCGAGCGCTCCGACAACACGCCGTGGTACGACGGCGACATCCTGCTCGAAGCGCTCAACAACCTGCCGGCACCGCAGCCGCCGACGGACGCGCCGCTGCGCCTGCCCATCCAGGACGTCTACACCATCTCCGGCATCGGTACGGTCCCGGTCGGCCGTATCGAGACGGGTACCCTCAACCCCGGCGACAACGTGAGCTTCCAGCCCTCTGACGTCGGCGGCGAGGTCAAGACCGTCGAGATGCACCACGAGGAAGTCGACCAGGCCGGACCTGGCGACAACGTTGGTTTCAACGTTCGTGGCGTCGGCAAGGACGACATCCGCCGCGGCGACGTCTGTGGCCCGGCTGACGACCCGCCGAAGGTCGCCGAGACGTTCAAGGCGCAGGTCGTCGTCATGCAGCACCCCTCGGTCATCACCGCTGGCTACACGCCGGTCTTCCACGCCCACACGGCGCAGGTCGCGTGTACCATCGAGTCGATCGACCAGAAGCTCGACCCCGCGTCGGGCGAGGTTGCTGAGGAGAACCCGGACTTCATCAAGTCCGGCGACGCCGCCATCGTGACCGTCCGTCCGCAGAAGCCGCTCAGCATCGAGCCGTCCTCCGAGATTCCGGAGCTCGGCAGCTTCGCTGTCCGTGACATGGGTCAGACCATCGCGGCCGGCAAAGTGCTCGAAGTCAACGAGCGATAACGATGCAACAGGCACGCGTTCGGCTCGCCGGCACGAGTCCGGAAGACCTCGACGATATCTGCGACGACGTCCGCGAGATCGCGAACAAGACGGGCGTCAACCTCAGCGGGCCGATCCCGCTGCCCACGAAGACGCTCGAAGTCCCCGCCCGCAAATCGCCTGACGGCGAGGGGACGGCGACGTGGGAGCACTGGGAGATGCGCGTCCACAAGCGTCTCATCGACCTCGACGCTGACGAACGCGCTCTGCGCCAGCTGATGCGCGTTCAGGTTCCGAACGACGTCAGCATCGAGATCGTCCTCGAAGACTAACGACGGCGCTGTCCGGACTCCCGGATCGCCCGTTCGTGACGGCCCGCCCGTCACACTCGCGGTTGTCGAGGCGCGCGTCCGGAGGACTCTGCCTCCGAGCTGACTTTCAGCGCTAAGGCGCGTGTCATCTCACTTCCGTTCGACACGCGAGCAGACGTCCGTAGAATCACCCGACGGAACGGGATGCTATCGCATGCCCGACCGCGGACAAAACATAGGGTATAAGTGTATCCCACGACTCCGTGGGAATGAGGGCTCGTAGATCAGTGGCAGATCGCTTCCTTCGCAAGGAAGAGGCCCGGGGTTCAAATCCCCGCGAGTCCACTACTTTCTCTCGACACCACGCCTTCGAGCAGTGGCTCCGTCAGGAGCCCTGCGAGTCACGTCGGTGTCGAGTGTAATCGTGCCTGTTCGAGCGGGGATTTGAGCAGCGAGCAACGCGGAGCGTTGCGAGTGAGTTCAATATCCCCGCGAGTCCATTTCCTTCCGTCACTTCGTTCCGTCAGTCAATAGACTCGCTTGCCCCCACTCGCTTCGTTCGTGGGGACCCCGCGAGTCCGCTCCCATTTTCGCGACGCCACCCAACGTGACTCGGTCGTCGAGCTTGGCTCGCTGACACGCCTTCACTTCCGCCGAACCCGACACTTTCACTCCGCTCATGGCGGACTCTCTTACCGTCTCGCTCCGAGGGCGTCGGTATGGAAACACGACGAGGCGAACCCCCGTCGGACCCGACGGCCCTCTTTCGAGCCATCGTCTCGAAGCTCCGCGAGACGCGCCGGGGAGTCCACCAACACCGCATGGCGCAGGCGCTCCTCCAGAAGGACGCCAACGGCTCGCGGCTGGTCGGACTCGACGAGGACACCGAGCGGGCGGTCTTTTTCAATCCCGCGTCGCGGACGCTCGAACTGATACCGTTCGACCGGGAGGGGACTCACGAGGAGCGCGCGACGGTGCTGTCGCGTCGGCTGAGCGACCCGTCGTCGTGGGTCGAAGCCAACGCCGCGGGGCTGTCGTGGGTTCACCCGCACTTCCGGTGGGCCTGCGGGTTGGACGACGCCGGGCACTCGTGAGTCGTCAGACCGTAACCGGTGTCCGACCGTGAAGAATTATACGCACGCCGCGCGCACAACACGTCCATGAACGACGAGGAACTCGACGAACTCCGGTCGTCGCTCACGCCCTACGAGTCGAGCGGCGGCGTCACCACCTACCAGAACACCGTCTCCATCGCCTGTCCGGCCTGTGAGAAACCGTTCGACGACTTGGTCGTCTGCGAAAACGACTACAACAGTCTCGAACTGAGCATGATGCTCGACCTCTGTGTGACCCAGCACGACGGCGACGTGCTGCTGTTCACGCACAAACAAGAGGAGTAAGGGCCGCGGCGGTGAGCGCCTTTCGGTCGCTTCGGTACGTCGCTGACTGAGCCCGTGGTCTCGCGTTCGTCTCGCCGGCCGCGGGCGACGAGGACGACCGTCCGGTTATGCCCGGTTATTCGCGCGGCGGGAGGCCGTTTTCGTCGATGACCTCGCCGTCGTCGTCGACGGTGACGATGCCGCGGTTGTTGACCGCGTAGGGGTCCAAGCCGACTTCTTGGAGGAACTGCTTGTAGAGCCGCTCGGCCGTCTCGGCGTCCTTCTGACGGTCGGAGGCGCGGTCGCAGAGCTCGACGAGGTCTTCGGGCACGTCGTTCTCGTGGACGATCCAGTGGTTGATGAGGTCCGACAGCCGCCGGATGGGCGAGGTGAAGTGGCCGTAGATGTCGAAGTTGAGCGCGTAGTGGCCGCCGAAGGGGTCGTTCATGTACTTCGCGCGGGGCATGACCTTCAGCACGGCGCGCTGAATCTTGTTGAGCGTGCGGGAGTTCGCGCTCTCCAAGGCGTCGTTGACGGCCTTCCGGGGCTCGTCCCACGACGTGGACTGGATGCTCACGCCGTCGAGTTCGGTGATTTCGCGGAGCGCCTTGTCCCACTGGTCGGGAGTGGGTTGCGGGTGGACGCGGTACATCGCCTCGACGCCGCGGTTCCACATGAGTTCGTGCGTGACGGCCTTGTTCGCCTTCAGCATGCACTCCTCGATGATGGTGTGGGCGCGGTCGCGGCTCGGGTTGAGAACGAGCGAGCCGTCTTCCTTGCGCTGTTCGTGGAGTTGGTCCGCGAGGTCGAAGACCAGCGCGTTCTCGTCGTGGAGGGGGAGGTCGGGGTCTTCCAGCCGGTTTTCACACTGCGTGTAGGTGAGCCGTTCGTTGGAGTGGATAACGGACTTGTAGATGTCGATAGACTCGAACGAGAGCGTGTCCTTCTTGATCTCCATCTCGACGGTGTGGGCGAGGCGGTCCTCCTCGGGGACGAGAGAACAGACCGTCTCGGCCAGCGCCGGCGGGAGCATGTGGATGGTGTAGGCGGGGAGGTAGACGGTGTTCCCGCGCTTGACGGCCTCGGCCCACATCTCCGAACCGGGGTGGACGTAGTGGGTCACGTCGGCGATGTGGACCCACAGCGTGTACGTCTCCTCGTTCTCGCGGATGCTCAGGGCGTCGTCGAAGTCCTGGGCGTCGACGGGGTCTGTCGTCCACGTCGTGAGGTCTCGGAGGTCCTTGCGGTGTTCGAGCTCGTCTTCGATTTCCTCGTGGACGCCGTCGGTGCGCGCACGCGCCTCCGAGAGGACTTCCGGCGGGAACTTGTCTCGAATCTCGAACTCCTCGAACAGGTCCTCGCGCTTGTTCTGGAGGTGTCGCGCGAGTTCGGCGTCTATCTCCACCGGTCCTTGCCCTTCGGCGGTCCCGGCGTACGCCTGCGCGTCGTCTGACATAGCCCCGACTAGACGGGGCAGGGAGAAATGAGTGTCGGGCACGGGCCGCGACGAGAGGGAAACGACGTCGCTCGTGAGCACGCTCGCGCGCGCCCCGGCGGCGGGCCAAGGAAAGCGACCTCAGCGACCGCGCTCGCCGGGGGATTCGTACCGCTCTTTGACCGCGTCGAAGTAGCGAAGCAGGAACTCCTCGTTGGTGATGCCGTGTTCTTCGATGTCGATGAGGAGGCCTTCGAGCTCCCCGCGGGGCTGGTGACAGAGCCCTCGATAACAGGACTTACAGAGGTGTTCGAACCGCTTGCCGTGCCGTTCCCAGCGGTTCCCCTCTTTGTCGTACTCGCGCGCCGCCGACCGGAGGACCGCGTCACCGCATGCGATGCACACGACACGTTTCCGGTCCCGGTTCGTCCGGGAGCGCCACATATCGTTGGAGTGGACCCAATCGTACTTAGCAGTTTATCCTGTCACAGTCTGACGCGCGTCAGACGCCGACGTGGTTCGGGTTGCTTCGGATTGCTTCGGGTTGGTTTTGGGTTAGCTCGGGTCGACTCGCGTTCGACCGGCCGCCGGGGTCGTCGCCGACCACTCGATGCGGAGCGGTCGATTTATCGGCCGTGAGCGTCCACGACCCGGTATGAAGGTCAAGTCTCGCCACCACCTCCGAAGCGACGAAATCGACGCCCTGTGTGATTCCATCGAATCGTCCCTCGGCGTCGCCCTCGACGGCGACGCGTTCGAGGCGGTCGAGTTCGCCGACGCCGACTACGAGGTCGTCCTCGTCGACGGCGAGCCGGCGGTCATGTACGTCGACGACCAGCCGTTTCTCACGGTCAAGGGCGCGAACCAGTTCCCGCCGACGACGAACGTCGTCACGGTCGACGCGGGCGCGGTCTCGTTCGTCTCCAGCGGGGCCGACGTGATGCGCCCCGGCATCACCGAGGCGGACGACACCATCGAGGCTGGCGACCTCGTCGTCATCGCCGAGGAGACCCACGGCAAGGTGCTCGCCGTGGGTCGCGCGCTCGAAGACGGGGCGGACCTCGTCGGCGACTCCGGCAAGGTCGTCGAGTCAATCCACCACGTCGGCGACGACCTCTTCGAGTTCTCCGTCTGAGCCGACTGTTTCTTTGCCCCGGCGCGCGCGGCTCTCGGCCACGTCGGCTACTCTTCGGCGTACTTCTCCAGCGCCGCCTCGTATCCCTCTCGCGCCATCGAAAACGTCTCCCGAAGGTCGCGAAGCGGCGTCTCCGTCGCGTCGACCCGGAGGTCGTTGTAGTACGGCTCCATCTCGCGGTCCTCGGTCGTGGTCACGACGACGGCCGCGCTCTGGACGTCGAGGTCGTCGCGCTTGTCGCCGCCCGCGGCGTGTCCCGCGCCGAGCGCGTCGATGAGTCGCTTCGCGAGCGGCTCGTCGCCGTCGACGCTTCGCTCGTAGGCGTCGGCGGCGGCTTCGACGACTTCCGCGCCCGTGAGCAGGTTGCCAGCGACGGTGTAGTCGTCGCCTTCGCGGTGGCCCGCCCAGCCGAGACAGTCGTCGCCGGTGAAGGCGAACGTCCCCTCGGAGCCGACGCCGTGGAACTGTCGCTCCGACCGGCCGTCGTCGGCGTTCAACAGCGCCTGTAGGGCGTCGTCGACGGCGAGGCCGTCTTCGAGGTAGTCCATGCCCTTCTCCCCGAGTTCGACGTTCGTCAGCGCCTGTGTCGCGACCGCGCCGTGTTCACTTGCAAACGGACAGAGGGCCCCGACGCCCGGCAGGCGGGTCGTCACGGCGACGCCGAAGCGGTGCTGGTCGTCGCCGCCGTCGTCGACGTACGACTCGCGGACGCAGATGCTGAAGGTCATCGTGTTCGTCTGCTCCCGCGCACCGCGAGGTAAAAACACCCGGCGAAACGACGCGGACGGCGCGCGCGTCGGACGTCCGCCGGCGTCGTCGCCTCCCGCGGCACCACCCTCCTGTGGCCGTACTGCCGTCGATTCGTCCCGCCTCAGCGCTCAGACATGTCTGAAGAGAGACAATCGTCTGACGTAAGAACTAACCCCGTTGTGGCCTCTCTACGTCCTATGGGTATCATGAGTAAGATTCTCGGTGGTGGTGGTTCCCGAACGACCGAGGACTACGTCGAACTCGACCTCGACGACTTCGACACCGCTCGCGGCGACGCCGGCCTCTCGGTTCACATCGCCGAAATCGGCGGCCAGCAGGACGTTATCGCCATCAAAGACGCCGTCTACGACGGCAATCTGGTCATCGCGGACATCACCCGCCACACGACCTCCGACAACACGATGGAACACATCATCGACGACCTCCGGCAGGTCGCGCGCGAGGTAGACGGCGACATCGTCCAGAAGGGCGACGACCAAATCGTCATCACGCCGACGGGCATCTCCATCTCGCGGCAGAAGCTCAACGGCTGACGCCGGCGGACGACACCGCGCACGCTCCGATTTCTCCCGAGTCGCCGACGCGAGCGATGCGGCTCGAACGGCCCGAACCGATGCCTATTCGGTCCTCTCGTTCCTAGAGTCGTCCGAATGAGCAAGGACTACATCGAGGTTCGCGGTGCCGAAGAGCACAACCTCAAGAACCTCGACGTTCGCATCCCCCGCGAGACGTTTACCGTCGTCACCGGCCTGTCGGGGTCAGGCAAGTCCTCCCTCGCGTTCGACACCGTCTACGCGGAGGGTCAGCGGCGGTACATCGAGTCGCTTTCGGCCTACGCGCGGAACTTCCTCGGCCAGATGGACAAGCCGAAAGTCGAGGCCGTCGAGGGCCTCTCGCCCGCCATCTCCATCGACCAGAAGAACGGGGCCAACAACCCCCGGTCGACCGTCGGGACCGTCACCGAACTCCACGACTACCTCCGCCTCCTGTACGCCCGCGTCGGCACCCAGTACGACCCCATCACGGGCGAGAAGGTCGGCGAGCAGTCCGCACAGGACATGGTCGACCAGATTCTCGAACTCCCCGAGGGCACCCGAGCGAAGGTCGTCGCGCCGGTCGTCCGCGACCAGAAAGGCGAGTTCAAGGACCTGTTTTCGGACCTCGTCTCCGAGGGCTACGCCCGCGTCGAGGTCGACGGCGAGGAGTTCGACCTCTCGTTCGAGACGCCCGAACTCGACAAGAACTACGACCACACCATCGACGTGGTCGTCGACCGCGTGAAGGTCGCGCCCGAGGCGCGCTCGCGCATCGCCGACTCCGTCGAGACCGCGCTCGACGAGGCCGGCGGCGTCCTCAAACTCATCGTCCCCGACCCGCCCGAGGACCTCCCCTTCGCCTCCAACACCCGTTCGACCGGGTCGCTCGCGGGCGAGGGCGACGACCGCCTCGTCGTCGAGTTCTCCGAGGAACTCGGTAACCCGAACTCGTCGTTCCGTTTTTCGGAAATCGAGACGCGGTCGTTCTCGTTCAACAGCCCCCACGGGGCCTGCCCGGAGTGCGAGGGCCTCGGCAAGGCGAAGGAGGTCGACCCCGACCTCGTCGTCACCGAGCCGTCGAAGCCGCTCAAGCACGTCTTCGAGCCGTGGAGCTACAACCGGACGTACTACCGCCGCCAGCTCGACAACGTCGCCGACCACTTCGGCGTCAGCGTGGACACCCCGTTCGAGGAGCTTTCGGACGAGGTGCAGGACGCCTTCCTGTTCGGCACCACCGAGGACGTGGTGTTCGAGTGGACGACGAAAAACGGCACGCGCCACAAGGAACACCCCTTCGAGGGCGTCGTCGGCAACCTCGAACGCCGCCACGTCGAGACCGACTCCGACCGGACGCGGGACCACATCGAGGAGTTCATGGCCGTCACGACCTGCCCCGACTGCGACGGCTCGCGGCTCAAAGAGCAATCCCGCCACGTCCGCGTCGGCGGCACGACGCTCCCCGAGGTCAACCGCATGACCATCGCGGGCGCGCTCGAACACTTCGAGGGCCTCGAAGCCGACCTCTCGGAGCGCGACCGCACCATCGCACAGGAGATTCTCAAGGAGATTCGCGCCCGCCTCGGCTTCATGACCGAGGTCGGCCTCGAATACCTCACCTTGGACCGCGAGGCCGCCACGCTCTCGGGCGGCGAGTCCCAGCGCATCCGCCTCGCCACGCAGGTCGGCTCCGGCCTCGTGGGCGTTCTCTACGTCCTCGACGAGCCGTCTATCGGCCTCCACCAGCGCGACAACGACAAACTGCTCAACACGCTCGAAGGCCTCCGCGACCTCGGTAACACGCTCATCGTCGTCGAACACGACGAGGAGACGATGCGCCGGGCCGACGAAATCATCGACATGGGGCCCGGCCCGGGCAAGCGCGGCGGCGAGGTCGTCGCGCAGGGCGATTTCGACGATATCGTCGCGGCCGACGACTCCATCACGGCCGACTACCTCTCGGGCCGCAAGGACATCGACGTGCCCGACGCGCGGCGCGAGGGCGACGGCGAACTCGTCGTCCGCGGCGCGCGCCAACACAACCTCGACGACCTCGACGTGCCGCTTCCCCTCGGGACGTTCACCGCCATCACCGGCGTCTCGGGGTCGGGTAAGTCCACCCTGATGCACGAGATTCTCTACAAGGGACTCGCCCGGCGGATGAACGACAACACCTCCGTCGACCCCGGCGAGCACGACGCCATCGAGGGCTACGACGAAATCGAGACCGTCCGGCTCATCGACCAGTCGCCCATCGGTCGCACCCCGCGGTCGAACCCGGCGACGTACACCGGCGTCTTCGACTACGTCCGCGAACTGTTCGCCGAGACGAAGCTCTCGAAACAGCGCGGCTACGAGAAGGGCCGCTTTTCCTTCAACGTCAAGGGCGGCCGCTGTGAGGCCTGCAAGGGACAGGGCAACGTCAAAATCGAGATGAACTTCCTCTCGGACGTGTACGTGCCCTGCGAGGAGTGTAACGGCGCGCGCTACAACGCCGAGACGCTCGACGTGACGTACAAGGACAAGACCATCGCCGACGTGCTCGACATGGAGGTCGACGAGGCGCTCGACTTTTTCGAGGCGAACTCGCAGATTCGCCGCCGCCTCCAACTGCTCCACGACGTGGGCCTCGGCTACATGCAGCTCGGCCAGCCGTCGACCACGCTCTCCGGCGGCGAGGCACAGCGCGTCAAACTCGCCGAGGAACTCGGCAAGAAGCAGACCGGCGACACGCTCTACCTGCTCGACGAGCCGACGACCGGTCTCCACAAGGAAGACGAGCGGAAGCTCATCGAGGTGCTCCAGCGCCTCGTCGACAACGGCAACACCGTCCTCGTGGTCGAACACGAACTCGACCTCGTGAAGAACGCCGACCACATCGTCGACCTCGGCCCCGAGGGCGGCGCGGGCGGCGGCACGGTCGTTGCCAGCGGCACCCCCGAGGAGGTCGCCGAGAACCCCGACTCCCACACGGGTCGGTACCTCCGCGACTACCTCCCCGACGTGGACGAGGAGGGGCCGCGCTCGGACCGCCGCAACCCCGCGAAAGTGGCGAACGACGACTGAACGCGCGCCGACTTTTCTTCAGCGCCGACGGTGCTCTCAGCGACGCTGATACCACCAGTAGCCGACGCCCGCGAGCGCGAGGACCACGACGAGCGCCGGGAAGAAGGGGAACGTCGTCGCCGGTTCGACCACCTCGACGGCGACCCGCTGGGTGCCCGTCGAGAGCTGTCTGCCGGCGTCGTCCTCGTAGCTCACGTCGACGCCGACGACCTGCGTCTTCGGGACGGCGTCGCCGCTCACTTCGAGGTCGAAGACGACGAGGCGCGTCTCGCCGGCGTCGAGTCGCGGGACGAACGCGACGGCGTCCTCGCTCGAAAGCGGCTCCTCGGCGACGAGCCTGACCGTCACGTCGGTCTGCGGCGTCGCCTCGGTGTTCGTCACCGCGAGGACGAGCCGGCCGGTCGAATCCACCTCGAACGTCGCGTTCCGCGGTTCGACCGCGACGGCGGGGTCGCCGGTGCTCACCGCCGCGAGCACGTCGGTCCGGTCGGCCGCGCGCAGTTCGTCGCCCGGCGGCCGGTACTCGACGACGAACGGGAGTCGACGCGTCCCCGGCGTCGTGCCCGCGGCGAGGCCGATGGCGTACTCGAACTCGGCGACCTCGCCGGGCGCGAGCGTGCCGACGGTCACGTCGAGGTCCGTCGGCGTCAGCGCCGGGTCGTCGGATTCGAGGCGGAGCACCACGTCTCGGGCCTCGCCCTCGCCGACGTTCTCGACGGTGCCGACGACGCGGCCGACACCGCCGACTCTGAGCGTGCTCTCTTCGACCGTCACGGCGAACGCCGGGCCGGCTCCGGGGTCGAGACCGGCGACCAGTGACTGGACCTTCCGGTCGCCGCCGGGGTTGCGGAACGAGACGGCCACGTCGAGCGAGTAGGGCCGGTCGAGCGCGTCGTCGGCGACGCGGGCGCGGAAGCTCACGCGCCTCGTCTCGCCGGGTTCCCACGCGCCGACGTAGGCCTCCGCGGCGGGCGCGCCGGCCCCGAACGTCACTTCGGAGTCGGCGGACGCCACGCCGACGGTCGTCGCCGAGGCGGTCGCGTCGCCGACGTTCACGAGTTCGAGCGTCAGCGTGCCGGTGTCGCCGACGGCGACCGCGGCGTCCACGTCCGCGAGTTCGAAGTCGGCCCCGCGGGTCGGGCGCACCCCGGCGACGAACGACCGCGAAGTCCGCGTTTGACCGTCCTCGTCTCGGTAGGTCACGGTCAGGTCGACCGAGTAGTTGCGGACGATGGCGTCGTCGGCGACGCGGGCGCGGAAGCTCACGCGCTCTGTCGCGCCTTCCTCCCACTCGCCGACGAACGTCTCCGCGGAGGCGACGCCGCTTCCGAACGTTATCTCCGGGTCGGTCGAGGTGACGGTCACCGTCGCGTCCGCGGCCCCGACGGGCCCGACGTTCTCGATGTCGACCGCGACGGTCCCGCTGTCACCGACCGCGAGGGCGGCGTCGACCGTCCGGACCGCGAACGCGGGTCTGCGCTCGACGACCACTTCGAGGTCCCGCTTGATGGTCCGACTCCGGTGGGTCGTCCGGACCGTCTCGCCGTCCACGTACACCGAGGCGGTGTAGTCGTAGGTGAACGTGACGGGGAGTTCGTAGGTACCGGGCCGCGCGCCCTCGGCGACGCGGAGGCGGAGCGACGCCGGCCCGGAGACGCCCTCGGGGACGGTCCCGACGGGAATCTCACCGCTGACGACGGTGATGGGGCCGTTCGACTCGCCGCGGATGGTCAGCGCGCGGGCCGTCTGGACGAGCGCCTCGTACTCCTCGGGGCCGTCGTTGGTGACCGTCCCGCTGTTGACGACGAACACCTCGACCGCGGCCTCGGTACCGGCGACGAGTCGGTTCTCCGGCGCGATAATCGAGAGGTCGGGACTTCCGGTCACTCGGCTGGCGGCCGCGGCGCTCCCGGTTGCGCCGGCGAGGGCGGACAGGACCAGTAGCGTGGCGAGGAGCGCCGCGCTCGCCCGCCGGGTACGACGAGTCATGGTGAAGGGACCGGCGGGCGAGCCCGCTTCAGTCGCGCTAGATACGCGGCATGTAAGCTTAACAACACGCTCGGCTCTCAATCGGTGGTAACGTCACGCAAGGGATACGTCCGGAGCGCGCCTACGTGTGGGTATGTCCGTCCCCGCCATCGACATCGACGGCCTCACCAAGTTCTACGGGGACGTTCGCGGGGTCGAGGAGCTCTCGATTTCCGTCTCGGAGGGCGAGCTGTTCGGCTTCCTCGGCCCCAACGGCGCGGGGAAGTCAACGACGATTCGCCTGCTTCTCGGCCTGCTCAAACCGACCGACGGCACGGCGAGCATCCTCGGGGTTCCGGTGGACGACCGCGCGGCCTTCCTCGACGTGCTCTCGCGCGTCGGCCACATCCCCGGCGACCCGCGGTTCTACGACGACGTGACCGGCCGCAAGACCCTCGACTACTTCGCCGGACTCTCCGGCGACGCCCGCCGCGACGAACTCCTCGGCCGCTTTCCGGTGCCGCTCGACCGGCCGGTCCGGGCCTACTCCCGCGGCAACCGGCAGAAACTCGCCATCGTGCAGGCGTTCATGCACGACCCGCGGGTGGTCGTGATGGACGAGCCGACCTCGGGGTTGGACCCGCTCGTCCAACAGGAGTTCTACGAGTTCCTCCGCGAGGAGCGCGCCCGCGGGGTGACGGTGTTCTTCTCGACGCACATCCTCGGGGAGGTCCGCGAGGTCTGCGACCGCGTCGCCATCATCCGAAACGGTCGGCTCGTCGCCGTCGAGGACATCGACGACCTGCTCGCCCGGAGCGGGAAGGTCGTCACGGTCCAGTCGCCCGACTCCATCGACCTCGCCGACTTCGACTTTCCGGAGACCATCGACGCCCGCATCGAGCCCGACGGCTCCCTCCGACTCGTCACCTCGGGCAACTACGACGCGCTCGTGGACGCCCTCGACGGCTACCGAATCGACGACCTCGAAGTCCGCGAGACGGCCATCGAGGACGTGTTCATGCACTTCTACGACGAGGGTGACGGCGGAGAAGACGGCGTTGACGTCGGCGACAGCGCCGCCACCGACGACGGGGGCGACGCCGAGGACCCGTCGCCCGCCAACGCCGAGGAGTCCGCGAATGCGTGAACTCGACATCGCGTCCTTCGAATTCGCCCGGCGACGGCGCGGGCTCGTCATCGTCTGCGTGCTCCTCGTAGCGACCGCGGGGCTCACCATCGCCGTCTTCCCGTCGTTCGGCGAGTCCGACATCGACTTCGCCGAACTGCTGGAGTCGTACCCCGAGGAGTTTCAGGCGGCCTTCGTCGGGAGCGTCACCGACTTCTCGTCGCTCGAAGGCTACCTCGTGGTCGAACTCTACCAACTCGTCTGGCTCCTCATCGTCGGGAGTTACTTCGCCTACGCCGCGGGGTCGCTCGTCGCCGGCGAGGTCGACCGACAGTCGGTCGAACTCGTCCTCGTCCGGCCCGTCTCGCGCACCCGGTTCGTCGTCGGTAAGTTCCTCGCGATGCTCCCGGCGGTCGCCGTCGTCGACCTCGCACTCCTCGCGGCCGTCGTCGTCGGCGCGGGCCTCATCGACGAGGAGATTCACCTCACTCGCCTCCTCGCGGTCCACGCCGTCGGCGGCCTCTACCTCGTCGCCTGCGTCGCGGTCGGCCTCCTCGCGTCGGCGTTCTTCGGGCGCGTCCGCCGGGCGCAGGGTGCGGCCATCGGCGTCGTCTTCGGGACGTTCCTCCTCGACTCCCTGACCGTCGACACCGACTACGAGTTCCTCGGAGCCCTGTCGCTCACGCGCTACCTCGACCCCGGCGAACTCCTCGTCGCCGGCGACGTGGACTGGGGTGGCATCGCCGTGCTCGTCGCCGTGACGTGCGTCCTCGTCGTCCTCGCGGCCGAGGTGTTCGAGCGTCGCGACCTGTCGTAATCGTCGTTCTGCTCTCGGTCACCCGCGGCCCGCGCGACCGGCGCGAGCCACGCCCCGCGCCCGCTTTTTCACCGTCGAGCCCCTCTGTCCCCCATGCACCTCTACGCCGCCGCGAACGGCGCGGTCCTCTCGGTCTCGGGGTCGCCCGACGACTCGACCGCCCGTCGGAGACTCGCCGACCACCGCATCGAGTGCGTCGCGGCCGACCCGCGCGCGCCGGACCGGGCGTTCTGCGGGACCTTCGACGCCGGCGTCTTCCGAACGACCGACGGCGGGGCGTCGTGGCACGCGGTCGGCACCGACGCGCTCCCCGAGTCGGTGACGAGCCTCGCCGTCTCGCCGGCCGACCCGGACGTGGTCTACGCCGGTACCGAGCCCTCGGCAGTCTTCCGTTCTCCCGACGGCGGCGACACGTGGGCCGAACTCGCGTCGCTTTCGGACCTCGATTCGGCGTCGTCGTGGGCGTTTCCGCCCCGCCCGCACACCCACCACGTCCGCTGGATAGAACCGGACCCGACCGACCCCGACCGGCTGTTCGTCGCGGTCGAAGCCGGGGCGCTCGTCCGCTCGCTCGACGGCGGGGAGACGTGGCAAGACCGCGTGCCGTCGAGCAAGCGAGACACGCACTCGATGGCGACGCACCCCGACCGACCGGGTCGCGTCCGGGTCGCCGCGGGCGACGGCTACGCCGAGACCGACGACGCGGGCGAGACGTGGACGACGCCGACCGCGGGGCTGGGCCACGGCTACTGCTGGAGCGTCGTCGTCGACCCCGCGGACCCGGACTCGGTGCTTCTGACGGCCGCCTCCGGGCCGATGCGCGCCCACCGGGTCGAGTCGGCGGCGGCGTACCTCTACCGCCGGGCGGACTCGTCAGAGGACGGCGGCGAGTCGTGGGAACGCCTCGACGAGACCGGACTCCCGACCGGGCCGGGCGCGACGCGAGGGATTCTTGCCGCCGGTCTGTCCGGCGGCGAGTGCTACGCCGCGACCGACCGCGGCCTCTACCGGACGACCGACTTCGGCGACTCGTGGGACCGAATCGAGGTCCCGTGGGACGGGACACGACGGACTGCGGCGGGGCTGGCGGTCGTCGAGTAGCCGGGCGGTTTTTCCTCCGAGACGTCCCCTCGTCCGAAGCGAGAAGATTCATGGGTCGGCGCGGCAACGGCCAAGCATGTACGATTTCGCCGTCGTCGGCGTCGGTCCCGCCGGCGCGCGGTTCGCCCGCCGCGCGGCCGACGCGGGCTACGACGTGCTCGCGCTGGAGAAAGGCGAGGTCGGGACGCCCCTCGCGTGCTCCGGGCACGTCAGCACCGACATCTGGGACTACGTCCCCGACGAGGCGCGCGACCGCCTGTTTCAGAACCGCATCTACGGGGCGAACTTCCGCGTCGGCGGCCCGAACTCCAAGGCATACCCGTTCTACAAGCAAAGCGAGGTCTCGAACGTCATCGACCGCGTCGAACTCGACCGCACCCTCGCCGACTGCGCCCGCGACGCCGGCGCTGACGTGCGCGAGGGCCACACCGTCACCGCCGTCGAGGAACTCGACGACCGGGTCCGACTGACCGTGAGCGTGGCCGGTGAGGCCGGTACCGTCCGGTTCGAGGCGAAGATGGTCGCCGGGTGCGACGGCCCGACCTCGCGGGTCCGCCGAGCGCTCGACCTCCCCGAACCGTCGGAGACGCTCCACGGCGTCCTCGCGTTCGACCCTGACCCGGACGACGGCGACTTCGTCGACGTGCACCTCACGGTCCCGCGCTTTTTCGCGTGGCGCATCCCCCGCGGCGACGCCGGCGTCGAGTACGGCCTCGCGGCCCCGCCGGGCGCTGAGGTCAACGAAATGTTCGACGCGCTCACGAACACCTACGACGTGGAGACGGAGCACTTCTGTTCGGGTGCCATCCCCATCGGCCCGCCGGACCGGACGACCACTCGTCGGGCGTTCCTCGTCGGGGACGCGGCCGCCCAGACCAAACCGTTCACCGGCGGCGGCATCCTCTACGGGATGACCGCGGCCGACATCGCCGCCGCGACCATCGACCCCGACGACCCCGAGACGCTGTCGGCCTACGAGGACGCGTGGCGCGACGAACTCTCCCGGGAGATTCGGCTGGGCCACCTCGTGCGCCGGTGTTACTCTTTCCCCGAGTGGCTCCAGCGGGTCGGTCTCCGGTCGCTGTCGGGGGAAATCGGCGTCCACATGGACAAGCCGAGCTCGTTCTTCTCGCGCGAACACCTGAAGAAACTGCTCTGAAAGGGCCGGGAGCGCCGAAACGCTCCGCTCCTATTTCTCGCCCGGATACGTCGGGAGCCGCGCCGACACCGCGCTCCCCTCGACGAACGGGAGCGACTCGCGGGTCGCGCCGACGCGGTCGTCACCGACCGCGACTTCGAGGTCGTCGGCGTCGAGGCCGTAGTCCACGAGCGCGAAACCGATGGGTGATTCGAGCATCGGGCTCTCGACGGCGCGGGTGACGGTCCCGACCGGGTCGCCGTCCGCGGAGACCTCGGCGCCCGCGTCGGGGAGGTCGTCGGCGCGGAAGCCGACGAGTCGGCGCGAGGGCCGCCCGCGGTTTTCGACCTTCGAGACGACCTCTTGGCCGACGAAACAGCCCTTGTCGAAGTCGAGCGCGTTGCGGACGCCGACGACGTTCGGGAGGTTGCCGCGGAGTTCCGACTCGAAGAGCGGCGTGCCGGCCTCGGCGGTGAGGCTGTCCCACGTCTGATAGCCGACGGGGACCGAGGGGTTGCCGTAGAACAGCAGCGCGTCGAGCACGTCTTCGGCGTCCTTCGCGCGGCAGATGACGTCGTAGCCCTCCTCGCCGGTCGGGTTGTCGGAGGCGACGACCGTGACGCCGAGTTCGCCGCCGATGGAGCCGCGGACGAAGGAGAGCTCCGGTTCGGGCGCGCCCGCCCCCGAGAGGATGCTCGCCACCTTCTCGGTCGACTGCGGGCCGTGGACGCCGAAGACGCCGAACTCGTCGGACGCGTCGCGGAGTTTGACGCGCTGGAGGAACGTCTTCGAGCGCCACTCCTCGACGAGCGGTTCGGCGCGGTCCCGCGGGGTGAAAATCAGCAGTCGCTCGCCCGCGTTGTAGACGTACATCTCCGTCTCGATGCGGCCGTCGGGGTCTAAAAGCAGGGCGTAGACGCCCTCGCCGTCCTCGTCCGGGACGGTGTTAGTCACCGCGTTGTCGACGTAGTCGACCCGGTCTTCGCCCTCGACGACGACGACGCCGTAGCCGTGTTCGATGACGCCGACGCCGTTTCTGACGGCGCGGTGGGTCCGCTCGGGGCGGCCGTAGTGGCTCACGACCTCGATTCCGCCGCGCGTCTCGAACGTCGCACCGTGTGCCTCGTGGATGTCGGCGACGAGTGTCATTACCCCCCGTTTCGCCTTCGGCGCGTAAAACCCTCCCACTCCCGGACGACTCGCCCGGCTTTCGGTCGGCGGTCCGCCGGCGGCGGCCGCGGGCGGACCGGACAGTCAAAACGAGACCGTTCTCCGCGCTGGCTCGCTCAGAGCCCGAACCGCTCGCGAAGTTTCTCGAACAACGACGCGTCCTCTTCGACGGCTTCGCTCGGGTCCGGAACGACGCGCTCGTCGGCGTGGATGAGCACCCGCGTGTCGGCCTCCTCGACCACGATGAGGCCCTCGTCTTTCAGCGCCGACAGCGCCTCTTCGATGGTGTCGATGTCGGCGTCCACGGCGGCACGGAGTTCGAACACCGTCATCCCCTCGTCGTGGCGGTCGACGAGCGCGTCGAGCACCGCGACCTCGATGTCGCGGCGGTTCCGGAACTCCCGCCTCGCTCTCATAGCGGGTACATCGTTCGCCTCCTGTTTACTTGTACCGCCCGTCTGACGGACGTCCGACAGGCAGGGGGTACCTTTTTGTTTCCGAACCCCGGAATCCTCGCGTAATGGGACTTACTTGCCGTCTTCTCGGGCACTCCTACGGAGACCCCGAGACGGAACGGGAGCGAGAGGAACGCGGCGACGAGGTGGTCGTCTCGATTCGGGAGATACAGGTCTGTTCGCGGTGCGGACACGAACAGGTGATGAGCGAGAACAAGGAGGTCACGGCCATCCGAACGCCCGAGGAGGTCGGGATGACGGAGGGCGAAGTCGAGACCGCGGCCGCGGGCTTCGAACCGGCGAACCCGCAGCCCGGCGTCTCCGACAGCGAGGACGCCGCCATCGAGACGGCTCCGGACGCGGAGACGCGGGCCGAGGTCGACGACGCCAACGCCGCCGCCGACGCCGCTGCGGACGCCGACGCCGACGCCGGCGCGGACCCCGCGGCGCAACAGCCGGCCGAGGCCGCGAACGCCGCCGACGCCCAACCCGCAGACGGGCCGGACGCGGCTGACGACGCCGGGAGCGTCGACGCCCCGCCGGTGACCGACGACGGCATCATCCTCGACGACGACGAGGAGCAGTCGGCCACCCGCGACCGGACGCAGTGGCCCGACGAGGTCGACGAGGTCGAGACCGACGACCCGACGCCGCCGGCCGACGGCGACGACGCGGAGTTCATCGACGCGGACGCCGAGGCGGGCGTCGAAGCCGACGCCGAAGCGGAGCCCGAACAGACACAGACCCGCGAACGCGGCGCGTGGCCCGACGCGCCGGGCGACGACGAGGGATGGAACGCTCAGCCCGACGACGGCGAGCCCGTCTCCGTCTCGTTCGGCGGCGGACTGGCCCCGGAGGGCAACAGCTCGCCGAGCCAGCAGTCGAACGGTCAGTACGTCGAGGCGGAGGAAGACGACTTCGTCCGCGCCGACGAGTCGAACGTCGGAAACGAGGCCCCCGACGACGCCGTCGAGTACTACTGTCCGAACTGCGGTCACGCCCGCGGCGCGTCCTCGTCGTCGATGCGGGCCGGCGACATCTGCCCCGAGTGTAAAAAGGGCTACATCGCCGAGCGGGAATCCTGACCGCGGCACGCCCTCGCAGGCGTCGCAGAGTCGCGAAACAGGTAAACCATCCCCTGTCGAAAAGGCGTCCATGAAGGAGTACAAGATGCGTCGTGGGGAGACGCTCGAAGAGCGAATTCCGGACATGAAAGCGACGGTCGAAGACTACTTCGGCCCCATCACGGACACCGAGGAGTTCAAAGGAAGCGACCTCTACGTCGTCGGCGAGCCCAAGAACCCCGTGTTCACCCGCATCGTCGCCGGCGCGGTCAAGTACAGCGGCAAGAAGGACAAGCTCGCGGTCAACTTCGAGGAGGCCGACCCGGCCGACCTCGCTCCCGAAGACCTCGAAGCCGCGGGCGAGGCCGTCAGCGCGAAGAACGACTTCCTCCTCGAGGCGACGGGCCGCGACGCGAAGTCCCGCCGCGACTCGATGAAGCGCGCGGTCGAAGACGACGCGCCCGACGTCTGAGCCGTCCGACGCGGGCTGGTTTTTCTCGCGCACCCACCCGCCGAGCGGTGGTGCCGCCAGCGAAACGTACATATTGCTACCGCGTGACACTCCCGCTGTCAGCGACTGCGAAACCGTCGAACACGAATTTTTATTTCGGTTCTGAGTAAAAATCCCCGGCACGATTAAGTGACGCCGGGGCGAACGGGCTGGTATGGCTATCGAAACTATCCTGCTCGCGGTCGGCGCGGGCGACGCCGAGCGAATCGACAGACTCGCCGAGGAGACAATCGACGTGGCCGGACCGACCGGCGCGACGGTCGTCATCGGGCACGTTTTCACGAGAGACGAGTACGACGAGGCGCTCGACAACCTCGATTTCGACATCACGGCCGAGGAGGTCTCCGCGGACGACGTGGCCCGACGACACGCCATCGTCCGAGAGCTCACGCGGCGCTTCGACGACGCGGACATCGACTACGTCGTCCACGGCCGAGTCGGCCACCACGGCGAGAAGCTCGTCGAACTCGCGGGCGAGGTCGACGCCGACCGCCTCATCGTCGGCGGTCGAAAGCGCTCGCCGACCGGTAAGGCCGTCTTCGGCAGCGTCGCACAGGAGGTCATGCTCGAATCGTCGTGTCCCGTGACGTTCGTCCGCGCGGACACCAAGTGACGGCGTAACGGACGAGCGCCGGCGAGACCACCGACTCGACCGGGTTTCGCAGGCAACTACATATCTTAGCGCGCCGTCATCTCCCGCATGGACCACTCCATCGATTACCGCCCGTCGTTCGCCCTCCTCACCGTCTCGCTCGACGAGGGCGAGTCGCTCCGGTCGGAGGCCGGCGCGATGGTCAGCTACTCCGACGGCATCGACATCGAGACGAACGCGAAAGGCGGCCTCTTCGGGTCGCTCAAGCGGAGCGTCCTCGGCGGCGAGTCGTTCTTCCAGAACACGTTCAGCGCGCGGCAGGCGGGCGAGGTCTCCTTTGCGCCCCCGCTTCCGGGCGACATCGTCCACCACCGCCTCGAAGACGAGACGCTCTTCGTGCAGTCCGGGTCGTACATCGCCTCGGACCCCGCGCTCGACCTCGACACCTCCTTCGGCGGGGCGAAGACCTTCTTCGGGAGCGAGGGGCTGTTCCTGCTCAAACTGACCGGCACCGGCGACAGTTTCCTGTCGAGCTACGGCGCCATCCACGAGGTCGAACTCGGCGAGGGCGAGCGTTACACGGTCGATACCGGCCACATCGTCGCCTTCGACGAGACGACGAGCTTCTCGGTCGAGCGCGTCGGCGGCCTGAAGTCCACCCTGTTCAGCGGCGAGGGGCTCGTCTGTACGTTCACCGGACCGGGAACCGTCTGGATACAGTCGCGCAGCATGGAGTCGTTCCTCTCGTGGCTCATCCCCAAGCTCCCGACCAACAACTCCGCGTAGGCGGCGGCCGCCGACTTACATCGCGGCGAGTAAATCTACCGAGAATCCCGCTTAGTTAAGTGGAGGGCGCATCGCTATGGGAACGATGGCGTACTACGTGGGCGTCGACCTGGGGGCGACGAACGTCCGTTCCGTGGTGGGCGACGACGATGGAACTATCCTCGGGGAGGCCCGTGACAACACTCCGCGCGGCCCGACCGGAATCGCGGTCACCGAGGCGGTCCTCGGCGTCGTCCGCGAGGCGTGTGCCGAGGCGGGTATCGACCCGAGCGACGCGGTCGCGGCCGGCATCGGTGCTATCGGCCCGCTCGACCTGGCCGAGGGCGCGGTCGAGAACCCGGCGAACCTACCGGACACCATCGACCGCATCCCGCTGACCGGTCCCCTCTCGGTGCTCTTGGAGACGGACGAGGTGTACCTGCACAACGACACGAACGCCGGGGTCATCGGCGAGCGGTTCCACTCCGACCGCAACCCCGACGACATGGTGTATCTCACCATCTCCTCGGGTATCGGCGCGGGCGTCTGCGTCGACGGGCACGTCCTCGCCGGTTGGGACGGCAACGCCGGTGAAGTCGGCCACCTGACGCTCGACCCGAACGGCTTCATGACGTGCGGGTGCGGCCACAACGGTCACTGGGAGGGCTACTGCTCGGGGAACAACATCCCGAAGTACGCCCGCGAACTCCACGAGGAGGACCCGGTCGACACCGCACTCCCCGTGTCGGACCCCGATTTCTCTGCGGTCGACGTGTTCGAACACGCCGGCGAGGACGAGTTCGCCGACCACATCATCAACCAACTGGGCCACTGGAACGCGATGGGCGTCGCCAACATCGTCCACGCGTACGCGCCGCTCATCATCTACGTCGGCGGCGCGGTCGCGCTCAACAATCCGGACCTCGTGTTAGAGCCCATCCGCGAGCAGATGAGCGAGATGGTCATGTCGAACATCCCCGAAATTCAACTGACGACGCTCGGCGACGAGGTCGTGGTCGAGGGGGCGTTGGCGAGCGCGATGACCGGTGGGACTGGCGACCGCTCGCGGCTGTGATGCGGCGAGGATTCGCCAGTTCCGGCGCAGGTGGCACCGGCGACCGGTCTCGACTGTAACGCGGTGCTTCGCTTCTCCGCCCCGAGTTATCTCGATTGATACTCGGTGGCGCACTCTTATAACCCCGGTCGAGAAACGCGATGACGTGCACCCGACGACGCCGAGTCGCTCGGCGCGCCGGTCGGCGCGTTCCCGTTCTCGTCGAACCGAACGGTGCACGGGCGTTCCACCGGAAGCCTAGAACGGGACTGGTCGACAACCCCCACCACCATCGTCGACCGACCGACGCCGACGGGGTACCCACACCCACCCACCCACCCACCCACCCATCCCCGCCGGCGTCGCTTCAGTTCTCACGCAACCCAGTGCAGACTGAGCGGTCCCCGCTTTCCCCCGGTTCCCGGGCCCTCCCGCTACCCAAGGACCTCCGTCCGATTTTTCTCCTCGGCACTCTCAGACTCACCGTGGACCGCCGCCAGTTCCTCCGCTCCATCGGCGCGAGCGCGGTCGCCGCCACGACCGTCTCCGTCGCCGGTTCCCGCCCCGTCACCGCCCACCCCGGTCCCTTCGAGCCGCTGGGTCGAATCGACATCGACGGCGCGAAAGAGGCCGTGGTCTCCGCCGACGGCCAGACCGCCTTCGTCGCCGCGACCAGCGGCTACGCCGTCGTCGACATCTCCGCGCCCGACCGCCCCGAACTCCTCGCCGAGCGCCGCGACCCGCTTTCCGACCGCGAGGACGGTCCCTTCCGCGGCATCTACGACGTGAAGCTCGACGGGGACACGCTCCTCGTCGTCGGCCCGGCCAACCCGATACTGGGCGCGCCGGCGGGCGTCCTCGTCGTCGACGTGTCCGACCCCGCGACCCCCGAGGAAATCGCCTTCCACGAGACGGAGTTCCCCATTCACAACTGCTTCGCCGCCGACGGGCGGGCGTACCTCACCGCCAACGACGGCGACCGGAACCCGCTGGTCGTTCTCGACACCGACACCGGCGACGAACTCGGCCGCTGGTCGGTCGTCTCCGCGGACGACCGCTGGGCCGACGTACCCGCCTCGGTCCGGTCCGTCCACGACGTGTGGGTCCGCGAGGGAGTCGCGCACGTCGCCCTCTGGGACGCCGGGACGTGGCTCGTCGACCTCTCGGACCCCGCGTCGCCCTCGGTCCTCGGGTCGGTCTCACCCGGCGACCCCGAGGAGCTGTCGGGGTTGGGTGCCCGCGACCGCCACCGCGAGGGGCGGACGCCGCCCGGCAACCACCACTACGTCGCCACCGACGACTCGGGCGACCTCCTCGGAGTCGGCATCGAGTCGTGGGCCGTCGAAGTCGAGCGCGACGACGGGACGACCGACCTCGTCGGCGGGCCGAGCGGCGTCGAACTCTGGGACGTGTCGGACCCCGCGAATCCGACGATACTCTCGACCATCGAGCCGCCGACCAGTCCGGACCCGACGGTCGGCGGCGTCTGGACCACGGCGCACAACTTCGACTTCCGCGACGACAGGCTCTACACCTCGTGGTACCGCGGCGGCGTCAAGCGCCACGACGTGTCGGACCCGACCGACCCCGTCGAACTCGCGTGGTGGCGCGACCCCGAGCGCGCGAGTTTCTGGACCGCGCGGTACGCCTATCCCTTCGCCGACGAGGGCGTGTTCGTCGCGTCGAGTTGGGGCGTCGGCGACGCGTCGCCCGCGCTCTACACGTTCCCCGACCACGCCGGCGACCAGCGCGACCCGCCGACGCTCGGTCCCGAGACGACCACCGAATCGCTCGTCAACACGCCGACGCCGACCGCGAACGAGACGACCGCGCCCGAACCCGGAGACGAGTCGTCGGAATCGACATCGACGACCGACGCGCCGGGGTTCGGACTCGGTGTCGGTGCGGCGGCCCTCGGCGTCGCCGGCTGGTTGGCCCGTCGTCACCGGCGGCGCGACTGAGGGCGGCGCGACTGCGGGCGACCGGCTCAGACGCCCGACGCGCCGGTTTACCGGCTTCCGTGGTTCCCCCGCCGAATCTATCACGAACGACCGAGACAGCCTTTCTCTCGCCGGCCGGCGCGTTGGGAGAACCGTTTCATTCTAATCCGTGGGGTTCGAAGCGTCGGGGTATGAGCGACGAGTCGGAGAGCCTCAAAGAGCGCGTCGAGACGTGGATGGTCGGCCAGATGCCCATCATCCAGATGCACGGCGGCAACAGCGTCGTGCGCAAGGCCGATGCGGAATCGGGGGAAGTCGTCGTCGAACTCGGGGGCGCGTGCGCCGGGTGCGGCATCTCGAACATCACCGCCCAGAACATCCAGTCGGACCTCATCATGACGTTCGACGAGATTACCGACGTGCAGGTCAAGGTCCCCAGTTCCGGCGACCACGGCAGCAGCACCGTCGAGGGCGGCCGCGGCGGCGAACTGCAGTACGGCGACGAGGGACCGGGTCACTTCTAACCCCCACCTTTTTCACGGGGTCCTCGGCAACTTCGTTGCCTCGAACCCCGCCAAAAAATCTGGACCAAAAAAGGCGGCTACTCTCTTCGGTCGTAGCCGTGGTTCCCTCCAACACTAGCACCCCGCCCCGCTATTCTCGATACGTATCCAGCCGTGTCGACCGTGTGAATAGATTGGTCGTCCTCGCGCTCGCTCACCTCGTTGCCCTCGCGGGGTGTTCGTCTGCCAGTCCAGTTATCGACCTATCGACGACTCCCGCCACCACGACGACTGAGTCCTCCCCGGCAACGACGACTGACCGTCTTCCGAAGTTGCTACGCCTCCCCCGACAGCGCCGACTCCAGACTCGACGCCACCGACCGCGCTTTTTCGGCCAACTCCTCGGAGATGTGGCCGGCCTCGACGGCTTCGTCGAGTTCGTCGTCGTCGACCCGCTCGACCGTCCCGTCGGCGTGTTTCACCACGTCAACGTGGAGGTCGACGTACCGAATCTGGTCGGGGAAGCACTCGACGGGCGTGCAGATGTTGACGTAGGTGCCCTTGACACCGCCGTCGGAGTCGCGGTACACCGTCGGGTACCACCAGCGCCCCTCGCGGAACTTCGTGACCGCCACGTCGCCGGACTCGCGGTCGACGCCGAGGGCGTCGTAGGTGCCGCCGCCGGTCATGCCGCGCCGGAGTTCCACCGTTCCCTCGGGGTCGCGGTCCGTCACCTCGCCGGAGCCGAGCGTGATGAGCCGACCGTCCGGCTTCCCGTGGCCGATTTCCACGTCGTCGCCTTCCAGCGGGCCGAACTGCGCGGTCACCACGTCGAAGGGGAACTCGCCGTCGCCGACCGACTCGCAGAGCGACTCCGCGAGGTCGACGCCGGCGGAGGCCTTCGGCGAGGCGGCCTTCGTCCGGTGGTGGCCGGGCATCGTCGTCTCGACGGCCCGGCGCTGGGCGTCGAGTTCGAACCGGGTCTCGCGGCCGAACCAGACCCACGTCGTCGCGGTGGGAGCCGCGACCGCCCGCGGGGCGTCGACGGGTTCGGAGAGCGCGTCATCGAGTTCCGCGGCCACCTCGGCCGCCCGGTCGAGCGCGTCGTTCAGGGCGCTCATGTCGGCGTCGACGGCGTCGCGGTGCCAGCGGATTCCCCAGCCCTCGGGCGGGTCGCCGCCGAGGAGGTCCGTCATTCCCGCCAGTTCGCGGGCTGCGGCCTCGTCGCGGGTGTCGACGCGGACGCCCTCCGAATCGGGGTCGAGCGTCGCCAGCCCCGCGACGGCGCGGACGTCGCCGGTCAGTTCGGCGCGGCGGGAGTCCCACGGCGGGGCCGACTCGGCGACCTGCACGCGGACCTCGTCGCCGACTTCCACGTGCCCGTCGAAGTCGCCGTACGAGAGGTAGCCCTCGGCCTCGCCGAGGTCGCAGACCGCGCCGCCGCCGAGGGTGTCGGTCACGCGGGCGTCGAACACCGCGCCGGTCGGGGCGGGGTCGTCCCACGCGAAGGTGTCGATGCCGAGCTCGGTGAGTCGCTCTGTGGCCGTCGCGACCGCCTCGGGCGCGCCGGTCGCGCCGACGCCCTGTCGGTTCCGCGTCGTCTCGACCGACACGTCGTGGTCCGACGAGTCGAACTCGGCGTCGAAGCGCTCCCGAATCGGGCCGGACGCCTGCACCACGTCGTGGCCGTCGTCGAGGAAGACGCCCGTGAGCGCGGTGGCGTAGATGCCGCGGACGCGGACCCTCATAGCTCGTCGGGGTCGCGGGCGAAGGTGACGCGAGCGTCGACCGTCGGGCCGAGCGTCAGTTCGATCTTCTTCTCGCTGAGCACGCGGCCGCCCTCGATGGGGACGCCCCACGAGTCGAACTTGAGGTAGCCGCGGAGGTCCGCGCCGTGGGTGTAGAGGTCGACGTGGTCGACGGCGTGTTCCTGCACGTCACTCGCGCTGTGGGCCATCTCCATGTCCGAGTAGACCGTCCCGCCGTCGCCGAAGAACGCGGCGATGGCGTCTGCGTCCGATTCGACTGCGTCGCTCACGAGGTCCGACGCGGCCCGGAGGTCGTCGGTGTCGAGGCCGACCTCGCGGAGCGCCGCCTGTTCGCGGGGGTCGAAGTGCATACCCGCCCTTCGGAGCGGAGGCATTAACGTCGTACGGTCGGCAGTCGGTCGCTGGGCCGGACGAACGGTCGCCGGCCAGCCGACTATTGACCGTTCAGCCGGTCGGCCGCGGGGTGCCGTGGCCGAAGCTATTACCAGATGCGATACCCTTTATGCCACGTGATGGACCAGCAGGACCCAGTCGAGCAGGCGTCCGACGGCTCGGACGACCTCTACGACATCGCCACGTGGGAGGAACGAACCTCGGTTGACGGGCTCGCGGTCGCGCTCTACCGGGTGCTGGTCGCGTCGACCCGCGCGGTGGTCGTCCTCGCCGCGTTGCTCATCCTCGTCGGTATCGGCGGCCTCTCGGCGCTCACCGACCCGCAGGTCGGCGCGCTCACCCTGCTTTCGGCGCTTCCGGCGCTCGCGCTCGCGGGCTACGTCTACTACTCCGACGTGACCCAAAACGAGCCGCTGTCGATGCTCGTGGTGACGTTCCTCCTCGGCGTCCTCACGGCCACGTTCGCCGCGATTCTCAACTCGCTTCTGAGCAACGTCGGTCAGACTATCGCGGCCAAGTTCCAGCTGTCTATCGGCTTCCTCGGCAGTATCGTGTTCTACTTCCTCGTGGTCGGTCCGGTCGAAGAGACCGTCAAGCTCCTCGCGGTCAGGCTGTACGCCTACTCCCACGACAGTTTCAACGCCGTCATCGACGGCGCGGTCTACGGCGCGATGGCCGGTCTCGGCTTCGCCACCATCGAAAACGCCCTGTACATCACTCGGAACCTCACCTCGTCGGGACTCGACGTCGGGTCCGGCGGCGTCGGCATCATCGCCGCCGGCGGGACGATTACCGCGGTCCGAGCGCTCGCCGGTCCGGGCCACGTCATCTACTCGGCCATCGCCGGCTACTACCTCGGCCTCGCCAAGTTCAACAAGGAGAACGCCGGGCCCATCGTCATCAAGGGCCTCATCCTCGCGGCGCTCGTCCACGCGACGTACAACTCGACGGTCGGCCTCGGCTCGTCCGTCATCGCGGGGATAACCGGCATCGGTGGTCTCGCGGCCTTCCTCGTCTACGTCATCATCTACGACGGCATCTTCGGGCTCTACCTCATCGGGAAGCTCCGCAGCTACAGTCAGGCCTACCACAGCGCTCACGCGCCCGGGCCGAGCGCGGCGTCGTTCGCGTCGGAGCAGACGGAGTTCGAGGACTGAGCCGGCGACGGCGCGGGAACGTACGAAACGAAAGAACCGGTCGCCCTACTCGGCGACCAACCGCTCGGCGTAACCGTCGAGCATCGACTCGACGTACTTCGCCACCACGTCGACCTCGACGTGAATCGGGTCGCCGACCTCCTTTTCCGAGAGCGTCGTCAGGTCGTAGGTCGTCGGGATGATGGCCACGGCGAAGGAGCCCTCGCGGCGGTCGGCCACGGTGAGGCTGATGCCGTCGAGACACACCGAGCCCTTCTGGACGACGTACTTCGCCAGCGACTCTGGGAGGTCGAACTCGAAGAACCAGTCGTCGCCGACGCGCTCGACGTTCGCGACCGTCGTCGTGCCGTCGACGTGGCCCTGGACGATGTGGCCGTCGAAGCGGTCGTCGGCCGCGAGGGCGCGTTCGAGGTTGACGCGGTCGCCCTCGACCGCGTCGCCGAGGTAGGTCTTCTCGACGGTCTCCGCCGCGAGGAACACCTCGAACCAGTCGTCGCCGAACGCCTCGACGGTCAGACAGACGCCCGAGACCGCGATTGACTGGCCGTGGTGGAGGTCGTCGAACGCGAGGTCGGTGCGGATGCGGAGGCGGCGACCGCCGTCGGTGTCGGCCACGTCGACGATTTCGCCCGGCCCCTCCACGATTCCCGTGAACATACCCGCGGCTTCGGACGGGTGAAGTTAATGCCTATCGTTTCCGTTCTCTATCACGTTTCTGTGACACTCTCGCCCATACAATTTTACGCCCGTCGTCCGGAGAGTCGGTATGGACGTTCTGGCCCGACTGCGGAGCAGTTTCGTCACCGGTCTCATTCTCGTCACCCCGCTGGCCGTGACCGTGTTCGTCCTCCAGTTCGCGTTCAACCGAATCACCGCCGCGCTCCGTCCGGTCGTCCGTCAGGTGTCGCCATTCCTCGCCGAGGCGCTCAACTACTCCGGCGACATCGTCTTCATCTCGCAGGTGTTGTCGGCGCTCATCATCGCGGTGGCCGTCTCGCTTCTCGGCTACCTCGCGTCGATGAGCCTCGGCCAGCGGCTCTTCGGGAGCTTCGAGCGCGGCGTCCGGCTCCTCCCGCTCGTCCGCACCATCTACTTCGGCGTCCGGCAGGTCTCCGAATCGCTCACGGAACCGACCGCCGGCTACGACCGCGTGGTGTTGGTCGAGTACCCGCGCGAGGGGCTGTTCTCCATCGGCTTCGTCACCAACGAGGCTCCCCCGTCGGTCTCGGCGGTGTCCGACGACGAACTCTTCACCGTGTTCGTCCCGCACAGCCCGAACCCGACCGCCGGGGCGCTCATCATGGTCTCGCCCGACGAGATTCGCGAACTCGACATGCCGGTCCGCCGGGGTCTCAGACTGCTCGTCACCACGGGCCTGAGCGTCGACGACCCCGAGACGCTCCCCTCGGGACCGGCGGCCTACGACCCGTCGAACGGCGACGGCGTCCGCGACGGTGTCCGGTCGGAGTCTGAGCAGCGACGGAACGCGGGCGAGACCCAAAAGCGAGCCGAGTGAGTCGCCGCGGCGGCCTCACAGTCCCCAGATGAGGACGATTCCGGCAGTCGTGACGACCGTGAGTAACAGTTGGAGCGGCGCGCCGACGCGGAGGTAGTCGGTAAAGCGGTAGCCGCCGGGACCGTACACCATCAGGTTCGTCTGGTAGCCGATAGGCGTCATGAACGCCGTGCTCCCGCCGAAGGTGACCGCGATGGCGAAGCCGAAGGGGTCGGCACCGAGGCCGAACGCGGTGTCGATGGCGACCGGCAACAGGAGGACGACGCTGGCGACCGGCGTGATGACGTTCGCCAACAGCCCCGTGAGCAGGTAGAACGCGGCGACCACGACGACGACGGGCAGGTAGGTCGCGGCGACGCCGACGAACTCCGAGAGCAGCGCGACGCCGCCGGTCAGTTGGAGCGCCCGACCGAGCGGGATGACGCCCGCGAGCAGGAAGATGACGTTCCAGCTCACCGCGTCGTAGGCGTCGCTCGCCGACAGACAGCCGAGCGAGACCATCGCGGCGACCCCGCCGAGCGCGGCGATGGCGATGGGGACGACGCCGAGGGCGGCCAGTCCGATGACCGCCGCGATGACGGCGAACGCGCGGAGCGCCGTGGGCGACAGCTCGCCGTTGTCCTCGATGAACTCGTCGGCGACCTCGCTCGTCACGACGAAATCGCCGCTGTCGCGGAGGTACCGCGCCGTCTCGTTCGTCGTCTGGAGGAGCAGCGAGTCGCCGACCTGGAGGTCCACGTCTCGGAAGTGCTCGCGGATGAGGTCGCCGCCGCGCCGCCGGACCGCGAGCACGGTCGCGTCGTACCGCTCGCGGAGTCGCGCCCCGCCGATGGTCTCGCCGACGAGTCCTGACTCGCGGGGGACGACGAGTTCGACGAGCGCCACGCGGTCGGGAAGGTCGAGTTCGGCGTCGGTGACCGACGCGCGCGGGAGGAACCGCAGGTCCGCGAGGTCGCAGAAGCGCCGAATCGTCGCCGGGTCGCCCCGGATGGTCAGGATGTCCCGCGACTCGACCTCGCGGTCGGAGTCGGCGGCGATGAAGTGCTCGCCGCCGCGGAGCACGTCCAGGATGTCGACGTTGAGGTCGCGGTAGGTGTCGTCGGAAACCTCGCCCGCCGGGATGCCGACGAGCGGCGACCGCGCGGGGACGAGCACGCGGGCGAGAAACGGCTCGACGCCGTAGTTGCCGGTTCGGTTCCCGGGCTCGATTCGCTCGGGCAGGAGCCGCGGCGCGACCGTCAGCAGGTAGCCCGCGCCGACGACGAACACCACCGCGCCGAGGGGGGTGAACGTGAACATCGAAAACGGCGGCAACCCGGTCGCCTCGGCGTAGGCCTCGCTGGCGACGAGGTTCGTCGCCGTCCCGACGAGCGTGAGCGTGCCGCCGAGCATCGAGGCGTAGGAAAGCGGGATGAGGAGCTTCGACGGCGAGACGTTCGCCTGGTCGGCGAGGTCCGAAACCATCGGGATGAACACCGCCACGACCGGCGTGTTGTTCACGACGCCCGCGATGGGGCCGGTGAGGCCGACGACCGCGCCGAGCAGTCGGTTCTCGCTTCCGTTCGTAAAGGACGCGACCGCGTCGCCGAGGACGCGAATCGCGCCGGTCTGTCGAATCCCCTCGCTGAGGGCGTACATCGAGAGGATGGTGATGGTCGCGGCGCTCGAAAACCCCGACAGCCCCGTCTGGAGGTCGACCCCGGTCCACGGTTCGAGCACGACGAGCGCGACGATGACGCCGATTGCCGTCACGTCCGGCGGGGCCGCCTCCGTCACGAAAAGCGCCATCGTGACGACGACGAGACCGAAGACGACGAGCATCCCGGACGTGATGGCGACCATGCGGGCAGTCGATTCGGAGGCGGCTTAATCCTACCCCGCGAGACTGTCGGCCGCGGCGACGGGTCGTTCGGTTCTCCACGAGCGAGAACGCCCCCGTTCATCGCCGGTCGCGACGCTTTTAGTCGCCCGCGGAGTACCCTCGGGCGATGCGACTCGGAATCTTGGAGATGGTCGGTCTCGCGGCGACTCTCATCTTCGCCATCCCCGTCGGCGGCTTCGGACTCACGCTCCTCGCCGACGGCCAGACCGTCTTCGGCGGCGCGATGCTCCTTCTCGCGGTGCTGATGGTCGCGCTCCCGAAGTTCCTCACCATGCCGCAGGACATCCCCTCGCTCGCGGCCGAGAAAGTCATCGGCGGCGTGGCGAAAGAGCCGGACGAAGAGGAGTAACTACCAGCGACTCGGGTCGAGACCGGTCGGCGCGTCGCCGAGCAGTCGCGGCCCGTCTTCGCCGACGACCAGCACGTCGGTCAGCTCGACTCGCCCGTGGTCCGGGTGCGTGACCGCGGACCGAACCCGAAGGACGTTGCCGGCGACGAGTTCTCTATCGCCGTCGAGCGGCGGGTCCTCGCGGGCCGCGAGGCCGATGCCGCCGCCCACGTCTCTCGTCACCTCGTCGGCCATCGAGAAGCCGAACGCGGCGGTCTCCGCGCGGAGTTCGCTCCCGAGGAAGCCGGCGTCGTCGCCGGGGTCGGCCTCGACCAGACTGACCTTTCTGGCGGCGTCGCAGGCGACGTGCGCCCGGCGCTCCCACCCGCCGTCGGGGTCGACGACGAACGTGCGGGCCAGCGCGCCGCGGTAACCTGTCGGCCCGCGCGGGCCGACCGAGACGACTACCGGTTCGCCCGGCCGGAGTTCGACCGGTTCGTTCCCGTCGCCTCGGGTTCCCGCGCGGACCGTCGTCGCGCCCGCGGAACCGACGCCCTCGGCCGCGAGCGTCGCGTTCACCTGTCGGCGGAGTCGCTCGGTCGACAGCGGCGCGCCGTCCCAAGAGAGGACGGCTTCGCCGTCGTCGTCGCGGTCGTCACCCACGCGGCCGCCGTCGCGGTCGTCGGCCGCTTCGACCGTCGCCGCCGACAGTATCGCGGCCGCGCGACCGACGCCGCGGGTCGCCGCGCGCTGGGCGGCCTCGATGGCGTCGCGCTCGTCGTCGTCTTTCACCGCGCGGGCGTCTTCGACCGCCGGGGTCGACGCGAGGTCGTAGCCCGTCGCTTCGAGGTGGAGCGCGGCGTCGTGCGGAATCGTCTGCGGCGCGAGGACGGTCCCTTCGGAAGCGGCGTGTTCCGCGAGGACGGCCGCGGCGGCCTTCCCCGGCGGCCTGTCGTCGACGCGGACCGAGGCGACCGGGAGGGACGGCGGTTCGACGGTCGAGGGCACTCGAAGATGCGTCTCGCCGGCGACGCGGACGAACACGAGGTCGGCGTCGAAGTCACGACCCGTGAGGTAGCGACTCGTCGGGTCGGGGCCGCGGGGGACGGCGACGAAGCCGACGGCGTCTCGCTCGTCGACGGCGGCGTCGATGGCGTCGCCGCCGCGAGGTCTCCCTCGCACGGGACGTTACGCCTCGGGTTCGGGCGCGGGCGGTTCCTGCGCGTCGTCGACGAGCTCCTGTGCGGGGTCCTCGCGAATCTCGTTGTGGAGGAGGACGCTGATGGGGAGCGTCGGCGCGCCGGTGACGAGGTTTTCGAGGACGATGAGGCGCTCTCTGGCGCGGGACATCCCGACGTAGAAGACGCGGCGCTCGTTGTCGGTGATGAGCGGGACGGGGCTCGTCGTCGCGGTGAACTCCTCGATGCCGCGGGCTTCGAGCTCCTCGTCGGAGACGGAGGCGGCCATCTGCTCGACGACCTTCTCGGTCAGGTCGGTCGCCATGAACACGTGGTCGGCCTCGCGACCCTTCGCGGAGTGGATGGTGCCGACGCGGACGCGGCTGGGGTCCATCCCCTCGTAGTCGCCGCCGAAGTACGCGTTGACGGACTTGCGCTGGAAGCTCGTCACCTTGCGCACCATGTCGCTTGCGGACGCGCTGTCGGGGGCGAAGGGCGCGAAGTTCTTGATCTCCTTCGGCGTGAACTCGATGTTCGTGATGTCGTCGACGCCGGCTTCCTCCTGTCTGTCGTCGATGGCGTCGAAGAGGTCGTCGCGGTCGTTCGTGCCGAACGCGGAGTCCTGAAGCATGTCGGCGAGCCGGCGGGCCTCCAGCCCGTCGACGGGCTCTTCGGCCTCCAGCGCCTCGACCGCGCGGACGTACTGCGTGAGCCGGTCGGTCCACATGCGCTGGTCGGTCAGCGTCGAGAAGGGGATGCCCGACGGCAGGAACTCATCGATGAACTGGAACATCTGGTAGCGCGCGCGGAACAGCACCATCACGGTGCCCTCGTCTTTCTCGACGGTGTAGCGGACGTTCCGGGCGAGTTCGAGCATCGACGGGCTCTCGACGGCCTCGACCGCGCCGCCTTCCTTGCGGGGCTTGAGGTCCTTCTCCTGTCGCTTGTCGATGTGGCGAATCTCCCGGTTGACGACGTTGAGGACGTTCGACGGGAGTCGGTAGGAGTTCGGGAGAATCTCGTCGTTGTCGCGTTCGGCGTCGAGGAGGAGGTTCGGGTCCGCGCCCTGCCACGCGTAGACGACCTGGTCGTCGTCGCCGGCGATGAGGACGCCTCGCATGTGGGGCTTCCACTCCTCGTACACGTCGTACTGGAGGGTCGTGATGTCCTGGAACTCGTCGATGACGAGGTAGTCGACGTTGGGGACGAGCGCGCGCTGCTTGACGCGTTCGAGCATGTCAGCGAATCCGACCAACCCGTGTTCGCCCTTGTAGGCGCGCCACGCGCGGATGGCCTCGGGGATGTCGATGCGGTCGTCGTCGGAGGGCCACGTCGGCGTGTACTTGTTTCCTTCCTGCGCGTTCGGGTCGACCTCAGGCGGGAGGCGGACCTCCTCGACGTTCCACTGGAACGGCACGTCGTACCAGTCGGAGACGTCGCGGCGGGTGCGCTGGAGCCACTGGCTCGTGGCGATGACCTTGTTCCCGATGGTGGTCGAGCGAGCGGTCCGACGGCCCGCGCCGCCGTACTCGTCTTCGAACTCGATGCCGTAGTCCTCGCAGAACTCCTGTTTGTCGTTCTCGCCGACCACGTCGTTCCGCGAGAGGCTCAGCAGTTCGTACGCCTTCGCGTGCATCGTCGAGACGTTCCCCTTCAGCGACCGCGGGTTGATGTCGAGACGCTCCGCGAGCCGGTCGCGGACCTCGGCCGCCGCGGCTCGAGTGTAAGAGACAACGAGAATGTCGCGGATGGTGACGCCGTCTTGTTCGAGAATCTCCTCGACCTTGTCGAGCAAGGCCGTGGTCTTCCCGCTTCCCGGGCCGCCGAACAGCCGGGTGACGGTCACGTCGGATTCGCTCATTGTGCACGTTCACGGCCTTATCGGTGATAAGCGACGTGCTTCGGACGAGGGCGAACGCGCCCGGAGTAGTGTAACTCGCCGGGCGTTCGCGGACGGCTCACCGAACGGGTGAGAAACCGTCGAGAACAGGTGCTTGTGGCTTGGTCAGTTCGGACGCGTCAGGCCTCCGGCACCCACCCGCAGACGGAGCAGGTCGCCGCGCCCATGTCGTGCAGGGCCCCGCAGTCGGGACACTGCAGCTTGTTATAGGATCGGTCCCAGCGTACCGGTTCTGTCTCGTGACCGCGGTCGGTCAAGAACTGGTCGAACAAGTCGTCACTGGGTGCTGAGGCCATACGTGGTATGATATGGCATACCCCTATTTAGTTCCTGCGACGACTCCGAAGCGTCGAAAATCGGGGGACTGCGGCGGACTGTCAGTCTCGCCTACAGGTCGTACAGCGACCCGTACTTCGACTCGACGTAGCCGAGGAAGTCGTCGGCGGCGAAGTCCTCGCCGGTGGCCCGCTTCACGAGGTCGTTGGTCTCGTAGCGCCGGCCGTGCTGGTGGACGTTCTCGCGGAGCCACTCGCGGAGGTCGCCGAACTCGCCGTCGGCCAGTTTCCCGTCGAGGTCGTCGATGTCCTCCTCGGCGGCCGAAAACAGTTGGGCGGCCATGATGGAGCCGAGCGAGTACGTCGGGAAGTAGCCGAAGTTCCCGTACGCCCAGTGGATGTCCTGCAGACAGCCCTCGGAGTCGGTGTCCGGGCGGATGCCGAGGTACTCCTCGTACTTGTCGTTCCACGCCTCCGGCACGTCCTCGACGGCGAGGTCGCCGGCGATGAGTTCGCGTTCGAGTTCGAACCGGATGACGATGTGCAGGTGGTAGGTCAGCTCGTCCGCCTCGACGCGGATGAGGTTGTCGTCGTACACCTGATTAGCCGCCTCGTAGGCCTCCTCAACCGTCGCGTCGACCTCGGGGAACCGCTCTTCGAGCGTGGGCAGGAAGTGCCGCCAGAAGGCCCGCGAGCGCCCGACGTGGTTCTCCCAGAGCCGCGACTGCGACTCGTGGACCGAGAGGTTGCGGTTCTCGCCGAGCGGCGTCGCGTAGTGCTCGTCGGGCAGGCCGAGGGTGTACAGCGCGTGGCCGAACTCGTGGACGGTCGAGAACAGCGACCCGAGCACGTCGGAGTCGTCGTAGCGGGTCGTCACGCGGGCGTCGAACTGCGTCCCCGACGAGAACGGGTGCGGGGCGGTGTCGAGGCGGCCGCGCTCCCACGGGTAGCCGAGCGTCGAGAGCGCGTCGCGGACGAGCGCCTCCTGGTCTTCCTCGGGGAACTCGCCCTCGAAGGCGTCCACCGCGAGGTCGACGTCGGACTCGCGGATGTCATCTATCATCGGGACGAGCACCTCGCGCACCTCGGCGAGAATCTCCTCGGCCTGTTCGAGGGGGAGACACGGCTCGTAGTCCTCGAACAGCACCTCGTAGGGGTCGCGGTCGGGGTCGATGTGCTCGGCGTACTGCCGCTTCAGTTCGACGTGCTTCTCCAGATGCGGCGCGAACGTCTCGAAGTCGTCTTCGGCCTTCGCCTGCTTCCACGCCGGGATGGCCTCCGACGACGCCGCGGAAATCTTCTCGACGAGGTCGTTCGGCACGCGGGCCGCCCGCTCGTAGTCGCGGCGGAGTTCGCGCAGCACGTCGGCCTGCTCGTCGGTCGGGTCGTCGGCCTCGGCCGCGTCGAGCAGGTCGCCGAACTCGTCGTCGGTCAGGAGTTCGTGGCTCAGCGCCGACAGCGCCGACATCTGCTGGGAGCGCGCGGGCGTCCCCTCGTCGGGCATCATGACCTGCTGGTCCCACGAGAGGATGCCGCCGGCGTTCTCGACGTTGGCGATTCGCTTGTACTTCTGGAGAAGTTGTTCGTACGCCGACTCCGAGTCGGACTCTGCGGAGGATTGCGCCATGGTACGAATGGTGGTCTCGGAGGCGTATTAAATCGCAGGAGCCGGTTATCCGTGGTGGGCTTTTGATACGCGGTTGTCGCTTGTCGCTCCGTCCTCGGGGATACCGCAATCGCCCCCGCCGTAACGGCCGCGGTCGATACCACCGCGAAAGCCCCCGCGAGCGACGACTCCCGCGGCGACGCGCGCTCCTCGGCCTCCGGCCTGCGGTGCTCACGCCGCCGGGGTTCGCCCTCGCTCGCGGCCCCTTTCAGTCCCGCCCGGTGGTTTGTCGGGAGTCGTCGTCGTGGGTGGGGTGTTCAGGCGTCGTCGCCGGCGGATTTGACCGCTCTCACCAGTCTTCAACGAGGTCACGGTACGTCTCGTAACACCGCGCCAGCACGTCGAGCGACACGCTCTCGTCTTTCGTGTGCGCCTCGCCGGGTTCCGAGGGGCCGTAGACGACGCAGGTCGTCCCGGCCTGCGCCAGCCACCCGGCGTCGGTCGCGTGGGGCTTCGTCGTCTGCTCCGGCTCTGCGTCGCCGCGGGCCTCGTGGACCGACCGGGCGGCGTCGAGGACGCGCTCGGCGAAGTCGGCGTCGTCGCACGCCATCGGCGGGAGGTCCTGTTCGACGACCCACTCGACGCCCTCGATTGCTTCCGTCCGGGCGAGGTCGGCGAAGCCGCCGGGGACGGTCCGCTCGTCGATGGTCACCTCGCAGCGGTCCGGGATGACGTTCCACGCGCTCCCGCCGTCGATTTCGGTGACGGCGATGCTCCCCGAGACGGGGTGGCCGAGGACCTCGGCGTCCGGCACCGAGAGGTCGCGGACCACGTCCACGGCGTCGGTCGCGCGGTAGACGGCGTTCTCGCCGCGCTCGGGTTCGCTGGCGTGGCAGGCGGTCCCCGACGCGACGAGGGTGCTCGCCCGGCGGCCGCGGTGGGCGACGACCACGTCGGTCCGGTCGGGGCCGGTGTAGTTCGTCGACCCCTCGGCGACGACGGCGTAGTCGAGTTCGAAGCCGTCGTCGAGGGCGGCGCGGACGCCTTCCCCGCCGATTTCCTCGCCGACGAACGAGGCGAAGACGACCTCTGAATCGGCCTCGGCGGCGGCGTCGCGGAAGGCGAGCATCGAGGCCGCGACGGCCCCTTTCATGTCCGCCGAGCCGCGGCCGTAGAGTCGGCCGTCGCGGGTCTCGACCACGTAGTCGCCGTCGTCCGTCGTCTGTCGGTCGGCCGGCGGGACCACGTCGTGGTGGCCGACGAGCGCGAGCGACTCGCCGACGCCGGGATTGACGCGGGCGACGACGTTCCCCGCGTCGTCTCTGGTCACGCCGGCGTCGGTCTCCTCGCGGAGCCACGATTCGATGCGGTCGCCGACGGCGGTCTCGTCCTCGTGACTCGGCACCGACACGAGGGCCGCCGTGAGGTCGCGGAGTTCGTCCATGCCGGCCCCTCGGGGGGTCGCTTCAAAAGCGTGTGGCGTCCGGCAGTCCGCGCGCGGCCCGCCGCGCCGGAGGACGACTGCCGCCGCTCGGCACCCCCGCGTTATCAAAATACGAGAATGCACGGGCCGGCTTATTGTGCGTTCCCCGCACGTCCGAGTATGCGACTCGTCTCGACGTACGAACGGTTGCTCTGGGGAAGCATGGACGCGCTCGGAATCTCGGATTCGGTCGAGAGAAAGGTCGTCGCAGCCGTCGCCATCCAGTTCGCGGTCTCGCTCGCACAGGCCGCGCTCCCGTGGGTCGCGACCGGCGCGCTCCGACTCGAACTCTCGGCGCTCTTCCTGTTCGGTGCCGGCCTCGCGTTCGTCAACACGATTATCATCACGCGAAAAGACATCGTCTCGCCCATCGAGTCCATCTCGTCGGCGGCCGCGGGCGTCGCGGCGGGCGACCTCTCGGCCCGGCCCCCGGGCGTGCCCGGGAACGACGAGGTGGCCCGCCTTGCCGACGACTTCGGCGCGATGCACGACCACCTCTGTATCGTCGCCTCGCAGGCGGGCGCGCTCGCCGACCAGCGGTTCGACGACCCGGCGCTCGACGAGGACCTGCCGGGCGAGTTCGGCGACGCGCTCGACCGGATGCAGCGCGACCTCGCCGACTACACGCGCAACCTCCAGCACCTCGTGGAAGCGTTCGCCGAGGCGACCTCGCGGGCGCAGGCGGGCGACCTCACCGCCACCATCGACACCGACGACTGGGGTGTCGACGACGAGCGATACGAGGAGGTCGCGGCGACCTACAACGACCTCGTCCGCACCCTCTCGTCGACCATCGGCGAGGTGCAGTCGTTCGCGCAGGCGGTGTCGGAGATGAGTTCGACCGCCCGCGAGCACGTCCGCCGGGCCGACGCCGCCAGCGAGGAAGTCGCCGCCTCGGTCACCGAAATCTCCGACGGCGCGGGGGCGCAGACCGAGCACCTCCAGACCGTCTCCGACGAACTCAACACGCTCTCGGCGACCGTCGAGGAGATAGCCGCCTCCGCGGACGAGGTCGCCACCACCGCCGAGACCGCCTCCGAGCGCGGCGAGGTCGGCCGGGACGCGGCGACCGAGGCGATGCGGGAGTTGGACACCGTGGAGGCCCGAATCGACCGCACCGCCGACGCGGTCGCCGAACTCACCGAGAGCATCGAGGAGATAGACGAAATCGCGGCGTTCATCGACCACGTCGGCTCTCAGACCGACCTGCTCGCCATCAACGCGGCCATCGAGGCCGCCCACGCGGGCGAGGCCGGCGACGGCTTCGGCGTCGTCGCCCAGGAGGTCAAGTCGCTCGCCGAGGAGACCCGCGACTCGGCCGACGAGGTGTCCGGCCTCATCGCCGACATCACCGACCACTCCGAGGAGACGCTCGCCGACGTGCGGGAGATGAACCGGCAGGTCGCCGACAGTTTGGAGACCGTCACCGAGGCCATCGGCGAGTTCGAGAGCATCGTGGACATGGTGACGGACATCGACGCCAGCGTGGCCGAGGTGAGCGCCGCGACCGACCAGCAGGCAACGTCGGCGGCGGACATCGCCGCCCGCGTCGACGACGTGGCCAACATCTCCGAGGAGACCGCCGGCCAGTCGCGGACCGTCGTCGAGACGGCACGGGAGCAGTCCACGTCCATCGGCGACCTCGCGGACCAGACCGAGGTGCTGTCGTCGCGGGCGGCCGACCTCGACGGCCTCGTCGGGTCGTTCGAAGTCATCGGCGGGAGGCGAGCGGTCGCGCCCGGCGACGACTGAATCGAAGTCGAGAGCCGCGGTACCACCCGCCGCCCCGTCGGCGGTGTCACCGCTTTTATCTACAACCTTATCCGTCACCCGCCCAAACCCACGCGCATGAAGATAGTGCCGGACACGAGCGCGGTCATCGACGGTCGCGTGTCCGAGCGAGTCGACGACGGCACCTACGAGGGTGCCGACGTACTCGTCCCCGAGGCGGTCGTCAGCGAACTCGAATCGCAGGCCAACGACGGCCGTGACACGGGCTGGGAGGGCCTCTCCGAGCTCCAGCGTCTCGCGGAATTCGCCGACGACGGCGTCATCGACCTCAAGTACGTCGGTCGCCGCCCGAGCTCCGGCGAGACGAAGGGTGCCGGCGAGGGCGACATCGACGCGCTCATCCGCGACATCGCCACCGAGCGGTCGGCGACGCTCCTGACGAGCGACGTGGTGCAGGCCGAAGTGGCGAAGGCGAAGGGCGTCTCGGTCGAGTACGTCGAGGCCGCGGTCCGCGGCTCCGGCGGGCTCATCATCGAGCGCTTCTTCGACGACCAGACCATGTCGGTCCACCTCAAGACCGACACCCGCCCGAAGGCCAAACGCGGCGCGGTCGGCGAGATGCACTACCAGCCAATCGCCGACGAGCCGACCGACGAGGCGACGATGAAGGAGTGGGCCGACGACATCGTCAACTCCGCCCGCGCCGCCACCGACGGCTTCGTCGAACTCTCCGAGCCGGGCATGGACATCGTCCAGTTCCGCGACTACCGCATCGCGGTCGCCCGCCCGCCGTTCGCCGACGGCATCGAAATCACCGCCGTCCGGCCCATCGTCAAGACCGAGCTCGACGACTACGAGTTCGCCGACGAACTCCGCGACCGACTCGCCGAGCGCCAGCGCGGCGTCCTCATCGCCGGGTCGCCCGGTGCCGGGAAGTCCACGTTCGCGCAGGCGGTCGCCGAGTTCCTCAACGACAGCGACTACGCGGTCAAGACGATGGAAAAGCCCCGCGACCTGCAGGTCGGCCCCGACATCACCCAGTACACCGCCCTCGGCGGCGATATGGCGAAGACGGCCGACTCCCTGCTCCTCGTGCGCCCGGACTACACCATCTACGACGAGGTCAGAAAGACCGAGGACTTCTCGGTGTTCTCCGACATGCGCCTCGCGGGCGTCGGCATGGTCGGCGTCGTCCACGCCACCCGCGCCATCGACGCGCTCCAGCGCCTCGTCGGCCGGGTCGAACTCGGCATGATTCCGCAGGTCGTCGACACCGTCGTCTACATCGAGGACGGCGAGGTCCACACGGTGTACGACGTGAGCACCGAGGTCAAGGTGCCCGAGGGCCTCTTCGCGGAGGACCTCGCCCGCCCGGTCATCCAGATTCGGGACTTCGAGACCGGCACGCCGGAGTACGAGATTTACACGTTCAACCGGCAGGTCGTCACCGTCCCGCTCGGCGAGGGCGGAGAAGAGAAAGAAAGCGGCGTCTCCCGGCTGGCGAAACAGGAGATCGAACGCGAGATTCGCTCCATCGCCCGCGGCCACGTCGACGTCGACCTGAAGGGACAGAACCGCGCGGTCGTCTACGTCGAGGAAGACGACATCTCCTACGTCATCGGGAAGGGCGGCGGCCGCATCTCGGACGTCGAAGACCGCCTCGGCATCGACATCGACGTGCGGACCCACGACGAAAAGCCCTCGTCGTCGGGCCAGCACGCGGGCGCGAACGCCGGCGGTCAGTCCGGCGCGTCCGGTTCCGGCGGCGGGGCCGGCGGGGCCGGCGAGGGCGTCGTCGTGACGCCCGAGGTCACCTCGCGGCACGTCATCGTCCGGATGGACGGCCACGTCGGCGAGACCGTCGAGGTCCGCGCGGACGACGAATACCTGTTCACGGCGACGGTCGGCCGCGGCGGGGACATTCAGGTCTCGCGCGGCAGCGCCATCGCCGAAGAACTGGAGAACGCTATCGATAGAAAACAGCAGATTACGGTCGTTCCGGCCTAGGAGAACGGCCGAATCGTCGTTTTCGTCGTCTGTCGGTCGTTTTCGACCGGGGCGACGCGTCGCAACTGGTCTCTTCCGACACCGACTGCGAAGCGTGCGGTGGTTCCGCGGCGGTTCTAGTTACTCGGCGCAGCAGGCCTTTTCCTTGCCGCCGTCGGCTTTGGCCTGCGCCTGCTGCGGCGCGAGATCGGTCAACTGATAGAGGTTCTGTCGGGCGTCGGCGAAGTAGACGTCCTCGTCGACGATACCGATTCCCTCGAGTCGTTCGAGCGCGTAGCGAACGGTTCGCGCCGAGAGCATCGACTCTTCGACGATGCCTTTCTGGGTGAGCGGACCGTTGTATTCGAGCACTTTGAAAACGAGCTTCGCACTCGGTGGGAGGTCGTCGAGACTCTCCTCTTCTGTTCCAGCCATCGTTACGAATCGAAACGCGCTACCAGCATAAACCTTGTTGGCCCGCGACCGGCCGACAACGCTTTATCCGCGCGGCGGCGGCAGGAACGAACGCCTTTTGACGCCGGATATCGCAGAGGAACACATGGCCACGGAAACGCAGACCGGTCTCTCCAGTCATATTCGAGGAGTGACGGTCACGACACTCTCCTGCCTCGCCGGCATCGCCGCCGCGGTGCTCTCCGGGGCTGTGGTGGGGACGAGTCCCGAGGCCGCGACCAATCAGTTGGCCGTGGGTATCCTCGGGGCGTTCGTCCTCGTCCAGTTCCCGGTGCTTCGCGTCGTCGGCGTCGACGTCAACGGGTTCGGCGCGAAGGACTACCTCTACGTGGTGTTCATGACCTTCGCGCTCTGGTTCATCACGTTCGCCATCCTCCTGACTTCGGGTGTTCAGATCTAACGATGGCCGACGATAGTATCGCCGTCGTCGACTTAGACCGGTGTTCCCCCGACCGCTGTAGCTACGAGTGCTCGAACTTCTGTCCGCCGAACCGGACGGGCAAAGAGTGCATCACGCTCCGCGGCGAGGACGCCGAGCAGGGCGGTCCCGACCAGGTGCGAATCTCCGAGGAAATCTGCCTCGGCGAGACCTGCGGCATCTGCGTCGAGAAGTGCCCCTTCGATGCAATCGAAATCATCAACCTCCCCTCGGAGCTCGACGAGGAGCCGACCCACCGCTACGGCGAGAACGCTTTCTCGCTGTACGGCCTTCCGGTCCCCGAGTCCGGCTCGGTCACGGGTATCCTCGGACCGAACGGCATCGGGAAGACCACAGCCGTCCGCGCCCTCGCAGGCGAGATGGTCCCCAACCTCGGCAACTACGGCGACGAGCCGACGTGGGAGGCCGTCCTCGACCGCTTCCGCGGGACCGAACTCCAGAACTACGTCGAGCAGGTCCGCGACGGCGAGGTCTCCATCGCGCGCAAGCCGCAGTACGTCGACCAGATTCCCAAGCAGTTCGACGGCTCGGCCCGCGACCTCCTGGAGGCGACCGACGAGCGCGGCGCGCTCGACTCCTACATCGACCGCCTCGACATCGGTCCCGTCGTCGACAACGACATCGAGACGCTCTCCGGCGGCGAGCTTCAGCGGGTCGCCCTCGCGGCGACGCTCGCCCGCGACCGCGACTTCTACTTCCTCGACGAGATTTCGCCGTACCTCGACATCGGCCAGCGCGTCACCGCCGCGCGGCTCATCCGCGAACTCGCGGAGGAAGAAGACCGCGCGGTGCTCGTGGTCGAACACGACCTCGCCATCCTCGACCTGCTCGCCGACACGCTCCACGTCGCCTACGGTGAGCCCGGCGCGTACGGTGTCATCACCGACCCCAAGTCGGTCAGAAACGGCATCAACGAGTACCTGAAGGGGTATCTCTCGAACGAGAACATGCGCATCCGCCCGGAGGCAATCACCTTCGAGGAGCACGCGCCGCGCGAGACGACGAAGGCCGAACCCCTCGTCGAGTACCCCGAACTCGCCAAGTCCTACGGCGACGGCGAGTTCTCCCTCGACGTCGAGGCCGGCACCATCTACAACGGCGAAGTGCTCGGCATCGTCGGCCCCAACGGCATCGGGAAGTCCACGCTCGCACAGCTCTTTACGGGCGACCTGACGCCCGATATGGGCGAACTCGACTTCGCGCTCGACATCTCGTACAAGCCGCAGTACATCGAAATCGACCAGCCGATGCGGGTCGACGCGTTCCTCTCGTCTATCACCGACCAGTTCGGTTCGTCGTACTGGAACACCGAAATCGCGAACCCGCTCCAGCTCAACCGCATCATGGAGCGCAACCTCACCGACCTCTCCGGCGGCGAGCGCCAGCGCGTCGCCATCGCGGCGTGCCTCTCGCAGGACGCCGACCTCTACCTGCTCGACGAGCCGTCGGCCCACCTCGACGTGGAACAGCGCGTGCAGGCCACCTCGGCCATCCGCCGCTACGCCGAGAACCACGACGCGACGGTCATGGTCATCGACCACGACATCTACATGATGGACCTGCTCGCGGACCGCCTGATGGTGTTCGACGGCGAGCCGTCCATCGAGGGCCACGCCTCGAAGCCCCAGGAGATGCGCGACGGCATGAACGACTTCCTGTCGGACCTCGACATCACGTTCCGCCGCGACGAGCGCACCCAGCGCCCGCGCATCAACAAGCCCGACTCGCAACTCGACCGCGAGCAGAAGCGCGCCGGCGAGTACTACTACGCCGAATAGCGAGCCGTTCGCTCGCGTTTCCACCCCTCCGTTTCTCCGTTCTTCGCTCCCTCACCCTCGGTTACGCCTCGCGCCGCGAGTGACTCCGATGTTACTACGGGCGTTTTCACGGTCACGCTCGAAGACGTGGGTATGACGAACGCTTCCCCCTCGGATGGCTCGCTCACGGACGACACCCACCTCGGCCGGGTCGCGCTCCGCGTCGGTTCGCTCGACCGCGTCGTCCCGTTCTACCGCGACGTGGTCGGCCTCGCGGTCGAGCGCGAGCGCGACGGTTCGCGGGCGGTCCTCTCGGCCGGCGAGACCCCCGTCGTCGTCCTCGACGAGGACCCCGACGCCCCGGAGCGCGGTCGCCGGGAGGCCGGGCTGTTCCACCTCGCGGTTCGCGTGCCCGACCGGGGCGCGCTCGGCGACGTGCTCTCCCGCGCCAGAACCCGCGCAACCGACGCCGGCGCGACCCTCTCCGGCGCGTCCGACCACCTCGTCAGCGAGGCGCTGTACTTCCGCGACCCGGAGGGAAACGGCGTCGAGGTCTACTACGACCGGCCCCGCGAGGAGTGGCCGTGGACCGACGACCGCCGGGTGTCGATGGACACGCTCGCGCTCGACCTCGGGTCGCTCGCCGACGACGCCGCCGGCGGGGACCGCGCGCCCGACGGCACCGACCTCGGCCACGTCCATCTCGAAGTCACGAACGTCCCCCGTTCGCGGGACTTCTACGTCGACGCGCTCGGCATGCGCGTCCGCGACGAGGGTTACCCCAGCGCGTCGTTCGTCGCCGCCGGCGAGTACCACCACCACGTCGGTCTGAACAGTTGGAACACCCGAAGCGCCCCCGCCGGCGAGGGCCGCGGCATCGAGTGGTTCGAAGTCGTCGTCCCCGACGCCGCGACGCTCGACGCGGTCCGGGAGTCGCTGGTCGACGGCGGTCACGAGTTCGACGAGGGCGGGTTCGGCGGGGACGAACCCGGCGACGGCGACGCGGCCGGCGCGGCCGGCGCGACCGACTCGCTCGTCGTCTCCGACCCTGATGGAATCGAAATCCGCGTCGTTCACGGCCGCTGACGGGTCGATTCGGCCGAACGAATCGTTTTGTCGTTGGTCGCCCAACGGGCGGGTAATGATATCGAGTGATTCGAGCGAGCGCCGCCGCGGGCTCACCCTCCGAAGCCCGGCGTTCGACGACGGAAGCCCGATACCCCGCACCCACGGCTACGCGACCGAAAACGAGAGCCCACCGCTCCGAATCGGCGGCGTTCCCCCCGGGACCGCCTCGCTCGCGCTCGTGATGGACGACCCCGACGCGGTGAAACCCGCGGGCAAGGTGTGGGACCACTGGCTGGTCTGGAACATCGACCCCGGCACCGACGCCATCGAGGCGGGCGAGACGCCGCCGGACGCGGTCGAGGGAACTAACAGCTACGGCGAGACGGGCTACGGCGGCCCGAACCCGCCGGACGGCGAGCACACCTATCGGTTCCTGTTGTACGCGCTCGACACCTCCCTCGACCTCGTCGCCGGCGCGACGAAAGCCGACCTGAAACGCGCCATCGCGGGACACGTCACCGCCGAGACGCAACTGACCGGAAAATACGCGCCCTGAGGCTGCCGAAGCCGGAGCTTCGGGTCAGCGGCCGCCGTCTGACTCGACGACCGCGCCGGTCCTCGCCTCCGTCTCCGCCCCCGGACCTGCGCCAGCGCCCGCCCCCGCGCCGCGGTCCCCGTCTTCGCCCGCCCGGAGCGTCACGTCGTAGCCGAAGGCACGAATCACGTCGAGGTTCGTCCGCACGTGGTCCGTGACGGCGGGAATCCGCACGCGACCCCCGGCGAGCGCGACCCAGACGAGCAGTTGGTCGGCCATGTGGCGGTCAACCGGCGCGTCGCCGCCGAGCCAGTCGAGAAGCGAGTCGGCCGCCCGCGACCCGACCGTCTCGGCCGGCGTGCCGCGCTCGCCGTAGGCGTCGAAGCCGGCGACGAGCGACGCGGAACCGTCGCCTGCTCTCTCGTCTTCTCCGCCCCGAGCGACGACGACCACGGCCGAACCGGGCGAGTCGCTCTCGGCCGACGAGACCGACGACCGAATCGGGAGGTCGACGCCCGCCTCGGCGAGCGCGTCGCGGACGCCCTCGACCTGTCGCTCGGCCACCGCGGCGTCCGCGAGCGACTCGCTCGCGACCGAGTAGACCCGGAGTTCGTCGGGCTCCGCGCGGCGGGTCAGTTCGACCGGTGTCGGCTCGGCCGGCGCGATGCGGAGCGAAAGCGTGCCGCCGCCGGCCGGGTAGAAGCCGCGACGAGGCACCGAGACGCCGAACTCGACGCCGAACGCCGAACACAGCGGGCGCTTCGCGTACCGGAGGTAGTCCGTCGGCGGCGACCACCGAACGTCGGTGCCGCCGGTGACGGTGAGCGAAAGCGGGTCGTCGAGAGCGACGGCCGCGGGGAGCAGCGTCTCGCAAACGAGCGTCGCGCTCCCGGCGGTGCCGACGGCCGCCTCGACCGGGTCGGCTCGGACCTCGCGGGGCGAAAAGCGGAGCGTCGACGACCCGACCTCGTCGCCGGCGACGTCGGCGTTCGAGACGGCGGCCGCGACCGAGACGCAGGCGACGTGCTGGGCCTTCAGCCCGGGCGTCGAGCGATTTCCGCGGACGTTCGCCATCTCGAACGGCTCGCCGGTCACGACCGAGAGCGCGAGGGCGGTCCTGAGGGGCTGTCCGCCGCCGTCGCGCCCGTCGAGTCGGCGCATTCAGCGGACGACGGTGACGGGGCAGGACGCCCGCTCGACCAGTTCCTTGGCGACGCTGCCGACCAGCCCCTCGTAGCGCTTCGAGAGGCCGCGGTGGCCGACGAAGATGCCGTCGGCGCCCGCCTCGTCGGCGTAGGTCGGAATCGCCTCCACGGGGTCGCCGTAGAGGAGTTCCGTAGTCGCTTCGACGCCCGCGTCGGCGGCGCGTTCGGCGGCCGCTTGCAGGACGTGTTCGGCGCGCGATTCCGCGTCTTCGAGGCTCTCGGCGACGATTCGGTCGCCGGTTCTGGCGACGCCCGCGACGGGTTCCTCGCCGCCTTCGACGAGGACCTGCGGTTCGACCGCGTGGACGATGGTGACCGTCGCACCCAGCGGTTCGAGCATCGTGAGCGCGTGGTCGAGCGCTCTGTCGGCGGCCGCAGAGCCGTCTACTGCAACGACGAAGTTCATGGTTGTACACACGTGCCGCGACGAGAAAAAGGGTGAGACGAGACGGGGCGAGCCGAGCCGAGACAAACCGAGCCCAGACGAACCGAGACCGGTTCCCGAGCGCTAGTGGACGAGCCGACTGCAGGTGCCGCAGAGGTTCTCTTCTTTCACGTCCACCTCGCGGACCGTCGGCGAGAAGGACATGACGCACTTGTTGTTGTCGCAGTGTTCGAGGCCGAGGGTGTGGCCGATCTCGTGGACGACCTCCTTTCGCACGCGGTCGGACAGCACCTCGTCGGCGGGTTTGTTCGTGATGCCGCCGTCGGTGGAGGTCTGGAGGCGGTACGTGGAGATGACGGAGCCGTTGCCGTTGAGGTACGCGAGGCCGAAGACGTAGTTTCGGCGGCGGTAGTAGAGGTCCTTTTCGGTGATGCCGATGTTCTTCTCGCCGCGACCGATGCGGCTCGCCAGCTCGATGAACTGCTCGGCCCGGTACTGGTTTCGGCTCCGGTCGAACGCGCCCTCGGGTATCGCCTGATTCGAGTGCACGGTCACGTCGCAGTCGTAGACGGAGCGGAGTCCGGCGGATGCCTCCCGCTTGACGGCCGCAGAAATATCCCCGATAGGCACGATATCGACGAGCATGCGAGGGATTAAGCGGGGACGCTTCATAAATATCCCGACGTGAAAAAATCGCTTCGCGACGCGCTCGTCGGACGGTTGTCGGGGTACGACCGCGCGGTCGAACTCGGGGTCGGTCGGGAGCCGTCGGTGGCGGCCGCCCTCGCCGACCGCGGGGTCGACGTGGTCGCCGTCGACGTGCACGAGTTCCCCGTCCCCGAGGACGTCTCGTTCGTCCGCGACGACGTGTTCGCCCGCGCTGACGCCTCCGACCTCGGCCCCTACGCCGACGCCGGCGTCGTCTACGCCCTGAACGTCCCCGTCGAACTCCACGGACCCGCGGTCGAGGTCGCCCGCCGCGCCGACGCCGACTTCCTGTTTACCACGCTCGGCTACGACGAACCCTCGATTCCGGTCGCCCGCGAGAGGCTTCCGGGCGACACGCTGTACGTCGCCGAGCACGGGCGGCGGGGCCAGCGCGCCCGGCGGGACTAGCCCGCCCGGGCCCAAGAGTAAGGCACTTGCCCGCTCGCCGCGCGGTTCCGGTATGCACGCGGACGCTGTCGTCCTCGATATCGACGGAGTGCTCGTCGACGTCGCCGACTCCTACCGGCGCGCCATCGTCGAATCCGTGGACCGACACTACGGCACGACCATCTCCCGCGACGAGGTCCAACTGTTCAAGGACGCCGGCGGCTTCAACAACGACTGGGAACTGACGTACGCGGCGGCGCTGTACGTCCTCGCCGCCCGCGAGACCGACCTGTCGGTCGCCGAGTTCACCGACGAAATCGAGGCCCGCGGCGGCGGCCTCGACGCCGCCGAGGCGACCGTCGAAGCCCTGTTTTCCGACCCGAGCGTCGTCTTCGACGAGTGGGACCCCGAGGCGCTCCGGGAGACGTTTCAGGCGCTCTATCTCGGAAGCGACCTTTACGGCGACCTCGAAGGCGGCGACCCGCCGTTCGAGGCCGCCGGCTACATCCACGACGAACCCGTGCTCCTCCGCCCGGAGACGCTCGACGCGCTCGGCGACCGCGAACTCGGCGTCGTCACCGGCCGGCCCAGCGCCGAGGCCGACATCGCGCTCGACCGCGTCGCCCTCGACGTGGCCGACGACCACCGGTTCACGATGGACGACTGGGAGGAGGGAAAGCCCCACCCGGCCGCGCTCGTGACGGTCGCAGAGCGCCTCGGCGCCGAGTCGGTCGTCTTCGTCGGCGACACCCTCGACGACGTGAAGACGGCGCTGAACGCCGACGCCGCGGACTCCGACCGCGTCTACTACGGCGTCGGCGTCCTCTCTGGCGGCCTGACCGGCGACGACGGCCGACAGAAGTTCTCCGAAATCGGCGCGGCCGCCGTCGTCGAGGACGTGAACGAGGTTCCGGACCTGCTCGACTGATGGGACACCTCCGCGCCTTCGTCGTCACGTTACTCGCGCTCGACGCGCTCGTGGTCGTCGTCGGGACGTACCTCCTCCCGCCGGACCCGTTCACGCAGTTGTTCCTCGTCGGGCCGCTGTTGCTGTTGGCCCCGGTGGTCGCGTGGTGGCTCGTCTACCGCGACGGCTTCGAGCGGGTGCAGGCGCTCGTCGAGTCCGACGACGACAGTCGATAGTTCCCCCCGGTCGCGGACACAGGCAGAACCGACCGGTCGCACAACCCTTTAGGTCGGCTCGGTCCGGAGGTGTGAGTATGCGAATCGCACTCCTCGGTGGGACCGGCGACATCGGCGAGGGCCTCGCCCTCCGCTGGGCCTACCACACCGACCACGAGGTCATCATCGGGTCGCGCGACCCCGACAAGGCCCGCGAGAAGGCCGACGAGTACGAGACCGAACTCTCCAGCCGCGGCCGCGACGTGAAGGTAAACGGCTTCACGAACGAGATGGCCGCCGACCGCGCCTCCGTGGTCGTCCTCGCCGTGCCGCCGTACCACGTCTCCGACACCGTCGAGGCCGTCGCCGACTCCCTGTCCGAGGGCGACGTGCTCGTCACGCCCGCCGCGGGCATCAAGCGCGACGACGACGGCTTCCACTACCACCCGCCGAAAGCGGGGAGCGTGACGGCGCTCGTCGCCGACGCGGCCCCCGACGACGTGCCGGTGGTCGGCGCGTTCCACAACCTCGCGGCCGGTCGACTGGCCGACCTCGACGCCGACCTCGGCATCGACACGCTCCTCGTCGCCGACGACGAGGACGCAAAGGAGACCGTGCGCCTGCTCGCCGAGGGCATCGACGGCCTCCGCGCCCTCGACGGCGGCGGCCTCGCCAACGCCGCCGAAATCGAGGCGGTGACGCCGCTTCTCATCAACGTCGCACAGAACAACGACGGCATGCACGACCTCGGAATCGAGTTCAAGTAACGGCGTTCGACCCGCGCCTGACGCGATTTCTCACGACGGTTCCGACCGCGGCACCGTCGCCGCCTCCCCGTAGAGCGTCCGCGCCACGAGCAGTCCGACGACGGCGACGAGCGCGACGCAGGCGAGGTACTCGACGCGGAAGCCGACCACCTCGGCCATCGGAACGGCCACGAGCGGGCCGAGGGTCGACCCCGAGTCGCCGAAGACGTTGTAGACGCCGCCGAGTTTGCCCACGTCGTCGGCCGGGCTGAGGTCGCCGAGGTAGGCTAACAGCGGCGGGTTCGACCCGCCGACGCCGACGCCGATGAGCGCCACGCCCGCGAGCGTCGACGGGAGCGTCGGCACGAGCGCCAGCAGGGTGAATCCGGACGCGAGGACGCCGAGCGCGGGCAGCGTCAGCGCCGCGCGGTTCGACAGGCGGTCGGAGTACCGCCCGACGACGAGCGTCGTGACGCTCGACGCGACGACGCCGACGGCCATCACGACGCCGCTGACGCCCGCCCCCGAGAGGCCGCCGAGCGAGATGTCGTTCGCCGTCGCGTACAGCACGGCCGTCGAGAGGAGGACGCCCGCAAACAGAAAGCGGACGGCGAAGTTCACGGTGCCGACGGTGAAGATGCGGATGTCCGACCGCACCAGCCGCGGCACGTCGCGGAGCGAACTCGCCGCCGTCACGTCGGTCTGCACGTCCGGGAGGACGGAGATGGCGACGAGGGCGGCGAACAGGCCCGCACAGCCCGCGACGGCGAACGCGGTGGCGTAGCCGAACGCGTCGGTGACGAGACCGCCGACGACGAGGCCCGCGGGGAACCCGAGGCTCTGGCCGCCGCGCATGTAGCCGACCCACTTCCCGCGGTTTTCGCCCGAGGTGACGTGCGTGATGGTGCTGAACGCGCCGACGAAGACGAACGCCGAGCCGACGCCCCAGCAGGCCCGCGACAGGAGGAAGATAGTCGCGCTGTCGAGCGGAATCGGGCCGGGGTTCAGCCCGAGGACGTAGCCGAACGGCGACAGCCCCTGCACGACGAACCCGGCTATCATCGGCCGGCGCGTCCCCATCCGGTCGAGTATCTGCCCGGCGGGCGTGTTCACGACCAGCCGAGTGAAGCGGTTCGCCGAGAGGATGAGGCCGACCACGAACGGCGTGATGCCGATGATGGGACCGAGCGTCGGCAGCGTCGGGAAGGCGACGCCCGCGCCGACGCCGCCGAAGAAGACGCCCGCGATGAGGCTCCCGGCGACGAACTCGACTGACGGCTCGTCGCCGCCGAACAGCCGACTCACGCGGCCGACCCTCGGGTGACGGGCGCGGCGCGGTGGGGCGTGGAGGGCGCGGGAGCGAACTGGCGGACGCGGCTTCGGGAGGCGTGCATCGAGAGAGTGCGCTATCGTGGGTGCACGCCCTTGGTGCTTTGCAATCGGGCCGTCTCGTCCGGGAACTGCGGGCGGCGAGCGGCGGCGGTCGAACGTTGCGGTCGCGGGAGCCGCCGCGGCCGTCTCAGAAGCGGGCTTTCAGCTCTTCGCGCAGGTCGTCGAGCGAGGCGTCCTTCATCGACAGCAGGACGAGCAGGTGGTAGACGAGGTCGGCGCTCTCGTAGAGCAGTTCCTCGCGGTCGTCGTCCTTGGCCGCGAGGATGGCCTCGGTCGTCTCCTCGCCGAGCTTTTCGAGGACGTAGTTCTCGCCTTTCTCGTGGGTGAAAAGCGTCGTCGTGTAGGAGCCCTCGGGGAGTTCCGCCTTGCGCGACTCGATGGTCGCAAAGAGCTCGTCTAGGACCTCGTCGGTCGGGGTGTCGGCGTCCATGGTCGCACGACGGGCGGGCGCGGAAAAAGACCCTCTGGTTCCGGTGACCGGCGGCACCCCCGTCGGGGAGTCCGCGCCGCCGGTCGAGCGCTCCGCTCAGGCGTCGACTTCGACCGCCAGTTCGTCGAAGAACGCGAGGTCGTGGATGCGGCTGTCGGGCGTCAGTTCGGGGTGGAAGGAGGTGCCGACGACGGGGCCGTCGCGGACGGCGACCGGGTTGCCGTCCCACTCGGCGAGCACCTCCACGCCGTCGCCGACCTCGTCGATGAGGGGCGCGCGGATGAACACCGCGGGGAACGGCGAGTCGAGGCCGGCCACGTCCAGCGGGGCCTCGAAGCTGTCGACCTGCCGGCCGAAGGCGTTGCGGTCGACCGTCACGTCGAGGAGGTCGAGCGTGGTCACGCGGTCGTCCTTGGCGTCGCGGGAGGCGACGATGAGGCCGGCGCAGGTGGCGAGGACGGGTTTCCCGGCGTCGACGTGGGCGCGAATCTCGTCGTCGATGCCCTCGCGTTCGAGGAGTCGGGAGATGGTCGTGGACTCGCCGCCCGGCATGAGTAACACGTCGCAGTCGGGGACGAGGCCGTCGCTTCGAATCTCGACGATTTCGGCGTCGACGCCGTGGGCCGCGGCGGCCCGCTCGACGGCGTCGGCGTGCTCGGACACGTCGCCCTGCACGGCGACGACGCCGGCGCGTAGCGTGGTCATGGAGGGGTCTCGGGAAGCCGCGGACAAAAAGCGTCCGTTCGGCGGTCGGCGCGGTTCAGAGCGCGAGCGCGTTCAGCACCAGAATGCCGATGCCGAACAGCGCTCCCGTGGCGACGACGGTCTTGGGGTCGACTCGAATCGCGTTGCGGTCCTCCGCGTCGAAGTAGCGGACGAGGCCCGCGCTCGACATCAGACCGCCGCTGTTCTGGCCCTTGCTCATGTTCCACCGTCCGTGCGTCCGCCGCGTAAACGTTTCGGCTCGCGCTCGGAACGCGCCCCGCCGCGGCCGGAAAACCTCGCTCATCGGACGAGCCCGCTCGCGGCCGTCTCGGGGGTCGACGGGTCGGAACCCGTTTTGAATGACCGGAAGCACAACCGGAGAGGTGCGGGCCCATGAGTAATCCTTATGCGCGGGGGCAGGCAAGTTGCGTCGGGATACGATGACTGTTCGACTCTTGGACTTCTACGCGGACTGGTGCGGCCCTTGTAAGACGCAGGACCCGATTCTCGACGACCTCGAGGGCGACTACGAGAACGTCGAGTTCGTCAAGGTCGACGTCGACGAGGAACAGGACGTTGCCAACCAGTATCAGGTTCGCTCGCTCCCGACGCTCATCGTCGAGAACGACGACGGCATCGTCGACCGCTTCGTGGGCGTCACCCAGCGCGACGACATCGAATCGGCGCTGAGCCAGGCCGGCGCGTAGGCGCGCCGCGGACCGCCGCGTTTTCCGACCCATCCAGATGGCCGCCGAGAGCGCCGCGAGCGCCGGCGGTGTGTCTCGCAAGCGTTATACGACCGGCGGGGGGACTCGTATGCATGGCTAGTGACGCTGCGACGAAGCGGACGCTCGAGAAGCAGATCTGCATGCGGTGCAACGCGCGCAACCCCCAGAAGGCAAAGCAGTGCCGCAAGTGCGGCTACAAGCACCTTCGACCCAAGTCGAAGGAACGCCGCGCCGCGTAAGCCCGCACGCTTCTCTCTCAGGCGTCTCGCCGATACAGTTCGACCAGCACCGCGAGCAGCGCGAGCTGGACGAGTTTGTCCACGATGCCGCCGATTCCGAAGATATTCGGCCAGTTCAGCGCGACGTAGAGGACCACCTGTCCGACGGTGAAGGGGATGCCGAGCAACACCACCCGCGAGCGGAGGCGCTCGTCGCCGCGCAGGACGCCGACGATGCCGGCGGCGAAGCCCGCCGCGGCCCCGATGAACGCGATGCCGAGCGGGTCGGCGAGGTTCGCGGCCAGCGCGCCCGCCCCGAGGACGAGGTGAATCACGCCGGTCACGGCCGCGAGGCCGACGCCGACGTAGTGCAGTCGCGTCAGGTCGCCGCCCGCGCCCCCGGTCGTGTCGGTCGCCATCTCAGGCCTCCGGGTACTTCGGTTCGCGGCGCTCCGCGCGTTCGAGCGCGCGTTCGAGCGCGTCGCGGACGGTGTCGCCCCCGACCTCGTTCTCGAAGGGGTCGCCGTGGCCGGCGTACAGCGCCTCGACGGTCGACGGGAGGCGGTCGAGGAGCGTGTGCAGGCTGCTGATGAGGCGCTCGCGGGACTGTCCCGGCATGTCGGTGCGACCGAAGCTGCCGTCGTCGAACGCGCCGTCGTTGTAGACGAACACGTCGCCGGAAAACAGCGACCGCCCGCTCACGAGCGAGACGTGGTCGTCGGCGTGACCCGGCGTGTAGATGACCTCGAACGATTCGTCGCCCATCTCGACGCGGTCGCCGTCTTCGAGTTCGTGCGTTCGAAGCGGGTGGTCGGCGTAGGCGTACACGTCCGGGGCGAACCGCTCGACCACCGCGTCGAGTTCGCCCACGTGGTCCGAGTGCTGATGGGTGACGACCACCGCGTCGAGGTCGTCGGTGTGCTCGGCGACGACCTCCTCGACGCCGGGCATCGTTCCGGCGTCGACGAGGACGGTTCGCGCGCCGAGGACGAGGTAGGCGTTGCAGGTGAAGCTCTCGGCGTCGGCGGTGACTGGGATGACTTCCATACCTCCGCGTACGCGCCCGAACGGAAAAAGTCGGACGGGCGAGACGTTCCCCGCGACACCGCAACTCGCCCCCGAACGTCGAACTCGCGCGACAAATCCTTTTTGGGGCTCGGTCGTGTACGTATGACTGTATGGGATTTGGGAGCTACGACGAGTCCGAACAAGGAGACCAGAACGTCGACTTCGACGAGGAAGACGGCGTCACGACGAGCGAGGAGAAACACGAGGGCGAGGTCGATTTCGAAATCGGCGCGTCCAACGACGAACTCCTCGACCGGCTCCAGGAGATTAAAGACGAGTGAAGCCGGGGTCTCGCGCCCTCGGGGTCGCGGAATCTTTCCCCGGGGCGGCGCGCGCACCCACAGACGACGTTGACGACGCTCATTTTTCGACAGACCCGTCTCCGGAGAGCGTGCTCTGCGGCGCGGTCGTCCGCGCCGACCGGGTCGTCGACGGCCTCGCCTTCGAGACGTGCACCGTCGGCGGCGACGACGCGACCGACGCCATCGCCTCGCTGTACGCCTCGCTCGACCGCGAGGACGTGCGCTACCTGCTCGTCTCCGGCATCGCCCCGGCGTGGTTCAACCTCGTCGACGTCGAGCGCCTCGCCGCGGACCTCGACCGCCCGGTGCTCTCGGTCTCCTTCGAGGAGAGCGAGGGGCTCGAACCCGCGCTCTCGGCTCACTTCTCGGGCGCGGCGCTCGACCGGCGACTCGCCACGTACCGCGCGGCCCCGCCCCGTCGACGGCTCGATGTGAACGGCGAGACGGTGTTCGTCCGGGCCGCCGGCTGCGACGACGACGAGGCCGCGCGGGTCGTCCGCGGGTTCACCCCGGTCGGCGGTCGTCCCGAACCGATTCGCGTGGCCCGGATGGCCGCCCGCGCCGCGCGACGCTTCGCCGGGGATTAAGCCGTCCCCGCCCTCGAACCGAGTATGGAACACATGGAGGGCCTCTGCGTGACGGGCTGCGAGCAGTGCCCCGAACTCGTCGACTCGCGGAGTCGCATCGTCAACGGGGTCGGCCCCGACGACGCCGACCTGCTCTTCCTCGGCGAAGCGCCGGGCGCGAAGGAAGACGAGGGCGGCGAGCCGTTCGTGGGTCGCTCCGGCTCTGTGCTTGACGACGCGCTCCGCGAGGCCGGCCTCGCCCGCGCCGACGTTCGCATCACCAACTGCGTGCGCTGCCGCCCGCCGGACAACCGCGACCCGACGAGCGAGGAACTGTCGAACTGCCGGGGCTACCTCGCCCGCGAACTCGAACTCGTCGACCCCGAGCTAATCGTCACCCTCGGGAAAGTGCCCTCGCAGCACCTGCTCGACCGCGGCGTCGCCATCACGAACGAGTCAGGGTCGGTCGTGGACGCCCGCGTCGGCGACGCCTCCTACCGCGTCCTCCTCTCGGTTCACCCCGCGGCGACGCTCTACGACCGGAGCCAGCGCGAGGGCTTCTTCGAGACCATCGCGCGCGCCGCCGACCTCTCGGGACTCGCCGACTCCTCGGACGGACAGGCCAGCCTCGGCGACTTCTGAGTTCGCGAGAGCGCCCGTTCACTCCGGCGCTCAGGCCGAGGCGTCGTTGACTTCGATTCGCTCGCCTACCGGTTCTTCGGGCGGTTTCGCCCGCTTTTCTGCCCGGGCGTGTTCCCTGAGGTGCGCGCCCGCGTCGAGCGCGGTTTTGACGACGACCATGACGACGAGCGCCGCGGCGGGCGCGCCCGAGGCGGCGACGAGGAACGCGCCGAGGATGATGGTCAGGTGGAGGACGATGACTCGGCGGTAGGGCTCGGACATCTGCGTGCCGGGCGAGACGCTCCGGTACTCCTCGCGGCCGACGAAGTTGGCGGCGAACGACCCGCCGTGGCTGAGGACCGTCGCGCCCGCCGCGAGGAGGACCGCGCCGAGCGGGACGCCGCCGACCGCGCCGGCCGCCCCGCCCGCGAAGGCGTCGAACGACCAGACGAACACGCCGTGGACGACCCAGAAAATCCCGTAGTGCATGGCGAAAAAGCCCGCGATGGGGACGTTCGAGGGGTAGAAGTGAAAGCCGTCGCGGGGCGATTCGGGCGGCGAGAGGTCAACCCGCCGACCGTTGATGGTGGCGTTGATGCTCGACCCGCCGTCGCCGCGGCCGCTGGCGGCGAGAATCTTCGGGACGTTCAGCAGGCCGACGACGCCGCTTTCGAGCCAGTAGGCGACGAGCAGCGCCTTCAGGCTCCAGTCGAACCAGACGACGCCGACGAGGGGGACGAGGTTCGCGACCACGAGCGCGGCGAGGGCGACGGGCGAGGCGGCGAGACCAGACCCCGAGGAGGCGGCGTGCGACGGCGAAGGAGTGGAACGCGGCGACGACGGCATAGGCTACGCTGTGAGACGCGACGGACCGATAAAAACCGTACCGCGAGAGAACCGCCGAGTCGGGTCGCCGGAGTTACTCCCAGATGGAGCGGGCCATCCGCTGGGGGAACTCGATGACGAGTTTGAGGACGCTCATGCCCTCTTCTTCCTCGCCGCGGATGTACGAGCGAACGCGCTGGCTCACGAACTCGACGGAGACGACGAGCACGAAGATGACGAGAATCGTCGCCATCATGTTCGTGTACTTGAACAGGCTCCGCTGGGTCTGCAGGACGTAGCCGATGCCACCGCCGCCGATGAGCCCCATCGTGACGGCGATGCGCGTGTTGATTTCGAGGATGTACATCGTCCACGCGATGAAGGGCGTAAAGACCTGCGAGAGCATCCCGAAGACGACCGTCTGCCGGCGGTTCGCGCCGGTCGACTCGATGGCCTCTATCGGTCCGTCTTCGACCTCTTCGAGCGCGTCGGTAAACAGGCGGCCGAGGTTGCCCATCGTGTCGGTCCCGATGGCGAGCGTCGCCGTGAACGGCGAGACGCCGCCGAGCGGGATGTAGATGAGCGCCCAGACGAGCGCCGGGATGGCGCGGATGACGCTCATCGTGCCGCGGAAGATGAAGTTGAAGGGGTAGGGCGTCACGCGCTCGGAGCCGAGGACGCCGAGGAGGAGCGCGCCGGGGATGCCGAGGACGGTTCCGGCGAAGCCCATCGCCAGCGTGACGATGGCCGCGCCGAACAGGTCCCGCTCCTGGATGAACTGCCAGTAGGAGCCGAAATCGACGAACGGGAGGCCGAACAGCGTCGTCCGCGGGAAGAAGTCCCCGAGCGCCTCCTGGAACTCGGGCCAGTAGTAGAGGATTTCCGCGACCGAGAAGCCGACCTCCGAGAGCGCCTCGAAGAAGAAAAAGCCGAAGACGACCGAGATGAGGAACGCCATCCCCCACTTGATGCGCTTGGTGAGGGTGATGTCTCGGAGCGCGCGGTCGAGCGTCCCTGACTGGGCCTCGGTGCCGCCGTCGGCTCGGGCGTCGCGGGGTCGGTCCTCGCCGCTTCGCGCGTCGTCGTCCGAGGTCGAATCGCCGCCGCTCATGCGCTCACCTCGGTCCCCTCGCGGATGTCCGCGGTCTGGACGTCGCCGTAGATGCGGTCGATGACGTCGACCGTCAGGTCCTCGCGGTAGCCGTCGAAGACGAGCTTCCCGTCGCGGAGCGCGAGGAACCGCTCGCCGAACTCCCGGGCGAGGTTCACCTGGTGGAGGCTCGCGAGCGTCGAGAGGTCGCGCTCCGCGGCCGCGCTCCGGATGTACCCCATCACCGTCTCGGCGCTGGCGGGGTCGAGGCTGGCGACGGGTTCGTCGGCCAAAAGCAGGTTCGGCCCCTGGACGAGCGCGCGGGCGATGCCGACGCGCTGTTGCTGGCCGCCGCTCATGCTTCGGGTCCGCTGGTTCGCCTGGTCGAGCAGTCCGACCGTCTCCAGCGCGCGGAGCGCCTCGAACTTGTCTTCTTCCGCGTGCCAGCCGACGAGACTACGGAAGAACGAGGTGCGGTTGAGCGCGCCGGTCAGCGCGTTGCCGTAGGCGCTGAGCTGTCCCAGCACGTAGTGTTGCTGGAAAATCATGGCCACGTCGTCGCGCGGGCCTTTGACCGGCTCGCCGTCGATTCGAATCTCGCCGGACGTCGGGTTCGTCAGGCCGTTCAGACAGCGAAGGAGCGTGGACTTCCCCGCCCCAGACTGCCCGAGGAGCACGGCGAACTCGCCGTCCTCGATGGTGAAAGAGACGTCGTCCAACGCCCGGACGTCGCCGAACGCTTTCGTGAGGTTACGTACTTCGATGGTACTCATAGTGTGTGGGCGGACTTCCCGCGTCTACGGTTCGTGGGCGCGGCACCGCCAAAATGATACTGCAATGGAATTGTTTGTGAGTTGATTACTGTCCGAGAGAGATTCCGAGCGTGTCGATGACGTTCTGAATCGGCTGGTAGTCCTCGACGGTGCCCGGCTCGACGCCGGTGAACCAGAGCTGTTGGTCGTCGGAGAGGTCCTCGTTGATGAGGTCGTCCTGCGTGACGCTCGTGAGCGCGTCCGTCAGCGACGACTTCAGTCCGGACTCCAGCTCGGAGCGCACGATTATCGGTGCGCGGGGGATGGGGTCGGAAGCCGCGAGCAGTTGGAGTTCGGGGTCCGCGGTTCCGAGGTCGCCGTCGTTCTCGGCGGAGGTGTCGAGGAACTGCTGGGGGAACTGGTCTTTCGGGACGTGCGGCGCGGTCGAGAACGCGCCCGTGCCGGCGGCGACGACCTCGTCGCGGTTGACGAGCGTCTCGCGGGCGGTCGCGTGGTCGGACCACTGGCCGGTGAAGTCGACGGGCTCGCCGTCGGGGGCGTTGCCCGTGTCGAGGCCGGCCTGATTCAGCATGAAAAGCGGGAACAGCGACCCGCTCGTCGAGAGGCGGTCGGCGAACGCGACGGTCTCGCCTTCGAGGTCGGCGAGTTCCTCGATACCGCTGTCGGGCGTCGTCGTCATGATGGAGAAGTACTTCGCCGCGCCGTAGGCGACGCGGATACCCATGACTTCGGTCACGCCCTCGTTGCCGCCCTGAATGGCGATGGTCGGCGAGGAGTCGGCGAGGTCGGCCTGCCCGGACTTGAACGCCTGGTACACCGCGGCGTAGTCCGCGGCGACCGACGATTCGACCGTCACGTCGGCCTCGGATTCGAGGTACTCGAACAGCGGCTGATACTGCTGTTTGATGTCCACGTCCGATTCGGACGGCGTGAGGAGGAAGTTGACCGAGTCCGACCCACCCGTGACGCTGCCGATACACCCGCTCAACCCCGAAACGCCGAGCGCGCCGAGCGCGCCGGTCTTCTTGAGGAAACTCCGTCGGGAAGACATGTGATTCGTCAGAACACTCAGACACACTGAGGTTAAATCTTCCTATTCTTTCTCCGTATAGATACATAGATATAAAGTCATATTGCGTACTCTGTGAGTAAACATAGAACAGTCGGGCGATTTTGTGATACCGCGTCGGTCCCGCGGTCATCGGGCGACCGTCGCCGCGACGGAAACTCACTTGCCTCCCGGTCTCGCACGTGTACGCATGAGCACGACACAGTCGCCCGAAGAGACCCTCGCCGACGTGGTGATGGTCGACTACGGGCTCGGAAACCTCCGGAGCGCCATGCGAGGGCTCGAACGCGCGGGGGCGAACGTCGTCGTCTCCGACGACCCGGCCGACTTCGACGACGCCGACGGCATCGTTCTCCCCGGCGTCGGCGCGTTCTCCGAGGGGATGGAGAACGCCGGCCCCTTCCGCGAACCGCTCGCCGAGGCCGCCGCCGACGGGACGCCCATCTTCGGTATCTGTCTCGGGATGCAGATGCTGCTGACCTCCTCCGAGGAGGCCGACCACGCGGGCGAGGGCGAGGTCGAGGGGCTCGACTTCATCCCCGGCCGCAACGTCCGCTTCGACGAGGGACAGAAGGTCCCGCACATGGGCTGGAACGAACTCAACGTCCGGCGCGACCACCCGCTCGTCGAGGGCGTCGACGGCGAGTACGCCTACTTCGTCCACTCGTACTACGCCGACCCCGACGACGAGGACGCGGTCGTCGCGTCGACCGACTACGGCGTGGAGTTCCCCGCGGTCGTCGCCAACGAGGAGGGAACCGTCTTCGGCACGCAGTTCCACCCCGAGAAGTCCGGCGAGACCGGGCTGACCATCCTCCGCAACTTCGTCGAGTTCTGCGCGGAGCGATAGGCCGAATCTGCCTGCCCCGACGGTCTTTTGTCGCCGCTTCGTGAAGGGGTGTCCATGCAGGCAGTCACGCTCGGCCCGGCGGGCACGTACTCCCATCGCGCCGCCCGCGCGGTCGCCGACGACGTCGCCTTCCGAGAATCGGTCACCTCCATCGTCCAAGCGGTCGCCGACGGGTCGTTCGAGCGCGGCGTCGTTCCCATCGAAAACAGCATCGAAGGGAGCGTCACCGAGAGCCTCGACGCCGTGGCGAACTCGGACGTGAGCGTCGTCCAGGAAATCGTCACGCCCATCCGCCACGCGCTGTTGGCCCAGAGCGCGAACTTCGACGTCGTCGCCAGCCACTCGCAGGCGCTCGCGCAGTGTCGGTCCTACCTCGAAGAGAACTACCCCGACGCGAAGCTCGAAGCCGTCGCCAGCACGGCCCGCGGCGTCGAACGCGCCCGCGCGGACCCGTCGGTCGCGGGCATCGGTCACCCCGACAACGTTGGCGACGACCTCGAAATCATCGCCGAGGACATCCAGGACCAGTCGTCGAACGCGACGCGGTTCCTCGTCATCGCGCCCGAGTCCGCCCGCTCGGACGCCGGCGGCAAGAGTTCGCTCGTCGTCTACCCCAACGCCAACTACCCCGGACTCCTCTTGGAACTGCTCGAAGCGTTCGCCGAACGCGACATCAACCTCTCGCGCATCGAGTCGCGCCCGAGCGGCAACCGCCTCGGCGACTACCTGTTCCACATCGACGCCGACGCCGGCCTCTACGAAGAGCGGATGCAGGAGGCGCTCGAAGAGGTCGAGGGCATCGCCCGCAACGGCTGGGTTCGCGTCCTCGGGTCGTACGACACGCGGCACGTCCTGTACTGAGCATCCGCGGCCCCCGTTCCGCAGTCCGGCCGGGCGCTCTCGATATGTGGGTCTGAGCACATCTTTCTTTGCCGTCGGCGACGTACTCGGACGCGTATGCAGCGAAACCCGTTCGACGAGATAGAAGACCTGTTCGACCGGATGGGCCGGTCGTTCGAGGAGTCCGGTATCGGTCGGTTCCAAGACATCTCCCTCGACGTCGTCGACGACGACGAGGTCATCGAGGTCGTCGCCGACCTCCCCGGCTTCGAGAAGGACGACCTCGACGTGAGCGTCAGCGGGCGGCGACTCACCATCGCGGCCGACCACGAGGAGTCGTCGGAGGTCGACGACGACCGGTACGTCCGCCGCGAGCGGAGCCAGCGGTCCGTCTCCCGGACGATTACGCTCCCCGCCGAGGTCGTCCGCGACGAGGTGACGGCGTCGTACAAAAACGGCGTCCTGACCGTGACGCTCCCGAAGGCCGAACCCGCGGGCGACGACTCCACGCAAATCGACATCGAGTGACGCGGCTCATCTTTTGAATATCGGTGTTTCAAGTCCTGTAGCGTGCGAATTGCTATCTACGTTCCGGAAACGATTATCTCCTCAGACGGCGTCCATATGCCTCGGTGAAAAAACACATGATGCGACGTACCAACCCCTTCGACGATTTCGAGGAACTGTTCGAGCGAATGTCCCGCCAGTTCGACGAGATGGGACGGCAGTTCGACCGTTCGGGCGTGATGGCGCAGGTCCGCCACGAGATGGCAATCGACGTCACCGACCACGACGGCGAAATCGTCGTCACCATCGACCTCCCGGGCTACGAGAAGGAGGACATCTCCCTGTCGGTCGCCAACCGCACGCTGACGGTCGACGCGACGCGCGAACTCGACGAGGAACGCGCCGACGGCGAATACCTCCGCCGCGAGCGCCGCCACGAGTCCGCCCGCCGCACGATTCGCCTCCCCGAGTCGGTCGACGAGGACGGCGCGTCCGCCGGCTACCACAACGGCGTCCTGACGGTCACCCTCCCCAAGCGCGACGTCGAACCCGACGACTCCCGCCGCATCGACATCGACTGAGCCGGCGTCGCCGCCCCGATACCCGCTGGCGCGTCGCCCGCGACAGGCTCTCTCTTGGTGGGTCGCTCGCTGCTTTCGTTTCCGTTTTCGTTCCCGTTTTCGTTTCTTTGCCCGCCCGTCGGCGCGTTTCGGTCGCGATTTGCGCCGTCAGTTCTGTACCGGTCTCGATTCTGGCGAAACGAGGACTCGACGCCGTTTCGCGGCCAGTCTCTCCCGTTTGTCTCGTGCCACCGTGTGGCAATATCTGCCGCAATCAGACAGCCACACAAGTCGAGTATAGGAGTTATTTTAGGCCGGGGTACCACTACCACGGATATGGACTACGACCCGCAGGAACTCGAAGCGCGTTGGCGGGAGCGCTGGTCCGAGACCGGCCGATACGAGGCCGACCCGGACGCAGACGCCGACGACGCGACGTTCGTGACGGTGCCCTATCCGTACCCCAGCGGCGGGATGCACATCGGGCACGCGCGGACGTACACCGTTCCCGACGTGTACGCTCGCTACCGACGACAGCAGGGCGACAACGTCCTGTTTCCCATCGCGTGGCACGTCACCGGCACGCCCATCATCGGCGCGGTCGAGCGCCTGAAAAACCGCGAGGAGAAACAGCTCTCGGTTCTGACCGACACCTACAACGTCCCCGAGGACACGCTTTCGGACCTCGAATCGCCCATGGGCTGGGCGCGGTACTTCATCGAGGAACACTACAAGAAGGGGATGCAGTCGCTCGGTCTGTCGGTGGACTGGCGGCGCGAGTTCACCACGAACAACGAGCGCTACTCGAAGTTCGTCGAGTGGCAGTACCGGACGCTCCGCGAGCGCGGGCGACTGGAGAAGGGCCTCCACCCCGTCAAGTTCTGTACGAACGAGGAACAGCCGGTCACGACCCACGACCTGCTCGAAGGCGAGAACGCCGAGTTCCAGGAGTACACGCTGGTCCGCTTCGGCTGGGAGCGAGACGGCGGCGACGTGGTCGTCCCGATGGCGACCCTGCGCCCCGAGACGGTCCGCGGCGTGACCAACGCCTACATCGACCCCGAGGCGACCTACGTGGTCGCCGAGGTCGACGGCGAGACGTGGTTCGTCTCCGAGTACGCGGCCGACAAACTCGAATATCAGGCCCGCGACGTGGAGGTTCTCGAAACCGTCGAGGGTGCCGAACTCGTCGGCCAGACGGTCGAGAACCCCGTCACCGGCGACGACGTGCTCGTCCTGCCGGCCGACTTCGTCGACGCCGACAACGCGACGGGCGTCGTCATGTCCGTCCCGGCCCACAGCCCCGACGACTACGTGGCGCTGCAGGAGGCCAAGGCCGACGCCGACTACCTCGAATCGTTCGGCATCGACCCCGCCGACGTGGCGGCCATCGAACCGATTCCGATTCTCGACATCAACTCCGAGGACGACGCGTACGGCGAGATTCCCGCGAAGTCGGCCGTCGAGAACCGCGGAATCGAGTCCTCTGACGACCCCGCCCTCGAAAAGGCCACGAAGGACCTCTACAACAAGGAGTTCCACGCGGGTCGCCTCAAAGAGTTCTACGGCGACTACGCCGGCGGCCTCGTCGAGGAGGTCCGCGACGACTACAAGGCCGACGGCATCGAGGCCGGCCAGTTCGACGTGATGCAGGAGTTCTCCGAGGAGGTCGTCTGCCGCTGCGGCGGCGACGTCGTCGTCGCCGAACAGGACACGTGGTTCCTCTCGTACGACGACGAGGACTGGAAGCGACTCGCCCACGACGTGGCCGACGGGCTGGACGCCATCCCCGAGAACACCCGCGACGAGTACCACCACACCATCGACTGGCTCAACGGGTGGCCGTGTATCCGCAACTACGGCCTCGGAACCCGCCTGCCGTGGGACGACCAGTTCGTCATCGAGCCCCTCTCGGACTCGACCATCTACATGGCGTACTACACCATCGCCCACCGCCTGCAGGAGATTCCGACCGAGGAACTCACCCAGGAGTTCTTCGACGCGCTGTTCTACGGGGCCGACGCGGTCGACGACGCCCCCGAGAAAGCGCTCGAACTGCGCGAGGAGTGGGACTACTGGTACCCCGTCGACTACCGGTTCTCCGGAAACGACCTCATCACGAACCACCTGACGTTCTACCAGTTCCACCACGGCGAACTGTTCGACGAGCCGCAGTGGCCCCAGGGCATCGTCATCATGGGCATGGGCCTGCTCGAAGGCCAGAAGATGTCGTCCTCGAAGGGTCACGTCGTCCTCCCCGGCGAGGCCATCGGCGAGTACGGCGCGGACACCGTCCGCTTCTTCCTGCTCAACTCCGCGGAGCCGTGGCAGGACTACGACTGGCGCGACGACCTCGTCGGCTCGGTTCACGACCAGCTCGAACGGTTCTGGAACCGCGCGCAGGAGATTATCGCCGACCCCGGACCGGACGAGCGGCCCGAACTGGAGACGGTCGACCGCTGGCTCCTGTCGAAGCTGCAGGACACCGTCCGCGACGTGACGACCGCGATGGACGAGTCCGAGACGCGCTCGGCCAGTCAGGCGGCGTTCTACAACTTCGAGGAGTCGCTGCGGTGGTACCGCCGCCGGACCGACCTCGACCGCCCGGCCGCGAAGTGGACGCTCCGGACGGTCCTCGAAACCCGTCTGCGCCTGCTCGCGCCGTTCATCCCGTTCATGACGAACGAGCTGCACGAGCAGTTGACCGGCACGCCCGCGGAGGACGCGCCATGGCCCGAACCGGACGCCGAGTTCGAAGACGAGCCGGTCGAACTCGAAGAGCGACAGGTCGAGCGCCTGACCGAGGACGTGCGCGACATCATCGACGTGACCGACTCCGACCCCGACACCATCCGGGTCTACGTCGCCGCCGACTGGAAGCGCGACGTGTTCGAGACGGTCGTCGACAACGGCGACAACGTCGGCGCAATCATGGGTCAGGTCATGCAGGACCCCGACCTCCGCGAGAAGGGCAACGACGTGAACGACCTCGTGCAGGACCTCGTCGACCAGACCCGCGGGCGCGACGAATCGACGCTCCGCGCGCAGCTCGAACTGGACGAGGCCGGCACCTACGAGCGCGCGGCCGACTTCCTCGCCCGCGAGTTCGACGCCGAGGTCGAGGTGTTCGCCGAGGACGACCCCGACATCGTCGACCCCGCCGACCGCGCCTCGAAGGCGATTCCGTTCCGCCCCGCGGTCCACCTCGAATAGCCGGGCGCGCCGCGACACGACCGGATTCTATTTTTCAGCGCTGATACGCAGCCGCGAGCACTGCTAAAAACGCCAACTGAGCCGACTATCCGGGCGCTCCCCTAGATTTACGGTATCACATACGATAATTAACACATGCTGTGCGAGGCATGCGAAGTCGAGATGTATCGCGTGGACGACGAAAAGCGGACCGACCTCGAAGACAGGCGGACCTACGAGTGCCCCGACTGCGGCGCGACCGAAGAGCGGGCGAAGTACCGACATTGGTGAGGTCGGCCCCGCGGTCCGGCGTTCGGTTTATCGTCTCGCCGAACTAACACTATTTCATGAGCGAAGACGACTCGCTGAGCCTCGCACAGAAGGCCTACCACACCGTTACGCCGGGGACCCGACCGCGGACGAACAGCGAGATGGACTCCATCGGGTGGACGATGTTTCTCATCCTCGTCGTCCTGATGGTTCCGTTCTTGCCCTTCATCGCCATCGTCTACGTGCTCTCGAAGGTGTTCGGCTACCTCAACGCACAGCGGGGGCCGAGCCCGTAGCTCGGGGGTCGGACCGCAAAAGAGAACGGTGAATGCCAGCAGCGTCGGGTCGGTCGACCTTACTCGGCGAGACCGAGGAGGTCGAACGCGTAGCCGTTGTCGTTCTCGAACGCGTGCTCGTAGGCGACGTGGGCCGCCGCGACGTCCTGAATCGCGAGTCCCGTGGAGTCGAAGACGCTGATGCCGTCGGCGTCGGTGCGGCCGTCGAGGTTCCCGAGGACGATGTCGCCGATTGCGCCGTAGATGTCGTCGTCGGTGAGGACGCCCTGATTGTACGGGACGTTGATTTCGCCGGAGTGGGTGGTCTGGGCGTGGTCGTCGATGACGAGCTTGGCGTCCAAGAGCACCTCGTCTGCGAGTTCGTGTTTGCCCTCGGCGTCGGCACCCATCGCGTTGATGTGGGTGTGGTCGCCGACCGCGTCGCGCGGGACGATGGGCGACTCGACGGGCGTCACCGTCGACAGCACGTCACAGCTTGCGGCCTCCTCGATGGAGCCGGCGCGGATGTCGAACTCGTCTTCGAAGGCGTCGATGAAGTCGGCGACGCGCTCCTCGTCGAGGTCGGAGATGACGACTTCCTCGATGTCGCGGACCTCGCTGATGGCGCGAAGCTGCGTGTACGACTGGACGCCCGCGCCGACGATACCCATCGAGGAGGCGTCCTCGACGGCGAGGTAGTCGGTGGCGACGGCCGCAGCCGCGCCGGTGCGGAGCATCGTGAGCTCCGTCCCGTCGAGGAGCGCCAGCGGGAAGGCGTTCTCGGGGTCGGAGTAAATCATCGTGCCCATGACGGTGGGCAGGTCGTACTTGTCGCCGTTGTCGGGGTGGACGTTGACCCACTTGATGCCAGCGGCGTCCCAGTCGCCCGCGTCTAAGTAGGCGGGCATCGACCGGAAGTCGCCGTTGTACTGCGGCAGGTCGATGTAGGACTTCGGCGGCATCTGGGCGTCGCCGGACTCGTAGGCGGCGAAGGCGTCCTCGATGGCCGAGATGAGCTCCGGCATCTGGACGTTCTCGTGAACGTCGTCCTTGTTCAACAGCAGCGTCTTGCGCATAGAGACACGTTGCCGTACCTGCTACTTAGTTCGTTCCATTTCTGAACACAAATGCAAGTGTATCTGAGAAAGTGAGATAATTATCCAACTTCTCTGACATCGGTGAATCAGCGTGGGGCTCTCGTCCGATCGTCGCGAGAGTCGGAATCGACGCTCATCGGTTGCTTCTCCCCCGCGTACCGTCGTTCGGAGGCGCAGCCGCGGCTCTTCGGATGCTCGGCAGCCGCTTTGCGCCAAAAAATGAGTGATTCGTCGCGCGGTGCAGGCGTCGGGGGATGGGTGAAAGGCGTTAGCCGATTTTCACATCGCGCCGCCCATACCGCCCATGCCGCCCATGCCACCCATGCCGCCGGGTGCGCCGCCCTCGTCGTCGTCGTCGCCGCCGGTGGAGAGGTCACCGGCCGCGATGATGTCGTCTATCTTGAGGACGAGGTTCGCGGCTTCGGAGGCGGAGGCGACGGCCTGCTCCTTCGCGTGAGCCGTCTCGACGACGCCCGCTTCGAACGCGTCTTCGACCTCGCCGGTGAAGACGTTCAGCCCGGCGCGGACCTGACCCTCTTCGTGGGCCGCGCGGAGGTCGACGAGCGTGTCGATGGAGTCGAGACCGGCGTTCTCCGCGAGGACGCGCGGGACGAGTTCGAGCGCGTCGGCGAACGCCTCGACCGCGAGCTGCTCGCGGCCGGAGACGGAGTCGGCGTAGTTGCGGAGGCGCGAGGCGAGTTCGACCTCGATAGCGCCGCCGCCGGCGAGCACTCGACCGTCGGCGACCGTCGACGCGACGACGTCGAGGGCGTCCTGGACGCCGCGTTCGAGTTCGTCGACGACGTGGTCGGTGGAGCCGCGGAGCAGGAGCGTGACGCCGTGGACGTCGTCGCCGATGCCCTCGACGTAGAACAGCTCGTCGGCCTCGTCGCGGCGGATGGAGGCGCGACCGAGGTCGCCGGCCTCGATGGAGTCGAGGTCGGAGACGACCGCCGCACCGGTGATGTTCTTGAGGAAGCGGATGTCGGACTTCTTCGTCCGGCGGACCGCGAGGATGCCCTGCTTCGCGAGGTAGTGCTGGGCGAGGTCGTCGATGCCCTTCTGGCAGAAGACCACGTCAGCGCCGGAGTCGACGATCTGGTCGACCTTCGCCTTCAGCTGGGCCTCCTCCTGGTCGAGGAACTTCTGGAGCTGGTCGGGGCTCTCGATGGAGACGTTCGTGTCGATATCGGTCTCCTCGACCTCGACGGGCTCGTTGAGCAGCAGCACGTCGGCCTCGTCGAACTGGACCGGCATGTCGTCGTGGACGGGGTCCTTGTCGATGACGGCACCGGTGAGGAGCTCGGACTCGGACGCCGAGCGACCGGTCTGCGTCTCGATGGAGATGTTCTCGAGGTCGACGACGTGGGAGCCATCGTTGGCTTCGACGGTGACCTGTCGGACGGCGCGGACGATGAGGTCCGCGAGCAGCTCCTTGTTGAGCTCGGAGCTCTTGCCCGTCATGGAGGTCTCGGCGACCTTCTTCAGGAGTTCCTCGTCGTCGGGGTCGACGCGCTCCGCGATGTTGTCGATTTCCTCGCGCGCCTTCTCGGAGGCGAGGTTGAAGCCGCGGATGATGGCCGTCGGGTGGATGTCCTGTTCGAGGAGGTCCTCGGCGTTCTTGAGGAGTTCACCCGCGATGGCGACCGCCGTCGTCGTTCCGTCGCCGGCTTCGTCCTCCTGCGTCTCGGCGACCTCGACGATCATCTCGGCCGTCGGGTTGTCGATGTCCATCTCCTTGAGGATGGTGACGCCGTCGTTCGTGATGGTGACGTCGCCCATCGAATCGACGAGCATCTTGTCCATCCCCTTCGGGCCGAGTGTAGAACGTACCGCCTCGGCGACTGCTCGTGCGGCGCGGATGTTGTACGCCTGCGCGTCGCGGTCCTTGACGCGCTGTGCATCCTCGCCCATGATGATCATCGGCTGACCCTGCTGCATTCGCTGGCTCATAGACAGGCCTTGATTGTTTGTGATTCTATAAAAAAGCTTCGCCGACGAATCGAGCACTGAACTCCGCGCGTTCGCCGCGTTATCCCGGTAACCGCGCGACAGATGCCTTCTCTCGGGTGTTCGGGGAGTTACTGTGGTACGTCATTTCACACCACAATTCTGTCCCGGCCGGGGCGCTTTATACGCTACTCTTCGACCGGCTCTTTCCAGTGGACCGTCACCGTTCCGACGGCGAACGCGTCGTCGCCGTCGTCGTCGCGGACGACTCGGATGGTGTTCGAGCCCTCGACGAGGCTCGCGCCGGTGACGGTATCGACCCAGTACTGCCAGCCGTCGCCCGGCGGGATGTCGAACCCCGAAAGCGAGTCGCCGTTGATTCGAATCTCGTGGCCGTACTCGCCCACGTCGAACGCCTGAATGCCGAGGTACGGCTCTCGCGGGTCGTCGGTCGGGACGTCGAACTCGAACGTCGCCGTCTCGTTTCCGGCGTCGTCCGCCCAGTCGAGGTCCAGCGTCTCTCCTTCGGGGTGGAGGTGCGACCCGATAAACACGGTCGCGTAGTTCGCGCGGTGGTGCACGCTCACACGTTCTGTTGCGCCCGATAAAAATTCGCGTGGTCGGCGGTCGCGCCGTCAGTCGTCGTCGGGGAGTTCGTCCGCGAGGAACTCGCCGTCGGTCTCGTCTCTCGCGGCGTCGAGCGGGGGCTCGTCGTCGTCTTCGTCTAACACCGATAACTCTCGTTCGTACAGCCGCTCGGTGAGCTGGGTCCGCTTGTTGAGGCCCTTCTTCTCGCGGCCGGTCTTGGTGTCAGGCATTGTCAATCGTGGTATCGTATCCCATGGAGATGAATGTTTTGTCCGAACAGTTGATACGGTCGCTTCTGTGGCGGTACCGTAGGTTGGGTCTGTGGTAGTGCCTCGGGTCGCGTCGAACTGGGGGTGCCCTGCCAGTTTCGACGTAAGTGGTCCTTGGCGTGCGGGGCCATAGACTCCGGCGACGGTTCTCGCCGGCCGGCGATTGCGGGAGAAGCTATGTGCTCCGGATGCGAAGGTGAGGGATTTGAGCCTCAGTCGCTCACGACTCGCGGCTCCGCCGTTCGTCTCACTGCGACACTTCGTGTCGCACATTGCTCACTCTGTTCGCTTCGCTCCTTGGTTCAGATCCTCCGGCGGCGTTCTCCCGAACTCGCCGCCCGCAGCGCGACGAGACGCGCTGCTACGTGAGTTGAGTTCGGAAGAAGCGCCAGGAGAGGGATTTGAACCCCCGATCCCAGAGGGAACACGCTTTCCAGGCGTGCGCCTTACCGCTCGGCCATCCTGGCTTACAACGCAACGTTCCCGCCTGGATAATTTAAGCCCTTCCTTTCCGTTCGAGTCGCGGTTCGATGACGTATGTCACGGACCCAACGGCGACGCCGGACGCGACCGCCACCGCGGCGACCGCCCCGAACGACACGTCGATGCCGAGTCCGAGGAGGACCGCGCCCTGCGCGAGGACGCCCACGAGGAGGAGGCTCGCTGCGCCCCACGCGAGCGCGGACCGGACGCGGCGGGCCACGTTACTCCTCGTCGACGACGGCGACGGCCTCGATTTCGACGCCGACGCCCTTCGGCAGGTTGCCGACCTCGACCGCCGAGCGGGCCGGCGGCTCCTCGTCGAAGTAGGTCGCGTACGTCTCGTTCATCTCCTCGAAGTCGTCGATGTCGGCGAGGAACACCGTCGTCTTCAGCACGTCGCTCGCGTCCGCGCCGGCCTCCGCGAGGATGGCCATCACGTTGTCGAGCGACTGCGTCGTCTGCGTCGCGATGTCCTCGTCGTCGAGGAGTTCACCGTCCGGCGTCAGCGGAATCTGCCCCGCCGTGTAGAGCAGCGAGCCGTTGGTCGTCGCCTGACTGTACGCACCGACCGCGGCCGGCGCTTCGTCGGTCTCGATGACGCGCTTCATACGCGGTGGATTTCGCCACGACGTGATAAAATAGGGTGGAACGACCGGGTCCGCGGCGGGGCGAGCCGGTCGCAGCCCGTCAGTTAGACCGACTTCCCGGAGAGGCTGATGCCGGTCGTGAGGACGCCCGAAGCGAACAACAGTCCCATCCCGAGGGCGGTGACCACGTCGCCGTCTTGGAGTGCGAACCCCGCGACGGCGACGCTGACGGCGACCAGTCCGAGGCCGAGGAGGGTCAGCGGTTTCGTGAGCGATTCGGTGGTTGGGGTTGTGTTGGGGAGCGTAGCCATGGGTGGATTGGTTGTGGGGGAAAGGTCGATTGCAGTCGGTCAGGAGTACGATTCGCCGGTTTCGATTGGCCCGCTGAACGTCGAGTAGAGGATGCCGAAGTAGGCGAACACGAGCGGCAACAACAGCGCCGACGCGACGCTCATAATGTTCAGCGGGAGCACCGAGACGATGGCGTCCGCGACGGTCAATCCGGTCGCGGGGTCGGCCAAGGGGAACATGAGCGTCGCCACGAGCGCGACGAACGCGAACACGAGGACCGGCACGGTCGCGAACGCGAGCGTGTAGCGCCCGTCGCGGAGCGCGAGCAGGTAGCCCGCCGCGGCAGCGAGGCTGACGACGACGAGCGCCAGCGGAATCGGCGCGAGGACGCCGAGGTCGGGGCGGACGGCGACGAGGTAGCCGAGCGTGACGACGACGAGCGCGAGGTAGGCGGCCATCGCGCGCGGGCCGTAGTCGGCCACGTCGCGCTGGAGGCTCCCGCGGGTCTTCATGGCGAGGAAGCCGACGCCGGCGACGACGGTGAGCGCGACGACGGCGAGGCCGACGACGACGCCGGGCAGCGACAGGAGCGACTCGACGCCGAGGAGCCAGTGGGCGACGAACACGCCGAGGAGGAACGGCGCGCTCACGCTGCCGACGACGAATGCCCGACCCCACCACGTCTGCCACGCCTCGTCGTGGCGCTGTTCGTACATCTCGGGGGCGAGCCCGCGGAGGATGAGCGCCCCGAGGATGGCGAACATGAGCAGGTAGTGGCGGCTGAAGAGGTTCGCGTACACCGCCGGGAACGCGGCGAACAGCGCGCCACCGAAGACGACGAGCCACACCTCGTTGCCGTCCCAGAAGGGGCCGATGGCGGCGAGCAGCGTCTCGCGCTCCTCGTCGTCGTCGCGGGTCGCGAAGATGGCCCCGACGCCGAAGTCGAAACCGTCGAGGAACAGGAACATCCCGAGGATGAAGAAGACGAGCCCGAACCACAGCTCCTGCAGCGGCAGGCCGAAGAGCGGGTCGGTGGCGAACGCGCCGTAGTCAGTCATCGCCGGTCACCCCCGCGGGGGAAGCGGTCTCCGCGCCCGCCGCCGTCTCGTCGACGCTCGGCGGTCCCTCGCGGATGATGCGGCGAATCACGTAGGTGTAGAGCGCGAGCAGGCCGGAGTACACGACCGCGAAGCCGACGAGCGTGAGCGTCGCCTCGAAGCCGGTGAGCCCCGGTGAGACGCCGTCTGCCGTCTTGAGGACGCCCTGGATGACCCACGGCTGTCGGCCCACCTCGGTGACTATCCAGCCGACCTCGACGGCGAAGATGCCGAGGAGCGACGACCCGACGAACGCCTTGTGCAACAGGTCGTCGTCGTACAGGTCGTCGGTCCACCAGCGGTAGGCCGCCCAGAAGGCCAACAGGATGAACCAGAAGCCGGCGGCGACCATGAGCCGGAACGACCAGAAGACGATTGCGACCGGCGGGGCCTCCGTGTCGAACTCGTTCAAGCCGGTGATTTCGGCTTGGGGGTCACCCCCGCTCGCCAGCCACGACGCCCCGCCGGGAATCCCGATGCCGAGCAGTTCCTTGGCGCGCGGGTCGGTGATGTGTTCGAGGCTCGTCGGGATGGCGAAGATGTACTCCGGGACGTAGCTGTCGGTCTCCCAGACGGCCTCCATGGCGGCGAACTTCTGCGGCTGGGTCTCGTAGACGTGGCGGCCGTAGGCGTCGCCGTGAATCGCCTGAAACGGTGCGGTCACGAGCAGGACGACGAGCGCGATTTTGAGCGTCTTCCGCCAGAAGCGCGCGCCCTCGCGGTCGTCGTCGGCGTCGATGCCGCGCTGCCAGACGTGGTACGCCGCGACGCCGGCCATGAACAGCGCGACCGACAGCACCGCGGCGTTCTGCATGTGGACGAACATCCACGGGAACCGCGGGTTGGCGTACGCCGCGATGGGGTCGACGAGCGAGACGACGAGCTGGCCGCTTTCGCGCGCGAGTTCGTATCCTCGCGGCGTCTGCATCCAGGAGTTGGCGACGAGAATCCACACCGCCGAGAGCCACGTACCGAGGCCGACGGCGACGGCCGAAACCATGTACAGGGCGTCCGAGACCTTCTCGCGGCCGAAGACGAACACCCCGAGGAACGTCGCTTCGAGCATGAACGCCATCATCCCCTCGGTGGCGAGCGGGCCGCCGAACAGCTCGCCGGCCGCCGTCGAGAACGCCGCGAAGTTCGTCCCGAACTCGAACTCGAGGACGATGCCGGTCACGGTGCCGACGACGAACGAGACGGCGAAAATCTTCGTCCAGAACCGCCTGAGCTGTTCGTACACGGGGTCGTCGGTTCGGATATCCTTCCACGTGAAGTAGATGAGGAAGGGCGCGAGGCCCATGCTCATCACCGGGAAGATGATGTGGACGATGGTCGTGAGCGCGAACTGCAGCCGACTGGCGATGACTGGGTCGAGCATGGTTGGGTGCGGGGTCGCTGGCGCCGAGGCGAACCGGGAAGCGGGGACTTCCTTGTTAAAGGCCTTCGTATTGGGGGAGAGTCAATCCCCGCATGCTTCCCACGAACTGAAAATCATCGTAGGCGGGGTCTCCCGCCCGAATTCGACATAATCGTCCGGGTAGAAACGCGGAGCTCTGTTGAAATCCTCAGACCGTGACAGGAAGTGCGCGCAACATACAAGATGAGTTCAGCACACACTCATCGGGTGGCGATGATGACACCGACCGAATCAGTGATAATCTCGACATCGGCGAGCGTGAAGCCTGCACCTGCGAGGAGATTAGCGATGGTTCCCATCGATGGCAGTGTCTCGTAATCGCTTGGGGACTGCACCGGCCCGAAGTGCATCTTGTCGGCCACGACCATGCAACGCGGATTCAACGCCGTGAGTCCGTCGATGGCAGCGCGTAATTCGTCCTCACCACCCTCGTTGTAGGCCATGTACAGAGCGTAGCTCGCAACGACGACATCCACCGGTTCCTCAACGTTCGGTTCACGAAACGACCCGCGGTCAAACGAGACGTTCTCGATACTGCGACGCTCAGCCTTCTCACGAGCGTATCGGAGCCACTCGTCGTAGATGTCCTGTCCTAACACGTGGTCACACTTCGACGCAAGTTCGAGCGCGACGATACCTGTGCCCGTACCGATATCGACTACGGTATCATCGCCCTCGATGGGTGCGTGCGTGAGGAAATAGGACAGACACCTCTGGTACACCTCGTCTGCCTCGCAGTCCGCATCGTAGTCCATCGGGGTGTAGCCGTCATACTCGTGTTCCGTGCTGGCCATCGGTACGTCGAATAGGATGTACTGGGAGATAAGGGTCTCAAGAATCATCCCTGACACGTACGGCCGATTCGCGCCCTCTGTTCAGCACGGCCTCGAAAAACTATCAGTGGCTGGTGATTTCAACAGAGCCAAAAGCGGCGTTCGTCGGATTCCACGAATCGACGAAGATATGTCCGGACAGTTCGGATTTAGAACATGAACCTCCTGTGGCAGGCCGGGTACGCCGGAGCCGTGGTTCTCGGCGTCGCGTACCTCGTTTTCCCCGCGCGAGTCCACGCGTTCGGGTTCGAGTTCCTCCGCCGCTCGCCCTCGGAGGAGTCCCGCGAGTCCGACGCTCCCGTCTGGCTCTCCCGCGGCATCGGTGCGCTCCTCGTGTTTATCGGTGTCACTGGACTCGTCTGAGCGGCCGGCCTCGAACCCGGTTCCCGACCGCTCTCGGCGACGCGGTCAGTCGAGGACTTCCACGTCGTAGCCCGCGTCGCGGAGCTCTCCGAGGAGCGAATCGACGTGGTCGGGCCCGCGCATTTCGAGGTCGATTTCCACTTCCGTCGCGTTCAGCGCGATTTTCCGGGAGGTGCGGTCGTGCCTGACGGCGTAGATGTTCGCCTTCTCCGCGGCGATGATTTCGATGAGCTGTTCGAGCGAGCCGGGGCGGTCCTTCAGTTCGGTCCGAATCTTGAGGTACCGACCCGTCTCGACGAGGCCGCGCATCACCACGGTCGTCAGCGTGTTCATGTCGATGTTGCCGCCGCACAGCGCGGGGACGACGACCTCGCCCTCCTCGTAGTCGAACTTCTGGAAGACGAGCGCCGCGAGCGCGACGGCCCCCGCGCCCTCGACCAGCGTCTTCGAGCGTTCGAGCAGGTAGGTCAGCGCCACGGCGATTTCCTCGTCGGAGACGGTGACGACCTCGTCGACGCGCTCGCGGATGACCTCGAAGGGCTTGTCGCCGATTCTGCGGACGGCGATGCCGTCGGCGATGGTGTCGACCTCGTCGATGGTCTGAATCGACCCCTTGTTCAACGAGTCCGCGGCGCTGGAGGCCTGCTCGGCCTGCACGCCGATGACGCGGGCGTCGGGGAACTGCGCTTTGATCGCCGTCGAGATGCCGGAGATGAGGCCGCCGCCGCCGATGGGGACGACCACGGTGTCGAGGTCGGGGCAGTCCTCCGCGATTTCGAGACCGATAGTTCCCTGTCCGGCCATGACGTACTCGTCGTCGAAGGCGTGGACGTAGGTCCGGCCCTCGTCCGCCTCGATTTCGTGGGCCTTGGCCTGCGCCTCGTCGTAGTCGTTGCCGTAGAGGACCACGTCGCCCCCGTAGCGTTCGGTGGCTTTCACCTTCGAAATCGGCGCGTACTCCGGCATGACGATTTTCGAGTTCACGCCCGCTCGCGACGCCGCGAGCGCGACGCCCTGCGCGTGGTTGCCGGCGCTCGCGGTCACGACGCCGGCGTCTTTCTCCTCGTCGGAGAGCGTGGTGATGCGGTTCGTCGCCCCGCGAATCTTGAACGACCCCGTGCGCTGGGAGTTCTCCAGTTTCAGGTACACCTCTGCACCCGTCATCTCCGAGAAGGTGTGCGAGTACTCCAGCGGTGTCCATCGGGCGACCGCTTCGACGCGCTCGCGGGCGGCGCGTACGTCGTCAAGCGTGAGCATGGTCAGAAATCGCCCGTGTCTGTGTTTAATCGTTCGGGAACTCGTCCGTATCAGGGCCGTGATGTCAACCCTCATGGTCGTCGGTTGAGGACTCGGATTCGGCTCCGTCGACGCGCGCCGTCGCCGTCGCTCGCCGGTCGGGAAAGGGGAAAGGGGGAATGCACGCGTGTGACGTGCAACTGTCTTTCTGGTCCCCGTGCATATAAACGTCCCCCACCCGGAGTGAAAGTGAAACCGCACGACAGCGGCGACCCATCGATCGCGTATGACACCCGTCATTCGCGCGTCGCATCGAGAGTGCCCGACGGGACCGCCGCTTCCGATACCGTCAACTGCGCGAGGTCCGTGGCCTCGGCATGAACCTCGGCCGCCTCCGGCGGGTCTGGAAGCGTATCTTCTCGCTCGCCTGGCCGGTGATGGCCGAGCAGACCGCCCAGACGGCGATGCGGACCGTGGACGTGGCCGTCACCGCCGCGCTCTCTCCCGCCGCGGTCGTCGCTATCGGCCTCGCCGACCTCTACGCCCGGTTTCCCCTCCGAATCGGTCTCGGACTCGGCGGCGGCGCAATCGCGCTCTCCAGTCAGGACACGGGGAGCGGCGCGGACGCCAACCGGAGCGAGGCAATCTCGACGGCGCTCCTCCTCGCGTTCCTCGCGGGCGTCCCGTTCCTGATTTTCGGGTTCACGCTGGGCGAGGCGGCCATCGGCGCGTTCCCCGCGAGCGACAGGGCGGTCGCCTTGGGTACGACGTACCTCGCGGTCATCTTCGCCACCTCGCCCGCCCGGTTGGTCTCGCTCGTCGGCTCGCGGTCGCTTCAGGGCGTCGGCGACACCCGGACGCCGATGCTGGTCAACGTCTTCGCCAACGTCGTCAACATCGGGCTGTCGGTCGGTCTCGGCTTCGGCCTCGTTGGCCTGCCCGCGCTCGGCGTGTTGGGCGTGGGACTCGCGACCTCGACCGCCAACGTCCTCTCGGCGGGACTGCTCCTCGCCGCGCTCGCCCGACCCGCGTCGCCGACCTCGCTGGTTCGGCCCCGCGACCGGACGGTCGCCAGCCAACTCGTGCGTATCGCCACCCCGCGGGTCGGCGAGGGCCTCGCCGCCGAACTCGCCGAGTTCCCGTTCAACGCCCTGCTCCTCGGCTTCGGCGACGCCGTCAACGCCGGCTTCCAAATCGGCCGCCGGGTCTACCAGCAGGTCGCCAGCCCGCTGGCGCGCGGCTACAACGTCGCCGCCAGCGTCCTCGTCGGGCAGGCGCTCGGGGCAGGCGACAGCGAGACCGCGCGGTATCAAGGCGGGGCGGTGGCGCTCCTGTCGGTCGCCACGGTCGGCGGTATCGGGCTCTTCCTCGCGGCGTTCACCGAGCCCATCGTCGGCCTCGTCGGCTCCGGCGGCGGCGCGGACCTCGAATGGGCCGTGAAGTTCGCCGTCGCCTACGGCCTCGCCGCGCCGGGTCTGGCGCTCTTCGTCGGTCTCTCCGGGTCGCTGCAGGGCGCGGGCGCGACGCGAATCCCCTTCGTCGCCCGGCTGACCGGGGTGTTCGGCTTCTTCGTCGGCGCGTCCTACCTGCTCGTCGAGGTGTTCGGCTACGGCCCGCTCGGCGCGCGAATCGGCATCGTCCTGTCGTTCACGTGGATGGGGCTGTTCGCGCTCGTGGCGTTCTACCACGCCGACTGGGCGGGCCACGCCGACTCGCTCATGGTCGAACGCGGGAGCGTCGGCGTCGACGACGCGGGCGAAGACGACTGACCGCGAGACGGAACCGGCGACGCGGAACGGCGCGGAGAACGCGGAAGCGGGAACGGGAGCGACCGCGGGGGACGACGCGTCGCTCCGGGAGACGGGGAACGGGAAAAAGTCGCGTGCGATTCGTCGACTCGCTGCCTATCGCTCGTCGACCGACGGGAAGTCGAGACCCTTCTCGCCGGTGTAGCGGGCGCGGGGGCGGATGAGGCGGTTGTCCTCGTACTGCTCGAGGACGTGCGCTATCCAGCCGCCGACGCGCGAGACGGCGAAGATGGGGGTGTAGAGGTCGATGGGGATGCCCATCTGGTAGTACGTCGACGCGGAGTAGAAGTCCACGTTCGGCGCGAGGCCCTTCTCCTCGCCGATGTACTCCTCGATGGCGACCGACATCTCGTACCACTTCATGTCGCCGGCGGCCTCGCCGAGCGCCTCGGACTTCGCGCCGAGAATCTTCGCGCGGGGGTCCTTGACGTTGTAGACGCGGTGGCCGAACCCGGCGACGCGCTCGCCGCGGTCGAGGGCGTCTTTGACCCACTCGGTCGGGTCCATGTCGCTGTCGTCGACGTCCTTCAGCATCCGCATGACGTTCGCGTTCGCGCCGCCGTGGAGCGACCCCGAGAGCGTGCCGATGGCGGACGTGACCGCGCTGTAGAGGTCAGAGAGCGTCGAGGACGTGACCATCGCGGAGAACGTCGAGGCGTTCAGGCCGTGGTCGGCGTGGAGCACGAGCGCCATGTCGAACGTCTCGGCGAGCACCTCGTTCGGCTCCTCGCCGTTGAGCATGTAGAGGAAGTTCGCCGCGTGATTCAGGCTCTCGTCGGGTTCGACGTAGTCGTCGCCGCGACGGAAGCGGGCGTAGGCCGCGAGCACCGACGGCATCTTCGCCGTGATGCGCTTTGCCTTCTCGAGGTTGACCTCGCGGTCGGTCACGTCCTCGAAGTCGGCGTTTTCGTCGTACGCCGACATCGAAGAGACGAGCGTTCGGAGCGCCGCCATCGGCGACTCGTCCTGCTCTGCGAGCTCGCGCGTCACGTCGAGAATCCCGTCGTCGAGGCCCCGGTGGGCCGCCAGCTCGTCGGAGAACGCGTCCAGTTCCTCGCGCGTCGGCAGCTCTCCGTGCCACAGGAGGTAGAGTACCTCCTCGTAACTTGCGTCCCGTGCGAGGTCTTCGATGTCGTAACCGCAGTAAACGAGTTGTCCCGCGTCGCCGTCGATGAAGCTGAGTTTCGATTCGGTGACCAGCACACCTTCCAGCCCCCGCTTCAGTTCGCCTGACATACCCAGAACGTTGCCTACCATATCAAAAAAGCGTTATCGTTTTCACTCATATGTTATCGACCGCCATACACATACAACGGCAGCCCCGTCTGCCGATTTCGTGGGCAGTCGGTGTCTAAAATAGTGTTCGACGATTGTCGTTGTTTTCGGTGCCCTTATACGGGGTTCACCGAGGGAGCCGCGCGCGGTTCGGGCGACCCGCGGAGTCATATGCGCCCGCGACGTAGTTCTCTCGAACCACGTGGCACCACTATTCCTGGCAAGCCTTTTGCCGTCCCGTCGTGAAGGCGGGCGCATGAATCCGGAGGACATCGAGTACGAGCCTGTCAGCGTCAAGGCCGTCCTCGCCGAGATGAAAGACACCGCGGAGTTACTCATCGACCTCTCGTACTCCGCCGTCCTCCACGCGAACGACGACCTCGCGGCCGAGGTCCTCGACCTCGAAGAGCGGATGGACATCCTCCAACTGCAGGCGCGAATGAGCCTGATGATGGCGGCCCGGAGCCCCGAGGACGCGGAGGAACTCGCGCCCGTCCTCGGCGTCGTCGGCGCGGCCGAGAAGATTTCGGACGCAGCGGGCGACATCGCCAAGGTCGTCATCGAGGACATCGGCCTCCCGGACGCCATCCGCGCGGCGCTTCCGGAGGCGGTCGAGACGACGATTCGGTGCGAACTCACCGACGAGTCGCCGTACGCGGGTCGCACGCTCGGCGACATCAACATGGAGACCGAGACGGGCGTCCGCGTCGTCGCCATCCACCGCGCCGGCGAGTGGGTGACGAACCCCGACCACGAGACGGCGCTTCGCGCCGGCGACGTGCTCCTCCTCCGCGGCCGCGACGACGGCCTCCAGACCGTCCACGAGGCCGCCACGGGCCTCCGATACGACCCGCCGGACGTGCCGGAGCCGACCATCGAGGACCTCGAACGCGCCGTCGACTCCATCGTCCTGATGAAGGACATGAGCGAACTCGCGGTCGACCTCGCCTACGGCGCGGTGCTGTTCGACAGCGAGGGCGTCGCCGAGGAGGTCGAGGAGCTCGAAGCCGAGGTGGACGCGCTCAAGTCCCGGTTCGAGGCGTGGACGCTCCGCGCGGCGAGTCGGGTCGAAGACCCCGTCTCGCTCCGCGGACTCGTCCAACTCGCGAGCGCGACCGAGATGATTTCCGACGCCGCGCTCGAAATCGCCGAGGGCGTCCTCCGCGGCATCGACGCCCACCCGGTCGTCGCCGCCGCGGTCAAGGAGTCCGACGAGGTCATCATCCGCCTGCGGGTCGCCCCGAAAAGCGACCTCGCGGAGGCGACCCTCGGCGACCGGCGCGTCAAGTCCGAGACGGGGATGCGCGTCATCGCCGTCCGCCGGGCCGGCGGCCGCGAGTGGGTCGTCTCGCCGGGGTCGGAAACGCGGCTCCACGGCGGCGACCTCATCATCGCGAAGGGGACCAGAGCCGGCGCGGAGCGACTGGGCGAACTCGTCGGCGACGAGCGCGAGTTCGACGAGTAGGCCGGGGACCGAGCCGGTCCAGGCCGACCCGACTCAGCCAGACTCGACCGACCCGACCGATTCGACGGCTCAGAGCGTTTTACTCAGTCGATACGCCGAGACGAGCGTGAGCACTGTCGCGACGAGCAGCGCCGTCGCTGAGGCGAGGACGAACGCGAGGATGAGGAACCAGCCCTCGGGGCCGAGTATCGGGTACTCGCGGGTGCCGGCGAACGGGCCGAACAGTTCGAGGACCCGAAAGAGGTAGGCGACGACGGCCAACGCGAGGCCGACGGCCGCCCCGATAGCGGCGTTTCGTGGCACGTCAAGCGCCTGTACCAGTCCCCCCGTCGGCGGCCGTTCGGGAACGTCGTCTGTCACGGTCGCCGGTAGCGGCCGCGAGACCATAGCGGCAACGCTTTCCTCGGGGGCTCAGCGGACCGAACCCCTAAAGGGAGGCCGGTCCGAGGTTGGCGATATGATTACCTTGGGAACGGCGAGTGCGGCCCCCGGGGAGATGGACGTGGGCCGTCTCGAAGTCGGCGAGTCCCGCGACGGCGGGAGCGTCGGCCTACCCGTCGCCGTCATCAACGGCGCGTCGTCGGGCAAGACGCTCTACATGCAGGCGGCCTCGGACGGAGACGAACTCAACGGCGTCGGCGTCATCCAGCGGGTCGTCCCGCAGCTCGACCCCGCGGAGATTTCCGGCGCGATTCTCGTCGTCGGCATCGTCAACTACCACGCCTTTCAGGTCGCACAGCACCGCAACCCGATAGACGACACGAAGATGAACCGGGCGTACCCCGGCGACGAGCGCGGCACCTCCTCGGAGCGCATCGCGGCCGCGACGTTCGCCGCCGCCCGCGACGCCGACCTCATCGTCGACCTCCATCAGGGCTCGACGAGCCAGATGATAGACGAGGTCCGCGTCCGCTGCGGCCGCCACCACCGGATGCACGCGAAATGCCTCCGGCTCGCCAAGACGTTCGGCTGCGGCTACGTCCTCGACCAGAAGGGCCCGGACGGCCAGCTCGCCCGCGCCGGCCCGGACGCCGGCATCCCGACTATCGACCCCGAACTCGGCGGGTGCGTCGGCTGGGACGAAGAGAGCATCGAGAAGGGCGTCCGCGGCGTCTACAACGTCCTCCGCGGCTACGACTTCCTCGACGGCGACGTGGAGCTCGAAGCCCAGACCCGCGCCCGCGGCTTCGACCAGTACGGCTCGCCGGTCGGCGGCCTCGTCCGGTTCAAGCGCGACCTCGGCGAGCGCGTCTCCGCCGGCGACGTGGTCTTCGAGGTGACGGACGTGTTCGGGAAGCTCAAAGCCCGCGTCACCGCCGACCACGACGGCATCTTCTGGCGGGCGCGCCGCCTCCCGCAGGTCGCCTCCGGCGAGTACGTCTGCTCGGTCGGCATCGACCTCGACACGTACTGACTGCTGGCTCACTTCACCCGTACCACCTCACCTCACACCCACCTCACTTCCCATGACGACATCACACGACCTCCCCGCTCGGCTCCGACTCGCGTGCGACGCCTGCGGCGAGACGTACGACGCGTGGCGCTGGCGCTGCACCTGCGGCGAGCCGCTGGACTTCGCGGCCGACCCGACGCCGTCGGCGGCCGCCCCCGGCGACGCCGACCTCGACTACCGCGACGGGCTCTGGGCGTTCGACGAGTTCCTTCCGACCGAGCCGCGCGCGACCCTCGGCGAGGGGATGACGCCCCTCGTCGACGCCGCCGAGTGGGAGGCCTCGTTCAAACTGGAGTACGTCTTCCCCTCCGGCTCGTTCAAGGACCGCGGCGCGACGACGATGCTCTCTCTCGCCGCCGAACTCGGCGTCGAGCGCGTCGTCGAGGACTCGTCGGGCAACGCGGGGGCCGCCGTCGCGACCTACGCCGCGCGCGCCGGCATCGACGCCGAAATCTACGTGCCCGCGTCGGTCAAGCCCTCGAAGCTCCGCGCCATCGAGCGCGCCGGGGCCAAACCGGTCCGCATCGAAGGCACCCGGCAGGACGTGACCGACGCCTGCGTCGAGGCCGTCGAGGCCGACGACGCGTGGTACGCGAGCCACGCGTGGAACCCCGCCTTCTTCGCGGGGACGGCCACTGTCGCCTACGAAATCGCCGCCCAGCGCGACTGGTCTGTCCCCGACGCGGTCGTCACGCCGCTCGGCCACGGGACGCTCTTCCTCGGCGCGTACCGCGGCTTCCGCGCGCTCTACGAGGCGGGCTGGACCGACCGGATGCCCGAACTGTACGGCGCGCAGGCCGCCGGCTACTCGCCCATCGCCGACGCCCGCCACCACACGCCCGACGAGACCAACGACGTGGCCGACGGCATCCAGATTCTCGAACCCGTCCGCGAGGCACAGATTCACGAGGCGCTCGACGACACCGGCGGCGACGCCATCGCGCTCTCGTCCGACGCGGTCGAAGACGAACTCGACAGGCTCCACCGCCACGGCTTCTACACGGAGCCGACCTGCGCCGTCGCGCCCGCGGCGCTCCGCGAACTGCGGCTCTCGGGCGTCCTCGACCGCGACGCCGACGTGGTCGTGCCGCTCACCGGAAGCGGACTCAAGTCGTGAATCAGCTCAGAACACGGCTAACGTAGCGTCGCTCGCGACCGAAGCCAGTCGAACAGCGACCACCCGCGCCCCGCTTTTTCGTCTGTCTCTCCGGCCCCGCCGCGTCCTCGGGCTTCGAGGTCGCGTCGTCGCTCGCGCTCCGCGTCGAGTTCGTCGCGGAGTCGCTGGTTCTCGTCGACAGCCTCGTCGAGCCGCGCCCGGAGCTCGCTGAAGCGGTCGAACGCGTCGCGCTCGCCGACCGGCGACGCGGTGGTCGGCGGCGGTCCTCGTGGCTCACTCCCCGGGTCGTCGGACCGCCCGTCGAGCGCGCTGTCGGACCGGCCGTCCCCCCGTCGGTCCTCGTCCGTGGGCGTCGCCGCGGGCCGAACCGCGCTCGACCAGCCGGACGGGTCGTAGAACTCGCTCGTCTCTCGAATCGCGCGGTGGACCGTCTTCGCGCCGTAGGTCGACCCGTCCGCGTGCGCCACCTCGTCCCACTTCGGCCGAAAGAGCCCGCAGTCCCGAAACAGGCGGCACATCTGGCGCGCGTCGCCGGCCGTCCAGAACGCGAGAATCGAACACAGCGCCGCGTCAGCCTCGTCGCGGTCGTCGTAGCCGCTCGTGTCCCCCCGCCACAGATGGGTGAACTTCACGCCGTTCACGGCGGTCGACGCGCGGTCGATAACCTCGTCGTCCGCGAGGTCGTTGCCCGGGCCGCTCACCTCGTCGAGACGTGCGTCGACGGGCGCTCGGTCCGAATCCGGCGCGACCGACTCGACCGCCGGGGTCGGCGACGGCTCCGGGTCGGATTCGAAGTACGCGCCGTGAATCGCTGCGAGCACGTCGCTCCGCTCGGCAATCGCCGCGGACGTGCCCTCGAGTCGGTCGCCGGTCACGGGGAAAAAGCCCGCGTCGTCCGAGAGTCCGAGGCTTCCGGCTCGGTCACTCCCCGACGGGAGCGTCCCGCGGACGAGGACGTGATACCCCGTCCCCGAGGGATTTACCTCCGTGCGGGAGTCGAGGCGGTCGACGAGTTCCCACGCCCAGCGCTCGGTCGCGCCGGTCTCGCTGTCCCGGCACTCGCCGATGTCGACGACGACGAACGGGTCGTCGTCGGTGAAGACGTACCCCACCCCGTCGGCGGGGCCGTCCCGCGCGGACGCGAGCGCCTCGTCGAACGTCGTCCACGTCGACGGGTCGGTCACCGACGCGGGCCCGCCGGTCGCGTCCTTCAGAACCGTCGTTTCCGCTCCACCGCGCGTCTGTGTCCGCCACCCGACCCAGTTGGCCCGTTCGAGGAGGTCGTCCGGGAGCTGTTCCCGCGTCGGGAGTGGTGGCGTCATCGCTACTCCTGGTCTCGGGAGGGGCGAGAAAGGTGTTTCCCGCGAGCTATCTGTTTTGATAATTCGGGCTGGCTGCGAGGCGTCCGCTTGCGCGGCTCACACATCGGAACACGGGCCGATGCCCGCATCTCACTCGAAAATGATTATTGCGCGCGGGGCTTGCCCGCGGATTCGGTCTCGGTCGTCTTCGCGCCCTCGTAGGTGTTGAAGCCCAGCAGGGCGTTCAGCGGGCACTTCTGGGTGACCGCCGTGGCCGCGAGGACCGCTCCGACGAGGAGCGCCGCGACCGCGACGACGAGTCCGAGGGTCCCGGCCGCGATGGTCAGGAAGCCCGCGAGGCTCGCCGCCCCGACGACGATGAGCACCGGTCCGAGGACGGCGCGCGCGATGCGGTCGTAGCCGCCGACGTTCTTCTCCATGGTTGATTCACCGGCTCTAACTACGCGCTCCGCGGCTAAATCGTACATTGGTGGTTCCCGCGCCCGGAGAAGCGTGACTGTCGGGCCGGCCGACACGTCGGCAAACACTAACTCCCTCGGCCGCGTCTCCCCGCGTATGTCCCGGCTCGCGTTCCTCCTCCCCGGCGAAGACGACACGATCGGTCGGTTTCTGACGCTCACGCTCGTGATTTACGCCCTCATCAGCGGCTTCGAAATTCTCGGCGTCCTCTGGGCGATGTGTCTCGCGATGGCCGTCTGGACGCTCGCCACCGCGATTCAGGGGCTCCGGTACGGCTACCTCGAAGGCGCGACGTAGCCGTCGGCCTGCCGCGCCCGTCCCGACCCGCCAGCGTCGTTCCGTCTCCTATCCGCGACCGCCCCAGTCTATCCAGTCTTGTTCCCAGCCGTGGCCGGCGTGCCAGCCCCGGCCCTCGTACTCGGGGTCCTCGCGTCGCGTCCGGTTTCTGACGATGCTCCCCGTCTGCTCGCCGTCCACGAGCAGCGGTTTGAACGACAGCGGGCCGAACGATTCGGCCACCTCGCCGTCCTCGACGGCGACGAGCGTCTGCTCGCCGACGCCTTTCGGCATGACGAGTCGGCCGTCGTCGGCGAGTTGCGCGAGGAGTCGCGCGGGCGGGCGGACCGCCGAGGCCTCGACGAGGATGCGGTCGAAAGGCGCGTAGTCGGCCAGCCCCTCCGCGCCGTCGCGGCAGTCCACGAGGACGCCGCCGTAGCCGGCGCGCTGGAGGTTCTCGCGCGCCTCGTACACCAGAGAGCGCGTGATGTCGACCGCGTGGACGTGAGCGTCGCCGACGATTTCGGCGAGGACCGCGGCGGTGTAGCCGACGCCCGCGCCGACGACGAGCACCTCGTCGTCCGGCTGGGGGTCGAGCGCGGAGAGGAGGCGCGCGACCGTCGTCGGCGCGAGGATGGTCGTGTTCGTGTCGCGGTGCTCGGTCGGGCGGTTCTGATACGGCGAGTCGGTGACGAACTCGTGTCGCGGGACGCTGCGCATGGCGATGGAGACGGCCTCCGGGAGCGACTCCAGCGAGTGCTCCAGGCCGTCGACCATGTCGTCGCGCAGCACCGAGTTGTCCATAGCCGAACTCGGAGGTCGGTCCTAATCAACCGCACGCTCGCCGACGACCGCCTGCAGGTCGGTTCCCGGCACGTCTCGGACCGTACAGCCGCCGAATCCGGCCGATTCGACCCACGAGCGAACCGTCGGCTCGTCGTGGAGGTCGCCGCGGCCCGTGGCGAGCGCGTCCACCGCCCGCCCCGCGGTCGCCTCGGTCGAGCAGCGCCCGTGGAGACTATCGACGAACACCGCCGCACCGCCGGGTTCGAGGGCGTCGTGCGCGCCCGAGACGAGCGCCCGCGCGCCCTCGGGGTCGCGCCCGGCGAAGGCGTCGCCGGCGAAGACGAGGCCGAATCCCGTCGCCGGCGGGTCGGTCGGGTCGCCCGCGACGAGGTCAACGCCGGCGCGCGAGAGGAGCGGCCGGACGACTTCGACGGTGTCCGCGTCGTCGACGAGCGTCACGTCGCGGCCGCGGGCGACGAACTCGCGGGCGAAGACGCCCGACGCGCCGCCGAGGTCGAGGACGCGCGTCGCGTCGGGGGCCTCGCGGACCGCGGCGGTCACGCAGGCGCGGACGACCGACTCCCCGGCGGCGTCGTGCGCGCCGAGTCGGTTCCGAAGCCAGTCGTCCGGAAACGCAGGCGACTCGCCGGTCGCCATCGTCTCCGGGAGGTCGGCGTAGAGCGAAAAGCGGTCGAGCGCGTGCGGGAGGCGACCGATGGAGCGCACGTCGCGCTTGGCGAGGAAGCCGAGCGCGCGGTTGGTTATCTCGTACTCGTCGCCGACGCGCTTGATGAAGCCCATCGCGGCCAGCGCCTCGACGGTGATGCGGGCGGCTCGGGGGTCGATACCGGCGGTCTCGGCCACGTCCTCGGCGGTGCCGGCGCTCGTCGTGAGCGCGTCGATGACGCCGCTCTCGCGGGCGGCCCACAGGAGCGCGAGCGATTCGACCGACGACTGCGACCGGTCGCGGGTAGGCATGGTCGCACCGACGGGTCGGGAGACAAAAGGTCGTGCGTTGGGCGAGCGGAACGGCTCGTCGGCGGGTCGGTGTGGTTCGGTTCCGTCTTACCAGGCCGACCACGCCGCCGAGCTCTGGTCGCGGGCGTAGACGCGTTTCGCGTCCTTCGCGTACACCATGTCGCCGGGGTGGTCGAGCTTACCGTGGCGGTACTCCGGGGCGTCCGAGCGGACGACGAGGCCTTCGATTTCGACCTCCTCGTCGCCGAACGACTCGGTCTCGCCGACGACGAACTCGTAGTCGCCGGGGACGTTGACGGTGACGCTGCGGGTGTCCTCGCGCTTGCCGTCCTTCGGGTGGATGGTGACGTTGACCGCGACGTTGTCGACGACGCGGGTCCAGACGGTCTTCACGTCTCCGACCGCGGCCTCGTCGGCGCGCTGTTCGGGGCCGACTTCGATGCCCGTGATGCGCACGAGCTGAATCGCCTCGGGCGTGTCGACGATGAACTCGTCGCCGACCTCGACGGTCGCGCCGACCGGCGCGGGCACCCCGGTCGAGACGGAGTCGCCGTCCTGCGAGACGACGACGTTCATCTCGATTTCGTCGGGAATCTCGACGTTCTCCTTGTGGACGTGGCCGCATTCGGTACACCGGACGGTCGAGTGACCGCCGGGCTTCAGCACCTCGTGGACGGTGGGTTCGTCGGGCGAACACGTCGGGCAGGAGAGGGGGACGCGCTCGCCGGCGTCGGGTAGGCTCATACGGGTCGCTAGCCCATCAGGCCGTAAAAAGCCGCCTTTCTCCGTTTCGGCGTGGGAGTCGGTGGCAGGTGTCCCGTCGGACGCACGGACGAACCGGCCGCGGTCGCGGCGCGAACCCGCTCAGGGCTGCGGCAGGTCGACTTCCTCGCCGTCGGCGTACACCGTCGGCTCGCGGATGATACCGTCGAGGTGGAGCGGCGCGTCGGTGTCGCCGCCGATGCCGGCGTCGTCGCCGATGGCGATGTGGACCGTGCCCGCGGCCTTCTCGTCGAGCAGGACGGAGCCGACGAGGTCGGTCACGCCGACGTTCGTGCCGATGCCGATTTCGGCGAGGTTGTAGGCGTCGTCGCCGACCTCCTCGGCCGCGGCCTCGACCTGCTCGCGGATGTCGTCGTCGGAAATCTCCGTGACGTAGCCGTCTTCGACCTCGAAGCGGAGTTCCCGTCCCTCGTCGAGGAGGCCGTGGGGCATCATCGTCCCGTCGACGACGTAGGTGCCCGTCGCGGACGCGGGGCTGAGGAAGATTTCGCCCGCGGGGAGGTTCGAGAACGAACCGGCCGCTGCGATTGCGCCGGTGTCGGCGAGCCACTCGCGGTCGCCGCGGACGAACGTGATGTCCGTGCCCTTCTCGGTCGTGACGCGGAGTTCGTCGGCGTCGCCGACGGCGTCGAGCATCGCCGCGCTGTGGTCGTAGATGGCGTCGTAGTCGGCGTCGAGGCCGGTGACGAACACCTCCTCGGTGATGCCCGGAAGCGTCGCGCCGCGAGCGCCGGCATCGCAGGCGTCGCCGCGAGCGCGGGTGTGGCTCAGGCTCTTCGTCGTCGGCGCGAGGAAGGCGTCGCAGGACTTCATCGCGGCAGCGACCGGCGCGGGCGGCTCCTCGCCGTGTTGGTTGCCCGGCGGGTAGCGGACGATTGTGGCGTCGTCGGTCACCTCGCCGGCGACCTCGTAGAGCGCTTCGCCGATGCGCTCGCGCTTGTCGTCGGTGACGACGACGAGCGACTCGTCGGGCTGGAGGTCGAGACACTGGCGGACCGCCGTCTCGCTGGCGGCGCGGAGGTCTGCGTCGGATTCGGGCATGGGAGAACCTGCGCCGCCGGCGCTGTTAGGCGTTCCCATCTGCCCCCTCGCGCTCGGTTTCCGCCCCGTCGCCCCGAACCGTCGGTTTCACTCGCCTCGGAGGTAATCGAGGGACTCACTCGCCCGAGAGTTAATTTCTAAGTATTAACCATCGAAATAACTATGGTCGGGCCCGGTCGTTTGTCACCCATGATACGAGTGGGTGTCAACGGCTACGGCACAATCGGAAAGCGCGTCGCCGACGCGATCAACGCGCAGCCCGACATGGAACTCATCGGCGTGGCCAAGACCCAGCCCAACTTCGAAGCGCACACCGCGGGCGAACGCGGCTACCCGATGTACGCCGCGATTCCCGAACGTTCACCGCTGTTCTCCGAGGCTGGCGTCGACCTCGCCGGCGAGGTGGACGAACTGGTCGCCAAGGCGGACGTCATCGTCGACTGCACGCCGTCGGGCATCGGCGCGGAGAACCGCGAACTGTACGAGACGCACCACACGCCCGCCATCTTCCAGGGCGGCGAGGACGCCGACGTGGCCGACGTGAGCTTCAACGCGCGGGCCAACTTCGACGCCGCCCGCGACGCCGACTACGTCCGCGTCGTCTCGTGTAACACGACCGGTCTCTCGCGCATCATCGCGCCGCTCGAAGCCGAGTACGGCGTCGAGAAGGTCCGGGCGACGCTCGTCCGCCGCGGCGGCGACCCCGGTCAGAACTCCCGCGGGCCGATAAACGACATTCTCCCGAACCCCATCAAGATTCCCTCGCACCACGGCCCCGACGTGAAGACCATCTTCCCGGACCTCGAAATCGACACGCTCGGGCTGAAGGTCCCGGCGACGCTGATGCACGTCCACGCGCTCAACGTCACGCTCGAAGACGACGTGACCGGCGCGCACGTCCGGCAACTGCTCGAAGGCGAGAACCGCGTCTACGTCATCCCGGAGGGGATGGGCATCGACGGCGCGGGCAAGCTCATGGACTTCGCGCTCGACGCGGGCCGCCCGCGCGGCGACATGTGGGAAAACTGCGTATGGGGCGAGTCCATCGGCGTCAACGGCCGGGACCTCTACCTGTTCCAGGCCATCCACCAGCAGTCCGACGTGATTCCCGAGAACGTCGACGCCATCCGCGCGATGTTCGACGTCGAAGACCAGCAGACGAGCATGGAACTCACGGACCAGACGCTCGGTATCGGTATCTCCGGTAGTCCGTCCGGATTCGCTGAGCAGGCGCGCGCGGAGTTCGCCGACGACTAATCGGCGAATCGCCCGCTCAGTTCGGTGCAGTCGCGGCTTTTTCACCCATTCGGCTGTTCGAATCCGCAGCAGACGGTGTCGTCTGACGCTGTGCGGTTAGTACAGAGAAACCACATCTCAACTAGTCCAGCGCGTGGGGTGTCGGATTCATCGGTATCAGGTTAGAATAAATATATGACGGCAGTAGCGTCTGTTACTGATATGAGCCCTCCTCTTCCCCGCCGCCGATTTCTCGCACTCGCCGGTGCAATCGGAACGGCGGCCCTGTCTGGGTGCCTCAATACTATTACGCGACGTGACCAGAACGTCTGTCCTTCGGGTTATCGAGACGTTGGGGACGTGTTTACCAATCGACCGATAGTGGACTACCTTCGATATGCGTCTCTGACAGTGCCACAATCTATCTCGCCAGGTGAGCAATTCGTCGCGACGCTCACAAACGAGTCTACTGACTCCCTCACCACACTCGGGAAACCACGATACATGATTCAGCGCTTGGTCGATAAGGGGACGTGGCGAAACACAATCGGTGTGCGAGACGAGTACGAGTGGTCATCCTCTGAACAAATACTGGCCCCTGGCGACGAGCTCCGATGGGAGATGGAACTCAGTGCGAACGACTTCTGGGGGCCATTTCAACGGTGTACGATACATACGGCAGGAACGTACCGATTCATCTACTGGGGATTCTCCGATAACGATACGGGAATCGCACTCGCCGCACCATTCGAGATCGTCGAATAAGAGTCGGAACGTTCGTACGCACTACCGAGCAGCTGTTTCACACGACAAACAGCTGACTGGGAAAACCAAACGGGCCTCCCACTCGCTTCGCTCCCTCAGAGCGACCGCGACGCCACGTTCCCGGTGTCGAGGTCCACGACCGCGACGTGGAACTCGTCGTCCGCGCCGGGAATCGGCAGGCCACCGGGGTTGATGTGCGTCGTCTTCCCGCGGTGTTCGACCACCCGCTCGTGGGTGTGGCCGCGCAGGACGAAGTCGTACGTCTCGGACTCGACGAGCGCGTCGACCAGGCCGGCCTCGGTGCCGTGGTAGACCGCTATCTCTTGGCCGTCGAGCGTCAGGTGCGCGAAGTCGTCGTGGTAGGTGCCGAACGAGTCCACCGTCTCGCGGAGCGCCCACTCGCCGTCGTTGTTGCCGCGGACGGCGTGGAAGTCGAAGTCCGCGTCGAACGGCGCGGCCGAGAAGGGCGCGACGATATCGCCGCAGTGGACGACCGCGTCCACGCCCTCGGATTCGAAGTGCGAGACCGCGGCTTCGACGTAGTCGAGGTTGTCATGCGTGTCGGAGACGACGCCGAGTTTCATGCGCGTCGGTTCGGCGGCGTCGGCTATCAACGTTGGGTGACACTTATGTCCCGCGCGGTCCCCGTTCGGGGCGTGTCAGAACGAGACGGCACCGACGGCGACGCGAGCGAGACGGACGGCTCCGACGAGACCGCCGCCGACGACGCCGGGGAAGTCGGGTCGCCGGCGCTCAGCGTGACGCTCGGCGGCGGCACGAACGTCGTCATCGGCGCGGCGATGGCGGGCTACGCGGCGTTCAGCGCCGGGTGGACGCTGGCGGTTCGCGCCTCGGGAAATTTCCCCGACGACAACGCCGTCGGCGGACTCCTCACGTTGTTGGTCTTCGCGGGCGGCGTCGCGATTCTCGTCGATGGCGCGGCCGGCGTGTTCGCCGAGAAGAGAGACGGGTGACGCTGCGCGGATTCAGTCCTGCTGCAGCGCCTCGACGCCGGCGAGCGGCGCGCCGGTCAGCGCGCGGATGTACGCGCCGCCGGCGATGGAGACGTGGCCGAAGTCGCCTTCGTCCATGCCGTACATCTCGATGGCGCGGGAGGTGTCGCCGCCGCCGACGACGGAGAAGCAGTCGGTCTCGGCGATGGCGCGGAGGACGCCGGTCGTGCCGACCGCGAAGCGCTCGTCTTCGAACAGACCGAGTGCGCCCTTCACGAACACGGCCTCGGAGTCGCGGATGATGGGGTCGTACTCGTCGACCGTCATCGAGCCGACGTCGAGGTACGCGCGGTCCTTCTCCGTGATGTTGGCGACCGCGATTTCGCCGCGGTCGTCGGTCTCGTCCTCGTAGGCGAGGTCGACGGCGAGCTTAATCTGGTCGCCGCGCTCGTCGAGGAGCGACTCGATAGTCTCGCGGTTCGCCTCCCACTGGTCGTCGAAGAAGTCCATGCCCTCGAGGTCGAAGCCCACGTCGTTGCCGGCGGCGCGGAGGAACAGTTCGCCGGCGATGCCGCCCAAGAGGAACTGGTCGACCTTGTCGCCGAGGTTGTTCATCACGTCGATGACGTCGGTGGCCTTCGTCCCGCCGACGACCATCGTCACCTGCCCGTCGAACTCGCGGGTGGCGATAGATGAGTTGGCCTCGTACTCCGTCTGCATCACGCGCCCCGCGTAGGCGGGGAGCACGAGCGGGAAGCCGACCAGCGAGGCGTGCGAGCGGTGGGCCGCCGAGTAGGCGTCGTTGACGTAGGCGTCGACGTGCTCGGCGAGGGTCCGGACGAACTCGGTGTCGGCCTTGACCTCGGGGTCCTCCTCGGGAAGCTCCTCGTCGCACATCCGCGTGTTTTCGAGGAGGAGCACCTCGCCGGCTTCGAGCGCGTCGATGGCGGCGATGGCCTCGTCGCCGTAGGTGTCGGCGACGAATCCCACGTCGCGGCCGATGTGGCTCGCGAGGATGTCGGCGTGCTGTTCGAGCGAGACGAAGTCGTCGTCGCCGGGACGGCCCTGATGGGCCATGAGGACGACGCGGTGGCCGGCCTCGGCGAGTTCGCGGACGGTCTCCGCGTGGCGGTCGAACCGTCGGTTGTCTTGGACCTCGCCGTCTTCGACCGGCGAATTGAGGTCGAGTCGGACGAGTACGCGCTGCTCCGGGTCGAGGTCATCGAGGGTCTTGAACATCGGGTGGAAGGACGTAGAGGAATTACTTAGTGGTGGGTAAGTCGCGCTGAAAGGGCGGGCGGTTCGTGGGGGCGTCTACTGGTGGGTGACGAAGTGGGCGACGTCGAGCATCCGGTTGGAGAAGCCGTACTCGTTGTCGTACCACGTCAGAATCTTGTAGAGGCCGCCGTCGTTGACCTGGTTCGTCGTGTTGAGGTCGACGGTGCTGGAGAACGGCAGGCCGAGGATGTCACGCGAGGTGACTTCGTCGTCCGTGTAGCCGAGGACGCCCGCGAGCGGGCCGGAGTCGGCCGCGGCGCGGAAGGCGTCGTTGATCTCCTCGACGGAGGGCTTGTCTTCGAGGCGGACGACGAGCTCGGTGAGCGAGCCGTTCGGCACGGGGACGCGAATCGCCATGCCGTCGAGCTTGCCGTCGAGCTGGGGCAGAATCTCGGTGGCCGCCTGCGCCGCGCCGGTCGTCGTCGGGACGATGTTCTCGGCGGCGGCGCGCCCGCGGCGCTGCTTCGCGTGGGGGCTGTCGATGAGGTTCTGGCTGCCCGTGTAGGCGTGGACGGTCGTCAGGAGACCGTTCTCGATGCCGAACTCCTCGTCGAGCACCTTCGCGACCGGCGTGACGGAGTTGGTCGTACAGGAGGCGTTCGAGACGATGTCCTCGCCGTCGTACTCGTCGTGGTTGACGCCGTAGACGATCTGCTTGACCGGCTCGTCGCCCTTCGGCGGCGCGGAGATGACGACCTTGTCCGCGCCCGCTTCGAGGTGTGCGGAGGCGTCTTCCTTCGTGCGGAAGATGCCCGTACATTCGAGCGCCACGTCCACGTCGAGTTCGCCCCACGGAAGCTCCGCGGGGGACTGGACGTTGTAGAGGCTCACCGAGGTGCCGCCGATGGACAGCGAATCGCCGTCGCGCTCGACGCCGTCGAGTCGGCCCATGACGGAGTCGTACTTCGCGAGGTACGCCATGTCGTCGAAGTCCATGACGTCGTTGATGGCGACCAGTTCGACCTTCGGGTTGTCGAGGACGGCACGGAAGATGTTTCGGCCGATGCGGCCGAAGCCGTTGAGTGCCACCCGCACCACGTCCGATTCATCCACGTTCTCGCCCGCGCTGAGGTAGGATTTTTCACTCATGTTCGAGTAGTATCCGTATTGATATGCCGGGCGCAAGAGTATATCTGTTTCGGTAAATCCGACTGAATCGAACGTTACCTTTCATCAGCGATCAATATTGACACAGAAACAAACACAACCAATCAGACACGGACGAGAGTTGACACGCCCGCACGGGGACGCGCCGTCCGTCCGTAGACGGTCGCTCGCGGCCGAATACTGGCGGTTCGCTGCCAGGTGACTGTCACAGGCAGAAACGTTTTATCCTCCGATTTCATAGCGGCCCCCATGGTCAGAGACGACCGCGACGACCCGTTCGACAACATCTTCGACGAAATCGAACGGATGATGAACGACATGACCGGAGGCGACGCCGGATTCGCCTCCGAGACCCACATCGACGTGTACGATGAGGGCTCTACACTCCGACTCGTCGCGGACCTCCCGGGCGTCGACAAAGACGCCATCGACCTCAAGTGCGACGGTGAGACGCTGACTATCAGCGCCGCCGGTGACCGCCGCGAGTACGACGAACGCATCCGCCTCCCGGCCCGCGTCGACGAGCACTCCGCATCGGCCACCTTCAACAACGGCGTCCTGCAGGTCACGTTCGACCGCGCCGAGGACTCCGCCGCAATCGACGTCGAGTAGCGACTCGACTTCGCGCGGCCCGCTCAGGACTTCTTTGCGACCCGCTCGACGAGCGCCGCCAGTCGGTCGAAAAAGCCGTCGTCGTACTTCGCGTCGTCGTCGATGGTCGGCCGGGCGTTCGTCTCCGAGACGACGACCCGCCCGTCGGATTCCAGCAGGTCAACCCCGAGATAGCGGATGCCCAACTCGTCGGCGACCGCTTCGGCGAGGTCGCGGTGTCGCTTCGGGAGGTCCGTCCCGACCGCCTCCGCGCCCCGGTGGACGTTGTGCTTCCAGCGCCCGCCGTCGCGCGCGCGCTCCGTCAGTCGGCGCTCCACCGCGCCGACGACCTCGCCGTCGAGCACCATCGCGCGGTAGTCGCTGGCGTCCGGCAGCCACTCCTGAATCAGGAACGACTTGTCGCCGGTCGCGCGGAAGTCGTGGACGAGGCTCAGCACGTCCGCGTGCCCCGAAAGCGAGTCTGGGTCGTGGGCCTTGGCGATGCCGACGCCCCGCGTCGTGGAGTTCGGCTTGACGACGACCGGATAGTCGAGACCTGCCGACTCGACGGCGTCGAGCAGGTCGGACTCGTCGGCCGGGTTGGAGACGTAGACGCTCCGCGGAACCGGCAGCCCGGCGCGTTCGAGCGTCGCGATGACGCCCGCCTTGTTCCGCGAGGTGAGCACGTCTTCGCGCGTGTTCACCCACGGGATGTCGTGTCTGGCGGTGACGACGCCGCCTTCCATCGGACGCGAGGGGTAGACGAAGCCGGCGTCGAACGACTCGGCCGGCGGCGTCGAGAGGTCGAGCGCGAACCCCTCGGCGGGGAGGTGTCCCACGTCGATGCCGCGGTCGCCGAGCGGGCCGCGCATTCGCTCGAACGTCTCGCTGGAGGTGGTGACCGCCAACCGAAGCATACGCTACGAGGCGGGGTCCCGGGGGAAAAATGGTGGGTTCGAGGCGAGGCGCGTTCCGAGCACGCGCCGGCGCGAGGTCGCGAACTTACGCGACGAGCAGCTCTTCGCCGCGCTCGACGACGATGCGGCACGGCGGCGACATCTTGTTGTACGCGCGGCGGAAGGCGTCCTTCGCGGTCGCGGCGTCCTCGACGTCGCAGTAGATGGTGAACACGGTCTCGCCCTTGGGGATGCGAGCGGCGGTCCCGACGACCTTCCCGAACGACTGGCGCATCCCGTCGGAGACACGGTCCGCACCCGCGCCGGTCGCCTGCTTGTTCTCGCGGATGACGTGGTGCGGGAACTTGCGCAGAATCATCTTGTACTGCTTTTCGCCCGCGTGCTTGAGCATGAGACGGTTGGCAGACAGACGCGCGGATTCGAGCGAACCGTGGCGAATCTGCACTTCCTCTTCGACCTTCAGGCTGATCTGGACGGGGTAGTCCTCGGGGTCAGCTTTCAGGTCGCCCATGTTGTGCTGTGCGATCTTCGAACCGGGGATACCCGTGATGTACTCGCGTCGGGTGTACGCCGGGTTCGTAATCTCCCGGTACATAGAGGCGGGTTTGTCTGACATGGTTACTTGTGAAACCGAAGGGTCAGGCGGGCTAAAAACGCTTCGAAGCTTCATTCGCCCGCCGCGGTCGTGTCAGGGGCTCGCACGTCGGTTCGCCGCGATGGGCCACCGAACCGTATCGAGTCCCGCCGGTCCCCGGCGGCGGGCGAGTCGACCCCGCGACCGGGAGACACGCTTATGCGCCGCCGTCGCTACGGTTCGGACCATGTTGCTCGTCTGCGACTGCATGCCTGCGGACGGCCCCGCGTACTTCACCGACGCGCTCGCCGACCTCGCCCTCGACGGCCGCGAGGGGACCGTTCACTCGCTCCCCGACGACGGCCTCCCGACGCTCTCGAACGTCGACGCCGTCGTGCTCACCGGGAGCACCGCGGGCATCTACGAGGCCGACGAGCGCCCGTGGCTCGCCGACGCGCGCCTGCTCGCTCGCGACCTCGTCGCCCGCGAACTGCCCACGCTCGGCGTCTGTTTCGGCCACCAGCTCGTCAACGACGCGCTCGGTGGCACCGTCGAAGCCGGCGACCAGCGCCGCGGCATCGCCGACGTCGACCTCGGCGACGACCCCCTGTTCGATGGCGTCTCCGGACGCATCCCGATGGTCCACGGCGACTACGTCGTCGCCCCCGGCGACCGCATGGAGACCGTCGCCGCCGCGGACTACTACGACCACCTCGCGACGCGCCACGAGGACGCGCCCGTCTGGACGGTCCAGTACCACCCCGAGTTCACGGCCGACCTCCTCGACCGCATCGCCGACGACTTCGGCTGGCCCGACGGCGACGCCGACCGCGACTTCGACGACGTGACGGCCGCTCGGACCGTCGAGAACTTCGTCGCCGCCGCCGGTCTGGACTGATTTAGGCCTCATCGTCGGCCGCGCCGTCTTCTTCCGCTCCGTCCCTCTCCCCGTTCCCGTCCGACCCGTCGGTTTCGCCGTCGTCCTCCTCGGCCGGCGGCTCGCCCGTCTCGGGGTCGAGCGCGACGAACTCCAGTCCCTCGCGGTCGAGCATGTCCGCCGCTCGCTCGGTCACCGAGGGAGCGACGAGGACGCCGCGAACCGGCTCGTCGTCGCCGAACTCGCGGTGGAGCGCGTCCACGTACCGTCGGAGCTGACTCGCCGCCGAGGGGCCGACGCGCCGGCGCTTCAACTCCACGACGACCGGGACGCCGTCGGCGTCCTCGCCGAAGATGTCGATTGCGCCCGCGTCGCTCTGCCGCTCGGTCTCGAGCGGCTCGAAGCCCGGTTCGAGGATGTCGGGGTCCGAGAGGATGTGCTGCCGCAGGTCCTCCTCGCTGCCGACCAGTTCGAGGTCGCTGCGGTCGTTCACGGCGTAGGCCGAACACTGCTCGACGCGCTCGAAGTGCACGTCGAGTCGCTCGTCGGGGCTCGTGCGTGTGCTCCGGACTCGAAGCCGGCCGTCGCGGACGCTCGCGGAGTGGGTACACCCCGGCGGCTGCCAGTTGACGGGCGTCCGCTTCTCGTCGGTGTGGACCAGAATCGAGCCGTCCGGCTTCAGGACGACGAGCCGGTCGCCGGGGCCGAGTTCGCTCGTCGCGCGGCCGTCGTAGTCGACCGTGCACCGGCCGAACACGGTCACCATGTCGCCGCGTTCGAAGGCGGCTTCGAGGTGGACGAGGGCGTCGCGGTGCGTCGGCCGGTGGAGTGTGTTCACCGTCATCCGGGTGTCGTCCCGCGGTTCGTCGCCGTCGGGGATAAGCCCCGCGTCGCGCGTCGGGGCCGAGCGAGCGAGCGCGCCGAGGCCGCCCGTCGGTCGCTGGTCGCCGGTCTCCGGGTCGCTGGCAGGCTTATGCCATCTCCGTGCGTATATTTCCCATGGCCCCTGACTTCGCCGAACACAACCGAATCGAGATGCCGTCGGAGGAGATAGACCGCCTGCTCCGCGAGGAGGGCGTCGGCGTTCTCTCGCTCGCCGACGACGGCGTCGCCTACGGGATTCCCCTCTCGTTCGGCTACGACGCCGACCGGGGACGACTCTACTTCGTCTTCCTCCGTCCCGGCGAGTCCTCGAAGAAGACCGAGTTCGCCGAGCGGACCGCCCGCTCGAGCTTCGCCGTCTGGAACGCTCCCTCGCGGGACGAGTGGGAGAGCGTCGTCGTCGACGGCGAACTCCGCCGGGTCGACGACGGCGACTGGGACCGCGTCCACGACGTGCTCGAAGACAACGCCTGGTATCCGACCCTCTTTTCGGAGACGGAGCCGATGCAGGACATCCTCGGGTGGGAGCTTCGCATCGACTCGCGGTCCGGTCTCCAGCGCCGGGCGTGAGCGTCCCACCCGCGGATTCTCGGTCGCGAGCGCGTGCGCGCCGATATCGTTATCGAAGGCGGGACCGTCTGGACGGCCAACCCATGCGACGGACGACGTTCGAGGAGGGACGAAAGCTCGCGGCCGCGGTGCGGACGCCGAACCCGTCGCTCGCCGGCGTCGCCCGCGACGCGACCGAGGAGGTTCTCGAACTCGTCGACGCGCCGTTCCGGGACGTGGCCGACGCCCACGAGCGGCTGTCGGCGCTCGAATCGCTCCTGTACGACCGCGGCGACCGCCGCGCCGCCTTCCTGACCATCTACGTCCGCGTGACCGCCGAGGTCGACCGCGGACTCGGCGGCGGCGAGTTCACCGACCCCGAGTGGGTCGCCGACTACCTCGTCACCTTCGCGGACCACTACCGCCGGGCGTTCCGCGCCTTCGAGCGCGGCGACCACGACGACGTGCCCGACCCGTGGCAACTCTCCTTCGAGACGGCGCTCGCCGGGGAGTCGCTCGTGGTGCAGGACGTGTTGCTCGGCGTCAACGCGCACGTGAACTACGACCTCGCGCTGGCGCTCCACGAGGTCGGCATCGACCCCGACCGACCCGCGAAGTACGACGACCACCGCCGGATAAATCGGGTCCTCCGCCGCCTCGTCGACGAGGAACAGGACCTCATCGCCGAGCGGTACGCCGACGGCGTCGCCGACATCGACGAGTCGCTGGGTCGGTTCGACGAGGCGCTGTCGTTTTTCACGCTCCGCGAGGGGCGGCGGAACGCGTGGCGCGGCGCGGTCGCGCTGACCGACGGCCGGTTCCGCCCGGTCGAGCGCGCGGTCTACTGGTACCTGCGGAGTCTCACGATGGGTGCGGGCCACTTCATCCTCGCGCCGAGTTCGAACCCCGCGGTGCGCCGCAGACTGGCCCAACTCGAAGCCGGAGACGGGTCGAGTACTTAAACCTCCCCGGATAGCGCGGGCGGAGATACCTCCCGTTGTCCGTCGTCTATCGAAGTATGAACTCCTCTTCCGCTTTCGCCGCACGTGGTGCATCGACGCTCGACCTGACCCGACCCCAGCAGGTCGCCGCGGAGCCGTCGGCCGTCCTCTCTGCGCTCAGCGACGGCGACAGCCGGCGAATCCTCGCCGCCTGCGACGGGGCCCCGCGGACCGCGCAGGAGTGCGCCGACCTCTGCGACGTGCCGCTGTCGACGGTCTACCGGAAGCTCGACCTGCTCACCGAGGCGTCGCTCCTCGACGAGCGACTGCGGATTCAGACCGCGACGCACCACCCGCGGGAGTTCGCGACCACCTTCGACACGCTCTCGTTTTCGTTCGACGACGCCGGCGTGTCGCTCGCGTTCCGGCAGGTCGCCACGGACGGCGGCGAAGACGGCGAAGAGGGGCGGTCGCGATGACGGCGACGCTCGCACCGCCGGAGGTGGACTGATGAGCGCCACGTCGCAGACGGACGACTACGAGTTCACGTGCCCGCAGTGCGGCGAGGGGTTCGCCGTCAACGACGGGATGCGCGCGGCGGTCCTCGAACGCGGCTGTCCCATCTGCGGGAGTCCGACCTCGACCGAGGCGTTCGCTCCGTGTTCCGCGTGAGGTTCCATTCTTCTCCGTGCCCGGTTGGGGCGTTCGCTCCACCGCGCCCTCGGCGTTCGAAAAACAGTAGGCTACATATACGTGTGCCACGCGTACTACGAACCACATGAGCGACAGCGCGGACTACACATTCGTCTGCCCGGAGTGTGCGGAGTCCATGCTGGTCAACGACTCCATGCGCGACGCCCTCCTCGAAAACGGCTGTGTCATCTGCAGCGCCGCGCTCACGACCGACGCCTTCTCGACCACCTGATTTTCGACCGCCTGAGCGAGTCGCGCCTGCGACCGACCCCGCCGATATCGCCCGATTGGGGTCTCTCGGACACCGCCGAGAAGTAACAGTAATTACGTCGGCCGCGAGTCTGGTGGTACGAACCGATGTCTCTGGACCAACAGACCGAACTCTCGCCCGACGAGATACGCGAGGTCCTGTCCCGTCACGAGACGGGCGTCCTCTCGCTCGCGAAGGCGGACGAACCATACGCGATTCCAATCTCCTACGGCTACGACGGCGAGAGCGGTCGCTTCTATCTCCGTCTCGTCTCCACGCCCGAAAGCGAAAAGCGGCAGTTCCTCACGTCGTCCCCGCGGGCCCGACTCGTCGTCCACGAGTCGAACGACGGGAGCTACCGGAGCATCATCGCCGAGGGGACGCTCGAACGCGTCGACCCCGACGAGCTGACCGTCGAACGCATCGTCCAGTACGGCAAGGCCAAGCGCCCGCTGTTCGAAATCTGGGGCGAGACGAAGCGCGACCTCGACATCCAGCTGTTCGAACTCGACCCCGAGACGCTCGGCGGCCGGGCCGTCGAACTGGACGCCGCGGAGTCCGACAAGTAATGTCCGCGGTCGTCGCGTCCCGCGGCGAACACCGGCGCGCCCGCGCGTAACACATGCCCGCCGGTATCCGCGCCACGGTCGAATTCGACTCGCCGTCGGTCTGCCCCGTCGCCTCGGTCGCTCACTCGACGGACTCCGTCGTCGACTCCGTCTCGACCAGCGTCGTCTCCACACCGGGCGACGTCAGCGTCTCCGAGTTCGTCCTCGAGGCCGACGACCCGCCGGAGGCGTCCGCGCTCGACCCCATCTTCTCCTACGGCTCGAAGCACCTCTACCGCTACACCCACGACGGGAGCGCCGGCTGCCCGTGCGAGTGCCTCGGCGAGTTCGGCTGTCCGGTCGACCGCTACTTCGCCCAGCGCGGCAGTCTGACGCTCGTCTTCCACGCCGCCGACTACGAACAGCTGCAGGCCGTCATCGGCGAGCTTCGCGACCGCTTTCCCGGACTCGACATCAAGCGCCTCGTGCGCTCGCCCACCGGCGACGCCCCCGGCGACAGCGTCTTCGTCGACCGCGGGAAGCTCACCGCCCGTCAGCTCGAAGTCCTCCAGACGGCCTACGACATGGGCTACTTCGAGCGCCCGCGCGGAGCCAACGCGACCGAGGTTGCGGCCGAACTCGAAATCAACCAGTCGACCTTTTCGGAACATCTCGCGGCCGCCCTGACGAAGCTGCTCGGCGACGTCCTCGAAGAGGGGTAGCGGTCGAGACGGCCGCGCCCGCGTCCGCCCGAGTATATAAACGTCCCACGCTATCGTGGTTATCCGTTGGTCCCCGTCCGTCGAGTCTACAGAAGTATGAGTCAGGCCTCGTTTCCCTTCGCCGTCCGCTCCCCGACCGCCTCGTCCGAACCCCGCGTCGTCGACGACCACGCCGCGGTCGACGCGCTCTTTTCGCTTCTCGAAGACGACGACTGCCGATGCATTCTCGACGCGACAGACGGCGTCGCCCGGTCCGCGAGCGAACTCTCGGAGGCGTGCGACCTCCCGCTCTCGACGACGTACCGAAAACTCGACCCGCTCGTGGACGCCGGCCTCCTCTCGAAGCGCCTGCGCGTTTCCCGGTCCGGCAGCCACACCGCCGAGTACGAACGCACCGTCGACGACGTGACCGTCTCCGTCACCCCGTCGGGCGTCGAGGTCCGCGTCTCGCACCGCGACGTGGCGAAGTCGGCGTCGGTGACGGTCTGAACGTTCCGCTCACCTCTTCACTCGTGAGTTTCCCCGCCGGCCGCGCCGAACCGACGCGATTTGCGGTACCTACTTAAGATTCTACTCGTCGTATGGTTGTCGTGTATTCCAACCGTATTCCCGTCCTGATTGTCGCGGTTCTCGTGCTCCTCGCCGGCTGTACCGGCGGCGCGGACGTCGCGCCGGCCGCCCCAACCGACGACATCGACGAGCCCGATGGAGGCGGCGACAGCGCGGATTCCGACGCGAGCGGAACCGACGACTTCGAACTGAGCGACCCCGAGCGTCTCCTCCGCGACGCCGGGAGCTTCTCCGTCAGTTGGTCGTACACCGGCGTCGACGCGAACGGCGTCGAGACCGAAGTCACCCGCGAGTTCTACGCCGACCTCGAAGCCGAGCGGTCGTACAGTCGAACGACCTCGGCGACCGACGGCCAACCCGACGCGGGAGGCGTCGAGCAGTACGTCGCCGACGGCGTGACGTACGTCCGGATTGGCGACGGCGACGAGGCCACGTACACCTCTTACGAGGGGTCGATGGAGGTTCTCGCCACCGCCATCGCGCTCTCGCAGGCCCGCGCGTACGGCGCTGACGACGACCTGACGTTCGCCGGCACCGAGACGTTCGACGGCGTGTCCGTCGAGCGCTACGAACTTTCGTCCGCGAGCGAGGCGCTGATTCTCGCCGGGTCGGCCGCGGCGCAGGGCGAGCCCGGGAACCTGGAGGTTACGAACTTCGAGTACGCCGTCCTCGTCGACGAAGACGGCCTCTCGCGTCACGAATCGTGGGCGTTCTCGGGGCGGATGGACGACGGCACCGAGGTCCGCGGGTCGTGGGAGTACTCGCTTACGGGCGTCGGTTCGACGACCGTTGACGAACCCGCGTGGCTCGACGAGGCGCGGGCCTAAGCGGGGTGTCGGTTTCGTTTTTCTCCCGGATTTGAACTCAGTCTGAGAAGGGTCGCCTCCCGGATTTGGACCTCACTCGCAAATCTTCGATTTGCTCGCTGGTTCAAATCCGGTCGAGTCGCATCTCCACTGCTCACGGCTCGGTCGCTCCACTCCCTCGGTAGTTCGCAGGAATATGCCGCCTCCCGGATTTGAACCGAAAGAAGACTAACTCCGTTCGACTTCTTGGGTTCAAATCAGTCCGGCGTCGTTTCTTCGATTCTTCGCTCCGCTCAGAATCTCAGAATATGCCGCCTCCCGGATTTGAACCGGGGACAGCTCGATCTTCAGTCGAGTGCTCTCCCAGTCTGAGCTAAGGCGGCGCGGTTCGACAGACGCGCAGGAGCGAAAAAACCATTTCGAATTGCGACGCTACGAGTCGCCGTACTCCGACTGCTCCCATCCCGTGACGTCGCTCGGGATGAGTTCGCCGTTGACGTGCCACTCGCGCGGGCGGAACGAGATGCCGAGCAGGGTCGCGTAGAACCCGGCGACGAGGGCGACGACGATGTTTCCGGGGACGCCGCCGACACCGGCGCTCCCGACGAGCGTCGTCCCGTCCGTGTACGCCGTGAGCTGGATGACCCACGCGACGAGCATCACGATGAACAGCGGCAGGTACACCCGGCGGAGCCGGTGGGCAAGCGCCTCCTCGAAGGGTATCTTCATGTTCGGTGTGCGGTAGTCCTCCCCGAGTTTCTCCCGCCAGTCCTCGTCGAGGACGCCGCCGTCCGGGTCGAGCGCGTACGCCCAGACGTTCTGCTGAATCATCCGGACCCGAGAGCGCCAGATGTCGTACGCGCGGAAGCGCCGCGCCTCGATACAGAGGAAGATGCTCAGCGTCACTACCCCGAGGAGGATGATGTAGTGCGGGTGCGTTTGTGCGGAAAACGACCACGTCAGAATCCCGGCCATCAGCGTAATCGCCCAGTTGCTGGTCCGGTCGAGTCGCTCGCGCCACGACTTCATCCGGTGTATCTCACCCCGGTATAGGTGCGCAAACGACGAGCCAGGGCCCATCGTCTCGTCGAAGACGCCCGCGCCGATGTGGGAGTCGTCTATTCCCGCGGGAGGTTCCAGCTCCCCGTCGTCGGACATTGTTGTTCGTTTGATGCACAACTACGAGAGGATAAGAGCCTTCTGGGTTCGACAGGTTCGTGACGCCCGGTCGGGACTGCGTCTACTCGCGGCGGGGGTCCTACAGCACAGCCTCACGGCTCAGGGGTGCGTAAAAAAACTCTCAGAAATCGATTCGTCTGTTACTGAATTCGGAAACCGAATTACAGGCGCGTGACGTTCGTCGCGCGCGGGCCCTTGGGGGCCTGTTCGATGTCGAACTCCACTTCCTGACCCTCTTCGAGGTCCGGACCGCCAACATCTTCCATGTGGAAGAACACGTCGTCGTCCGCGTCGTCAGTAGAGATGAAACCGTAGCCGCCAGTGTCGTTGAAGAAGTCGACCTTACCTTTCGCCATTGCGACTGTACAACGACCCTGCGGACGGATAACCCTTCCGCATGTCTGTGACTCACTCACCCGGTCGCCGAAACGCCGTCGCTCGCGGTCGTGAAAAACGGAGGAAAGTTCGTCAGTTTGTGAATGTACTGCGGTGAACGGAAGCCTGCTTAGAGGCGGGTGACGTTCGTCGCGCGCGGGCCCTTGGGGGCCTGCTCGATGTCGAATTCGATTTCCTGACCCTCTTCGAGGTCCGGACCGCCAACATCTTCCATGTGGAAGAACACGTCGTCGTCCGCGTCGTCAGTAGAGATGAAACCGTAGCCGCCAGTGTCGTTGAAGAAGTCGACCTTACCTTTCGCCATTGCCTTTGAATCCAGCGACCTCACGCGGATAAGTCTTCTGAAGAACGCCGCAGGTCCCTGTGCTGCTGTGTGTTCGAGTATACGGGTCTGAGCCGCCGGACTCGGGCGTTGTTCCGATTGGTCGTCGAGGACTCGACTGCCGCCTCCCGGATTTGAACCTCGCTCGCAAATCGGAGATTTGCTCGCTGATTCAGAATCCGGTCGGGTCGCATTTTCACTGCTCACGACTCAGTCGCGACGCTCCTTCGGTAGTTCGCAGGAAAATGCCGCCTCCCGGATTTGAACCGGGGACAGCTCGATCTTCAGTCGAGTGCTCTCCCAGTCTGAGCTAAGGCGGCTCGCACTCTTCCGAAGCCGGACCGCATCAAAAAGACTTTCGAATCGCCCGTCGGCGCTGGGTCAGCGGTGCCGACCGCCCGTCGCGCTCGCCCGCGCCCGCTCCGCCCGCGACCGAATCCCCTTGAGCATCTTTCGTTCCATGGCGAACTGGACCGGCTCGACGACCAAGCGGTTCATCGCGCGCCCGCGGAGCGTCTCCGACCGGCCGCGGTATCTGATGATCAACCGCGTCGCGCCGGGTGCCACCTCGTGCAACGCGAACGTCCACACCGCCGGGCTCTCGCCGGTCTCCCAGCCCGGCGCACTCAACACGAGCGTCCGCTCGGGTTCGACCAAGGCGACGCGGAACGACGGCGCGCCCGAGCCCGGCGGGCCGAGTCGTATCTCGTCGCCCACGTCGAGCCGCTGGTGTTGCGGGAGGATTTGGTCCGCGTCGTGAATCTGTAACCCGAACAGGTTCTCCAATCGCTCGTAGCTGTAGAAGCCGCCGCGGTCCTGCCCTAACTGGACGAGCCACGGCCAGACAGCCCGCGCGGGGGCCGCAATCGTAATCGCCCGCGTCGAGGTGACGTCCGCGTCGCCGACGAAATCATCGCCGGGGAGCCAGCCCGTCGCCTCGTCGTCGGTGGTCCCCCAGCGCCTGTGCCACGGTCGAACCGCGAGGAGGTACGTCCCGACGACGCCGATTCCCGCGAGACCGAGTGCCCGGATGAGTCGTCTCGTGCCCATTGCGTTCACCGTTCGTTCGCCCTTCGTGAGGGGGTGAGATAACCCTACCTCCGGGGTTCCGCGACCCACGCGACCGCGACCCAGAGCGCCCCGCCCACGACCGCACCGAGGAGGTTCGCCCCCGCATCGGCGACGCCGAACGACCGGTACGGCAGCACCGCCTGCACGAGTTCGATACCCGCCCCGAACGCGGCGGCGACGACGACGGCTCCAACGACCTCTTTGCGTCCCCTGGCGCGCACCGCGGACGCGAAGGCGAACCCGAGACCGGCGTACCCGGCCGCGTGGACCCACTTATCGAGGCCGACGAGTCCGAGCGGACCCATCGGTGTGAGGCTCCCCGGCGGCGTCGGAACGATCGACGCCACGAGGACGACGAGCGCGTAGCCGAGCGCGACGGCCGCCCGCCGAGGGGTCTCACGGAGTCGTGCGACTGTGTTCACTACTCGGTGGTGGGTTCGTGTCGGGCTAAAAGGGTTCGCGTCCTCGTGGCTCTGAGCGCGACCACACAGAACTAAATGGTCTGTGGGGCAACACTTCCGAGACGACTGTGTCACAGATGCTCCCCCGCTGGTTCACCTCCAAACCGTTCGCAGTACAGCTCATCATCCTCGCGTTGGTCTTCGACCCGCTCGGGTTCGTCGGCGGCTACCTCCTCGCCCCGTCGCTGGGTGTCGAACCGCTCCTCGGCGGCGCGTACGGTCTCGTCGCCGCCAACGTCCCGATGTCGCTTTTGGTGATGCAACGGAGTGTGTGAGTCGGCTCAGACGACACAGACTCCTCGCTATGCTCACGGCTCTGCCGTTCGCTAGCTCGTCGTGGCGTGTCGTCAGAAGTGGGCTCGGGCGGATTCGAACCACTCCGTCAACCTCGCTACGCTCGGTTGCCGCAAGGTTCTCCCGCCCTCACGGAACAGATTTGTGACTCACCGTTCGGTTCGTCACAAAATCTGATGGGCTCGGGCGGATTCGAACCACCGACCTCAGCCTTGTAAAGGCCGCGTCATAACCAACTAGACCACGAGCCCTGCATCTCAATCGAACCGGTTCGCGCTCATAACGGTTTTCGTTTCGACCGGTCCCCCGGAACCCTTAGACCCGCGGCGGCCGTCACGTCCGGCAATGACCTCTCGCGCGCGAACCGCGCTGCTCGTCGTCGCCGTCGTCGTCGCGGTCGCGAGCGTCGCGTACCTCTCCAACCCCGCGGTCGTCCCCGGCTCGACCGACGACTACGAACGGACCACGCTCACCGTCGTCGACGACGAGACCGGCGAGACGCTGGCGACCGTGGACGCCCGCGTCGCCGACACCCGCGCCAAGCGCTTTACCGGCCTGAGCGACACCGAGTCGCTCGCCGAAAACGAAGGGATGTGGTTCGTCCACGACTCGTCTGGCAACTACGCCTACGTGATGCGCGACATGGACTTCCCGCTGGACATCGTCTTCGTCGCCGAAAACGGCACCATCACGCGCATCCACCACGCCGAACTCGACCCCGAGGGAACGAGCGAGTCCGACCTCACCCGCTACCGCGGAACCGGGAAGTACGTCCTCGAACTCCCGTACGGGTACACGAACGAGACCGGCATCGACGCGGGAGACCGTGTCGAAGTCGAGTAGATGCGAAACACCCGAAGGGCCGGCGACCGTTGACCCCACTATGACAGCACACGTCGCGGCGCTCTCGGAACTCGAAGGGTGGCGCGCCGAGGGGTTCGCCGCGCGGGTCCACTACCGCGGGGCGGACGACGCCTACAGCATCGAGTACTACGAACCGTCGGACTGCGTCCTCTACTGGAAGGTAAAAGGCGACGGCGAGGTCGCGGTCCCCGTCAGTCGCGACACGGTCCCAGATCCGTTGCGCGAGCGCGTCCGACAGGACCTCGTCGAGGCGGGTATCGACCCAGAAGTGGAAAAACGAGTCGTCTGAGCGCCGGGTCCGAACCCCACTCGACCCCGCCGGTCGGAATGACAGTACGTCACGAATTCTGATACGTAATTGGTATGCATCTCACAATATCTGTATTTGTGCCGACGTGTTGTAGTTGAGAAGGTGTCATGTCGACTCGACTCACGAGGAGAAGAGCGCTTCGGGGGCTGGGCCTCGCCGCAGTTCCGGCGCTCATGCCGGGCGTACTGCAATCGGGGTCCGACGGAACGGTACTCTCGGGATGCGCGAGCATCACCGAATCGGGGCGGTACGTCCTCGACGGCAACCTCGACTGTCTGGAGGTTCTCGCCGACGACGTTCGCATCGACGGCCGGGGGTACGCCGTCGTCGGCGAGACGACGGTTTCGGGAAGTCGCGTCTCGATAACCGACATCGTGCTGACGAAGGGCGGCCGAATCACCGATTCGAGCCGGGTGTCGATAGCGGACTCGCGCGTCGTCGGCCATCCGGGTGACCAGCACGACCCGCTCTCGCAGTTCGTCCTCGCGGACTCGACGCGGTGTGAGGTGAGGAATACGAGCTTTTTCACCTGGGAGCAAGGTGTCGCTCTCAGACGCACCACTCGGACTCGGTTCGAGTCGTGTACGCTCATCAGTCCCGTCGTGCTCACGCTCGCAGACTCACACCGAAACGAGTTCGTCGACTGCGAGTTCCTCACCGAGGACTTCCCGGTGAGACTCGTCCGAAGCAATCGAAACCTGTTCCGACAGAACCTCGCCGACGGCGGTGGTCCCGGCTTCCAACTCCGCGACAGCCACCGGAACCGCTTCGTCGAGAACGAGGTGAACATTCTCATCGCCGGCTTCGAACTCGCGGGAAGCGACCGAAACGCGATTCACAAGAACGTCGTCACGACGGGACTCTTGGCTCACGGCGTCACGCTGGACGACTCCCACGACAACCGACTCATCCAGAACGACCTCTGCGGCGTCAGCCAACAGCCGGTCGTCGAATCCGGCGGTTCGACCGGGAACACGGTCCGGAACGCCCGGTGCTAATCTACCGGCGGACCCCTCCCGCACCCGAGTACTTTACTTCGAGCGCCCCCTGAACCGTTGTCGTGCCCCCTGATATCGACGACGACGACCCGTTCGAGGACCAACGAGCGCGGGTCGACAACCCGATGCGGCGGCTGTTCGCCGAGTACGGCCGCGAGAACACCTTCGAGTTCGTCGTGGGCGTCCTCGCGAGCGTCGCCGCCCGCGTGCTCGACCTCATGCCGCCGGTCATCCTCGGCCTCGCCATCGACACCATCATCCGGCAGGACAAGTCCTTCGCGGCCGGGTTTCCCGTCCTCCCCGAGGCGTGGATAGCGCCGTACGTCCCCGCGACCAGAGACGGTCAGTTCTTCTTTGCCGTCGGCATCATCGTGTTCAGTTTCACCGCCGGCGCGCTGTTCCACTGGCTCCGAAACTGGGGCTGGAACGCCTACGCCCAGCAGATTCAACACGACGTCCGGACCGACACCTACGACCGGATGCAACTGCTCAACATGGACTTCTTCGCCGACAAGCAGACCGGCGAGATGATGTCCATCCTCTCGAACGACGTGAACCGGCTCGAACGGTTCCTCAACGACGGGATGAACTCGTTTTTCCGCCTCTCCGTGATGGTCGTCGCCATCGCGGTGGTCCTCATGTCGTACAACTGGCAACTCGCGCTCGTCGCCCTGTTGCCGGTCCCGCTCATCGCGCTGTTCACGTGGAAGTTCGTCGATATCATCCAGCCGAAGTACGCCGACGTGCGCTCGTCGGTCGGCAAACTCAACTCCCGGTTGGAGAACAACCTCGGCGGCATCCAGGTCATCAAGACGTTCAACGCCGAACCCCACGAGTCCGACCGCGTCGACGGCGTCTCGATGGACTACTTCGACGCCAACTGGGACGCCATCAACACCCGAATCAAGTTCTTCCCCGCGCTCCGAATCCTCGCGGGCATCGGCTTCACCCTCACCTTCGTCGTCGGCGGCCTGTGGGTCATCAACGGAGAGGGCCCCGGTCCCTTCACCGGCGACCTCGCGGTCGGCGAGTTCGTCACCTTCATCCTGCTCACCCAGCAGTTCGTCTGGCCGCTCGCCCAGTTCGGGCAGATTATCAACATGTACCAGCGCGCCCACGCCTCCAGCGCCCGCATCTTCGGCCTGATGGACGAGCCCGCGCGGCTGGCCGAACAGCCCGACGCCCCCGACCTCGCCGTCTCCGAGGGCCGCGTCGAGTACGACGACGTGACCTTCGGCTACGGCGACGGCGAGACCATCGTCGAGGACATCTCCTTCGAGGTCGACGGCGGCGAGACGCTCGCGCTCGTCGGCCCCACGGGCGCGGGGAAATCGACGATTCTCAAGCTCCTGATGCGCATGTACGACCCCGACGAGGGGCACGTCAACATCGACGGCCAAGACGTGCGCGACGTGACCATCTCCAGCCTCCGGGAGTCCATCGCCTACGTCAGCCAGGAGACGTTCCTGTTCTACGGGACCGTCCGCGACAACATCACCTACGGGACGTTCGACGCCGACGACGAGGCGGTCGTCGCGGCCGCGAAAGCCGCCGAGGCTCACGAGTTCATCTCGAACCTCCCCGAGGGCTACGACACCAAGGTCGGCGAGCGCGGCGTGAAGCTCTCGGGCGGCCAGCGCCAGCGCGTCTCCATCGCCCGCGCCATCCTGAAGGACCCGGACATCCTCGTCCTCGACGAGGCGACCTCGGACGTGGACACCGAGACGGAGATGCTCATCCAGCGCTCGCTGGACGAACTCACGGCCGACCGGACGACGTTCAGCATCGCCCACCGCCTGTCGACTATCAAGGACGCGGAGCAAATCGTCGTCCTCGAAGACGGGCGCATCGTCGAGCGCGGGGCGCACGACGACCTCCTGTCCGAGGACGGTCTCTACGCCCATCTGTGGGGGGTTCAGGCCGGCGAAATCGACCAACTCCCCGACGAGTTCGTCGAGCGCGCGGCCCGCCGGCAGGCCGAGGTCGACGCCGGCGACGACTGAGGCTTCGCGTACCACTAAGAGGGGGCAAACACTTCTTTGCGCATGCGACTCTCCGAAGCCACTTGGACCGAGGTCGCTGCCCTCGACGGCGACCTCGCGCTCCTCCCGGTCGGAAGCACGGAACAGCACGGCCCGCACGCGCCGCTCGGAACCGACGCGCTCAACGCCGAATCGGTCGCCGAGGCGGGTGCCGACGCGTTCGACGGCGAGGTCGTCGTCGGCCCGACCATCCCGGTCGGCGTCGCCGAGGAACACCGCGCGTTCGACGGCACGCTCTGGGTCTCGCCGGACACCTTCCGCGCGTACGTCCGCGAGACTATCGAATCGCTCGCCCACCACGGCTTCGACCGCGTCGTCGTCGTCAACGGCCACGGCGGCAACATCGACGCGCTCGCGGAGCTCTGCCGGCGCGTCTCGCGGACGGGCGACGTCTACGCGGTCGCCTTCACGTGGTTCGACGCCGTCGGCGACCACTCCTCGGACATGGGCCACGGCGGCCCGCTAGAAACCGCCTTACTCCGTCACACGCACCCCGAACTGGTCCGCGAGGACCGAATCGACGAGGCCCGCGATGGGGGTGCCGACCGCTGGGGCGAGTGGGTCTCGGGCGTCAACCTCGCCCACGACTCCGACGAGTTCACCGACAACGGCGTCGTCGGCGACCCCGCCGAGGGGGACGCCGACCGCGGCGCGGAGCTGGAATCGCTCGCGGCCGAGGCGCTCGCGTCGCTCCTCGACGCGGTCGAGCGCCGGCAACTCGACTGAACGGCTCGCAAGTCGGCGCGCCGGCTCACCGGCGGGCCGGTCGGCGGGTTACTCCTCTTCCTCTTCTTCTTCGTCGTCGGCCGCTTCCGCCGCCTCCGCGGCGTCGGTGAGCGCGCCGCGGAGCTGGGGCATCGTGTTGGTGAGTTCCCCGACGAGTTCGTGGGCCTCCTCGACCATCTCGATGAGCTCCTGGAGCTCCTCGATGGCTTCTTCGAGGTCCTCGGGGTCGTCGAACGCCTCGGCGCGCTGGCCGATGACGTACCACTTCTTGGCCTGTCGGACGTGTTCGGCCGCGCCCTCGACGTCGAGCGAGGAGCGGAGACCGTTGAGGACGCCGAGGACGTTGTCGGCCTCCGCGTCCCACACGTCGTCCGGGTCGGGCAGCGCCGACCGGGCCTCGTCGAGGTGCTCCTCGACGTCGGCGCGCATCTCCGCCGCCGCCTCTCCGAACAGGTCGTCGTCGCCGAGCGTGCTTTGACTCATGCTCACACGTTCGGCGCGCGGGGGTTTAAAAACGACCCCGAAAGTGAAAGTGAAATCGAACGACTCCGCGCTCGTCGCGGGTGGATTCTCAGTCCACGTCGCCGAGGTAGACCGCGTCGCGTCCGCCGCCCATCTCGTCGGGGTCGCCGTCCCGAAGTCGGTCGCCGAGCGGGCCGGGGAAGAATCGGACCTCGCCGAGTTCGTCGAGGGGGAGCCACCGCACGCCCACCTGAACCGAATCGCGCTCTGTCGGGTCGTCCGGGTCCTCGCTCACTCGCTCGCACCAGAAGAAGTGGTCCACTTGGTGGCCGTCGTCGCCTCTGTCGTCGTAGTGCGTCGAGGGGACGAAGTCCCTGACGAACGCGAGCGACCCGACGGCGACCTCGTAGCCGGTCTCCTCGTACACTTCCCGGCGGACCGTCTCCGCGAGCGACTCGCCGCGCTGTTGGCCGCCGCCGGGCGCGACGTACCAGTCCTCGCCGTCGGTGCGGTACCGAATCGTGAGGAGTTCGCCGTCGCGGACGACGAGCCCGCGGGCGGCGCTTCGCGGCCGGGTCATTCGACCGACACGAGTTTCATCAGCGGGTAGCCGTCTTCCATCTCCATGCGCGTCCGGACGCGCACGCCCTCGTAGTCGATTTCCATCTCGACTTCCATGAACCGCCCCGTGAGTTCCGTGTAGTCGGCGGTCGACTCGGCGAGTTCGGCGTCCAGCGCGTCGTCGAGGATGCGCACGGAGACCGACTCGCAGTACGGTTGGTTCTCGATGGCCTCGGCCATGGCCCGTTCGAGGCTCCGGGCGCTGTCGGGCGAGACCGGCGTGCCGGCGAACTGGTGGTAGAGCGTTCCGAACTTGATGCCCGCCTCGAAGCAGGCCGTCTGCGGGTCTGTGACCATGCCCGGAACTCCGTCGCCCTCGGGTAAAGTTCGGCGGTTTGAGGGGTCGCGCGAGCGCGAACCGGTCCTTACTTAGCCTCTCTTGTTAGAACTTACACCGAATGGACCAGCCGGTTTTGCTGACGGGGGCTGGCGGGCGCGTCGGCCAGGCGATACTAGGGCACATCGGCGACGCCTACGACTGGCGGCTGCTGGACCGCGAGCCACTCTCCGACGAGAAGATACCCGACTCGGTCGACCCCACGGAGGTGTACGTCGCCGACGTCACCGACGAGACCGCCGTGCGAAACGCCATGGACGGCGTCGAGGCCGTCATCCACCTCGCGGGCGACCCGCGTCCCGAAGCGCCGTGGGACAGCGTCTTGCGGAACAACATCGACGGCACCCAGCAGATGTTCGACGTCGCCGTCGATGCGGGCGTCGAGAAGTTCGCGTTCGCCTCCTCGAACCACGCCGTCGGCGCGTACGAGACGATGGACCGGACCCCGGACATGTACCGTCCGCACCACGAGTTCCGACTCGACGGGACCGAACTCCCGCGCCCGAGTAACCTCTACGGCGTGAGCAAGGCCGCCGGCGAGACGCTCGGCCGGTACTACCACGACCACCACGACATCTCGGTCGTGAACGTCCGCATCGGGAACCTCACCCAGCACCACCCGCCGAAGGAGTACGAGCGCGGCCAGGCGATGTGGCTGTCGTACCGCGACTGCGCGCACCTCTTCGAGTGCTGTATCGAGGCCGACTACGACTACGAAATCGTCTACGGTATCTCCGACAACGACCGCAAGTACTACTCCATCGACCGCGCCCGCGCGGTGCTCGGCTACGACCCCCAGGACAACTCCGCCGAGTTCACCTTCGAAGGCGAACCGCTGGACGAAGCCTGATTGCGGCGTCGGAACCTCGGTTTTTAACATCGTTGCACGCCCGTTCTTCAGGCGACTCCGTCATGTAAAACAGTTGGTCTGTAGAACGCACGGATCGACCGGAAGGCTTCCAGCTTCCTAAACGACAATATTCGGGATTAGCTTCTGGGGTACATCTCGAAGAAGGTCGCGTAAGCAGTGTAGGACAGAGCGGCAACTAACAATCCAAATCCGATTGTGGCAATCCCTACGCCAGCCCAGTATAGCGACTGAACCGTAGTAACCAACGTGGGTAAGAGAAGTACCACAGAAAGAGTGAGTGCGACCAAGCTCAGAGTAGCCAATCGAAAGTCAAGACCATCCATCACAGTCGTGAGCGTGACATATTCACGATGGACTTTGTTTTCTATTTCGCCGGTTGCCGGGCCAGGCCCCTGGAATGCGTCACTACTTGGGTCGGGATACATTGACCGAGCCAACGCAGCATCCTCGTATATGTCACTAAGTACGCCCATATACAGAGCTACCGCGGGCAGTGAAAGGGCGATGACCTGAAGGACAGCCCCAGTATTGGACACAAGAAAGGACGTGGCACGAAATAGTATAGATGCATCGGATATATTGACTGCACAGAGTCAAATCCCATCGCCTACTGAGGAGCTCAAACGCCCACCGTTTTCACCTTTTCTCACTCGAACAGGCCGCTCACGTCGTCTTCGCGCCGTCGCCGACGGCGGACGTGCTCACTCAATCGCTGAAACACCAGCCCGCGCTGGGCCTCGTTGCGCACGAAGTCGAACACCATCGCCGTGAACTGCGTCTGCGTCCCGTCGGCGACCTCCTCGCGGGCGTACCCGACCGCGTCGGCGACGATAGCCTCGTCGTAGCCGTCGAGTTCCTCCGCGAGCGTCTCGGCCGCGACGGCGACCGCGTCGAAATCGAGGTCGTCGTAGGTGACGACTCGCCCGGCGAGTCGGAGCGCGAGCGGGTCGTCGGCGACGGCGGGGTCGGCTTCGAGTCGTGCGAGAAACGCCCGAACGCCGGCGAGGTCGACGCCGCGGTAGTCGTCGCCGAGGCCATCGAGGTACTCCCGCGCACTCCGGGCGAGGCCGACCGCGCCCGAGTCGTTGCCGTCGCGGGCGTGGTGGACCGCCGCGGTGAACTGGATGAGGCCGTGGAGGAACCGCTCGTCGTCGCTCCCGCGGTCGAGCGAGAGCCACGTCGCCTCCCACGCGCCGTGGGCCGCCCGGTACGCGCCCGCGTTGTAGATGGCGACGCCTGCGCGAAGCGAATCGTCCATGCGAACCGTTCGCCGTCTACGAGTAAAGATTCCGCGAAAAGCGGGGGCACCCGCTGTAGGCCTTGCATACTTATGCCTCTCGGGAACATATGTGGTATGATAGCATATGAATGCCCTCGAAACCCTCGTCCGAGGTGTCGTACGATGACCCAGTCCCCGGTTTGTATCCGCTGCGGTGAGCAGTACCTGTTCACGCGGGCGTACAAAGGCAACTACTGTCGGGACTGCCACGGGTCGTGGGCCGCGAAGCCCCGGTCCGAGGAGGCGCCTCGTCCCCGCCCACAGCGGTCTCGCACGACCGCGTCGGTCCGTCGCCGCGACGACGACGGGTCGCGCGACCTCGAACCGCCCTACGACGAGGCGTAAGCTCGTTTTTTCCGGCCAGACTGCCGAGTGCGCTCGGGAGTCCGCGTTCGGTTTCGTCAACCGCCACGTTCGTACCCGCGACGGGTAGGCACCCGTTAGCGACGGTTAGGGGACGCGTTCGCCCCGCGGATTGACCCGACCGGTGACTCTATACGCCGCCCGGACGAGCGCTATCGAAATGTCGTCCGAGTCGATTACCGTCCATCTCGTCGGGGACTCCACCATGGCCGATAAGGATGCCAACGAGCGTCCCGAAACCGGCTGGGGAATGCCCTTCGCCGACCGCTTCGACGACGCCGTCGCAGTGGCGAATCACGCCCGAAACGGCCGGAGCACCCGCACGTTTCTGGAGGAGGGCCGCTGGCGTCCCGTCGTCCGGCAGTTGACCGAGACCGACTACGTGTTCGTCCAGTTCGGCCACAACGACGAGGTGCCCTCGAAGGAACAGCACACGACCGAGGAGGCGTTCGTCGACAACCTCCGGACGTTCGTCGGCGAGACGCGCGAGCAGGGGGCGACGCCCGTGTTGCTCACCTCCATCGCGCGTCGTCACTTCGACGACGACGGCGTCCCGAAGGACACCCACCGCGAGTACGCCGACCTGACGAGAGCCGTCGCGCGCGACCGCGACGTGCCGTTTATCGACATGGACGAGCGAACGCGTTCGCTCTTGGAGGAACTCGGTCCCGCGGACTCGACGGCGCTCTACAACCATCTGGAGCCGGGCGAACATCCGAACTACCCCGATGGAATCGCCGACGACACGCACTTCAGCGAGCACGGAGCGCGCCGCATGGCCGACCTAGTGCTCGACGGGGTCGAAGAACTGGACCTCGGACTGGCCGCCCACGCCGAGTCCTGACGCGCGCTGAACTCGCTCGCGGCGATATCGCTCGCCGTTCAGATTCCGTACGGAGACTGTAGACCGACCCGGGAGAACAGAAGGCTCTCGGAGGTCAGTTCCAGAGAGAAACGTCCTGACGGAGATTTGAACTCACTTGCTCCCTTCGGTCGCTCCCTGTTCAAATCTCCTCGGTGGCCGCTCACCGCAGACAGACCGAGAGCCACAGAGGGCTCTCGGAGAATAGTGTTCTAAAGGAAAGCGTCCTGACGGAGATTTGAACTCCGGTCCCTGGCTCCGCAAGCCAGGAGGATAGTCCACTACCCTATCAGGACTGTCTTGCTGCATTCTTCGGTACTCGACGGTTACTTAAGACGGTTACGATGTGAACTCCCAGTGAACCGCGGGACCACGGCACGAGGCGGGCGTCGAACTCCGGGCACGGAACCCGGTCTCCGGCGTGAACGACGACCGCTTCTCACGCCGTCTCCGGCGCGTTTCCGTCCGCCGCGGCGACCGTGCGTACCGCACGCAAAGGACTTTTTCGCCGGCGAGCCTAGTCTCGTGTGTGAATCGACGCGCGCTCCTCCTCGGAACCCTCGGGCTGTGCACCTCGCTCGCGGGGTGCGCGAGCGGCGGCGACGACGCCGCCGAGCGGTCGACGGCGAGCACCGAGACCGAGGCTGCGTCGACGACGGAGACGCCCCGCCGTCCGCGACTCGTCGGGCGCTCGTTCACGCCCGTCCGCGCCGACGCCTGTCCGGCCGACGGGGCGCTCGCGACCGAGACCGAGACCGGGTTCTCGGTCGTCGGCTGTGTCTCGGGGGCGACCGAGTGCACCATCGCTCGACTCGCGCGGGCCGACTACGACGCCGACGCGGACACGGCCACGCTCGTCGTCGAGGCCGTCGAGCGGACCGACGTGAAGAACTGCGCCGAATCGCCGGTCGCCCGCGGCTACGAGGCGACGCTCCGGTTCGAAAGCGGCCTCCCCGGCCGGGCGGTCGTCGTCCACGACGACGCCGGCGGTCGCCGCGAGGTCGCCCGCGTCGACGCGGACGCCTGACGGTCCGAAGGTTCAAATCCGAGGCCGCGGCCACCCCCGCTATGTCGCTCGATTCGCGCGGCCGGTTCGGCGGTCCAATCCGGAGGAAAACAACGCTTAAGCGCCGCCCTTCCCTGTTCGTCCATAGTATGAGTACGACGTTTGGTCTGCCGCGACGCGCGCGCTTCGTTCCGGGAGGTGACGCCTGATGGGCGTCATTCGGGAGGTCTACGACGACCTCGACACCGATGTCGAGTTCGAGAAGTTCGAGGCGGCGGTCAACGATAAGGTCGAACAGATGGGCGGCCTCGCCGACGAGGAGACGGCGGCGATGCTCATCGCCCACGAACTGCGCGACGAGGAGGTCAACGGCATCGCCGACATCGAACCGGGCATGGAGGACGTGAAGTTCCTCGCCAAGGTCGTCAGCATCGGCGAGGTCCGGACGTTCGAACGCGACGGCGAGGACGAAGACGGGCGGGTCGTCAACATCGAGGTCGCCGACGAGACCGGTCGCATCCGCGTCTCGCTGTGGGACGAGATGGCCGCCGGCGCGAAGGAGAACCTCGAAGTCGGCACCGTCCTCCGCATCGGCGGTCGCCCGAAAGACGGCTACAACGGCGTCGAGGTCAGCGCGAGCAAGGTCGAAGAGGACCTCGACGCCGAGGTCGACGTGCAGGTGCTCGACACCTACCGCGTCGAAGACCTCGCGCTCGGCCTCTCGGACGTGAACCTCGAAGGCAAGATTCTCGACACCGGAACCGTCCGAACGTTCGACCGCGACGACGGTACCGAGGGTCGCGTCTCGAACCTCTCGGTCGGCGATCCGACCGGCCGCGTCCGCGTCACGCTCTGGGACGAGCGAGCGGACCTCGCCGAGGAACTCGAAACCGGCCAGTCGGTCGAGGTCGTCGACGGCTACGTCCGCGAGCGCGACGGCTCGCTCGAACTCCACGTCGGCTCCCGCGGCGCGGTCGAAGTCATCGACGAGGACATCGAGTACGTCCCCGAGACGACCGACATCGGCACGCTCGAACTCGGCCAGACGGTCGACATCGCCGGCGGCGTCATCGAGGCGGACGGCAAGCGCACCTTCGACCGCGACGACGGTTCCGAGGGACAGGTCCGCAACATCCGCGTCAAGGACGGCACCGGCGACATCCGGGTCGCCCTCTGGGGCGAGAAGGCCGACGCCGACGTCGACCTCGCGGACTACGTCGTCATCACCGACGTGGAGATAAAAGACGGCTGGCAGGAGGACCTCGAAGCCTCCGCCGGCTGGCGGTCGTCCGTCACCGTGATGGACGAGGCCCCCGAGGGCGCGGCCGGGACCGATGCCGGCGATTCGGGACCGACGCCGCCGAGCGACCAGGGCCTCGGCGCGTTCTCCGGCGGCGGTTCGTCCGGCGGTTCGTCCGAGTCGTCCGGTGACGCGTCCGCCGCGAACGGCGGGTCCTCGTCGGACGCGACCGCGACGGAGTCCGCCGGCGAGTCGGTCGAGTTCACCGGGACGGTCGTGCAGGCCGGGACGCCGGTCATCCTCGACGACGGCACGCAGACCAAGACCGTCGACACCGACGCCGACCTCGGCCTCGGCGACGAGGTGACGGTCTCCGGCACGGAGACCGACGGCCGCATCAGCGCCGAGACGGTCGAGGTCCACACCGGCGCACAGCGGTAACGACGAGGGCGCGACGAAACGACGGCGCTGCGAAGCGCCGAGGCGACGGCCGGTCGCCCATCGTCCCGCCGTCGGCGGGCCATCGAATCCCACTCATCGTTCGTCCGGTTTTGCGGGTTCTCACAGCGAAATCCCATCGCTCGGGAGCGCTGCGTGCGATAAAATACAGAAGGGGCCGCGACGGAAAGGATTATACGCCGCACGGACCCGATATGTGGGTATGAGTGTCGAGCTACCGTTCGCCCCGGTAGACGCGATTATCCGGCAGAACGCAGGTGAGTTGCGAGTGAGCGCCGGCGCCGCCGAGGCGCTCGCCCGCCGGATTCAGGACCGCGGCGCGGAACTCGCGATAGACGCCGCCGACCGGGCGACGGCGGACGGTCGCAAGACGTTGATGGCCGAGGACTTCGGCGTCCAGCAGGTCGTCGACCGCGACGAACTCCTCCTCCCTATCGCCCCCATCGACCGTATCGCCCGCCTCCGAATCGACGACCGCTACCGCGTCGCGATGGACGCTCGAATCGCCCTGGCCGATATCCTCGAAGACTACGCCGTCAACGTGGCGGGCGCCGCCGTCAAACTCGCCCACCACGCCGACCGGCGGACGGTCCAATCCGAGGACATCGAGACCTACTTCTCCCTCTTCGAATAATGCAATTCGGCTACAGCGAAACGTGTCTCGACCACGACACCGGGCCGCGACACCCCGAGACGGCCGACCGACTCCGAGCGATACGACGCGGGCTGGCGAAGCGCCACGGCGTCGAGTACGTCGACGCGCCCCCCGCCGAGAAATCGACCGTCGCGGCCGTCCACGAAGACGGCTACGTCGACGAGTTCCACGACTTCTGTCGCGACGGCGGCGGTAACTGGGACCCCGACACCGTCGCCGTCGAGGCGTCGTGGGACGCCGCGCTCACCTCCGCCGGCCTCGCCGAGTGGGCCGCCCGGGCCGCCCTCGACGGCGACGACGGCCGCGACACGCCGTTCTCGCTCGGCCGCCCCCCGGGCCACCACGCCGTCGAGGACGACGCCATGGGCTTTTGTTTCTTCAACAACGCCGCCGTCGCCGCGCAGGCGGTCATCGACGACGGCCTCGCCGAGCGCGTCGCCATCTTCGACTGGGACGTCCACCACGGCAACGGCACGCAGGACATCTTCTACGACCGCGGCGACGTGTTCTACACGTCCATCCACGAGGACGGCCTCTACCCCGGCACGGGCGAGGTCGAAGAGACCGGCGAGGGCGACGGCGAGGGGACGACTCTCAACGTGCCGCTCCACGCCGGCGCGGGCGACGCCGACTACGTCTACTCGTTCGACGAGGCGGTCGCCCCCGCAGTCGAACGGTTCGACCCCGACCTGTTCATCGTGAGCGCCGGCTTCGACGCCCACCGCCACGACCCCATCTCGCGGATGCGCGTCTCGACCGAGGGGTACGCGATGCTCACCGAGTGCGTCCAGGACCTCTGTGAGGCGACCGACGCCGCCATCGCTTTCGTCCTCGAAGGTGGCTACGGCCTCGACACCCTCTCCGAGGGCGTCGCGACCGTCCACGAGACGTTCGACGGTCGCATCGCCATGGACCCCGACGAAGACCCCGACGAGAAGAACGTCGAGCTAGTCGACGACGTGCGCGCCGCTCACGGTCTCGGCGCGAAGTAACGACCCAACTCGGCGCCGAACGACTCGGCGAGCGCGGCCACGTCGTCGCCGACGAGCACGTCGTAGCCGTCCTCCCTGAGCGTCGATTTCACGTGTTTTCCGAGCGCCACGTCGAACAGCGCGTCGCTTTCGAGGAAGTCGGTCGCCGAGGTGAACTCCCGCTCCCGCTCGACCACGTAGCGGTCGCCGTCGAGGAACGGTCCGTAGTGGTCGTCGCCGTCCTCGTACGCGTCGTAAAACCCCTCGGCGTGGCGTCGGACGTGGACCGGCGGCCCCTCGTGGCGCTCGACCGCGGGACGCTCGGCAACCGAGAGTTCCGCGAAGAGGACGGCCTCTGCTTCGTCGCCGGCGTCGTCGGCGGCGAACGTCGCGCGCCGGAACACGTCGAAGCCGCGCCTGTCGAGGCCGTCGGTGACGCCGGTCAGCGACTTTCTCAGCTGCGGGTAGAGCTGGTCGTCCACGAGGTCCGGGCAGTCGAAGACGACGGCGACGGCCGTGGTCCCGCGGCGGTCGAGGTGGCTCCGAACGCCGTCGGCGTCGAGCGCCGGCGGGCCGGGCCGGAAAAACAGCGATTCGCGCGGCTCAGCGAGCAGGTCGCGGGCGTAGTGCTGGAGTCGGGCGACGTTCTCAGCCGAGCAGACCGCGGCGACGTTCCGCTCGGGGTCGGTCGGGTCGATGACGACGAGCGGGTCCGAGAAACGCCGCGTTCCGTGGCTTTCCGGGTCGAAATCGACCTGCGGGCTCCAGTCGGCGGCCGCCCGAAGCAGCGGCTCGAAGCCGCCGTGTTCGACCACGAGGAGTTCGGCGAGATAGCCGGAGAAGCCCTCGGTGCGGAGGTCGCTCCCGTAGGCTCCGATACCCTTCAGGAACCGCTTGAAGACGCGCACGTCGGCCGCGAGGTCGTCGTCGAGGCGCTCGGTCAGGTAGGCGTTGTGAAAGGGCGTCCGGTCGACCGCCGAGCGGATGTCGGAGGCGGTGGGCACGTCGTAACAGGGGACGAGGTCCACGTCGAAGCCGTCGTAGTCGCCTTTCACGTAGGGATGTTCGGCGTACTCCTCGTGGCCGTCGGGGAGGACCGCGTGGCCGACTTCGAGGCCGTACGTTTCGAGCTCCTCGCGGTCGAGGTCGGCCGGGAAGCGCACGAACAGGTCGATGTCGCGGTCGCCCGAGAGCCACGTGCCGCGGGCGGTGCTGCCGACTTGGAGCGCGTCGGCGTCCACCGGCAGGTCCGCGAGGGCGTCGCGGACGCGGGATTCGAGGGCCGACGCGGCCTCCGCGAGCGCCCGACGCTCCGCCTCGTCGGGGTCGATGCGCTCGCGGACCGCGGCGACGACCGCGTCGAGGTCCGAGTTCGTCATGCCCGCTGGTTTCCCGCGGGCGGGCGAAAGCGTGACGGTGCTCCCCCGACCGCGTCAGGCGGTGGCATCCGCCAGCCGTCGGGTAAAAACGAAAGCCCTATCAAGAAACATCGAATACGAGAGAGTGCAGACGAAAGCCGCCGTAGCTCAGTTGGTAGAGCACCTCGCTGTTAACGAGGTTGTCCCAGGTTCGAGTCCTGGCGGTGGCGCTTCTCCGTTTCTCACGCCGATGAGCGGTACGTCTCCGATTCGCCGGCGGCGGCTTCTGATAAGACATAAGAGGGACGACGGGAAAGAATCGACCGAGGGCCCTTAGCTCAGTCTGGTCAGAGCGCTCGGCTCATAACCGGGTGGTCATGGGTTCGAACCCCATAGGGCCCATAATAATTTTAGTCGTTTTGTTGCTGATGAAAAAGCAACTCTACGGCCCCTCACGCGCCTAAATTCGCCGTTTCCGCGGAATCTCAAAACGCCCAAAAATCCCAATTCCATAAGCTCTGCTTACGGACCGGCCCGCGGTCGGGCGATAACTTTAGCCGGGGGTGTTCGGTAGATGTCGCAGGCTCGTCGAGCGACGAACCTGTGGCGGTACGTCGAGTACCGATGTCGGAGCTGCCACGAGTGGTGCCTCGTCGATCACTCGACGCGCGCGGCGAAGATGCGCGAGTGCAAGTACTGCGCGCGCATCCCCGCCATCGAGGACGAGACTCGAGACCATCGACTCACCTCGCTTTTGTGGGCGCACCAGCTGGCCGAGGAAACCACCGCAAGGACCGGAACAGCGGAGGGCGGGTCCCAGTCCGCCCGGAGCGGCCGGAAGCAGGGGCTTGCCCCTGACCCGGAAGGCGGTCCGCATGAGGCCGGCGGCCGCCGGCCGAAAACGAGCGGCGGTAAGGCCCAGTGCCGTCTGAGCGATTTCATCCGCACAGACGGGGGTAGCAGTGAGTAGCGAGGGCACCCCCGCACCCGGCGGTCGCGACTCACCAGCCGACGGTGTGGCCTCTCGGCCTTCCAAGGAGACTAACTCTGTAGAGCCCTCTACCACCGATTCTCCAGCAGAGGACAACTACGACGAACGAGTCCACGAACGCGTACTGGAGTTCACCGAGAAATACCCCGAACTGGCCGAAACGCCGGTGTGCGAAACACACGGTCGAAAACTCCGGCGCATCGTGACCGAAGCGGACTGGCGCGATACGTACGTTGAAGCAGAGAGCCCGATGGAAAACGGGTTCTACGTGACGGAGTTAGAGAAACGCCGCGCAGCGACGTGGGCGGACGCCCTGAGCGCGTTTCTCACCTCGCACGTCGATTACAAAGGACTGCTCGCGCGCTTCGCGAACGACGACGGCGATGAGTTCGAACTCCCGCTGACCGACGCCTGGGGCGAGACGTACTCGCGCAAGCAGTACGCTCGCGCGCTCGCGCTCCAGCGGCAGATGGGCGGCGGCGAACGCCCGTCCGGCGGCGAAGCAGTCGCGGCGTGGGGTTCGCCCGCGACCGCGATGCTCACGTTCACCGCCTCGTCCGTGCCGAACGGGGAGCGACTGCCGCCGGTCGAACACACCGACGCGCTCCACGACGCGTTTTCGTACGACGGCGTGCGCGACACGCTGCGCAACACGATGGAATATCATCTCGGCCTCGAGGCCGACGAATGGGGATACTGGCTCCAAGCAGAACCGCACGGAATGGGCGGCGACGGCAGCGGGATGAACGCGTGCTACTCGCACCTGCACGTGGGCGTCTACTTCGACGCGGCCGACCTCGACCTCGAAGTGGTCGGCCCGGAGTTCGAACGCGTGATAGACAAACACGTCGAAGAGTGCGAATACGCCTCGTTCAGTGCCCACGACTACAGAAACACGGACTACCTGAACGATTCGGACGGCTGCATCTCGCTGAACGCCGGCGTCGAAAACATGGGTTCGTACCTCGCGGCGTACATGGGCGGCTACACCGAGGAGCTGCTGGACAAGCCGGTCGAATACCTCGCGTGGGGCGCAATCTACTGGTCGGCTGCTCGACGCCGAACCTCTCGCTCGAAAATCGTCACGGAAGCCATCAAAGCGGACGCGTGCGAACAGCGCGCGGAGTCCAGCGAGTCGAACCAGACCGACGCGCACGGCGAGGCCGTCGTGTGGAACGACGGCCGCGGCCCCGACGTAGTGTGCGCGTGCTGTAACTCCGGCTGGGCCATCGACCAGGAACGGCTCGACGAACCGGTTCCTGACGACGACCTCGCCGAAGCCCTCGCGGATGGCGGCGAATCGGACGCCTCGGATTCGGAACTCTCGCTGGCTGAACGTTGGCCGAGCGCCAAAGCAGCGGCGAGTGTCGGTGAATCGCCGACAAAGACGCGGATACGGAAGCGCGTAGAAACGGAACTGAAGTACAGCGACGAGACGCCTTCGGTGGCGTCGATGCTCGGACGGAACATGATTGACCCGAAGCATGCCGAGTTCGTCGAATCGGTGATGAACGGGGAGGACGATTCCGAACCAGAATCGTTCCGCCGTGCATCGCTCTCGTCCGAGTGGCGACTGGAAGCGATTATCGACCGCGACGGCGAGGAGCACCTGCCCGGAGGTGGCGGCGTCGACATGGCTCCGCTGAAACTTCCCGTCCAGCGCATCCTCGACGAGACGAGACTACAGCACAGTCTCGGCCGTGGGGAGATGTGGCGGTGCTCGGAGTGCAACTTCGCGTACCACGACGACGGGACGATGCTTGCACGTCACCTCGTCGGAGAGCATGGTATCACGGACCCGGAGAGCGCGGATCACGTACTGCAGGTGGACGACTACTACGACGAAGATAGGGAGTGTATGCGGCACCCGGCAGTAATGAGTAACTGAAACTCATATACTCATATTCACAATGACATACAGGTAGAATATTGATGAAACTACAGAAAGAAACAACAGTATTGTTGCATTTGTCACGGCGGAACGAGTCTCACTAAAACTAGCTTCAAGTTCGCCATTGAACAAATAGTGGAGTATCACTTTGACGAGTGTATAGCAATTTATTATTTCGTATTTCGCTGAAAACCCATCATATTCTGACCATTGTACCTTGGAGAGCTCAGCATGTTGGTAAATATTCTTTACATTTAAGAAGATTGAGAATACTAATGATATCGAAACAAGAACCGCTAACGATTCCATACCTTCTGTGCTCAGGAAAAAGAGGACCTGAATAGGAACTAGTGCGTTGACCGTTTCGGCTATATTATTCACAAATGGAATGAACGGAGTCTCAGCAATTTTGTCGGCTGATATTGCACTTGCTAAACCTGTGGTAGCTTTCAGCACAAATGGGTAGAGGTAGACCACGGAACCAATCAGACACAGTAGAACGAAATTTGTTGATGCTCGGACAAATGACGAAAAGTTAGATGCGTAAACCCAAAAGATAACGTTGTCAGTCTGGCATTCGAATTCAGCTATGTCGCTTTCATCAACTTTGACAAAATTCGATCTGGCCTGCTGAATACCGAACCTTAGCACCGCACCGAGATATAATATAAGTAGAATATCTGAAATTATAATAAATCCTAACCCAACTATAGCAAATAATCCGACAGAATATAATAGGATGTCTATTAGTATCTCAGGATATCTTCTCGGGATCACCTCTAAGAAAATGACCATTAGTGTCGCAGCTCCAAACGAAAGAGAAGTGAAAACCAATGATAACCCGGTGGACCTGCCGATAGAACTGTTGAATGTCTTAAAACGAACTCTCGTGAAAGATAGCGACCTCTTCACATGTTTTAGTAATTCGGGATCGATCTCACCTGGCTCAGTTATACTTTCTATGAAATTCGATATTATTTTGGATTTAGTTTCATCTACGCCTGCTCTGATAGCTGATTTTCTCTCATGAAATTTTGATAAGATACCTGAAAGTACGTTCCTGACAGTCTCCATTGAGGTGTTGAAATGTCTGTTTGATAATAATGCTTGACCCCATTGTACTCTGTTAGGACAGTTTATGTTCAACTGAAAGCAAGTCAGCTAAACATTTTCAGTATTCAGGATAAGCAGGTATATCGAGAAAACCGCTAGCGTGGACAGGTAATTGAATTAGAGACTATTTGGACTAGTTCTTCTCCCCATTCGTCTTCTTCCAATAATTCATCTAAACTCCTTAAGTAGTTAATATATTGGCCTCGGACTAGTACCTTATATTCAGGAGCGATCTCAGGAGGCCACTGAATGTCTTGAACTACAGCATCCCGACATCGGTTTAACATGGATATTGTATGTCCTACAACTGTTGCGACAAAAGGCCACAGCGGGGCAAGTCCATTCTCATTTATTTGGCTGTCTTCCCAGCACTCAGTAAATTTTGAATAAGGTTCAGTATTGGTACGTACTGAATATCCATTTTCTCCCACATGTATTGTTTCAAGTGTTTTCCCATTATGAATAACATCATCTCTGAAGTTTCTAATCTTCTCAAACATTTCTACTTCTTCAGCGTAGAAATTGGCGATCGATGGTGTCAAACCATATTTCTGCATGATGTTTTCTTTACCGTCCGGGTTATTCACCTTTGCAACCATTGATCTGAATGAATTACTAGGTAAACTATTCTTCCCGCCATCAACCAACTCAATGTGATCCCAAGTATTCGCTATCACGAACTGAGCTAAATCATAAATACTCCTACAAACCGAGAAGATATATTCTATTTCTGTTTTTATGAACGGTTCGGTATCTAATGTACTCAAATTGGACATGTATTGAGCTGATGCCAACTTCATCATAGATGTGGAAAGGTGTCGAACATCAGTGATTATCCTACTCAAGAGCGACATAACGTCCGGCCAAGAGGCGTGCTGATAATAGAAATTGAAAAATGGCATTAAGATATCGTCCTCACTTTCGCCCTTTTTACCAAAGTACAACGAAACCACTGGCTCCGCAATAAATGGAACCACTTTCCCATCACGGATTACGTATACCAACCAGTCTTCTTGCTCAGCCCAACCGGGTAGCCCAGAAGTATCATAGTCTGGGTCGTATACCGGAATACTTGGAACAGCTCGATTACCGATATTACTCGAAATGTGTGTCAACTTTTTCAATTCGTCTCGATAGATTCCATCCTCGATTTCCATGCAGAATGTGGGTCATGTCAATACTAAAACTTCTCCCCTAGCGATTGTGTCTACAGTTTATCCTGTTTACTTTCACTAGACTATATCTCACGGTTACTGTCTTCTGGTTTCATCTATTTTCTGTATGGCATCTGAACCAATGTCGTTCGACGACTTCGAAGAAACGCAAGTCGAAGACGACTACGACGACGGAGTAGAGGAAATCAAGTTCGAAGTAGACGAGCCGGTCATCGGCGTTATCGTCGACATCGACCACGACGTGGGACCGAACGAAAACGACGTGATTCACCTCGCCCGCGGCGGCGACCTCGGCGACCGGGTGAAGTTCTGGTCGAACGGCCAGATTCGCCGGACCATCGACAAAAAGGGCCTCTCGAACGGGAGCTGGCTCGCGGTCAAGAAGACCGCCGAGACGCGGACGTACGAACTCGAAAACGACGACGGCTCGACCGAAGAACGCGAGTACCACGTGTTCGACGTGAGGGGCGAGTAATGGCGTCGCGCTACTCGCAGGGTCTCAGCGGCCTCGCGTCCGATTACGCGATGCTGCGGACCATCCCGGCGCTGCTGTCGGTCGTGTTCGTCGCGACCGGCCTGTACGCCTTCGGCGGTATCTCCGACATCACCATCACGTGGCTGTCGAACTACACGCTGACGAGCGAGCACGCGACGCTCGGCGGGATTCTCGTGTACGCTGTGGCGTTCATGTCCAGCGAGACGAAGTCGCTCGAGCACTACGAGCCGTGGGAAATGGCGTTCATCGTGGCGTCGCCCGCTGTCATCCTCGGATGGCAGTACGTGACCGAACTGAAGGATCTCCTGCTCGGACTGGGCGACCCGCTGGGCGCGCAAGTCGCGTTCCTGATTACGGTCGTCGGCTGGGCGGTCGCTGTGAGGTAACCAGACCATGACCCTTCCTTTCGGCCTCTCCAGACTCGAAGCGACTGCGACACTCGGCTACCTCGCCGCGTGTCTCGGCGCAGCCGCGTTCATCATCACGGGAGGTCTCTGATGCGCGAGTTCGCTCGACGCACCCTCGCGCTCGTCTTCGTGGTGCTGGTGGTCACGACCGCGGCGACCGGCCCGGTCGCTGCGGCCTCGACGACGGTCACCGTCGACTACGAGCACTGCGGACCGACTGACCTGCTCGAACAGACGTTTTCGATGTTGCTCGGTGGTGACAAGGAGGCCTGCTTGCAGGGCGGTGTCTCCTACGATGACCTCGAAAACATCACGTCGACCGACGGCTACGCGGCCGGTCTCGCGGTTGATGACTCCGTGGAGTCGTTCAACACGACGCTCGAAAACCGCCTACAGGACACCCGAACGGTCGCCTACTCGAAGGCGAAGATTCAGGTCGTCAACGACATCAACAACGGGACCGCTGAAACGCTCGCCAAAGAGCGCGCGAACGAGACGGTGACGGCGTATTACGCTCAAATTGAGCGCAATATCATCCGTGACTGGAACGCGAAAATGTCGGAACTGGAGTACCTGAACCAGACTGAGACTGGCTTTGCGTTCCACGAACCGAGTGACAGCGACGAATACCAAATTCCCGGTCAGTACGCTGAGAATCCTGATGGATTCCAAACGGGAGTTCACCAGATGAACTACACGCTCGTCAACGGGACGAACGTCACAATGAAATTCTGGCTCCAACCGCACAACGTCGGCGGTGACGGAACCGGCGCGAACGCTGCAGTTGGGGTCTTGCCGAAGACTTCGCTCGCGCCGGACCTGTACGCCTACTCGAACGAGCTTCACGGCTGGTCGACCGGTGGTGACTACTACTCTGCGAGTGACGGTCTTGCCGTTCAGTCGCCGTCGACCTCTAACTACACTGGTGTTCTGTACGGTGCCGACTACACCGGCCTGCTCGAAGACCTCGACACCCAACAACAGCAGGTGCAGGCGAACATGGCGCAGGTTGTCGAAGGCTACTACGCTCAGTACGCCGCTGGCGATATCGACTCGACGGACCTCGCCCGCCTCGACCCGTCGACCATCGGCGCGGAAGCGTCGACCGAGTTCAACACGACCGGCTACTACTCGTACGCGGCCGTGCAACTCGCGTCGATTGGCTACTCCGGCGACCTCAACTCCTCGCACACCATCGCGGTCGAAGGACAGAACGGGACGACCATCGTCAACGGGACGATGTTCTACACCGGCGAGGACGCCCCCGCTGGCTGGGACACCGGCTCGACCTACCAGTTCGCGGACTACAACGGGACGTTCTACTTCGCGTACCAGAACGCGAACGACAGCGGGATTTACGACCTCTCGGAGTACGGTGAGAACTTCACTATCGTCGAAGCGTTCAACGTCCACACCGGTGAGGCCGTCAACACGACCTCGACCCAGCAGTACGTCTATGAGGACACGAACGCGACCGCGCTCCAGTCGCAACTCGACCAACTGCTTGAACTCCGAGAGTGGTTCGAGCAAGAGGCTGGAACCGCAGGGTCGACCGACGGCGGTCGAAACCCGGCTGGAGGACTGAACACGCAAGTTATCGGCGGCGCGCTGCTGGTCGGCGCGGCGGCGGTGCTGCTCATCCAGCGGGAGGGCAACAAGTAGGATGTTCGTCTTCCTGCTGAAGCAGCTCCCCATCGGGCTCATCCTCGGTGTGGTCATCATCGCCGCTGGGCTCCAGTTCATCGGCGTCGACCTCATCGGGATGGGCTCGGACCTGCTGCTCGACCTGCTCGGCGTGCCCGACTGGTCGGGCGACTGGCTCGGGTCGCTGCTGTAACGCTCGCCAACCTCCCTGCCCCACCCCTACCCGTATGACTCGAATACACACCATCATACTCGTCAGTTGCATCGCTCTGCTGCTCGCCGTTCCCAGTACAGTCGTCGCTCAAGAGACCGCGAACGCGTCTGCTCCGACAGAGACGACGACAGCCGCGGCTCCGACCACGGCTTCGGAGTCGTCGAACGAGAACGAGACGACGTACTTCGGCGACGTGGCCGGCGACCCGCTGCTGCGTATCGTCGACGCTGAATACCGCGATGGCACCGCCATCATCACGCTCGAAGCGGACGCCCCGCGGCTGGTGACGGTGACCGCGCCGACCGGCTCGACCTCGGCCGGCGTCGCCTCTGGTAACATCGTCCGTCGCTCCGTGCCGAAAGGACGCTCGACGATTCGCGTCGCGTCGCCCGAACCGCGGGTGACGCTGACGACCTCGACCAGCATCAGAAACGAACAGTACACCGAAATCCGGTTCGAGGACGGCTCGGCGCTTATCGCCGGTCCGTTCACCGGAACAGACGTGCGAGACGCGGCTATCGGCGGCGCGTTCGGCACGTCGTTCGGTGCGCTCCTGATAATCGTCCGGCGGCGCTTCGGCCTCCACCGTGGCATGGAGCGTGTGGCATGAGCGACGACGCCGAAAGCGGAGCTGCGCCTCAGCGGGAAACTCCCGACGAACCAGAACTGGGCGCGGCCTCGACGACGGTCGCACCGGACCGCGACGCGGGACGGCTCGTAACAGCGTTCGTGTGGGTGATGCGCTACGGCGTTCACCTCGCCGTGGCTGGCTCGCTGCTGCTCGTGGGCCTCGTGCTCGTCTTCGACGTGCACGTGCCTCGCTCGCTCCAAATCATCGGCCTCACGGCTGGCCTCTCGGCGGTCATCGCCGGACGCTGGGTCGGCGGGCAGGCCGTCGACCTGATGGGCGGTCCACAGATGATGTGGCTCGTTGACCTCGACCTGCTCGAGCGCGACGGCGCGGGTGTCTACACCTGCCCGACGCCGCGGTGGTCCGAGTGGACAGTCGTCGACGGCCAACTGTGGTGGGCGACGCCGAACCTCGCGTTCGGCCGTGGCGTCGACCTCGACGCGCGGGAAGTCGCCGGGACGTGGGTCGGCTCGCTGCCGGACCCGGTGCTGGCGCGGGCGCTCGAATACCTCCGGTACAATCGGAAACAGTTGGAGCCGAAGGCGCGGAAGGGCGAATCGCTCGAAATCAACTCCTTCGCTATCGTCCGGGCGGCGGCGGTCAAGACCGTGAAACACGTCGTGCGGACGTTCGAGAAAGGCGCGCTGCCGGACGACGGCGACGCGCTGCACGCAGAGATTGATAGCGTGCTCGAAGATTTCGACCTGGACGGCTCGGATTCCATCTTCGACGAAGACCCGACCGAGTGGGCACCTGGTGACGGCGACCCTGCACCGGACCCACTGGCCGACCTCGACCAGCGACGGAAGCAACACGCGGCCAACGGTGAATCAGAATGAAACTCGAACTCGAACTTTCGACGCGCGAACAGTACATAATCGCCCTCTCGCTATCGGTCGGTATCGTCGCTGGCCTGTGGTTCGGTATCCTGATGATACCGCCGCGGGCGCTCGACGTGCCGATGCGCTTCCTCGAGGACGGCGCGGTGGCGGCGTCGTACTACCCGGTGACGAATATGCACGTGTTCATCTCGGCGGCCCTGCCGCTGGCGACGGCATACCTCGTGCGGAACCACGCGCGAGACGACGGGACGGACGACGCAGACGAGCTCACGCCTGACCGCTCCGACGGTGACGGAGATGGGCGCGACTCCGCTCACGACCTCGACGGCAGTTCGACCCGTGAGTTCGGCCCGCATCCCCTCGACGGAGGTGAATCCGCGTGACTGACCCGGATACTACCGCTGAGTGCGACTACTGCGGACGGCCGATGTTTCCCCGGAACCCCACGGCGAAGGGACACCTCTGCCGGCGTTGCCTCCACGACATTCAGGTGGGTGACCGGCTGTGACCGACGAACGACTGCTGACGGCGGCGAAGTTGTACGAACAAGTACGCGGGCGCATCGACGGCGACCACCGGCTGCTCGACCACGCGGGACTACCGGTCTCGAAGGGTGACCACGCGAACCTGTCGTTCCTGAACTCGCTCGACCTCACCGAGGACGACGAACTGGCCGACTCGTTCGCCGAGACCTCGCTGGGCAGGCTCGTCGATTCGTCGCTGCGGACCCAGGCCGCGACCCGCGCGGTGCAGTCGTCGCACGCGACCGCGCTTTCGTACCTCGTCGGCGTGACCCAGCAGGACCTCGACGCCAGTTCGCTGACGCTCCCGCTGCGGCTCGTCGACGAGCTGGAAAACGGCGGTGGTCTCACGACGATCACCGGCGCGGGGAACCCGAACACGGGCAAGACGAACACGATGTTCCTGCTGAACGGCGACCTCGCGCGGGCGCACTTCGGCGACGACCTGCTGGTCATCTCGAACGTCGGCACGTGGGACGGAGCGGACATCGTGGTGCGGTCGATGTACGACCTGATGGACGTGCTGCTCACCCACCGCGAACGACCGAAGACCGTCACCATCGACGAAGGTTCGACGCACTTCGACGCCCGGACGTTCAGCCGCGAAGTGGCGTCCCAGTGGACGCCGGCGATTAAGCGGTTCTCGAAGCTCGGCGTCGAGTCCGTCGGCGTGGTGAGCCACACGGGGAAGGACGTGCATCCCGAACAGAAACGGCTCTCGACGCTGTCGTTCTACAAAGAGGCGCAGGACGAAGTGACGTTCTACCGCGACTGGGACGCCGATTCAGACTCGCCCGATGGTGAGCTGTTCGGCGGCTCGCTCGTGAACCTCGAACCGACGTTAGAGAAGTACGACCCCGACGACGCCGCGCCGTGGGCGTGGAACCTGCCGAGTGACCTCTTTCAGGAGCAGTTCGAGAGCTGGGAGGAGTTTCACGAATTACTGGTCAAATAGTCTTGAAATACCGACATAGACTGTATCACAATTCAATATCATCTTCTTCCCAGAACCCTTGTCTGTGCACTTCACGCCCAATTAACCCCATTACGAGTATGGTGGCAAGCGAAAGAGCAGCGTATGGTCCTTGTGTAGCGTTTACGCTATCCAGTAAGGCAGTTGCAGCTTGGATAACACCAGTAAATACCAATCCTAGTGTTAGAGTTGCAAGTATTCTGTTTACCTTATACTGTCTTTTATGACGCTCTCTTTCCCGTTCGATTTTATCTTTCTCTGTCTGTCGCTTATGAGCAACGTCAAACCCCCTTTCAGTTAGTCTGATACTTTTCCATGATGAGTCTGGAACCTCACGAATCTCGATTAAGCCGGCTGTTTTCATCTCGTCGATTATCCGCTTCTGTGCTTCTGAATTAAGTTTCCAAAAATCACTATCAGCAGGTAGCTCTCCATCAAGATCGGAAGGTTTGGGCTCTTCACCTTCTGTGAGTGTCGTTAGATACCTGCCGTCTAATCCACCAAAATATATTGCATCAAGAATATCTGCCCAGATCGGATTTTCATCCTCCATATTGGTTCTCAATGCAATGTCGAAGGATAATATGTTTGGATGGTAACACGCTCGTAGATAATAATATTCACAGAAAGGTTCAATTCCCCACCATGTCCTCTCGTAGATAGTGTACCGCTATACGCCGGACGAAATCGACTACGAACGCGCCAACCACCAAGCGAAAGTCCAGGACCGAAAGAACCTCGACGTAAAGCGAATCGGGAACCTTGGTGAACTCGCGTTCGAACAGTTCTGCCGCGAATACCTCCCTGTTGAGCTATGGGAGTGGAAGAACGAAGAAGCGATGCGGCGATGCAACCCTGAAAGTTTCTCGTCGTACGACTTCGAAGTGTTCGGCTACGAGGTCGACGTGAAGACCTCGCGCGACGTGTCTGCGTTCCTTCCCGAAACCCTCCTCGACAACGACCCGGATGACGACATCATCGTGATGGTATGGCACCGAGACAACGAAGACAGTCTCATTCTGCTCGGCTGGGAGCGCACCGAGACGCTGAAATCGAAAGCGGCCTCGCAGGAGAAGTATTCCGGCGAAGAACCTGAGAAACTGGATCACCTCGCGGCTCGACCGATGAACGAGCTCATCGACCTCGGACCGAACACGGCGTACATGAATCAGAAGCCGAAGAATCCGTTCTCACCGGGCGACCGCGTGAAAAAGAAGGGCGACGAGAATGCGTCAGTTGCGATTGTCGTGGAGGTGCTGCCGCCGGAACAGAACACCGGCGCGTACGGTGTGGAGATGGAAGGTGAAGCGGTCAGCGTTGCGTTCCCGTCCAGCCTCGACGAAGGTCCGGGGAACTGGGAAACGATTCACCCGGCGCTGTATGCGTCGTACTGCTATGACCAAAATATCAGGCTCTACACGTACAAGCACTCGAATCTGGAGTTTGCTGAGAAGGTGTAATCCCGGACTGATGCAGTTTCAAACTTTGATCTGGTTGCTGTTGTGTAGTCGGGTGCAAATAACTTGATTAAACGATCCACTTGCAGGCCTTCAGACACTAATCTTCTTTAGGGTAGTTAGGTGTCTAGTGGCGTTATCTCACCAAAGGGATGCCCTGCGGAATATTCGAACTTCATCCCACAGCAAGAACAGGTTGTAACGTTGGTCTTTGACCATGCTTGGTCATAATACTCAAGCTCGTAGGGGTCACTCTCAATTGTTTCGTTACAGACACTACAATCAAACTTAGCGACAACTTCAATCGTTGAAATATTTGAGTAGTCTTCTGGCTCTTCTGAAACAGCCTTTAACATAATCTCAGCGCTTTCTTTATCATAATTTCGCGGCCACCACGCATCTTCCTCATCTGTTTCTGCCCCGATGAACTCTCTAACTTGTTGTTGCAACTCTTCATCAGAGTCAATTAACGTCACTAAAGTCAAACCATGGTCAGTAAGCTTGACGTACTCTGGTTTATCGCCAAGAATAACAGTATCAAAACCCCCACCGTGAGACTCAAACTGGATTCGTTTCAGCCGGTCGAAGCCGTCTTTAATGCGATCTTCTTGTATAGGATCTAAACCCAATTCCTTAGAAATTGACTTTATCTTTCCGGGGAAAACAGTATAATTCCGGGCTCGGTTCGTTCCTACGCCTCTAACACGGGACATTGCGAGGAGCCACAGGGCAGCTTCTTTACCAAGCCTCTCCACGATCTTCATCACCTCATCGTTGTCCCAAGACACAGTAACCCATGATTGTCGTATATATTAAATCCAATCAAATCTAAAACAGATTACAAGCACAAGGTTTATCGCCCAGCCCTAGTTCTCATTGTAGTGAGAGACATGGGACGGACTAGTCCGAAGGATGCTTTGGAAAGGTTATCGTGGCATCTGAACTATCACCAGAACGAAACGGTTTCCCTCAACCAAATTTCCGAGGCAACTGGCCTATCATGGGCAACCGTCCACAAATACGCACAGGTAATCGAGAATGTACAAAAGATAGCGCCTCAGATATCACTTGAGGAAAGTGGGTTATCTGTTGGCCACCAGTCAAAGATAATGGCTGAGGCCTTCAAAGATCCCTCGTCAGCATTGGCGATGTATCTACTGTTACATGCTGAAATAGAGGGTGGTGCAACCTTTCCCATAGACAAATCAGAGCACCAACAAGTGTTAGAAGAGTTCTCAGACACACTAGAGAAACTCGAAGGACTGGGTTGGGTGGAATCTACGGATGACGAAATCAGTTTGACCCAACTTGGTGTCCAGATCGTCGGGCCTCTGCGTTCAGAGATTAAGAACACCAGTCGAGATCCAAGCAGTAGCCAGATACAGGTCTACAAACAAGGTTCGAGTGTTGTCGCAGTCAACCGGGAACCAAAGTCACAATCCCGAGATACTGAGAACAAAAAAGCCGAACGGTATGAGCCACCAGCGTCTTCAAAAACGAAGGCTAAGTGGCAATCCAACGCAGGCGAATTCACTTCGTCGGAGTACACACTCTATTCATAACTATGTCTGATGAAGAAATGTCCAGAGACGACGGAACCATCCATACTGCTAGTGAGGATTCCCCCATTCTTACTGCATATGAGCCAGATTTCCAACGAGTATTTGCTCGTGGATCTCTCCTTCGGGTTGACCAAGATGACCCAGACATTGTTCAGTTGGGATTCTGGAGTACAAAAGACGAAGGTGTTCCGACTGAAGAAGAAGACCAAATCGGTACCGGGTACCGGCTTGAAACTGAGGTTATGATGACTTGGAGAAGTGCAGTAAATTTACATAACTTACTGGAGAACTACCTTGATCAGAACCTACCTGAAAGACACCAAGACCTCTTAGAATCCTCCGACTGATTCTAAGTATCAATCTACTCCACCCATCCACCCGCCCCCTTTACGGGTAAGGGTGGTGGGTGCTTCCTCACTCGCTTTTCTCTAACGTCGAGGCGTCCAAATCCTCAGAAAGGTACTGCTCTCCTGCTTCAGACAACGTGTAGACTCCGCGGGCGACTTTCGTCAGAAGACCGTACGATTCGAGCAGACTGCACCGCTGGTTGACGTAGCCCTGACTCTTGTCGATCTCTCTGCTGATGACCTTCGGTGTCCCTGTTCCTTCGTCTGAGATATACTCCAGAATCATATCATCTGCTAAGACCCACCAATCTGCCCGCTTTCTCATACAATTCTGAATACGCTGGAGTGTGATTATCATCCCGATAAGAAGACTTCACTTATCTACGCGTGTCCTGTAAAAATGCAATCCTTATCTATACCTACGAATACCGTAGGTAGAATTAAGTACAGACGCTCTGTTCTATCGGGCAACGGAAGCTACACGCAACGCTGGCTGTCGTTCAGTCGGCGTCAAAAGCGGACCCGGTGCTCCAACACCGGCCCGCGGTGGCTCCCGTAATCAGGATACGGAAGCATGTTTGCCTACACGACTCGGGCTATTGAAGCCCCACGACAGACGTCTGTTGACAGACTGACAGAATTAGGTTTCACTTTCGCTCAAACGTACACTTTCACTCCGCGGCCATGGCTCAGTACTTTAACTAGGGGTGTCGAATGGATTACCCGGCTGACGGTCCCTTTCGAGGGTGCTCAACCTACCAAAGCCAGCACCCCCGACCCGGACCGCGGCCTCACAATGGAAGCCATGAATCAGTTATCGTACCCCGGTTGTAAGCGTAGCGAATGGGCCGGAAGTGAATCCGGTTCGGAGGTGATTCGATGAGCGACGAGCTCGACCCGATTACCCCCGAGTCGGCGATGTCGTACTACCTCGATGCTCGTCGATACGACCTCTCGGACGACACGCTCCAGTCCCATCGGTACCGACTGAAATCGTTCGTCCGCTGGCTCCAGTCGCCGGACCACGGGTCGGGCGAAGTGATGAACATGAACGACGTGGACCTGCGGACGGTTCACGCGTACCGCGTGTTCAAGCGCGAGGAGAATTTCGAGGGCGACGAACCGTGCGCCGCGGTGACGATGAAGGGGCAGGTCTCGACGCTTCGGACGTTCCTGAGCTTCATCGCTGACATCGAGGGCGTCTCGGAGGAACTCGCAGAACGCATTCGGATTCCTCGAATCGACGACGGCGAGGGAGTTTCGGATGCTGTGCTCGAGGCCGAGCGTGCGCGCTCGATTCTCGATTACCTCAATCGCTGGGAGTACGCGACGGTGGAACACGTCGCGCTGCTGCTTCTCTGGAGAACATCGTGTCGGCTCGGTGGACTGCGGGCGCTCGATGTCTCTGACTTCGACCGCGAGGAGGGCGCGCTGTGCTTCCGGCACCGGCCGACTACTGGGACTGGGCTGAAGAACGGGATGCACGGCGAACGCGACGTGTCGCTGAAGCCGCACGTCGCGAAGGTCGTTGAGGAGTACGTCGACGGTCCGCACCGCGACCGGGTGACCGACGAGCACGGTCGGGCTCCGCTGATTACGACGAGCCACGGCCGGCCGTCGACGACGACGATTCGGATGTGGTGCTACAAGTGGACGCGCCCGTGCGAGATCGGCGAGGGCTGCCCGGACGACCGCGACATCGAGGAGTGCGACGCGACGTACTTGGAACACGCGAGTACGTGTCCGTTCTCGGTTTCGTCGCACCCGTTCCGTGCTGGCTCGATTACTGCGTATCGCGATGCCGGTACTCCTCGGGAGGTGCTGTCCGACCGTGGTGATGTGAGCGAGACGGTTCTGGAGAAGCACTACGACCGTGCTTCGTCTCGCCAGCGCATGCGCCGCCGACAAGACTTCATCCCGGACGATTTGTAAGGATGTTTAAATACGCACTTTCGGGCCACGTATGCCGGGCGAGAGTCCAATATGTCAAAACCCATAGGGCCCATACGTTCTCCACACGGAATCGAGCCCACAGCGCATCGGCCGATTCTGTACGATACCGCCCCTGCTCCGGCCGTTCGAAACACGAGCGGTCCGCTCGGCGGACGTGATTCGAACGGATTTCTTGACGGACCCCGTCGCCGTCCTGCGGTCTATAGAGCCGACGGCGACCGCCCGGCGACTGCTTGCGAGCCACTCTGGCGTCGTTCCCTCGCCGTCCGTCTTCGAGCGGCGCGACGGCCCGGTTGAAACGCGCGAATCGGCCCCACGAGACGCCGCGCCACCCACTCGAAAATCCATAATGAATGTGATATATTGTGCGTGCCTATCACGGACAGGTGTATTCACCGGCCCAGGTCGTGTGCCCATCTCACACACGTCATTCGTCGTTTTAGAAGCAATCAGACGGTTCCGGCAAACGATGTTTTAGGCCACACGAAAAATTGTTTGTTCTCGGATAAGTATTAAGTGGCCTCGGTCCCAACTACTGATTGTAATGAGCACGCAGAAGTCAGTCCTCAAGGAAGCAGGCAGCGTCGGCGACAACCCCGTTCGGCTCGACACCGAGAAGGCCGAACAGATAATCGAAGCGCTGAACACCGACCTCGCGGACGCCTACGTCCTCTACCACCAGCTCCACAAGCACCACTGGAACGTCGAGGGTGCCGAGCACCTCCGCATCCACGAGTTCCTCCAGGAGGCCTACGAGGAAGTCGAGGAGGCCGCGGACGAAATCGCAGAGCGCCTCCAGTCCATCGGCGGCGTCCCCCACGCCAGCATGCCGGCGCTGAGCGAGGCGGCGACCGTCGAGCCCGAGGACGAGGACGTCTACGACATCCGCACGTCGCTCTCGAACGACCTCGAGATGTACGGCGACATCATCGAGAGCTACCGCGAGCACATCGAACTCGCCGCGGGTCTCGGCGACCACGCGACGGCGCACATGCTCCGCGAGCAGCTCATCGAAATCGAAGAACACGCCCACGTCATCGACCACTACCTCGAAGACGACACGCTCGTCCAGTAAGCACCGCCGCCGACGCGTCGGAGGACGACGCCCCCGTTCCGACGTTTCCGACGTTCGACGCTTTTTCTCGCGATAGCTGCCAGCGCTGTTCAGCTACTGCGCTCGTCAGGTCCGCACTCCGCGCAACCCGGTCCGAACGGAGTTACCGCGTGACGTCGACGGTCACGTCGCTCGAAATCCAGCCGTCGCTGTTGCCCGACTCCATGAACACCGACTTCCCCGGCCCGCCCTTGCAGACGGATATCTCGGGGGAGTCGGGTCGGTCCGGTTCCGACGCGGATTCAGCGTTCGACTGCGTACCAGCGGCCATTACGAGGGTTTAGGGAAACCTAAAACAAAAAGGGTGCGGTTCTGCGGCGGTATTTGTGTGCTATTTGTTGACAACCATCAGTACTAGGGGGCGACTTTACCGCGACGTGTTCAGCTCGCGGGGCTGTCGGGGGAGGGTTGCGACGCCGATTCGGCCGATTCGGCCGCCCCGTTCGCCTCGGTCGCTTCGCCGCGGTTGTCGCCCCCGCGGAGCAGCGTCGCCGCGAGCCGTTCGGCAACCGTCGGACTGACGTTTCCGACCAGTTGCATCGCCTCCTCTTCGTGGTCGTCGACGCCGAGCACGTCCCGACAGAACCGCGAGAGGATTCGGTAGGTGTCGTAGAGCTCTCCGGCGGCGTCGCGGCCCTCGTCGGTGAGCGTCGCGCCCTCGTAGGGCTCGTAGCGAACGAGCCCCTTCGCGTCGAGGTTCTGGAGGCGCTCGGTCGCCGCGGGCGGCGAGCGGTCGAGCGCGTCGGCGACGTAGCCCGGCGAAATCGGCGTCTCCTCGTCGTCCTCCCGCTCGGCGATGTACAGCGTGAGGAGGTACTGCGGCGCGCCGATCATACGCGGCGGACGAGGTGGTCGCGAACGGCCCGCTGGCAATCCGCGCAGACGCCCGCCGCGCGGGTCGCGGCCGTCAAGACCGGGTAGTCGGTCGCGCGGTCCTCGTAGAGATACTCGGCGAGAAACCGGTGGTCGATTTCGACCGCCGCGGTGTGGCGGGTCGCCCCGTCGAGATGCCGCTGTCGCTCGCGGACGAGTCGGTCGCACGCTTCTCGGTGGTCGGCCAGCGTCTCGTGGCGCTGCCGGAGCCCCTCGAACCCCAGTTCCGAAAGCGGCGTCGCGTCCGCCCGGCCCAGCCAGTTCTCGCACTCGTCCAGCACGGCGAGCGCCGCTCGAAGCGACCGTTCCTCGGCGTCGAGCGCCCGGCGCATCCCGTCGAGGGCCCGTTGCCGGTCCGTCGCCGCCGACACGACCGCCTCCTTGACCGCCGGTGTGAACCGCCCCCCAGCGTCGGGGGAGAGCGCCGTCGCGACCTCGGGGCCGAACTCCTCGCGAATCGTCACCGCGAGCGGTTCGGACCCGTTCACGTCGGAGACGCTGTGCGGGCGTATCGTCTCCGCGAATAGCTCGCGGACCCGCCGTCGCCCCGGGCCGGCGTCTCGTCGCGTCGCGGCGGGTATCGATGTGGTCCCGCAGGCGGTCGCTCGGACGGTCCCGCTCGGTGGGCGCTCCGGCCGTGCGGCGAGCTTTCGAACGCGCCGCTCGAACCGCTCGACTGCCCGCCGCTTCGCCAGCACCTGTTCGCGCTCGCGTTCGACGCGGTCCAGCGCGTCCCTGACGCCCGCGGTGCGCTCAGCGTTCATCTCAATCTCCCTGCGAGGACGCCGTCGACGCGGTTGCCTCGGAATCCGCTCTGGTCATACCATTTAGGGCAACCTAAAACAACATAGTGTCTTCGGTTTTTAGGCCGTCCTAAATACGAGTGGCACGGAAGCGCCCGCGCGTCGAGCGTCAGGCGGTCACTCGTCGGTCGGGTCCGGTCGTTTACCCTCCGGGACGCCCCAGCCGAGTTCGGTGAGCGACGCCACGCAGACCGCCGCGACCACGACGTGCATCAGCATCAACACGAGAACGCCCGGGACCGTCGCTCCGGGATCGACGTACAGGAGTCCGAGGTCGGGTGCGAAGGACACTACGAGCACCGCCACGGCGACCCTGAGGAACGTCCGGTCCGCGTCCGCGACGCGGCCCGCGAGCAGTCCGTAGACGAGCGTCGCCGCGACCGCGCCGGCGGCCGAGAGAAACACGACCGGTGGGTACGAAAGCGGTCCGAAGACCTCGACGAGGCCCGTTTCGAGGACGAGCGTCAACAGGAGCGCGTTCGCGACGGTCGCGACCGCCGCGGTCGCCGCTCCGCGACGCATGAGGTCCGTCCACGTCGGGCGGACCGCGGGTGTCACGGTTGCCATGATATCACATAGCACGCCATGGCTGATGAATCTACGCGTCTTCGGCGGTTCGTGATTCTCGGTGAGTCCGACGCGTGGGTCGGAGGCGGCCGGCCGCCGGTCCGACTCAGTTCCCCAACTCAGTTCCCCAACTCAGTTCCCCGGCGCAGCGTCCTGATTCAGTTCTCGGTCAGGAGCCGACGGAGCACGTAGTGGAGGATACCGCCGTTTTCGACGTACGTCACCGCGGCGGGCGTGCCGACCTGCGCGGTCACGTCGAACTCGATTTCGCTTCCGTCGTCCTTCGTGGCGACCACGGTCAGTTCGTCGTTGACTTCGAGGCCGTCGTCGAGGCCGCGGATGTCGAACTGCTCGGAGCCGTCGAGGCCGAGCGACTCCCACGAGTCGCCGTCTTCGAACTGGAGCGGGAGGACGCCCATGCCGACGAGGTTGTCGCGGTAGATGCGCTCGTAGCTCTCGGCGATGGTCGCGCGGACGCCGAGGAGGTCAGTCCCCTTGGCCGCCCAGTCGCGGCTGGAACCGGTCCCGAACTCGACGCCCGAGAGGACGACGAGCGGGGTTCCCTCCTCGCGGTAGCGCTGGCTCGCCTCGAAGACGGTCGTCTCCTCACCCGTCGGGTGGTGAACCGTGTAGCCGCCCTCCACGTCGTCGAGCATCTGGTTCTCGATGCGGACGTTGGCGAACGTCCCGCGCATCATCACCTCGTGGTTCCCGCGGCGGGAGCCGTAGGTGTTGAAGTCCACGGGGTCGACGCCGTGGTCCATGAGCCACTGGCCGGCCGGGAGCTTCGACCCGAACGGCCCGGCGGGGCTGATGTGGTCGGTCGTCACCGTGTCGCCGAGCGTCAGGAGACAGCGGGCGTCCTCGATGTCGGAGACGCCGGGTTTCTCCAGCGGGAAGTCCGTGAAGAACGGCGGCTCGCGGATGTAGGTCGATTCGTCGTCCCAGTCGTACACGTCGCCGGTCGGCGCTTCGAGCGCCTCCCAGCGCTCGTCGCCCTCGAACACCTCGGCGTACTTCTCGCGGAACATCGACGGGTCGACGCTGTCGTGGATGGTCGCTCGAATCTCGTCGGCGTCCGGCCAGATGTCGGCGAGGTAGACGGCGTTGCCCTCGTCGTCGGTGCCGAGCGGGTCGGTCTCGAGGTCGATGTCCATCCGGCCGGCGAGGCCGTAGGCGACGACGAGCGGCGGGCTGGCGAGGTAGTTCGCGCGAATCTTCGGGTGGATGCGCGCCTCGAAGTTGCGGTTGCCGCTGAGGACGCTCGTCGTCCACAGCCCGTGTTCGTCGATGGCGTTCTCGATGGGTTCCGGAAGCGGGCCGGCGTTGCCGATGCAGGTCGTACAGCCGTAGCCGACCACGTCGTAGCCGAGCGCTTCGAGGTGCGGGAGCAGGTCGGCCTTCTTCAGGTACTCCGTGACGACGCGGCTCCCCGGCGCGAGGCTCGTCTTGACGTACTCGGGAACGTCGAGACCCCGCTCCAGCGCGTTGCGCGCGAGGAGGCCCGCGGCGACCATGACCGACGGGTTCGACGTGTTCGTACAGGACGTGATGGCGCTGACGACGACGCTCCCGTGGCCGATTTCGACCGTCTCGCCGCCGAGGTCGACTTCGACGCGTTTGGTCAGTTCGCCGAGGTCGGGGTCTTCGGGGGCCGTCTCGGGCGTCTCGGTCAGCGTCCCGCCGTCGCCCGCGAGTTCGCCGTCGGGGTCGCCCCCGCCCTCGCCGAGCCAGCGGGCGATGGCCTCCTCGTCGACGTCGTCGACGACCTCCTCGAACTCGCCGTGGAGCAGTTTTCGGAAGTGCGTCTTCATGTCGCCCATGGCGACGCGGTCCTGCGGGCGCTTCGGCCCGGCGAGACTCGGCTCGACGGCGGAGAGGTCGACTTCGACCGTCTCCGTGTACTCGGGGTGTTGCTCGCCGAAGAGCCCCTGCGCGTCGAGGTACTCGCGGACGAGTTCGATGTGTTCGGGCTCGCGGCCCGTGAGTTCGAGGTAGTCCAGCGTCGCCTCGTCGACCGGGAAGACGCTGATGGTCGACCCCTGTTCGGGGGCCATGTTGGAGATGGTCGCCCGGTCGGGGACCGAGAGGTTCCCCACGCCGGGGCCGAAGAACTCGACGAACCGGTCGACGACGCCGACCTCGCGGAGCTGTTCGGTGACGTGCAACACGAGGTCGGTCGCGGTCGCCCCCTCCGGCAGTTCGCCGTCGAGTCTGACGCCGACGACCTCGGGGAGCTTCATCGTGATGGGCTGGCCGAGCATCGCCGCCTCGGCCTCGATGCCGCCGACGCCCCAGCCGACGACGCCGATGCCGCCTATCATCGGCGTGTGGCTGTCGGTGCCGACGAGCGTGTCGGGGAGGAGCCAGCGGTCGCCGCGCCACTCGCGGTCGTGGACGACGCGCCCGAGGTGTTCGAGGTTCACCTGGTGGACGATGCCCGTCCCCGGCGGGACGACGCTGAAGTTGTCGAAGGCGTTCTGCGCCCACTTGAGCGCCTTGTAGCGCTCGGCGTTGCGCTCGTACTCCAGTTCGACGTTCTTCTCGTAGGCGTCGGGCGAGCCGAAGAAGTCCACCTGCACGCTGTGGTCGATGACGAGGTCACAGGGGACCTCGGGTTCGACGAGTTTCGGGTCCTTCCCGGCGCGGTCGGCGGCCGACCGGAGTGCCGCGAGGTCGACCACCGCGGGCACGCCCGTCAGGTCCTGTAGCACCACGCGAGACGGCGTGAACGGGACTTCGACGTTCGGCACGTCCGGCTCCCACGAGGCGGCGTTCCGCACGTCCTCCTCGGTGACGATGTCGCCGTCGACGTTTCGCAGCACGGATTCAAGCAGGATGCGGATGCTCACCGGCAGTCGGTCGAGTTCGCAGAGCCCCTGTTCTTCCAGAACGGTCAGGTCCGCCATCTTGTACGTGGTTCCGTCGTGTTCGAACTCACGGACGGCGTCCAGCGTATCTGCGTCGCTCATAGTCGACTGTTAGGGTCTCCGCGGGCTTGAATGCGGGACTCGTTCTCACGGCGTCGGAATCGAGGCGAACGGAGCTCCAGAGCGGCGATATGGGATCTCTGGCGGCCTGCCGCCGGCTCACGGGGGTCTGGGGCGGGACTTCCCCAGTTCGCCGGCGACGATGACGCCGCCGTGTTCGAGAAGCGAGTACGAACAGTCCCAACAGCAGTACCGAAGGTCGTGGCCGCGGGCGACGACCACGTCGGCGCGCTCGCCGCAGCGATAACAGGGCCGGTGGTCCGCCGGGTGGATGACGCGCATCGACCTCGGATTACTCCTCGGGGACGCCGGCGACCCCGACGAACTCGTTGACCTCGTCTTGGACGTACCGGCGGACGCGCTCGCAGTAGTCCCACAGGAGGTCGTTGAACTGCTCGCGCTCCGGTTCGGTCAGGCTCTCCCCGCCCCGCGACCACGACGAGGGAATCTCCGAGTGACGGGTGCAGACGACCGAAATCGGGTGATTCTTCGGGTGTCCCATGACGACCGCGTACTCGTCCGTCCCCCAGAGTCCGTCGCCGCCGTCGCCGGCGAGCTCCGCGTCCACCTCGTCGAGAAGCTGCCGCTCCTCGGCGGTGACGGCGGCGTCGTCGCCGGCGAACAGCTCGCGGTAGGCCCGGTCGCGGGCCGTGTAGGTCCACCCGTCGAGTCGCTCGCGCGCCTGTCGGAGGAGTCGTCTGTCAGCTTCCATGAGTATCTAAAGGGACGCCGAGGCCATAGTCGTACGCCCGCCCCGTCCGAGCGACCGGAGCGCGAACCGTACGGCTCGCCCCCGTCGCTGAACCCGTGGCCGTCGGTCGCTGCTGCTGACGAAACACCTATTGAACTCACGGCTCTCGAACGAGTATGTCCACCCCCGACGACACCACCGGGAACGGCGGTGACGACCCCATCTCCGTCCTCTACGTCGGCCGGGACCCGGAGTTCGTCGCCCTCGTCGCGACGGCGCTCGAACGCGAGTCCGACCGGCTCGACGTCCGGGGCGAGACCGCCGTCATCGACGGTATCTCCGTCGTCGAGGACGACGGCGTCGACTGCGTCGTCTCGGAGTACCACCTCCGGGACGGCGACGGCCTCGACCTCCTCACCGCCGTTCGCGCCCGCTCGTCCGACCTGCCGTTCATCCTCTACACCGCCCACGGCGACGAGGCGGTGGCGAGCCGCGCGATTTCGCTCGGCGTCAGCGACTACGTCCGGCGGACCGCCGGCGACGAGGACTTCCACCTCCTCGCGAGCCGCGTGTTCAACGCGGTGTCGCAGTACCGCGTCCAGGAGCGACTCACCGAGTCCGACGCGCACCTCGCGACCGTCTACGGCCGCGTCACCGACGGCATCTTCGCGTTAGACGACGACTGGGCCGTCAGCTACTGGAACGACGCGATGGCCGAGCGAACCGGCGTTCCGGCCGCGGAGGCACTCAACCGCGACTTCCGCGAGCTGTTCCCCGAGGTCGGCTCCGAGATTCACGGGGCGCTCGAAGCCGCGATGGCGTCGGGAGCCACGACGCGACTCGACACCCGAATCGACGCCTTCGACGTTCGCGTCTCGGCGCGAATCTACCCCGACGACAGCGGGGTAAGCGTCTTCATCCGAGAGGTCGCCTCCGATGCCACAGCCGCGGCGGACAGAGCCGGTACCGACGATACGAGCCTCGACGCCGGGGAAGTCGCGGACCGGTGCGACTCCGGAGCCGGAGCGAACGCGGGGACGCGTCTCCCGGGGAGAGACGCCGCCGAGCGCGAGCGCCTCGAACGGGCGCTTCGCGACCTGCAGTCGGTCGCCCGCGAACTCCTCCGCGTCGAGACGAGCGAGGCCGTCGCGGCCGTCGCCGTCGAGGCCGTCCGCGACGTGGTCGGCTGGCCCATCTCGGGCGTGTGGTTCTACGACCCCGACGACGACGCGCTCGTCCCGGTCGCGCAGTCCGACGCCGCCCGGCAGGTGTTCGGCGAGTCGCCCACCCTCCACCGCGACGGCGAGGAGACGCTCATCTGGGAGGCGTTCGACGCCAACGAGGTGCGGGTGTACGAGCGAACCGTCGGCGGGTCGGAGGTGCAGCACCCCGACTCGTCCATCGAGTCTGAGATCCACGTCCCGCTCGGCGAGTACGGCGTCCTCCTCACCGGCGACACCCGTCAGGGGGCGTTCACCGACGTCGACGTCGAACTCCTCCAACTGCTCGCGTCCACCGTCTCGTCGGCCGTCGAGCGGGCGAAGCGCGAACAGACGCTCCGCGACCGCGAGGCCGAACTCGCGGCGGCGAACGAGCGCCTCGACGAGTTCGTCTCCGTGGTCGCACACGACCTCCGAAACCCGCTTTCGGTCGCCAAGGGCTACCTCGAAATCGCGGCCGACACCGGCGACCCGGAGCACTTCGAAAAGATAGAGACGGCGCTCGAACGGATGAACGCCCTCATCAGCGACCTGCTCACGCTCGCCCGACAGGGCTCGCCGGTCACGGAGTTCGAGGCGGTCGACCTCCGGTCGAAGGTCACCCACGCGTGGAGCTTCGTCGCCACCGAGGACGCCCGTCTCGAACCGCTCGACCTCGGCGTGGTCCGCGCCGACACGGGCAGGCTCCTCCAACTGTTCGAGAACCTGTTTCGCAACGCTGTAGAACATGGTTCTACAGGCAGTCGGACTCCATCCGACGACGCTGTGGAACACGGTTCCACAGGCAACCAGACTACGTCTGGTGACGCTGTCGAGCACGGCGCCGCGGCCGCGACCGTGACCGTCGGCCGACTCGACGACGACGCGGGCTTCTACGTCGAAGACGACGGCGACGGCATCCCCGAGTCGCTCCGCGAGCGGGTGTTCGAACACGGGTACACGACCGACCGAACCGGGACGGGCTTCGGGTTGGCTATCGTCGAAAACATCGCCGAGGCCCACGGCTGGTCGGTCACGCTCACCGACGGCACCGACGGCGGCGCGCGCTTCGAGTTCCGCGGCGTCGAGTGGGTCGACATCGACGACGCCGAGTGACGGCGCTCACTCCTGGGCCGCGGTCAGTTTCTCCCTGAGCCGGTCGGCGTCGACGCGGAACTTGAACGCCGGTCGGCCGTCCACGTAGACGTACGGCACTCGCTCCCCGTACTTCTCGCTGAGTTCGTCGTCGGTATCGACGTTCACGAGCTCGATATCGACCGGGACGTCCGTCTCGCCTGCGACCTCGTGGACGGTCTCCTCCGCCTCGTCGCAGAGGTGACACTCCGTGCGCGTGTAGATGATGACGGGGACGGGGTCGCTCATCGCCCGATGTCGTCGCCGCGGCCTGTTGAGTCTTCTCGTCGGGCTCGTCGGGCTCGTTCCGCCGGACGCCCCGCAGGCGCGGGGCCGTTGGCGACGACCGCATCGTAACCCCCGGTGATGCGTGCGAGGAATTCGTGTCACCGGGCCACTACGTTTCGGGTCGCGTCGGGCGCAGAACGTGTCATTAATGTATCTTTTGGCCGATTGGCAGTCGAAATAGAGCCGCAATTCGGGCGTTAGAGTGAAATAAGGGCCTTGGTTTCTGCCGATACTCGTTATTCCGGACGGCGATTCCGGAGGCGAACTGTTAATATAGAAGAAGCGACCAGTCACAAATCGATCGAATCCTCGTATGGCGACAACATCCGAACCCGGACTCTCCGAGACGCGAATTCACGAGGTACTGAGTAACGACCGCCGTCGGATGGCCATCGAGTTCCTCCAAGACGGCGACCTGACCCTCCGCGAACTCTCGGAGCGCATCGCGGAAGCGGAGACCGGGGAGTCGCCGCCGCCGCGGAACATCCGCCAGAGCGCCTACGTCTCGCTGCAACAGACCCACATCCCCAAACTCGCCGAACTGGACATCGTGAACTACGACGACGAGTCGAAGGTCGTCTCGCTGGCCGAGGCGGGCGACGTGACGGTCTACATGGAGGTCGTCCCCGAGGGCGAACTCTCGTGGAGCGAGTACTACGCCGCGCTCGCCGCACTCGGCATCGTCCTCATGATCGCCGCTGCTGTCGGCGTCCCGGTCATCTCCGGCGTCGGCGCGCCCGGTCTCGGCTCGCTCGTCTTCGCCGTTCTCGGCGGCTCCGCGGTCTACCAGCGCTGGACCCAAGAGAACTAACGCTTCGTCGCCCCGCTTTTCTGTCGAGTCTGTCAGTTCAGTCGAACTCGTCGCCGGCCGCACCCCGCCCGCTCGCCGGCCGCTCGCCGCCCGGACACGACGGCGTCGGCGACGACTGGCGACGGTGGCATTTAGTCCTCTCCGCCACGACTCGGCGTATGCGCGACCCGTCCGACCCGAACGGACCGCCGACGGTCTGCGACGAGTGCGGCGCGAGACACTCGTTTCGGCGGCGGTTCGTCACCGGCGGCGGCTGGCGGGCCGTCTATCGGTGTTCTGAGTGCGGTTCCCGTGCGCCGAGCGACGCCGAGTGACCGAGTGCGCCTCGGGAGTGACCGGCGACGACCCGCGGCGCGTCAGCAGTAGGTGTCGCGCATCGTCCGCGCGAACAGTCCGTCTCGGTCGAGCGCGATGGCGACGAGGACGAACTCCTCGTCGAGGGGGCGCAAGACGAACACCTCGCGGGGCGCGTCGGGGACGTCGGCCTCGTCGTCGAGGCGGTCTAAAAGCGGGTCCACGGGGACGACGCCGTCGCCGAACTCGTCGAACAGGTCGCGCGCGCCGGGCTGTTTCGCGAAGACGTAGAGCACGGCGTTCGGGTCGCCGTCGGTGCCGTAGGTGACGCGCGAGCCGATGGCCTCGCCGTCGCCGGTCGCCTGCCACGTCTCGCGGGCGGCCTCGAACAGCCCCGTCGCGGCACCGACGAACCGAAAGCGGGTCCGGTCGCGGACCGACACGTTCGCAAACTGCGGGTCGCCGTCGTCCCACGTCAACGTCGCCTCGATTTCGTTTCCGGGTTCGAGCGCCGAGACGCGCTCTGCGAGGTCGCCGTCGTAGCCGGTCTGTGGCACGTAGGTCGGTGAGTAGGCGTCGTCGGCGTCGGTCTCGACGGCCGGGTCGGTCCAGTCGACGCGCTCCTCGGGGAGTTCGAGCAAGAGGAGTTCGTCTCCGTCGCGCGGACTGCGATAGACCCGGAACCGGCCGGTCGTCGTGACCTCCATGTCGGCGGCTACTGGACGGACGGAAATACGCCTGCCGGTCGCCGCCGGTCGCCGGGCGACCCTACCGCGAGATGCCGTCGCCCTCGTCGGCGACGACGCGCTCGACGTCCTCGGGGTTGACGACCGCGATGTCGCCGTCGACGGTCCGCTTGAGCGACGCCGTCGCCGACGCCCACTGCAGCGACTCGGCCACGCTCCCGCCGTCGAGGTGCTTGGCGAGGTAGCCGCCGACGAAGGCGTCGCCGGTCCCGATGGCGTCGCGGGTCTCCGCCTCGTAGACGCCCTGTTCGGACACCGCTCCGCCGGAGACGGCGAGCGACCCCTCCTCGCCGCGGGTGACGACGACGGTCTCGATACCGTAGTCCTCGGCGAGCCCGCGGGCGACCGACTCGGCGTCGCCGTCGCGCCCGAGGACGGTCGCCGCGTCGCGTTCGGCGGCGAACAGCAGGTCGACGGAGCCGAGCAGGGCTCGGTAGCCCTCGGCCGCCTCCTCGGGCGACCAGAGCTTCGTCCGGTAGTTCAGGTCGAAGGCGGTCGTCGTCCCGGCGTCCTGCGCCGCATCGAGCACGTCGGCCGTGGTCTCGCGGAGCGTCTCGGAGAGCGCGGGGGTGATGCCGCTCGTGTAGCACACCTCGGCGTCGCGGACGGCGTCGAGGTCGGTTTCGCCCGTCTCCAGCGTCGTCACGGCCGCGTCGGCGCGGTCGTAGACGACGTTCGTCGGGCGCGGCGACGCCCCGTGTTCGAGGTAGTAGACGCCCTGCCGGGCGTCGTCGGTCCAGACGACGCCGTCGGTGTCGACGCCGTGGCTCCGGAGTTCGCCGACGATTCGCCGGCCGAGCGGCGAGTCCGGGAGCTTCGAGAACCACGCTGCGTCCCCTCCGAGTCGGGTGGCGGCGACGGCGACGTTCGACTCCGCGCCGCCCGCCTGCACTTCGAGTTCGCGGGCGGTCTCGAGTCGCTCGCCACGCGGCGGCGACAGCCGAAGCATCGTCTCGCCGAAGGTCACGAGTGCTGTCATGGAAGGCCGTTCGCGGGCGCGATATAAACCTCCGGCGTTGCCGTCGAATGACACGCCTGCGGTCGATTCGCTCGCCCCCCGCGCCGGCTCACGCGGCTGTCAATCGCCGGATCAGGTAGATGAACGCGATTGGGATGCTCAGAAACGGAATCGCGACGAGGTAGTACACGGGCGAGGGAACCCAGTCGCTCTCGCGGGCGAGGTCCAGCCGGTCGGCGTGGAGCGCCAGCGGGCCGACGACCACGGCGGCCGCCGTCCCGTAGAGCCGAATCGCCTGCCCGGCCGCGTCGGCCCACGGCGGCACGCTCGGTCCGGTCGCCGCCGTGAAGAGATACGAGACGACGAGCGCCAGCGGCCCGAAGCAGATGCCCAGAAAGACCAGCGGGTTCATCGCCTCCACCGTCTCGGTGCCCCGACTTGAATCCTCGCCGATGCTATCGGTTCCGAGAATCGGAGGTCGGGTCGCGGATAGCGGCGGCAACGCGACCGACCCGCGCCGGCTACTCCTCGCGTCGCCGCCCGCCGTGGCCGGGGTAGTCGCGCTCGAAGCGCGAGGCGATTTCGTCGCGGTCGAACTCGATGATGACCGGGCGACCGTGGGGGCAGGCGTAGGGATTCTCGCAGTCGTCGAGCGCGGCGAGCAGGTCGAGCACGGAGCCCTCCCGGAGCGACGTGTTGCCCGTAATCGAGGGGTAACACGCGAGGTCCGACAGCAGTTCGTCGGCGACGGCGTCGACGGTCTTCCGGCCGCCGTCGGCCTCCTCGCGGACGAACGCCGTCAGCGCGTCGCGGAGCAGTCCGGGGTCGAGCGCGGCGTCGAACACCGCCGGCACGGTCCGCACGGAGACGGTCCGCTCGCCGGTCCGCCCGGCGTGGAAGCCCACCTGCGCCAGCGCCTCGCGGTACTCCTCGAACAGCGCCGCCTCGCGCGCCGTGAGTTCGAGTTCGACCGGTTCGGCCAGCGCCTGCGTCGGCGTGTCGCCTTCGACCTCGCCCTTCAGGCGCTCGTAGTTCACGCGCTCGTCGGCGGCGTGCTGGTCGACGAGGACCAACCCCTCGCCGGTCTCGGCGACGATGTAGGTGTCCGCGAGTTGGCCGATGATTCGCATCGACGGGAGCGAATCGAACTCGGGCGAGAGGTCCGCCTCCTCCCCGGAGAGGTCGCGCTGGGTCGTCGGCGCGGTAATGCGCGAGGGACGACGTGGCGGGGTTTCGCTGTCCGACTCGGTCTCCGATTCGGGGTCGTCGGACGGCCTCGGTGCCTGCGCCGCCTCCGGTTCAGTCTCGTCGTCGGTCGAAAGCGACGACTGCTCGGTCGTCTCCGGTCCCGGCGCGAGGTCGTACTCGCGGGGCGGCGTCGGCGGCGCGGACGCCGGCGTCGAGGGCGAAGTCGAACCGGACGAACCCCCCGAACCCTCGGGCGTCTCGGCGGGCGTATCGGCGTCGCCGTCAGTCGGATTGTCGGTGCCGACTCCCGCCCCACGTTCAGTTGCAGTCGTGGTGTCTGGTCCGGCGTCGTCGGCCGCGTCCGGGTCCGGGTCCGGATTCGACCGCGCGTCCGACTCGCGGGCCTCCCGCGCCGACTGCACGTCCCGCGCGGACGGGGGGTCCGCGTCGTCTGTTTCGCCGGCCGATTCCGCTTCCCGGACCTCGTGGGGGTCCATCGACGCCGCGTCGTCGTCGTCCGGCGAACCGGGTTCGATGGCCGCCTCGTCGGCTTTCGACCGGCCCCGCGGGGCCGACGACCGGACGAGGCCGTGATTCAGCAGGGCGTCTTCGACCGCGTCGGTCACGTCGCGCTTGACGCCGGCCTCGTCGTCCCAGCGGACCTCCATCTTCCGCGGGTGGACGTTCACGTCCACGGCGTCGGCCGCGACCTCGACGAACAGCACCGCGAAGGGGTAGCGGTCGGCGTCGAGTTGGCCGCCGTAGGCGTCGAGGACGGCCTCGCGGAGCACGCGGTCGGTAACGTAGCGGTCGTTGACGAACGTCGAGAGATAGTCGCGGGTGCTTCGGGTCGTCTCGGGGTGGCTCACGAGCCCCGAGACGGAGACGCCGGGGGCGTCGCGGTCGACCGGAACCATCGACTCCGCGACCTCGCGGCCGTACACCGAGAGCACGGTCGACTGGAGGTCGCCGCGACCCTCGGTGGCGAACACCTCGCGGTCGTCGTGTTCGAGCGAGACGGCCACGTCGGGGTTGGCGAGGGCGTAGTGGGTGACGACCGCGTTGACGTGGTCGAACTCGGTCGCCGTCGTCTTGAGGAACTTCCGGCGCGCGGGCGTGTTGTAAAACAGGTCGTCGACCTCGACGACCGTCCCCTCGGGACAGCCGGCGGGCCGAATCGACTCGACCTCGCCGCCCTCGTAGTTCAGCTCTGTCCCCACGTCGCCGCCGCGGGGCTTCGACCGGATGGTCAGCCGCGAGACCGCGCCGATGGTGTGCAGCGCCTCGCCGCGGAAGCCGAGGGTGCCGACGCCGGCTTCGAGGTCCTCGATGTCGCCGATTTTGCTCGTCGTGTGCTCGCGGACGGCGAGTTCGAGGTCCTCCTCGCTCATGCCGACGCCGTCGTCGCGGATGCGGACGCCCTCCACGCCGCCGGCGTCGACGGCCACGGAGATGCGCGTCGCGTCCGCGTCGAGGCTGTTTTCGAACAGCTCCTTGACGACCGAGGCGGGTCGTTCGACCACCTCGCCGGCGGCGATGCGCTGGATGGTCTTCTCGTCGAGCTGTTTGATGTCGCTCATGCGCCGTCACCGCCGTCCAGTTTCGACTGCCAGGCCTGCACCTTCGCCATCAGGTCCAGCGGCGACGTGTCGTTCACGTCGGTCGCCCGGAGTTCGTCGAGGACGGCTTCGGCCTCCGGGTCCACCGCGGCCCCGGACTCGGTCTCTGTCTCGGCGTCGGCCGCCTCGGTGCTCGCCCCGGCGAGCGCCCCGGCCGACCCGTTGCCCGTCGCGCCGTTCGCGGGCGCGCCGGAGCCCGCCGAATCGCCGGCGGCGTCGCCGCCCCCCGCGACGTTCATCTGTCCGCTCCCCACGTCGAAGACGGCCTGTACGGGCTCCGAGGTTCCGGACCCCTTCGCCTCGATGGCCTTCTCCTCGCGGAGCCGGTCGAGCACGTCGGCGGCGCGGTCGACGACCGGGCGCGGAACCCCCGCCAAATCGGCGACGTGAATCCCGTAACTCCGGTCGGTCGGGCCGTCGACGACGGTCCTGAGGAAGGTCACGTCCCCGTCGCGCTCGTCGGCCGCGACGTGGACGTTGGCGACGCGGTCGAGGTGGTCCGCGAGGGTCGTCAGCTCGTGGTAGTGCGTGGCGAAGAGCGTCTTGGCCCGTATCTCGTTATGCAGGTATTCGGTGGCCGCCCACGCGATGGAGATGCCGTCGTAGGTGGCGGTTCCGCGGCCCACCTCGTCGAGGATGACGAGCGAGTCCTCGGTGGCCGAGTGGAGGATGTTCGAGAGTTCCTGCATCTCGACCATGAACGTCGAGCGACCCTGCGCGAGTTCGTCCAGCGCGCCGACGCGGGTGTAGATGCCGTCGACGACGCCGACGGTCGCCGAGCGCGCGGGGACGAAACTGCCGACCTGCGCGAGGAGCGTGATGAGCGCCGCCTGCCGCATGTACGTCGATTTGCCGGACATGTTCGGCCCGGTGACGATGAGGAAGCCGCGCTCGTCGTCCATGCGGAGGTCGTTCGGGACGAAGTCGGTCGTCGTCTCCACGACCGGGTGGCGACCGGCCTCGATGTCGAGCGCCCCGGCGTCCGTGAGTTCGGGGCGCGTCCAGCCGTTGCCGGCGGCGTGGGTCGCGAGCGACGCCAGCGCGTCCACCTCGGCGATGGTCCGGCCCACGTCCTGTAAGAGTTCGGCGCGCCGGGCCACGCGCTCGCGGAGGTCCTCGAACAGTTCGTATTCGAGGTCGCCGCGGGCCTCTTCGAGCCGGAGCACCTCGCGTTCTTTCTCCTCTAACTCCTCGGTGACGAAGCGCTTTGAGTTCTTGAGCGTCTTTATCTGCCGGTAGTGTTCGGGCACCTGGTCGGCGACCGACTTGCCGACCTGGATGTAGTAGCCGTCGGTCTTGTTGCGGTCGACGGTGACGTGCGAGAGGCCGTGGTCCCGCTTTTCGCGGTCGGCGAGCGTGTCGAGCCACGACTTCGCCGACTCGTGGCGCTCGATGAGGGCGTCGAGTTCGTCGTCGTAGCCCTTCTGGAACAGCCCGCCCTGCGTGACCGTCTTCGGCGGGTCCTCGGCGAGCGCGTCGGCGAGGTCGGCGCGGAGGTCGGCCGCGGCGTCCCGGTCCGGCCGCGAGACGACTTCCGCGAGCGGGGAGTCCGCGAGTTCGGTCCCCTCGATGGCGTCGGCGAGCGCGGGAAGCACGGAGAGGGTGTCCCGAACCGAGAGCAGGTCGGACGCGCCGGCGCTCCCGGACGCCGACCGGGAGGCGAGCCGTTCGAGGTCGTACGCCCCGTCGAGCACCTCGCGAACGCGCTCGCGGGCGAGGGCGGCCGCGGCGAGCGACTGCACGGCGTCGAGTCGGCGGGCGAGTTCGTCGCGGTCGCGCCGCGGTCGGGTCAACCACTCCCGGAGGAGGCGGCCGCCGGGAGAGGTGACGGTGTGGTCTATCGTGTCGAACAGCGACCCCGAGCGGTCGCCGTGCATCGTCTCGATGAGTTCGAGGTTGCGCTGGGTGGTCGCGTCGAGTTCGAGCAGGTCCGAGGGGTGGTAGACCTGCAGGCGGGTCATCGACCGGAGGACGCCCGCGCCCGTCTCCTCGACGTAGGCGAGGACGCCGCCGGCGGCGCGGGTCGCGAGGTCGGAGTCGAGACCGACGCTGTCGACCGTGGACGCGCCGAACTGCTCGCGGACGGCGTGGCGGGCGCGACCCGGCGCGAACGCCTCGGTGGAGAAAAGCGAGAAGGAGGCGTCCGTGGCCTCGCGCAGCCGAGAGAGCGTCTCGTCGTCGCCGCGCAGTTCCGGGCCGGGGAGGACTTCGACGGGGGCGAAGCGGTAGAGTTCGGCCGCGGCGTCGTCGACGGTCGCGGCCTCGGTGACGAGGAACTGGCCGGTGGTGATGTCGGCGAACGCGAGGCCGACCCCGTCGCCGTCGGTCACGACGGCCGCGAGGAACTGCGCGTCGGCGCGCGACGTTTCGAGGAGCGTCCCCGGCGTGACGACGCGCTTGATTTCGCGGCGGAGGTCGCCGGACTCGGTCTCGTACTGGTCGGCGACGGCGACCCGGTAGCCGCGCTCGACGAGCGCCTTGAGGTAGGGCGTCAGGTCGTTCAGCGGCACGCCCGCCATCGGATACGACGACCCGTGCGAGGACTTCTGGGAGACCTTGAGGTCGAGTTCGCGGCCGACGGTCTCGGCGTCGTCGGCGAAGAACTCGTAGAAGTCGCCGCACTGCATGGCGAGCAGGTCGGCGTCGGTCTCCTCTTTCAGCGAGAGGAACTGTCCGACGATTCCCTGAGTAGTCATGTCCGCACGTGGGCGGGCCGGCGGATAAAACGCTACGATGCCCCAGTCGTGAGGGAGTGCGAGCGCCCCGAAACTGACCCCTCGGCGCGACGACTCGCTCGGCTGTTGCGTGGTAGCACATCCATATCTCGTGTTCGATGTTGGACAATCGTCCCAAAAATACAGCGTATGATAATCGGCGGCCCAAAATTATATACGGGAGTTGTCTCGGGAAATCTGTGACAGCAAGGTACGACAGACGAACGTTTCTCCGCACCGCCGCCGGCGCGGTGGGGCTCGGCTCGCTGTCCGGGTGCGTGGGGACGTTCGGAACGGAGTCCGGGGAGCCCGTTCGATTCGGGGCGATGTTGCCCGTCAGCGGGTCGCTGGAGCAGGTGGGAGTGCACGGCAAACGCGCCGCCGAGCAGGCGGTCGAAGACATCAACCGCGCGGGCGGCGTGCTCGGGCGGCCGGTCGAACTGACCACCGTGGACACGGAGGGGTCCGCGTCGGTCGCGACGGACGGCTACGCCTCGCTGGCCGACGCGGGCGTCGTCGGCTTCGTCGGCGGCCTCGTCAGCGACGTGTCGCTCGCGCTCGCCCCCGAGGCGGCCGACGACGCCGTCATGGAGATGAGTCCGGCGAGCACGAACCCGCGGCTCTCGGAGGCCGGGCGCGCCGACGGTCGGAAGTTCTTCGGCCGCACCGTCCCGAGCGACAGCCTGCAGGCGACCGCGATGGCGAAGATTCTCGACGCGCCGCAGTACGCCGACGCCGACCGGGTCGCCGTGCTCACCGTCGACGGGGCCTTCGGCTCCGACCTCGGCACCGCACTCGGCGACCAACTCGACGCGGAGGTCGTCACCGAGGTCAGCTACGACCCGGCCGCGGACGACTTCGGCGGCGTCGTCGACGAGGTGTTCGCCGACTCGCCCGACGCGGTCGGCTTCGTCAGCGTCCCCGGACAGGAGGGGGGCGTCCTCGACGCCTACGGCGCGTCCGACTACGAGGCCCCGTGGGTCTTCTCGGCCGGCCTGTTCGACGGCGAGATTCCGCCCTACTACGAGGGCTTCTACAGCGCCTCGCTGTCGTCGGTTCGGACTGACGGCTACTTCCACCTCTCCCAGCGGCTCTCCGACATCGCCCCGCTGCAACCCTACGCGGCGAACGCCTACGACGCCCTGTTCCTCATGGCGACCGCGGCGGAGTACGCGGGCGAGGCGTCGGGTCCGGCCATCGCAGACGCCCTGCAGACCGTCTCGGGCGGAACCGGACACACCGTCTCTGTCGGCGAGTTCGACCGGGTTCGAACGCTCGTCGACGCCGGCCGCGAACTGAACTACCAGGGCGCGTCGAGCGGGGTCGACCTCACCGAGGCGCTCGAACCGCTGAGTTCGTACCTCGTCGAGCGGGTCCACAACGGCTCGGTCGAGCAGGTCGAACTCCTCCAGCGCCAGTTCTTCGAGTCCGGAGGTGACCAATGAACCCGTTTTCGCGGCTGACGAGCCTCCTCGAACGGGCGCTTCCGAACGTGATTCGCCGCCGCTACGCGGCGAAATTCGGGGTTGTGCTCCTCCTCATCGCGCTCGTCATGGGCGGCGCGGGCGCGTACATCCACTTCGACACCAAGTCGGTCGTCGAGTCGCAGACCGAGTCGCAGATTCGCGGCGCGGCGGCGACGGAGGCCAAGTCGGTCGCCGACTGGGTGACCTCGAAGGAGTCCACCGTCTCGTTCCTCGCCGAGTCGCTCGCGGACCAACCGGCCGGGACTCCGTCCGCCGACCACCAGCGGTGGCTCGAAGGGAAGCTCATCCAACTCTCCGGCGACGTTCGCTCGCTCCACTACGTCGACGCCGACACCGGCGCGGTCGTCGCGAGCACGACCGACAGCGCGACCGGGCAGTCGCTCGACTCGCTGTCCGCGCCGTGGGCCGACGACGCCGCGTCGCTGGCGTCGGGCCAGTCCGTGACCGTCACCGAGCCGTACGAGTCCGGCGGCGAGCCGGTCGTCGCGTTCGCCGCGCCCGTCTCCGGGGCCAACGGCGCAATCGTCCTGACGGCGTCGCTCGCAGCGGGCTCCCACCAGTTCGAATCGCCCTACGCGACCGGCGACACCAAGGTCGTCTCCGAGTCGGGAACCATCCTCTTCGACAACCGGAAGGCGTCCATCCTCGACCAGTACGCGGCCGCCGACGGCTCGTCCATCGAGGTCATCGACGCGGCGCTGTCCGGCCAGACCGGCTACGAGGTCGTCTCCGCCCGCACGGGCATGGCGTCCGGCGAGTACGCGATGGCGTACGCGCCCATCACCGGCACCGACTGGGTGCTCACCTACCACGTCCCGGCCGACCGGGCGTTCGCGCTCCAGTCGCAGGTGACGACGAACGTGATGCTCCTCGTCGCGTTCGGCGTCGGCGCGCTGTTCCTCGTCGGCGCGACCATGGGCCGCGGCACCGCGCGGTCCCTCTCGGTCGTCGCCCGCAACGCCGACGACATCGCCAACGGCGAGGTCGACGGCGACCTCCCGAACACCGCCCGCATCGACGAGATGGGCCGGCTGTACGACTCCTTCGAGTCGATGCAGTCGTACCTGACGACCGTCGCCGGGCAGGCCGAGGCGCTCGCGGACAAGCGCTTCGACGACCCCGTCCTCGACGAGGACATCCCGGGGTCGTTCGGCGAGTCGATGGGCCAGACGCACACGGAACTCGAAGCCCTCATCACCGAACTCGAAGCGACGGCCGCCGAGTTCAGTGAGACGATGGCGGACGCCGCCGACGGCGACCTCACGCGCCGGATGTCGGAGGACGCCGACAACGACGCGATGAACGAGATGGCGCGGTCGTTCAACGACATGGCCGACGAGCTCGAAGCGACCGTCGCGGAGGTCGTCGAGTTCGCCGAGACCGTCGCCGCGGCCAGCCAGGAGGTCACCGCGAGCTCCCAGGAGATAGAGCGCGCGAGCCGACAGGTCAGCGAGTCCACGCAGGTCATGGCCGAGGGCGCGCACGAACAGCGCGAGAACCTCCGGCAGACGACGAGCGAGACGAGCAACCTCTCTGCGACCATCGAGGAGGTCGCCTCCTCGGCGAGCGAGCTCGAACGGACCGCCCAGCACACCCTCGAAGCGAGCGAGGACGGCCACGAGGCGGCCGCCAACGCCATCGACACCATCGAGACCGTCGAGACGCAGACCCGCCGGACGGTCGACCGCATCGAGGACCTCGAAGGCGACATGGCCGAAATCGGCGACATCGTCGAACTCATCACCGACATCGCGGAGCAGACGAACATCCTCGCGCTCAACGCGAACATCGAGGCCGCCCGCGCCGGCGAGGCCGGCGAGGGCTTCTCGGTCGTCGCAAACGAGGTCAAGGAACTCGCCGGCGAGACCAAGGCCTCCGCCGAGGAAATCGAGGCGACTATCGAGGAGGTCCAAGCGAAGTCCGCGGCGTCCGTCTCCGAGATGCGCGAGACGCGCGACGCCGTCGACTCCGGCGTCGACGCGGTCCAGACGGCCCGCGACTCGCTCGACACCATCGTCGAGAACGTCCGCGAGACGACCGACGGCGTCGACGAAATCAGCCGGACCACGGACGAACAGGCCGCCTCGACCGAGGAGGTCGCGTCGATGATGGACCGCGTCTCCGATATCAGCGACGAGACCGCCGAGCGCGCCGAGTCGGTCGCGGCCGCGGCCGAAGAACAGACCGCCTCGCTCAGCGAGGTCTCCGACGGCGCGGACCGTCTCGCTACCCAGTCCGAGCGGCTGATGTCGCTCGTCTCCGAGTTCACCGTCGACCACGACGCCGCCGACCGCGACGGCGCGTTCGCCGACGCAGACGCCGCGTCGACCGCCGAACTCGACGCCCCGGCGACCGACGGCGGTCTCGACGCAGACGGCCGTTCCGACCGCACCGACGACGGCCGTTCCGACAGACTCGACTGACGCCGCACCCGTCGCAGGGCACCCTGCGACCCTCCGAACGACTCGTCCCCCATTCGGCCCTCCGGTCCTTCATCCGGCCCTCTCCGGTCCCTCACTCGGCCTTCCTCGGTCCCCATTCGGCTCTCCCGCCCGACGACCGCGTTTCTCGACCGTTCGTTCTCCGTCTCCGTTCGCCAGAAAATATCACTTTCATATCACCCAATATCAAATATGATATCTCGGAGCGTAGCGTTATACCGGCAATCCGCGTGAGGTGGACGTATGGACCTGCTTTCGCGACTCGCGGCGCTGGTCCCGGGGGTCGGGGCTCGGACGCGGACCGACGGTGGCGCACAGGCTGACGAACGAGGGACGGTCGCGCTGGCGGCGGAGCGACTGGACACCGGTAGCCTGCTCGACGGCGTGGGAATGCCGGTGTTCGTCCTCGACGCCGACGGCCGGGTCATCACGTGGAACGGCCCGATTACGAAACTCACGGGCGTTCCCGCGGCGGAGGCGCTCGGGTCGGAACACGTGAGCGAACTGTTCTACCCGGACGGCCGGCGGGCGAAGACGCTCGCCGACAAGGTGCTCGACGACCCGCGGACCGCCGACGAGGTCCACGGGCTCGACGTGGTCGACGAGGGGAGCCGGCTCTACCGCGACACCAGTACCATGACCGACCGACACGGCGCGGACCGGCACATCGCTTTCACCGCCCAACCGCTGTTCGAGGGCGACGAACTGGTCGGCGTCGTCGAGGCGGTCCACGACCGGACCGACGCCGTGGAGAAACAGCGGGCGTCGGAGGCGCTCGTCGACGAGGTCTCGACCACCATCGGGAGCCTCACGGCCGGCGACCTCTCGGCCCGCGCGTCGTTCGCGGACGACCGCGGCGTCCTCAACGACGAGACGCTGGCGGTCGTCTCGGACCTCAACGAGATGGCGACCCGGTTCGACCGCCTCGCCAGCGAGGTCGACGCCACGACGGCCGACCTCGGCGGCGCGATTCAGCGGGCCGCGACCGCCGCGACCGACATCGAGTCGCAGGTCACGGAGCAGGCGGACCTCCTCTCGACGGGCGCAGAGGAGATGCAGGACCTCTCGGCCAGCATGGAGGAGATAGCGGCCACCTCCGACGAGGTCGCGTCGGCGGCGAATCAGGCCCGCGCGGCCGCCGAAAACGGGCAGGAGGCCGGCCAGAGCATCCGGTCCGCGACCGACCAGGTCATCGACATCTCCGACGAACTGCTCGACAGCGTGACCGAACTCCAACAGCGCATGGTCGTCATCGAGGAGGTCGTCGAGGTCATCGCGGAGGTCGCAGACCGGACGAACCTGCTCGCGCTCAACGCGAACATCGAGGCCGCCCGCGCCGGCGAGGCCGGCGAGGGCTTCTCGGTCGTCGCCGACGAGGTCAAACAGCTCGCGAACCAGACCCACGAGCACACGGAGGAAATCGCCGACAGCATCGCCGAGATTCAGGAACAGGCCGACGAGACGGTACTGGCCTCCGAGCAGTCCCACGAGCAGATTCAGGTCGCCTCCGGCGAAATCGAGGACGTGCTCGCCTCGCTCTCGGAAATCGCCGATGCCGCCGACTCCGCGGCCAACGGCGTCACCGAGGTCGCCCGCGCGACCGACTCGCAGGCGACCAACATCGAGGAGGTCACGACCACGATTCAGGTGGCCCAGGAACACGCGACCGCGGCCGAGGCGTCGACGACCGACATCACCGACGCGACGGCCGACCAGACGGTCGCGCTCGACGCGCTCGCCGACCGGGTGGACGCCCTCGTCGGCGGCGACGCGGCGGCGGTCGAGGAACTGGACGCGATGGACTTCGACGAGGTGGTCGACGGCGCGGACGCCGACTCGGTCCGCGCGGCGACCGACGGCGGCTCTGCGGACGAGTTCGGCGGGTTCCAGTTCGACCGGTAGCGCGACCGACTCGGGGCGTTCGACGACGCCGCGTTGGAGTTCTCTTCTCAGTCGAGACTGATTGCGCAGCTCTCGACGTAGTCGATGTCCTCGATGGAGTCGACGCCGCCCTCGCCGCAGACGGGGCAGTCCGGGTTCTTCCGGTACGGGACCGTCTCGAACGTCATGTCCATGGCGTCGTAAAACAGGAGCCGGCCGTCGAGCACCTCGCCCTCGTCGAGGAGGAGCTTCATCGCTTCCGTCGCCTGAATACAGCCGACCGTCCCGGGGAGGACGCCGAGGACGCCGGTCGTCGCGCAGTCGGGGACAGTCCCCGGTTCGGGCGCTTCGGCGAACAGACACCGGTAGCACGGCCCCTCGGGGACGAGCGTCGTCGCCTGCCCCTCGAACTTGTAGATGGCTCCGTGGACCAGCGGAATATCCTCGAAGCGACAGACGTCGTTGAGGAGGTAGCGCGTCGGGAAGTTGTCGGAGGCGTCGACCACCACGTCCGCGCCCGCGAGAATCTCGTGGACGTTCGACTTGTCCACGCGGGCTTCGACCGGCTCGACCGACACGTCGGGGTTGAGCCCGCGGACGAACGCGGCGGCGCTCTCGGCTTTGGCCACGCCCACGTCGTCGTCGCGGTGGATGACCTGCCGCTGGAGGTTGCTCCGCTCGACCACGTCGTCGTCGACGACGACGAGTTCGCCGACGCCGACCGCCGCGAGGTACTCGATGGCCGGCGCGCCCAACCCGCCCGCGCCGACGACGACGACCCGCGCCGAGAGCAGTCGCTCTTGGCCCTCCGGGCCGACCTCGTCCATGATGATGTGCCGCGAGTAGCGGTCCAACTGGGTGGCGTCGAGTGAGAGCGTCATATCCCGAGGTTGGCGTCGGCCCCGAATAAAGCCGCGGCACGGGCGGACCGGTTCCCGTGGCCCGGGTCGCGGACCGCTGTCTCCGACGACGACATCGCCGGAAGCGACGCGCCTTTGACGCTCCGCCCGTCACGTCGGGTATGGTCGCCGAGACGACGCCCGACGAACTACGCGAGAGACTGGCCGACGACGAAGACATCGCCGTCGTCGACATTCGAGACCCCTCGTCGTACGCGTCCGGACACATCCCCGATTCGGAGAACCTCCCGGCGGCGACGCTCGGCCCCGAGGTGTTCGACCGCGAGTGGCCCGCCGAGGTCGTCGTCTCGTGTTACGTCGGCAAGAGTTCGAAGCAGGTCGCCTCGGTGCTGGACAGCAACGTCGACGCCGACGTGTCCAGCCTCCGCGGCGGCTTCGACGCGTGGGACGGCGCGGTCGAAGACGGGTCCGAGGGCGAGGCGGACCTCGGACCCACGTCGCCGTTCTGAGTCGCCGACGGGGTTTCACGACTGCTCTTCTCGACTCGCAGAGCGACGCCCGAACCTACGCCCCGGGAACCGCGACGGGCGACCCCCGCCGCCGGTTCCGGTTTCGGAGGTAGAAGACGAAGACGGCGAGGCCGCCGAGCACCGGCAGGAGGACGAACGCGACGAAGAACCCGACCGCCCACATGTCCGCCGTGTCCATCGCGCGGCGCTTCGCGTCCCGGTATATCCACGTCGCCCCGAGGACCGCGGCGGCGAGGAGCAGCGGTCCGCTGATTTCGATACTGACCATGCAGTCGTGTCAGTAGTCCGGAGCGGCCGGAATAAGCGTACGGGCCGTCGATTCCGACGGCGACGAAGCCGCGGCTCGGCGGTCGATAAAGAGAGGAGATTGGCGCGGTGCGCGGGGCGTTACTTGCCGCGGCCGTTGCCGGCGCGGATGGACGGACGGATGTGCTCCGTGCCCTTGCCGCGGTTCTGGAGACCGCGGTTCTTCTTGCCCGCGTTGGTGAGACCGCGGAAGGCGCGGCCCTCGTGGGTGTCGTCGCAGATCCAGTTGAGGTCGTCGTCGTTCTGGATGGCCGGGTGCTCGGGGTCGACGAGGATGACTTCCTGCCACTTCTGGGAGCCGTCCTGTCCGACGCCGTAGGAGTTCAGCACGCGCAGGTTGGGGTGCTTGCGAGAGGCGCGCTCCTCCGCGATGCGCGGGATGGACTTGCGGCGGCCGATGCGGTTGACGCCCTGGCGCTTCGTGCGGCGGCCGGCCTTGTGGCGCTGTTTGCGCGCGCCGCCCTTGCGGACGGAGACGCGGACCACGACGATGCCCTGCTTGGCCTTGTAGCCGAGCTCACGGGCCTTGTCGAGGCGGGTGGGGCGCTCGATGCGCTCGATAGCGCCCTGGTTGCGCCACTCCTGTTTTCGCTGCCACTGGAGTTCGGCCAGCTTGCCTTCCTTCGGGGTCTTCCACGCTTCCTTGATGTGGGAATAGAAGCTTCGTGCCATTGTATATCACCGCGGGCGCTTGCGATTCAGTCCGTCGGGGAACTCCCCTGAGACCACATTTCGTCCCGTTCGTGACGGGTGCCCTCTGGCGTGCCCGCATTGCCAGCGAGTTGGCGGAACTACCAACAGGGGAGGGTTAAGGACTTCGGATTCGAGCGACGCGCGTGCCACCGACTGGCGCGGTGAACCGGCCGAAAAAGACGGTATCGAGGGTGCCGCCGACGCGGCTCAGCCTTCCATCCCGCCGAACGACAGGCCACCTTCGATGTAGCGCTGTGCGAACAGGTAGATGAGCATGATGGGCGCGGCGAACGTCAGCGCGAACGCCGAGAACCGGGCCCACGGGATGGAGTACCGGCCGACGAGCGAGTACAGCCCGACGGGGAGGGTGTAGTTGTCCGTCGAAAGCAGCGTCTGGGCGACGACGAACTCGGTCCATCCGGTGAGGAAGGTGAAGATGAACACCGTCGCCAGCCCCGCCTTCGACAGGGGGAGGATGATTTCGGTGACGATCTTCCACGACGGCGCGCCGTCCATCATCGCGGCCTCCTCGTAGGAGACGGGAATCCCGTCCATGTACGTCTTCAGGAGCCACGTGTTGAACGGGACCGCGGTGGCGGCGTAGTACGCCGACAGCGCGAGTTTGCTGTCGTTGAAGCCGAACTGGACGAACAGGGCGTACAGCGCGATGAGGAGCGCGACGCCGAGGCCGCCGCCGATTTGCGTGAACAGCACGTAGCCGTACAGCACCTTCGAGCGCCCGATGAACTGCCGGCGCGACAGCGCGTAGGCGCTGGGGACGATGAGACACATCGCCAGTATCACCGTCGGAATCGCCACGGTGAGGCTGTTCGCGAAGAACCGCTTGAACTCGGAGGTCTCCGTGACCCCGTACTGCGACACGTCGAGGAACGTCAGTTCGGGCGTCTGCAGGAACACCTCGTAGCCGCCGAGGCCGAGGCTGATGCGGTAGCTCGGGACGATGAGGTCGCCGATGACCCACAGGAACGGCTCGATGGTCGGGTCGGCCGGCCACAGGCGAATCCCGCTCGACGAGTACAGCGACGCGCCGGTGCCCGAGAAGGCCCCGACGGCGACCCAGTACAGCGGGAACAACAGGAGCGCGACGACGACCGCGGCACCGAGGGTTATGCCGGCGGTCTTCAGCACCGTCGCGGGGCTGACGCGCCCCTCGCGGATGCCTTCGAGGGTGTACTTGGCGTCCTTGACCGACTCGACGGGGGCCATCGCGGCGGTCCGCGCGTCGTCGGCGAGCTCGGCCGCGATGTCGGAGATGGCGCTCATGCGTCGTCCACCCCCTCGGCGAGCTGTCCCTTCTTGACGTTCAGCATCATGAAGACGCCGATGACGGCCACGGCGACCAGCATGATGGCCGCGCCCTCACCGTACTTCTGGAAGCGGAACGCCTCGCGGTAGCCGTAGACGATGAGCAGTTCGTTCGTCCGCGACGGCCCGCCCTGATTGAACACGTACGGGATGAGGAACTGCTGGAACGACGCCGCGGCCGTGAGAATCGAGGCGAACAGCACGGGGCGCTTGATAGAGGGAAGCGTCACGTGCAGGAAGCGGGCGAAGAACCCCGCGCCGTCTATCATCGCCGCCTCGTGGAGCTCCTCGGAGACGTCCTGCAGGGCGCTCACGGTGATGATGACCATGAACGGGTACGCCAGCCACGCCTCGGTGACGTTGTAGGCGAGAAAGGCCATCCAGCGCTCGGAGAGCCAGGCGATGGAGTTGAGGCCGGCCATCCGGAGGAACTGGTTGGCGAGGCCGAACTCGGCGGAGCTGAAGATGCCGCGCCAGATGGTGATGGTGAAGATACCCGGCAGGCCCAGCGGGATGATGATGAGCGCCCGCATGAACCGCTTGCCGCGGACGCGGTTGCCCGTCACCACGAGCCCGATGCCGAGGCCGACGAGCACCTTGAGCGCGACCGACGTGGCGACGAACAGCCACGTCACGCCCATCGAGTTCCAGAACTGGCCGTCCGAGAGGACCGTCGCGTAGTTGGCGAGGCCGACCCACTGCTCTTTGCCCTGGAACAGCGTGGCCGGCTCCGCGTTGGTGAACGAGAGATACACCAGGTACAGGACGGGAAAGAGCATGAACGCGAGGAAGACGAACAGCCCCGGCAGTACCAACAGCAAGGGCAGGTCGTCCTTGCTCACGACCGGGCTGTCCGCGACGCGCTCGACGGCGCTGTCGACGACGCTCATCGTCCTTACTCCCAGTTAGACCGGATGTTTTCTTCGGCCTTCGTGAACGCGGGTTCGAGCTCCGCGTCGCCGTTTTTCACGCTGTTGAAGGCGTCTTCGAGCGGCCCCCACACGTCGCCCATGTTCGGGTGCGTCGGGATGGGCGTGCCGAGCGAGACGGACTCCGAGAAGCCCTTGACGGCCTCGGGGAGGTCGCTGCTCGAAGCGAGTTCCTTGTGGACCGGGATGTAGCCGAACTCCTCGGCGTTCGCCGAGAGCACGTCGGTGTTCGTGGTGTACCACTCGGCGAACGCGCGGGACGCGGCCGCCGTCGCCTCGTCGCCCTCCAGCGTCGACGTGAAGTAGAGCTGCTTGACCGTCGTGTACGGCTTGGGCTCGGCGTCGCCCTCGGGCGAGGGGAGCCGGGCGATGCCGGCGTCGATGTCGTTGGAGCGAACGTCGCCGAGGAACCACGGCCCGTTGATGGCGAAGGGCGCGTTGCCTTCGAGGAAGACGGCCGCCTGCGGGTCGTAGCCCGTGTCCTTGGGCTGGTACGGGACGAAGTTGTCGAGGATGAACTGGAACCCGTCGAGGGTCGCCTCGTTCGACAGGCCGAGTTCGACGTTCGACTCGTCGAAGTAGTAGCCGCCGAAGGCGTGAGCCCACGCGCTCATGAAGTAGGCGTCCAGCGGGTAGCTGAGGCCGTACATCCCGTTTTCGGGGTCGTGGTACTCCTCCATGATGGCCGTCATGTCGGCGATGGTCTCGGGCGCTTCGTCCACCATCTCCTTGTTGTAGATGAGGCCGACGGTCTCGGCCGCGTAGGGGAGCGCGACGGTCGCGCCGTCGAACTGGACCGCCTCCTGCGCGGGGCGGGTGTAGACCGAGAGGTCCACGTCCAGCTGGTCGCTCTGGTCCGAGAGGAAGCCGTTCTGGTAGTACTCGCCGGTCCAGTCGTGGGCCCAGTCGAACATGCCCGCGCCCTGTCCGGCCGGGATGGCGGAGGTGGTCTTCTTCCGGAGGTCGGCGATTTCGGCGGGCTTGGCCGTGTGGTCCGTCTCCGAGGTGAACGTCTCGGCGTTGGCTTCGAGCGCCTTCTTCTCGGCTTCCGCGCGCTGATGCCAGAGCGTGAACGTCCCGCTCGGGCCCGCGGACTCGGTCTCCGCTCCCGCGGTGGCCTCTTCGCCACCGTCGTCGCCCTCCGCACCGCTCTGTTCGGGCGTCTGCGTCGAATCGGTCTCCGACACGCCCACGCACCCTGCGAGTGCGCCGACGGCCGTCGTGCCTGCCAGTTGCTTCAGGATTGTGCGGCGGTTCATTGGCATAACGAATCTATGATGAACTATGTGTTCATATATTTAATAGTTCGGAATGACGGCCGCATTCGCGGAGAAAATTGCCACTCCGGTGGTCGTGCTCGGTTCACGATATGTGGTGTAGAGGCTTTCAGTAAGCCGAAAACAAGAGATAAAATATAATACGAACTATTGCATCACAAATTCAGAAAATAGGAAAACGATTATGGACGATGGGGCTAGACAGGGAGTAATGGCACGTCTCACGCTCGAAGCGCTTCGCAAGGAGTACGACCGGGGTCGCGTCGTCGCCGTCGAGGACCTCTCGCTCGACGTCGAGGACGGCGAGTTCATCACCGTCGTCGGCCCCTCGGGTTGCGGGAAGTCGACGACGCTCCGCATGGTCGCGGGGCTGGAATCGCCCTCCGGCGGCACGATTCGAATCGGCGACGAGGACGTCACGGACCAGCACGCCCGCAAGCGCGACGTGGCGATGGTGTTCCAGAACTACGCGCTGTACCCGCACAAGACCGTCATGCAGAACATGGCGTTCGGCCTGCGGATGAGCACCGACCTCTCGAAGGACGAGCGCCGCGAGCGCGTCCGCGAGACGGCGTCGATGATGGGCATCGAGGACCTCCTCGACGACAAGCCCGACGAGCTTTCCGGCGGGCAGAAACAGCGCGTCGCGCTCGGCCGCGCCATCGTCCGCGAACCCGACGTGTTCCTGTTCGACGAGCCGCTTTCGAACCTCGACGCGAAGCTCCGCACCACGATGCGGACCGAGATTCAGCGCCTCCAGAACGAGCTCGGAATCACCTCGCTGTACGTCACCCACGACCAGGAGGAGGCGATGACGATGGGCGACAAAATCGTCATCCTCAACGACGGGAAACTCCAGCAGGTCGGCCGCCCGAAGGACGTGTACGAGAACCCCGCCAACGAGTTCGTCGGCGGCTTCGTCGGCTCGCCCTCGATGAACTTCCTCGACGTGTCGGTCGAACGCGAGGGCGACCGCCTCGTCCTCGTCGGCGACGGGGCGTTCTCCTACCGCCTGTCCGAATCGTTCTCGGCGACGCTCCGCGAGGCCACCGACGCGACCGACCTCCGAGTCGGCGTCCGCCCGGAGGACGTGGTGACGGCCTCGTCCGGCGAGAACGTCGTCGACTCGACCGTCGGCGTCGTCGAGCCCATCGGCTCGGACAACTACCTCCACCTCGACATCGGCCCCGACTTCATCGCCCGCGTCGACTCGGACATCGAACCCGAGACGGGCGAGACGGTCGGCGTCACCTTCGACGAGTCGGACCTCCACGTCTTCCACCCGCGGACCGGCGAGTCGCTCCTCTACCGCGAGTCCAAGCGGCGCGCGGCCCCGACGCAGCAGGCGTGAAGAAGTAGTTCGCTGTTTTCTCGCGGCGGTCCCTCGCTGTTCGACAGCCGCGTCGCCGCCGACTTACTCCCCGTCGAAGGCGTCGTCGGCGTCGAGCGTCGCCAGCGTCGCCAGCCGGAGCGCGTGCGGCCAGCCGAGCGGCGTCGCGCTGTCGGGCGTGCCGTCGTCGAAGAACTGCTCCGCGAGGTAGCCCTCGTCGGTGCACAGCGGGCCGTCGGGGAGGACGAGGTCAAGGAGCGCCCGGCCCTCGTCGGCGAACTCCCCGGCCCGGTCGTCGCCGTGTTCGGCCAGCAGGGCGGCGAGCTCGACGCCGGCGTTCGCGCCCCACGCGGTCGAGACGGTCCAAATCTTCTCGGAGGACTGCTCGCGCATCCGCCAGTCGTCGCCCTCGAAGCGGACGAGTCCCTTCACGTCGCTGTCGTCGGGGTCGTGCCAGAGGCCGTCGAAGACGGACTCGACGTGGCGGACGAGCCGGTCCAGCCGGTCGTCGTCGACGCCGTCGAGTCGGTCGTAGGTCCGGTGGGCCGACGCGAGCGCGAGCGCGGCGGAGTCGTAGCGGTCGTCGAGTTCGCCGTCGGCGACGCGGAGGGCGTAACAGCCGCGGCCCTCGCTCCAGAGGTGGTCGATGCCCACGTACACCTCGCGGGCGCGCTCTGCGGCCCGGTCGGTCAGCGCCGAGTCGAGGTCAGACAGCGCGAGTTCGGCGTAGGCTTCGAGGAACGTCGCCGCGGTGTGGCTGAACCGGCCGGTCATGTTCTCCCACGCGTTCTGGCAGTCGACGGGGAGGCCGTCGTCACCGAGGGTGTCGTCGAGGCTGTCGAGCGCGCTCGCCAGCGTCTCCTCGATGTCGGCGCGGAGGTCGTCGTCGGCACAGCGGTCGTGGTAGGCCGCGAGGAAGGCGATGACGCTCCCGGTCTGGTCGGCCTGATAGTCCGCGTCGTCGCCGGATTCGAGGCGCGCGTTCGCCCAGCCGGGCGCGAGCGAGCCGTCGAAGGGCCAGACGCGGTGGGGCCACGAGCCGTCCTCGCGCTGGGTTCGGCAGTAGGCGCGGGCGCTCTGCTCGTGCCACGCGTCGAGGCCGAGGTCGAGCCGCTCGTCGGACTCGAAGAGGAACGTCGAGATTTCGGCGTCGTCGCGGAACCACGTGTAGCCGTAGCCGCCGGAGTAGGCGTAGTAGGGGTCGAAGTCGGGGCCGGCGATGCGGAGGCCGAGCGCCCCGGACAGAAGCGAGAGCACGCGGATGTCAGCGCGCATCGCGGCCGATTCGCGGTGGTCGGGAACCGCGCCTTCGACCTGTCCCGCGGTGCGCTCGCGGAGGTCGTCGAGGTCGCGGGCGACGAGGTCGCGGACGCGGTCCAGCGCGTCCTCCCGGCTCGTCTCGGTGTCGTCGGTGAGCAGGTGGCCGACGGCGGCCGCGCCCGCCTCGAACGGGACGGTCCCGACGACCGCGCCGCTCAGTTGGCCCTCCTCGTAGCAGTCGTCGGTGCGGGGGCGCGGCAGTTCGACCTCGCCCTCCGAGAGCAGTTCGTCGAAGCCCTCGGGCACGCGACCCTCGACGTGTTCGAACGCCGGCGACGACGCGAGGAAGTCGTGTTCCTCGGCGTGGTAGGCCTCGACGGCGTCGCCGTGGGTCAGTTGCCCGACGAGCGTGTCGCGGCCGTCCGGCTGGAAGTGGACGAAGGCGACGAGTTCCACGTCGGCGTCGGTCTCGAACCGGCTGACGTGGCCGTCGCCGACCGCGAGGTCGTACTGCGTCACGCCGCCGTGGGGCGTCTCGTGTTCGGTGACGACGAGCGCGCCGTCGCCCGCGTACGACTGGCTCGCGCCCTCGTCGAACCAGTGGACGCCGGATTCGTCGCCGACGGGGCGGACGCCAAACCGGGAGCGCTCGACCCCCCAGAGCCCGGACAGCGGGTAGCCGAAGTCGCGGAGCGAGCCGTCGGTCTCGACGTGGACTAACCGGCTTCCGAGGCCCGAAAACAGGCCGCTCGTCGTCCGTCGCTCGCCCGGGAACCGAGTCGGGTGGTCTGCGTGCCGCTTGTAGTCGGCCAGCGCGTCGCGTAGTTGCATTGCTGAGTCGTGGGACCTCCGCAGATAATAATCTTGGTGTAATGTTCCTTCAAACTTTCATGCCGTTTCGAAACGGTAAGGGCCCCCCTCCCCGGAGAGGTGGTATGCATCACCCCGGTCCGCCGCGAGTCACGACGGTCGGCCGCCCCGTCGAACTCGCCCCGAGAGCCCCGGAACGAGACGCAACGTACCGCTGGCGCGTGCTCGACGCGCCCGAAGAGAGCGCCGTCGCGGTCGGCTCCGGGCCGGTCGCCCACCTCGCCCCCGACGTTCCCGGCACGTACCGTCTCGAACTCGACGCGCCCGACGGCCGCCACGAACAGACCGTTCGCGCCTTCCCCGACGACCGCCGCCCGGCGACGCTGGCGGTCCCCGCGGCCGACCTCGAACCCGCGGCGCCCGACGAGGTGTCCGTCATCGGGCCGTTCAACGACCGCCTCGTCGGCCGCGACCGCCCGCGCCGCGTCGGCGACGACTACGCCCTCGACGTGGACCTTCCGCCGGGAACGCACCCGTTCGGGTTCGCCCCGCACGACGACCTCGCGGAGCAGGTCCGCGGCGAAGTCGAGGTTCCCGGACCGGGCCGCCCGCGGGTTCGACTCGACGCGCGAGTCGGGCAGGAGAACAGCGACGAACTGGTCGTCGTCGCGGACGCGGAGCCAGCGCCCGACGCCGAGGAGGCGACTCTCTCGGTCGAGTTCCTGTTCGACGGCCGCGACGCGCTCGAACCGGGCGACTGCGAGGTCGATGGCGACAGCCTGCGCGTCCCGGTCGAAACGCTCCGCGAGTTCGACTCGTCGGAGCCGGTCCGCGTCCACGCCGTCGCGGTCCAGACGACGACCGAGTCGGGCGAGTCGTCCGTCCGGCACTCGGTTCTCGACACGCTGGTCGTGGAGTCCGGAGGTACGGGTGACGAAACCGGTTCCGGCCTCGCCGGCTTCGCCGTCTCGCGTCCCGGCGACGCGCCCGAGTGGGCGCATCACGCGACCGTCTACGAGGTGTTCGTCCGGTCGTTCGTCGGCGAGACGCCCGACCCGACGTTCGACGAACTCGCCCGGCGGGTTCCCTACCTCGAATCACTCGGCGTCGACTGCCTGTGGCTCACGCCGATACTGGAGAGCCACACGACCCACGGCTACCACGTCACCGACTACTTCGAGACCGCCTCGGACCTCGGCACGCGCGAGGACTTCGAGGCGCTCGCCGACCGCTGTCACGACGCCGGCATCCGCGTCGTCTTCGACCTCGTCATCAACCACACGTCGCGGGACCACTCGGCGTTCCAGTTCCACTCGACCGGCGTCCCCGGCTACGAGGACCACTACGCCCGCGTCCCCGAGCGCGAGGACCCCTCCGAGGTCGACTGGGGCGGCCCCGGCGCGGCGGAACACTACTTCAACTGGACGCGCATCCCGAACCTCAACTACGACTCGCCCGCGGTCCGGTCGTGGATGCTCGACGTGGTCTCCGAGTGGGCGGCGGTCGTCGACGGCTTCCGCTGCGACGTCGCGTGGGGCGTCCCCCACGGCTTCTGGAAGGAGGTCCGCGAGCGGGTGAAAGCCGACGACCCCGACTTCCTGCTCCTCGACGAGACCATCCCGCGGGACCCCGCGTACCACGAGACCGAGTTCGACGCCCACTACGACACGACGCTGTACGGGTCGCTCCGCGACGTCGGCGCGGGCGAGAAACCGGCGACGGCCGTCCTCGACGCGGTCGCAGACGCCCGCTGGCACGGCTTCCCCGACGACGCCGTGCAACTTCGGTACATCGAGAACCACGACGAGGAGCGCTACCGGAGCGAAGTCGGTGAGGACGCGCTCCGGGCGGCCGCGGCCGCGACGTTCACGCTCCCCGGCGCGCCGATGATTTACTACGGCCAAGAGACCGGCGTCGAAGCCCAGCGCGGGACGATGCGCTGGTACGACGCCGACACCGACCTCGTGGAGTTCCACCGGCGGCTCTCCCGTCTCCGCGACGCCCACGAAGTCCTCCGCGTCGGCGACGTCGAACCCGTCCCCGCCAGCGTCGCTCCTGCCGGAAACGGCGGCGTCGAGTCCGACCGCGTGGTTGCGTTCGCCCGCGACGACGGCACCGACCGGCTCGTCGTCGTCCTGAACTTCGACGGGGAGCCGACGACCGTCGAACTCGGCGTGGAAGTCGAGGGGACCGACCTCCTGACGGCCGAGCGAGTCGACGCTGGCGGCGCGGCCGGGGGCGACGGGCGCGCTCGCGTCACCGTCGCCGACGCGGCCGTGCTCCGAGCCGCCGGCGATTCGAGCCATTAAGTATCATGGTCGATGACAGTCCGACCATGGACGACCGGGAACTCGCCGACCTCCTCGAGCAGTTCGGGCTCTCAGAGAAGGTCGTCGACACGTACCTGACGCTGCTCGAACTTGGGGAGGCGAAGGCGAGCCAGATCGCCGACGCGGCGGGCGTCTCCAAGCGCTACGTCTACAGCGTGAGCAAGGAACTGGAATCGCGCGGGTTCGTGGAGGTCAACGACCACGTCGTGCCGACGACGATTCGGCCCCTCCCGCCGATGGAGGTCATCGAGTCGCTCTCCGAGAGCGTCGAGTCCATGCGCCCCGCGCTGGAGGAACGCTACACGGCCACCGCCCGCGACCAAGAGCGCTTCGAGGTCATCAAGTCCCGCGTGACGGTGCTCAAGCGCATCGCCGAACTCGTCGGCCGCGCCGAGTCCGAAATCACGCTGTCGCTCCCCTACGACGTGCTCGACGAGGTCGAAGACGAGCTTCGGGCGGCCCGCGAGCGCGGCGTGCTCGTCTCGCTCGTCGTCAGCGGCGTCGAACCGCACGACGACCTCGCGCTCGACGGCGTGGCCTCGCTGGTGCGCGTCTGGCACGAACTCATGCCCACGATGCTCACCGTCGACTCGCGAACGGGGCTCATCTCCCCCGGCGAGATGGTCGCCCGGTCGAACTCCGAGTCGCAGGCCATCGTCTTCGCCCAACCGCACCTCGGCCCGGTCATCGTCGGCTCCTTCTTCGGGAACTACTGGCCGATGGCCGCCGAGGCGTACACGACAGACCCCGACCCGCTCCCGGCGACGTACCACAACTTCCGCCACGCCGTCCTGCAGGCGGCGCTCTGCGAGCGCGCGGGCATCGACCTCGACGTGACCGTCAGCGGGCGGATGGTCCACACCGACGGCCCGACCGAACTCCACGGCCGCGTGGTCGACATCCGGCAGGGGCTCCTCGAACCCGCGAACAACTCCTTCCCGGTCGAGAACGCCTTCGTCGTCGAGACGGACGAGGGGACCTACAGCATCGGCGGACAGGGCGCGTTCGTCGAGGACTTCGAGGCCGACGCGGTCGAGTTCACCGCGACCGAGTAGCCTGCCTGACCCCGTTCCTGTTCCTTCGAGACCGCCCGCATCGCCGCCCGCGTGGTACGTTCGCGGACCCGCCACCGAATTATTACGTGGGCCTCGCGTTGGACGCTCATGGACCGCGACGGAGCCCGCCGCCTCGCCGCGCGGACGCTCGCCGTCATCCGCGAGAAGAACGTCACGGTGACGGCCGCGAGTCTCGCGTACTACGCGTTCAACTCGCTCGTCCCGCTGACGCTCCTGCTTTTCGTCCTCGTCACGACGTACGGCCGCGTCGAAGCCTTGCTCCCCACGTTCGAACTGCTCGTCGGCGTCGACCTCTCGCAGTTCGAACCGACGCTCAGAGCGGTGAGCGGGAACTCGGCCGGGCGAGTACGCGCCGCGGCGCTCGCCCTCGGTATCTTTCTCTGGAGTTCGCTCCGGCTGTTTCGCGGGATGGACAGCGTCTTCAGCGAGGTGTACGGCACGCGGAAAGAGGTCTCGGCGCTCAGGCGATTCCTCAACAGCGTCCTCGTCATGGCGACGGTCGCGGTCGGCGTCGGCGTCATCGCCGCCGCCGGTCTCGTCGTCTCCTTCCGCGTGACACAACTGCTGTGGTCGGTCGTCGCGCCGGTTCTCCTGTGGGCGCTGCTCACCGTGCTTTTCGTTCCGATGTACGCGCTGTTTCCGGGCGTCGACGTCTCTCCACTGGAACCGGTCCCGGGGGCGGCGCTCGCGGCGCTCGGGTGGACGGCGTCGCTCCAGGCGCTCCGCCTCTACTTCGGCGTCTCTCAGAGCATCGAACTCTACGGTGCCGCGGGCGGGGTCTTGCTCATCCTGACGTGGCTGTACGTCGGCTCGCTGGCCCTGCTCGTCGGCGTCGTCGTCAACGCGGTGCTGGCGAACCGGGTCGATGCCGACGCCGACTGGTACCCCGGCGACGAGGCGGCGGGTGACGAGACGACGGGTGACGAGCGAGGCTGACGGTGGCGCGTCGCCGCGAAAAAGCGTTCAGCGTCCCCTACCTGAATCGAGGAGAGAGTCCCGCCGTTCACGGCGGGCGTGAATCCGACAACAGGGACACAACCGCCGACAATGCTCAGTCCGGGGTATCCAAATCCTTCGCCGCGTGGAGCAACTTGTCCGTGACCTCATCGAAAGGTTGCACGGCGAAGGCGTTTCGACGGTGTACGTCGGGGCGTTGACGGACGTACTCGATACGCACTGGTCGGTGGAGACGAACGCCAAGACGCACAACTTCTGGGCGTTCCGCGCGTTCATCAACCGCCTCGCCTGTACCGCCGAGGAGTATGGTATCTCGGTGGAGGTTCGTTCGGAAGCATGGACCTCTCAAGAGTGTCCGAACTGCGGTTCAACAGATCGGACGACACGCCACCGCGACACGCTGACGTGCCCGTGCGGTTTCGAGGGCCACGCAGACCTCACAGCGTCCGAAACGTTCCTGAGACGTCATCAGAACTCAGAACGTTCTGATTGGCGAACGAGACACGGTGTGTCTCGTCAACGGCAGACCGACGTAGCACGGCCGATGGCACGGCCCGTGTGCCTCAAGTGGAACGACCACGACTGGTCAGAGTCACCACGCTCTTGTTCCAACGAGGAGCGCACGAACCCGCAAGTTGCCTCCGTGGGTTGGTAAGCGATACCCCCAGCGAGAGGAAACCCCGGCGTTCGCGCCGGGGAGGATGTCATAGGAGGAACGTGACGACGGCCAGCACGAGGAAGATGACGACGAGGATGCGCGCGACTTTCATCGAGAGCCCCGCGATTCCACGGAAGCCGGCGAGCCCGGCGACGAGGGCCAAGACGAGGAACACGACGGCGTAGTAGAGGAACCCGCCGCCGCCCTGCAGCGGCGTGAGCGCGGCGACTCCGAGCGCCGAGAGCGTCATCGTCCGGCGGTGGGCCGCGTGCCCCCGCGTTTCACCTCCCGCACGTGTGCGACGGGTTTCGGCGGCTTCGGAGCGCGAGCGTCCCCGGTCTCATCGGCGTGAACTGTGTGTCTCATCGCGTTCGTGATTGCCACCCGCACACAATGAGGTCGGCCCCTGCATTGGCAAGGTTCGGTCCGTCGCGGGGGCCTGATTCGCCGACGCCGACCCCCGAGTTAGCGACGGTTCAACGCTTCGGCGGCGAGTTGCGCCGCGAATCCGGCGCTACTCCACCGGAGCGAGAGCGCTCCGGCAGCCAGAAACAGCACTCCCTGTTTGGTTCGGCCCTTCGCCAGCGCCCTGAACCCCGCGACGGCCGAGGTCAACACGCTCAGCGTTCTCGTCCACTTCGAATCCAGCAGTTGGCGTCCAATCACGTTCTGAACGAGCATCCGAAGCAGTGTAACCGGCGGGCCTGCGTGTGCCCCGGGCCGCCCGCAGACAAATGTACCACGCTCGCCTATCCACCGCCATGGCAACTATCGTACGGGGCGCGATTCCGTCCGAAGAATTCGCGTTAGGTCACACGCTCTCCGCGCTTCCGGGCGTCGAAATCGAGTGCGAGCGTATCATCGAGAGCGGCGAACAAACCGTGATGCCTTTGGTGTGGATTCGTCACGCCGACCGCTCGGACATCGACGACGCCCTGCGAGAAGACCCGTCGGTCGACGAAGTCACCTGTCTCTCGGAGTTCGACGACGAATATCTCTACCGGATGGCGTGGGTCGACCACGTTCACCTGCTCCTGCAGATGATAACGAACTCTCACGCGACGATTCTCGACGCGTACGGTTGGGGCGACGAGTGGCAGTTCCGCGTACTCTACCCGGCTCGCGACGACTTCGCGCGGACGCACGACTTCGCGGAGGAACACGGACTGCGATTCGAAATCGAGTCGATTCGAGAGATGGACGCCGAACCGGCGGGACGGTACGGTCTCACCGAAAGCCAGTTCGAGGCGCTCGTGACGGCGGCCCGAGAGGGCTACTTCGAAGTGCCCCGGCGAATCTCGCTCTCCGAACTGGCCGACAAGATGGGCGTCTCTCACCAGTCGCTCTCCGAGCGAATCAGGCGGGGAACAGATGCGCTCGTCGAAGACTCCTTGCTCATCGGGTCGGTCCCGGACGATTTCCGGGACTGAGACGCCGTATTCGGGATTTCATATCGCGGTATGTGATTTATTCTCTCGTCCAGCGGCCCCTCGTCGAGCGAGAGCGGTAGCTGACGCTCGCAACGGGTGACACGCGGAGTCGCCGAGCGAAAGGCCGTCAGGCGTGGGTGGTGACGCTCTCGAACTCGTTTTCGGCGATGGCGGCCGACAGCGCGTCGATATCCACGTCATCGGGCATCTCGGCGGGGTACTTGCGGCGGAAGTAGCCGACGATGTTCTTCGCGTCGCGCGCGAGGAGTTCGCGGGCGTTGTCGTGGTCGGTCGGGACGGCCTGCGGCCAGTCGAAGACCGTGATGCCGCGCTCGCCGACCGCGACGTTGTACTCGGACATGTCGGCGTGGACGTAGCCGGCCTCGTAGGCCTCGGCCATCTCGGAGAGAATCAGGTCGAGGACGCCCGTCACCTGCTCGGATTCGAGCTTCGCCTTGGCGAGTTCGACGCCGTCGAGTTTCGCCATGATGATCGCGTGGCGGTTGTGGTCGACGGGGCGCGGGACCGACACCTGCGGAAAGAGGGTTTCGAGCGCCTCGTACTCGCGTTCGGCCGCCTTGCGGGCGGTGTAGAGCCACGAGACGTGGTGGTTCTCGGAGGTGTAGTCGCGCTCGCGGCGCACCTCGCGGAAGTTGGTGTACCCCTCGCGGTGGAACTTGAGCGCGAGCGGCTTGAACGACTGCACCTCGAACACGTCGCTTTCCTTGCCGACGCCGAGGGGCGCGCCGAACCCCTGAATGGTGTCTCGTTGGGCGAACGTCCGGAGGGCGAGCGCGTCGTACCCCTCGACCGTGAGCTTGTACCCCTCGTACTGGATGGTCTTGCGCTCGATGAGCTCGCGGGTCATACAGCGGTCGATGCGGTAGTCGACCTCTTCGGCGGTCAGCCCCGAGTTCTTCGGGAGCTTCTCCCGGTTGACCCACTCGCTGAAGCGCATGCCCTGCTCGACGCCCGAGAGGAGGTAGAAGTCCTCGGGCTCGAGTTCGGCCATGACGCCGGCGACGTTCCGTACCATGCACGTCCGTCCGTCGGCGAGGCGTAAAAGGCCCGCGAGTCGGCGAATGTCGCCCATGATAAATTGCATGTGACGATACGAAATCGGGCGTGACGACTCACGCAGTTTCGGAGGGTGGTGTGGGGGTCGGCGTCCCCGTCAGAACTGACCGAAAGAGTTGCTACGCACAGTGCCTACCTACCGTTCGTACCGTAGTCGCCCCGTGGAACTGCCGTTACAGAGATACCTGCTCACCGTCTTCGGGGACGAGGACGTTCTCGGTCTCCGCTCGCAGTTCCTCACGGGAGAGCAGACAGTGGTTGATGGCTTCCATATGGACAACTGCCACGGTCGCATCCGTGGCCTCCCGGACGGCCGCGATGTCTTCGACGCCCATCGTGATTGGTTCGCCCTGGTCGAACTGTGCTTCCCCACCGTTGAGGACGACCATCTCAGGTTCGAACCGGTCGAGCGTTTCCGCTACTGGGTCGTACCAGATGGTGTCCCCGGCGATGTACAGCGACTTCTCGCCCTCGAAGACGAACCCGGAGACAGGGCCCATCCCCTCGGCGAGTTCGCCGTGGCCGTGCTGTCCCGGCGTCCGGTGGATCGTCACCCCGTCGAACGACGTCTCGTCCTCGACGGGTCGCACGTCGGTGAAGCCCTCGTCGCTGAACGCGCCTGCGTCCTCGGGTTGGCAGAACAGCGGCACGTCCGCATCGAGTTTCTCTCTGGCTGCCTCGTCCCAGTGGTCGGGGTGACGATGCGTGACGACCACGGCGTCGTAGTCGAGTTCGACGTCCGGGAGCGGCACCAACGGATTTCGCTTCTGGTTCGCCGTCGTGAGGAACTCGGGCACCGCCGGATTGTCCGTCACCGTCGGCATCTCGCCCTGCGGCGTGAACATGGGGTCAACGAGGAACGTGGTGTCATCGACCGTCGCAAGCACCGTCGCGTTTCGCACGAGTCGTACGCGAATCTCGGAGTCGTTTGTCATACGTACCTCGCTTGGGGAGTTGACCGGTTACGATTTGTTCTGAAATATTCCAACTCCCTCGACTCGGGCGTGGTGGCAACTACTCGATGAACTCAACGTCCCCGAGGTCGAGGGACGTGTCGATATCGACGGTCATCGAGTCGGCGGCGAACTGTTCGGCAAGCCACGCCTCGGCTCGGTTGAGTCGGTACTGGAGCGTGGAGCTCGGCACGTCGATCTCCTCGGCGATCTCGCTAACCGAGGCCTTCCGAGGTTCTTCGTAGTAGCCGCGAGTGAGCGCGGCTTCCAGTGCTGTCTTTTGCGCTGTCGTAAGGTCGTGCTGTGTCCGTCCATCTTCGAGCAGACAGGGGGGTTCACCGAGTCGTTCGACCGTCAGCGAAAGTCCGTCGCGGAGATTCGTTCGAACGTCGTCGTGTAAGGTTCCGAGCGAGCCGTCGACGAGGAGGTGCCAGCGGAACTGGTCGCCGTGGCGTTCCGACCGCATTATCACTCCCTCACCGAGGTGGTTCGCGGCGGCGATCGGGAGTGACCGCGGGCCGTCACCTTCCCGCTGGAGCGAGTAGATCTTCCGCGATTCCGGGTTCGACGAGAGCATCTCGTACCTGTACTCGGTGACCGGTGCGCCGCACATCCCGACCAAACTCGACTCTTGGGTGACCCGTTCGAGGCGCTCGTCGTACTCGTCGAGGACGGACGGTGTGCCGACGAGCTTCTCGATGCCCCATACCGCCTCGCTGGTCGCTTGCACCTGCATCGACCGCGCGTACAAATCGGGAGACTCGATGAAGACGTCCATCAGTGGGTCGACCCCTCGCTCGTACTCGATGGTAAACACGACCTCGCGCATTATTGGATAATTCCGCTCGGTGGGTATAACCGGTCGGCTCCTATCCCAGAAACGCGCTCCTGATTGGGAGTACGTCTCCGAGCGCCCGGTTCAATCGGCGAAACCGCGCGAAAATCACTATCTCCCCGCCTCCGAGGCTGTGGACTCAGGCCGCGTCGAGGTGGAACTCGACGACCGCACCCTCGCCCTCTTCGGTCGGCGGGAGTCGGAGTTTGCCGCCGTAGGCCTCCACGATCCACTTCGAGAGCCAGAGGCCCAGCCCGTTGCCGTGGGCGAGGTCGCTCTCTTCGACGTTCTGCTCGATGAGTTCGCGCTGGTGGTCGGGGATGCCCGGTCCGTCGTCGGTCACGCGCACGACGACCTCGCTTCCGACGCGCTCGTACGCGAGTTCGACCGTCGGAGCCGGGCCGGCGTGTTCGAGCGCGTTCTCGACGACCTCGCGGAAGGCGATTTTCAGCTTCTTCCCGCCGACGACTGTCGCGGGGCCGTCGCCGCTGACGGTGATGGTCGCCTCCGGGGTGGCCGCCGAGCGGTCGTCGACGAGCGATTCGAGGAGCGCGCTGAGGTCGACCGTCTCGCCCTCGGGTTCGCTGTCGACGAGTTGGGTGACGGTCTTGACCTGGTCGCTCATCGTGCCGAGGTCGTCGCCGGTCGCTTTCAGGCGCTCGCCGATGCGGACGGTCTCGTCGTCGCCGCCGTCGGTCGCGAGTTGGTCTCCCCAGCCGAGGAGCAACTGCGCGGTGTGCCGGAGGTTGTGGCGGACGAGTCGGTTGATGACCGCCGACCGCCTGTACTGTTCGGACAGCTCGCGGGTTCGAATCCGGCGCACGTCGTTGAGGCCGATGAGGACGTGCGCGACGGCGCTCACGCCGACGACCACGGCGGCGCTGAAAAGCGGTTCGCTGACCGTCCCGCCCGCGGCCCGCTGGTAGCTCCCGATGAGCGCGAGGACGAACACGGTGACGACGACGCCGAGGAGGTTCCAGCCGGCGACGCGGGCGACATGGACGGTTTTGAGGTCGCTTCGGTAGACGACGGGGCCGACGGCGACGAAGAGCACCGCGATGAGGAGGCCGAAGCCCGCGGCGACGAGCCCCGCGAGGTCGGATGCGACCGAGGCGACGCTGTTCGAGACGATGGCGAACAGGGCCAGCCCGGTGAGGCTGAGCGACCCCGCGCCGACGAGACGAGAGACGTTCACGGTTCGTTGACTCTCGTGAGTGTAATAACGCTTCTCTGAAACGAGTTGTCACTCGACGTTGACGCGGTACGGAAGTCCCTCGGGGTCGAAGACGCCGTCGGCGTCGCACTGCGCAGAGACCGGGCCGACGGTCGCCTCGCTGTCGGTCGGGTACCACGCGCGGCCGACCGGCGAGACGACGAAGCGGGCGTCTCGGTCGCCGACGAACACGAGGTCGCCGCCCTCGAACGACTCCAGCGGCTCGATGCCGAGGGCCTCGGTCAGCGACGCCACGAACTCCTCGACGTTCGGGACCGCCATCCCGACCTCGGTCGCGCCGCGGAGGTCGGTCGCCGGGTCGAACTCGCCCGTGGCGTCGCCGTCGTAGCAGACGTACTCGATGACGTTGCCCTCGGGGTCCTCGAAGTAGACGGAGTCACAGCCGAGGAAGTCGAACCGGACGCTCGGCCCCCCGTCGGTGTCGAGCACGTCAACGTCCGCGCGCTCGTCTAACCACGCGACAACGGAGTCGACCGCGGCCGAGACGGTGAAGGCGAGGTGGCCGGGGTCGGCGTCGCCGAGTTCGAACCACAGGGTCGTCTCCCCGGCGGTCGCCGAGCGTTGTGACCCGGTGACCGGCGCGAACCCGAGCGTCTCGACGTAGAACTCACACAGCGAGATGGGGTCGGTCGCGGCGAGGGCGACGCGGTTGAACTTCATGGTTCCACGTCACCGCGGTGCGGTTTAATCGAATCGCTCGCGTCGGCCGCGCCGGCCGCGTCGACTGCGCCGCCGGTCGGCCGCCCGACCGGTGACCGTCGCGACGAGGCCGGACGGCTCGCGGCCGAGCGTCGAAATCGCTTTCTCCCGGATGGACGAAGCCGACGTATGAACGACTCGCAGGGGTCGATTGCCGACCGCGAGTGGCGCGTGATTCGCGAGGAGGTCCGACCGGGGCCGATGCAGATGGCGCTCGACGAGGTCGCGGGCGAGACGGCCGCCGCGGGCGGCCCCCGGACCGTCCGCGTCTACTCGTGGGAGCCGAGTTGCCTCTCGCTCGGCTACGGACAGGACCCCGAGACCGTCGATTGGGACTACTGCGAACGCGAGGGAATCGACGTGACCCGCCGACAGACGGGAGGCGGCGGCATCTACCACGACCGCCACGGCGACGTGGCCTACTCCATCGCCGCGCCGAAATCGGAGCTGCCGGGCGACCTCATGGACTGCTATCACCTCCTGTGCGAGCCGATTCTCGACGCGATTCGCGCGGTCGGCGTGGACGTGGACTTCGTCGACGACGACGTGCCCGTCATCTGGCATCCCGCCTGCTACCTGCGGGCGCTCCACCCCGCCCACGACATGGTCGCCGCGGGCCGGAAGGTCGCGGGCAACGCCCAGTACCGCCGCCGCGACGCCGTCGTCCAGCACGGCTCGCTCACCTACTCGGTGGACGCCGAGACCCACCTCGACGTGTTCGACGGCCACGACGTGACGCCCGAGGCGTTTCGGGAGCGCGTCGTCGGTATCGACGAACTCGTCGACGCCTCCCGCGAGGAGTTCGTCGCGGCGCTCACCGAGTCGCTCTCGGGGTTCGTCGACGCCGACGAGGGGTCGTGGACCGACGACGAACTCGACCGGGCGCGCGCGAAGGTCGACGAGAAGTACCGCGCTGACGACTGGGTACGCCGGCGTCCGGGGTCGCGGTCCGACTGACCGGCCGCCACCGCTCCCGTCGCCGTCGCCGCCGACTCCGAAGTCCCTTTGTTCGGGTACGCCGTCGGACTCTGCATGCACGTCGGCGCACACGTCTCGATGTCCAGTTCGAAGGTCTCCTCCGACGACGAGACCCCACCGCACGGTAACGTCGCCAACGCCGTCTTCCGGCAGGTCGCCTTCGGCGGCAACTGCGGGCAGATTTTCACCACCTCGCCGCAGGTGTGGCGCGACCCCGACATCTCCGACGAGGAGGCCGAACTGTTCCGCGAGGAGACCGCCGACGAACTGTCGGGGCCGTGGGTCATCCACTCGTCGTACCTCGTCAATCTCTGTACGCCCAAAGACGGCCTCCGACAGAAGTCGCTGGACTCGATGCAGACGGAGGTCGATATGGCCGACAAGCTCGGCATCGAGTACGTGAACGTCCACCTCGGTGCCCACACCGGCGCGGGCGAACAGCAGGGCCTCGACAACGCCGTCTCCGTCCTCGACGACCTCGACATCCCCGACGGCGTCACCGTTCTCATCGAGTCCGACGCGGGGTCGGGCACGAAGATGGGCGACGACTTCGCCCACCTCGGCTACGTCCTCGAGGAGTCCGAACAGGACCTCGACGTCTGTCTCGACACGGCCCACGCGTTCGCCGCGGGCTACGACCTCTCGACGGCGGCGGGCGTCGACGAGACGTTCGAGGAACTCGACGCCGAGGTCGGTCTGGAGCACCTCAAGTGCGTCCACCTCAACGACTCGAAACACGAGTGCGGGACGAACAAGGACGAACACGCCCTCATCGGCGAGGGGCTCATCGGCGAGGCGGGCATGCGCGCGTTCATCAACCACGACGCCATCGTCGACAACGACGTGCCGCTCGTCCTGGAGACGCCCACCGAGGACGGCAAGGGCTTCGCGTGGAACATCGAGCGCGTCCGCGAACTCCGCGCCGACGCGGAGTAAGACACCGGACGGGGAGTCACTGACCCGTCGCATCGACTGTTTTTTGGGTCGCCGCGCCCGACACCGCGTGTGCGACGTTTCTCGGAATCGTACCTCCGGCGGACGCGAGCGGGCATGTGGGACGACTCCCGCGCGGCCCTCGCCGACCTCGACCTCGACGGCCGGGCTCGCATCCTCGACGTGGGCTGCGGGACCGGCGAGTTCACGCGCGTCCTCGCGGAGGCCTCGGACGCCCGCGTCGTCGGCGTCGACGCCGACACCGACCTGCTTTCTGTCGCCAGCGACCGCGCCGGAATCGAGGCGGTCGCCGGCGACGCGACCCGACTTCCCTTCGCCGCCGACAGCTTCGATTTGGTCGTCTGTCAGGCGCTCCTCGTGAACCTCCCCGACCCGACCGCCGCGCTCTCCGAGTTCGCCCGCGTCTCGTCGGACCTCGTGGCGACGGTCGAACCCGACAACGCCGCCGTCGGCGTCGACTCGACCGTCGAGGCCGAGGCCGCGCTCGACCGCCGCGTCAGAGACGCGTTCCGCGACGGCGTGGCGACCGACGTGGCGCTCGGCGACCGCGTCCGCGGGCTGTTCGCCGCCGCCGGCCTCTCGGTCGTCGGAACCCGCCGGTACCATCACCGGAAGCTGACCGAGCCGCCGTACGACGACCACGACGTGCGGAGCGCGGCCAAGAAGGCGACCGGCGAGGGGCTCGACCGCCACGAGGCCGACCTCCGCCGCGGCCTCGACGACGACTCCTACGAGTCCGTCCGCCGCGAGTGGCGCGAGATGGGGCGCGAAGTCGTCCAGCAGATTCGGGACGGGGAGTACCGCCGGGCCGAAGTCGTCCCGTTCGACGTGACGACGGGGCGAGTGTAGTCGGGTCACCGCCGGACCGATTCAACGCGACCCGACTCGACGGCCGAAAAAAGCTATCTGTTCAGTAGCCGACCGCGAGCTGTTCGTGGACTGCGTCGCCGCTCTCCAGTTCGTCCGCGAACGCGATTGCGAAGTCCTCCATGGAGATGCGGCTCTCGCCGTCTTCGTCGGCGACGAGTTCGCCGAGCGCGGTCCGGAACTCGCCGGTCCGCTCGCCGGGTTCGATGAACGCCGCGGGCGCGACGTAGGTCCACCGCAGGTCGTCGGCGTCTTCGAGCAGGCCGTACGCCTCGATGGCGGCGCTGGCGACCGGCTTCCACTCGTCGGGGAACTCCGGCGAGTCGATGAGCCGCGTGTCGGGGGCGACGTTCAGGATGCCCGCGCCGCCGGTCCAGACGAGGCGGTCGACCGAGGCGCGGCGCATCCCGTCGACGACGGCGTCGAGCATCTCGACGAGGACCTCCGGCGACTCGTCGTCGCCCGGGCCGAGCGCGGAGGCGACCGCGTCGTGGCCCGCGGCGAGTCGCGCGATTTGGTCGGCGTCGGTCGCGTCGCCGGCGACCGCCGAGAAGTCGGGGTCGTCGACGCCGTCGACGTCGCCGCTTCGGGAGACGCCGGTCACCGCGTGGCCGCGGTTCAGGAGTTCGTTCGCGATTCGCGTGCCGATTCGGCCGCTCGCACCGAGGAGGAGTACGTGCATGATGGTGTGTTGTGGGTCGTGTCGTGAGTGTGTTCGTCGCTCGGTTCGCCGCGACGATGCGGTCACATCGTCATACTTGGTCAACGAGGGTGAGTTTATTATATCTAAGCGAACCTCGGTGTGAGTAGGTCACGCCGATGTCACCGCACCAGAACCTCGAAACGAAGTACGAACAGTGTCCGGTCATCAAGACGCTCGAAGAAATCGGCTCGCGGTGGCGGATGACGGTCATCCACGTGCTGCGTGAGGGCGACCTCCGGTTCAACGAACTCAAGCGCGCGAGCGGCGCGAACTCCCAGACGCTCTCGCGCGTGCTGGACGACCTCCAAGAGCTGGGGTACGTCGAGCGGGAGGTCGAAGACGGCAGTCCAATCGCGGTGTACTACTCGCTCACGCAGAAGGGCGAAGAGCTGCTACCGGCGTTCGACGACATCTCAGAGTGGGGCGAAAAATGGATGTCCGAGGACGGCGGCGCGGAATCGTAACCGGCGCAGCGTGGTCGCTCAGCCGAGGAACAGGTCGACGAAGTTCCCGCTCGACTGCCCGCGGTAGAGTTCGGAGTAGCCGCAGTTCGCACACGAGACGACGGTGAACTGGCGGTTCTGGATGTCGAACATCTTGGAGAGACCGGTCCCCGAGGTCGCGATGGAGTCGATTTCGGTCTCGGAGTGGCCGCACTTCGGACAGCCGTCGCGGTCGGCACTTGGTGGAGGGCTCATGTTGGGTAGTTGAACTACTCCAGTGAAAAAACCACCTCCAAAACGATTTCCTGCCTCCCGCCCGCGAGTACGCACATGCCCGCCGGTGGTCTCGTGTTCTTCCTCTTCGTCCTCCTCAGCATCGGTGCCGCAATCGCCCTTTACGCCGCGATTCAAGGCGAGACGAGCGACTTACCGACGATGAGTCGCGAGGAGGCGGAACGCCGCGCCCGCGACGAGGGGATGCGGTACAACGAAAAACACGGTCGCGGAACCGACCGCCGCCCGGACGAGAACGACCGAGGTGACGGCTCTGGCTGGGGCTCCGAGCGCATCGACGACCGCGACCGCGGCCGCGACGACGCCCGTGACTGGTAGCCGGTCGGCCCGGCTCGGTTCCGCCCTCAGACCACGTCGCCGCGGACCGACGTGCCGGTCTGTTCGGCCCGGTAGGTTCGCATCGCCTCGACGGCCGTCTCGGCCTCGTCGCCTTCCAGCCCGAGCATCTCCAGCGCGCCCGAGAGCGTCGGGAAGGCGAACTCGCTGTTCCGGAGTTTCGACATCGCGTCGGGCGAGCGCTGGCCGTCGGCGTAGAGGCAGACGCCGCGGGGGTCGAGAATCTGTTCGTAGGCCTCGCGGGCGACCGCGCCCTTCAGCCGCTGGGTGACGTTGTCCTCGAACGAGGCGTTGCACACTTCGAGGTGGACCGGTTCGTCGTCGTCGGGGAGCAGGTGAGCGGCGAGGCATTTCTCGGGGGCCGCGTAGCCGTTCGCGTTGGCTCGCAGCAGGTCGGGATGCTCGCGCGCCCACTCGGCGCGGACGCTCTTGCCGACGCCCTTCACGCCGTGGGACCGCTCGAACGCCTCGGCCGCGTCGGGGTCGCCGCGGAGGAGGATGTCTTTCGTCACGTACACGTCGAGTCGGTCGAGGGGGTCGAGGCCGAGCGCCACGTCGCCGTAGACCCACACCTCGCGGACCGGAACGGGGAGCGTCTCGGACTCGACGGCGTCGACGACGGCGTCGACTCGGTCGAGGGCGGCGTCTCTGTCCATCGACTGTCCGTGGGGTTCGGAGGGTCAAACCGGTTGCGACCGAGCGTGATGGGTGTGACCGAGCGCGGTCGGGTCGCCGGTCGAGCGAGCGACGCCCGCCCCGAGGCGAAACCCGTATCCCTCCCGCCGGGCAAGCGACCGGCAATGGAGTGCGACAAGTGCGGCCGCGACGCGGTGATGCACGCGGCCTACTCCGGGGCCCACCTCTGCGAAGACCACTTTTGCGCCTCGGTCGAGAAACGCGTGCGCCGCCGCATCCGCGAGGACAACATGCTGCCTCGCGACGCCAGCCCGGAGAACCCTCAGACGTGGGTTATCGGACTCTCCGGCGGCAAGGACAGCGTCGTCCTCACACACATCCTCGACGACACGTTCGGTCGAGACCCCCGAATCGAACTCGTCGCCCTCACCATCCACGAGGGCATCGAGGGCTACCGCGACAAGTCCGTCGACGCCTGCGTCGAACTCGCGGAAGACCTCGACATCCACCACGAACTGGTCACCTACGAAGACGAGTTCGGCGTCCAGATGGACGACGTGGTCGAAAAGGACCCCGAGAACATGGCCGCCTGCGCCTACTGCGGCGTGTTCCGCCGCGACCTGCTCGAACGCTTCGCCGACGAGCTCGGGGCGGACAAACTGCTCACGGGCCACAACCTCGACGACGAGGCGCAGACGGCGCTCATGAACTTCTTCGAGGGCGACCTCAAGCAGGTCGCAAAGCACTTCGACGCCAGCATCGGCGACTTCGAAAAGCGCCGCGACGCCGGGGAGTTCATCCCGCGGGCCAAGCCGCTGCGCGACGTGCCCGAAAAGGAAGTCGCGCTCTACGCCCACCTGAAGGACCTCCCGGCGCACATCACCGAGTGCCCCCATTCCTCGGAGGCCTACCGCGGCGAGATTCAGCAGTTGCTGTTGAAACTCGAAGAGAACCACCCCGGCACCCGCCACTCCATCATGGCCGGCTACGAGGAGTTAGCCGAACTGACCGCCCGCGAGTACCGCGGCGAGGGCCGCGTCGACCTCAACGACTGCGAGCGCTGCGGGTCGAAGACCGCCGGCGACGTCTGTCGGAAGTGCCGGCTCATCGAGTCGATAGAAGCGGTCTGAGCGGTACGGAACGCCGATTTCTCGCCGTGTCTTACGAGTCGGACAGTCAGACAGCCACGGGTGAGGTCACACCGACCGAGCCGTCGTCGACGCTCACGGTCGGAGAACCGCGTCAGCGAAAAAGAACCCACGAGTGTACCCGACGGGCGCGGCGGCGTCCGCGCGGGTCAGACAGGGCGTTACCGGATGACGTCGAGACCGTTGTTCTTCTCGACCTCGTCGCGGCCGCCGTCGGACCACGTGCCGCTCTGCGCCGTCTGGGCTCGTTCCGAGCTATCGAACTCCGAGCTTGAACCCGAGTGCTGTTGTTGCTGCGACTCGCGCGACTGGATGCTCTGACGCGACTTGTCGGCCTGCTTCTGCGTCGTCGGACCGAGGACCTGCGCGGACTGGACGCCCGTCATGATGGCCATGACGCGGACTTTCCCCTTGTACTCGTCCTGAATGCGAGCGCCCCAGATGACGTTCGCGGCGGCTTCCAGCCGTTCGGTGATGTTGCTCGCGATTCCCTCGGCCTCCTTCAGCGTGAGGTCGGGGCCGCCCGTGATGTGGACGAGACCGCCGGACGCACCGCGGTAGTCCACGTCCAAAAGCGGGTGGTTCATCGCGTCGTTGACCACTTCTTGGGTCTTGTTCTTGTCTTGCGTCTCGCCAACGAGCATCACCGCGACGCCGCCCTGATTCATGATTGTCGACATGTCGGCGTAGTCGAGGTTGATGAGCGACGGTTGGGTAATCGTCTCCGAGATGCCCTTGACGGTCTCGGCGATAATCTGGTCCATGACCGAGAACGCCTTGCCGATGGGCAGGTTCGGGACGTAATCGAGGAGGCGGTTGTTGTCCAGCACGATGATGGAGTCGGCCTCGTTGCGGAGGTTTTCGAGTCCCTCCTCGGCCTTGACCGTGCGGGCGCGCTCGACGTTGAACGGGGTCGAGACCATGCCCACGACGATTGCGCCCTGCTCCTTTGCGATCTTCGCGACGACGGGGGCCGCACCGGTACCGGTGCCACCACCCATCCCCGCGGTGACGAACACGAGGTCGGCGTCGCCGAGCACGTCTTTGATCGTGCCCTGTGCCATCTCGGTCGCACGCTCACCCATCGACGGGTCACCACCGGCGCCGAGACCCTGCGTCAGGGACTTCCCGACGAGGATTTTCGTGTCCGCTTCGATCATCTTCAGGTGCTGCTTGTCGGTGTTGATGGCGACCGTGTCGGCCCCCTCGACACCGATGTTGTACAGGCGGTTGATGGTGTTGTTGCCAGCACCACCGGCGCCGACGATGACGATTCGCGGGTCACCGAACTGGTCGTCGCTGTCGTCGAGCGACGACTGCGTCTTGCGCTCGGCCTCGTCCCGTTCCATCGCCTCGCGAACGATATCCTGCATAGTTACACCTTTGCCCAGCCGCGCTTGCTGGTAGATTCGCGCTGTCGCTTGTCAGTAGTCTGTTCGTTGAGCATATCGCGAACGGCTGAACGGATGGCTTCGGATCGGTTCGGGAACTCTCCCGTCTCGACCATCCGCTCGACCTCCTCGATTTGCTGCTTCGGAATTCGTAGTGTCACACGCTCCATGTTTACATTCCCCCGGTAAGACGGCGCGCCGCACTCGTGTGCGAGTGTCTTACACCCGAAAACCGACGGACGACGCCGGGATGCGGGCCGCCGTCGGGTGGCTGTAAGACAACCGTCTTACGCGATAATCACCACAGAGGGATAGAATATAAATGTAACGGCGATTGTAAGACGGGGCTGAATATCCCGTATAGGACGCTTTAATCGCCGGTTATGCTCATTCCAGAACGTCGGCTGCGGGCGTCCGGCGACCGCAGTCGGGGCAGAACGCCCAGTCGGAGCGGAGTTCGTCGCCGCACTCGCAGAACACGCGATGGGAGGTTTTCTCGCCGCAGTTCGGGCAGTACACGTGGTCCTTCCCCACGGGTTCGCCACATTGGCCACAGCTCATCTCGCGGTCGTCAGCCTTTGACGACTGCAGTTCGTCCCGTGTCTTACGAACCGTATTCGGGTTTTCTTCCCGGGCTACACCCGCGTTTACGCGTGATTCGCCGTTCGAACCATCGACGTTGATGTTGACGTTCAGGTCCGAGGGCGTCGGACGCTCGGACTCGCGGGCCGCCGCCGCTTCCTCGACGAGCGTCGGGAGTCGTTCGTCGAGTCGCTCGTCGACGAGTTCCTCGACCCGCGCCGAGAGCGCGCCGTCGAGGCCGTCGGTGTCGGACGCGTCGTCGTCCGCGGCGTCGTCACGTTCCAGGTCGTCGAGGTACCGGCGGAGCGCCTCGCGCATCACCTCGCTTTTCGAGGTGTCGAGGCGGTCCAAGCGCTCGACGAGGGCGTCGTCGGCGCGGAACGTGATTTTACTCATTACTCCGGGATTATCTCGGCGGCATATCAATGTTCGCACCTGTCTGACACACGGCACACATGCACGGTGCACGCGGCGGCGAGAATGATAATGGTTAAACGCATCGACCGGATAGCAATCGGTGACCGCTCTTAGCTCAGCCTGGCAGAGCAGCCGACTGTAGATCGGCTTGTCCCCCGTTCAAATCGGGGAGAGCGGATTTTGCTTGCAAAACCCGGTCGAGCCGGTTTGAGCAGGTCAGTCGCAGCGCGTGAACGAAGTGAACGCGTCGTCTGACTGGGTTCAAATCGGGGAGAGCGGACTGAACTTCAACACCCGCGAGCGCAGCGAGCGGTGTTGCATGTGACGGACTTCTCGACCCGATTTGAGCAGCGAGCGACGCGAAGCGTTGCGAGTGAGTTCAAATCGGGGAGAGCGGTCAGATTCTACCCCGCTAGAATCCTCACGAACAATCGGCGTATATCTCGCCGCGACCCCGTCATTTACCCCCGTCTGTTCGAAATCGGACGCCATGGATTCTCGACCGCTCGGTACGACTGGATTCGACGTCTCTGAGGTCGCGCTGGGAACGTGGCAACTCGGCGGTAGCTGGGGCCCGGTGACCGACGAGGAAGCGTACGACGCCATCGAAGCCGCACTCGACGCGGGCATCAACTTCCTCGACACCGCGGACGTGTACGGCGACGGCGACAGCGAACGCCGAATCGGCGACGTGCTCGACGACCGCGACGACGACGTCACCGTCGCCACCAAGGCGGGGCGACGACTCGACCCGCACGAGGCGGACGGCTACAACCGCGAGAACCTCGAACGGTTCGTGGACCGAAGCCGGGACAACCTCGGTGTCGACTCGCTCGACCTCGTCCAACTCCACTGCCCGCCGCGGGACGTGTACTACCAGCCGGAGGTGTTCGACGCGCTCTCTGACCTCCGCGACGGCGGGAAGATAGACCACTACGGCGTGAGCGTCGAGAAGGCCGAAGACGGCCTCAAAGCCATCGAGTACGACGGCGTCGAGACGGTGCAGATAATCTTCAACCCGCTCCGACAGCGGCCGGCCGAACTGTTCTTCCGGGAGGCACAGCGCCGGAACGTCGGCGTCATCGTCCGCGTCCCGCTGGCGTCGGGGCTGCTCACCGGCGCGCTCTCCGAAGACGCCGAGTTCGGCGAGGACGACCACCGGAACTACAACCGAAACGGCGAGGCGTTCGACGTGGGCGAGACGTTCGCCGGAATCCCGTTCGAAGACGGTCTCGCCGCCGCGGACTCGATAGCAGAGGTCGTCCCCGAGGGAGTGTCGCTCGCGCAGTTCACGCTCCGCTGGATTCTCTCGTTCGACGCCGTGAGCACCATCATCCCCGGGTCGACGTCGCCGGAACACATCCGCGACAACGTCGCCGCGGCGTCGCTCCCGCCGCTGTCGGCGGAGCAGTTCCAGCACGTCGAAGAAGCGTATAACGCGTACGCGCGCGAACACGTGCACCATCGCTGGTGAGTGCGGTCGCGGCCGAACCCCCCGCTTCGCTATATTCAAGTACAGTTTCGCCAATGAAATTCTAGTGGCAGTCACGTTCGACCTCTTCGGTACGCTCGTCGACGCCGAGTACCCCTCAGACCCCGGCGCGGCGGTCGCAGACGCGCTCCGCGAGTACGGCGTCGCCGTCCCCGACGACTGGGACGACGCCTACCGCGAGGTCCACATCGACGCGCCCGAGGGCGCGGAAGTCCCGCTTCCGGCCCACGTCGCCGCGGCGCTCCGCTCTCGGGGCGTCGCCTCGCCGGACAACGCCGCTCGGCGGGCGGTCATCACGGCGTTCGACCCCGAGGTGACCACCCGTCCCGGCGCGGTCGAAGCGGTCGCGGCTGCCCGCGAGGCCGGCCCGGTCGGCCTCCTCTCGAACTGCTCGGTCCCCGAACTCGTCGCGCGGACGCTCATCCGGTCGGACCTCGACAGACGCGGTTTCGACGACATCACGACGAGCGTCGCCTGCGGCTGGCGGAAACCCCACCCGCAAGCGTTCGAGGCGGCCGCTCGCGGCCTCGGCGTCGAGGCGACCGAGTTAGTCCACGTCGGCGACGACCCGGACTCCGACGGCGGCGTCGAGGGCGTCGGCGGCCGGTTCGTGAACCTCCGGGAGACGACGCTCGAATCGGTCGCGGCGAGGCTACGCGCCGGGGAGGACCCGTGCCCGTGACCGCCGCGGCCGCCGTCGTCGCCGCCGCGGCGCTGGACCGAGGGTTCGCCGAACCGCCGGCGCGAATCCACCCGGTCGCGCTGTTCGGACGACTCGTCTGCCCCGTCGACCGCGAGTGGGCCCGTCCGACGCTCGTCGGCGGGGTCGCGGCCGTCGCGCTCCCGGCGCTCGCCGCGGGCGTCGCCGCGGGCGCGACGTGGGGTGCGACGCTCGTCTCGCCGTGGCTCGGCGCGGCCGTCGCCGCGCTCGCGCTGTTTTCGACCACGAGCCTTCGCATGTTGCTCGACGCGGCGGAGACGGTCGTCTCGGCCACGGCGGACGAAGCCGACCTCGACACCGCCCGGTACGAACTCCGGGCGCTGGCCGGGCGCGACCCGTCGTCGCTCTCGGCGGCCGACATCCGGAGCGCCGCCGTCGAGAGCGCCGCGGAGAACCTCGCCGACGGCCTCGTCGCCCCGCTGTTCGCGTTTACGCTCCTCGCGCCCGTTTCGCTCCCGCTCGCGGTCGGCGCGGCCGCGTGGGTGAAAGGCGTCAACACGCTCGATTCGATGCTCGGCTACCGACACAAGCCGGTCGGTCGCGTTCCGGCCCGCCTCGACGACGCGGTGATGTGGCTCCCGGCGCGCGTCTCGGCCGTCTTGCTGGCCGTCGTCGCCGGCGCGCCGGCCACGGTGACGCGGGTCGGCGAGCTGGCGCGTCGCCCGTCGTCGCCCAACTCGGGGTGGCCGATGGCGACCCTCGCGGTCCTGCTGGAAACGCGACTCGAAAAGCCCGGTCACTACCTGCTCGACGGGGGACCCGAGGCCCCCGACGCGGCGACCGCCGCGCGGGGCGTCCGACTCGTCTCGCGGGCGGGGCTCGCCGCGTTCGCCGTCGCGGGGGTGGTCGCGTGGTTCTGACCGCGCTCCGCGGCGCGCTCGGCTTCCTCACCCGTCTCCCCGTCGGCGGCGACGAGTCGAACTGGGACGCCTTCAGACGCGCGCCCGTGGCGTTTCCGCTCGTCGGCTACGTCGTCGGCGCGCTCGCCGCGCTCCCGCTGTTGCTCCCGCTCCCGATTCCGACCGCGGCCGCGCTGTACCTCGTGACGCTGTACCTCGTGACCGGCGTCACCCACGCCGACGGCCTCGCAGACCTCGGCGACGCCGCGGTCGTCCACGGCGACGCCGACCGGCGGCTGTCGGTCCTGAAGGACTCCCAGACGGGGGTCGGCGGCCTGCTCGCGTTCGGCCTGACGCTCGTCGTCCTCGCGCTCGGCGCGTTCGGTCTCGCGGGCGCGGGTGGCCGTATCGGCCTCACGGCCGCCGTCGCAATCGCGCTCGCCGCCGAGGTCGGCGCGAAAGCCGGCATGGCGACGCTGGTCTGTCTCGGCACGCCCGCCCACGAGGGGCTCGGCTCGGCGCTCGTCGGCGAGAACAGCCCCTCGGGGCTGCTCGCTGTCGCCGTGGCCTGTCTCCCGGTCGTCGCGCTCGCGCCGGTCACGGGCGGTCCCGCCGTCGTCGCGGCGCTCTGCTGCGGGCCGGTCGTCGCGCTGCTCGTCCGCTCGTGGGGTCGCGCCCGACTCGGCGGCGTCTCGGGCGACCTGCTCGGCGCGACGAACGAGCTGGCCCGCGCCGCGGCCGTCCACGTGGGGGTGGTGGTATGGACGCTCTCGTGATGTGCGGCGGCCGCGGCACCCGCCTCGACGCGCCGGTCGAAAAGCCGCTCGTGGACATCTGCGGGCGACCCATGCTCGACCGAGTCGCCGCGGCGCTCCGCGATTCGAGCGTCGAAACCGTCCGCGCGGTCACCTCGCCGCACACGCCGAACACCCGCGACCGCGCCGCCGACCTCGGCCTCGACCCCATCGAGGCCCCCGGCGACGGCTACGTCTCCGACCTCGGATTCGCGCTGGCCCGCGTCTCCCGACCGGCCGTCACCGTCGTCTCCGACCTGCCGCTCGTGGCTCCCGAACACGTCGACGCCGTCGTCGCGGCCGCCGATGGCGGGGCCGCCACCGCGTGCGTCCCCGTCGAACTGAAGCGAGAACTCGGCGCCAGCGTCGACGACGCGCTCGTCTTCGACCACGAGGGGACCGCAGTCTGCCCGACCGGACTGGGCGTCGTCGGTCCCGCGGACGCAGATGGCGAGACCGACGCCGAGACGAACACGGACGCAGACACCAACACTGACGCCGACACCAACACCGATTCGACCATGTACCTCTCCACAGACACCAGACTCGCACTCAACGTGAACCGCCCGACAGACATCGCGCTCGCGGAGGACCGATGCGAGTAGTCCTCGTCGCCGGCACGACCGAGACGGCGAAGATTCCCGGTATCAGCGCCGCCGGCGCGGACCCCTCGCTCGTCGGCCACACGCCGAGCGCCGACGCCGAAATCATCGAGTACGGCGAGCCCGTCCGCTCGCCGGTGACGCCGGTCAGCCCGACGGGCTGTCCGACGCCCGCGGCCGTCACCCGCGCCGTCAAGCAACTCACCGGATTCGACGTGCTCACCGTCGACGCCGGCCTCGCCAAGCCGAGCGCCGCGCCGACCATCGACGTGGGCGCGCGACCCGGCCGCGACATCCGCGAGAGCGAACCGGTCCCGACCGCCCCCGGCGCGTTCGAGGCGGCCCGGCGGATGGGCCTCGCGCTCCCCGAAGACGAACTCGTCATCGGCGAGACCGTCCCCGGCGGGACGACCACCGCGCTCGCGGTGTTCCGCGCGCTCGGCGAGGAGTTCCCCGTCTCGTCGTCGCTCCCGGACAACCCGACGAGCCTGAAAGAGGAGGTCGTCGCCGAGGCGTTCGAAGCCAGCGACGTCGAACCCGGCTTCGCGGCCCACAAGCCCCGGCGCGCCGCCCGCTATCTCGGCGACCCGGTGCTTCCGGTCGTGGCCGGACTCACCGTCGGCGCGCTCGAAAACGGCATCGACGTGACGCTCGGCGGCGGGACGCAACTGCTCGCGGCCGCCGCGCTCGCCCGCCACGCCGGCGCGAACGGCGACCTGACCCTCGCCACCACTTCGTACCTCGCCGACGACGTGCCCGAGTTGGCCGACGCCGCCGAGGCGCTCGACCTCGAGTTGACCGTCACCGACCCCGGCTTCGAGACGCACCCGCTGGACCGCTACGCCGCGGGCGAGGCCAAGGAGGGCGCGGGCATGGGCGGCGCGCTCATGCTCGCCGACCGAATGGGCGTCCTCGACGACGTGGAGGCGGCCACGCTCGACGTGCTCTCGACGCTGGACCCCGAGGCCGTCGAGACCGCGGCGGTCGACACCGACGGGGCCGACGCCGACATCGACGATGGACCCTGAATCCGTCCGGGCGGGGAGCCGCGTCCCCCACGGTGGGACCACCGACCCGACCGTCGTCGACTTCAGCGCGAACACCAACCCCGAGCGGCCCGCGGGCGTCGAGGCGGTGTACCGCGAGGCGTTCGACGCCTCGACCCGCTACCCCGACGACGACTACGCCGACTTCCGGGCGGCCGCCGGGGACTACGTCGGCTGTGTGCCCGAAGCGGTCGTGCCGACCGCCGGCGGCCTCGAAGCCCTGCGGCTCGCGTTCGAGGTGACGCTGTCGCCCGGCGACACCGCGCTCGTCCCCGAGCCGAGCTTCGGGGAGTACGACCGCGAGATTCGCCTGCAGGGCGCGGAGCCGGTTCCCGTCGCCCACGACGAACTCCTCGACGCTGACCCCGCGGGCCACGCGGTCGCGGTCGTCTGCACGCCGAACAACCCGACGGGCGAACTCGCGCCCGCCGGCGACCTCCGGGCGTTCGCGGCGCGCTGCCGCGAGGCCGACACGGTCCTCGTCGTCGACGAGGCGTTCCTCGATTTCACCGACGAGCCGAGCCTCGCGGGCGAACCCGGCGTCGTCGTCGCCCGGTCGCTGACGAAGATGTTCGGCCTGCCGGGCGTCCGCGCCGGGTTCGCCGTCGCCACCGACGACCTCGGCGACCGACTCGCCGTGGCCCGACGAGCGTGGTCGCTCTCGACGCCCGCGGCCGCCGTCGGCGCGTACTGCATGGACGACGCCGAGTTCGTCTCGCGCACGCGAGAGCGCGTCGCGGACGAGCGCGAACGACTCCGCGAGACGCTGTCCGAGGCCTTCGACGTGTACCCGTCGGACGCGCCGTTTCTCCTCCTCGACGTCGGCGACCGCGACGTCGACGCGGTGGTCGAGACCGCCCGCGACCGCGGCGTCGCCGTCCGGGACGCGACGACGTTCCCGACGCTCGACTCGCACGTCCGCGTCGCGGTGAAACGCCCCGACGAGAACGACGAACTGCTCCGGGCGCTCGCCGCCGTCGCCGACGATGTTTGAGGCGACGCGCCGCGCCGGCGTCTGTCGGCTGAGCCGTCCGGACACGCGCTGGCTCTCGACGGGCTACGCCGGCGGCGAGTCGCGAGCCGACGCCGCGTTCAACGTCACCGTCCCCGAGGGCTGGCCCGAGACGGACCTCGACGCGTACGTCGAACGTCGGCTCTCGTCGGCCGGCTTCGACGAGCGCGGGCCGACGCTCCTGACGGGCGTGGGGCAGGAACACGCCCGGCGCGCCCGGTTCGGCCCGGTCGAGGTCGTCGCCACCGCGGGCGTGTCGAACCCGGCGGAACTCCCGATAGACGGCGACCCGAGCGAGCGGGCCGACGAGTCGGGCGAATGGGACGACGAGTCCGACACCGCTGACGTGACGGCCGGCGGCGACGGCGGTGACCCGACAGGCACGGTCAACGTCTTCGTCGGGACGACGCGGTCGCTGGAGCCGGGTGCGCTCGCGAACCTCGTCGCCGTGGCCGCCGAGGCGAAGGCGGCGACGCTCCTCGCTCGCTGCGGCGCGCCGGGGACGACGACCGACGCCGTGGTCGCCGCGTGCGACCCCGCGGGCGACCCGGTGACGTTCTCGGGAAGCGCGACCGAGGTCGGCAACGCCGCGCGGGTCTGCGTCCGCGACGCGGTGCTCGCGAGCCTCGATTCGCGGTACGCCGACGACCCGATTCCGCGGGGCGTCGACGAGGCGAGTTACGGCGTCGTCGCCGACGACCGCGCGACCGTCTCTTCGATTTGAGAACTACCGAGAAAACGGCCCGTAGGGTGTGGAATCAACGGTGGTAGCTAAATGGTTCCCGTAGAAGCCTTGATTATAGTCGGTGGCTAGCACGTTGGTATGGATCCCGGTTCCGTTCCCGATGTCGACCACGTTACCCACGGCGGGACCGCCGACCACTCCCTCGTCGATTTCAGCACCGGGTCGAACCCGGAGCGGCCGGCGGGCATCGCCGGCGTCTACGAGTCGGCGCTCTCCACCTCGCGGCGATACTCGCTGGACGACTACTCTCGGTTTCGCGTCGCGGCCGCGGAGTTCGTGGGCTGTCACCCCGAGGAGGTCGTCCCCGCGGCGGGCGTCATCGAGGCGATGCGGCTCGCCGTCGGCGTGACCGTCTCGCCGGGCGACAGCGTGGCGCTCCCGGCCCCGTGCTGCGGCGAGTACGCCCGCGAAATCCGGCTCCAGGGCGGCGAGCCGGTCCACGTCCCCCACGACCGACTGCTCGAAACCGTCGACCCCGGCGAGCACGCGGCGGTGATTCTCAGCTACCCCGCGAACCCCGTCGGGACGGCGTACCCGAGAGACGAGCTTCGGGCGTTCATCGACGCCTGCCGCCGGGTCGGCACGCCCGTCATCGTCGACGAGTCGTACCTCGGCTTCACCCGCCTCCCGAGCACGGCCGGCCTCGACGGCGTCATCGCGCTCCACTCGGTGACGAATATCTTCGGCGTCCCCTCGCTTCGAGCTGGGTTCGCGGCCGCGACGGGCGACCTCGGTGACCGGCTCTCGCGGGCGCGGTGTACGTGGGTGTTGTCGGCCCCCGCGGTCGAGGTCGCGACGTTCTGTCTCAAACAGGACGCCTTCCTCGAAGCCACGCGGGACCGGGTCGAACGGGAGCGCCCGCGGGTGGTCGCGGGCTTGGACCGACTCGGCTACGAACCGCACCCGGCCGACAGCACGCTCGTCTTGTTCCGCGCCGACGACGTCGACCGCGTCCTTCACGAGACCCGGCGTCGCGGCTTCGCCGTCCGCGACGCCCGCGACTACCAGCGGCTCGACTCGCACGTCAGAATCAACGTCCGCCGCCCGGACGAGAACGACCGCCTGCTCGACGCGCTCGCCGAGGCGACCTGAGTCGCCGCGGTCGCGTCTCGCTGACGCCGAGTCACCGATTCAGATAGACGATGAACGCGATGGTGAGGAGGGTCGCGTACACCGCGAACGTCGAGTCGTCGACGACGAAAGCGAACGATTGGATTACAATTCGGAACATCAGTGGTCGTTTCGCACCATGATGTTCTCACTATTAATGGTTGTTACCGTTTGACACGGTATTCGTCGGCGCGCGTCCACAGCCGTTCCGAACACTTATGCGAAATCACCGGACACGTGGGGGCATGGTCGAGGCGTTCGCCGTCGCCAGCGGGAAGGGCGGCACGGGGAAGACGACGAGTACGCTCGCGCTGGGGATGGCGCTCGCCGAGGACTACGACGTGACCGTCATCGACGCGGACACGGGCATGGCGAACCTGCTGTTCCACGCCGGGTTGGACGACGCCGACGTGACGCTCCACGACTTACTCGTCGACGAGCGCGACGCCGCGGTGTCCGACGCGGTCTACGAGCGGTTCGGCATGTCGGTCGTCCCCTGCGGGACGAGTCTCGCGGCGTTCGAGGCCGCGGACCCCGGTCGCCTCCGGGACGTGGTCGCCGAACTCGCCGCCGACACGGACGTGCTGCTTCTCGATTCGCCCGCCGCGCTCGGCTCGAAGAGCGCGGTGCTTCCGGTCGTCCTCGCGGACCGCATCGTCGTCGTCCTCCAGCCCACCGTGCCGTCGTTGTCCGACGGGCTGAAAGTCCAGGAGTACGCTCACTCCTACGGCACCGACACGGCGGGCGTGGTGTTCAACCGCGTGCGACCCGACGAGAACGTCGACAAAATCGCCGAGCAGGCCGGCCGCTACTTCGGAGGGCAGACGCTCGCTTCGGTTCCCGAGAGCGACGCGGTCCGGGCGGCCCGCCGCGAGGGAAAGCCCCTCCTCGCGCACGCCCCCGAGGACCCGGCCGCGGACGCCTTCCGCGAGGCGGCCGCCCGACTCGACGTGCGCGACGGCGACGGCCGCGACGTGGCAGAGCGGTTCAAGAGCGCCGTCGTCCCCGAGCGGATATGAGAATCCCGCGGGGCGAACTCCGCCGGTCGCGCGTCGTCGACGACGCCGCGGCGGTCCTGCGGGCGGTGCTCGACGAGGAACTGACCGGCTACGTCGTCTTCGAGCCGCAGGACGCGCTCCTCCTCGGTGAGACCACCAGCGGCGTCGTCACGTTCGAAGACGGGATTCCCGTCCTCGCCTACGACACGGAGCGCGAGGTCGGCGGCCGCGACGGCCTGGAGGGGTTCGCCGTCACCGGCCCGACCCGCGCCGCGGTCCACGCCGTCGACGCCGCGGCCCTCGCGGACGCCCACGAGGTCGAGGCGTTCCGCATCCTGCCGGGCGAGCCGGCCCGCGTCCTCGCCGGCGACGAGCGGTTGGCCGAACGGACCGTCGACGCCGCCCCCGCCGCCCGCCGCGAGGAGGGCCGCGACCAGAGCGCGGTCGAGGCGTTCCTCGCCGACGCCGACGCGATCGAGGAGATCCGATCCGAGGCCCGCGAGGAGGCTCGCGCGAGGGCGTCGGAGTGGGGACTCGACGACGTGCTGGCGGACGACGCGCGCGACTCGGCCGCGATAGAACCCGGGACAGACAGCCGCTAACACGCTTCCCGAGGGCTGAGAACCGCCGACTGGTGTTATCCGCCGCGTGCGCGTCTGTACGGCTATGTCCGCAGAGAAACCCCAACAACTCACCTTCGACGTCAGCGCCCGCGCGGAATCCCCGACCGAGACCCGCGTCTCCACCCGCGGCTTCGAGTTCGTCGTCGACGAGCCCGAATCGCTCGGTGGAGCGAACGCCGGGCCGAACCCCGTCGAGTACGTCCTCGGGGCGCTCGCCGGCTGTCTGAACGTCACGGGGCACGTGGTCGCCCGCGAGATGGACCTCGACGTACGAGACCTCGAAATCTCCATCGAGGGCGACCTGAACCCCGCGAAGTTCATGGGCAAGCGCGACGACGGCCGCGCCGGCTACGAGGAGATTCGCGTCGCGGTCACCGCCGACGTGGACGCCGACGAGGCGACCATCGACGCGTGGCTCGCCGCCGTGGAATCGCGCTGCCCGGTCAGCGACAACCTGACCAACGCGACGCCGCTCGCGCTCTCGTTCGACCGACGGTAGGTGTCGTCCTCGCCTCGCCCACGCGGGGATAGAGCCAAACCGCCGTCGTCCGTAGTTCTCCTGTGACCGTTCTGCGCCTCCTTCGACTCCGCCGGCCCGCCGACTTCGCGGACTGGTACCGAATCGGTGCCGAGTACGTCCACGACGTGGCCGCGGGCATGGGACTCCGCGTCGGCGATTTCGAGTCGCGGGTGGTCCGCGCGACGGACGCCATGCGGGCGGGGCGGACCGACCTCCCACCGGACCTCGCCCGCTCCGTCGCCGCCGACCTGCTGGCCGACGCGGTGTTCTGCGACCCGTTCTGTCAGTGGATGCCGCTGTGGTACGAACTCGGCCTCGCGGCCCCCTGTGCCTACGCCGACTTCCGGCTTCGGCGGGTCGCCGAGCGCTACGCCGACGACCTCCCGCACCTGTCGGTGCCGCGGTTTTCCCGCCCGGACGACGTGTACGTCGACGGTCGCCCCGCGACGGCGTACGTCGACGGCTTCGCCGAGCGGTTCGTCCTCGCCGACGCGGTTCTCCATCTGGAGTGGTTCACCTACGTCGCCCGCGAGTCGGGCATCTTCGTCCCGCCGCTGTTGGTCGAGCGGACCCGCGAGCAGACCGTCGCCTACTACGCCGGCCGCCGGACCGAACTCGACCCCGACGTGCGGACCTTCCAACGACTACTGTTTTCGGACGACGAGTGGGTCCGTCGCATCGCCGACGTGTACGACCTCGACAGCGTCCTGTTCGACTACTGGGAGCGAATCCTCGCACAGGAACGCCGCCGGCTCTCGACGTTCGGTGACTGACTCGCCGCCCGCCGACATATGGTGGCTGTCCACACATCGCATATGACACTTGAAAAATGTTTTAACCCAGGACGTGTAAGCGTCTACTGCAGGTAGATACCTGCACTTGGGTTGCGTATACAGGGGAGGTTTTCCCCAGTGTCCGTGGAGCGCGGGCGGGTGCCCGGTCGCCCGTGCTTCCTTCTCAGTTGCCGAGCGGCGCGTCCGTCGCACAAAAAGTATCGGTCTCTGTTCAGGTCACGCCTCAGGTAGTTCGACAGCGCCGAGTTGCGTGAGCATGCCGAGCATGTCCGGTTGGACCCACCGCTCGACTATCATGTCGTCTTCGATACGGCTGAACACCATGTTGCCGACCTCGACCGTCTTCCCGGTGGGTTCGATGCCCATGAACGCGCCGTCGTGCGTCCCGCGGAGCGTGACGCGCATGGCGACCATGTCGCCCTCCGTAATCGCGTCTTCGACCGTGGCCGAGAAATCCGAAAAGGACTCTCGGAGTCCCGAAATCTGCGCTTTGAGTTCGTCGCGCCCGTGAACCTCCCCGAGCGGGCTGTGGTCGAGGATGTCCTCGGCGCAAATCTCGTCGATGAGGCCGATGTTCCCCTCGCTCGCGACTTCCTCCGGGAAGCGTCGGGCGATTCGCTCGTTCCCCGTCGGCGTCGGTGTCGGTGTGCTTGCTGATGCCATTCTGAATTTCCCCTCTCTCGTACCCGTCCGCGAGCGGCCGCGTTCTCGCTCGCCGCCGCGGTGGATACAGTTGTCTCTACGCTGTGTGGGATGTTAACAATTGTTTGTTTAGAATCGTGTAGTTCGGGTGGATAGTTATGTGGAATTCATGCACGACTGATGGGCGTGGCGAATCTGAGAACTAATCCAGACGAATATACTCGGAGACTATATTCTGAAATTTCCCGGAAGATATTGGCAATTCAATAAATGTATGCTACTATGTGTTGTTTGACAAATATCGATTCAGAAGTCGCTCGTAGCCAGTGATATCTCGTCAAAGAGTATTGTGTAAAATTAGTTTTTCTTCTCGCTCCAAATCGCCGCCTCGGCGCGGTAATCTTTGTAGCGAACCTGAGTACATTTCGGGCCGACGCGCGTACGGCGAACCCTCAGTGATGACTCTCTCACAGCAGGCGGGACGACGGCCGCGTCCGCGGTCGGCGTCCGAGCCGTTCGAACGCAATACGTATATGGGTGTGCTCGCTCGACTCCCGACAATGAACGACACGTTGGTACGGTGTTGTATGGATGAGTGAGGTGCACAACGACGTCCAAGCGTACACGCTCCGGCTCGAACTCGTCGACGAACCCGGTGAACTCCTGCGCTCGCTGCAGCCCATCGCCGAGCACGGGGGGAACCTCCTCTCGATTTTCCACGAGCGCGGCAACGTCACCCCGCGCGGCTACATCCCGGTGGAAGTCGATATTGAGGCGACTCCCGACCGCTTCGACAACATCGTCGAGGGCCTGAGCGACGCCGGCATCAACGTCATTCAGGCCGGAACCGAGCGCTACAGCGAGCGCCTGACCATCATCCTCTCGGGACACCTCATCGAGACGGACCTCTCCGACACGCTGACGCAGATCGAGGCGACGCGGAACGCGACGGTCACCGACATCTCGCTGTCCGCGCCCGCCGGCTCCATCGACGTCTCCAGCGCCCGCTTCCAGTTGGCCGCGGCGTCGGGGGCGACTGAAGAAGTCCTCGCCGCGATGCGAGAAATCGCCGACGAGAAGGACCTGCAACTCGTCGAGCCGCTGACCGTGGGAGGTCGCGCGTGAGGCTCTGTGTCCTCGGCGCCGGTGCGGTCGGGAGTGCCGTCGTCGAACTGGCCGCGGAGCACGGCCACGCCGTGACCGCGTTCGGGGACTCCGAGAGCGCCGCCGTCGACGCCGACGGCCTCGACGCCGACGCGGTGCTCTCGAAGAAACGAGACGACGGCGTGGTCGGCGAGGCGCCCCCCGAGGCGGTGTTCGACGCCGACTACGACGTGTTGGTGGAGGCGACGCCGACGACGCTCGGCGACGCCGAGCCCGGCTTTTCGCACGTCGAGCGCGCGCTGGCCGACGACCGCGATGTCGTCTTGGCGAACAAGGGTCCGGTCGCGGAACGCTACGCCGACCTGCGCGCGCTCGAAGCCGAAAGCGAGGGGACCGTCCGATTCGGCGCGACCGTCGGCGGCGCGCTTCCCATCCTCTCGACTATCGAGGACGTGGGTCCGTCGCGGGTGTCGGCGGTTTACGGCGTCCTGAACGGGACGGCGAACTTCGTCCTCTCGCGGATGGCCGCCGAGGGCCTCGACTACGAGCACGTGCTCGCGGAGGCCCAGGACCTCGGCGTCGCCGAGGCGGACCCGACGTTCGACGTCGACGGCACGGACACGGCCCTCAAGGGTGTCATCGTCGCCAACGTCCTCTCCGACGGCGAGACGGAGTTCACGCTCGACGACGCCGAAGTCGAGGGGATTCAGGAGCTCTCGGGGAGCATGCTCGACCTGGCACAGGAAGACGGCCAGACGATTCGACTCATCGTCGAGGTCGCGGACGGCGGGGTCCGCGTCGGCCCGCGACTGGTACCTGAAAACGGGGCTGTCGCCCCGTCAGGGACCGAAAACGCCGTTCAAATCGAAGCCGACTACTGCGGTCGACTGGGTATCACCGGCCGAGGGGCCGGCGGTCCCGAGACGGCGAGCGCGGTGCTGACGGACGTCGAGCGACTCGCCGACTGACGTCGAGCGACGAGTTCGCGGCGAAAAGAGATGAAACGAGTCTGTTGACGGCGGACGGCCGTCGGGTTTTCCGGCGTCAGTCCGAGAGCGTCAGTTCCTTCGGCACCGACACTTCGCTCCGGAGCGTGTCGATGACCTGTCCGTCGACGCGCTCGTTTTTCGTGAGTTCGATGAGCGAAGCGAGCTTTTCGAGCGGAATCTGCCCCGGCGCGTAGTCGTTGTCGTCCGCGAGCAGGGGCGCGTATCCGAGCTTCGACCCGTAGAGGTGGCCGATGACCCGCGTGTGGCTCCCGATTTCGCCCATGGAGATGCCGGCCACGTCGATGCCGCGGTTGGTCGCGTCGTTGACGGCCTCGAGGAGGGTGAGAGTGTCACCTTGGTTCCGCGGGAAGACCGCCACCTTCGCGATGTCGCCGAACTCCGCGCACTGTTCGATGATGGCGTCGAGGACCTCGCGGTCGGGCGTCTCGTCGAAGTCGTGGTGCGAGATGATGAGCTGGACGTCGTTCTCGCGGAACTCGTGGGCCAACCACTCCTTGGCGCGAACGGTCTCGAGTTCGATGTCGACGAACTCCACGGCGTCGAATCGAGATGCGGAAAAGAGGTCGTCCAGCCGCCCGGCGTCGCTGGCCTTTCCTCCGAACCAGCGAGCGCGGTTGGTCGCGATTATCGGGAGTTCGCCGTCGTACGCGGCGAGTTGTTCGAGCGGGTCGTCCGCCTTGTCCATTCGGAATTCGATGAGGTCTGCCACCCCTCGTGCGTCGACCTCTCGTGTGAGGTCGTTTGTTGTTGCCGCCAGCGCAGACTCGTCGAGTTTCATGTGAACGCCTATCACTCCGCTGCGTATAAATGTTAGCTGTCGGTGCAAGAGTTCTCACCTCCTCGTAGGCGGTGAGAGACGCCGTCTTCGGCGGATTCTCCGGAATGTTCATCCAGAATAATCGGCGTGAGCCGACGCTCTGTCGGCGCGGTTTTGAATGCTTCCGAGACATCGTCGGTGTACGTCGCTCATCGTCGGCCATTCGCTGTTAACCCGAGTTGGGACCGGTGGAGGTGGTCGTCGGTGCTGGGTACATCGAGAGCGTGCGTGCGCTCGGGACTGCCCGCTCAGTTGCGCGGAGCCAGACGATAGCTGAACGACGCGCGGTCGAGAGAGCGAGTTATACCAAATCTATCGGAAAATATTGAATACTGTAATTATGATACAAATCTCTCTTCTTCCGGCCCGTCGTCTTCGAAGCGCTCGTCCTGCGGTCCCGGATGTCGCGGACTGTCTCCCGGGCAGGCCGGTCGCTTCGGTGGGTATCCGTGTCCACGTGTTCGACACCGGCAGTACGGCCTCAGCGCGCGGAAGCGACCCAATCGAGCAGGTTCGACAGTTTTCTGAGGTCGATGTCGTTCGGGCCGCGCTCGTCGCTGACGACGGGCGCGTAGGCGATGGACGCACCGTAAAAGACGCCGATAACGCGAGTGTGCCGGCCGATATCCCCCAACGCGTATCCGGTGACTCGCACTCCCCTCTCGGAGGCGGCGTTGAGCGACTGCAACAGCGAGAGCGAGTCCGTCTTCTCCTCGGCGAACACGACGAGCTTCGCCACGTCCCCGTACGTATTACACTCTGATATGATTCTATTTAGCTCTGATTTCTGAGGTGTCTCGCGGCGGTCGTAGTGAGAGACGATCAGTTCGACGTCGTGTCCGCGCAGTTCGTCCCGAAGCCACTCGCACTCGCGAATCGTCCGCAGTTCCACGTCGACCATCTCGACGGCGTCGAACGCGGCGGCGGCCGCGAGCGTCTCCAGTCGCTCGGACTCACCGGCGGTGCCGCCGGCCCACTCCGGCCGGTTGGAGACGACGAGCGGGAGCGCTCCCTCGTACTCGCCGAGCGCGTCGAGCGGGCGGTCCGCCCCGTCCATCCGGAACTCGACGAAGTCCGCGATGCCCTCCGCGGCCGTCGCTTCGGTCAGCGTGTCGGTCACTCCGGCTAACGCGTATGCGTCCGCACCCATGAGATTTGATACCAAGCACTCGTATAAAAGTAGTTCCCTCGAGAGCGCTCCGCGGCGATTCCTGTCGTCCCCGTGAAACTCCAGTCGCAGTCGCTGACACCGTCGTTTCTACAATGTTGTAACGACGCGAGAGCCGCGAAATCTCGGGAGACGACGCCGTTTCCCCGCGATGGATTACAATCCTAAATCTGTAATTATCATGGTCTTACAGACCGAATTTGTTTCAACGATGTCGAAATCCGGACGGTCAGCGCGTCGCTCGTTCGACCGGGCTGAACTTACCGACGCCACCAAGATTTAAATCGGGGAGTTCCGTATCCCTCAGTAACGATGGTTACGCAGCAAGTCCTAGTCACGGGTCCGTTCGGTGAGGCGGGCGAAGCGATTCTCAACCACCTCGCGGAACGAGACGAGTACGAGTTCACGTATCTCGACCGGACCGAACATCCGGAGTACGAGACGTTTGTCGCCGACATCGCGGACTACGAGGCGATTCGCCCGGCGTTCGACGGGCAGGACGCCGTCATCCACCTCGCCGCGCAGTCCGACGCGGGCGCGTCCTTCGAGGACATCATCGAGCCGAACATCACGGGCACGTACAACGTCCTCAAGGCGATGGAGGACGCCGGCGTCGAGAAGCTCATCTACGCCTCCTCCCAGCGCGTGATGGGCCTGTACGAAGAGGACCTCGCGCCCGACCTCTACGAGGAAGACTACCCCAGCAAGTACGACCCCTTCCGGCTCACCCACGAGACGCTCCCGAAGCCGGACGGCTACTACGGGGCCTCGAAGGTGTTCGGCGAGCACATCTGCCGGACGCACGCCCGCCGCGACGGCGCGCCGAGCCAGGTCTACTCGATTCGCATCTCGAGCGTCCGGACCGAGCGGTACGACCATCCCTACGGCGACGCGGAGCGCGGCGTCGACCGCGGCGACGAGCACAAAGTCGAGGAGGGCGAGGTGTGGGACCAGTCCCAGACCGGTTCGTGGGAGCGCGGCAGCCCCGAGTACGAGGAGATGGTCAAGCGGCTCAAAGCGACGTGGACCTCCCAGCGGGACTTCGCGCACCTGCTCGAATGCTGCCTCGAAGACGAGTCGGTCACCTACGACACGTTCTACGCGGTGAGCGGCAACAAGGCCCGCTGGTTCGATATCGACCACGCGAAGGCGGTCCTCGACTACGAACCGGCCGACGACGGCTCCGAGTGGGACAGCCCGCCCGAGTGAGCCGACGAGAGACCGACGCCGAGAGCGACGGCCACGACCGACGGCGGTGAGGCCGCCGGCTCAGTACTGCTTTATTTTCAGCTCGATGATGTTCTTCTTGTTCAGAAGCGACGGGGCGAGTTCCTCCTCGATGCGCTCGGGCTCCATGCGGCTCATCGGACCGCTGATGCTTATCGCGCCGACGGCGTCGTCCGGCTCGGAGACGATAGCGGTCCCGACGGCGCAGACCCCGGGGTAGTGCTCGCCGCGGTTGATGGAGTACCCGCGGTCGCGAATCACTTCGAGCTCCTCGTGGAGCGTCTCGCGCTCGGTGATAGTGTCGTCGGTCAAGGCGGGGAGACCGCGGCGGTCGACGATTCGGTCGACCTCGTCCCGCGAGCGCTCCGCGAGCATCGCCTTCCCCGTCGCCGTCGAGTGGAGGTAGAGGTGGTCGCCGAGCGGCGCGTCGTCGTCGATGGACTCCGGGCTCTGAGCCTTGTAGAGCTGAACGGCGAACCCGTTTTGCTCGACCGTCACGTTGGTGTGCTCGCCGGTCTGTTCTTTCAGCTCGTCGAGTTCCGGCTTGGCGACCCGGTACAGCGCCATCCCGTCGCGCATCGCCCCGCCCATCTCGAGAAAGCGGAGGCTACAGCGGTACTCGCTTCCGACCTTGACGACGTAGTCGGTGTCCACGAGTGTCGCCAGGTGGATGTGCGCCGTGCTGACCGGCATCTCCATGTCCTCGGCGGTCTCCGACAGCGTCGCGCCGTCGACCTCGCGGAGGTACCGGATGATGTCGAACGCCTGTTCGACGCTCTGTATCCGCCGCGAGCCCGACCCGGTGGAGTTCGTCATGATTCGACAATTGACCACCGCGTCCCTAATAGCACCGATTCGTTTCAACGATGTTGGATTTCGAGGGGCGAACGCTTCGGCCACCGGCGTCACGGGTCGAGGCGTCGCTCGCTACGGGTCGGGTGCTCGCAAAAAAACGCGGGTCGCCGGGTGGCATGCCAGTCGAGATGCGGACTTCGCGGGTCAGTCGCGGTCGCTGTCCGCCGCGGCTTCGGTGACGTTACTGAATCGAGTCTTCGGGACCGACGATGGTCAGGTTCTCGAACAGTTCGTCGTAGCCGTTGAGTTCGTAGAGGTACTCGCCGTCCAGTACTTCCTCGCGGACGGAGTCCTCGGCGCTGAGCTTCTCGTGGGCGCGTTCGAGGACTTCTTCGGCCCCCTCGCGGGGGATGACCGCCAGTCCGTCGTCGTCGCCGATGACGATGTCGCCGGGGTCGACGCTCACGCCGCCGACGGAGACGGTGACGTTGATGGACCCGGGGTCCTGCTTGAGCGGTCCCTGCGGGTTGACGCCGCGGCCGTACACCGGGAACTCCATCTCGGCGATTTCCCGGCTGTCGCGGTACGCGCCGTCGATGACCAGCCCGGCGAGGCCGTTCGCCTGACAGGAGGTGCACATCAGTTCGCCGACGTGGCCGGTGTCGGTGTAGCCGTCGCAGTCGATGATGAGCACGTCGCCGGGCTCGGTCATCGTGATTGCCTTGTGGATGATCAGGTTGTCACCGGGCGCGGCCTTCACCGTGACCGCGGTCCCGGCCATCTCGACGCCGTCGTAGGCGGGCCGGAGGCCGGCGTCCATGGTCAGTCCGATGTTACCGGTCACGTCGGAGACGATGGTGCTCGGAATCTCTTCGAACGCCTCGACGAGTTCGCGGTCCGGTCGCTCTACGTCGGGCTCTATCGTGTGCATACCCGACCTGATGCGGACGATTCACGTTAAACTATCGGTCGGTCGAACGCGTGCGGTTCGCGGCGCGCGTCGCGGGTCCGGTCCGGTCGGTACGGCCGTCGCTCGCGGTGACGCGAGTCCGAAAGGGAGAAGGGCGCAGGTACGTGTCGCGTGGGGAGTCAGTCGGTCGCGGGGCTCGGAATTCGACTGCGGCGTTACTGCTTTTCGATGCCGAGTTCGTCGACGAGGTTGCCGTAGAACTCGTACTGCTGGTCGAGGAAGTCAGCGAGCTCGTCGGGGCCGCGTTCGACGCGAATGAAGTCGTTGTTCTCCATGAACTCCACGAACGAGTCGTCCTCGTAGACGGCGCTGTACACGTCGGCGAGCTCCTGCTTCAGCTCGTCGTCGATGCCGGCGGGCGCGAAGTGCGCGAGCCACGAGCCGATGGAGATGTCGAGGCCCTGGTTGGCGAGCGTCGGCGTATTCGGGAGCGCGTCGACCTGCTGGTCGAACGCCACGCCGAGGGCGGTCAGTCCGCCGTCTTGGACCTGCGGGGCGACTTCCGCCGCGCCGACCGCGGTACAGTCCACCTCGCCGTTCACGACGGCCGTCATGGCCGGCGCGGCACCCTCGTAGGAGATGTGTTCGACGTTGACGCCGGCCTCGCTGGCGATACCCGCCGCGGCCATGTGCCACGACGAGCCGAAGCCGGAGTTCGCCATCTGCAGGGTGTTGTCCTTCCCGTAGTTGATCCACTCGTCGAGCGTGGAGAACTCGGCGTCCTCGCTGACGACGAGCGCCGCGGGGAACTCGGTGTACTGCATGATGGGCGTGATGTCTTCGGGGCTGAGGTCGGCGATACCGAGGTGCTCGAACAGCGCGATTTCGGGGGCCGTACAGCCGATAGTGTGCCCGTCGGGCTCGGCGTTGGCCGCCGCGTTCATCCCGACCGAGCCGGAGCCGCCGGTCTGGTTGCTGACGTTCCACGAGACCTCGGTGTGGTTCTCGGCCGCGTCGGCGACCGCGCGGCTGGTCCGGTCGGCCCCGCCTCCGGCCGACCACGGGGAGATGACTTCGACCGGCCGAGAGGGCCACTCCTGCTGTCCGGAGAGACTGCCGAGACAACCGGCAGACAGCGCCACGCCGCCGACGCCGGCTGCCTTGATGAAGTTCCGTCTGTTCAGCGCGCTGCGTCCACTCCGATTGCTAATGGTATCGTCTCCCATTGTACCCGAATGTTTGAACAATCCATACAATAAGCATTGCGGTCCCTCTGAATATGACGCGAGGCCAGCGGAGTCGGCGCAGTGCTTCGCTTCTGTGCGCCCGCGAGGTCCGCGAGTGCCGAGGCGAGCGGGCGCGTGGCGGGACGCTCGCGCACGTCTGGCCGGCTTCCGCCCGCAAGCTTCTCCCCCAAGAGCGTAGATTTATACCCCGGCGGTATTCAAGGAGATGTATGCGCGGGTTAGCCAAAACGAGCCGAGAGCCCGGAGCTATGGAACTCGTCGACGTCGAGACACCCGAACCGGCGTCGGACGAGGTCCTCATCGAAATCGACTACGCCGGGCTCTGCGGGAGCGACGCGGGAATCTACAAGTTCAAGTCCGCCTTCGAGCGGATGACCATGCCGACCATCATCGGTCACGAGTACACCGGTCGCGTGGTCGAGCGCGGCGACGACGCAACCCGGTTTTCCGTCGGTGAGCGCGTGGTCGAACGGCCGATTCGGGGCTGCGGCGAGTGTTTCCAGTGCCAAATCGGCGAGGAGAGCATCTGTCAGGACGCGGAACTGACCGGTATCGACCACGACGGCGCGTACGCCGGCTACATCGCCGTTCCCGAGTCGGCGCTCCAGTCCGTACCCTCGAACGTCGACCCGAAGCACGCGGCGCTCGTCGAGCCGACGGCGATTTGCACGCGCGCGGTCCTCCGGAACTCCCGCGTCGAGGCGGGCGACCGAGTGCTCGTCGCCGGCCCCGGTCCCATCGGGTTGCTCTGCGCGCAGGTGGCCGCCTCGCAGGGCGCGGAGGTCGTCGTCGCGGGCGTCGGTCGAGACACGAACTACCGACTGCCGCTCGCGGAGGAGCTCGGCTACCCCGCGGTCAACATCGAGGAAGACGACCTGACCGCCACCCAGCGCGACCTGACCGGCGGCGTCGGCTTCGACGTGGTGTTCGACACGACGGGCCACCCGTCGGGACTGCCGATGGCGGTCGAACAGGTCCGCAAGGGCGGCCAAATCGTCCTCGTCGGCCAGACCGGCGAGACCACGATGGAGTTCACGCCGCTCGTCCGCGCCGAGGTCGACCTCCAGTGTACCTACGGCGCGACCTACGAGGACTTCGAGCGGGCGTTCCGGCTCATCGGCTCGGGCGACGTGGACCACGCCACGTTCCTCGACGACCGGTTCCGACTCACCGAATCCGAAGACGCCTTCGAGGCGTTCCTCGCCGGCGAGACCTGCAAGCCGGTGTTCGACGTTTCGGTCCTTCGAGACTGACGCGACCAGTTCCGTCTCGTTCGCAGCCGACTCTCCTCAGCGATTCATCTCTCGACCGCGGTTTTTCTCAGACGCAGGTCGCTCACCACCCCGCTCGTCTGTCACGTCACTCGTTCGTGTCTCGGTCGGACGCCGTTTACGGCGCGGCCGCTCGGGGTCGACGGTCGGAAAAGCATGCCGCGGAGTCGGCTATCGAGGATGTGACGCCGTCAACGCCGCTCGGTTCGGCGGGTCGGGGTCACTCCGGACGGGGGTCCCACTCGCGCTCGACGAGGAAGTCGTCGAGTTTGTCCTTCGGGTCCTCGAAGACGTGCGACCCGTGGAAGACGAGCAGCGTCTCGAAGTCGTACTGGAGCAGGTCGTAGAGGTTGATTTCGGCGGCCTCGTGGTCGTCGTTGAACAGCGCCGGCGGCGGGAGGAGGTAGCCCGCCGGGAGGCCCGCGCGGTCGGCCCCGTCGAGGGCGTCCCCGGAGATGAGGATGCCGCGGTCTTCGAGCAGGAGCGCCGAGGTCGCCTTCGTGTGCCCCGGCACCTCGATGACGCGGATGTTTCCGTCGAGCACGTCGCCGTCGGTGAACGTCACGTCCGGCTCGTAGTCGATGGCCTCGTGGAGCTTCGACTCGTTGGCCGACGCGAGGAGTTCGGGGTCGAACGCCTCCATCACCGACGGGAGGCCGCCGTGGTGGCCGTGGTCGCCGTGGGTGATGATGACGCGGTCGACGCCGCCGTACTCCCGTTCCAGAAGCTCGACGAGTTCGTCGCCGTCCTCGTCGAAGCCGGTGTCCACGAGCGTCGTCTTCCCCGTCGGCGTGTCCTTCAACACGAGCACCCGGACGTGTTCGAACTGAATCTGGTCGATACCCTCGGTGACGTTGCTAACACTCATTCCGGTGGAACGGTAGTTCGCAGCGCTGGTTAATTCTATCGATGGCCGCGAAACGCGGCGTTGTCGCCCGTAGACATGTCGAACGCGTGAATGTACCGGCCGGCCGTTGCAACCGCTCTCGTTGTGCAGTCGTCCACTCTCGACGGCCAACCCGAGGCGCGACTGGACAATCGACTCGGCCGCCTGCGGCTTTCGTGTCGAAATCGTGACTTTCAGCCCCGAACGGGCTCGTAAAGACCAATATGTTTATTACGAACGATTGCTTGGTATCATACCACGAGGCAGAAAAAATAATGGTGATTCAGAAAGTCGGGGCCGTCCTTGATAGAATCGGCTTGGAGAGTGTTCGTTCAAGTCCGCTGTCAGTCCTCTTTATCCTGTTTTCGGTCGTCGTCATCTTCTTTGCGAGCCAGTTCCCGTCGGGTGACGGTGTCGGGCCGTCGTTCTTCCCGATTGCGGTGTCGGTCGGCATCATCTTCTTCGCCGCTATCGACGTGCTGACGGGCTCCGACACGGAACTCGAAATGTCGGAGTTCGACTTCGGACCCGCCGCCGTCGTCGCGGCCTTCCTCGTCGGGTACGTCCTGTTGATGCCGCTTTTAGGGTTCCTCGTGTCGACCATGCTGTTCATGCCGGTCGTCCTCTACTACTCGGACATCCGCTCGAAGCTCCTCGTCGTGGCGCTGTCGATCGGGTTCCCGGTCGCGCTATTCTACATCTTCGGCCGGATTTTCCTCGTGCGCCTGCCTGAGGGCATCATCCCGGTGTCGCGGCTGCTGCCGCAGCTCCCGCTGGTGGTGACCTTCTGATGGTGGTTGAGTACATCTCGCAGGCGCTCGTCAACCTCGCCGACCCGTTCGTCCTCCTGCTGATGATCGGGGGTATCTTCCTCGGCATCCTCATGGGGTCGATTCCGGGGATGACCGCGACGATGACCATCGCGGTCCTGCTGTCGTTCACCTTCACGATGGAGCCGAGTCAGGGGATGATTCTCCTGTTGGGCATCTACGGCGGCGCGGTCTACGCGGGGTCGATTCCGGCGATTCTCATCCGCACGCCGGGCACCCCGTCGGCGGCGGCGACCATCTTCGACGGTTACCCGCTCTCCCAGAAGGGCGAGGCGGGCCGCGCGATTCGCGTGAGCACCATCGCGTCGTTCGTCGGCGGCGTCATCAGCGTCTTCGCGCTGATGTTCTTCTCGCCGGTCATCGCCGACGCCGCCCTCCGGTTCCGGTCGCCGGAGTTCTTCGCGCTCGCCTTCTTCGGGTTGACAATCATCGCCAGCGTGAGCGGCGACTCGCTCACGAAGGGGATGGTCTCGGGCCTGCTCGGGATGCTCGTCGCGACGGTCGGTATCGACCCCGTGACCGGCTTCCACCGCTTCACGTTCGACATCCCCGAACTGCTCACGGGCGTCGAGTTCATCGCCGTCATGATCGGCCTCTTCGGCATCGCCGAGGGACTCCGCAAGTACTCGCAGGGCATCAACAGCGGGAACGACCGCGTCGACCAGGAGATATCCGGCGTGTTCCCCTCGCTTTCTGACCTGCGGTCCATCGCACCGGTCAGCGTCGGTTCGGGCGTTCTCGGGTCGTTCATCGGCGCGATTCCCGGCGCTGGCGGCGACATCGCCGCGTTCATCACGTACAACGAGGCCACCCGCTGGCTCAAAGACAGCATCCCGTCGTTCGGCGAGGGGAACGTCCGCGGCGTCGCGGCCGCCGAGTCCGGGAACAACGCGAGCACCGGCGGCGCGCTGATTCCGACGCTGACGCTCGGGATTCCGGGCGACTCCGTCTCCGCCATCCTCATCGGCGCGCTGTTGGTCCACGACGTGAACCCCGGGCCGGGCCTGTACCAAGAAGAGCCGGTGTTGCTGTACACCATCTTCGTCGGGTTCCTCCTCATCTACGTGTTCATCCTCATCTTCGGCCTGCTCGGCGCGAACTACTGGGCGCGCCTCATCAACATCCCGAAGTCCCACATCTGGCCCGTCATCCTCGTGCTGTGTGTCATCGGAGCCATCGCCCTCCGTGGCAACGTCTTCGACGCGTGGATTATGCTCGGCGCGGGCGTGTTGGGGTACGCGATGCGGCTCCGGGGGTACCCGCTGGCACCCATGGTGCTCGGGCTCATCCTCGCCCCCATCGCGGAGGAGAACCTCCGCCGGTCGCTCGTCCTCTCGGGCGGCTCGCCGAGCATCTTCCTCACGAGCCCCATCGCCCTCGTCATCATCCTGCTCGGCCTGGGCGCGATTGCGCTGCCCGCCGTCCGCTCGATTCGCGCGTAGCACCGCGTTCAGACCTCGTCCGCTTTTCTTTTCTCGCGGCACGCGCGTTCCGTCGAGCGCCGTCTCGCGTCGCCGACTGTCCACGAACCGCGCTGCGCTCCCGTCGCCTCGCTGAGCCCCTGCCGCGGCTGGCAGGGTTTCGGCCCGCTCGCTTCCGCATCTCTCTGTCGTACCTTCGTCGAGAGCGGAGCGTACCGCTCGACTCGCCCTCAGTTTTGAGGATGTTGAAATACAGGGGTATTTTTCTCCCGTCTGGCATCGGAATTACAGCAGTACAACTGTAACGAAACTCGCCGATTCCGACCCGTATTACGACATCGTTGAACTCAGATACTGCTCGCCGGGCGAACCCGTGGGCGGAGGACGACCGTCGGGACCGCGAGCCGCGTCGACGCGGTTGCTCCGAACGAGATTCGGCGAAACGATATTATATCTCTCCGTGGTACACGCTGGTATGGTCGTTGTTGCAGCAGTCGATCGGTCAGGTCGCTCATCACACGTTGTCGCGGAAGCCGCATCGCTGGCGGCGGCGTTCGACGAACCGGTCCACGTCGTCCACGCGTTGACTCGCTCGGAGTTCGTCGACCTCGGGCTGACGAGCGCGCAGGCCGAGAAGCCGAAGGACATGGCGGAGATTCGGTCCGCCGCCGCCGAGATGGCCGAAGACGCCGTGTCGGGACTGTCCGTCCCGTACGAGACGGTGGGACTCGTCGGCGACCCGGCCGACGAGGTCACCGAGTACGCCGACGAACAGGACGCGAGCTACATCGTGGTGAGCCCGCGACGCCGCTCGCGCACGGGGAAGATGCTGTTCGGAAGCGTCGCTCAGTCGATTCTCCTGAACGCGTCGTGTCCGGTCGTCTCGACGCTCGTCGCGCAGGAATAGCCGTTTTCCGGGACGTTCGCTCCGCGGGCCGTCGACGCTCGGGGCCGTTTCCCGTCCACCCGTTACACGCCCCTGAGAACGCGCGTCCCCCTTTTTACCGCAACTCTCCGTAGCCTCGACCGTACATGACGGTAACAGCAGTCGCAGATGGAGTGTACACGGTACAGTTCGACCACGTCCGCGTGTTCGTCCTCGAAGACCGACCGTCCGGAACGACCACGCTGGTCGACGCGGCGTTTCCGGACGACGGCGACGAGTTGGTGTCCGTGCTGGACTCGGCGTTCGGCGGCGTCGACCGACTCGTCATCACCCACGGCGACGAGGGACACTTCGGCGGGACGCCCGCCGTGGTAGACGCGTTCGACCCCGAACTCCTCGTCCCCGGCGGCGCGAAGGGCTTTTACGACGCGCTCGACGTCGAGGCCGACCGGCACTTCCGCCACGACGACGTGCTCGACGGCGGGATTCGAATCGTACAGGTCCCGGGGCACACGGTCGCGAACAGCGGGCTGCTCTTGGAAGACGAGGGCGTCTTCATCGCCGGTGACGTCTTGGAGGGGTCGGACCGTCGCGGGCTCCCGCCGGGGTTCCTCGTCCCGCCCGCGGCGCAGTTCAACGACCTGAGCCACGAGGAAGCCGAGCGAAACCTCGTCAAACTGTTCGACTACGACATCGAACGGGTCCTCGTGAGTCACGGCACGCACGTCGACGAGGACCCGCTCGGAAAGCTCGACGCCTGGCTCATCGACCGCGAGTGGACGCTGTCGTACTGAGTCGGTTGAATCGACCAGTGGCGTCGTTCGGCGCACGTTCGAACACACAGTGCCGACCGCGTTTACACCCCGAAACTTACAGAATGATATGATGTACTGACATCTGTCATTTTGCGTATCTACGATAGCGGTTCTGTTTGGTCACACTGCCAAAAAACCCACCAAAATCCATTTAAAGGCTCAATTCGTCAATTTAGCTAATTCGACTCTTTTCTGAATCGGAGCGACGAGTACGGAGTAGATATACATCTCATTTGGACGTTTTCTTTGTTTATAGGTGCTCTAATTAGTCATCTCACGTTCCTACACAGGAATTTGATGGCGACGCTGGAGAGTTACTTAACATATTACCTTTTCTCAAAAATACTAGAATAATGTATTATTGGGTTGCCTCCGACCGTGGCTGCGGACCTGCTTTCCCCCGACGGCGTGCTCTGTATGGCGAACATCGTCGGCCAAGACGAGGGGCCGGAAGCGCCGCTCACCGAAGCGCCGATTCTGGACGCCTATAAGACGCTCCTCGCCGCCCGACTGGACCGAGTCCACGAGGCGCGCTACACCGTGCCCAAATCCGAAGATGACGCCGAACGCACCTACGAAGTCCTCGGCTACGTGCCGAGCGCCTAACCGCTTTTTCGACCGCTTTCAGTTCGGGCGCACGGCAACCTCTGTTTCAACTGGAGTACACCCTTGGATATGCCCGCAACAACACCCACCCAAACAGCCATCGCGCCGTCCAAACAAACACAGCCATCGCTCGGGCCAACCAATGGCGGCAATCGACGCCAGTTGTTCAACTCGAGCGACGCGAGAGAGGCGTGCTGGCGAGCGTTCACGGGGGAACAGGCGTCGTCACGAACTGAGAACACGGGATGCGAAATGCCGACGGACGCGGGGGATGCGACGCCAGTCAGCCCCAGAACGACGAATCGAAATCGGTCGATACACCCCGTGTACGATGGGGTGTACCGGGGAATCGAGGGTGTGAGAAGTCGCGTCTCGCGGCGTGACGACGGGCGTGTGCGCCAGCGAACGGGTGACGCTCCAACTCGAAATACGTCGCGAGCGGCGTCGAGCGGTGGGAATCCGACGGAACCGAGGGGTCGAGTGTGGGCGAATCGAGGGGTCTCACGGCTGGTTCGCTACACCCCCAGACCGGTCACAGCGGAGTACACCCTTGCGGAAACAAGTCACCCATGTACACCCCTGAAAACCGATGGTGTAGCGCGTGTATCCCGATTCAGCCACGCCGCTAGGGGTGTAGACATCCGACCTTAATCATCAGCCACGCGCACGGGAAACAGCTATGACGGACCGATTGAGACCACTAGCAATGATACCATCACTCCCGACACGGGAACAGCTCCCAGATGCACTTCTCGAACAGGCGACCTGGGTGGGGTGGCGCAGACAGACGCGCAGAGGAGCTGAAACAAAGGTTCCACGGGACGTGACAGGGGGGTATGCCTCGGCGACCGACTCGGCGACGTGGACGACGTTCGACAACGCGCTCGCGTACGCAGCTGATGGCCCGGCCGACGGCGTGGGCTATGTGTTCACCAACAACGGGCCGTTCGTCGGCATCGACCTCGACAACTGTCGCGACCCCGAGACAGGCGTGACCGACGAGTGGGCACAGGAACTCATCGACCGCCTGGATTCGTATACGGAAGTCAGTCCCTCGGGGACGGGCTACCACGTCATCATCCGTGGGGCGCTTCCCCCGGGTGGCAACCGAACCGGGGACCTCGAGTTGTACGATGATGCGCGGTTTTTCACCGTCACCGGCGACCACGTCGATGGGACGCCGACGACGGTGGCCGAACGGGGCAACGAACTTGCGGCGATTCACGCTGCGTGCTTCGACACGCCGGCAGCTGTGGAGCCAGCGACGACGGCACCAGCATCAGCAACGGGGACAGTCTCCACTGGGTCGGCTGGCCCGGGCAACGACCTGTCGGACGACGCGCTCATCGACCGCGCCACGAACGCGGCGAACGGCACGAAGTTCAGCCGCCTGTGGCGCGGGGACACCACTGGCTACGACAGCCACTCCGAAGCGGACATGGCGCTGTGTTCACTCCTCGCGTTTTGGACGGCCGGTGACGCCCAGCAGATCGACCGACTGATTCGGGAGTCAGGGTTGGCCCGGCCGAAATGGGACGCCGTTCATTTCTCGGATGGGTCGACCTACGGCGAGACAACCATCGACCGGTCGATTGCCGGGACGAGCGAGTACTATCAGCCGTCGCGTCGGCCCGATGTGAGTCAGTCGGCGGCGGATACAGACAGCGGCCGGGCGGCGACCGACGCAGGTGACACCGCGTCACCATCGACTAACCGGGGAACCTCGGCGGCCGACCAGCCACCGACAGTACCATCCCCACTCGGCGGGCGTGAGGTGAGCGGTCGGATGCAGGAACTCACGACGCACCTCGAATCGGCCCTCAACGAGATCGAACAGTTGCAGGCCGAACTCGAAGCCGAGCGGGCGGCGCGCGAGGCGGCCGAAGCACGGGTGCGCAAGTTAGAAGCAGACGCGGCCGAGGATGGCGGGGGGTGGTCGTTGTTCGGGTGGTTGCGGTCGTGATGGGCGTTACTCGTCCTGTGTGCTAAGGACCGAGACAACAGCCTCCAGACATCCGCGCCCGACACATCCAGTCTCGCCAACAGAAGCAGGTTCGGTCATGCTTCTTGCCGACCCACTTCCATTGATATCGCCGATAAGCGCCACATAGTCGGACACAGCATCGGTGACCATCTCCAGTACTTGGCCGCCGAAATACTGGACACCAACCAAGATCTGTGGGACAGCTGCCTCCGTGGTGGAATCGAGATACCGTTGTTGGCGTCGAAGTTGGCTGTTAATGCCGTCGAGGTTGCTGCTGTTCACGCCACGTTTTACTTCAACCACGCCGTAGAGTAGAGATTCGGGAACGATTGCGAGTGGCTTTCCATCGCTGTAGGTCCATGCAACATCTCCCCGATAGCAGACAAGGATGATGTCGGGTGACCGAACCGCCTGTTCGAATCGGTCGCGACCCATGATACCGATCAGGATCTCGATGTAGTGGTCGACGACGTCTTCGACAGCAGTTGTGCGGTCGATGCCCGCATCGAGTTGGTCGCGAATATCGAAAAACGACAGCGCCGGCAGCGTCTCCGTGCAATCGAAGTACGAGACGTTCTCGAGCGAGCCGTGGCGGGCGTAGTGCGCGCGGAGATAGTCCGCGGCCATGCCGTCGCCTTTGGGGTCGATGAGGATATCCGCGCCCGCGGTCGCGTCGTGATTGTCGAGCATGGCGGTGACGAGACTGGTCGACTTCCCGGAGCCGGTTCGGCCGAACTAGCCGACGTGCAGCGGCTGGAGCGACGACGGAAGTGAGATGGGTGCGGCGTCGGCTTCGCCGTCGGCGCTCTGGGCGTAGCCAAGCGTCAGCCCGGGGTCGCGATAGCGTTCGAGGCGGTCACGCGCCGGTCGGGTGAGGCCGTGTTCGTCTGTCGGCGTCGGCGCGAGTGCGCGTTGGGCATCGGCTGGGAGTGCCGACGCATCGAGGAGACAAAGTGCGGGGCGTTCGCGGCTATCCATGACGAGCGCGGGACTCGCGTGGTCGGTCCACGGAAGTTTCGTCCGCAGACTCGTGTGTTCGGGGTCGACTGCGACGCAATTGCGGAGGGCTTCGAACAGCGCCTGTGCGTCGTCGCCCGTTTGCTCGCGGCCTTCGATGCGGTAGTGATCGCCGCTGAGCGGCGCGAACGCCGTCTGCAACGTAGTGAGCTCGGGGAGTGATTCATCGGGGTCGGTCGTCGTCGCCACCGCGCGGGCGGTGACGGTGAACGACCGTCGGGCGTCCTTGTCGTCGAGGGCGTCGAGTCGTGAGTTGACCGTCGGGTCGGCGGTGTTGGCGTCGGTGTTCGTCGAGGTAATCCAGTCGTCGACGAGTCGCTGTGACAGCGTATCGCGGCCGTTCGTCAGGCGGCGGCGACGGTCGCGGGCGTGGTGTCGCCAGTCAGCATGCGGGGTGACGAGCACTTGGACGGCCATCGGAACGGTCGCGTTCGCGAGCGTCGAGACGACCGTCGCAAGCGGTGGTCGTGTGTCCGTCTCGTGGAACGCGTCGTACGGCGTGAGGGTCGTCTGCCAGTCGTCGCGGCGGTCGGGACAGCCGACGAACTCGACCGCCCGATAGCGAGGTGGGCGGTAGCGTTCGAGCGCTTCGGCTTCAGGGGCGGCGTCTGGCTCGGCAGGCGAGAGTCGATCTAACGGGTCGGTCGTCGTCGTAATCTCGAACGAGTCGGGGACGAGTTCGCGACACCACGAGTCGATGGCTCCGCCGAGATCACCATCGATGCTGAGCGTGTAGTCGATGGTACTCGCCGGCGAGCCGTCGGTGACGAGGAGCCATTCGAGCGTTGGTTGGTCGGTGGGCGCAGAAAGCAGGTCGAACAGCCGCGTGAACTGCGCGGCGACGGTCGTGGGGTCGAACGAATCCGTTGTTGGTCGCAACCGAACGAACGACCGCGTAGCTGTGGATTGAATAGTGCCCAACGGTCACGGTGATTCGAAATAATTCCTTCTCTATGTGTGGTTGTGATAACAGGAGTGTGGGGTGGTTCTGATCTGTGCAACACCATGCGATGGCACAGCACTCCGACGGAGGGGTTCGGAGCGATGGACGGTGACGGTAGCGGCGTCACGAAATCCGATATCGTCGATTCGTGGGCCGGCGACTAGTCTCTCCACAGCGTTTCCAGACGCTGTTCAACCGCTGTCAGGACGGTCGAGTAGACTGCAAGCGGGTGGAGCGACGACAACTCGAGATCCGTGACGTCGGTTGCAGTTGGTGGAGTGTGGAAGTGCACGCGGCTGTTGTGTGTGTTCGGGTGACGGTCCCATCGGCATTCCCAGTCCGACTCGTTGGCATGGGTTTCGACGTAGTGGATGGAGAAATCTCCAGTCGTGAACCAGCGCACGTCAAGGCGGGCGCTCGTCACCGACTCGGGATACCGAGTGGTGTCGAGGTGTGCTGAGAGGACTCGTGGCTCGTACGAATCCGGGTCAAACATCGTCTCGGCGACAAGTTCATCGGTGGCGAGCTGGCGCTCGATGAGACGGAGCGTTTGTCGATCTGGTGGCCCCGTCGATGGGGACGGTGTCTCGTCTTGGTCCCCCATCTACGCTGGAATCAGATGCCCATCGTTCTGCGACAGTTGTCGGGCGAGTTCATACAGCCGAATATCTCGAATCACGCCCTGCCAGTCACTAATTGCGGCCATCCGTTCGTGGACGGCTGCATGTTCGTCGTGGTCGAACACAGACACAGACGCTGGGTCTGTCGTCTCAAACTCCCGCTCGTACTCGGCACGCCGCGCTTCGAGCGCTGCCACGCGGTCGATAATCTCGTCGACCGTGAGCTCGGTTGCGATTCGGCTGGCGTCTTGCCATTCGAGATAGCCCTCGTTTCGTTTGTACCGCATCGGGCGGCTCTCGTCGTCTCGTCGGACGATTCCCATATCGACCAGCCGGTCGAGGTGTTTTTTCGCAGCGTTCGGCGAGCAGTCTGCAAGGGATGCAAGCTCCGTGTAGTTAGTCAGCGACGTCGTTCCGAGAACGACATCGTAGATCCGACTAAAGGTATCTGCACCCGTTTGCCACCGATTACGGGCGGTGTCGGTTGTTGGGGCTGGATCGAACTCGTCCATAGGTATCTTTCTGTCGTGACACTCAATATATGTTCGTATCTCGCAGATATTTGTGCGCATCTCGAGCGAGTGCCAACAGCGGGCAGCATGCTGGTGGTGTGTTTGTTGCTCGAACGCCCCCGCGGTGACGACTCGAGGGCCTCCGTGCGCGCCTCACCGCTCGCGTTGCTCGCGGCTGCGGTGCTTCGGTCGGCCGTCTTCGTCCTCGCCGCGGCCCCGTTCAGTCCCACCCGGTGACTGGTCGGTCATCGTCGCGTCCGTGTTCGACTCGTGGTGCGAGCCAGTATTTTATTGCGCGCCTGCAGGGGTGCAGGCGCGTGTGTTGGCCTGCGTTGATTCACAATGTGTGTACACTGCGAGACGGAGTCGATTGTCGATAGCGCGACCGAACAACAGCTGGAATTCGAACTGTACGCGTGGCTTCGCCTGTATGCTGACGAGGGTGTTGACCCTGCGGCTCTCGTCCAGTTGTTGTTGCAGACGGCAGTCGTCGTCGACGAACTCGATGGCGTGCCACGGACCCCACCGGGCCGTGATACGACGGCGTACAAACAGCTGTTAGCGCGGACGGACGAGGTGAGCGAGCGGTTAGGTGTCAAAGAGACGAACGACTGCGACCATCTCTGACGACCTTCTCTAATTATATTTATTATGTTGTCATAACTACAACTATGCCTCTAACCGTTGACCGGATTCACAGTAATCTCTGTGGACTGTACTGGAAAGATTTTGAGCGACTTATCGCTGATATCTGGGAGTCTCAAGGGTATGATACTGAAGTCACGGACGAATCTGAGGAATGGGGAGAAGATGTTAGAGCAACCCGAACGCTTCCATACGAGGTTGAGATACTCTTCCAAGCGAAACGTCTCAAAAAAGGGAGTAAGGTTGGTAAAGGAAAAATAGAGCAGTATGGGTTACCAGCATATGCTCCAGCTGATGTGATGGTCGTTGTCACAACGGGAACGTTCACCGCAGGTGCTGTCGAAACTGCTCAACGAAGACGAACGCCGAAATTAGTCGATGGAATATCGCTTGCGAGGTATATTCTCGAAATTGGTGCTGAAGAACTTGTAGAGCAGTACGTCGACAGCCAGCAACCATCTCGTCACACGAACGAAGAAGATACCTCTGACGTATCTATTGAGGCCCTTGGTGACATTCGAGGCATCGGTCAAGTGACTCTTGAGAAACTGTACTCGGCCGATATCCTGACTATTGAAGATTTTGTAGACGCAGATATTGAGTGGCTTTCTGATGAAACAACTCTATCTGCCCGAAGTCTCACAAAGTGGCTAACAGAAGCGGCCTACCATCAAGGAAAGCATGCTCTTGTTGTGGAGTTGCTTCAAAACCCTGACGAGGACGTAATAGCGATTCGTGGGATTGGAGATACGTACGCCACCCAGCTAGCTGAGGTAGGGATTAAGACTCTTGGTGAGCTGGCTGTTTGTGACCCGGAAGCAGTCGCGGCTAAGGGCAGTTTCACAGAATCTCAAGTAGAACGGTGGGGACAACGAGCACGATACTACTCAGGATAGCTTCGAATTACTATAGAAACGTTTTCAAACAGCTCTCCTCACGAAACTCCGGAATCGAGAGGAAGAACTTGTTTTCCGACCAGAGTTCGTCGAAGGCGATTCGGTCGGTTCCCTGCGTTTCGGCGACCCGTTTGAACGCCGCTTGGAGTGAGCTTGCGGAGAGTCGTGTCCGTGGAGTACTCTCGGGATTCAGGTTCAACAGCGCGCTCGGTTTCGTCTTTTCCGGTCGCACCCCGTCGTCATGAATACAACCGGTTTCGACGAGGGCGGCGACCACGTGCTGGTCGAGCGGGACGTACAGGTCGCCGCACCACGCCTGCTTGAAGCCGAACGCGTGGACGACCTTGCGAAGGTACTCATTGGCGATTTTCGGGCCGACGCCCTCGATATCGGTGAGATAGTCGTACGCGTCTGCATGCGAGTCCAGCGACTGAAACGTCTCGGCATCGAACGCAGACCGGGACGTCTCCACCTGTTCGATGCTTTGGGGCCCGGCTCGTTGGCGAATGGTGATGCTGAAGATGGTCCCGAGGTGGTCGGCAATTGTCTCGGGTGTAATTCCGTAGATGGTCTCGTACTTCTGGCGCGTGTAGTGGGCGTGTCGGCCGACGCCACCGTTGTCGTCGGTCGGAAGCGCTTCGAGGACGGCCCCCAAGCGTTCCTCATCAATCTCGAGTCCCATGTGAACACTTCGCACCGGGGCTATGTGACGATATCGCTGGCTGTCACGTCGGGTCTCTCCAAGCAGTTCATCGACGGCGTGACCGAATAGTGGGCGTCTCCCAAGCGTCGCTCTCGTCGCTCTCGTCGCTCTCGTCGCTCTCGAAGTGAACAGCGACGCGCGTCCGTACGCTTGGGGGCGACTGCTCGGGTTGTGCGCGCTCCGGCGGGCAGACCGTTCCTGCCGGGCCCGGGCGTTTCGCGCTTCCGTTGCGTCTGCGACGGACGGGGCACGGTCACGGGGCCGGGTCGGGCCGGGTGCAGCCACCCGATACCGGTCAGCCCCGAGGGCGGGTCTGCGAGCACTCGACCCGCATCCGGGCCGTGACCGAGACCGGGCTGGCTGCATCTTCACCAGCCGTTGCGTCGGCGCTCCCTCGATGCGGTCGCGCCGACGGCCGGCTGGCTCAGACGTGGCCGCTTGCGCGGTCCGGGCGGGCTGCTCGCCGTTCGGGCACTTGCCCTCACCCCTCGTTCGCCCGGGCTGCGGTGGCTACTGGGGGTTCGCCGTGCTCACCCCCAGTATGCCACGGTCCGGGGCTCACTCAGGGCTGGCTGTGCGGCCTGCCGGGCGTGCGCTCAAACTCGGCCGCGACGAGCTGTGGGTCCGCGGGCGTCCAGCCCGCACCGGGCTGCCGCACGAGGCGTTTCCGTTGCGTCTGCGACGGACGGGACAGGCTCGTGCGGGTCCGGGCGCGGTGCTGTTCCGGCGGGTCCTCGCTCTCTGCGGCCTCGCTGTGGCCGTATGCGACGCCGTTCAGGACTGTCAACCCCCCGCTTGCCGTCTCGTCGTCCCGGTTCAGCCGTTGCGTCTGCGACGGACGGCCTGCACGGGGCCGACGACCCGCGGGTCGGTGGATTGACTGCCCTGACCGCGCGCTCACCTCGAGGTTCACCCCCGCGCTCGTCTGTGGGGGACACCTGTTGGCGACGCGCCGCGCCGGACAAGCCGGCGAAGGCGCGGCGGCGTCGCCGTGAGACGATTGGTGTCGGTCAGTCTGTGAGAAGACTGCGGCTGGAGAGTCGTAGTGCCGGAAGAAGACGCCGAGTGAGCGCCTTCAGGATTCAGCAATGAGTAGTAAGAAGCAGTTCCGTAATGAAGTTTCGCACACCAACCACCCTCGAGCGGTCGACGACGACGTGGTCGATGAGACGCCAGCGCTCCATCCTACGGTTGAACTCGAAATCCAGGCCAAAGTTGACCTGAACAATCCGGACGCGGTTGGTCGGGGGCTGACCCTCGCCGAAGAAGAGCGAATGGCTGCACGTGAGTGGGAGATCGAACAGACGCGTGACCGGTGGGACCGGAGACAGACGTCGAGTCGGGAGATGCGGACGGCGACGGCGGTCGCACAGTCGAGTATCGAGGCAACGAGAGAGTTCAAGAAACGCGCGGGGTGTGTCAATCGGTGGGCTGACCCGGAAGAACCGGATCCACGTGAGCAACTGACGGCTGAGCAGTTGGGCGTCGTGAACAGAGAGGCAGGACGAATACAGTCGAAACTCGAAAGGTGGTCGCGGTCGGTGATCAGCCGGCGGTTAGCCGAGGCGGTCGCAGACGGACAGTCGATGATGAGCGCGGTCGTGGGTGTCTTCGAAGAGTTCCAACAGGCTCCGGGGACGGTGATTCCGATTGCGGCGGTCAGCGAGGTCAGTCGTCGTGAGGTGTCGATAGAAGGTCGTGTGAAGACACTTTGGGAGCCTATGAGTAGCGCGATTCAACAAGTGGGACTCATAGAGGATGAGACTGGAACGACAAAATTCACTATTTGGGCTAAGTCGAGAAAATCGGTTGTGAGAGAAGGCGAGCGGGTGACGCTGCGGAACGTCGCAAAGAGCTGGTACGGTGGGCGCGTGTCGGTGGCTGTGACGGGGTGGTCGGAGCTATCGTTCCCAGAGCGCGAGGCGTGGTGGGCTGAGTAGCCGTCGATTGCGTATTTTTTTGCTACCTTAAATTGGGATTTTATCGGACCCAGATGGGTGCGGGCATGTCATCCCGTCATCCAGAAATGAGAGTTGAAGGAGACTATACGTGCGAAATCTGTGGTGAATCGTTTGAAACCAACGTTGAGATTGCAGGTCATACTCGAGGCCATCAAATATCAATATCTAAAGAGGAATCTCTTGATGCGATACGAAAGCTGGCTGAAAAGAAAGGTAGAACACCCACATCTACTGAAATGGATGAGGAAGGCGAATGCTCTACAACCCCTATTCGAAAACACTTCAGGTGTTGGACTTCAGCAGTAGAAGCAGCAGGGCTCAAGCCAAACGTTAGGAAATCCGTCACGAAGAACTCTATTAGAGGAGAAATTCTCAGATTAGCTGGAGAGACGAACGGAACACCCACTACAAGAGAGATGAGACGTGATGGAAACGTCTCTGTTCGAACTGTTCGAAACCATTTCGGATCGTGGAACGAAGCATTGCGTTCCACAGGGTTGGATCCTAATCTCCAGCTTGATGCTTCTCGGGGTGATGTGGTTAAGGCAATTCGGCAGTTAGCAGAGAACCTTGGGCGGACTCCATCGTCAATGGAGATGGATGCTAGTGGTGAGTTTTCTACGGCAGTCGCTCAGCGTCTATTTGGGAGTTGGAATCGTGCCCTACGTGCTGCAGGGTTCGAGCCACGAATGCGTCGCAATATCTCTGAACCAATACTTCTTGGTGAGATTGACCGGGTGGTTGAGAAACTGGGTTATGTACCTTCATCGAATGAATTCGAAAAGCATAGCCGGTTCTCGCTTGGTCCTTACTGGCGCAATTTCGGGAACTGGGAGGATTCTGTTGAAGCAGCTGGTCACGAGCCCCGTCGAAGTATAGAGACTACTAAGCCTAGTAATTTATACTACGGTCCAAACTGGCCAAGACAACGAAGTCGTGCACTAGAACGGGACAATCACTGCTGTCAAACACCGGGCTGTGATTTCACGACCCAGTCACACCTGGAACGCTTCGGTTGTGACTTGTCTGTACATCATATCGTTCCAATCCGAGCATACGTTGATGAAGAAGGAGTCCTTGATTACAAGCAAGCAAATACACTTGATAATCTAGTTACTGTATGCCAGAGTCATCATCGTCTGTGGGAGCAAATTTCTCCACTTCGACTGGACCTCAGACCAAAATAGTAATCTCGCATTCTCAATAGCTCGACCGGATGTTCTGGCACGAATCAAAAACTCAGCACTACTATCTTATGATAGAGTGTCCGGGAAGTCATTCGTAATCTCCACTCCCGTGAATAGCAAAAATGGAACGAGCGCAAATTACGGTGCGTTAGACGATTCGTTCCGAGCTGTCAGTCTCACGCGCGAGGCGTGGTGGGCTGAGTAGGCGTCGCGGGCGGGGTTTTCTTTTTGACGTATCCACCAGCCCGGCCCCACCTCCCCACCCACCGCTCCGTGCTCGCACCTGCGGTGCTGCGCGCGCAGCCACGACCTCACGGCGGATTTTCGGCTGTGTTTAGTGCGCCGAATGAGGCCGTTTCGTACGCTCGACGCCAGAGTTGATGTACCGCTCGTGCAACGAGCATTGGCTCTGTCGTCACGATACAGGACTGCTCTACATCGTCCGAATTTGCGTCGGGTGGCGTATGAAAGTGCTTCGCTGGTGCGTCCGGTTTGGGATGGTAATCGTAGCGAAACTGTACACCACACTCATCGAGATAGTGGAAACTGTAGTACTGACGCTGGAACCAGCGAATATCGAACCGACACCACGTCGCCTCGGCGATCCCGTCTCGGAAGTGAATCTGTAGCTTCGTTGGGTCGAGGCGACTATCGAATCCCGCATCTTCGACGAGGCCGTCGGCACGTGTGAAGACCGTACGAATCTCTTCAAGCGCGACATCATCGATTGGGCCAACCGCGCCCTCAATGTCGGTCTCACCTGCCATTTACGCTGTGGTGTGAGAGCCGTCGTCCTGTAGTGCACCTCGGCTGCGAATCGTGTTTCCACGATCAGAGAGCCGAGCCGCTGCAGACCGGCTATCATCTGGGTCGAAGTCGTAGAGCGTCAGCGCAGCCTGGGCGATCTCAAGGTTCTGCTCAATTTGCTGCCATCGAGTGAGGTCTGCCCATCCGTCAGCACCGGACTCCAGTTCCAAGGTCAGTTCGTCGATAGTCGTCGCGTCGTACTGTTCTTGGATCGCTTGCCGTTCATCTTTTAGGTCTCGAATCGCCTGTCGAATCTCATCTTTCGTGTGCTCGCGGTGAATGTCGGCGATCCGCCGCATCGCCAGCATCTGCGGTGCGCGCATGTAGCGAGTGGCATCGTCAGCTGCAATCACTTTGACACGGCCAGTCTCAGCGAGCGCTGAGAGGTGCTTCCGTGCAGTTGGTTCACTCACGTGGGCGCGTTCAGCAACTTCGCTGGCAGTTTGCGGGTTGGTTGTAACGTCGATTACCTGTCGAATCCGCTCGAACGTCGTGGTGTCTGCTTTCCAGTCAGCAATGACTGCCTCGTTGACGTCACCTTGCCACGGTGTTGTGGAGGAGTCTGCCCCGGTCATTGGTCGTCGTACGAGCGTGGTGAGTAAAATAGCTTTGCTGGAGATTTCTAATTTTGGCTATCCTGCCAAACTGCGCTGGGCAGGTCATCCAGCAATAGTAAAATCACGATTAGTAAAATCACGATTAAGATAATCAGAACGACTATGATCTACCAAGCCAAACACAGTCTATGTCTCGGCCTGCCTTCGTCAACCGCGACGACGAACTCTCGTTTCTTCGATCCCGGTTCGACCGTGATACGGCGGAGTTGCTCGTCATCTATGGCCGGCGGCGGCTCGGAAAGAGTGCGCTCGTCCGTGAAGCAATTCGTGACCGAGACGATGCGGTGTACTGGCAGGCGACCGAGGAGACTCCGGACGTACAGCTCGCAAGCTTCGTCGAGACCGCTCGCGAGACGTACCCGGTCGTTGACGATATCAAGCGTGACTGGGAGTCGATTCTCAAGACGCTTGGGCGGCAGGACGCAGTCGTTGTCATCGACGAGTTTCCGTACTTGATCGAATCCGACGATGCAGTCCCCTCAAAGATACAGCGGGTCTGGGACCTCCATCTCGAACAGACGGCGGCGTCGTTGGTACTCGTCGGGTCGTCGATCAGCGTGATGGAAGAGAAAGTGCTCGGAGGCGGGAGCCCGCTGTACGGACGCCGGACCGGAACCATTGACTTGCCACCACTTGCGTTGGCCGACGCACGACAGCTGTACCCCACAGACGACCCAGAGACAACGATTGAGACGTGGAGCGTCTTCGGTGGGACGCCGTACTATCTTCAGGCGCTCACCTCAACGGCATCGCTCGCGGACAACATCCAGACACACGTCCTCTCCGAACACGGTGTGCTCCACAACGAGCCAGAGTTCCTCCTCCGGACGGAGTTTGGGATTCGAGAGCCACAGACCTACTACACAGTCCTCCGCGCGATTGCGACAGGAAAGCGCGAGGCGAGTGAGATTGCTAACTTCGCCGGTATCGATTCGAACGCACTCGGATCGTATCTCGCGAAGCTCCGTCGACTGCGACTGGTCACACGGGATATCCCGGTCACGGCGAATCCCAATGCGACGCGAAAGAGCCGGTATCGACTGAACGAACCGCTGTTTCGGTTCTGGTTCCGTTATGTGTACGGCCAAGAAGGGAAACTCGCCCAGCTCGGTGACAATGCTTTCGAGGAGTTGGTCGCACCTTCGTTCTCGGAGTACATGGGCTCGATGTTCGAACTCGTCTGTCAGAATGCGCTCCCGTCGTTAGTTCCCAAGACCTACCACGGGATTGGCTATTGGTGGCACAAGCATCACGAACTGGACGTTGTCGGCCTTGCGAGTGACGGCACACTCGTCGCTGGGGAATGCAAGTACACGCAGCGAGAAATGAACGAAGGCGACCTTGCCGACCTAGAGCGGAGCACTACGCAGGTCGACTGGACGCCACCGGAGGGTGGTGATCCGACGTACCACTACTGTTGCTTCGCTCGTTCAGGATTCTCCGACGGCCTGCGAGCGGTTGCTGACGAGCGCTCGGATGTCTCTCTGTTCACGCCCAACGATATCGTAGAGCGCGTGTGACCTGCGACTGACGTAGTGGAGCCCCTCCGTCTCCTCTGTGAGATCTGTGTCGGTGGTGAGATTTTGGCTGTTTTGTCGCCCCCTGACGGGTGCGGGGCGTACTCAGTGTCCCGTGGGATTCAGATGGCAACGACAGAACCAACCCACAGAGACGCATCGTTTACTGACCGAACAACGCGTGCCGACGAGATGCACAGCGCCATCGACGACTGGATTGCCGACCTCCTCGACGAGACGACCACCGCACGCACAAGCGAGGCGTTCCAACGATGGCTCGACGTGCAAAGCCGGTTCCACGACTACTCGGCGCGGAACGTCCTCCTGATCTCGTTGCAATGTCCAGATGCGATGCACGTCGCGGGCTACCGGACGTGGCAGACCGAGTTCGACAGGCAGGTCTCGGAAGGTGAGTCGGCGATTTGGATTTGGGCACCGATCATGGCCAAAGTGTGTCCAGCCTGTGGCGACCCGAAGTCCAGCCACGACGACGACTGTGACGATGGTGTGCCGTCCACGGAGTGGCCGACGCAACTGCGTTCGTTCAAGCCGGTCCCCGTGTTCGACGTATCACAGACGACGGGCGAGCCGCTTCCGTCGCTACCTACGGAGACGTACGGTGATGCGAGCGATTTCGTGTCCGTGCTCTGTGCCGCGGCGGACTCGCTCGGCGTGGACGTGTCGCTCGTCTCCCCGAGTGAGTGGTCCCACGGCGGTGCGCGCGGCGTGTGTACGTTCACTCGTGGACAGCGCCCGAACATCGAGGTCAGACAGCGGCCGAACGAGGCGGACATGGCGACGACGCTCGTCCACGAGTTCGCCCATGGACAGCTGCACGCAGACCGGACGAGCCTGCCAGAGCGGTCGCTGCGCGAAGTCGAAGCCGAAGCGGTCGCGTATCTCGTCGGTCGGCAGTTCGGGCTGGACGTCGGTAATTCGGCGTTCTATCTCGCTGCGTGGGCGGGCGAGGAGGTAGAGTCGGTGCTTGAACGGCTCAACCGGATTCGGTCGGTGACGGCGTCGATACTCGGGGCGGTTGACGATACAGTCGGGGGCAGCCAACGAGTACGATAGTGTGGAGACGCGGGTACGCTCCCGAAGAACCACACAGGTTCCAGTTTCACTCTGTACCAGACGCCTATACGCACGCCCACCAACCACAGCGACATGATTCGGGACGCGGAGGTGTTGGACGAGGGCTTTGTGCCTAACGACCTCCAGCATCGAGATGCGGAACTCACGCACCTCGAGTCCGTCCTGCGACCGTTTGCGGACGGCGCACCTGGCCAGTCGGTCATCATCACCGGGCCGACCGGTGCTGGAAAGACAGTCACGGCCAAATACGTCATCGAACAGCTCACAGACGCCGCGCCAGCGGTGCAGTCGATTCACCTGAACTGCTGGCGGAGTCACACGCAGTTCCGTGCATTCTATCGGATTCTCGACGAACTCGGATTGGCGACGGATATCCACCGCGGGTCGACGCCGCACGACGAACTCATCTCGCGACTCGAAGCGTACGATGGCAATCCAGTCGTCGTCGTCCTCGACGAGGCAGATCAACTCGATTCGACGGACATCTTCTATGACCTCCACTCGCTGCCGAAATTCGCCCAACTCATCGTCGCGAACGACCGCGACCAACTCTTCGGCCGGCTGAATTCGCGACTCCAGAGTCGCCTACAGAGTGGCGAACACGTCACGATGTCCCGGTATCCGCCCGACGAACTCGTGTCGATTCTATCGGTCCGCGTTCGATGGGGTCTCGAAACCGGTGCGGTTTCACAGGACATCCTCGAGCGGATTGCGGATGCCGCCGCCGGTGACGCCCGCGTCGCGCTTGGGATGTTGCGTCGGGCGGCCAACTACGCCGTCCGTGAACAGCGAGACGAAATCACGTTCGACGTGCTCGAAGCGGCGATTCCGGACGCACGCGAGCAGATTCGCCAGCGGAACGTGGACGCCCTCAACGACCACCAACGGGCCGTCTTGGATACCGTTCGTGCCTATGGCCCGTTGAGCCCGCAGGAGATTTACGACCATTACGAACAGCAGATGGACGACCCAAACCAGCTTCGCACGGTGAAATCGTATCTCTCAAAACTGACCGAATACCGACTCATCGACGCTGAGGGGTCGACCAGAGATCGGGTGTATCGGCCGGTGAAATCCGAGTGAGCCTGCTGACCGGCTTTGACGGCTTGGGAGTGGTGTGGAAACTACTCGGTGTGAAGTTATGGACTACATCTGACGTAATCTCCTAAAACGAAGCTATGAATAGAAAACACCAATCTCTTCGGACAGCTCAACGGCTCACTTCTCAAGCATCATCGCCCATAGAAGCAGCGCTGTATAGGAAAGAATTGTTCCGTACTCTGCTTTCGCTTCATCTTCCCCGTGAAGCCACGAATTTCGGAACCCATTGATTACTCCATACTCTTCATTCTCGTCGGTGTCATAGAACTCTCGAACACCGACCCTCATTTTGTACAACTCCTCTCGGAGCGCATCTGAGCCGGCAACGTTCTCGATGTGGTGCAACAGATATCCGACCTGATTTATTTCGTCGCCAAATTCTTTGTCACCACAATACGTCACAACTGTTTTTCCCTCTTTCACCGCCCCATCTTCAGACACGTACTCGTGGCAATACCGTTTCGCGACGCCCTCGAGCACCGGATAAACAAGGTAGCTTGCGACGGCGTCGCTCTTCTGTACGATCTTACGCACATGCTCATCAGTAGTGGCGTTTGATCTGACTAAGACCAGCGAAACTGCCGTCTCAAAGTGCTCAACAACATCCCCCGAAATCGGGGTTTCTGTAAAATCGAAGTCTCTCACTCGCTCTGCAGTATATTTCCAGAACGTGGTGTGATCTGCTGTAATCTGGACTTTTTGGATGTTTATCAACTGAGCAGGGAGCTGAAACAGAACCTCATCATCAAGGTCAGTAAGTGCTTCCTTGTTATGCATCCGATGTAGCTCCCAACTACCTGCTCTTTGTTCAGGTTCACGTGAGTCTCGCTCAGGGACAATCAAGCACTCAAACTCAAGTTCAGATAGATTAAGCTTGACGCTAATACCACTCTCGTTTACTACTGCATCCTTTAGTGGAAGACCGGTTGACCCCTCGACAGAGATCAGGCCATTCTTTGGGTACTGATCAACGTATCGCTGGTATCGCTGAGATATCTCGTCTATCGTTAGCGCTTCAGAACTCATACCTTAGCTCTCTGACAGACTGGCACAATTACTTTTCCCCACGATGACCTCTGCTGCGTCTCTTTGAGGCGTACGAGTGGAGTACTGCTTACCGAATCCAGCGGAGATAGTGCTGAACCGAATACTTGCATACGAATCGAGGCTTCGTGTGTTCTTCTGAGAGATATGCTATTCGCCGACAATACCACCAATTTTCATTGTCCAGCGATTTATCCTATCCCAAAATTTGATCGTTACAAACGGGAGTGCCAAGGAACAAACCAAGCCGATAATGAGATAAACCAGTTCAAACCGTTGCAAGACAGATCCGATAATTGCACCGAGAAACGCACTCACAACTGCATATTGAGTATTGAGCGTCGCTTCTCGTCGTTGTTCTTTTTGTGACTTTTCTGGGGCGCTAAACGGTTCTCGTCCTGGGCTTCGACCCATACTCTGTTACTGTCAACACTCCAATTGAGTGTTCTCCCATCATAACCTCCGCTGTGCCGTGACGAGTCGCAGAGCAAGTACTATCTTCTACAACACGTTCTTCCGCTCATCAAGCAGGAGGACGAACGAGTTGAAGTACTCCATCAGAACCTCGGCCGGGTTGGTGTTTGGGTGGATGAAGACGTGGCTAAACAAGTTGGGCTCCAGTTGGAACCTAGGATGATAACCTGCGTCGTTCCGTCTCGATGACGCATAATTTTGAGATGAGGGATGTCGTCCAGTACACGAGCGGAGGAACATCGACAACTAGAGAATTCGTATTCAGAAACCCTAATACTGACTCTTGAGCGGACATATTCGCATTCCAGCGAGAGTGATCATTCTCATAAAATCGCGTTTCGACAGGCCAGCCGGCTCGCACCAGTACAGCAATCCGACAGACGTACTAGTAGTCATTTACTTTTTTTGAGAAAAGTAGTGTCTGAGGCGACCAAGCAGGTCTTCAAGTGGACTCGAATATATTGTCGCGTATCCTGCAATTAGTGCACCTACTAGTATTAGGTGTAGAGCATACGTCTCTATCCCATCTGCAGTCTCCGTGGCTAACACCTGAGACGCACCTACGACGACGAGCAACAAGGTGAGTACGTTGTATTGGGTGTTCGTCTTTTTTATGACGCCAGTTTGTCTTCGCTCACTCACGAGTTGCTTCCTCATCATCTCTTGGTCATGTGCTATACGGTATCCTTCGGGTGTGAGCACATACCCTGTCCTGTGCCAGTCGTCACTCTCCTCAATTAGCCCGATCCGTTCAAGCTGCACCCGGGCATTTCGGACAGCAATTGAGCCCAAACCGGTCTTGCGCGCCATCTCATGTTCCCATTTCTCCGAAGAAACCCAACCCACGCTAGCCGGTGGATCAGAATACATAATTTGGAGAAGGCGCGCTCTTGGTTCAGATTCTTCTGTTGAAATATTGTTGTCTGGCTTCAGCGCCCTGATTTTGGCCATTTATTGCTCCTCAGACATCTTCAATTGGTTTGGTTACACGTGCCACAAGTGATGAAACTTGTGTAGGTCCAGGATACGGTCAGTTGGAATCAGTAAATAGCATGCCATGTATTCAGATATTTCTCAATAGATGCTTGCGAGCAGAAGTTAGTGCCTACTACTAAGCACGCAACCACGGGGAATGATTATCATATTCTGACGCAAATCGGTGAGTCTGATACGGAACCTGCGGGTGCTGGACGACGATGTCTCCTGGGTCACAAGTTGGAACTCTATCGGCGTGACGACATTTCGAATCGTCTGGACTACTAGCAGCGCTGGGACTAGTCACGCTTCCGTGAGGGACTACCCAGACGAGTCGTACAGCCTTTCCTGACGGTGTCCATTACTTTTCACGAGCCAGATTATTAGCCGTGTATTCGACTTCTGACGGGCGTGGTTTTTGAACACGCGATGCTGAAGTTCATCGTCACTCCGACTCGTCTCAACCTCGATTATTCGAGTAGAACCGTTCTTTTTAGCAACGATGTCCGGCCGTCGGCCTTGCGTTGTTCCACCGGAACCAACCGTGTCAGGGCGAGAGTAGCCGGAGATACCATCTGCTTCCACAGACCAGTCATTTGACTGCAACTCTTGTGCCATACGCCGGACAGCATTATCATGTGCACCTTGGTTGTTGGACCTTCTCTTTGCCATACCCCCACATCAATTGTGACAAAAATAAATCTTGTCTACAATGTGAATGGTCCCGTCTGAATCACAGTCATACCGCACTAGTAACCGCAGAATGCAGCCAAGTTCCTATGAGTACCGCACCAACACACAGACCAAATCCAAGCCCGGCGAGCGCGTAGTTTGCGATTGGGTTCGCTGCTTTGACCAGCGACCATGTGTACCGTTTCGAGCTCACCGGCGCGAACGGACGGACGCCCATCGGAGTAAGCGCGTCGGCGGCGATGTGGGAGAGAATCGTGAAGACGCCCAACAAGCCGAAGAAGAACAGGAAGCCGATTCCTGCGAGTACCCCACCGTACGCAAACCCGACTGCTAACCCTACAATACTCGTGACGACGCCGGTCGCTAGTGCTGCCCACACAGTATGTGTAATCCCACGATGTTTGATGAACCGCGTCCGGAGGTCAAGATCGGGTGCTGACGCTAATCCAGACACGACGAACGCTCCAAAGAGAATTACCGCTGGCTCTCCGAACAGCCCGGCAAAGAGTGCAAATGGCGTCGCGAACAGGAACGCTGCCCCCTGATGACCTGTCTTGTACATATTATGTATATCTGAACAATCGGTGATTAGTGTTCCTCTGAAATCACTTCTCCACAATGAGGGCACATCGTTTCGGATTCGCTGGAGCGTGCCTGGTCGACAAACCCAGACGAAAGGATACTCGCGGGGAGTGCAAAGAGGCCAACTCCTAAGAAGGCGACAACTGCAGCAAAGACGCGTCCCCCGAATGTGACCGGATAGACGTCGCCGTATCCAACCGTCGTGAGCGTCACGACGCCCCACCAGAACGTTTCAGGAATACTCGAAAACGCTTCAGGCTGGGCCTCGTGCTCAAAGAAGTACATCATACTCGACGAGAGGACGAGAAGGATGAGTGTCGCGGAGACCGCGACGATGAGATCCTCGCGCTTTTCTTTGAGTACGTACTTGAACGCCTGAATCGTCTGCGAGTACCGCGCAAGCTTGAGTAGGCGGAAGAACCGGAAGAGACGGAGTGCCCGGAGGAACCGGAGGTCGACGAAGAAGAACCCGACGTAGAACGGGAGAATTGCTAGCAGGTCGATGATGAGCATCGGTCGAAGTGCGTATCGAAGCCGACCCATAATCGGGTTCGCATACTCCTGTCTCACCGTCACCGCCCAGATACGGCCGAGATATTCAACTGAAAATACGGTGACAGAGATAACCTCGAACGCCCGGAAATAGAAACTGTACTGTGCGTATAGCGCGTCGACTGTGCTCAAGATCACCGCCATCACGTTGGCGGCGATGAGTGCCATGATTCCCCAGTCGACAACCTGTTCTTCCCGGGTTGCCCCGCCAACTTCGAGCAGTCGGTGTACCCGTTGTTTTACTCCCATGGACTCAAATATTCAAGATTCGACATGTATCTGTGGGACCGCGTAAAGAGTCTGATGCTACAGTTCCACGTGAATGTGGAACGTGATGGTCGGGATACCGTAGAGCAGTATGGCGATTAGAGTCACTATCTCCTGCATTCTTTCACCTCCGTAGAACAAGCATTGAGATCGGACGGTATATTCACCCGTTACGCTCCCAGTCTCAGAAGGAGCCTTCGCCACGCTTGAGTTGTGTTAGAAGCAGTTTGCACGGCTCCTGATCAGCACGATATCCTAACCAACTACCGCCCACGGACTGCAACCAAGTCATCCCGTGCTGATTCGTGCAGGCCACGAATTGCACGAAACAGAGAGTACCGCAGTCGTGCGATTTTGACCACGACCATCGGGGTTTCGTGAACTCGTGTACCGACCCGAGTTCGCTTATCGGACTGATGAGCGAACAGCTGTGTATGCGACCACACCAGTTTCAACAGCGTCGCCGCGAGTCGGCGACTGAGACGGCGCAGGCAACCCGTGAGTCGTCCCCACCTGAACTGCCGACATTCGACCAAGACGTCCACCGACTCGTCGTCGAAAACGAGTCGCGGCCCGTGCAGATTCTACAGGCGCTCGTCTTGGACCACACCCTCACCACCGGTGGTGACGTGTTGTGGCTTGACGCCGCCAATCACGCGAATGCGGCATCGCTGACGCGACTTGCTCCGAGTCGCCGCCTGCTTGACCGCATCCACGTCGCCCGGGCGTTCACGCCGTACCAGCACGCCGAGTTGGCGACGACGCTCCGGTCGACGGTTGCGGAGGAAGACATCGACCCATCGCTCGTCGTCTGTCCCGGCCTCGACGCACTCTACGATACAGACGAGGTTGCCGACGCGGTCGGGAAGCCACTCTTGTCGCGGGCGGTCGCCGCACTCAAGCGAGTCGCTCGGGAGTCAGACGCCAGTCTGCTTGCGACGCATCTCGGCCGTCCCGAGACGAGTCCGTACGCGGAAATCGTGGCGCGGGCCGTGCCATCGACGCTCTACTGCGAGCAGACGCGGTTCGGCCCGCGGTTCCGCGGTCCAGACTTCGAGACACTCGTCTATCCCGATGCGACCGGCATGCAGACGACGCTCGCGTTCTGGCGTGACGTCTTAGCGCATCGTGCGACTGCCTCGGACATGGCCGTCGAACCAGCGACGCCAAGCGGGGTGATGATCGATGGGACGCAGTAGTCCGACCTATCGCGACCTGTTGCGGCGACTCGAACATGAGTGGGACGACTTCGAGCGCGCGCTTCGACGCCAGGACACGGGCCCATACAGCCGCTTGTGGGGCAATGCAACGCGATACGCGGACGCAGCGGGATATCAGAACCCACAGGAGCCGATGGACGCGGTGTTTCTCTCGATGCTCTTGGCGCACCAGCGGGCGCTCGAAGACCTCTACGACGAACTGGACGTGGCCGACCAGGCGGCGTGGTCTCCCCCGGACGACCGAGAGTGACGATGTGGTACACGTTCGACTTCATCGACGGCGACGTGTATCGCTGGACACCCGCAGGCGACACCGGAACCGCAACGTACGATATCGATTCGACGTATCGGCCGCGGTTCTACGTTCGTGGGGCACGCGAGACGCGAGCCGCGTACGAACGCGCACTCGAACCACATCCATCGGTTGCCACTGTGAAGACGGTCGAGCGGCGGCCGGGGTTCGGCGAGTCGCCCGAGCCGGTGACGATGATCGAGGCCACCGCAGCCGAGGCGGTGCCGACGCTCGCCCGCCAAACCAATCAGGTCGCACTCCCGGACGAGCTTCGGTGTTACAACGTCGATTTCTCCCCGGAGTTCCGGTACTGCCTCGAAACCGAGACCGACCCGATGCCGAACACGCGACTCACAACGGTCGAACTGAGTCTGCCGCGAGCGCGCACGGCTGACGAGGAGCTATCGACGGTGACGATTGATGGCGAGACAGTCAGCGGGTCGCAGGCGGCGGTGGTCGACGCGGTGGCGACGCGCGTCGCCGAGTGTGATCCAGACGTCCTGTTCGTCAATGCGGCTGCGGTCATTCCACGACTGTTCGCGGCGGCACGCGACGAAGGACACACGCTGGAACTCGGTCGTGGCCCGCACGCCGCGACGTATCAGACACTCGCTGGCGAGTCGACGTATCACTCCTACGGACAGGTGGGTCACTCGCCAGCGCGCTACAACGTCCCCGGTCGCGTCGTGATCAATCGATCGGCCTCGTTTTTCCTCCGAGAGACGAATCTAGCTGGCTGTCTTGACCTCGTCGAGCGGTCGCGGAAACCGCTCCAAGAACAGGCGTGGGCCTCTATCGGAAACGTGCTGACCGCAATCCAGATTCGAGCCGCACAGCGTCGGGACGTGCTCGTGCAATGGCGGGCGTGGCGTCCCGAATCGTGGAAGACGATGGGATCGCTGTACACCGCCGACCGCGGGGGCTTTACATTCACCCCAGACGTCGGCGTCCACACCGACGTTCACGAGGTCGACTTTTCGAGTCTGTATCCGAACATCATCATCACCCGCAACATCAGCCCGGAGACGGTGCGGTGTGACTGCTGTTCGACTGCCGACGTGCCCGAGCTTGGGTACTCAATCTGTGACCGTGCTGGCTATCTCCCTGACGTACTCGACCCGCTCGTCTCGGACCGCGATGCGATCAAAGACCGACTTGCAGAGACGACTGACCCGGATGAGCGTGCGCGCCTCGAAGGGGAGTCGGCCGCGCTCAAATGGATTCTCGTCTCGTGTTTTGGGTATCAGGGATTCTCGAACGCGAAGTTCGGGCGCATCGAATGCCACGAGGCGATCAACGCGTTCGCGCGGTCGATTCTCCTCGATGCGAAAGACCAGTTGGAAGCGGCTGGCTGGGATGTCGTTCACGGCCTCGTCGATAGTCTGTGGGTGACCCCCGCATCCGACCGCAATCAGCGACCACTCACCGAGGTCTGCCGAACGGTGACAGCTGATGTCGGTATTCGCTTAGAGTACGAGGGCGCGTTCGACTGGGTTGCGTTCGTTCCGAAGCGTGACTCTACGGAGGGTGCCCTCACCAAATACTTCGGCAAATACGCGGAGCCAACAGCGGCTGGGTCGGCGTACAAATATCGAGGCATCGAGTGTCGCCAACGAAGCACCCCATCCTTCGTTGGGAGCGTCCAGAAAGCACTCATTCGGACGTTCGACCAGTACCGCGAGCCTGGGTCGGTCATCGACAAACTGGCCGGTCATATCGATGCGTTGCACGCGGACCGTGTCGACCCCTCGGACCTCGTGATCACCACGCGAACGTCGAAATCGCTCACCGAGTACACCCAGGCGACCCAGACGGTTGCGGCGCTGCAGCGAGCGGACGGACTGTATGACGACGACCAGCCTGCAGGAAGCACGGTCGAGTACGTCGTCGTCGACGACGACAAGCAGGGACATGAACGTGTTGCGCTCCGCGAAGAAGCGCCGTCAACGTACGACGCTGAGTTCTACGCAACGGCGCTGATTCGGGCGGCAACAAGCGTGCTCGCTCCGTGTGGGTGGACCCAAGCACGCATCGAACGAGCGCTCGCGGAGACCACCGAGACGTCGCTGGCCCGATGGTCGTGAGCGACCGCCGAGCAATTTTATCGCCCCCACACAGGGTGCGGGGGCTCACCACGAGCGCTCGCCGTGCCAATGACTACGACCCGACCACCCACCAGACAGTCTGTATCGACATCGACCCACCGCGGTCACGACCTCGTCCGCGTGACGGAGTGGCTGCCAGGAAGCAAGCCAACTGACTACGACATCGAACTGTCCGACGGCGACGGCTACCGAACGCGCTTTTGGCGCTGTCGGAACTGTGGCCACGAGCGGAATCGGCGCGACGAGTTCCGCGAACCGTGTCGCGCGACACCGGGTCGCCCGCTCGTGAGTGACGGCGGCTACGCGGTCGAAGATTCGCGGACGTGGAAAGCACTCACCGAATCGATGACCGTCCGATTCGGGACCGTCGGCCCGCGCTACGAAGTCGACTCCTCAAGCGGGAACACCTACGAGGTCGATATTGCGGCTGGCACCTGTAGCTGTCCGGACCACCAGAAACGCGGTGTCGAGTGCAAGCACCTGAGACGGGTGTTGTTCGAACTCCGGACGCGCATCCTGCCTCAGCCGGACGGCCGCTTCGCGCGGTGTGAACGAGAGTCGCGACAAGAGACGAAGACGGTCCGGTACTCGCGGTGAATTTTATCGCCCCCTGAGGGGTGCGGGGACACTCACCTCGCACTTCCGATGGCAACGAAACACACCAAACACGACAGCGGCGTCGCCGAACGAACACCGACCGGACACGAGATTCTCGTCGTCACCGAGTGGGACGACGACACACCGTCGCTCGAAACACTGACGCAGTTCGACCAGAGTCGGCGGCGCGTCTGGCGCTGTGTCCAATGCGGCGAAGAACGGACTGAGCCGTCTGGGTTCGAACAGGACTGTCCGTCTCAGTCGGCGTAGGTCGCGGGCAACGCGACGACGACACGCTACACACCGGGGCGTACCGCCAGCCAATTGTATCACCCCCTGAGGGGTGCGGGGTGGCGAACCAGGCCATCTCACGACCGACACCCATGTCTCTGAGAGAAATCTACAACCGAACCTTCGACGAATCGTGCGGGAAATCCATCGACGCTGAGTGTCCCGAGTGTGACGGGCGACTCGCGACAGACGGCGGTGAAACGGCTTGCGAGGCGTGTGGGCTCATTGTCGACCAGTACTATTTCGACCACACCCACGGCCCGCGTGTGTTCGACGAGGACCCCCACTCAGTTTCGCGAACGGGTGGCCAACTCACCCCGGCGCGGCACGACAGAGGCGTCTCCGCAGAGATTGGCTACAACCGCGATGCGAACGGCCGGACGGTGTCGGCCAAGAAACGACGCCAACTCCACCGGCTTCGGCGCGAACATCGCCGGGCACGGTTCGAGACGAAAGCAGAGCGCAACCTCGCGACGGCGCTCGGTGAGATTAGCCGGATGGGAAGCGCACTCGACCTCCCGTGGAACCTCATCGAAGAAGCCAGTCAGCTATACCGGCGCGCCCAGGACGCAGACCTGATTCGAGGGCGGTCAGTCGAGATGATTGCCGCGGGAAGCCTGTATGCGACGTGTCGTCGTCGTGGCCTCCCACGCCCACGTGATGAAATCGCGAGCGTCGCGCGCTGTTCGTGTGACCAAGTCCAGACGGGCTATCGGGCGCTCAACAGCGAGCTGGGTATCGATGCACAGGTCGTCACCGCGCGGACGTACGTCACTCGACTCGGCTCCGAGAGCGACCTCTCCTCGCGGGTGCAGTCACGGGCGTACGAACTCGCGGCGAGTGCGGACGAAGAAGGAATTACAAACGGACGAAACCCGGCTGGCGTCGCGGCGGCGTGTCTCTATCTCGCGGGAACCGAGTTCGATGTGGGACCCACACAGACTGCACTCGCCGCACTCGCTGATGTCTCGGTGCCAACGCTCAGAGCGCGGTACGTCGAGCTGACAGAACTGGCGTGAAGAACATGGCGACAGCCGTCTGCTTAGGCGTCTTCGTCGTCTGCGTTGTCAGCAGCCGGCGGGCGTCGCGAGAGGCGGTCGAAGCGTGACTGGGCGGCTTCAGTTCGCGCCTCGGTTTCGTCGGGTTCGTATCGACCACCGTCGTAGTCGCCGTCGACGACGGAAATCGTCACGACTGCGTTTTGGCTTCTCGCTCGCCACGGCAGCTCGTCGCGGTCGACGACGAGTTGGTCGATATCTTGACCGTCTGCTTCGACGAGCAACACCGCGCGGTCGTCCTCGAATCGGTCGACTGTCGCCGTGTACGTCCCGTCTGGAATCATCAGTATGTCTCCTCAACTACGACCGCACCGGTATTATCCGTCACGGTGATGGTATCGCCACCGTTGTTCCAGATGGCCGACCCAGAGCCCCAGTAGTAGTCTGTCGACGTATCGGTGCCAGTCCCGGTGTGGAGGGTAACCGTCGCACTTGCGTCAAGTGTCGTCCCCGATGGGAAGGTGTACGTCCGACCTGCGGCATCGGAGACAGTCCACCCGGAGATATCGAGCGTCTCGCTTCCGGTGTTCTCGAAGACAATGTACTCGTCGTTCAGATTGTCCGTGTCGGCCCCCGCAGCATCGGCGTGGACGTCCGCGACTGCGAGCGATGCGGCTGGGGTTTCGGTCTCAGTTTCGGTCCCCCCGTCGGTTGCGACCGGCGTGAGCGTCGCGACCGTTCCGTCGGTCGTAATCGTCGTCCGGGCCGACACGTCGCCAGTCGTTCCCGGTTCGACTGCCGTCCCCTCACGGAGTTGTGTCGGGTCAGTCGGTGCATCGCGTTGGGTGCTCACGGTGACTTGCTGGCCGTCGCTTTCGAAGACAATCGTTCCGTGCGTTGCCGTCCAGTACGTCGGGACGGACTGCGCTGCGAGTCGAGACAGCGTCTCTTCGTTCGGGTGGCCGTACTGGGAGTCGTACGCGCTCGAGACGACGGCGACCTGTGGCTGGACGGCCTCGAGGAACGGTGCGGTGGTACTTCCAGCGGAGCCGTGGTGGCCCGTTTTGAGTACCGTCGCGTGCAACTGCGAACCGTACGTGTCGACGAGATACTCTTCGGCTTCGTGTTCGGCGTCGCCGGTCAACAGGAAGCGCGTCGACCCGAACTGCGTCATGAGGACGATACTGTTCTCGTTGCGATCTTCGTTGGCGAGGTAGCCCTCGGGTGGTGACAGGACCTGTGAGGTCACCGCTCCCATTTGGATTTCGTCACCGGCCTGCGTGCGGTAGAGCGGCACGTCGTGTTGTTCGACGGCATCGAGATACGCCTCGTACGTCTGGGAGGTGGAGGTAATCCCGGGGTCGTACACCGCACCGATACCGTCCGCCTGCGTTTCGAAGTAGTCGATAACAGCCGCGTTCCCACCGATGTGGTCCGCATCGGAATGGGAGGTCACGAGATAGTCGATGCGATCGATCTCGTGTGCTTGGAGGTACGAAAGCACGTGTTCACCGTCGTCTCGGAAGTCACCGGTGTCGATCAGCATTGTCTCACCATTGGGTGCGACGAGGAGTGTACTGACTGACTGTCCGACGTTGATGAAATGAACCTCAAGTGTGCCGTTGACCGACGTGACAGTCTGGGATGATTGTGTCGTCGCAGTCGGTGTTGTCGTGGGCGTTGCTGTCGGCGACGCAGTTGTTCCTGTGTCGGGTGCGGGGCCACCGACACCAGTACAGCCGGCGATGAAAACGAGGAGGACGACTGCAATCGTCCGGACCTGGAGCGTCATACGACGACATCGGCGGCAGGTGGTTTATCTGTTAGTGGCCCTCTGAAATTATTGAAAGTTGACACACACGGAGTGCTGAATACAGCGCTGTCTGTGTAGGGTATGTATTTAGGTCCATAGGCTTATTCCTATGGAGGTAATAACATAGGGTAACGGATGGCGTCCTACATCACGATTGCAGATTGGAAGGCTGTCAAAGACGAGTACGTCGTCAATGTAACCATCCGCCAAACGGAGGATGATGAGTATCCTAGTGGGGGGGACTACAGTCACCATCTCGGCAGCCTCGGCGGGGACACCATCCTCCGGTACGACAACGCCCACGAACGGACGAAGGGTCATGAGCGACACACTGGGTCTGAAGTCGAGATCATCGACTTCCCTGGAATGTTGACGCTCTACGACCGATTCAAAGAAGAGGCCGAGGAGATGTCATCCGTCTCTTGGGACTGGGAAACGTGAGAAATCGCGACAGGTGATCACGACATGACGAAGCTCAAAGTAACGGTTGGTGAGGGAAACGACCTCGACGAACGCACGAGACAGCGACTCAAGGCGGCACAGGCAGGTGAGGAACTCGAAGACGCTCAGCCGGTGCTGAACTTCGACTCGTTCGCAGAACTCAGTCGGCTGCTCAGTCCGAAGAACCTCGAACTGTTAGAGGCGATCTCTGAGGATGAGCCGGACAGCATCCGCGAAGCCGCAGAATTGGTTGACCGTGATTACAAGCAGGTTCACCGGAATCTGACTGAACTGGCTGATATCGGTGTGATCGACTTCGAAGGCGGTGGCCCCGGACTCCCGAAGAAACCCGTACTAGCCTACGACGGTCTCGAAATTGACCTACAGTTCAACAACTCGAACAACAACGTTGGTGCCGCCGCGCCGTAGCCTGCGAGGACCACGGCTCGACGAGCCGATACCGGATCCCTCGCGTCGCGCCTTCTTGTTCGATGCGTCGTGAACCGCCTCGGGGTCAAGCCCCGAGGCTTCCCGTAGTTTAGTCGGACACTCCCATCCGACCATCGGCCTGATAGCCTCGAACGGTCGAGTGGGTCACGGTCGGGGCGTCCACAGCCCCCGATGCCCGCCGTCTCAAAGTCACCTTGTGACTTTGCGGGCTGCACAAGAGCGTAGCTCTTGTGAACGTCGCACCTTCCGAACAACGGGAAGGCTGTTGAGAGCAGGCACATTCCAGTCCTGATGCTTCCTAATGCCTTTCACGGCGATGTTGACGCTTGCACCACGGTCGCTGTGGTCTTGGTGGGAACACGACCGACACTTGAATCGCTTCTTGTTGCGGTTCGCACGTTCCGTATGCCCGCACATCGGACACCGCTGACTTGTGTACTCGGGGTTAATCCAGCCAGTTGGAATCCCCTCGAACGACGCCTTGTACGACGTGTAGTATTGGAGGACGCGGAACGGGAGGTGGTGCAAGCGTCGGTTCATCCGCGTGCCGTAGTCGATACTGTCGCGCATCTCTTTGAGGTCTTCAAAGACGATGCACGGCGTCTCGAACTGACGGCTCCACTCCACGATGTGACGAGACACTTTGTGGAGCCGGTCGCGGACAAACCGTTCCTCGCGCCCTTCCAGCGTGTCGTGCAGACTCGACTTCCCTGCGTTCTGGACGCGCTTCCGCATCGTGAAGTAGCGATGACGCTCGAACTTGATTTCGGGGAAGTCGATAACCAACGTATCCTCGACGCCATCCTCGGAGAGTGAAGTCAACGCGACGTTATCCTCGTTCACGTCCACACCCACGACCGTTCGTGAGTCGTGCTTGTCTCGAACGGTCTGCTCGGTGTTGGTGACGTTGACGTGCAACTCAGGATTGTCGTTGTGGAACAGGGCTTCCGCCGTCCCGATCTTCCACTCGTCGCTTTCGAGTGCGGTCTTGAGAATATCGAGGTGAGCGTCACTCCCTTCGAGGACGCCCTTAACGTGGTTGTACGGTTTCGCGCTGATTCGGAACGCCACGTCGCCATCGTCGGTGAGCGACAGGTTGTACCCCTCCTCGTAGTTCGCACGAAGCGGGTACGCACTGTCCTTGGTGTGACTCGGGAGTCCGGAGTCGTCGTACTCGTAGTAGTTCTCCATCGCTCCGAGAGCCTTGGCGACAACGCGCTGAGTCGTGTTCTTCACGAGGTTGGCGTCGTCGGCCACGCGGTCAGGAATGGCGTTCCAGTCCACGCCTTCTTTGGCGAGACGGATGGTTTCGTTGTACACGAGCGGGCTTCGAGCGTGGCGTCGTACAACAGGCTCTCGTTGTGACTCTGGATGTTGAGTTGGAAGTCCAGCGTCTTGACGAGAGCCTGTGTGTCGGTCATTCTTCGTCTTGTTCGGCGGGTTCTGAGGTTCGGACGACTTTCACGTCGGCCCCACGCCAGCGTTTAGGGACGGTGACGTGGGCGCTGTTCCCGAACGGTTTGACCTCACCGTCGAGAACTTCTTCGCCGTCGATTTCAAAGCGATTCGCCATACTTGTGTATATCCTTCGGATATACTTTACTGTGTTGGTGGAGTGGGTTCAATATGGGTGAGAAGCGGTCGAATCACACGGTGTACAACGTCAACTACCACTTCGTGTGGTGTCCGAAGTCTCGCAAGACCTCCGTCTTGCGGACATCGCTGAGCTTCGCTCAGCTTAGTACCGCCACACGATTCTCGAACCAATTGGGGACTCGCTGGAAGCAAGTTTCCGCGAGGTGTGTGACGAGTACGGCTACGAGATACTGTCGTTGCACATCTCACCCGACCACGTACACCTGTTCTTGTCAGCCCACCCGAAGCACTCTCCAAGCGAGATCGTACGAACGGTCAAGAGCATCACGGCGCGGGAGATGTGGGAACAGCACGAGTTGTACTTGGAAAGGTATCTGTGGGGCGGTGGGTCCTGGGAGCGGTCGTACTACATCGGAACGGCGGGACAGGTATCAAGCGAGACAATTGAACGGTATATCGAACGTACAGAACACGTCTGAGTGTCGGCTTCACCCTCGGGGTCAAGCCCCGAGGCACTCGCCTTGTTTATCTGTAGATTAGTACCAAAACCCCCCTTTAGTCGTCAGCGAGTGGGCTCTCTACTCGGTCGTGTGCGCCGGGGTCGTAATCGATGACCTCGGTCTCGTCGGGCATCGCCCGCACCTCAATCCCGCGCCACTCGCCGTCGAGTCCAACGAGCGCTTGTGAGTAGCCGAGTCGGTCAGAGCCGGGGACAGCGTCTTGGACGAACCGCATCTGTGCGTAGTTGAGGCCGAACTCGTTTGCCCAGGTCTCGTCCATCCCGTCGAGATGGTGGAACTGTTTGATGACACATTGGTCGAGAATCGCTTCCGACTCCGGATGTTGGAAGAGCTCGTCGACGGTCTGGGTGACGAGCCGAATCGAGAGGTCGTGGTGACGGTGGTGTCGGAACACCGTCTCGAGGAACGACAGGCTCTCTGTGTCCTGCATGATGTAGCGGGCTTCGTCGATGACGAAGACGACCTCATTGTCGGTCTCTTTGGCCCGCTCGTAGACGGCGGCGATGAGCAACTGCATGAGCAGGCTCGTACTGCCACCGACGGTTCCCTCCTGTTGGCCGAGGTCGAGATAGATGAGCTTCTCGTCGCGTATCTCGAACTCAGTCGGCCGGCCGAGATTTTCGTAGCGGCCACCGGCGGCGAACGGACGAAGCTGGTCGATGAGCCATGCTGCGTCCGCTTCGAGCTTCGCCGTCTCGACAGGACTGCGAACGACAAAGTCTTCGGGCGTCTCGGACATCGTCGTCAGCACGTCGAGAACGTCACGCATCGTCCGACCAGCGTGTCGCATTTGTGTGCGGGGCCGGTTCGAGTTGTTCTCGGGTGCTGCTGCTCCAACGCCAGCCAGCACGACGAGCGCAATGGCGGCGAGTATGCATGTCACACTACGGACCGAAGCGTGAGGCCTCACGCGACCGCTAGATGGGGACGAGGTCGATACACGTCGCGAGCGGGAGACCCATGGTTCCACCAGCGACGGTGTAGAGCGGGCCGAGTAAGACGAGTGTGAGCGTCGACTTGAGTGCGGTTCGCTTGTGTCGCTTAATCTTCTCTCGTTGGTCTGGGCTGAGCGTGAAAATCTCCGATAGTGAGTTCCCCTGCCAGACGACGACGAGTCCGATGAGTCCAATCGTCGTCGTGAGCTGGAAGAATCCAGAGATCATCGTCGGGAGTCGGTCTGTTTGACAGATGACGCTCTCTTGGGCGAGTGCCGGGTCGACAGCAATGAGACTGAGGAAGACGAATCCAACCAGCCCGTGTCGAGCGAGATGTCTAACCGTCGGTACTGTGTGCGCGTGGGTGGAAGAACGAGCGTGTGCTGCTGCTCTTCGGACCCGAGTGAATGGTCGAGTCATACTTCTTGGGTAGGCGGGCTTGCACCGCGCTCGAATGGCGACTGCCACCGAACTGTCACCGAATGGGTAGAATTCGGAGACTATCGCTCGTCTTTCTCGATAGCTAGCTATAAATTTGACGCAGTATTATCGATTATGATATTAACAAACCCTCTATTTCAACGGTTTGAATGCAATTTGACAACGATTTCTCAGTAAAAGCTTAGAATTGATATTTACAATTAGCGAGCAACCGTACTGTGATTTTATGACAGCCGATAGGGGTGTCGGCTGTATTCGGCCGACGATTCCGTCTGAGACGAGTGTGGCAAACTTGCGATAACAGATCTCTCCGGTCGCTGAACACCTCATTCGTCCCGCAACGCGGGAATCCGAAGCACCACTTCGGTCCCGCCCTCCTCGCGGGGGTGGAACGCGACGGTGCCGCCGAGTTGGTCGACGCCCCACTTCACCAGCCAGAGCCCGAGGCCGCTGGCGTGTCTGAGTTGCGTCTCGCCGTGGGCGTCGATGGCGGCGAGTTCGCTCGCGTTGATGCCGGGGCCGTCGTCTTCGACGCGAATCACGAGTTCGCGTTCGTCCACGGTCGCCGTCACGGAGACGACCGGCGTCGACGACGGGTTGTGCTGGACGCCGTTCTCGACGAGTTCGCGAACGATGGGTTCGAGCGTGGGCGCGCAGACGATTTCGGGGTCGGGAAGCGACGAGAGCCGGATGTTCGCACCGGGGGAGTCGGCTCGGACGGCGTCGGCGGCGGCCCGTATCTGGACGGCTGCGGGGAGCAGGCGGATGTCGCCGCTCCCGTCGTTATCGCGGGCCACGCCGAGTTTCCGCGCTTTCTGGCTGATGTTGACGAGCGTCGACGCGTGGTCGTGGAGGGTTTGGGCGTGGTCCCGCGCGTCGTCGAGTTCGCCGCCGTCGATGTCGTCCAAGACGAGGTTCGCGTAGCCTTCGAGGAGGTTCGCCTCGGTCCGGAGGTTGTGTCGGAGGACGCGGTTCATCACCTCGAGCTGCTGGAGGTTCAGCCGGCGGTCGGTCACGTCGCGGAAGACGAGCGCGTGGCCGATGTCGCGGCCGTGGTGGTCGGTGAAGGCGCTCGTCCGGAGTTCGAAGTACCGCTGGCCCGACCCGAGCCTGACGGTGACTTGGTCTGTGTCCCGCTGGTCGGGCGAGAACTCCTCGATAACGTCGCCGATGGGTCGCCCCTTGAGTTCGGCGTCGTCGTCGCCGAGAATCCGCGCGGCCGACTGGTTCACGTCGGTGACGCGCCACTTCGTGTCGGTGATGAGCACCGCGTCGGCCATCGTCTCGACCACGCGTTCGCGGGCGACCCACCGCGGGACCGGTCGGGCTTCGAGGAGTTCGTAGCGGCTGATGGCGACGGTACAGGCGAGTCCCGCGAACGCGAAGGCCGCGGGAGTCATGTCGATGGCCGGGCCGTAGAGTTCGAGGAGCGTCGTGGCGGCGTTGCCGAGGACGGGCATCAGCGCCCCGACGATGAGGGTGGCGGCCTGCAGTCGGTAGATCGTCGGCATGTCGAGCGCCGTCCGCAAGATGACGGCCGAGCCGGCGACCCACAGCAGGTAGCTGTATCCCAACACGACCCAGTACAGCGGCCCCCAGTCGGTCTGGAGGACGGTAATCGTCCGCCCGACGGCGGGGACGACCGTCACGCTGCCCCACATCAGGTGATGCAGGGGATTGGTCCACACGGCGACGAGGCTGGCGAGCGGGAGCGCAGAGAGCGCGAGGAGCGACGCCGGTGCGGTGTAGCGGTCTCGCCCGGCGTAGGAAAACGAAAACAGAAACCACGCGAGCGGGGCCGCGAGGACGCCGACCCACTGGAGGTTCGCGAGCGTGAGTTTGAGCGCCATGTCGTCGACGATGAGTTCGAAGAGGTAGCCCGCCGACCACCACCCGCTGGCGAGGCCGAACGCGACCAGCCCGGTCGAACCGGGCGTCGGCCGTCGCCGCCACGCGAACAAGACGACGTAGCCACTTATCAGTGCGGTGAGTATCATCAGCCCCACGATGACGACGACGAGCGGCACCGGTTGCGTGAGGAAATGCGCACCGGCGGTTCCCCCGAACACCACCTGTTCGAAAGTAGGCCACCCGATGTTCGGAATCACTATCCAGATAGTTATTCATCGAGTGACAAAAGGGTATTCGAGAATTCGGGGTGGCCGCCTCGGGTCGACAGCTACGTCGGCGTCACTCCGAACGGGCTCTCGGCTCGGTGTGTATCACACGAACGCACCGGCGGGACCGGCAACCGAAGCGACGACCGCGACGCCGACGGCCATCAGTACGCCCTCGCCGTCACGGAGCGTACAGAGCCGCTCGACCGACCGGGACGACCCGGTGAGCGCGTGGGTAATCCACGTCGAATAGGCGACCGACGGAAGGAGCGCGACCGGAGCCCACGCGGGGACGACGCCGACCCACGACGCCGCCCAGACGAGTCCGAGCGAGACGAGTTCCAGTCCGTAGAGGCCCAGTTGCGTGCGGCGGACACCGACGACCGTCGGCAGGGTCTCGACGCCGTTCCGGGCGTCGCCCGTCACGTCACGGACGTTGTGGACTTCGACCGAGATGGCCGAGCGGAAGAAGAACCACAGCGCCGCGACGGCCGCGCCGGCCGCGCCGGCGGCGTACTCGGGTGCCGTCGCGGCGACCGCGAGCGGGATGAACGCGACGGGGACCGCCCACGCGAGCGACACCGTCGCGGTGTTGACGAGAAAGACGTCCTTGAGTCGGTCGACAGACGACAGCGGGACGAGCGGGACGCTGTAGAACGCCGCGACGACGCCCGGAAACAGCGTCAGCCCGAGGGCGTAGACGCCGCCGTGCCGGACGGCGAGCCAGATCGCGACGGCGACGGCGACCACCGAGCACGCGGCGTACACCCGCGGGTGGGACGCCACGAAGGCGGTCCGCTCCGCGTAGTTCTCGGCGTCGGCGTCGAGGTCGGCGAGTTTGTCGAAGTTGTACACGCCGACGGTGATGAGAAAGCCGACGACGAGGGCGGCGTTCGGCGCGATTCCGGCGAGCGCGGACGCGACGAACACCTCGGCGATGGTCGACGCGCCGAGGAATACTGAGCTATGGACGACTGCACTGTACAGGCGGGGTGGGACGATTCGCATTGCGCCTTCGTGTCGTGGCGCGAGCGGATTAGTTGTGAGCCAGACAACAGTTCGGCGCAGTAGTCTAGTCTGGTCTGATCTGGTCTGGTCTGCGGCGCGTCCGAACGTGTTCGGGGCCTCGCTCATCCGGATTCGGTGCGTATCGGAGCGCATGGAGACACGGACTGCCGAGCGGGCGGAACGGAGAGAGATGGGAGCGACAGATGCGGCGTCGGAGACGGCCGAGACGGTGACGACGACGGTCGAGGTCAACCTGACCGGACACGTCAGGTCGGCCGCGGGCACGCATCAGGTCGAGTTCACCTTCGCGGGCGAGACGCTCCGGGCGTTCCTCGACGCGTTCTTCGAAGCCTACGACGTGCGTGACCTCGTCATCGCGGAGCGCGAGGCGGACGCGACGACGCGGGGATGGGCGCGGGTGGAACAACCCCCGGGCACGTGGCGGAAGAACCCCGAAGGGGAGCAGACGCGCCCCTACGCTCGTGTCCTCGTCAACGGCGTGTTCAACGAGAACCTCGACGGCTTCGACACGCTGCTCGAAGACGGCGACCGCGTCGCGCTCATGAAGCCGTTTTTGTACTGTGTGTGAGGGTGGCGTCTGCGTCGGTGAGTACCTCGGAGATGGCGGTGGGTCGCTCCCACGCCCGACCGCCACAGGACTAACGTCCCCCGCCGACAGATGGCAGGTATGTCATCGACCTCCGCGGACGACTCGACTCGCGACCGCGGCCCCGACGAGGCGTTCTGCCGCGACTGCGGCGCGGTCATCGACGCGCGCGCCGAAATCTGCCCCGAATGCGGGGTTCGCCAGCGCGACCCGCCGAAGTCGTCGATCGACTCGGCGCTCGACGACCTCCTCGAAGGCGGCAACCCCTTCGTCGCGGCGGTGTTGTCGGCGATTTTCCCCGGCCTCGGACAGCTGTACAACCGCGAACTCGAACGCGGCCTCGTCTTCGCGGTCGGCTTTATCGTCGCCTCTGTCTCGGTGATGGTCTTCATCGGCTTCCTCCTCGCGCCTGCCGTGTGGCTCTACGCGGTGTACGACGCCTACACCCGCGCCGAACTCCGTGCCGAGGAGTTACAGCGGGCGGCCGACCGGGAACACGAGACGGAGATTTCGGTTAGCGAGGCGGACGACGAGGAGCGCGAGGAATAGACGCGGAGCTTGGGGATAGGTTCGGTTTTCAGGCGTTTTTCATCCGGAGTGTTGCGTGCACGCTCTCCCACACCAACTGCGAAGTTCCTGAAATAATTCTGTTCGCAGTAGATATATCACCGCGAAGGGCGTTACTACGTGTATGGACACGACTGATACGCCCGATGAGATGTCGGACACGGGCGAAGAACCGCCTGCGTTCGATTCGTGGGAATCCCCAGGGGAACTGCTGAAGGGTGGGCCGACGAGAGAGCGTCTGCTGGATGTCGTCCTGCAGGTGCGCGAACCGACGAAAGTGTCGGTGATCGCTGAGCGTGCAGACTGTGATACGGAGACCGCACGGGACTACTTAGCGTGGTTTACCGAGATGGGAATCGTTCGTGAACTGTCTGGGCGACCGGTTCGGTACGAGCGGAACGATTCGTATCTGCGGTGGCGCAGAGTCGAGCGAATCCGCCAGCAGTACTCGGAGATCGAGATTGTCGAGCGGCTCAAAGAGACGGTCGATGCGGCCGAGGCGTACCGGGAACGGTTTGGCGTCGCATCGCCTGATGAGGTCTCCTTGGCAGACGAGCGCCACGAGGAGTCTGTCGAAGAGCGTTGGGAGGCCGTGTCTACGTGGAAGACGCTGGAGGAGCGTGCAGCCTTGTTAGATGCGGCGCGGCGCGATGAGTTGTCGGGCGGGCGTGCTGGGAGCATCAATGCGTGAGGACGAGCCGAACGGTACCGGCGGTATCGACAGCGATGTGTTGGAGCGGATTGGTCGGCGGTTGCGTGGAAGCGCTCGGTTCTCAACCGTCGAATATCGACCATCATACGCACCGAACGCCCTCGTGGCTGATTTTGACACCAGATATTTTCCGGCGGCCGTCGCGCGTGCATCTCTTCGTGTTCGGTGGTTTGTGACGGACGATTTCAGCGCACACTATCTCGAGCAGTATCGTGACGGAGGGTCGTGGGAATGTCGGTGGGACAGACACCCGAACAGCCACAACGACCGCGAGCATTTCCACCCGCCGCCGGACGCGGCGACGCCTGGTGAGGACACGGCGTTTGCGGGAGACTGGCGCGATGTCATTTCACGTGTGCTGTCGGAGCTGAGCGAGCGGATTCAGTCCTTCTGGGAGTAGCGTGTACGGCCTATACGACCTGTGTTGCGCAGCGCTGGGTGGTTGCTCACGCGGTTTCTGGTAGCCCTTCGGTCTCGCGGAGTGGGAACAACAGGTGGGCGTTCGTGACCGCTGGCTCGCCCTTCACGGCGTACGCCGCTCCGACGCCGGCGCTGAGGTCCGACGCGAAGTACGCGTCGCGGGACTCCTCCGAATCGAAGATGAAACACGCGCCGTACCGGTCGCGCTCTCGGTCGTGAACGAAGTACTTCTGTACGAGTCCGTCCACCGCTCGGAACTGCTTCGCCCGCTGGCGCATGGTCTCTTCGATGGCATCGTGCTCTAGCTCGGATTCGAACGTGGCGAAGACGATCTCCATAGTTCTTCATCCGAACGTTCGGTGCGAAGTGTTGTCATGATTCTTGCTGCGTAGTGCTCACTAGGTGAAATCCTCGCTGAGGCTCGCGTTTCTCCGCAGGACAGTCGAGACTGCTGTTCGAAGCGTTCGTTCGCGTCTCTCAGCCACAGACCTCGGCGAGCACGTCTTCGAGCGGTGCCGCGAGGTCTTCAGCGGTCAACAGGGTCGCATCGGCCCGATAGGTCTCGAACACGTCCGTCACCCACTCGAGGAACACGTCGTCGTCCGATTCGATCATGCCGATCGAGACGTCTACGTCGTTCCGCACGACGAGACAGCCGACCCCATCGTGGACCATCACGGGATGCGAAATCTCGCCATCGTACACGTAAATGTCAGTACGGTCCGAGGCGACGATGGCTTCGAACTCGTCGAGAAACGCCGAGTCCATGGCGGACTCGAAGACGACCGGGGCGAACACCGCTTCGAACGTCTGTGTGCCGTGGACGATCGACCTGTATCGACCCTCGATGCACGGGTCGGGGAAGAAGTCGGTGAGACTACGCGCGGTCTCGGAGATTCGTTCGAGTTCCCGCACGCGAGAGACCACGGCGAACGGATTGTACTGCGTTGCGTGCGTGACGGTCGCGTCGGTCAGCTGCTCGACGCTGACGCCAATCTCCTCGAGCGGTACGTACGGGAGGAGTTCGTTCAACTCGCGTGCGACCGCCATGTCACCGTGAAATCGCGCGAACGACGCTGCGACGAACCTGCCGAGCGGCGTCAACGAGTAGTGAGAGCCGTCGCGGACGAGCCAGCCACGCTCTTCGAACGCCTGTACGATGCGGCCGATGGTGGCCGACGAGGCACCGGTCACCTCCCGAAGCGCCGCCCTGGAGCACCGGCCCTCGGCGAGCATCCGAATCACCACCGGACGGTGCTGCGAGTCCGCGAGGTACCTGATATCGTCGAGCGCCTCGTCCATGGTATAATCTAGCACGCTGTGCGCATAGCTGTTCGCGTTGTGACGGGAGAACAGGCGCGACACCCGGAGATTTCGGGGCGTCGTGACCTTCAGGACCCCTGTGCGTGTGGGTGGGTGCTCACTAGGTGAAACCCACACACCCCCTGTGATTTTAGCAGGAAGCATCATGACATGGTCCGAGCGCCTCTGTGAGGGTGCATATGGGAGACAGAAACCACCTGCACGTGTGCCAGCACTGCGGCGTCGTCCACGCGACCGCGTCGCCGACGGCCCCCGAGGCGTGTGTCGTCTGCGAGGCGCTCACGTTCAGCCCGTCCGAACTGAACGCACTCCTCCGGACGAGAGGACGCATCGACCCCGAATCGACCGAGACTGACGGCGAGCGGGCGAGGTGGACCTCGCCACTCGTCAGTACGTCTTGAACTACTTCCTGTTTCGCTGAGGAATGCCTATTCCGACGGACAACGTCTGAAGATACGTTATGGACCGGTCTTACCCAGCGGTGGACGACGCCACTATCCGCGACCTCGACGCTCGTCTCCGCGGCGATGCACTCGGTCCGGAAGCGGACGGCTACGAGGAGGCCCGCACGGTATGGAACGCGATGATCGACCGGTATCCCGCCGTCGTCGTCCGGCCAGCGGACACGAACGACGTCGTCGCTGCCGTCACATTCGCTCGCCAGTACGGGCTGGCAGTCGCGGTCCAAGGCGGGGGCCACAACGTCGCCGGACACGGCGTCTGTGACGGTGGGCTGCTGATCGACTGCTCGTCGATGACGGAGATACGACTCGATGTCGAGACCAACACCGCCCGCGTCGAACCGGGTGTCACCGTCGGGGAGTTCGACCGGGCGACGCAGGTCCACGGCCTCGGCGCGCCGGCCGGAATTATCTCGGAGACGGGCCTCGCCGGGTTGACTCTCGGCGGCGGGTGGGGATGGCTCAGTCGTTCCTATGGGCTCACGGAAAATTCGAGGCGAAAGCCTCGCCCTTCAGGGCGGGGATGAAGTCGACCAATAGTATTCAACCGCCGACGACAGCACAGACGGGGTTCCAACGCAATCTTTAACCCGCCCGGTTGTGATAGTATGCATAGATGGTAAAGAGTACCCGTCACGCGAAATACGAACTCTACTACCACATAGTGTTCGTGCCGAAATATCGGCGTTCGAACCTGACGGGGAAGACAAAGGAACGTCTCGAAGCCATCTTCGCGGAAATCTGTGAGGACAAAGACCTCGAACTGGCCGAGTCCGAGGTCATGCCCGACCACGTACACCTGTTCATCGGGAGTCCACCCAAGAACGCACCGTCACTCATCGTCAACTGGGTCAAGGGCATCTCGGCGCGGAAGTATAACCAGCGGTACGACGACCGCGTGAAGTGGACTCGTTCCTACTACGTCGGAACAGCGGGAAGCGCCTCGAAGGGCGCTGTCGAACAGTATATCGCTGAACAGGAAGGTAGCGACGAATGAAGCGCGTCAACACCTTCGAGGTGCTTCCACAGACCGAGAACGACAAAGAGTGCCTTCTACGGCTCCTCGACGCCTCCGCTTCCCTGTGGAACGAACTGACCTACGAACGTCGCCAGAACTACTTCGGTGACGGCGACGTGTGGGACACCTCCGAGTACCGTGGACAGTACAACGGCGTCGTCGGAAGCGCGACCGTCCAACAGGTCACGCGCAAGAACAGCGAAGCGTGGCGGTCGTTCTTTGCCAAGGAGAAAGGCGAGTACGCCAACCCACCATCGTACTGGGGCAACGAAGAGGACGGACGCGAACTCCGCACCTACATCCGATGCAACCAGTACACGATTGAGTGGGGGAAGCGTAGTCGTCTCGAAATCCCTGTCGGGCAAGAACTGAAAGACGAATACGGACTCGGCTACCACGAACGACTCCGCCTCGAAGTCCGAGGCAACCCGAAATGGGACGGCAAACAGGGTCGTCTGGAACTTGAGTACGACGAGGTTAGCGACACGTTCAGGGCTTTCCAACCAGTCACCGTACCTGATTCTCGACTGGGTTCACCACTGGCTTCTCACGAAGCCGCCCTCGACGTTGGCGCGAACAATCTCGTCGCCTGTTCCACGACCACTGGGAACCAGTACCTCTACGACGGCCGGGAGTTGTTCAGACGGTTCCGCGAGACGACAGACGAAATCGCCCGCCTACAGTCGAAATTGCCCGAGAGACGGAGTCTCTCGGAATCACGGAAGACGGAGTCTTCCGGACGACTCCGAGAGGGGCGCTACTCCTCGAATCGGATTCGACGGCTGTACCGGCAGCGAACGAAACGCCGTGACCACGCACAGAACGCGCTGGTGCGCGACCTCGTTGAACGGCTGTACGACGAGGGCGTGGCGACGGTGTACGTGGGCGATTTGACCGACGTGCTGGAAACGCATTGGTCGGTCAGGGTGAACGAGAAGACGCACAACTTCTGGGCGTTCAAGAAGTTCATCCACCGTCTCGCGTGTGTCTGTGAGGAGTACGGCATCTCTCTCGAAGCCGAGTCGGAAGCGTGGACGAGTCAGACGTGTCCCGAGTGTGGCGACCACGAGGAGACGGTTCGCCACGGGGATACGCTGACGTGTCCGTGTGGTTTCGAGGGACACGCCGACCTCACGGCGTCAGAGACGTTCCTTCGGGAAAACAGCGATTGCGAAATCAGGCCGATGGCACGGCCCGTGCGATTTGAGTGGGACGACCACGACTGGTCGGGGAAACCACACCCTCACGAAAGTCCCAAAGAAGTGCGCACAAACCCGTAAGTTGCCTCCGTGGGTCGGTAGCCGAACCCCCAACGGAGGAATCCTCGCGCTTTAGCGCGGGGTGGGTGTCAAGCCTCGGTTAGGACCGCACCGTCCGCGTCGTTCGTCCCGGCGGACGTCCGTGGGGAACGAGTCGTCACCGCCTACCTGTGCTACGCAGGCGCTCTCGAAGACGGGGAGCGTGCGATTCGGCCACTACGAGAGTTCCAAGAGCCGACGGTCGACCTCGTTCGACCGCGCCAGTACACGGAATTCCAGGGACTCTTTGACGACGTGTACCCGCCGGGGTACCGGAACTACTGGAAATCACAGTTCGTTAGCGAGGCCGGGCTGTCCGACGGGGCCATCGAGACGCTCGTCGACTACGCGAACTCGGTGACGTCGCCGTACACGTCGATCGTCATCGAGCATCTGGGTGGCGCGATTTCGCGTCTCGATTCGGACGCGTCCGCGTATGCCCACCGCGACGCTGGCTACTCGTTCAACATCTTCACCCGATGGACCGACGCCGACGAGGACGACGAACACGTCGCGTGGACGCGGGCGTTCTTCGCGGCGATGGCTCCGCACCTCTCCGACGGCGTCTCCGTGAACTTCCTCAGCCGCGAGGGGAGCGAGCGCGTTCGCGCCGCCTTCGGGGACAACTACGACCGGTTGGTCGAACTGAAACGCCAGTACGACCCGGAGAACCTGTTCCGGGTGAATCAGAATATCGCGCCGCGGGCCTGACGGAGAACAAGTTCCGCAGCGGAAAAAAGCGTCTTCGACGGTCGGCGACGCGACGACTAGGCGAACTCGTCCGACAAATCGGCGTCCCAGTCCGGCGGGAGGAGCGGGTCGGGGTCCTCGTGGACGAACTCGACGCCCTTGTCGGGGTCCAGCGGGTGGACCTTCGTCCGCATCGTCTCGCCGGCGTCGAGGAGCGAGAACATGCGTTCGGACTCCGCGAGGCGGTAGTACAAGGGGAGGCAGACGGCGACTTCGTCGTCGGTGGCGCGGACGACGAGCGCGAGGTAGACGAGGCCGCCGGTGACCGCGCGGAACGCCTCGTACTCGTCGAACGTCGCGCCCGTGACGGCGGCTTCGAGGTCGGGATAGACGTCGTCGCCGACGACCACGTCGAGGCCGACGTGGTCGACGACTTCGTCGCCCGTTCCGGGAACGGGGACCACGTCCCCCGGCAGGGCGACGACGACCGTCCAGTCTCGCTCCCGATAGTCGTCGGCGAGCGCCTCGCACTCTTCGACCACCGTCTCCCACGTGCCCGACTCGTCCGAGAGCGGATGTTCTTCCATGCGGCATGGTGTCGGAGTCCGCTACCTAAACTTTGGCTTCTCCCGCCGCCGTCGCGCGCTTTCGCGCGTCACGCGGGCGACCGCAGGCGATTCAGCATTATGTTTCCCACGTATCAATTGGCAAAAATTGAAAAGGTATTTCACGCCATGCAGGTCATTCCCAGTCAATGAGGAATCTACTCTCTCTTTCGGACCTTCGAACCCAGTTCTCGACCGGCCGGGGTCGGGTCAAGGCCGTCGACGGCCTCGACCTCACGGTCGGCGAGGGCGAGACGGTCGGACTGGTCGGCGAATCCGGGTCCGGAAAGAGTGTGACGGCGTTGTCGGCGATGGGACTCGTCGACGACCCCGGCGAAATCGTCTCCGGGTCGGTCGAACTCGAGAGCGCCCGACTCGCCGAGGAGTTCCGCGAGGAGTACACCAACCCCGCCTTCGTCGACGGCGACGTCGTCAACCTCGTCGACGCCCCCGAGGAGGCGCTGCGGGCCGTCCGCGGGCGCGAACTCGGGATGATATTCCAGGACCCGATGACCTCGCTGAACCCCTCGCTGACGGTCGGCGAGCAGGTCGCAGAGAGCCTCCGACTCCACCAGTACGGCGGTCGCCGCAAGGACTCGTGGTTCAACGCGGTCCGCGAACTGCTCCCCCGCATCAGCCGCGACATCGACGACGAAGTCGTCGAGCGGACCATCGACGTGCTCGAATCGGTCGGCATCCCCGAACCCGGCGCGCGGGTCGACGAGTACCCCCACGAGTTCTCCGGCGGGATGCGCCAGCGCGTTCTCATCGCCATCGCGCTCGCCTGTCAGCCGCGCGTGCTCGTCGCCGACGAGCCGACGACCGCGCTCGACGTGACCATTCAAGCGCAGATTCTCGACCTCATCGACGACCTGCAGGAGGACCTCGGCATGTCGGTGCTCATGATCACCCACGACCTCGGCGTCGTCGCCGAGACGTGTGACCGGGTCGCGGTCATGTACGCCGGTGAAATCGTCGAGGAGGGGCCGGTCGAGGAAATCTTCCACAACCCCTCGCACCCCTACACGTACACGCTCCTCGAATCGCTCCCGAGCGAGGAAAAAGAGCGCCTGACGCCCATCGAGGGCAACGTGCCGGACCTCATCGACATGCCCGAAGGGTGCCACTTCGCGCCCCGGTGTCCGTGGGCCCAGCCGGAGTGTACCTCGGGCGAGATACCGTACAAGCAACACGGCGACGACGCCGTGGACCACCGCTCGAAGTGCATCCTCGACGACTTCGACACCGACGAGTACGGCGGTGACGCCATCGAGTCGTCGACGGGCACCGAGCCCTCCGACACGCCGCTGCTCGAAGTCGACGGCATGCAGAAGTACTACGAGCAGGCCGACGGCATCCTCGACCGCTTCCTCGGGGCCGACGACCGGAGCGTGAAGGCGGTCGACGGCATCGACTTCACGGTCTACGAGGGCGAGACGCTCGGCTTGGTCGGCGAGTCCGGCTGCGGGAAGTCCACCGCCGGGCGGAGCCTCCTGCACCTGACGCCGCCGACCGGCGGGCGCGTCGTCTTCTCGGGGACGGACCTCTCCGGGCTCGACAGCGACGAACTCCGCGCGATGCGCCGCGACATGCAGATGATCTTCCAGGACCCGCTGTCGTCGCTGGACCCGCGGATGACCGTCGGCCAGACCATCCGCGAGCCGCTCGACGTCCACGACCTCCCCGTGTCCGACCCGGACGTGCGCGGCGAGGCCGACGTCACCGTGACCGGCATCGACGCCGAGCGCGTCTCGGTCACCGCGAGCGACGAGATCGACGCCATCGTCGGCTCCTCGAACGGCGTCGCAACGGCTACCGTGACCGTCACGGTCGCCGACGGCGAGGTCGACGTGGCCGTCGAAGAGCGGCTCCGCGCCGAGGTCGAAGTCGAGCGCGAGGGTGACGTCGTCTCGGGCGTCACCGTCCGCGTCACGCCGGGCGACTCGACCAGCGAGCGCCGGCGTCGCCGGGTCCACCAACTGCTCGACGCGGTCGGCCTCGAAGTCGGCCAGTACGACCGCTACCCGCACGAACTCTCGGGCGGCCAGCGCCAGCGCGTCGGCATCGCCCGCGCGCTCGCGGTCGACCCCGACTTCATCGTCGCCGACGAGCCGGTGTCGGCGCTCGACGTGTCCGTGCAGGCGCAGATTCTCAACCTGCTCGAAGACCTCCAGGAGCGCTTCGGGCTGACGTACCTCTTTATCGCCCACGACCTCTCTGTGGTTCGCCACATCTCCGACCGCGTCGCCGTGATGTACCTCGGCGAAATCGTGGAGGTCGCGGCGACCGACGAGCTGTTCGACGACCCGCGACACCCCTACACGCAGGCGTTGCTGTCGGCGATTCCGGAGCCCGACCCGGCCGCCGAGACCGACGACCGCATCATCCTCGAAGGCGACGTGCCGAGCCCCATCAACCCGCCGTCGGGCTGCCACTTCCGGACGCGGTGTCCGCAGGTCATCCCGCCCGCGGACCTCGACATCGAGCAGGCGGCCTACCGCGAGGTGATGGACCTCCGCCAGCGCGTCGAGCGCGAGTCGCTGGACGTCGAGACCGCCCGCGACGCGGCGCTGGACGCGGGCGACCCGAGCGCCGAAGCGACGGTGAGCGCCGACGGCGGCACCGCCGACGCGGACGCCGTCGTGGACGAACTCCGCGAGTCGCATCTGTCGCACACGCTGTCGCCCGAACTCCGGGGCGTCGTCGACCGCGCGCTCGAACGCGTCGTCGCCGACGACTGGGACGAGGCGAGCGAGATTCTCCGCGAGCGATTCGAGAGCGTCTGCGAGCGCGACGCGCCCGAACTGGGCGAGCAAGCGCACCCCGCGGCGTGTCACCTCGTAGACGAATAGGCGGCGCGTCGGGGCCTATACGGCCTCTCATCACCTATTCGACGTTTTTTGATTGTCTCGTATTTTTACCGGAACAGGTCGACGGTGTCTCTCGTTCCTCGCTTCAGCGCTTCGTTATTTTTATAGGTAGCCATTGATAGATACACGTATGTCACAAGATGGCAATGATGTTTCGCGGCGTCGGTTCCTGACGGCCGCAGGAGCTGCTGCAGCGACGGCCGGACTCGCGGGCTGTTCCGGCGGCGGCGGTGAGGACACCACCACCGAATCCGGTGAGACGACCGGTGAGGGCGAGACGGACCAGACCGAGACGGAGACCGAAGACGGCGGGTCGACGTCGGTCCTCCGCTACGGTCGCGGCAGCCACTCGCCGACGCTCGACTTCCAGAACAGCACGAGCGGCGAGGTCGCGAAGGTGACCGAACAGCTCTACGACACGCTCATCAACTTCGAGCCGGGCCAGTCCACGCTGACGCAGGGACTCGCCACCGAGTACTCCCTTGAGGGCCAGTCGGCCTCCATCACGCTCCGCGAGGGCGTGATGTTCCACAACGGCGAGGAGTTCACGGCGGAGGACTTCGTGGCGACGTATCGCCGCTTCGTCGACAGCGACTACGAGTACTACGCCGGCGACGACTACGTCTCGGCGTACGGGCCGTTCACCCTCGGCTCGTGGATCGACGAGATTCAGGTCGACGGCGACTACTCGATGACGATTCAGCTGACCCAGTCGTACGCGCCGTTCCTGCGTAACCTGGCGATGTTCGCGGCGGCGGTGCACTCCCTCGCCGCGATCGAGGAGTACGGCACGGACCTCAGTTCGAACCCCGTCGGCACGGGCCCGTTCCAGCTGAGCAACCTCGACGACGCGAACGAGCGCATCCGCCTCGAAGCCAACGCCGAGTACTGGGGCGAGGGGCCGAACGTGGACGAGGTCGTCTTCGTCACCATCGGACAGAACTCGACGCGCGCTCAGTCGCTCGCGTCGGGCGAACTCGACATCATCGACGGACTCGGCGCGCAGTCGTCCGTCCAGGTCGAAAACGCCAGCAACGCGAACCTCGTCCGCACCGAGGGTATCAACATCGGCTACATGGCGTTCAACATGGCGAGCCGCGAGGAGTTCCGCGACCGCCGCGTCCGGCAGGCCGTCAGCCACGCCATCAACACCGAAGCCATCGTCAACGAGATTTACTCGGGCTTCGCGACGCAGGCGAGCCAGCCGCTCCCGCCGAACGTCCTCGGACACAACGACGACATCGACCCGTACCCGTACGACCCCGAGGAGGCCCAGCGCCTCCTCGAAGAGGCCGGCTACGGTGACGGCTTCTCGTTCGAACTGGCGACGTTCCAGAACCCCCGCGGCTACAACCCGTCGCCGATTCAGACCGCAGAGACCGTCGCGTCCAACCTCGGCGAAATCGGCATCGAGGTCGACATCAACCAGCAGTCGTTCGGGCCGTTCCTCGAATACACCGCCCAGGGCCGCCACGACGCGTGTTTCCTCGGCTGGTACACCGACAACGCCGACCCGGACAACTTCATGTACGTCCTCCTGCACCCGCAGGTAGAGGAAGGCGAACTCACGGAGGGACAGGACTGGGTCAGCTTCGACGCCGAAGGCTACAACACCAGTAACCGCTCGGCGTGGGCGAACCGCGACTACATGGACCTCGTCGAACAGGGCCAGAGCACCTACGACGAGGCCGAGCGCGAGTCGCTGTACAACGAGGCGAACCAGATCGCACACGACGAAGCCCCGTGGGTCTACCTCGACTACGCGGACGAGCTTCGCGGCGTCTCCAACCGCGTCAGCGGGTTCCAGATCGCCGCCATCAGCGGTCCGTACCTCAACCTGGTCAGCCTGAACTGAGGCACTGACCGCGCCCTCGACTTTCATGATTTCCACACGATTCGTACTCAAGCGGCTGCTGTTGCTCGTCCCCGTGCTGGTGGGAGTGGCGTCGCTCGTCTTTTCCATCCTGCACCTCTCGCCGGGTGACCCGGCGCTCACCATCGCGGGCGAGCGCGCCAGCGAGGAGTTCGTCCGGCAGATCGAAGAGAGCCTCGGCCTGAACGACCCCATCTGGGTGCAGTACGGGCGGTTCCTCGTCGATGCCGCGCAGTTCCAGTTCGGCGAGTCGTTCATCATCCAGCGGAACACCGCGGTCCGCGAGGTGCTCGCCAACAAGCTGCCGGTCACGCTCGAACTCGCCATCTACGGCCAGCTCATCGGTATCTCGCTGGGCATCCCGCTCGGCATCCTGAGCGCCGTCAAGCAGGACAGCATCACGGACCACCTGACCCGTATCGGCGCGCTCGCCGGCATCAGCGTGCCCATCTTCTGGAGCGGCCCGCTTCTCATCTTGCTGTTCGCGCAGGTGCTCGGGTGGCTCCCGACGAGCGGCCGCATCTCGGTCCTCTACAACGTCGAGGCCATCCGGGTGACGGGGCTCGTCACGGTCGACACGCTCCTCGCGGGCAACTGGGAGATGTTCGTCTCCGCGGTCCGCCACATGATTCTCCCGGCGTCGGTCATCGGCGTCTACTCGATGGCGCTCATCTCCCGGATGATGCGCTCGTCGATGCTGGAGGTCATCCGGCAGGACTACATGCGGACCGCCCGCGCGAAGGGCCAAGGCGCGAAGATAACGGTCCTGAAACACGGCTTCCGCAACGCGATGATTCCCGTCATCACGGTCATCGGCATCCAGTTCGGTGGCCTGCTCGGCGGCGCAGTACTCACGGAGACGGTGTTCGCCATCGGCGGCATCGGGACGCTTCTGGTCGAGGCCATCAAGGTCGGCGACTACCCCATCGTTCAGGGGACGGTCCTGACCTTCGCGTTCCTGTTCACGCTGGTCAACCTCGGCGTCGACATCACCTACTCCATCCTTGACCCGAGGATCGAACAATGAGCACGGAAACCACGACCACGACCACGAACGAGACGGCGGCGGACGTCGACCAGCGCGGGCTCATCGACCGCCTGACCGCGTCGCCGTTCGTCTCCCGACTGCTGTCGAACCGCCTCGCGCTCGCCGGCATCGCCATCATCGTCGCGATGGTGGTCATCGCGCTGTACGCGCGGCTGTTCTTGGACCTCGAAGTCATCACGCAGTCGCAACTCGGGACGAACCCGAACCGCGCCCCGCCGAGCCTCGACTACCCCTTCGGAACTGACGGGCAGGCCCGCAGCCTCCTGCCGCGGGTGGCCTACGGCGCGTGGTACGCGATGCTGTTCGGCACCGTCACGGTCGCCGCCTCGACCGTCCTCGGCGTCGGTCTCGGCATCGTCGCGGCCTACTACAGCGACGTGACCGACAACGTCATCATGCGGACGATGGACGTGCTGCTCGCGTTCCCGTCGCTCCTCTTGGCGCTGGCGCTCGTCGCCATCTTCCCCGACGAACTCGGGCTGTGGCGGGCGGTCGCCGCCCTGACGCTCGTCTACACGCCGCGGTTCGCCCGCGTCGTCCGCGGGGCCGCGCTGACCGTGCTCGAAAACGAGTACATCGACGCGACGGTCGCGCTCGGCGCGGCCGACCCGCGGGTGCTGATTCGGCACGTCCTGCCGAACTGTCTCGCGCCCATCACGGTCCAGAGCACGCTCAACTTCGGGCTGGCAATCATCGACCTCGCGGCGCTGTCGTTCCTCGGCTTCGGTGCCGAGGCCGGGACGCCCTCGTGGGGGCTCATGCTCTCGAACGGCGTGAGTCAGGGCCTCCTCACGGGCGTCTGGTGGTGGTCGTTCTTCCCCGGGTTCTTCCTCGCGCTCACCGTGCTGGGGTTCAACCTCCTCGGCGACGGCATGCGCGACGCGCTCGACCCGCGGATGCGCGAAGCGGTCGACTGACCGACCGTGTCAGCGTCACCGGAGCCGGCGGACGCGGACGCGCCCCCAGCGCTTGAACGGGCGGCCGTTCGCCTTCGCCTCGTCGGCACCGCGGCCCTCGCGGGCGCGCTCGTCGCCGCCGTCTGGCTGGTCGCCACGCTGGTCGTCGGTGATTTCGCGGGGAGCGTCGAGACGACGTTCGCGCTCGGCTCGCTCGCGTTCGGGTTCGGCCTCCTCGGCTGGTCCGGGGCGGTCGCGCTCGGCCGCGGTATCGAGTCGATGCAGACGCACCTCGACACCGGAACGGGGTGGACGGAAGCGGACGCTCGGCGGGCGATGGCCCGGATTCTCGGGTTCGGACTCGGCGTGATGCTCGGGGCGACGACGGTCGGTACGGCCGTCTCCGCCGTCGCCTGAGTCCGCCGAGCGAAGCCTCGGCGTTAGGCTCTCGGCAGTCGAAGCTCGATGAGCGCTCCGTGCGGGTCGTTGTCCGCGATGTGAATCGAGCCGTTGCTGTTCGTCACCGCCCAGCGGACGAACCAGAGACCGAGCCCGTTCGTATGTCGGAGGGGCGATTCTCGTCCCGTCATAATCGATTCGCGTTCGAGCCGGGGAACGCCCGGTCCGTTGTCCGTGACGCGGAGGACGACCTGGTCTGCGGCGTCGTCCTCGAAGACCGAGAGTTCGATTTCGACGCCGTCTCCGCCGTAGACGACGGCGTTGTCGACGAGTTCGTTCACCGCGAGTTCGAACGTCGTGTGGGCTCGCGCGTTCGCGACGCCCGGTGCATCGACGGTGATGGTCGCCTCGGGGTAGCTGAGCCGCGCGCCCTCGACGACGTTGCGAACGCAGTCGGCGACGTTCTGTGGTTGCACTCGCTCCGCCACGTTGGGGTCGAGCGCGGAGCTGAACTTCCGGGCCGTCTCGGCGAGCGAGAGGAGTTCGCTGGTCGCCCGCTCGATGGCCGCCGCCGACTCGAGCACGTCGTCGTCGTCGGTGTGTTCGAGCACCATCGCCGCGTGCGCCTGCGCGATGTTCATCTTGTTTCGGAGGTTGTGTCTGATGACGCGGTCGAGGACGGATAGCCGCCGTTCGCGCTCTTGGAGTTCGGTCACGTCGCGGCCGACGCAGACGATGCCCTCGAACTCGTCCTCCGAAGACTTCGCCGCGATAGTCGTCTGAAACCGTCGCTCCGCGCCGTCTCGGTCGACGACGACCGTCTCCATGGTCTCTTTGTCGCTGTCGCCCGCGAGAAGCGACGCGATGGACTCCAACAGCGCTTGCGAGTGGTGCTCGCCGAACACCGTCGAGACGTGTTCGCCGACGAGGTCGTCGGGGTCGCGGCCCAGCAGGTCGGCGGTCGCGCTGTTCGCGAGGACGAACCGGAGGTTGTCGTCCAGCGTGTAAATCGGGTCCGCGGTCGTCTCGACGATGCGCTCGTAGCGTTCCAGCTCTCTCGACCGGGCCTTTCGCTCGGTGATGTCTTGGACGGTTCCTCGGAAGACGGGGGCGTCGGTCTCCCGCGTCGCGACGCCGCGGACGTTCACCCAGCGCATCTCGCCGCTCGCCGTCTCGAGGCGACATTCGAGTGACTGTTCTTCGCCGGTTTCGACGAGCCGTTCGAACCCCGCTCGGACCTTGGGCTCGTCTTCGGGGTGGTAGAACGAAAACGCCTCCGAGAGGTCGAACACCGTCCCCGGCTCGACGCCGAGGAGCTCCGCGAGCCCGCTCGTGAACAGCACCGCTCCGCTCTCCGTGTTGACCTCCCACGCGCCGACCGAGGCGATCTTCTGGCTCTGGTCGAACAGGTCGAGCAATCGCTCGCGCTCGCGCTCCTGTCGCTTCTGTGCTGTCACGTCCTCGATGGCGGCAATCACGCCGACGTGCTCCCCGTCGCTTCCGGTCAGCGGAGCGGCGTTGACGACGAGCCACCGCCGCTCGTCGTCGACGCCGATACCGTGTTCGAAGTTCGTGACCGTGTCGCCGGTCTCTCTCACCCGGTCGAAGGGGAGGTCGTCGCGGTCGAGCGGCTCCCCGCGTGCGTCGACGAGGTCCCACTCGGGGGCGTCGTACGACTGTCCGAGCACGACCGACCGCCGCAGACCGAGGACCTCCTGGGCCGCCTCGTTGGCGCGCACGATAATCCCGTCGTCGTTGAGGACCGCGATGCCGACCGGACTCGTCTCGAAGAGCTGTTTGAGCGTCTGGGTCTCGTGGATGAGCTGGTTCTTGAGCGCGTGGCGGACGGTCGCGTCGGTCTGGAACCCGACGAAGTGGGTGAGCTCGCCGTCCTCGTACACCGGCGATATCTTCAGTTCGTTCCAGAAGGGCGTCCCGTCCTTTCGGTAGTTCGTGAGACTGACGGCGACGCTCTCGCCGGCTTCGATCGCCTCGTGGAGTAGCTCGACCGGCTCGGTGTCGGTCTCTTCGCCCTGTAGAAACCGACAGTTCCGACCGAGCACCTCCGAGCGGTCGTAGCCGGTCATCTCCTCGAAGGCGTCGTTGATGTACGTGAGCGGCTGGTCGTCGTCGGCCTCGGTGATGGTGATGCCGACGGTCGCGCTGTCCATCGCGCGGCGGTACAACGCGAGTTGGAGCGACTGCCGCCGGGTCTGGAGGAGCGATTCGACCCGCGACCGGATGACCGCCTTCGGCGCGGGCACCGCGAGCACGTCGTCCGGAACGTCGTCGAGCCGTCGCGCGGCGACGGCCTGTTCGTCTTGGGCGACCGTCAACAACACCGGTACGAACCGGTCGTCGGCGTCGGCTTTGCGCTCGGCGAGCGCGTCGGCGACGGCCGAGTACGTCGCCATGTCGACGATACAGAGGTCGAACTCCGGGAGCGGGTCTTCGCCTGCACCTTCGTCTCCGTCTTCGCCTTCGCCTCCGCCTCCGCTTTCGCGGCCGCGTTCCCAGACGATGACCTCGTACGCGTCGAGGAGTTCAGCCAGTAGCTCGCGGTCGCGAGCGCCGCGGACCGCGAGGAGTATCCGTTCGTCCCCGGACGCGTCTCCGGCGGAACGTGTGTCGTTCCGCGACGCGTCTTCGCTCACGGTCACTCATCCTCGTTCCACGTCGGCGTCCCCGTGAGGATGCCTCGGAGTTCGTCCAGCGGTTCGCCGACGACGATGCCGTCGCTCCCGATTTTGAACGACCGGAGCGTCGGCTCGAAGGAGCCGAACCGCTTTTTCAGGACGCCGATGGCCTTGCGAATCTCGCCGCGCACCTCGATGTACCGGATGAACAGGATGTTGTCCGCGAGGTAGCTCACGTGGTTGTCGGAGGCGTGGAACGCGCCGGTGACCTGCTGTACCTCCTCGGTCAGCACGACGGTGACGCCCATGTTCTTGAGGTACCGCGCCAGCGCGTGGAGTTCGCGGCGGATGTCGCTTCGCTCGTCGGTGAGGCTGAGTTGGTAGCCGGCCGTGCCGTCTATCATCACGAACTCCGTGCCGTTCGCCTCGACCTCGGCGCGGACTCGGTGGGCGAACTCGTCGGTCGAAATCGAGAGCGGTTCGACGGCGTCGACCCGGAGGTTCCCCGACTCGACGAGGTCGTCTATCGGGATGCCGATGGACTTGGAGCGGTGCCGGAAGCTCGATTTGCTCTCTTCGAAGAGGTAGACCGCGGCGCGCTCGCCGCGGTCGGCGGTCGCCCGCGCGAACGCGGCTCCGGTGGTCGATTTCCCGACGCCGCTCGGGCCGCTGATGAGCGTGATGCTCCCGCGCTCGATGCCGCCGCCGAGCAGGGTGTCGAGGTCGTCGATGCCGGACGAGAGCGGTTCGATGGCGAACTCGCGGTGGTGCGACCCGGGGACGAGCCGCGGGAAGACGCGTATGCCGTGGTCGCCGTCGATTCGCATGGCGTGCGGCCCCGTCTGGGAGTCCGACCCGCGGAACTTCTCGACGCGAACCGACCGTCCCTCCTCGGACCGCAGGAGCGACAGCGACCCGTCACAGAGGTACGCGAGCGTCTCGTCGGTGTCGTCGCTCGACGGCTGGCTCGTGAACATCGTCGTCGTCCCCGACTGCTTGAGGTAGCTCAGGAGCGACGAGACGAGTCGACGGAACTGGTACTTGTCCGACGAGAGCCGGCCGAGTTGGCTCAGCGGGTCGATGACCACCCTGTCGGGTTCGCGTTCCTCGATTGCCGCTTTCAGTTCGGCCGTCGTCGATTTCCCTTCGACCTCGCTCGGCGACAGCATCGTGTACGCCTCGTCGTCGAGGAACGCCTCGGGCGACGGGCTCAGGTCGAGAATCGGCACCGCGGAGAGGTCGAACCCGAGCGTCTCGGCGTTCGCTCGGAGGTCGGCCGCGGACTCCTCGAAGGAGATGAAAAGCACGTCTTCGCCGCGTTCGACCCCGGTGGACAGGAAGTGGTAGCCGACGATGGTCTTTCCCGCCCCGGACGCTCCACGGACCATGTACGTCCGGTTCGGCAGTAGCCCACCGTCCAGCACTGTATCGAGTCCGGAGATACCCGTAGAGAGTCGTGGCGAGAGATTCGTCATGCTACTCACGTCTCACTGGCACACTAAGAAACTACCACCGTCTGAGAATGGCGTGTCGCGTCTCAGAACAGCACGCCTCAGAAAAAGGTCTCGGGAGGCCGCGGCGTCCGGTGGGGTTCAGACTGCCTCGGCCTGTTTCGCAGTCTTCCGAATCTCGTCGAGGACGGAGTCGAGAGCGAGCACGTCCGAGAGCGCTTCCATCGCGCTGGCGAAGGGGACGTCGAGCGCGTAGCTGTAGTAGTTCCCGCGCGAGCCGGTGCGGTTCTCCTCGGCCGAGAGGATGCCGAGCATCCGGAGGTCAGAGAGGTGGTTGTGGACCGACCGCTGGGCGAGCGGGTCGATGCCGGCGGAGTTGCACAGCCGGAGGTACTCCTGATAGAGGTCGCGCATCCGACACGGCGTCTCGTCGTGGGCGGCCTTCGAGACGACCGCGAGGAGCGCGAAGTGACCGTTTTCGGTGAGTTCGCGCATCCCCTCGACGACGCGCTCCTGTTCGAGTTTCTGCCGGGCGATGTCGACGTGGTCGAGCGTGATTCGCTCGTCGTCTTTGTTCTCGGCGTGTTCGCCGGCCAGTCGGAGCAGGTCGAGCGCCTGTCTCGCGCTCCCGCTGTCGCGGGCGGCGAGCGCCGCACAGAGGTTGAGCACGCCCTCCTCGCAGGCGTCCTCGGCGATGGCGACCTCAGCCCGCGATTCGAGGATGTTCTGCAGTTCGGGCGCTTGGTACGGCGGGAAGTGCAGTTCGCGCTCGCAGAGGGTGTCCTGCACGCGCGGGTCGAGTTGGTCGTGGAACTTGAAGTCGTTCGAGATGCCGATGAGGCCGACCTTGGCGTCTTCGAGCTTGCCGTTCGAGCGCGCCCGCGGGAGTTCGTAGAGGAGTTCGTCGCGGTCGCCGATGGAGTCCACCTCGTCGAGGACGATGAGAACCGTTCCGCCCACGTCGTCCAACTCCTGAAACAGCTTCTTGAAGACGGTCTGTTGGGGGTAGCCGGTCGAGCTAATCTCCGCGCCCGGTGGCCGAAGCTCGTTGACGAGTTCGACCGCCACCTGGTACGAGGAGTTGAGGGTCTTGCAGTTGATGGAGATGACGCTGAGGTCGACGTCGTCGTACTGCGAGACGTCTTCGAGGAGCATCTCGAGGAGGAACTCGGTGACCGCGGTCTTCCCCACGCCGGTGTTTCCGTACAGGAAGACGTTGTTCGGCTCCCAGCCGTCGACGACCGGTTGGAGCGCGTCCATGTACTCCGAAATCTCGTCGTCGCGCTCCTCGATGCGCTCGGGCTTGTAGGACTCCCCGAGGGCGTCCTTGTTGGTGAAGACGTTTTGTTTTCGCTCGAACCGGCGCATTAGCGTCGGTCCGTTGTGGCGTCCCCTTATTTAAAACCCCGATTTCATCTGATTCATGTGAATTGCGGCGGCGGTGTCGTCGGGTGATGGGCGGCGTGTTCGGGTCGGAATCGTCGCCTTCTAACTGACCCTCGGTACCGCATACCGTGGTTCGTGTGAACTCGTTTGAACAGACACACACCACTTTTGCAAGTGAATAGGAGGATACGAGAGTAGCTAGTAGAACAACAGAGCGCGAGTTCAACTAAAGCGTTGACATGTCTCGGTGCCCGCGGTGCAGTTTGTAGTCAAACGGTTCTGTCGTGAACGGCCCGTAAACGGTCCAGTTCGGGAGAAATCACCTGCAACGGTGGTGGGTGACGACGTTCGAGTCGCGACCGAGTTTCACTTGCACCCGTGCTCTCTCCGAGTGCCCGCCGATGGCACCCCTTCTCGGCGTTACCACGCTTCACGTGCAACGGTGGTGTCTGTGTGTCTCCCCAGCCCCTCCTTCCCACCGCCAATTCACTTGCAAACGTGGTGTGTGGGTGTCGTGCCTCGGCTTTCGTCCGCCGTACCCGCGGGTGGTTCACTTGCACGGGTGGTCTGTCTCGTCTCTTTCGAATGGTTACTATCCCACAATCTGAGTAATCTCAAGAACCTGAAGTGAGAGAAGTGCCACAACACCCAAAACGACAGCCCAGAACCCTATGTCGCCAATCTCGAAGTCGGATGGAGAGCCAGTAGTCATCTCGTATACGGATGCACTCGCCAGTCCTATTCCAGCGATGCTACCCAAAATGATTGGTAGGCTTGTGCTCCCGTCGGCGAGAGCGGAGATTGATTCGATTGCGAAGGCTGCACCATATATCGCCAGGAGTGCGTTAAATACGTAAAATCGTTCCATGCCGTAGTAGTGCTAAAGTATTAACATAAATCACGAGGCCGAGTGTGTGACCGACTCGCGCGATGTATTCAGCACGGCCTCGACAAGCTAGCAGCGGTTGAGGAGTTTAGCAGCAACATCCGGTCCGGTCGGGTACCGAGGTGACGTCGCTCACGTCCCGACGACCGCTTCGTCCCTCGAAATGTCTTTACCCCGCATACTGTTACCTACCATCGTGGACCGTTCCGCCCTCCGCGCACTCGCGCTCGCCCTCCTCGCGGTCGTCGCCCTCTCGGTCGTCGCCGCCACCATCGATTCGACCGTCGTCAGCGACGGCGGTCCAGTCGGCTTCGGTGGCGGCGAGACCGGGGGCGCAGTCGCTGGTGACACAGACGAGACCGGCGTGCAACCGACCGGCGGGTCGTTCGACGGCCTTAGCATTCCGACGCCGTGTCTCCCGTGGTTGCTCTCGCCCGGAATCCTCGCCGGGGTCGCCCTCGTCTTCGTCCTCCTCGGCGCGTACGCCTACCGAGAGACCGGCTCGTTGCTCCCGCCGCTCGCCATCTTCGTGGCGCTCGGCCCGCCGGTCGTTCTCCTGTTCGCCCTCCTCACGGCGTGTCGCCGCGAGTTTTCGTTTTCGTCTCGCGCCGCGGCCGCCGCGCGCAACGTGTCGTTTCTCCCCGCCGGCGGCGGCGGCAGTCTCGGCGACGGCGGCGCGGCACAGGCCGTCTCGCCGCCGACACTCCTGTTCGGCCTCCTGTTGGGGGTCGCGCTCGTCGTCGCGGTCTTCCTGCTCGTCACCGGGACCAGCGACTCGCCCGCGGCCGACGACGAAATCGACCCGGCTGCCGAGGAGGAGGGACCGAACGTCGCCGCCGTCGGCCGGGCCGCCGGGGCCGCGGCCCAGCGCATCGAAGACGGTGACGCCGACGTGGAAAACGAAGTGTTCCGCGCGTGGGGAGAGATGACGGCGCTCCTCGACGTACCGAACCGCCGCGCCGCGACGCCGGCCGAGTTCGCGGATTCCGCCGTCGACGCGGGCATGGACCGCGACGACGTGGGCGACCTGACGACGCTGTTCGAGGAAGTCCGCTACGGCGGCTTCGAGGCGACGCCGGAGCGCGAGCGCCGCGCGGTCGACGCGCTCAGGAACATCGAAGACACCTACGCCGACGCGACGGGGGACGACCGATGACGCTCGCGCGTCGGCTGTTCTTGCTCGTCGGCGTCGTCGCCACGGCCGCGGGCTTCGCGGTCGTCGCCGGCGTCTCGCTCGGCCTCGAACTGACGGACATCTTTCTCGGTCTCGTCGCGGCGCTCGCGGCGCTTCAGGGGCTTCGGTACGTCCAGCACCGCCGCGAAACCCCGATGAACACCACGGTCACCGGCGACCCGGAGGCGAGAGTCGCGGTCCCGATACCCGGCTCCGACTTCGACGACGACCTCGTGTCGGCGATGGGTCGACACACCCACTGGGCCGCCCGCAAGCGAGTCGTCGACCGACTCGAAGCGCGGGCGAAACAGGCGCTCGTCGCCCGCGACGGCCGCGCCCCCGAGGAAGCGACCGCGCTCCTCGACACCGGCGGCTGGACCGACGACCCGGTCGCCGCGCGCTTTCTCGGCGCGTCCGTCTCGATTCCGCTCCGACAGCGCGTCCGGCTCTTCCTGTCTGGACAGTCGTCGCTCACCGACCGCGCCGGGCGAACCGTCGCCGCGATAGAGCGAATCGGCACTGACGACGGTCCCGCGGGTGAGCGCCGATGAGCCGCGGGTTCGACACCGAACGCTGGACCGGTCTCGACGGCCTCGTTCTCGTCGCGGCCGGCGCGGGCGTGTTCACCCGCGAGGCGTCGCTGCTCCTCGCGGCCGGCCTCGGCGTCGTCGTGCTCGGCTACGTCCGGGTCGCGGCGATTCCCGAGGTGTCGCTTCGCGTCGAGCGCGACCTCTCGGACGCGACGCCCGACCCCGACGACGAGGTCGAGGTCACGCTCCGGGTCACCAACGAGGGGTCGCGGACGCTGTTCGACCTCCGGGTCGTCGACGGCGTCCCGCCGGCGCTCGGCGTCGCCGACGGCCCCGCCCGACTGGGGACGGCGCTCAGGCCGGGGGCGACCGCGACGGCGACCTATACGGTCACGGCCGTCCGCGGCGAGCACGCGTGGGAGGAGACGGTCGTCGTCGTCCGCGACCCGAGCGGGGCCGTCGAGTCCCGCGAGACGGTCAGCGCCGAGACGACGCTCCGGTGTGAGCCGGAACTCGCCGCGACCGCCGACCTGCCGCTTCGCGGCCTCACCTCGAAGTACGCCGGCCGCGTCGAGACCGACGTGCCGGGGTCGGGACTGGAGTTCGCCTCCATCCGCGAGTACCGCCACGGCGACCCGATTCGGCGCATCGACTGGAACCGCCGCGCCCGCACGGGCGAACTCGCCACGGTGGAGTTCAGAGAAGAGCGCGCCGCGGCCGTCGTCCTCGTCGTCGACACCCGCCCGGAGGCGCACGTCGCCCCCGACGACGAGGCGGAGACCGCGGTCGAGCGCTCCGTCGACGCCGCGAGCGTCGCCTTCTCGGCGCTCCTCGACAGCGGCGACAGCGTCGGCGTCGCGGCGTTCGGGCCCGACGAGTGCTGGCTCGCCCCCTCGTCGGGCGCCGACCACCGCGCCCGCGCCCGTCGGCTGTTCGCGACCCACCCGGCGTTCGCGCCGACGCCGCCGGACGGGGCCTTTTTCCCCTCCGTCGCCGTCCGCCGGCTCCGGCGTCGGCTCGCCAGCGACGCGCAGGTCATCTTCTGCTCGCCGCTCGTGGACGACTACGGCGTGTCGGTCGCCCGCCGCTTGGAGGCCTACGGCCACGCCGTGACGGTCGTCTCGCCCGACCCGACGACGACCGCGACCATCGGCGCGCGACTCGCGCGCATCGAGCGCGACCTGCGGCTCCGCGAACTCCGGCGGAGCGGCGTCCGCGTCCTCGACTGGGGTGACGAACCGCTCGGCGTCGCGCTCGCGCGGGCCGAAGCGGGGTGGTCGCGGTGAGCGAAATCACCCGCAAGCCGACCCGGACGGGGACCGCGATGGCGCTGTCAGTCGCCGGGCTCACGACGTTCACGCTCGGCTTCACCACGTCGACCGCGGCGGTCGGCGGCCTCGTCGCGACGGTCGCGCTCGCCGCCGGGCTGTTCCGGGGCTCGCGGCGCATCGTCGACGCCGCGGGCGGGCTGTTCTTCCTCTCGCTTCTCTTCGCGGGCGCGAGCGGGGCCGGAACGGAGGCGCTCCTCCTCGCCGCGCTCGGCTCGATACTCGCGTGGGACATCGCGGAGAACGCGCGGTCCGTCGGCGAACACCTCGGCCGCGAGACCGACACGCTCCGGCTCGAACTCGTCCACGCGGCGGCGACGCTCGTCGTGCTCGCGGTCGGGGCAGCGGTCGTCTACGGCGCGGACCGGGCGGCCGCCGGGGGCCAGCCCATCACGGCCGTCGTCTTACTGCTGGTCGGGGTGGTCGCGCTCGTGACGGTCGTCACGCGCTGAGCGGCGTGTCCGCCGCACGGCTCCCACTCACTCCAGCGTCGGCACGGTCACCCGGCCGAGCACGTCGTCGACGACGTCCGATTTCTGCACGTCCTCGACCCGCGCGTCCGGGGTCAAAACGAGCCGGTGGGCGAGCACGGACTGCGAGACGCGTTTCACGTCGTCGGGCGTGACGAACGCGCGGCCCTCGATGACGGCACGGGCGCGGGTCGCCTCGAACAGCCGTTGGGTCCCGCGGGGCGAGACGCCGATGCGGACTCGGCGGTCGGTGCGCGTCTCCCGCGCGAGTCTCGCCATGTATTCGAGCAGGTCGTCCTCGACGCGGACCGACTCGGGCGCGCGGCGGATGGCGGCGACGGTGTCGCGGTCGAGGACGCGCTCGACGCTCGGGCTCTGTTCGCTCCGGCCGGCGCGCCGATGGAGGAGTTCGACCTCGCCGTCGAGGTCGGGGTAGCCGATGGCCGACTTCACGACGAACCGGTCGACCTGCGCTTCGGGGAGGGTGAACGTCCCCTCCTGTTCGACGGGGTTCTGCGTGGCGATGACGAAGAAGGGCCTCGGGAGCTGGTGGGTCTCGCCGTCGACGGTCACCTGTCCCTCTTCCATCGCTTCGAGGAGCGCGGCCTGCGTCTTCGGCGGCGCGCGGTTTATCTCGTCGGCGAGGACGACGTTCGCGAAGATGGGACCCGGCGAGAACTCGAAGGTCCGCTCGCGTTCGTCGTAGATGTTCGTCCCGGTCACGTCGGCGGGAAGCAGGTCCGGGGTGAACTGCACGCGGGAAAACGACAGTCCGAGCGCGGTGGCGACGCTCCGCGCGGTGAGTGTCTTTCCGGTTCCCGGGACGTCTTCGAGGAGGACGTGGCCGCGGGCGAGGACGCCCGTCAGGACGGTTTCGAGGAAGGCTCGGTCGGCGATGACGGCCTCCGAGATGGCGTCGAGCACCTCGGTGCACGTCTCGCTGGCCGTGTCGATGTCCATACACCTCCCGGGTCTGCGTGCGACTTATTCCCATTGGTCGGCGGCGCTCTGGTCGGTCACTCGCCGGTCGTCGGTCCTGCCCGCCCCGCCCCGCCCGGACGCAGTTGGGCCACAGACTCGCCGACTGCGTCCGTGTGAGTCCTCGTCGCGGCCCTCGGAAATCGAAACGGATTAAACTATCCGCGAGAGAGACAACGATGGAAGCCGAGGTAGCCTAGCCCGGCCAAGGCGGTAGATTCGAAATCTACTGTCCATTCGGACACGTGAGTTCAAATCTCACCCTCGGCGCTTCTCGCGGCCACAACATTTCGAGCGGCGCGTCTCGTCGCGCCGCCGTCTCACTCGTCGATGTCCTCCGCCGACCCGGACTCCCACCGTTCTCGATGGACGAGTTCGCTCGTGTCGAGACGCTCGCGCCACCCCTCTCGCTGAAGCACCGGCTCCTCCGGGAAGCCGGCTTCGGGATAACCGACGCAGAGATACGCAATCGGCTCGACGTGGTGCGGAATCCCGAGCACTTCGCGGACCTCGTGCGGGTAGAGAAACGACACCCAGCCGACGCCGACGCCTTCGGCCCGCGCGGCCAGCCAGAGGTTCTGCACGGCGAGGCACGTCGAGTAGGCGTCCATCGCCTGCATCGTGTTGCGCCCGAGGACGTGCGGCGCGTCCCGCGTCGGGTCGCAGGTGACGCAGATGTTCACCGGGGCGTCGGTGATGCCCTCCAACTTCAGCCGGCCAAACTCCGATTTCCGGGGCTCTCGATAGCCCTCGCGGGCCGCCGCAATCGCCCGCTCCGCGATGGACGCGACGGCCGCCTTCGTCTCGGCGTCCTCGACGACCACGAAGTCCCACGGTTGCGAGAAGCCGACGCTCGGGGCGTGATGCGCGGCGTCGAGCAGTCGCGCCAGCGTCTCCTCCGGAACCTGATCGTCGCCGAACCGCCTGATATCCCGCCGCGCGTATATCGACTTGTACACTCCCGACCGCTCGCGCTCCGTGAACCCAACCATCGTTTCGGTAGTCCAGACTGGATTGCAAATCGGTTCTGATACGCCAGACGGCTCACGCTTCGCCTGCCAAAATAGTTACTAATCAGACACGAATGGTGGACCGTATGGACGCCACACTCGAACACAGACTCGAAGTCATCATCGCCCTCCTGTTCCTGTTGCTCACCATCGAGGTCTACCGACTTGCCGGCTACTTCGGCGTCGCGTTCGTCATCGTGGCCACTCTCATCACCTTCGGACTGGGCTCGAAGCCGAGTTCGACCTGAGTCACGCTCTCCCCCGCGTGAGCGCCTCCCCCGCGCAGTCCCTCGATTTCACTTTCACTCTACTAGGATGCGATACATATCCCCTGCCCGCGTCGGCCAACGTATGAGTGCGAACGTAGCAAGCGCGGACACGAGCGAACGGGACGGGACGCGACGCATCGACGTGACGACGGTCCGGACCGGCCGCGTCGCCGACTTCGCGGAGACGGAACTCGGCGACGCCGCTATCGGGTTCGAGCGCCGGGGCGGCTGGACCTACCTCGTCGCAAAAGACACGCAGTAAGTCGGTGTAGACTGCGGTCTCAGAGCGAACTCGGTCACCCGCGAGCAAGGCCCGGAGAGCGGGAGCGGGCGCGAAGAAGCGGGGTCGTTTTCTCAGTCGTCGGCCGACGCGGGCGTCGGCGACGTGTGATTCGGCGCGAGCAGTCGGTCCAGCGCGTTCACCATCGCCTGGACGCTCGCCCGCGTGATGTCGGCGTGCGACGCCGCGACGGTGACGCTTCGGTCGCCGAGCGACATCGTCACCTCGACGGTCACGACGGCGTCGGTGCCGCCGGTGATGGCGTCGACGTGGTACTCGTCGAGTTGGGCGTCGGCGTTGGGGCCGAGCGCCTCGCGGACCGCCTTCACCGCGGCGTCGACCGGGCCGGACCCGGTGCCGGAGGCGACGCGTTCTTCGCCCTCGACGCGGAGGCGGACGCTCGCGGTCGGCGTGCCGCCGCCGGAGGCGGCCGTGAGGTCGAGCAGTTCGACCTGTCGGGCGCGCTCGCGGCCCTGGACGTCTTCTGCGAACGCGAGGAGGTCGGCGTCGGTGACGCGCTTGCCGCGGTCGCCGAGTTCCTTCACGCGCTCGACGACGGCCGCGACTTCCTCGTCGGTGGCGTCGACGCCGTGTTCGTCGAGGGCGGCCTTGACGCCGGCGCGGCCGGCGTGCTTCCCGAGGACGAGGCGGCGCTCGCGGCCGACCGTCTCCGGCGGGTACGGCTCGTACATCGCGTCGTCCTTGAGCGTCCCGTCGGTGTGGATGCCGCTCTCGTGGGTGAAGGCGTTCTGGCCGACGACCGCCTTGTTCGGCGGGAGCGCGACGCCCGTGGCCTGTGCGACCTTCTGGGCGAGCGCGTAGAGTTCGTCGAGCTTCACCGACTCCACGTCGTAGCAGTGGTCGAGCGCGATGGCGACCTCTTCGAGCGCCACGTTGCCGGCGCGCTCGCCGATGCCGTTGACCGTGGTGTGGACGAGGTCGGCCCCCGCGGCGAGGCTGGCGTGGACGTTCGCCATCGCGAGGCCGAGGTCGTCGTGGGTGTGCGTCGAGGTCGGCCCCAGTTCGGCGAGCCGAGAGACGACCTCGTAGGTGTGTTCGGGGCTCGTGTGGCCGACCGTGTCGGCGAAACAGAAGCGGTCGGCACCGGCGTCGTGGCTGGCGCGCGCGAGCGATTCGAGGAACTCCGGGGCGGCCCGCGAGCCGTCTTCACCGATGACCTCGACCCAGAGGCCGTGGTCCTTGGCGTAGGCGACGAGTTCGTCGGTGGTCTCGACGACGTCCTCGCGGGTCGTCCCGACTTTCGACTCGACGTGTCGGTCGCTCGCCGGCACGACGAGCGTGACGCCGTCCACGTCGCAGTCGAGCGCGAGGTCCACGTCGTTCTGGACGCCGCGGGCGAAACTCGTCACGGTCGCGTCGAGGCCGAGCGACGTGACGCGCTTTATCGTCTCGCGCTCGCCGGGGCCGGTGCAGGCGCTGCCGGCCTCGATGTAATCGACCTCCGCACGGTCGAGCGCGCGGGCGATATCGGCCTTCTCGGCCGGCGTCAGCGAGACGCCGGGGGCCTGCTCGCCGTCGCGGAGCGTGGTGTCTAGAAGCTGTACTGAATCAGAAGTGCGTAGCTCGGGGGTCTTCCCGAATCGTTCGTTCACGGTAGAATCGTGTCCTTGTAGGTTAGAACCGTCGAATTTCACAGCCAGCCGTCTCGCGACGACTTACTCTATCCTCCGTCGGTGTGGTAGGTCCCGACATAGTAGTTGAACACATATGTCGTCGAGTGTATAAAAGAGATGGTTCCGACAGAAATTGGTGTCTCGACGGGGGCGTCGTTGGAAGCGTGTTCAGTCGGTGGCTCCCGCGGCTGTCGGTTCGAACGCCTACTCGGAGAGTTCGACCAAATCGCCGGGTTCCACGTCGTCGGCCGCGCCCGCGGGGAGTTCGATGATGGTGTCGGCCATGCCGAAGCCGATACCCGTCCACGCCGACAGTCGTTTTTTCTTCGTCACCTCGTCGCCGACGAGCCAGAGCGCGTCGATGTCGAACGGGACGAACACCATGTGGAGGCTGTGGCGGTCGGCGTCGTCGAACCGGAACACGAGGGCGTAGTCGTCCGGCACGGAGCCGCGGAACATCAGCCCGCGCGCCTGCGAGAGAAACGAGTCGGCCGTCTCGACGTCCGACGCGAGTGTCGATTGGGTTCCGTTCTGTCGGTGGACGAGTCTCACGACGCCGGCTTCGACGGCGCGCGTGATGAATCCACCGCCGAGACGGCGGGTCGTCCGCCGTCGAGAGCAACGTTTAGGCCCGCCCCGCCCCGAACGCGCCCCATGGAGCGGACGCCGACAGGGACGCCCGTGGGAGTCGACGACCCCTACGACCACGCCGGTCGCTGCGACTACCTCACGAGCGACGGCGCGTGTCGCCTCGCCCGCGAGTACGCCGACCGCGACCCGGCGTTCGCCCGCGAGCGCGCCCGAGCGAATTACGAGTGCGTCGCGGCCGCGGAGGGCTGTGACTTCCGCGACTGCCCGCACTACGCGTCGACGACGAACGGCCGCGAGTGCGTCCGCTGCGGCCTCGAAGAGGTTCGCATGGCCCACGACTCGGCCGCCCGCCCGTTACTCGAAGAACACCACCTGTCGTACGGCGGCCGCGACGGCGACGAACCCTCGCACGAGATTACGGTCGCGCTGTGTCGGTGGTGCCACACGAAGGTCCACAAGTCGTTCGCCCGCATCGACGACGACGCCTCGCCCGACGTCGAGGCACTCGCCGAGCGGGAGGGCCGCCGGACGAAGGAACTCGACGAACTCGGATTTCAGACGGCCCGGGACCGCGCCGGCGACGAGTGAGTCGCCGTGGCGACTCTCGCCCCCAACCACCTCCGACGTGCCAATCTGATGCACGGATACGCGTATCTCGACCACTCTTCGATTGACTTTTAGGCACGGTGGTCCAATCCGGGACATGACCCGCATCGTCGTCATCGACAACCACGGGCAGTTCACCCACCTCGAACGGCGCGCGCTCCGCGACCTCGGCGTCGACACCGAACTCGTCGACAACGACACCGACCCCGCGGACATCGACGCGGACGGCATCGTCCTCTCCGGCGGCCCCGACATGGACCGCATCGGCCGCAGTCCCGACTACCTCGACCTCGACGTGCCCGTCCTCGGTATCTGTCTCGGCATGCAGATTCTCGCCGAAGAACTCGACGGCCGCGTCGGCTCCGGCGACTACGGCGGCTACGCCGACGTGGACGTGGAAATCCTCGACGAGGACGACCCGCTCATCGGCTCGCTCGCCCCCGAGACCCGCGTCTGGGCCAGCCACGCCGACGAGGTCAAGGAGGTCCCCGAGGGCTTCACCCACACCGCCACGAGCGACGTGTGTACCATCGAGGCCATGAGCGACGCCGACCGCGACCTCTACGGCGTCCAGTGGCACCCCGAGGTCGCCCACACCGACGAGGGCGAGGAAGTCTTCGAGAACTTCATCGACATCTGCGAGCAGTAGGCCGTCTCGCGGTCCGCGGCGACTCGCGTTGGTCTGTCGCCGCGACCAGACTCTCCCCGCCGCCGCGGGAGAAAATCGCATCCCGGCGACACGACGCGGTCTCCCACGGTCGTTCCTCGGAAGCAAGCCGAGACATTTACCGGCCTCCGTTCTGTCTGTTCGGGAAATGACCTCCACCCAGAGCGACCTCGCTGGGCTCTCGCGGTTCATCTTCCGCGCGCCCAGCTGGTACACGAGTCTCGGGTTCGCCCTGCTCGTCGCCGCGATGGCGGGCATCGGGGCGTTCGACTCCGGGGACCTCGCCGGCTCGTGGCGGGGTATCTTCTTCCTCGGCAGAGACGCTTGGGAAGGCATCTTCTTCATCGGGATTCCGACCGTCGTCGCGGCGTTCGGGACCACCGGCGTCGACCGGTTCGTCGGCGGGAAACTGACGCACAACCGCTCGTCGCTCCTCGCGCTCGCCGGCGAGGTAATCATCGTCACGTTCCTCACCGGGGCCGCCATCGTCTCCGTCTTCACGGGCCTCGGCCAGACGTTCATCTTCGACGCGCTCGTGGTCGCCCTTGCGTCGGTGTTCGCCTTCCGCCTGCTCATCGTGATGGCCGTCTCGCGGTCGTCGCTGCTCATCGCGGCGGTCCCGGCGAGCATCCAGACCCTCACGTCCGCCGCGCTCCTGTTCGTCTACAGCGGGACGCTCCGCTTCTTCGAGGTCGGCGGTCCCATCCTCGACGCCTATCTGATGCCGTATCTCGCCCGTCCCGACCGGGCACCGCCGGAGCTGTCGGCTATCGCGCTGAGCCACTTCCAACTCCTCGCTATCACCTGCGTGGTGTACGCTCTCGGCGTCTACGTCTTCCTCCGCATCGTCGACCGCCCGTGGCGTCGGAGCCTCGGGGTGTCGGTCCTCGATTTCATCCGCGGCTTCATCGGCCACATCGCCGAGGGCACCCGCGAGCTTGAGGACTTCTTCGAACAGCTCGGCCAAGAGGCAATCGTCCCCGTCACCGTGCTCTCGTTCGAGCGCGAGGACGGCACCGAGAAGGCCCGCTTCGTCCTGCCGATGATTCACCCCGGGCCGATGGGCGAAATCGGCGGCGGCAACTTCCCCGAACGCGTCGCCCGACGCGCCGAGGGCCTCGCGTTCCCGCCGCACGCGACCGCCGGCCACGACTTCAACCTCGTGACCGAGCGCGAGGTCGACGTGGTCCTCGACGCGGCCGACGACGCCTACGAGAACATCGAGTACAGCTCCGACGTGACAGAAAGCGTCCGCGTGCAGTCCGGCGACGCGAAGATGCTCGGCCAGCGCTTCGGCGACGACGCGCTCCTCGTGTCGACGTACGCCCCGCAGTTCGCCGACGACGTCGAGTACGCGGTCGGCCTCTCGGCGTCCGCCGAGGCCCGCACGAGCGGCCTCCGGGACGTGCTCCTCGTCGACGCCCACAACTGCAACAACGGGCTCCAAGGGGCCGACCTCGGCCACGTCACCCCGGGGAGCAAGCGGTCGTTCGACATGATTACCGCCGCCGGACTCGCGGGCGAGGAACTCTCGGCGTCGTCGCACGACTCGCTCTCGCTGGGGACGGCGTTCGACCCGACCGACTGGACGCCCCGGGAGGGCATCGGGCCGCTGGGCATCCGCGTGGCCGCGACGAGCGTCGGCGACCAGACGACCGCGTACGTCCTCATCGACGGGAACAACATGGAACCGGGGCTGCGCGACCGCATCGTCGAGGGACTCACGACCGGGCCGAACGCGAAAGCCGACATCGCCGAGGTGATGACGACCGACACGCACATCGTCAACACCGTCGAGGCGGAAAATCAGGTCGGCGCGGCCATCGACCCCGACGAACTCCGCGAGACCATCGAGCGCCTCGTCGACGAGGCGCTCGCGGACGCCGAACCCGTCGTCGCCGGCATGGCGACCGAGCGCGTCGAGGTGACGATCTTCGGCAACGACCGCACCGAGACACTCGCCAGCCACGCCAACGTCGTCGTCTCGATGGGCGGGGCGCTCGCGCTCGCGCTCATCCTCGCGGCGATGGCCGTCAGCCTGCTCGTGTTCTTCCTCGCGTAGGCGACTCGCCGCCGCTCGTCGCCCTCGCCTTCGCTCTCAGTTCCGCTCTCGCCGCCGGCCGCGTCGCCACTCGCGGTTCGATTCCAGCGACGAGCGAACCCCCCCGTCGCACTACTTCAGCGAGAGCGTCCGCGTCTCGATAGCGCCGCAACTCGGACAGACCCGCCGGTAGAACACGCTCGACCCGGTCGTCTTGGCGGACCACTCACCGTCGCTGTCGGTGAAGCCACACTTCGAACAGGTGAGGTCGTCCTCGCTGTATCGCTCTCGCAACCGGTCCAGTGCGGTCGTCCCTCTCGGCGTCCTTCTGATTGACATGAGGTAACATACACCACAATCATGTATAATTGTGTCGTGTGTTCCCACACCCACGGCCGGTGATATTTGCGGAATCCAAAACTCAATCTGCAAATCGACGGCGCTCGCTCTGCTCGAGGGTCGAGTCGGCGGCACCGCTCACCGGGAAAACCGAGTGCGGGGGGTGCCCGCGAGAACGTCCCTTACTCTTCGTCGGCGGCCGCGAACAGTTCGTCCACGGCCTCCTGCGCCGTCAGCGCCGCCTCCTCGGCGACGGCTTCCGCGTCGTCGGCGTCGTCGGGCGCGTTGACGTACACGTCCACGTCGAGGACGCCGTCTTCGAACGTCACGGTGACGTCGAAGTCCTTGACGCGAGACTGCTTGAAGCGGGCGAAGATGAGGCCCTCAGCCGCCTCCGCGGCGGTCTGGACCACTTCTTCGTCCGTCGGCTGTGGCATTTACGCGCCGCCGGGGCCCATCGGACCCGCGCCGCCCGCGCCGCCCTGGAGCATCTGCTGGAGCTCTTCCTGCAGGCTCTCGAACTTCTCCTGCACGCGCGTCTCCTGCTTCGTGAGCTGTTCGACGCGCACTTCGAGGCTCTCGACCTTCTCTTCGAGGTCGTCCTTGGCCGCTTCGTAGTCGGTCTCGATGAGGAGTTCGCCGACCTCGCGGTACATCTTGGAGTCAGCGTCGATTTCCTCGAGCGTGGTGAGCGCCGTCTGTGCTTCGTTGAGCGCGGTCTCGGAGGACTGCTTCTGCTCGGAGACGTTCTGGGCGGTCTCCTGAAGGTTCTGCAGTTCTTCGAGCTTCTCTTGGGCTTCCGGCGGCAGACTTCCCTGCATACCCGAACCGACGGGACGCCGGCCCTAAAACACCCGCGGTCTCCTACGCGGACCCGGACAGTGGCTCGCCGACGTCCGCGACGCGCTCTGCGGTCTCGACGAGGCGTATCCACGAGTTCAGGCCCGCGCGGAGCGCGACGAGGTCGTCGGCCTCGACGGTGACGACGACGGTCCGTCCCTCGCGGTCGACGCGGGCACCCGACCGGGCGTCGTCTATCTCGCCTTCCTCGACGGCGACGCTCCGCTCGACGACGCGTGCGCGCCGCTCCTCAGAATAGTCGAATTCGAGCGAAGCGCTGTGCGCTGGACGCACGCTACTCGACGGCGACTTCTTTGACGTTGGGGGACCGCTCCTTCAGGAGGACGCGGTGCCCGCAGTACGGACAGCGGACGCCACCGAACTCGTCCAGTTCGACATCGCGCTTGCACCGGGAACACTTGTAGCTCATTGTGAGATGTGAAGAGTCGAGGCTACTTGGGAGTTATTCGTCCTCGCCGGTGAGCGCGGCGCGGATGGAACGGCGGACCTGCTTGCCTGCGGGGGTCTGCGGGCGGTAGGTACCGCCGGTGAAGACCTCGCCGGTCTCTTCGTTCTTCCAGATGCCGGTTCCGACGCGGGTGACGTCGTCGCCGTCGACTTTGGAGTTGCGCATCTCTGCTTCGATTTCCTTGACGCGGCGTCGAGCGACGCGGCCGTACCGCGCGCCGAAGCGCCCGGAACTACCGACGGATCGAGCCTTCTTGTCGGCCATAGTACCGCGAACTACCTCGCCGGTATGGATAAACCCTACGAGTCGTCTCGGCATGTGACGGGCCTAGACACCGCTTTGTCGCCGGCGCGCGTACGGGAGACCATGACACAACACGTGGTGGTCGGTGCCGGCCCGGTCGGACTCGCGGTGATGGAACAGCTCAGGGAGCGCGGGGCGGACGTGGCCGCGGTGACGCGTCACGAACCCGACTACCTCCCCGAGGGCGTCGAGAGCCGCCTCGCGGACGTGCTCTACCCCGACCGCGCCGTCGCCGCGTTCGCGGACGCGGCTGTCGTCTACCACTGCGCCCAACCGCCGTACGACGAGTGGCCCGAACTGTTCCCCGACCTCACCCGCGGCATCGTCGCGGGAGCCGAAGCCGCCGGCGCGCGCCTCGTCGTCGCCGAGAACCTCTACATGTACGGCCCGGTGCAGGTCCGTCTCACCGAGGACCTCCCGTACGCCGCCACCGGCCCGAAGGGACAGGCCAGAGCCGAGTGCGCCGACATCGTCCTCGACGCCCACGAGGCGGGCCGCATCGAGGCCACCATCGGCCGCGCCAGCGACTTCTTCGGCCCGCGCGTCCGCGAGTCGGCCGTCGGCGAACAGGTGTTCGGGGCCGCCGTCGCGGGCAAGCGCGCGAAGGTGTTCGGCGACCCGCGACTCGCCCACACCTACACCTACGTCCCCGACTTCGCGCGGGCGCTCGTCCTCCTCGGCGAGCGCGACGAGGCCCTCGGCGAGGTCTGGCACGTCCCGAACCCAGAGACGGTCTCGACGCGCCGCTTCGTCGACCTCGTCTACGAGGCCGCCGACGTCGACCCCGGCTTCCCGCGCATCATCGCCGCTCCGGGGCTCGCGCTGACCCTCGGCGGCTACCTGAGCGCGCCGCTGAAGGAACTCTCCGAGATGCGCTACGCCTTCGAGGAGCCGTACGTCGTCCGCGACGCGAAGTTCCGCGAGACGTTCGGCGACGCCGTCGAACCGACGCCGCTGCGAGACGCCATCGCCGAGACGGTCGCGTGGTACGAGACACAGCGCGACGAAGCCGAGACGGAGCCGATTCACATCGAGACGGTTTCGGAGGGGGCCGCAGAGTCGGCCTGAGTCAGCCACTCGATTCCGGCCCGGCGTGTTTTCCTCCGCTACGTGTCTTGTAACTCGTCTTCTCGCAGCGCCTCGTTCAGGTCGTCGCGGACGCGCTCGCCCGTCTCGCGGTTCATCGCCGTCGTGACGATGCGGTTCTCCTGGACGCTCGACCCGTCTCGCAGGAGGAGTCTGACGTTGCCGTTGTCGTCGGCGCGGGTGACCTTCGCCCGGAGCCCCGTCCGCGACCCGGTGCCCCCGGCGTCGATGGGACCGGGAATGACCTTCTTGACGTGCGGGTGGCCGGCGACGACGCCGATCGCCCGGCGGCCCCGTCGCCCGCCGATGAGCGTGCTGTGGCTCCCGCCCAACTTCTCCGCGGGCGGGATGTCGACGACCTCCAGCGTCCGCTCGCCGCGGGTGTCGAGGACGCGCTGGACCGGATTGTCGTCGGAGACGCGGTAGAACTCGTGGTGGAGTTGGGCGCGCGTCTCTCGGAGCGGGTCGCGCTCGCCCGCGGCGTACACGGTCTCGGGGCGCTTGCGCCGAATCTCGTCGGCGACGAGACCGGCGAAGTTGCGGAGCTGGACGACCTTCGTCTCGTCGTCCGACTCGGGAATCGTCGTGACGGTCGTCTCGCCGAGCACGTCCTCCTCGTCGAGAAACGTCAGCGTCGCGCGGTCGGCCTCGAAGACGGCCACGACGGCGTCGCAGTTGGCGGTGTTGCAGGTGAGACAGTAGTCTCCCGGCTTCTCTAACGGGTTTCCACACCGCCGACAGTGCATATCGACGTGTCGGGCGTGCGCGTACAAAAGGCCGTTTATGCGGGTCGGTCCGGACGTGCAGCGGTCCCCGACGCGCGGTTCGCCCGGCGAAACATATTCGTCCCCGTGTCCGAGAGTCCACTTCGTATGCGCCGCCGTGCTCTTCTCGCATCGCTGTCGCCGCTCGCGCTCGCCGGTTTCGTCGGACTGGTCGCGCTCGCACTCGACCCCGAGACGACCGTCCGCCTCGCCACGCAACTGGGCCAGTCGGCGCTCGATACGGGTCTCGCTGTCGCCTCGTACCTCCGCCGGGCCGCGCCCCTCTCGACGGCGCTCTTCGCCGTTCTCGCGTGGGTCGCCGCCGGGAGCTTCCGCGCGTTCGTCGCCCACCGCGACCCCTCGGACACGCGGACGACCGCCGAACTCGCGTTCGCGCTCGTCGCCTCCGCGGCCGTCCCGCTCGTCGTCGTCTTCGCCCGCGACAGACCCGTCGTCGTCGCCGGCGCGGGCGTCGCGCTCCTCGCCGCCGGCGGTGCCGTCTTCGCCGGCCGCTCGAACGCCGAGGGCGTCGTCACCGGGTCGCTGTACGCGATGGCCCCCGTCGCGCTCGGCGGTGTCGCCGCGTCGCTCGTCGCCGGTCCCTCGGTCGCCCGAACCGCGACGCTGGCGCTCCCGCTGGCGGTCGGCTACGCGCTCGGCGTCGCCAGCGCCCGCGGCCGGTTCCGCCTCGGCGCGACGGTCTCGGCGCTCGCGTTCGCAATCCCCGCGTGGTCGTACTTCCCGCCGGCCGCGGAGGCCGCCGGCTTCCGGTTGGAGACCGTCGGTCTCGCGGTCGGGTTCGCGGTCGCCGCGACGCTCTTTTCGCTTCCCTTCGCGGCCATCGGCTACGCGACCACGCGCACCGCGGACGCCGAGCGACGGGCGGGAGCCAGCCCCGCGGCAAGCGCCGCAAAACAGTAAGTTCGCGTCTCGATTCCCGTTTCAGAGGTCGAGCGGGCCGGCCTTCAGGTACTCGCGCATCACGGCCGTCGCGTACGAGCCGTGGGGGAGCGCGAAGTCGAAGACGAGGTCGTCGCCAGCGTCGTCAGCGTCGCCATCGCCGTCGGTGCCGCCCTCGCGGTCAACGTCGAGGTCGGTGCGGACGAGAATCGCCCGGCGCGTCCCGGTCGACCGGAAGTTGCCGGGGAGGTCGAAGTCGCCCGGTTCGAGGTCGAGGTCGTCGAGGACGGCCCGCTCGATGTCGCCCTGCTCGCCCTCGGCGAGTTCGGTGTCGGTGCCGACGAGCGGGGCCGTGACGAACGCGCGACCGCGTTCGATGTGTCGGCCCATGACCTCGACGCGGCGGCCCGTCGCGGTCTGGAGTCGGCTCACGTCGGGGAGCTCCAGCCCCTCGGGCGCGTCGCGGTCGGCGAAGCAGACCACGTCGCCCTCGACGGGTTCGTCGAACGGGAGGCCGCGGTCGAGGCGCTCCGAGAGCATCCGGTTGAACGCGTAGGACTGCGCGGCGTTGACGAACAGTCGCTGGAGGTTCGACGGGACCGATTCGAGCGCGTTGCGCCAGTCCTCGTCGGTCTCCGCGCCGTCCTCGGCGAGTCGGTGGAGCATGCCGCGCTCGTAGCCGAGGTAGCCCGGAATCCGGTCGAGCGCGCGGTGCCAGTCGGGGTCGGCCGACGCGGCTTCCTCGTCGACGACGGCGCGGCCTTCCTGCGTCTCCTCGGGTTCGTCCTCGGTCGGTCCGCCGCAGTACGCCAACACGGCCTCGCGCCACTCGCCGCGGACGACGTGCAGGCCGACTGTGTGGGTGATGGGGCGGATGCTGCCGAACCGCTGGTGGCCGAAGAAGTTCGGGACGCCGACGCGCTCGTCCCGGCCGCCGAACTCGGCGAGGGCGTCGGTGACGGCCGCGGCGTTTTCGGGGTTCTCGGGGTCGCGGACGCGGATGCGGAACCCGTTGCCCGCGAGGTCGCCGAAGTTCAGCGTGCGGCCGAGGCGGCCGACGACCTCGATGTCGGCGTTCGGAATCTCGGGCACGTCGTCGGCGTCGCCGCCGTTGACCGTGAACAGCTGGGTCGTCACGGCGTGTTTGTCCTTCGTGCCGGCCCACGAGACGCGCTCTCTGCTCGCGTCGAGTTCGTCCGAGAGCCGCCCCGCGAAGTCGTTGGTGTCCCAGCCGCGGAGGGTGACGCGGAGCACGAGGTTCGGGAAGTCGCCGGTCGGCGCGTCCGGCGGGCGGACGTTCAGCGAGTCGAGTTCGAGTTCGCGCACGCGGAAGTCCTCGGGGGCGACGCGAAGGCGGCCGCCGACGCCGTCGGCGTCGCTCACGTAGCTGTCGATGCCGACTGCGCGCTCCAGCGGGTGTGCCTCGCGCATCAGTACAGCGAGAGGTCGCCGGTCACGCGGTCGACCGATTCGTCGTCGGCGGGGCCGACCGCCAGCGCCGTCACCGTGCCGGGGTCGAGTTGCGTGTGCCCCGCGTCGCGGATGATGGCGTGGGGGATGCCCGCCCGCTCGGCCTTGTCGGCGAGTTTGAACAGTTCGGACTCGCCGTTGGCCTTGAGGACGACTTTCTTCTGTCCCTCGCCCTTCCAGCGCTTCCGAGTCTGCGAGTCGGTGTCCTCGTAGGCGGACAGCGAGGCGTGGGCGACCTGCGCGGCGAGCTTTCCCCGGCCCATGCCGAGGTCGGCGCGTGCGACGATGGCCTGTTTCATGCCCGCTACTCCCCGCCGACGCGGTAAATGTCCTCCCATCGCGGGCGTCGCGTGCGGGGCAGAAGACATTTCACCGACATCTCCGTGATTCGACTGATGGCAGGTCCCCGAACGCCCCTCCTCAAGCCGCGCGAGTACTTCGCGTCGCGGCCGCGACCGCTCGATACCGGCCGGGCGCTCGCCGTCGTCGCGCTCGTGACGCTCGTCGTCGCGGCCGCCACCGGCGGCATCCTCGTCACGTTCACCCAACAGCTCGACCAGCAGGTCAGCGTCGACAACCCCGCGCACGCGCCGGAATGGATGTGCGAAAACTACGAAGAGGGCGGCCCGTTCGCCGACATGGACGCGCCGGCGGGCTGCGACCCCTCGGTCCCCGAACAGCTCGACGAGCGCCTCGGCGACCTCGTCTGGGACGAAATCTCGTGGGTCCCGTGGGCGATGCTCGTCGGCGTGCCGCTGTTCTGGCTCTTCGAGGGGGTGATGCTCCACCTCGGAACCTCGCTCGTCGGCGGCGAGGGCGGCTTCGCCGAGTCCCTGACGGTCGCCGCGTGGGGGATGGTCCCGAGCGCGGCCCGCGCCCTCGCGCTCGCCGGCTACCTCGCCTACGTCCTCCCGCGAATCGACCTCCCGTCGACCCCCGAGGCCGCGGTCACCGCGATGCAGTCCGCGCTGTCCGGGTTCGGCCTCGTCAGCGGGGTCGTCGTGGTCGTCACGGTCGCGTGGGCGACGTACGTCCGAACGTACGGGATGGCCCGCGCCCGCGACCTCGACGTCGAGTCGGCCGCGGTCGTCACCGTCGGCCTGAGTCTCGTCGGTCTCCTGTTCGAACTCATCTGAGCCGCGCCGAACGGGGTGTCGTCTCCGAACCGAGACGGGGTGTCGTCTCCGAACCGAGACGGGGCGGTGTCGCCCCGCCGAGACTGGGTGGCACCTCCCGCCGAGAAGGTGGATTTACTTGTCCGCGTCGCGCTCCCTTCGAGTATGATACTCTCCGACTCGGACATCCTCGCACGCCTCGCCGAGGGTGACCTCGTGGTCGACCCGATAGACGACGTGGACATGCAGGTCCAGCCAGCGAGCGTCGACCTCCGCCTCGGCACCGAATTCCTGGAGTTCCAGCGCACGAACATCTCCTGTATCCACCCGAACCGAGAGCACGAAGTCTCCGAGTACGTCCGCGAGACGCACGTCCCGGAGGGCGACGACTTCATCCTCCACCCCGGCGACTTCGTCCTCGGCACGACCAAAGAGCGCGTGGCGATTCCGGACGACCTGCTGGCGACCGTCGAGGGGCGCTCTTCCCTCGGTCGCCTCGCGGTCGTCATCCACGCGACCGCCGGCATCGTCGATCCCGGCTACGAGGGCCAAATCACGCTCGAACTGTCGAACCTCGGCACCGCGCCGGTCGCGCTCACCCCCGGCATGCGCATCTCTCAGCTCGTGTTCACGGAGATGAAGTCGCCCGCCGACCGCCCCTACGGGGTCGAACGCGGCTCGAAGTATCAGGGCCAGCGCGGGCCGCAGGCGTCGCGGCTCAGCTCGGACCCCGAGTTCGGTGGCGACGAATGAAGTTCATCGAAGAAATCGTCGTGGACGCGTTCCTCCCGACGTTCCGCGCGCTCCTCGCGGAGGACCTCCGCGACCGCGGGTTCACCCAGTCGGAGGTCGCCGAGGCGCTCGGCATCAGCCAGAGCGCCGTCTCGAAGTACGCCCACGGCGAGGTCGCCACGAACGAGCGGGTCGCCACCGACCCCCGCGTCGTCGACCTCGTCTCCCGCGTCGGCGACGGCCTCGCCACCGGCGACATGACGCCCGTGCAGGCGCTCGTCGAGGCCGAGGTCCTCATCCGCCAACTCGAAGAGGGTGACCTGCTGTCGGACCTCCACGAAGAGGAGATGCCCGAACTCGCCTCCCACGACGGCTTCCGGAGCATCCACGACCCCGAGGGTCGCCTCCGAACCGTCGAGCAGGTCCGCTCGTCGGTCCGCCGCGGCCTCCGCATGCTCACGAACACCTCCGGCTTCGCGGGGCTCATCCCGAACGTCGGCTCCAACCTCGTGGAGTCGCTCCCGGACGCCGACAGCGTCGACGACGTGGCCGCCATCCCCGGCCGCATCTTCGACGTGAAGGGACAGGCGACCGTTCCCGGCGAACCCGAGTTCGGCGTTAGCGGCCACGTCGCGGGCGTCCTGCTTTCGGCCCGCGCCGCCGGTGCCGACGTGAACGCCGCGCTCAACATCGTCTACGACGCGGGCGTCATCGAGGACCTCGAAGCCGCGGGCTACGAGTGCATCGAGTTCGACCCGGACGCGCCGACCGACCCGGTCCGCGAACTCCTCACCGCCCGCGACCTGCCGGAGACGTTCGTCGTCTACCAGAGCGGCGGCTACGGCATCGAACCCATCACGTACATCCTCGGCCCCGACGCGCCCGCCGTCGCCGACGTGGTCCGCGTCCTGCTCTGAGGCCCGTCCCATGACAGCCGAACAGCCCAACTCCCGTTCCCGTTCTCGCTCCCCGTCGTCGGTCGCCCAGTCGTTCTACACCCGCTGGGCGACGCTGTACGACGCGCTCGCCCGCCGCGCGCCCGGCGTCGGGAGCGTCAGAACCGAAGCCGCCGACGCGCTCGCGCTCGCCCCGGGCGAGACGGTCGTCGAGATGGGCTGCGGGACGGGCGCGAACCTCCCGTACCTCGCCGAGCGCGTCGGTCCCGAGGGGACCGTCGTCGGCGTCGACTTCTCCCCCGGCGTCCTCGACGTGGCCCGCGAGCAGACCCGCGACTCCCCGAACGTCCACCTCGTCCGCGCCGACGCGACTCGGCCGCCGGTCGCACGCGGACTCACCGAGTCCCCGGACGCCGTCCTCGCCACCTTCGTCTCGGGGATGTTCGACGACCCCGCGGCCGTGGTCTCGTCGTGGGCGGACCTCGTCGGCTCCGGCGGGCGACTCTGTCTCGTCGACCTCGCGGAGACGACCGACCCGCGCTGGCGACCGCTCAATCCGGCGTTTCGGGCGCTCGTCCGCGTTACCGCGCCGCCGGGGTCGCGCACGATGCGCGCGTCGCCGACGAAGATGCTGAACCGGCGGCTCGTCGCGGCCCACCGGGCGCTCGAATCGCGGTGTCGGGTGACCCACGAGACGACCCACGCGCTCGGCTTCGCGCGGGTCCGTGCGGGCGTCGTGAAGTAGCAATCGCCGGCGTGTGGTCCGACCGGCCGACAGAAGCGATATGTCGCCCCGGTGTCAACCGGTGGCATGGCCTCGTTCCTCGCGGAGCTTCTCGGCGCGCCCTTCAACGCGTTTCACCTCTTGTTCTTGGGGCTCGTCGGCTACTGGGTGTCTCTCGACGCCGCCGAGCGGGGGAGTAACGCGAGTCTCCTGTGGGCGCTCGGCTGTGTCGTCTTCCAACCGCTCGTCGTCGGGTATCTGCTCTACCGGAGTCGAATCGGCGGGCGGCCCGAACCGGCGGGCGTTCAGGAGCGACTGGTCGGAACCTTCGTCATCAGTCACTTCGTCGCGGCACAGCTCTGGTTCGCGCTGCGACTCGTTGACGTAGTCGCGTCGGTGGCGTACCCGCCGGTCGTCGAGTTACAGTACTATCTCGCGTTGTTCGCTGTCGGTGCCGTCCCCGGCTTCCTGCTCGTGTGGAACCGTGGGTGGGCGCGAATCCGGCGAACGCTCGGCTGGGTTCACGAACAGGAACGCGAGGGAGTCCAGCAGTAACGGAAAACGGGTCGGGAGCGACCCGAAACAAGTGTCAGAGGCGTCGGGGGAACCGACAATCGGACCGTCGGGAGACGGTCAGTCGTCGGCCGGAGCGGGCCCGGAGATGCTCACTTCGGGCGCGTCGCGGCCGAGTTCGTCGAGGCAGGACTGCGCCGCCTGTCGGCCGGACAGCAGCATGGCACCGAACGTCGGGCCCATGCGCGGCAGGTGGTGGGCGGTGGCGACGGCCATGCCGGAGGCGACGACGCCGGGGTGGACGACGCCCGTCGCGTCGACGATGCTGTCTTCGCTCTCGGAGACCCACATCGAGTCGTGGCCGGGCGAGTCGTGGCCGGGCGCGCCGTACTCGCCGTCGGCGGTCTTGTCCATGCCCGTGTTGTGTTCCTTGGCGTGTTCGATGCCGTTCACGTCGAGGACGCCGCGCTCGGAGAGCTTCGAGAGGACGACCGCGTCGTGGCCCGTCGCGTCGAGGACGAGGTCGGACTCGACCGCGATGGGGTCGACGCAGGTGAGTTCGCGCGGGAGCGCGTGGACCGGCGTCCAGTTCATGACGATGCCGCCGACGCGGTCGTCCTCGCGGAGGACGACGTCGGTGAACTCGGTCATGTTCTGGATTTTCGCGCCGGCGTCGCAGGCGGCCTTGATGAGCGCGGAACAGGCGTGCGGGCCGTCGGCGACGTACAGCCCCTCGGCCTCGTCGCTCTCCTCGTAGGGGACGCCGAGTTCGTCGAGGACGCGCTGGGCCGGGTCGCGGACGGTCACCTTGTTCATGAGGAAGCCGCCCAGCCAGAAGCCGCCGCCGAGGTAGTTGTTCTTCTCCACGATGGTCACGTCGACGCCGCGCTCGGCGAGTTCCTTGGCCGCGACGAGGCCGGAGGGACCGCCGCCGACGACGATGACTTCGGTGTCGGTGCGCTCGCGGAACTCCTCCATCCACGAGTCCGAAATCGCGCGTGTGACCTGTGCTTCTGTCGCGTCGGTGAATCCGTCGAACGACATATCACCTAGTGATATCACCTAGTAGTAAAGCCTGTTGGTCGGCGGACTCGCCGACCTAGGTATATCACGTTCTATTGTGTATGTTACTGCCATGGCGTACGTAGTCAAGATGCCCAAACTGGGACTGGAGATGAAGTCGGGCGAGCTCTCGGCGTGGCTCGTCTCGGAGGGCGACGAGGTCACCGAGGGCGAGCCAATCGCCGAAATCGAGTCGGAGAAGACGACGGCGGAAATCGACGCCAAGGAAGACGGCGTCCTGCGGCGCGTCGTCCTCGCCGAGGGCGAGTCGACAGCGCCCGGCGGCGCGCTGGCAATCGTCGCCGGTGCGGACGAGGACATCACCCAGTTGGAGGCGGACGCGGGCGTCGGCGAGGGTGGCGAGGAATCCGCCGCGACTGACGACGCGGCGGCGGACGCTGGCACGGCCGAGACGACCGAGACGGCGGCGACTGGCGACGCCTCGTCGGTGGCGAAACGACGGTCGAGCGGGTCGAGCGGGGCGTCAGGGAACGGCGAGGTCCGCGCGTCGCCGCGCGCGAAGCGACTCGCGGACGACCTCGGGCTCGACCTCACGGCCGTCGAGGGAACCGGGCCGCAGGGGGCAATCACCGAGAGCGACGTGGAAGCCGCGGCGGAGTCCGCGACGCCCGCCGAGACCGACGACTCCGGAGCGACCGCCGACACGGCGGACAAGCGCGTGTTTGCCCCGCCGAGCGCCCGCCGCCTCGCCCGCGAACTCGGCGTCGACATCGCGGCGGTCGAGGGCACGGGACAGAACGGCCGCATCACCGAGTCCGACGTGCGGGCGGCGGGCGGCGCGAGCGCGGCGGCAACCGACTCGCCGGCGACCGCCGGGGCCGATGCGACCGCCGCGAGCGAACCGGTCGAGACGGAGCGGCCGCTGTCGGGGATGCGCCGCACCATCGCCGACCGCCTCGGCGAGAGCTACCGTGAGGCGGTCCACGTCACAATCGACCGCCGCGCCGACGCGGAGGAACTGCTCGCCGCGGCGAACGCCGCCGACGACGCCCTCGGCGTGGACGTGTCGATAACGGACGTACTGCTCCTCGCGCTCTCGGCGTCCCTCGACGAACACCCCGAGTTCAACGCGACCTTCGAGGACGGCGTCCACAGGCTCCACGGGGAGCACAACGTCTGCATCGCGGTCGATATCGACGAGGGACTCATCGCGCCGGTCGTCCGCGACGTGGCCTCGCTGTCGCTCGCCGAACTCGCCGAGACCCGCGCCGAGGTCACCCAGCGGGCGCTGTCGGGTGACTTCACGATGGACGACCTCTCGGGGGGCACGTTCACCGTCTCGAACCTCGGCGTCCTCGGCGTCGAGTCGTTCGACCCGGTCATCAACCCGCCGCAGGTCGCCATCCTCGGCGTCAACACGATTCGCCGGGAGGCCGTGCCGACCGACGACGGCGACGTGGCCGTCCGGCGAGTTATCTCCTTTTCGCTGTCGTTCGACCACCGCATCGTCGACGGGGCGGACGCGGCCCGCATGCTCGGCACGCTCGTCGAACACGTCGAGAACCCGTGGTCGCTCGTCATCGCCGCCGGCGGGCGGTGAAAAAATCGGCGGCCGAACTGGTCGGTCAGGCCGGGCCGGGTCGGGGCCGCCGGCTCACCCGAGCCTGAAGCGCCCGTCGCTGGCCGCTCGTTCGAGGACCGACTCGACGTCGACCAGTCGCGGGCCGTCGCTCACCGGGCGGAGGCGGACGGTCCCGTTTCGCACCTCGTGTTCCCGCTCGCCGTCGACGCTGACGACCCCGCGGTCGACCTCGAACGCGTAGTCCTCGCCGTCGTCGAGGACGCGGTGTTCAGCCACGTCGACCGTCGAGAGTCGTCCGGGGACGGTAATCGCCCTGACCGTCGTTGGGGCGGTCGCTCCGCTCTCGCCGTCGCGAGCCAGTCGGAAGCCGACGCCGCCGGGGTCGTCCGGCCGGTGCGTGACGAGACCGCCGGCGATTCCCGAGAGCCCGATTTCGGCGGGCGACGACCGCGAGACGACGCCGCCGACGATGTCGCTCGGGTCGAGAATCGCCCGCGTGCCGACGAAGGGGCGGTCGAGAACGCCGACGGTTGCGAGCCCGCGGATGACCGTCGTCTGTTCGGCCCGGACGACGTTGACCTCGATGGTCCCGTGGCGCGTCGTCGCCTCCGCGGCGGGGACGGCTCCGCTTCCGACGAGCGCGGCGGCCGCGCCCGCGACGGTGCCGTCGACGGGCGTCGGGACGACGTTGTTCGTCCCCGTCGAGATGCTCACGACCGGCACGTCGCCGATGGTCTGGGCCACGTCCCGCGTCGTGCCGTCGCCGCCGAGGACGACGACGGCGTCGGCGTGGTCCGCGAAGTGGGCCGCGGCCGTTCTGCTGTCCCGTCCCGACGCCGTGACCGTCATGTCCACGAACTCGACGCCGAGTTCATCGGGCGCGTCGTCGACGATGCGGTCGGCGAGCCCCGTGCTGTCGGGCATGACGAGCACGTCCACGTCGTCGGCGAGCGTCAGCCCCGCGAGGACACAGCCCGCGGTGCGGCGTTTCGCGTAGTTGTTACTGACGCTCGCGCCGCCGGTGAGCCGACGGATGTCGCGGCCGGCGGCGGGGTTGACGAGGAGACCGATAGTGGTCGTCACTTACACGATGCGGTTGATTGCGGCTTCCACGTCGGAGCCGTGGGGAAGCACCTCCTCTTCGAGCGCGGGGCTGAAGGGGATGTGAACGTCGGCGACGCCGACCCGCTGGATGGGCGCGTCGAGGCTGTAGAACGCGTTCTCCATGACGCGCGTCGCCACCTCAGCGTGGGTCCCGTACGACAGCGGGCTTTCGTCGGCGATGACGAGGCGACCGGTCTTTTTGACGCTCTCGACCAGCGTCTCGGTGTCCATCGGGTAGAGCGACCGGAGGTCGATGACCTCGACGCTCGTCTGTCCCGCGAGTTCCTCGGCGAGTTCGAGCGACTCGCCGACCATGCGCTGGGTGGCGACGACGGTCACGTCCTCGCCCTCGCGCTCGACGCTCGCGGTGCCGATTGGGATGGTGAAGTCGTCGTCGAGCGGCACCTCGCCCTTCTGTTCGTATATCTGCTTGTTCTCGAAGACGATGACCGGGTCGTCGGACCGGATGGCCGACTTCAACAGCCCCTTGGCGGACGCCGGCGTCGCGGGCGCGACGGCCATCACGCCGGGGAAGTGGGCAAACCACGTGTGAATCGTCCCGGAGTGCTGGCTGGCCGCGCCGCTCCCGCCGCCCTCGGTCGTTCTGACGGTGACGGGCATCTCCGTCTTACCGCCGAACATGTAGCGGTTCTTCGCCATCTGGTTGATTATCTGCTCGGAGCAGACGCCGATGAAGTCCGAGAACATGATTTCGACGACCGGCCGCGTTCCGGTCGCCGCAGCGCCGACCGCCGCGCCCATGAAGCCGGCTTCGCTGATGGGCGTGTCGCGGACGCGCTCCTCGCCGAACTGCTCGACGAGGTCGCCTGTGACCTCGTAGACGCCGCCGAACTTCCCGACGTCCTCGCCCATGACGAACACGTCGTCGTCGCGTTCGAGTTCCTCGCGGAGGGCGAGTCGAATCGCCTCCCGGATGGTCATCTCCTTCGTCTGGTCCGGGCCGGTCCCGCTGCTGGTCTCGGTGCTCATCGGTCCTCACCTCCGTCGGCCCGCATCCCGCTGGAGAAGTCGCTAATCTCCGGAACGGCCGCGTTGAACATGTCTTCGTACGCCTCGCTCGGGTCCGGGTACGCCGCGTCTTTCGCCTTCCCGACGGCGTCTTCGATCTGCTGGTCGATTTCGGCTTTCATCTCGTCGAACTCGTCTTCGGTTATCGTCCCCGCGTCCACGAGTCGTCGCTTGAACGACTCGATGGCGTCGCGGTCCTTCCAAATCGCGACGTCCTCCTCGGTCCGGTACGGCTGTTGGTCGCCCTCGAAGTGGCCGTGGTACCGATACGTCTCGGCCTCGATGAACGTCGGTCCCTCGCCGTCGGCGGCCCGCTTGCGCGCCTCCTTGACGGCCTCGTAGACCGCGGTGATGTCCATCCCGTCGACGGTGAAACCGGGGATGTTGTACGCCTCCGCGGTCTCGCTGAGGTTCTGGACGTTGTGCTGTTTCTCGACGGGTGTCGCCTCGCCGTACTGGTTGTTTTCGACGAGGAACACCGCCGGGAGGTTCCACGTCGCCGCGAGGTTGATGGCCTCGTGGACCTGTCCCTGTGCGACCGCGCCGTCGCCGAAGAACGCCAGCGCGACGGTGTCTTCGCCCTTCAGATGCGAGGTGAGCGCGGCACCCGTCGCCAGCGGCGGCCCCGCGCCGACGATGCCGTTCGCCCCGAGCATCCCCGCGTCGACGTCCGCGATGTGCATCGACCCGCCTTTGCCGTTACAGTAGCCGTTGGCCTTGCCGAACAGTTCGGCCATCATCAGGTCCGGGTCGAGGCCCTTCGCGATGCAGTGGCCGTGTCCCCTGTGGGTGCTCGTGATGTAGTCGTCCGATTCGAGGGCCGAACACGCGCCGACCCCGACCGCTTCCTCACCGACGTAGAGGTGGACGAACCCGGGGAGTTCGCCGTCGCTGAATAGGTCGGCCGCTTTCGTGTCGAACGCTCGAATCGTGAGCATCCGGCGAAGCGCCTCGCGCTGTCCATCCTCCGTCTCGATGTCTAGTACCACCATGCGACATCCCCACAATTGTCATAATCTATGATGGCTTTTTCTCAAACTGACAGTCACCGAGTTAGTCGCGCGGGTGTGACTGTGTAATCGAATCACACGGGGCTGTGCCGATTCTGACGACTCTCTTACACGAGGTGACGACATGCGTCGCCGCCCCGGATAGCCGGCCGGTTACACCGATGTCGCCTCCCAACTTTTGGTGTTCAGGTCCCAACGGACGGACATGCGAGCACTCCAGGTCGTGGTAGCATGAACATGCTCTACGAAGGCGAGTGGCGAACCGACAAGTTCGTCGCCAACAACGAAGACGGCGAGTTCGAGCGCCAGACGACCGACTTCCGCAACTGGGTCGGCGAGGACGAGCGGTTCCCGGTCGAGGCCGGGCGATACCACCTCTACATCTGTCGGGCGTGCCCGTGGGCACACCGCACCGCGATGACGCGCGCGCTGAAGGGCCTCGAAGACGCGATTTCGCTGTCGCTCGTCGAACCCGTCCGCATCGACGACGGCTGGGAGTTCTCCGAGGACCTCCCGGACCCGCTGTACGGCGAGGAGTTCCTCCGCGACATCTACCTCCGCGCCGACGACGAGTTCACCGGGCGCGTCACCGTGCCCGTGCTGTGGGACAAAGAGCGCGAGACTATCGTCAACAACGAGTCACGCGAGATAATGCGGATGCTCGACGAGGCGTTCGACCCCATCGCCGACAACGACGTGGACCTCAACCCCGACGGTTACGAGGAGGAGGTCGACCGCCTCATCGACGAGATTTACGAGCCGGTCAACAACGGCGTCTACCGCGCCGGGTTCGCGACGACCCAAGAAGCCTACGAGGAGGCCGTCGAGGAACTGTTCGACGCGCTGGACCACTGGGACGAGGTCCTCGACGACCAGCGGTTCCTCGCCGGCGACGTGCTCACCGAGGCGGACATCGCGATGTTCGCGACGCTGATTCGCTTCGACCACGTCTACCACACGCACTTCAAGTGTAACAAGAAGGCCATCCACGAGTACGACAACCTCTGGAACTACACGAAGGAACTCTACCAGCTTCCGGGGGTCGCAAAGACGGTCAACATGGACCACATCGTCCGGCACTACTTCGTCAGCCACGGCGACATCAACCCCAAGCGCATCTACGGCGTCGGCCCCGACCTCGACTTCGAGGCGGAACACGACCGCGACCGCCTTCCGGCGGACCTCCCCGCGGCGCTGACGGCCGACGACTGAACCGCCGCTCGGTTTTCGCGCTCGTCTCCGTCCCCGTCTCCGTCTCCGTCCCCGTCTTCGTTTCGCGCCCGGCTCCGTTCTCGCCGTCTCTCTCGACACCCTATTCCCGTTCGAAACGCTATCACTTCTCATGGCAAGCCGCGCGACCCGCGCGCTCCGGCGGTTCGAACCGCCGCCGCGGGCGGTCGACTGGTCCATCTTCGCGCTCGTCGTCTTCGAGACGCTCTCGGGCGTGCTGAGCCTCGGGGCCGGCCATCCGGCCAACGGCCTCCTGTTCGTCGTCCACGGCGTCGCCGGCCTCTCGCTGGTCGCGCTCGTCGGCTTCAAACTCTATCGGGTCCGCCACCGCGTGGTCGACTCGCGGCTCCGGGACCGCCACACAGCCGTCTCGATTCTCCTCGCGGTCGTCGCGCTCGCGGCACTCGGCACCGGCATCGCGTGGGTGCTCGGCGTCGAGGTCCGAATCGCCTTCTGGACGCTTCTCAACGTCCACATCGGCTTCGGCCTGCTCGTCATTCCAGTCCTTCTCGTCCACCTCTGGGCGCGCTTCCGCGCACCCCGCGCGGTCGACTTCGCGGAGCGACGCCGGGCGCTCCAGTACGGCGCGATACTCGTCTTCGGCGCGGCGAGCTACCGCGCGACCGAGACGGTGGGGTCGCTCCGCGGCGTCGGTCGACGATTCACCGGGTCGCGGCCGCTCCCGCCCGGCGAGGGCAACGACGCCTTTCCGGTGACGAGTTGGGTCGCCGACGACCCCGACCCCGTCGACCACGACTCGTGGTCCCTTTCGGTCGCGGGACTGGTCGACCGTCCGCTCGAACTCGACCGGGCGGACCTCGCGCCCGACGAGACGCGGTCGGTCCTCTTGGACTGCACGAGCGGGTGGTACACCGAGCAGAACTGGACCGGCGTGAGACTCGGTGACGCGCTCGATAGCGCCGGTGTTCACTCGTCAGCGCGGTGGGTGACGGTCCGGTCGGTGACGGGCTTCCGGTGGTCCTTCCCAATCGCGGAGGCCCGGGAGATGTTGCTTGCGACCCGCGTCGGCGGCGAACCGCTCTCGCACGGCCACGGCGCGCCGCTCCGACTGGTCGCGCCGAACCGACGCGGCTTCCAGTGGGTCAAGTGGGTCGATGCGGTCGAGGTGCGCCGGCGACGCGACCCGGCCCAGTGGCTCGCGGTGCTGGTGAGCGGGTTCGGATAGCGACGCTCACCACGGGAGAATCCACAGCACGTCGACGAAGCGGTCCAGAAGCGACGTGTCGCTCTCGCCGTCTTCGTCGGCCGCGTCGTCGGTCGAAGCGTCCGTCGCCCCGCCTTCGTCGGGCGCGCTCGTATCGGTGGAGGTCATACCCGTGCTATACTCGTCAGCACAAGAATACTTTCTGTGGACGTCGAGAGACGGCGACGAGCGGTATCGGTCGCTTACTCGTCGTCTGTGCCCGCACGAATCGCTCGCTCTGCCGCGTCGAGGGCGGCGTCGGCGTCGAACTCGGCGACGATGGTCTCCAGTTCCTCGCGCGTCGCGCCCGCGTCTCGCAGGTCGCGGGCGTGAGCGGTGATGTTCGGCACGGCGCGCACGATGTTGTCCACGATGGGGACCGTGGCGACCTGCGCCGACCGCGACATCGGGTTGAGGTCGACGACGATTTCGACTTTGTCCATCGCGCCGAGCGCCTCGGCCCGGTCGCCGTCCTCCAGCGGGACGACGACCACGTCGGCGCTCCCGATGCCGTCGGCGTCGACCTTCGCGCGCTCGTGGTCGATGCCCGGAATCCGCCCGTCGGCGGTGAGTCCCTTCACCTCGTCCGCGCCGTGGTCGCGCAGGTGGTCGACGATGGCCCGCATGCGCTCGTCGGTGCGGTTGAACAGATTGACTTCGATGTCGGCGTCGACGGCCGCCGCGAGTTCGACGATTTCGCCGGGGCAGAGCGCCGCGACGTTCCCGTTGACCGAGATGACCGGGTGGTCGGCGAGCAGGAGGTGCGCCGCGGCCGCCCGCGCGGCCTCGTCCGCGCTCGGAATCGTCCGCTCGCCGAGGAGGTAATCGAACGCCTCGCCGCGCCCCTGCGCGATGAGTCCCTGCCGGCTCGTGATACCCTTCTCGACGCCTTCCTCGATGCGGTGGCGGGTGAGAAGCGACTGGTATCTCGGGTGGCTCTCGGGAATCTCGATGTCGCTCATTGGTGGTGGGTCGTCGCCGCGACAGTAACACGTTTTCTCATCGGCGCGGGCGGGATTCCGCACCGCCCCCGACCGCGAGGTCGCCCTCGCGGCCGCTTACTCGCTCCGCAGCGTCGCGCCGGCGGGGTGGACGCGACAGCGCTCTGGGTCGTAGCCGGCGTCCGACAGCCCCGTCCCGACCGCGAACACCGTCTCGCCGAGCATCGCCATCGCCCCGTCGCCGCCGGCCGCGCGCACGTCGTCGATTGCGGCTTCGACCCGGTCGGTCAACAGGCCGGCGTCGCGGGCGAACCGTCGCGACTCGGCGACGAAGCGGTCGAGCGTCGGCTCGGCGCGGAGCTCTTCGAGGGCCGCCTCGCCGGCGGCGGTGAGTGCTGTCGTGTCTCCCGACAGCACGTCGGCCGTCGAGAGCCCGCCGAACGCGACGTACTCGATTTCGGGGCGCGCGGGGACGCCGTCCATCCGGCCGTGGGCCGGCGCGCCGGGTTCGACCCGAATCGGCATCCCGCCGCGGGCCTGCGCGACCACGTCTCCGAGGCCGGTCCCCGCGCGGACCTCGGCCACGTGGGCGAGGGTGACGAGTTCGTTTTCCGAGCGTCCGCGGGAGAAGACGGCGTTCGCCGCCAGCGCGGTCCCGAGCGCCATCGCGCCCGAGACGCCGAAGCCCGCGCCGAGGGGCAGGTCGCTTTCGGCGTCGACCGCGGCCGTCGCGCCGAGCGCCGCAAGTACGTCCGCCACGGGCGGCATCTCGACCGCCTCGCCGTCGAGGGTGACGGTCGTCTCCTGCGCCGGTTCGACCGTCACGGTGACGCCGTGGGAGAGTGTCAGCCCCGCGCCGCGGGAACCGGCGACCGCCGGGTCGGCGGCGGGGTGGGCGCTGAAAAAGCCCGTGACGTGGCCGGGCACGAACGCCGTCGCGTCGTCGCTCATCGGTCGTTCTACGACGGGGGTCGGTTAACGGTGTTGCGTTTCGTCGCGTCCGTGTTCGTATCGAGTCTGACTCAGGAACGCTCGTATTCGGTCGCTTCGTCCTCCCGGGTCGTTCGTCGCGATTCCGCCGTTTTGCGAGCGTCCGCGACCGTCTCCGTCTCCAACAGCCGCTCGACTTTCGCCTCGAACTCCTCCTCGGAGAGCTCGCCGGTCGCGTAGCGCCGGCGGAGCGTTTCGAGCGCGTCTTCGGTCTCGGTCGTCAACGACTCGCCCGCGTCGCCGCCGCGGCGGGACTCGTAGATGCGGACGAGAGCTATCGCGGCGGGGAGCACGCCCGCGAAACCGACCGGAAAGACGATCCAGAACCACGACACTCCGAGCGCGAGCAGGCCGAATCCGACCAGAAAGATGAGCCCCATGACGACGCCGGCGACCAGCTCTTCGAGCGCCGAGTCCTCGTCGTCGCCCGCGCCGTCGATGGCGTCGTCGACGATTCGCTTCGGGTCGGTCATCGGTATCCCTCGCGACGACGACGTTCGTGCATGGTGTTCTAACGTGTCCGGGAGGTAACGACTGTTTCGCAAAAAATGGGGCGCGTCGGTTGGTGCGTCTTCGCCCGTACGGGCTCAGATGGTGGCAGTCGCGCGGGAGCTCACTCGCAACGCGTGGCGTTGCTCCCGCGCTCGTGTTGCGCCGTCGCCTAGGGCGACAGGCGCTGCCGGTCGCGCGGGAACAGAACCGCTTCCCGGATGTTCTCCAGTCCGAGCATCGTCATGATGAGTCGCTCGCCGCCGAGTCCGAAGCCGGCGTGCGGGGGCATGCCGTACTTGAACATCTTCGTGTAGTACTCGAACGCGTCGGGGTCGAGGCCCTGCTGCTCGAAGCCGGCGACGAGGTGGTCGAAGCGGTGTTCACGCTGGCCGCCCGAGACGAGCTCCATGTTCGGGTGCATCATGTCGAAGCCCGTCGAGAGCGTCTCGTCGTCGTCGTGGTCCTTGATGTAGAACGGCTTGATCTCGCTGGGCCAGTCGGTGATGAAGTAGTGCTCGCCGACGTCCTCGCCGAGCGCCTTCTCGCCCTCGGTGGGGAGGTCGTCGCCCCAGACGAGCTGCTCGTCGAGCTTGCCCGTGGCGTTGATGCGCTGGATGGCCTCCTCGTAGCTGAGCCGCGGGAACTCGCCGGACGGCGCTTCGAACTCGTCTTCGAGACCGAGCGCTTCGAGTTCGTCCTGGCAGTGCTCCTCGACGGCCTCGTAGGCGGCCTTGACGACGGCCTCGCACACGTCCATCGCCTCGGTGTGGTCGATGAACGCCGACTCGAAGTCGATGGAGGTCGCCTCGTTGAGGTGGCGGGGCGTGTTGTGCTCTTCGGCGCGGAAGATGGGGCCGACCTCGAAGACGCGTTCGAGTCCGGAACCGACCATCAGCTGCTTGAACAGCTGCGGCGACTGGTTCATGAACGCTTCCTTGCCGAAGTACGTGATGGGGAACAGTTCGGTGCCGCCCTCGGTCCCCGTGGCGACGATTTTCGGCGTGTTGATCTCGGTGGCGCGGAGGTCGCGGAACTGCTCGCGGACGGCGCGCTGGACCTCGGCGCGAATCTCGAAGATGGCCTTGACCTCGTCCTTGCGGAGGTCGAGCGTGCGGTTGTCGAGGCGCGTCGAGAGCTCGGCGTCGACCTTGCCGGAGGGGTCGAGCGGGAGCTGCGCTTCGGCCTCGGCGATGACGTCGAGGCTCTCGGGCGTGACTTCGACGCCCGTCGGCGCGCGGGGCTCTTCCGCGACCTCGCCGGTCACGGAGATGACGCTCTCGCGGTGGACGCCGAGACCCGTCTCGACGAGGTCGTCGTCCATCTCGTCTTTCTCGAACTTGACCTGAATCTTGCCGGAGGTGTCCCGGAGAATCAGAAACGCGATGCCGCCGAGGTCACGAACTTCGTGGACCCAGCCGGCGACGGTGACCGTGTCACCGGGTTCGGCGTCGGCCGTGTACGTTCGGTTTCGCATACGACGTGGTTCCCGACCGTTCGTCTTAAACATCGTGTCTTCGCCTCGCTCGGACGCGTTCGAGTGTCGAATCCACCGAGAAGCGGGACGATGTGGGGTACTCGTTGACGGGGTCTGTGGTACCGTGGTACTTAGTTCGCTGCGCGTGTCCTCCCGGTATGGCTCCCGACTCACCGGACGCGCCGGCGGACGAACCGCGAACCGACGCGGACGCTTCCTCGGAGTCCGGCCCGGCACCCAACGCCGCCCGCGTCGCCGACCTCGACTGGTCCGAAAGCGAGCGAGGCGACCGCTTCGCGTTCCGCCGGAAGCGACTCGCCGAACGCGCCGGCGGCCGCGACCTCGGCTGCTCGCTCTACGAGGTCCCGCCGGGGAAGCGCCCGTGGCCGACCCACTACCACGAAGGTAACGAAGAGGCGCTGTACGTGCTCTCCGGAACGGGCACGCTCCGGACACGAGAGGGCGCGGCCGACCTCGACCTCGAACCGGATACCTACGTCGCGCTCCCCGCCGGTGCCGACTACGCGAGACAAATCGAGAACGACGGCGACGAACCGCTCCGGTATCTCGCGCTCTCGACCATGAACCACCCCGACGTGACGGGCTACCCGGACTCCGACAAAGTCGGGGTGTTCTGCGGCGCACCGCCGGGCGGCGACAAGAACACCCGGACGCTCCACGGCTACTACCCGCGAGACGCCGAAGTCGGCTACTGGGACGGTGAGCCGACCGCCGAGGAGTGAATCGGAATCGCTTCTCCCTTCCACCGCGGCGGCTCCGATGCTGAGGTTTATATCCGAACCCGCGGCCACCTCGCCTCGGACATGGACGTTTCAGACCTCGAAGCCGCGTTCGCCCTCCCGCTCGCCGAAGACACCTCGTTCGATACGACGCTCGTCGGCGTCCTCGCGACGCTCGCGTCGTTCGCCACGCCGCTCGCGGGCGTTCTCCTTGCGGGCTACGTGGTCCGCCTCGTTCGCGCCGGCGACCGCGACGCGACCGCGCTCCCGTCGTTCGACGACTACACCGACATGGTCGCCGACGGCGCTCGTCTCTCGGCCGCGCTCGTCGCGCTCCAACTCCCCGCAGTCGGCCTCGCGACCGCCGCGCTTCCGGGTTCCGGACTCTCGCTTGCGACGCTCACGTATGCGACCAATCCGGCGATGCTCGGGCTCCTCGGCCTCTCCGCGCTCGAAACCGTCGGTCTCGTCGCGGCCGGCCTCGCGGCACTGATGGGCTCGTATCTCTCGGTGGCCGCCACGGTCGCCCTCGCCCGCGAGGGGTCGCTCGCCGCGGCGATTCCGGTCGCGCGCGACATCGCGTTCGACCGCTCGTTTATCGGCGTCGCCTCTGGGGTCGCGCTCGTCGGCTTCGTGGCCGGCCTGCTCGTCTCCCTCTGCGCCGCGGTGCCGGCCGTCGGCACCGCGCTCGCCGCGACCGCGTCGTTCTGCTTTCTCGTCGCGTCGGCGACGCTCCTCGGTCGCGGCGCGCCGAACGCGTCGGCGCTCGGCGTCGATGCGTCTCGGCAGTCACACGCTGGCGGCGTGAACTCGGGGTCGGCCGAGTCGATGGAGTCGGCGTAGAAGACGAAACCGCGCCCGTGGGGATTACTCCGCGACGAGTTCGGCCGTCGCGTCCTTCGCGCCCTCGACCGTCTCGCGGACCGCGTCGACGCCCTCGTCGTGCAGGAGGTTGCCGACGACGACCGCGTCCGCGTGCTGACCCATCTCGTAGGCGGTGTCGTAGTCGTGGATGCCGCCGCCGTAGAACAGCGTCGCGTCGTCGAGCGCGTCGTGCGCCGCGCCGACCTTCTCGGGGTCGCCGTAGGTGCCGGAGTACTCGACGTAGATGATTTTCTGGCCGAACATCTTCTCGGCGACGCGGGCGAAGGAGGCCACGTCCTCGGCGGACTGGTCGGTGTCGGCGTCGGTGTACTCGGCGACCGACGACTCGGGGTTCAACACGATGTACGCCTCGGTGTGGGTGCGGTCCCAGTCGAGGCCGTCTTCGATGCGGACCCACTCCTTGTGCGCGCCGGTGATCCAAAACGAGTCGCTCGCGTTGAACACCGTCGGGATGAGGTAGCCGTCAAGCGCGTCGTCGTCGATGACGACGCCGGGGTTCGACGGCTCCTGGTAGATTGGCACGTCGTACTTCGAGGTCGCCTCGATGACGCGCTCCATCTTCTCCTCTGTGATGTCGAGCGTGCCGCCGATTTCGAGGGCGTCGGTGCCCGTCTCACACACGTCTTCGAACGTCTCGCCGTCGACGAGGTCCTTGTCAGGGTCGATTTTGGTGATATGATCCCAGTCTTCCCACGGATAGCTCATTGGTCGCTCTTTGCTTGAGGGGGCGTAAAAAGCGTGCGGATGAAATGAGGGGTTCGGGTGGTATCGGCCGGTTCGTGTCTGTGACGTTACGGTTTGTCGTTCAGTCCGCCGCGGTCTGCCACTTCCGAACCGTATCCGCGCCCACGCCCTCGACTTTCGCCGCGATGTCGTCGGGTTCGGACGCCTTCAGCGTCTTCACGTCCTCGATGCCGGCGTCTTTCAGTTTCTCGGCGGTCTTCGCGCCGATACCGCTGATGCTCTCTAGGTCGGAGCCGCCCTCGCCGTTCTGCTGGGCCTGATACTCTCGGTAGTTGCAGATGGGACAGCCGAGCTCCCACGGTTCGCGGTCGCCTTCGTACGTAATCCGGAGCTCTGGCAGGTCGTGTTCCTCGCAGGACTCGTCCGTCACCTCGATGTCGCCGCGACGGGGCAGCGGCAGCGAGTAGTCGCAGTCGGGATAGCGGGTACAGCCGACGAGCCGGGAGCCAGACCGGAGGCGCTTGATGGCGAGGTCGCCGTCGTGTTCGTCTCCACATTCGGGACACGTCCCGATGACGAGGTCGTCTTCCTCGTCGGCCTCCTCGGCCTTACAGAGCGGGCAGCCGTGGACGAACGTCTTGCGCCCGGCGAGCATCTTGATGTGGTGGAGGTCGTGTTCCTCGCAGGACTCCTCCATGATGAGCGGCTTGCCCGTGGAGGGAAGCGGGAGCGTGTAGGTGCAGTCGGGATAGGAGTCACAGCCGATGAAGTACGAGCCGCGGCGGCTCTTTCTGACGACGAGGTCGCCGCCGCACTCGGGACAGGTGCCGACCGTCTTGTCGGCTTTCAGCGAGTCTTGGAGCTGTTTTCCGAGCTCCTCGCGGGACTCCATCAGCCCCTCGAACACGTCCTGGAGCATCTCTTTGGACTCTTCGGTCACGTCTTCGAGGGTGGCCTCGCCGCGGGCGATGGCCAGCATGTCGGATTCGAGCTGCGAGGTCATCTCCTCGCTGACGATGAGTTTCGCGAAGTCCTCGGAGGCCTCCACGACCGCCCGCGCGAGCCGGGTCGGTCGCGGCGGGTCGCTCTCGATGTAGCCGCGGTCGTAGAGCTTCTGAATCACGTCGTGGCGGGTCGCCTTCGTCCCGATGCCCATCTGTTCCATCGTCTCGATGAGCCGCGACTGGCCGTAGCGCCGCGGGGGCTGGGTCTGCTTGGCGTCGAGGTGCGTGTCGGACAGCACGAGCGACTCGCCTTCCTCGACGTCCGGCACGAACGACTCGGTAGAGTTGAAGTACGGGTAGACGTCGTGGTAGCCCGCTTCGAGCAGGCGCTTGCCGTTGGCCTTCAGCGAGAGCCCCTCGACCTCGGCGACGACGCGGAGGTGCTCCCAGACGGCGTCCTCGGCGACGGTGGCGAAGAAGCGTCGGACGACGAGTTCGTAGACGTCCCACTCGTCTTCGGTGAGGTCGGACGCCGAGGGGAGTTCGCCGGTCGGGTGAATCGGCGGGTGGTCTGTCGTCTCGTTGTCGCCCTCGGTGGGCTCGATTTCCTCCTGTTCGAGGAGGGATTCGGCGTCCTCCTTGAACCGGCGGTCGCCCTCGAACGCGCCGAGCAGTTCGCGCGGGTCGAGGTCGTCGGGGTACACCGTGTTGTCGGTCCGCGGGTAGGTGATGTAACCGGCCGTGTAGAGGTCCTCGGCGATGCTCATCGCCCGCTGGGCGGAGTAGCCGATGGAGCCGGCGGCGCGGATGAACTGCGTGGTGTTGAACGGCGCGGGCGGCGTGTCGGTCCGCGTGCGGCGGTTGACCGACGCGACTTCCGCGGACTCGACGCCGAGAAGCGTCTGGTAGGCCGACTCCGCGGACTCCTCGTCCCAGATGCGCTCGGCTTCGGTGCCGTCGTCGTCGAGGTAGAAGTACTGCGCCTCGAAGGACTCGGCGTCGCCGTCGGCGTCCTTCGTCAGCTTGGAGAACAGCTCCCAGTAGTCCTCGGGGTCGAACGCCTCGATTTCGCGCTCGCGGTCGACGATGAGCTTCAGCGTCGGTCCCTGCACGCGACCGACCGAGATGAAGTCGTTGCCGAGCTGGCGGGCCGAAAGCGAGAGGAAGCGCGTGAGCGCGGCCCCCCAGACGAGGTCGATAATCTGTCGGGCCTCGCCCGCCGCGGCGAGGTTGAAGTCGAGGTCGTCGGGGTTCTCGAACGCCTCCGTCACCTCGCGCTTCGTGATGGAGGAAAACCGCACGCGGTCGACGGGCACGTCCTCGTTCACGTCGCGGACGAGTTCGTACGCCTCTTTCCCGATGAGTTCACCCTCGCGGTCGTAGTCGGTCGCGATGGTGACCGTCCCCGCGCGGCGGGCGAGCCGGCGGAGCGCGGCGACGATGTTCTCCTGCGTGGGGTGTTTCTCGACGGGCGCGCCGATGAGTTCGACCGGCTCCACGTCGCGCCAGTCGTTGTACTCCGGCGGGAAGTCCACGCCGACGACGTGGCCCGACAGCCCGATGCAGCGCTTGCCGCCCCACTTGTAGACGTTCACGCCGTTCATTCGCTCCGCGGAGGCGGTCTCGCCGCTCAGGATGTCGGCGATGCGCCTCGCGGCGTTGTCCTTCTCGGTGATGATGAGTTCCGGACCCCTACTCATTGAGCGGCGATATGTCGGGGGTTGTCCTAAACCTTTCGTGCCGAATTCGGGGTGTAGACGCCTCAACGCGCGCGGATACGGGCGTGCGGGTGAGCGCGCTTCGCGCGCGAAGGTGTGTGTTCGCCGATGCGGCCGCGACGCCGCGTGACACCAGAAGCGATAACCTCCGCCCGCCGAACCTGAGACCGTGTCGGGTGACTCGCGAGTCGACATGACCGAGGGGGCGATAGCGCCCAAACTGCTCTCGCTCTCGTGGCCGCTCGTCGCGGGAAACCTCCTCCAGACGCTGTACAACCTCGCGGACGTGTTCTGGGTCGGCCGCGTCGGTGCGGACGCCGTCGCCGCCGTCTCGCTCATGTTCCCGACGAGTTGGATGTTCGTCTCGACCGCGATGGGAATCACCGCGGCGACCATCGCCCTCGTCTCGCAGCACGTCGGCGCGGGCGAGGACCGCGAGGCCGACCGCGTCGTCGGCCAGACGGTGCTTCTCACCCTCGCCGTGTCGGTCGTCCTCGCCGTCGCCGGCTTCGCGTTCAGACATCCGCTTTTAGAACTCATCGGCGCGGAGGGAGCCGTCTTCACCGAGGCGCTCGCCTACATCGAGGTCATCTTCCTCTCGCTCCCGCTCACGTTCCTGTTTTTCGCGTTCCGGGCGGCGCTACAGGGCGCGGGCGACACGAAGACCGCAATGTGGCTCATGGTCGCCTCCGCCGGCCTCAACGTCGTCCTCGACCCGATTCTCATCATCGGCTGGGGCCCAATCGCGGGGATGGGGACCCGCGGCGCGGCGATTGCGACGCTCGTCGCCCGACTGTTCGCGACGGCCGCCGGCGTCTACATCCTCCTGCGCGGCGACTGGGGAGTCAGACTCCGCCCCACCGACCTCCGACCCGACCCCGAGCGCCTCAGAAAGCTGGTCGATATCGGCTATCCCGCGACGCTCGACGGCTGGGCGCGGAGCTTCTCCGCGGTCGTGATGGCGGCGTTCGTCGCTCGGTTCGGACCGACGCCGACCGCGGCCTACGGCATCGGCGTCCGCCTCATGTCCGTCTCGTGGACTGTCTCCGGCGCGGTCGGACAGGCGACGGCGACCGGCGTCGGCCAGAACCTCGGCGCGCGGACGCCCGACCGGGCCGCCTCGGTCGCGTGGACCGCGATGGCGGGGACGATGGGGCTGCTCTTCGCCGCCGCGGGTCTCGTGGTGGCCTTCCCGGCCGAGGCGATGCGTCTCTTTATCGACGAACAGCCGGTCATCGACGCGGGCGTGACGTTCCTCCGCATCGTCGCCCCGTCGTGGGCGTTCTTCGGCGGCGTGATGGTGATTCAGGGGGCGTTCCGCGGCGCGGGCGTCACGAAGGCCGCGATGGCGCTGTCGTTCCTCTCGCGGTGGATTTTCCGCGTTCCGGTCGCCCTCGCGGTCGCGTTCACGTGGACCGTCTCCCTCCCGGTCGTCGGCACCGTCTCGGGGCTCGCGCGGGGCGTCGAAGGCCTCTGGTGGGCGTACGTCGTCGGTGCCGTCACCTCCTTCGCCGTCGCCGTCGCGTGGTTCCGGCTCGGCACGTGGCGCGAGGGCGTCCTCGACCGCGGGGCGACGCCGGCGGCGGGTGACGACTAGTCTCGGCCACCATCGCCCTCCACCGGCTGACCTGACAGCAGAACGACTTTCCTCGACGGGTCGGAAGGGAGCGCCATGCGACAGCCCTCCACCGAACACCTCCGTCTCGGCCTCGCGGTCCTCCTGATTCTCACGCCGCTTTGGGGCCCGACGCTCGGGCTCACCGGACCGACGTACACCTACGAGTCAGCCGAAATCGGGGTCGAGGACGACCGACTCGTCGTGCCCGACCGTGATGCGCGCTCCGACCTGTGGCACGGCATCGACGGCTTCGCCTGCTCGGTCGGGTCGTCGGTGACTCGCTACTGCGCGCTGGAGGCCGCGACCCTGAACGGGTCGCTCGCGGTGGACCACCCCGACGTGAAATCCGGCTCCGGGCACCTCGACGCCGACGAACTGTATCTCGTCTACTACGACGGCCGGGTCTTCGAGCGCGAATCGACGTGGGAGGACGGCCGGTACGTCCTCTCGACGGCCCGCGTCTCGGCCGCGGCGGCGCTGGACCATCTCGCTCGCCCCCCGGACCGATACCCGACCGCGTGGGCGGCTATCGAAGACGGGTCGGCGACGGCGGACCACGAACTCTGGTCGGCGAGCGCGGGCGCACGAGTGTTCGAACTCGACGGCGACTACTTCCTCGTCTACCGGACCGGCGTGGACCGCCCGCTTCCGGCGTCGCCGGCGGCCGAGGAGGCCCTGACGTGGTTCGCGGTCGTCCTCGGGTCGGCGATGCTGTTCGGGCGCGACGATGACGACGACTGGTCGTAGTCACGCTCGCCGGCCTGACAGGAAACGGCCGCTCGTCGCGGAGAAGAGAAACCGAAGACGGTCGGTTATTCGTCCAGTCGCTCGCGGAGCAACTGGTTCACCGTGCCGGGGTCGGCGCTCCCCTTGGACTTCTGCATGACCTGCCCGACGAGGAAGTTCAGCGCGCCGCCCTCGCCGTCGTGGTAGTCCTCGACGGCGTCGGGGTTCTCGTCGATGGCTTCCTGCACGAAGCCGCCGATTTCGTCGTCGTCGGCCTTGCCGAGCCCTTCTTCGTCGACGATGGTGTCGGGGTCCTTGCCCTCGTCGAGCATCTCGCGGAGGACGATTTCCTCGGCGTTCTTCGTCGTCACCTCGTCGGCGTCGACGAGTTCGACCAGCCGCGTGAACTCGTCGAGGCGGTCCGACACGTCCGTGATATGCATGTCGCGGTAGTTGAGTTCGCCGAGCAGGTTGTCGGCGACCCACGTCGCGGCGAGGTCGGCGTCGAACTCGGCGGCCACGTCCTCGAAGAAGTCGGCGACCTCCTTGGTCGAGGTGAGCTTCGAGGCGGACTCCTCGTCGATGCCGTACTCGGTGTGGAAGCGCTCGCGGCGGGCGTCGGGGAGTTCCGGAATCGGAATCTCCTCCTTCCAGTGGGCGACCTGCAGCGGCGGGAGGTCGGCCTCGCGGAAGTAGCGGTAGTCCTTTTCTTCTTCCTTCGAGCGCATCGAGACGGTGATGCCGCGGGACTCGTCCCAGTGGCGCGTCTCCTGTTCGACGGCGCGGCCGCGCTTGATGGCGTTCTTCTGGCGGGTGACCTCGTAGGCCAGCGCCTTCTCTGCGCCCTTGTGGCTGGAGATGTTCTTGACCTCGGTTCGGTTGGCCGCTTCGAGCGCCTCGTCGGAAATCGAGCCGTCGTCGTCGACCTCGTCGGCGGGGACGAGCGAGATGTTGGCGTCGATGCGGAGCGAGCCGTCGCGGGTGGCGTCGAACACGCCGAGGTATTCGAGCACCTCTTCGAGCTTCGCGAGGAACGCGCGGGTCTCCTGGGGGCTCCGGAAGTCGGGCTCGGTGACGATTTCGACCAGCGGCGTGCCGGCGCGGTTGTAGTTGACGAGCGTGTAGTCCGCCGTGTCGATGCTGCCGCCTTTGTGCTGGAGGCTGCCGGGGTCCTCTTCGAGGTGGGCGCGCGTGATGCCGATGTCCCGGCGGGTGCCCTCGACGGACACCTCCAGCGTCCCGTCGGCGCAGATGGGCGCGTCGTACTGGGTGATTTGGAAGTTCTTGGGCAGGTCGGGGTAGTAGTAGTTCTTCCGGTGGAAGCGGGTGTCCTCGGCGATATCGGCGTTCAGCGCCTTGCCGATTTTGACCGCCGACTCCACCGCCGCCTCGTTGAGCACCGGGAGCGCGCCCGGCAGCCCGAGACAGACGGGGCACACGCGGGTGTTCGGCTCCTCGTCCTCGGCAGGCTCGGTCGAACAGCTACAGAAAATCTTCGTGGCCGTCTCGAGTTGAACGTGGACCTCCAACCCGATGACGACCGCGAGTTCGCGCTGTTCGAGCGCTTGCGCAGTCATTGGGCGCGCTTCGACGGCGGTGGGCTAAAGACTAACGGGACCGGCCGCGGCTACGCCCCTTGGCGGCGTCACTTATCACCTCCCGCCCCGTCTCGACACGCGACTCAGATGACTGCAGACCTCAAAACCCGCGTCTGCGACGCTATCGACGACCGCGCCGACGAAATCACCGCCTTCGCGAAGGACGTGCAAGCCGAACCGGAACTCGGCTACAAGGAGGTCAAGACGACCGAGAAGGTCGTCTCTCTCTTCGAGGACCTCGACCTCGACGTGGAGACGGAACTGGCGATTACCGGCGCGCGCGCCAGAGCCGGCGAGGGCGACTTCGTCGCGGCCGTCCTCGGTGAACTCGACGCGCTCGTCAACCCGGACCACCCGATGGCGGACCCCGAGACCGGCGCGGTCCACGCCTGCGGCCACAACGCCCAGCTCGCGCACCTCGTCGGGACCGCCTTCGGCCTCGTCGAAAGCGGCGTCGTCGACGACCTCGACGGTGCGGTCGAGTTCGTCGCCGTCCCGGCCGAGGAGTATCTCGACCTCGACTACCGCCGCGACCTGCTCGAAGCGGGCGACATCGAGTTCTTCGGCGGCAAACAGGAGCTCATCCGCCGCGGCTACGTCGACGACTGGGACGCCGCCGCGATGATGCACGCCGGCAGCGACACGCCCGAGCGGACGATTACGAGCGACTTCTCGACGAACGGGTTCGTCGGCAAGTTCGTCACCTACCGCGGGGCCGAGGCGCACGCCGGCGCGGCCCCCGAAGAGGGCGTCAACGCGCTCAACGCCGCGATGCTCGGGATGAACGCGGTCCACGCCCAGCGCGAGCGCTTCCGCGACGAGGACCACGTCCGCGTCCACCCCATCATCACCCGCGGCGGCGACGGCGTCAACGTCGTCCCCGCAGAGGTGACGATGGAGTCGTACGTCCGCGCGGCCTCCGTCGAGGCCGTCTCCGAGGCGAACGAGTCGGTCAACCGGGCGCTCGCCTCCGGCGCGATGGGCGTCGGCGGCGACGTGGAAATCGAGGACTACCCCGGTTACATGCCGCTTCGGACCGACGAGACGATGGTCGCGTTCTACGACGAAAACGCCCGCGACGTCGTCGGCCCCGACGCCGTCGACGAGGGCCACGCCCACCTCTCGGGCTCGACGGACATGGGCGACATCACGCAGCTCGTCCCCGGAATCCACCCGTGGACCGGCGGCTTCGAGGGCGCGATTCACGCCCGGGACTTCCGGGTCGTCGACGAGGAGATGGCGTACGTCATCCCGGCGAAACTCACCGCCTGCACGCTGGTCGACCTGCTCACGAGCCCCGAGGCGATGGCCGAGGTCCGCGCGGCGAAAGCAGAAAAGCGCAGTCGGGAAGCGTACCTCGAGGCGGTCCGCTCGCTCCGGCAGACAACGACCGAGTCGTACCGGGACTGAGGCGGCGGCGGCGAGCGTGCGAAGGCGGGTCGCCCGCACACGTATCACATTTTCGGTGATTGTCTGACGCACATTTATGTCTCACGCGAGGGGCTATGTTACCCATGAGTAACCGGGTGGAGGAACTCGAATCCAAAGTCGCAGAACTGCAGGCCGCCGTGAACGGGCTCACCGAGGAACTCGTCGAGACCAAAGAACGGCTTCGCCAGCTCGAAGACGCCAACGACGTGGACGTCCCCTCGCGGGCCGCGACCCGCCGCGGCGACTGGGAGACCGAAGCCGAGTCCGCCGCGGAGCCCGCCGAGGCCGACGAGGCGGAGCCGGCCGACGGCGATGAGACTAAACCGGACGAGACCGACGAGACTGACGAAGGCGACGGCGAGACCCCCGACGACGACATCATCGTCGCGTAATCGGGCGCGCCGTCCGACGCGAGCGCGCCCCGTGTTCATGCGGCGCGCTCCACCTGCGGGCGTCGCCCGCGTGAACACCAACCCATGCACATCAAAGAGCTCGTCCTTGACGGTTTCAAGAGCTTCGGGCGGCCGACTCGCATCCCGTTCTACGAGGATTTCACGGTCGTTACGGGCCCGAACGGTTCCGGCAAATCGAACATCATCGACGGCGTCCTCTTCGCGCTCGGTCTCGCCCGCACCCGCGGGATTCGCGCCGAGAAGCTGACGGACCTCATCTACAATCCCGGTCACGCCGACGGGAGCGACGAGGCCGCGAAACAGCCCAAGGAGGCCAGCGTCACGGTCGTCCTCGACAACTCCGAGGGGACGCTCGACCGGTCGCAGGTCGTCAACGCCGCCGGCACCGACAAGGTCGGCGACGTCGAGGAGATAACCATCAAGCGCCGCGTCAAGGAGACGCCGGACAACTACTACTCGTACTACTACCTCAACGAGCGCTCCGTCAACCTCTCGGACATCAAGGACCTGCTCGCCCAGGCGGGCATCACCCCCGAGGGCTACAACGTCGTCATGCAGGGCGACGTGACCGAGATAATCAACATGACGCCCTACCAGCGGCGGGGCATCATCGACGAAATCGCGGGCGTCGCCGAGTTCGACGAGAAGAAAGACGCCGCCTTCGAGGAGTTGGAGGCGGTCGAAGAGCGCGTCGACGAGGCGGACCTCCGCATCGAGGAAAAGGAGACGCGCCTCGACCAACTCGCCGACGAGCGCGAGACCGCGCTCACCTACAAGGGACTCCGCGAGGAGAAAGAAGAGTACGAGGGCTACCTGAAGGCCGCGGAGCTCGAAGACAAGCGCGACGACCTCTCGCGGACCGAATCGCGCATCGAGTCCACGGAGGCCGACCTCGAAGACCTACAGGCCGAACTCGACGAGCGACAGGGCAAGGTCACCCGTCTCGAAGAGGACCTCGAAGACCTCACCCGCGAAATCGAGCGCAAGGGCGAGGACGAACAGCTCCGCATCAAGTCGGAGATGGAGGAGATAAAAGGCGACATCTCCCGGCTCGAAAACGCCATCGAGGCCGCCGAGGAAAAGCGCGACGACGCCGAGGCCGAGCGCCGGAAGGCGTTCGTCGACATCGACCGCAAGCAAGAACAGATCGACGACCTCGAAGACGACATCCGCGAGGTCAAAGTCGAGAAGGCGTCGGTCAAAAGCGACATCCAGTCCAAGCGGGTCGAACTCTCCGAGGTGCAGGCCGAAATCGACTCGGTCGACACCGAGTTCGACGAACTGAAGTCCGAACTCGCGGCGAGAAAGGAGACGCTCGACGAGCTCAAAGACGAGAAGAACGACCGCCAGCGCGCCAAGGACCGCCTGCTCGACGACGCGCGCCGCCGCTCGAACCAGATCTCGGAGACGCGGGACGAACTCGAACGCGCCCGCGAGCGCATCCCCGAACTGAAGGCGACGGTCTCCGACCTGCACAGCGAACTCGACACCGCCGAGAAGAACAAGGCGAAGATAGACGGCGTCATCGAGGACCTGCAGGCCGAGAAGGCCGAACTGAACGACGAACTCTCGGAGGTCACGGACGAACTCCAGACCAAGCAGTCCGAGTACGCCCGCCTCGAAGCCCGCGCCGGGAAGGACGGCGACAACTCCTGGCCCCGAGCCGTCACGACCATCCTCAACGCCGGCATCTCCGGCGTTCACGGCGCGGTCGGCCAACTCGGCTCCGTCGACGGCGAGTACGCCAAGGCGTGTGAGACGGCCGCCGGCGGCCGCCTCGCCAACGTCGTCGTCGACGACGACGGCGTGGGGTCGTCCTGTATCGACCACCTGAAGTCCCGCAACGCGGGCCGCGCGACGTTCCTGCCCATCACGAAGATGGACAACCGGAGCCTGCCGCGCAAGCCCAACAACCCCGGCGTCGTCGACTTCGCGCGCAACCTCGTCGACTACGACAGCCAGTACGAGTCCGTCTTCTCGTACGTCCTCGGCTCGACGCTCGTCGTCGAGGACATGGAGACCGCCCGCGACCTGATGGGCGACTACCGCATGGTCACCCTCGACGGCGACCTCGTCGAGCGCTCCGGCGCGATGACCGGCGGCTCCGGCGGCGGCTCTCGCTACTCCTTTTCGAAGTCCGGCGAGGGCAAACTCGAACGCCTCGCGAAGGAAATCACGAAGCTCGAAGACCGCCGTCGCTCGCTCAACGGCGAGATTCGGGACATCGACGACGACCTCGACGACGCCCGCGGCCGGGCCTCCGACGCCGCCGACCGCGTCCGGACCATCGAGCGCGAAATCGAGGACGCCGAGGAGGACATCGAGGACGCCGAAGCCGAAATCGACCGCCTCGACGACCGCCTCGACGAACTCCAGTCCGAACGCGAGTCGGTGGACGAACAGATGTCCGACCTCGACGACGAAATCGCCGACCTCGACGACGAAATCGAGACGGTCGAGGCCGCAATCGAGGACATCGAGACCGAACTCGCGGACTCCGAGATTCCGGAACTCACCGCCCGCGCCGACGACATTCGCGCGGACATCGACGACCTCGAAGACCGGATGTCCACGCTCGACGGCCGGCTCAACGAGATTCAGCTCGAAAAGCAGTACGCGGAAGACGCGGTCGACGACCTCCACGACACGGTCGAGGCCGCCCAGAACCGCAAAGCTGAGGCCCGGAAGTCCATCTCCGAGGCGGAGTCGAAAATCGAGGAGCGCGAGGGCGACCTCGAAGCAAAGCGCGAGGCGGTCGCCGAACTCGAGGAGGAACTGGTCGACCTCAAGGAGGACCGCACGGAGCTCCAGGGCGACCTCCGGGAGGCTCGGAGCGCCCGCGACGAGAAGAAAGACCGGGTGAACGCGGTCGAATCGAAGCTCGAAAGCATGCGCTCGGCCGCGGAGCGCCTCGAGTGGGAAATCGACGAACTCGAGTCGCAGGTCGGCGACTACGACCCCGACGAGATTCCCGACCACGATACGGTCGAGTCCGAAATCGAGCGGCTCACCGAGGAGATGGAGGAACTCGAACCGGTCAACATGCTCGCCATCGACGAGTACGACGACGTGAAGGCCGACCTCGAATCCCTCCAGGAGCGCCGCGACGTGCTGGTCGAAGAGCGAGACGCCATCGCCGACCGCATCGACCAGTACGAGTCCCAGAAGAAGGCGACGTTCATGGAGTCGTTCGACGCCATCGCCGAGAACTTCACCGACATCTTCGAGCGCCTGTCGAACGGGACGGGCCACCTCCAGTTGGAGAACCCGGAAGACCCATTCGAGGAGGGGCTGACGATGAAGGCCCAGCCGGGCGACAAGCCCATCCAGCGCCTCGACGCCATGTCCGGCGGCGAGAAGTCGCTGACGGCGCTCGCGTTCATCTTCGCAATCCAGCGGCACAACCCCGCGCCGTTCTACGCGCTCGACGAGGTGGACGCCTTCCTCGACGCCGCGAACGCCGAGCGCGTCGGCCAGATGGTCGACGACCTCGCGGGCGACGCCCAGTTCGTCGTCGTCTCGCACCGCTCCGCGCTGCTCGAACGCGCCGAGCGCGCCATCGGCGTGACGATGCAGGGCGACAACGTCAGCGCCGTCACGGGTATCCAGTTCGGCGGCGACGACGGCCCCGGAAGCGATGGAGGCGACGGAGGCGACGCGGACGGATTCGACGGCGACGACAGCGGAAGCGACGACGACGGCGACGACGCCGACGGTGGTGACGGCGGCGGAGCCGACGCGGACGTGGAAGCGGAGGTTCCGGCGGATGACTGACGACATCCCCGAACTGAACCTCTCTCGCGGGCGTGGCGAGCGCGATGCGAGCGACGAGGATGACGATGACGACGCGGTCTTCTCGTTCGGCGGCGACGACGCCGAGTCGGGTTCCGCGGCCGACACCACTCCGGACGCCGCCGACTCCGCCGGCCCCACCGAACCCGACGCGATGGACGAGGTTCTCCCGGAAGACGTCTCGGAGACCGACGACGACGAGGTCGAACCGGTCGAACTCCTCGTCCAACTCGCGAAGGAGGGCACCATCGACCCGTGGGATATCGACATCGTGGAGGTCACAGACGCCTTCCTGAACCGCCTCGACGCGATGGACCTCCGGACGACCGGGCGGGCGCTGTTCTACGCGAGCGTCCTCCTGCGCATGAAGTCCGACGAACTCCTCGCGCCGGACGAACCCGACGAGGAGGAACTCGAACCGTGGGAACTCGCCTTACAGGGCGGCGGCGACGAAGGTCACCCCGGCGACGACGACGGCGGTCCGCCCGGTTTCGACCCCATCGACGCGCTGGAAGACGAGATGGACCGCCGACTCGAACGCAAGCAGGCCCGCGGGTCGCCCGAAACGCTGGACGAACTCGTCCGCGAACTCCGGGAGGTCGAACGCGGGTCGTGGTGGAAGCGCCGCCGCGAGTACGACACCTCGGAATCGCCGCGCGGCTTCTCCCGGGGGACGCAGACGCTCGACTACCACACGCCCGGCGAGATGCGCGGCGCGGGCGAACCCACGGAGGACGACGTGACCGGGACCGCCCACAACGAGGATATCGAGGCGGTCGTCGAAGCCGTCGGCGACGTGCTCGCGACGCACTACCAGAAGGGCCGCGACGAGGTGCTGTTCGCCGAGGTCCGCGACGTGGCCGACACGGTGATGACGACCTATCTCGCGCTCCTGTTTCTGTCCCACCGGAGCACGGTCTACCTCAAGCAGGACGACCTGTTCGGCGACCTCTGGATTCGGAACCCCGAGGTGTTCGACGCCGACCCCGGCGCGGGGTCGGAGGTCGACCCGGACGCCGACGGAACTGACGCGTCGGAAGCCGAGACGGCCGTCGACGGCTCCGACGATACCGATGACGACGCCGACGACCCCGAACTCGAAGCCGAGGCCATCGCGGACGACTAGCTATTTTATCGGACCCGCCGTCACTCTCGGACGTGTCCCATCCGACCCTGCTCTCCAGCACGCTCCGGCGGTTGACGGTCGCGGTTTCGCTCGTCACGTCGACGCTGTTCGCGGCGCTCGCGGCGGCGATTCTGTTTCCCCAGTCTGCCATCTGGACGTGGGCGCTCCTGTTTTTCTTGCCCATCTTCTGGTTGCACTGCTACTTCCCCGGCTACGTCTCGTACAGTCCGACCTCGTTCGGCCGCGTCCGCGAGGTGGTCACGTCGCCGCGGGCGGTCCGCGAGTGCGTCGTCTGCGGCGAGTCGGACGACAGCGGCGTCGCTCGGGAGTTCAGCACGCAACTCGTCGCGGCCGGCATCCCGCTCGCGACGACTGACCGCGGGGAAAACGAGTACTGCGAACGCTGTCACGCGGTCGAGTTCTCGCCGGACGACGAGGTGGCGCGCGGTGAACGCGAGGTCCCGGTGCCGGAGGACGGTTCGGAAGAATCCGCAGAACTGAACGACTGAAGCGCCGGCTCAGTCGACGTACTTGTCGATGAGCGGCGCGAGCTTTTCTTTCGTCTCGGCGGGGATGGCCTCGTCGGGCGTGTTGATGGTCCCTTCGAGCGCGGCGTGGCTGTCGGTCTCGTGGCCGTCGGGTATCTTGCGGATGGCGGCCTCGACGGTCTCCTTGATTGCCTCCTCGTTGGCGGCGGCGTTCTTCAGCACCTCGTCGAGGGTGACTTCGCTGTCTTCCTTCCAGACGTCGTAGTCGGTGACGCCGGTGATGGTCGCGTAGGCCATCTCGGCCTCCCGGGCGAGTTTGGCCTCGGGGATGGTCGTCATGCCGATGACGTCCCAGCCCTGCGCGCGGTAGTGCTCGCTTTCGGCCTTCGTGGAGTACGAGGGACCCTCGATGCAGACGTAGGTGCCGCCCGCTTGGACCCGCGCGTCGGTCGCCTCCTCGGCGGCCTCGGCGAGGATGGAGACGAGTTCCTCGTCGTACGGCATCGCGAAGGGCTGGTGGACGACGATGCCCTCGTCGAAGAACGTAAGCGGGCGGTGTTTCGTGCGGTCGTAAATCTGGTCGGGGACGACGAGCGTCTGCGGCGGCAGGTCCTCTTTGAGACTGCCGACGGCGTTGCTGGCGAGGACGTGGGTGACGCCGAGTTGCTTCAGCGCGAAGATGTTCGCGCGGTAGGGGAGCGTCGTCGGCGAGTGCTGGTGGTCGGGGCCGTGTCGCGGGAGGAAGACGACCTCGCGGCCGGTGTCGCCGAACTCGCCGACGACGGGCGTCGTCGAGGGCTCGCCGAAGGGCGTCTCGACGGGTTCCTCGCGGGTGTTCTCCAGCGGGAGCGCCTCGTAGATACCGCTGCCACCGATGAATCCGATCTTCATACTCGGAGGTGGGAGAGAGCGCACAAAATCGTGGCGAAACGGGGCCTACACCACGAAGCCGTGGTTCAAGAGGTAGATGAGCACCGAGAGCGCGGGCACGCTGAGGAGGGTCGTCGCGAAGACGGCCGCGGAGACGAACTCGGCGAGCGAGGTGGCCGAGCCGGTTCCGGTGGCGTCGCCGAACTCCGCGACGAGGATGAGCGGCGTGACCGCGGCGGGCATCGCGGATTCGAGGACGAACGTCCGCGCGACCGTCGGGTCGCCGAAACCGGCGACGAGCGCGACGCCGACGGCGACCGCGGGCGCGACGACTATCTTGAGCGCGGCGACGACGCCGACCTCCGAGAGCGTCGAGCCGAGGTCGGCCCCCGCGAGTTGGATGCCGAGGATGAGGAGCATCATCGGAATCGACGAGTCGCCGACGAGCCTGAGCGTCTCCATCGCGGGGACGCCCGTCGGCGGGACGACACCGAGCCAGCGAGCCGCGAGCGCGGCGACGACGGCGTAGACGAGCGGGATGCGGACGATGCGTTCGAGGCCGACGCGCCATCCCGGCGCGCCGTCGTCGCGGTCGGTCCCTCGTCCGGCGATGTACACGCCCAGCGTGTAGATGAGGACGCTCTGGACGGCGAGGTAGACGACGGCCGTCGAGCGGCCGGTGTCGCCGAAGGCGAACGAACTGACGGGGATGCCGTAGTTCCCTGAGTTCGGAAAGGCGGCGACGAGGACGAGCGCGCCGAGAAGCGGTTCGGAGACGCCCGCGAGTCGGGCGACGCCGCCCGCGACGAGGAGCATGGCGACGTGGTAGACGACGACGCCGGCGGTGATGGTCGCCAGCGTCTCGCCGGCGAGTTCGGTCGTCGCGAGGCTGTAGAACACGAGGACCGGCGCGAGGACGTACACCGTGACCGTGTTGAGCGGCTCGGGGTCCACGTCGCGGACGCGGCCGAGGGCGAACCCCACCGCGCCGATGGCGAGAATCGGCAGGAGCGCGGTGACGAAGATAGAAAACAGCGACATGCGCGTGCCGAGGTCCGTCACGCAAACGAACGTTTCGCTTCGGACGAGTCCGGGCGGCGGTCGAGTGTGAGCGGTCGGAGGGGCGTTGAAGCCGACGGTCGAAGCAGTCGGACACGCGGCTCTGTTGAAATCCCCGGCTGGTGACAGTTTGTCGAGACCGTGCTGAATACGGGGTGTGAGTCTCGCATCCAGCGTCGGTTCGGGCAGTCCGCTACCGACGTGTACAGCCACTCTCTCACTCCGGTCGAAACGAGGAGTCGGGCTCCTCCCGGCGAAACGTCCTAAATAGATGACCGTACGAAATATCATAGATTTAGTATATATCCTCTGGAGCCGTCGTTATCTTGAGGTTTGTAATGTCTACAAAACGCGTAGCAGCCGAAGCCGGCGTCCGAGCCGCATCCGACCAGTTCTACGGGGCGCTGGAAGCGATGGCGAACGGGAATGCCGACTCCATGGCGGACATCTGGTCACACGAGGACGACGTGACGACCATGCACCCAATCGGTGGACGGGAAGAGGGTTGGGAGGCCGTCTCTGGGTCCTTCGCCGGAGTCGCATCGGCGAGTGCGGATGGCACGGTCATCCGAGCGGACCAGGTCATCCGCGTCATCGGCGACGCTGCGTACGAACTCTGCACCGAGTCGGTGTCGTGGACTTTTGCGGGTGAACCCATGTCCCTGGAGGGCCGGACGACCAACGTCTACCGGCAGGAGAAGGGCGAGTGGAAAATCGTCCATCACCACGCCGACCTCCACGCCGAGTTCGCCGAGAAAGTGGCGAATATGGGTGCCTGAGCGACCGACCGCCGGACGCCCGTCCGATTCGATGGTCGTTCACCCGACTAATCGGTTCTATCAAACTCAGGTGGATTCAACAGCGTCGAAGCAGTCGAACGAAACCGGGTCGAACCGAACGCGGCCGCGCTCAGGCCCCGACGCCGTCGTTTTCGAGGAGTCGCCACGCGCCGTCGCCGGTGGACTCGACGTAGCCGCGGCGCTCCATCTCGGACATGACTTCCGGCATCCGGTCGGGTTGGGCGATTTCCATCTCGATGCGGTCCACGTCGTGGAACTCCGCGAGGTAGTGGCGGACGTCTTCGAGTTCGAAGGTGTCGTCGTCGGCCTTCGCCATGACGCCCGAGGTGAGGTCTATCATGTCCTCGATGAAGTTCCACGGGTAGACGACCCACGCCCACTCTTCGAGGCGCTCGCCGACGTAGTCGGGTTCGAACTCGCTGGTCTGGAGGAGTTGGAGCGTCGCGGTCCGGACCTCGCCCGCGTTGCGCTCGTTGACGTACTCGTGTGCGCGCTTGATGGAGCCGCCGGTGTCGGCGATGTCGTCGATGATGAGCACGTCCTTACCCTCGACGCTGCCTTCCGGCATCGGGTAGCGCACCTCCGGCTCGTTCGATTTCTGGGCCGTCCCGACGTAGTGTTCCATCTTCAGGCTCGTCAGGTCGTCCAACCCGAGGAAGTCACAGATGCAGCGGCCGGCGAACCAGCCGCCGCGGGCCAACGCGACGATGACGTCGGGTTCGAACTCGGATGTCTTGACCTCGTCCGAAACGTCGCGGCAGAGGCCGTAGATGTACTCCCAGTTCGTGATAGTACAGTTAAACTCGTCGGGGAGGTCGCCCATATCTTCCGTTCACCGTGCGTACTGCCGCGCCTGACGCCCTTTAATCTGTACGACTCGCTCCGCCCGTGTGTCGCCGTATCAAAACCGCTCGAACCGACGTTATTCGGTGACTAACCGGGGAACCCGTCGTTCAGGCGGACACTAACGTATGTTAACAAGGGGCATAGTTATGTCGAGTGCCGGAGTATGCGGATTTGTAGGTGAAACAGAATGCACACGTGTGGTAACTGTGGTGAGTTCGTCTCCCGCGACTTCGTCCGCGTCTTCGGCAACGACATGGACGAGGTCGTCGGGTGCCCAGCCTGTATGAACATGCGCGAAGTGATGCAGGGCGACGGCGCAGCTCAAACGAGCGGCCGCGTCCGGTGGACCCGCGCGTGAATCGGCCGACACCGACCGACCCGCGCTCGTATCGCGCTCTTCCCTTCTCTCTCGTGACGTGACCGCCGACCCACTGGTTTGATACATCGCCGTGTAGTGCGCCTTTCCATGGATAGCCGACGCGCCCTCCTCGTCGACGCCTTCACGACCGAACCGCTGTCCGGTAACGCGGCCGGGGTCGTCCCCGACGCCGACGGACTCGACGCGGAACAGATGCGCGCCGTCGCCGCCGAACTCGGCGCGAGCGAGACGGCGTTCGTCTGCTCGTCGGCCGCCGCGGACCGCCGCATCCGCTACTTCACGCCGAAGCAGGAAGTCGACCTCTGCGGACACGCGACTATCGCGGCCCACGCTCACCTCGCGGCCGAGCGCGAACTCGAACCGGGTACCCACACGCTGGAGACGAACGTCGGCACCCTCGACATCGAACTCGGCGACCTCGGGGAGGTGTGGATGACGCAGAACGCGCCGACGGTGCGTCCCCTGGAAGTCGACTACGACCGCCTCGCGGCGGCGCTCGGCGTCGACGACGCCGCCCTCCGCGACGTGGGTGCGGACCTCCCCGTCGCGGTCGCCTCCACGGGGCTTCCCTTCCTCGTCGTCCCGGTCAACTTCCTCGAACACCTCTCGGGTGCGGACCCCGACGACGCCGCCATCGCCGACCTCGCCGCCGAACACGACGCGGCGGGCGTCTACGCCTTCACCTTCGACGCCATCGACGGCGACTCCACGCTCCACGCGCGGTGTTTCGCGCCCGGCATCGGCATCTCCGAGGACCCCGCGACCGGCACCGCCGCGGGTGCGTGCGGCGCGTACCTCCGGCAAGTGGGCGCGTTCGACTCCATGCCGGACGAACTCCGCTTCGAACAGGGCCACTTCGTGGACCGGCCGGGCACCGTCCGCGTGCGGGTCGGCGCGGAGATACGCGTCGGCGGTCGCGCGGTGCAGTCGCTCGACGGCGAGGTCGTCGTCCCGGAGTTCGCAGACGACGACATCATCGAAGCCTAAACTCCGTTCGAAAACGAGTCGGGCCGCGCCGGTCGACGCGACCTCAGCCGATGTACCGGAGGTCGTCGTCGCTGGCGATGCCGCCCTGCTGCTGCTGTTGCATCTCCTGAATCTTCGCGGCGACCTCCTTCATCTCCTCGGCGCGCTCTTCGAGCGATTCGAAGTCGACGCTGAACTCGAGGAGGTCCTGCAGGACCTCGATGACGACCTGCGCGCTCTGGGGGTCGACGAGGTAGCCGCTCGTCTCGCCCATCAGGCACGTCGCGTCGAGGCCGCGGCGACTTCCGAGGCCGAGAAGCAGTCCCGAGACGCCGACGACGCCGCCGGCGGGTTCGTCCTCTCGGAACTCGATGCCCGCCGCTTCGAGTTCGTCGAGGCGGGACTCGTCGGCGACGGCCCCGAGAACCGACGGCTCGTCGACGAGCTCGCCGGTCGGGACACCGCCCAGCGCGAACAGTCGCTCGACGCCGAACTCCTCGGCCACGTCGAGGAAGGCGTCGGTGAGGTGGTAGTGACCCTCGTTGGACTGCGCCTGGTGGTCGCCCGTCAGGAGGAGCAGGTCCGGTCCCTCGCCGGGCGTCTCGACGGCGTGAATCGCGGCGTGGGTCAGCTCGGCGACGCCCTCGTCGATGCTCACCTGCGGCGGGAACACGTCGGCGTAGACGCGGCGGACCAGCGTGGCCTCCTCGAACTCCTCCAGCAGGTGCTCGACGGCGAGTTTGCCGACGTTCCCGACGCCCGGCAGTCCCTCGATGAGGACCGGGTCGGTGAGGTCGACCTCCTCGACAGCCTCGATTTCGATGTCGTCCATGCACGTAGTGGCGGACGCGCCGGTTAAGAGAGCGTCGGTAGCCGAAGACGGCTATTCCTCGGCGAGCCGGCGCTTCCGAGCGCGGCGGTACTCGCCGTAGGGGTCTTCTGGGTTGTACGGTGCGGGCGCGCTGTTCTCTGTGGTTGCGCCACACTCCGGACAGGTCTCAGAAAGTGAGTACACCGGGCGGTCGTGGCGGTCGCGCCACGCGCTGCACACCCGGATGTCAGACTTCATGCGATTACTCTTCGTCGCCGCTGCGTTCGCGGTGGTACTCCGCGGTTCCGCCCGCGGCCTCGATGACCTCGCGGGCCCGAGCGACGCTCGATTCGAGCTCCGTCTCGGCGGTCTTGTAGTCGGGCGCTTTGACCTTCACGCGGTACTCGGGCGCGCCGACGTACGTGACCGACAGTTCGATTTCGTCGCCGATTTCGTCGTCGCCCTCGGCGGCTTTGAGGGCCTCCTTCACGTCGTCGACGCCGTCGCCCGCGGGCGAGCGCAGGTCGACGTAGCCGGTGACGTTGACGAAGGGGACCGACACGTTCTGGCGCGCGGTCTCGACGATGGCTTCGAGCTCGTCGTCGTCGAGTTCGACGTCTTCGAGCGCCTCGAGACCGTGAATCGCGGCCTGCTCGAAGCCGTCGTAGAGCGATTCGAACTCGGCGAGCAGGGCGTTGGCGATGGACTGGTAGCGGTCGTCGGCGATGTCCTCGCCGAACGCCAGCGCCATCCACTTGTCGGCCTTCTGCTCGTTTTTCCACTCCTGAATCTTCTCTTTGCGCTGGTGCTCGTTGACGTCCTTTATCGAGAGGTCGATCTGCTGGGAACTCTCGTTGACTTCGAGCACTTTAGCGACGACTGTCTGTCCCTCGCGGACGTGGTCGCGAACGTTCTTAATCCATCCGCTGGCGACCTCGCTGATGTGGCAGAGGCCGCGTTTGTCTTCGTACTCTTCGAGGTCGACGAAGACGCCGAAGTCCGCGATGTCGTCTACCTTTCCGACGACGAGTTCGCCGGGGTCAGGCCATCCGCTGTACTTCATACGAGGTCCTCCAGGGAGTTACGCCTCAAGTTCGTCGCTGTCGCGACGCTCGACCGTCTCGACGACCTCGCCGTGGAATTCGGCGTTGCCGCCGGTCGGCGTGGCGAGGGTCGTCCCGCAGACGGCGCAGTTGACGACCGAGGAGGCTTTTCCGAAGACGACCTGTTCGTTCTCGCAGTCGCTGCACGCGACCTTGTAGAAGTTTCCTGCCATGATTTACTCCTGGAACTCCAGGCGACCGGCGCGCCAGCCCTCGCGCATGTGGGCCTTGCCACAGTCGGAGCAGATGTACTTCAGGTGGGTCTTCTTCGTCGGCTTGTCGCCACCGGGAACCTTGGAGAACTTACCGGCGTTACCGATCGTGGCCTTGCCGCGTCGCGTCTGACGGGCGTTCCACTTCATGCCGGTCGGGCGTCCCTTCCGGACCTTCTCCACTTCGTGTTCGTGGTGACCCTTGCAGTTCGGGCAGTACGTGTTGAAACGGCGTGGCATCTGCATAGATATCGACCTTGTGCTGGGTTTTGGTGTGGCCCGTTAAAACCCGTTTGGTTCGACGCGGCCCCTGAACTCGCCGCGACCGGGCGTTCGCCGTGTCACGTGTGGGCAGCCCACGGTGACTGCACCGTCCGTGATTCCCCCGCCGCGCGCCGCACGCCCGAAGCCGAAGCGATTAAGCGGTGACTGTGCCAATCCCGGCACATGAAGAAGCTCATCATCCACGGCGACCCCGGCGTCCGCCGCGACGGCGTCATCGAGTACGACGGCGAGGAGTACGTCCTCTTTTCGGTCGACCGACAGGGCGACTGGCACGGTCCCGACCGCGTCCAGCTGTGGTGCACCGTCGGCACCGAAGACGAGCGCGAGGCGTTCGAAAAGCGCGAGTTCGTCCCGCACTGGCTCGAAACCGAGGGCGTCGACGCCGAGGCCGTCGAAGTCGTCCGCGAGCGCGGCGCGGCCTAAGGTAGTCTCGCTTCTTCTACCTCGTAGACCGTGACCGACCCTGACCGGTGGACCGGCGTCAGCCACGCCACGTCCGTCTCTATCTCCCCGTAGCGGGCGCGCTCGCCCGGTCCGACCCACACGTACCGAACCTCGTACTGCTCGACGAGCCGCGCCCGCGTCGACTCGTTGCCGACGTACATCGCGTCCACGTCGCGCACGCGGTCGTAGTACGCGTCGGGGCCGCGGTAGCCGACCTCGTGCGCCCAGCCGGCGACCGTCGGCACGCCGGTCAGGCTCGATTCGGGATTCCCGCGCCAGCCGTACATGACGGTCTCGCGCTCGTCGCTCACGGTCGCCGACCACGTCGTCCCCGGCGCGGTGAGCATCGTCGGGTTGCCCTCGACGTTCTCGTCGAGCCACGTGATTGCGGTCGATTCGTTTTCGTGCCACCACTCCGCGAAGGCCGTCGCGTCCAGCGTCTCCTCCTGCCGGGGGGTGTCCGCGTGGGCGGCGACGGCCAGTCCGCCGTACACCGACGTGGACGCGACGAGGAGGACGACGAACGCGACCCCGACGACGCTGACCGCCCCCCCGCGGACGCTGAGGTCGACCCTCGGAAGCGACACGTCGCTCGCGGCGACCGCGTCGCCGACGAAGCCGGCCAGCACGGCACCCATCGCACTCCCCCAGAGCACCCAGACCTGCATGTACGTCTTGAACACCGTGTTCATCCGACCGGGGCCGGCCTGCTCGTTCACGTAGATGAGCTCGACGAGCGTCACGAGGCCCGCGCCGGCGACGACGAGCACCGTCTCGAACCGCGGGTCGTCGGCGAACCGGAGGAGCACCCAACCGACGGCGACGAGGGGTGCGACGAGCGCGAGCGCGGCGAACGAGTGGACGGCGGCGACGACGGTCAGCACCGCGAAGCTCCCGAGGAGCGCGGCCCACTCGCGGCCGCCGAGGCCGTCCTGCGCCCCGAGGCGACGGACGTAGTAGCCCGCGAACGCCGCGAGGAACGCCCCGTGGACGAGCGCCAGCGCGCCGAACCCGCTCCGCTGGTCGGGCGCGAGAATCTCGACCGTCCGGGCGCTTCCACCGCCCGCGACCGCGCCGAGGAGGAACGGACTCGCGAGCACGGCGGCGACGACGCCGGCGAGTCCGACCGCCGCGACCGTCCCAACGAGTCGCGCTACTTCACCGGCAACTGGGTCGTCGCCGACGACCGAGCGAACGCGCTCCCGACCGGGAAACAGCGTCCACGGCCGTGCGGGCGCGAAGACCATCCCGAGGAACAGCACGCCGAACACCGACGGGAAACTCCACGTGTCGACGACGACCTGGAGCGCGCCGACGAGCGTCGTCGCGGCGACGAGGAGTCGGCGCTCGCCGACCGCCTCCTCCGGCGTCCGGAAGTACGCGAAGGCGAGGCCGGCCGCGAGGAGCAGAAACGGCGTGCCCATCATGTGGGCGTGGAGGTCGCCGTTGAGCCACGCGAAAAGCGGGAACTCGTTGATGGTACCCGGAATCACGCGGCTCGCGCTCCAGTACGAGAAGTTCGAGGTTCCGGCGATCACCTGCTCGACGGTGTACTGCGAGCGCTCGGCGACGGCTCGCGCGAGGGGTCGCCGGAGCCCCTCGGGGAGCGCGGCGAGGGCGAACCGCCCCGCGGTGACGAGGTTGCTGGCGAAGCCGACGAAGAACGCCGAGAGCAGGCCGCCGATTCGACCGTTCGCCCCCGAGGCGGCGGCGACCCCGCGCCCGAGTTCGAACGCCGCGGTGACGAGGAAGCCGAAGAAGCCGGCGAGCGCGAGGTTGTAGGCGAACGACGGGTCGGTGGCGGTGAGCCGCGCGAGGAGAATCGAGACGAGGTGGCCGCCGTAGTAGTAGCGGACCGGCTCGCCGGCGAACCACATGTCCTCCGGCGGGAGGACCGACGCGCGGGCGAGCGACTGGAGGAGGCCGAAGTCGAGGAACTTCTCGCCGCCGCCGGCGTGGACCGACGGGTCGAGCGCCCGGAGCGAGACCGCGAACAGGAAGGCGACGAGAAACACCGCGGCCGCGTCGGCGACGGCGCGCCGGTCGATGTCGAGGTCGGACGCGAGTCGGAGGTCGCCGCGGCGGAGCGCGCCGAGGTCGAGGCCCGCGACCGCGGACGCGACGAGGAGCGTCCCGACGCCGGCGACGAGGGCCACGGGGCCGAACGAGAGGTGGCCGACGTAGTAGGCGGGAAGGGTCAAGACGACGAGCGAGACGGGGAGGGCGAGTCCGGCACCGCGACCGGGAAGGCGTCGGAACAGGCGGGTCGCGAGGGGAAGGCCGACCGCCCAGAGGGCCGCGAACAGCAGCAACCACCGGACAACGAGGGCGTACTCCATCTGTCCGATGACTGCGCCGCGGATGCAATACGTTTTGTGATGGCCGGTGCGAAACAGAGCGGTTCGCTTTTTACCCCGTTGAGTGAATGGTCGTGCATGTCGCAGTCTGTCGGGGTGGTGGTCCCCGCCTATCGACCCGACCCAGAGCGTCTGGTCCCCTACGTCCACGCTCTCGTCGAGGAACTGGACCCCGAGGTGGTCCGGGTCGAACTCGACGCGCCGCGGCCCGAGACGCTCGACGCCCTCGACGCCCTCCCCGCCGTCGCTCACGTGAACCCGGTCGACGCCCGTCGCGGCAAGGGCGCGGCCATCACCGCCGGGTTCGAGTCGCTCCGCACGGACATCCTCTCGTTCGCCGACGCCGACGGGAGCACCCCGGCCGCGTCGATGGCGAACGTCGTCGCCGCCGTCCGCGAGGGGTCCGACCTCGCCGTGGGGTCGCGCCGTCACCCGAACGCGACCGTCGCCTCTCACCAGACGGTCGCTCGGCGCTACCTCGGCGACGGCTTCGCGTGGCTGGCCCGCCACCTGACCGAAGTCCCGCTGTACGACTACCAGTGCGGCGCGAAGGCCATCACCGCCGCGGCGTGGGCCGACGTTCGGACCCACCTGTACGAACCCGGATTCGCGTGGGACATCGAACTCATCGCCGTCTCGGGCGCGTTCGGCCACCGCGTGGCCGAGGTGCCGGTCGTCTGGGAGGACCAGCCGAACTCGACGGTCTCGCCGGTCGACACGACGCTCAAGATGGCCCGCGGGCTCCTTCGGTCGCGCCACCGCGCCCGGACGATTCGCGAGGACCGCCTCCACGAACTCATCGACGCTCGGAACGACGAGCGGACCCTCGTCGAGCAGTTCTCGGCGGAGGTCACGGATGACTGACCGGCTCTCAGCGCTCGTCTCCGGCACCCGATTCGGCAAGTTCGCCTCCGTCGGCGCGGTCGGCGCGGTGTTCGACCTCTCGTTGAGCAGTCTCCTCATCGTCTTTTTCGGCGTCGCCAACGAACTCGCGAAGCTCGCCGGCGCGGAGCTCGCAATCATCATCATGTTCGTCATTAACGACCGCTGGACGTTCGCGGGGGCCGGCTCGGACCTGCTCACCGCGAAGGTCCGGCGCTTCGTGAAGTCGAACCTCGTGAGGAGCGGCGGCCTCCTCGTGCAGGTGCTCGTCGTTCGGGCGCTCGGCGAGGTTCCGCTGTCGATTCCGGTCGCCGGCATCGACCTCTGGGAACTCATCCCGCTACCCCTCGCTATCGGCGCGTCGATGCTCCTGAACTACGTCGCAGAAAGCCTGTTCACGTGGCGCATCGCGACCCGTTCGAGTCAGCGCGACTCACGGTGAAAATTGACACACAGCGGCCGAAACAGAAGTCTTAACAATAGCAGACTCGTTTGTTGATTCAGCGGGATGGGATAGCCAGGAGATTCCGCCGGGCTCATAACCCGGAGATCGGTAGTTCAAATCTACCTCCCGCTATTCTCCTGAAAACTACACCCCAAGCAGCGCGTTTTATCGCGCTGCGGCGGCCCGTCTTCTGTGGTAATCGCAACAGGTAGTTTGAACCAGAGAATCGAGCGAAGCGAGATTCGCGTCGTTCAAATCTACCTCCCGCTATGGTTTTGCCGACCTCAACTCCTAAGCGCCGAGTCTTGGCTCGGCGCGACCCACGAGGGCGGCCTCATAGCTCAGTAGAGTTGAACCGGGGAGCGCCGCGAACCGGTGCGAATGAGGTCTACGTCTACGTTCTCGAACTCGCGACAGCGTGAGACCCGAACCCTCAGTCATTTCAAATCTGTAACACATATTGATAATCACTCCGCGAGTAGGGACCGAGTATGCCCTCTACAGATTCGGGAACAGAGTTTTGGTCTGCGATTCAGCGAACGATACTCGGCGGACTCCTCGCCATCGTCGCGATACTCGGGTTCGGCTGGACACGCCAACTGGGAACCGGAAATCTCCTCGTGGGTAGCTTCGGACTCCTCCTGTTCGTGGGTGCTGGCTACTGGATACTCTCCCTCTTTCGGATGGCCCTCGACGAGTGAGCGCGAGGCGAGGCTTCGCGCCGTCGCCCCAATCGACCGCTTCCGAAGGAGATTTTCGACCCCGACCCAACGAGAGCACAATGAGCGACCTCGAACGAATCTGCGCGGTCGGCGACGTGCCCGACGACACGACCTTTCTCTTTCGCGTCCGCGCGGCCGACGAAGACGACGCCGAGGAGCGCGAGGCCATCCTCGTGCGCACCGACGACGGCATCCAAGGGTGGCTGAACTACTGCATGCACCTGACGCACATCAAACTCGACAAGGGCTCCGGCGCGCCGATGCGCAACGGCGAGGTCATCTGCCAGAACCACGGCGCGTACTTCGAGGCCGACACGGGCTACTGCAACTACGGGCCCTGCGAGGGCGCGGTGCTCGACGACCTCGAAATCACGGTCGACGGCGACCACGTCTTCCTCTCGGACGAGGCGTTCGACTACGTCGGAGCAGGCGAAATCGAGACCGACCCCGCCGACCGGAGTTCGAGTTCGAACGTCGAGTTCTGAGGGTGAGCGCGGCGGGGTGACTCAGTTCTCGTCGTCGCCATCGTTGTCGCCGTCGCCGCCGTAGTGGCGTCGCTCCACGTAGTCGTCGTAGAGCCGCGAGATGAGTTTCGTCACTGGTCCGTCGCCCACTCGGATACCGTCGACCGTCTCCACGGGTCGGAGTTCCCACGTCGAGTTCGTGAGGAACGCCTCGTTCGCGCCGCGCACGTCGTCGGGCGTGAAGCGCCGCTCCCGAATCGGGACGCCCTCCTGTCGGGCGAGGTCGAGGACGACGCGGCGGGTGATGCCCGGGAGGACCGGGCCGTCGAGACTCGGCGTGCAGAGCGCGTCGTCGTCGACGAAAAAGAGGTTGCTCGTCGCGCCCTCGGTGACGTAGCCGTCGGCGTCGAGCATGAGCGCCTCGTCAGCGCCGGTGACGCGGAGTTCGACGCGGGCGAGGATGCCGTTGAGGTAGTTGTGCGTCTTCGCCCGCGAGGGGAGCGACCGGTCGGGGATGCGCCGGGTCTTGACGGTCTGGACCGACGCCGGACCGTCCCACACGGGGTCGGAGCCGCGGCCGCCGCGGGAGAGCGGTTCCACGATGACGACGACGCGGGGGTCGACCTCCTCGGCCGGCGTGAGGCGGCCGCCCTGACTGCCGCGAGTGACGGAGAGCCTGACGTACGCCTCGTCGAGGTCGTTCGCCGCGAGCGTCTCGTCGATTCGCGCGCGCAGGTCGTCGTCGGACAGGCCGTGGTCCATCCCGAGCGCGTCGCACGTCTCGGCCAGTCGGTCGGCGTGGGCCTCCCAGTGGAACACTTCGCCGCCGTAGGCGCGGAGCGTCTCGAAGGCGGCGTCGCCGTAGAGGAAGCCGCGGTCCGTGACCGGAATCGACGCCGACTCGGCGGGGACGAGGTCGCCGTCGACGTGGTAACGAAGCGAACGCCCATCGGCGTCGTCGTCGCCGCTCATCGCTCCGCCTCCCACGCGTCGGCCGCCGGGCCGTCGCCGGCCGCGAGCGCGACGAAGTTGCGGACGATGTCCTTCCCCGAGTCGGTGAGGATGCTCTCGGGGTGGAACTGCACGCCGACGTGTGGCTTCTCGCGGTGGCGAACGCCCATCACGACCGACGGTTCGTCGGCCTCTTCAGCGTCTGAGCCGCCGTTTTCTGACTCCGCTGCGACGGTGTGGGCGGTCACCGCCAACTCGGAGGGCACGTCGTCGTGTTCGACCGCGAGCGAGTGGTAGCGGCCGACTTCGATTCGGTCGGGCAGCCCCGAGAAGACGCCCGCGCCGTCGTGTTCGACGAGCGAGGGCTTCCCGTGGACGACGTGGGGCGCGTGGCCGACGCGGCTTCCGAGCGCGGCACAGAGCGACTGGTGGCCGAGACAGACGCCGAGCGTCGGGTAGTCGAGGTCGCGGAAGACCGAGACCGAGACGCCGGCGTCCGCGGGGGTGCCGGGGCCGGGCGAGACGACGATGCCGTCCGGGTCGATGTCGCGGATGTCGTCGGCCGAGAGCGCGTCGTTGCGGTAGACGAGCACGTCGTCCGAAGCGTCTCCGCTTTCATCCCCGCTTTCGCCCTGCGCCTCCGCGACCGCCTCGCCGACGTACTGCACGAGGTTGTAGGCGAACGAGTCGTAGTTGTCGACGACGAGGATACGCGTCATCGTTCGGCCCCCACGGTCATGTCCGCGCGCTCGCCGAGCGCCTCGTCGATGGCGGTGATGAGCGCCCGCGCCTTCGCCAGCGTCTCGTCGTACTCGCTGTCGGGGTCGGAGTCGTGGACGATGCCCGCACCCACGCGGAGGTGGTACTCGTCTCCGAAGCGGACGAGCGTCCGGATGACGATGTTCAGCACCGCGCGGTCGTCGAAGCCGACGGCGAACATGCTCCCGGTGTAGGGGCCGCGCCGGGTGGCTTCGAGTTCGTCGATAATCTCCATCGTCCGGGGCTTCGGCGCGCCCGTGATGGTCCCGCCGGGGAACACCGCGGCGACGGCGTCGGCGAGGCTGGTCCCCTCGCGTCGGGTCCCCTCGACCAGCGAGACGAGGTGCATCACCTCCGAGTAGCGGTCCACCCGGCGGTACTCCGTCACCTCGACCGACCCGTACTCCGAGACCTTCCCGAGGTCGTTGCGTTCGAGGTCGACGAGCATCGCGTGTTCGGCGCGCTCCTTCTCGTCGGTCGTCAGGTCGAGTTCCAGCGCGTCGTCCTCCTCGGGCGTCGCCCCCCGCGGGCGGGTGCCGGCGATGGGTTCGGTGACGAGGCGGTCGCCCTCGACGCGCAAGAGGAGTTCCGGGCTGGCGCTCACGAGGTCGACGCCGGGGAGTTCGAGCAGCCCCGAGTACGGCGCGGGGTTGACCTGTCGGAGCGCCGCGTAGGCGTCCACCGGGTGGACCGCCGCGGGCGCGACGAGCCGCTGCGAGAGGTTCGCCTGAAACGTGTCGCCGTCGCGGATGTACCGCTTCGCGGCGCGGACGCGGTCGGCGAACGCCTCGCGGCCGCAGGCGCTCTCGAACGTCGCCTCGTCGGATTCGACGGGCGCGGAGACGGGCTCTGGTTCGCCCTCGACCGCCTCGACGGCGAGGTCGGTCGCCCGCGTTCGCGCCTCGTCGTAGACGGCGTCGAGGTCGGCGTCGTCGTCGACGACGGGACAGCAGGTGACCCGGAGCGTCGTCTCGCCGTCGTCAGGACGGGGTTCCTCCCACGACGCCACGAGGTCGTAGAGGCCGAGTTGGAGGTGGGGGAGCCCCCGGTCGTCGGTCGTGTGCTCGGGGAGCGATTCGAGTTCGCGGGCCGCGTCGTACGAGAGCCACCCGAACAGGCCGCAGGGGTACGGCACGTCGCAGTCGCCGCGGACGAGCGTCTCTGAGTCGGCGAGCGATTCGAGCGCGGCGAGGCTCGGCGCGGTGTCGACGCCGGGCTCGCCCCAGTCGTCGTCGGTCGGGTCGTCGACGGTCAGGCGCTCCGCGGGGGAGACGCCGAAGGCACCCCAGCCGGGTTGCCCGCCGGTCGTCTCGTAGAAGAAGCCGCCGGCGTTCCGGCGGGCGCGTCGATAGGCGTCGAAGGGGTCCGAGACGGCGATGCGGGCCTCGACGGGGACGCGCGCGCCGGCGGGTGCGACCGCGGCGGTCGCGCGAAAGTCGTCGCGGTCGGTGACGACGGTCGGTGCGGTCATTACCCACACCAGTCCGCCCGTCGGGTAAACGGTTTCGCGACGTGTCTGCGAGGGAGCGTGAGCGGCCGGCGGGTGAAAAAATAGTCTCGGTCGGCCGGAACGCGCGTCGGTTACGCGTCGCCGGCGCGGTCTATCCAGCGCTGGACGCGCTTCGGCGACACGTCGATTTCGTCGCCGACCTCGTCGGCGTCGGCTGCGGCGAGGTCCGCGACGGTCTCGATGCCGATTTCGGAGAGTCGCTCGGCGTACGCCGGGCCGATGCCGCGAATCGTGTCCACGGTCGGCGCGTCGGGGTCGGCGGCCGACGAGTCGGCCGGTTCGTCGTCTGCAGTTTCCTCGTCGTCTGCTTCGTCTTCGGCCTCCGCTTCTTCGTCACCTTCGTCGACCGCTTCTTCGTCCGATTCCTCGGTGTCGGCTTCGTCGGAGTCGGCGGATTCAGACCCGTCCTCATCTTCGAGTTCGGGTTCGCCGTCGGCTTCGACCTCGGATTCGGACTCGGACTCAGGCTCCGCTTCGGCGTCTTCGTCCTTCGGTTCGGCCTCCTCAATGGCGTCGGCCGCGACCTCCGCGTCGTCGCGGGCGTCTTCGGCGGCTTCGTCGTCGGCCTCAGACGCCGCGTCGGCCTCGTCTTCGACCGCTGATTCGACCGCGTCGTCGGTCTCTTCGTCGCTCGGGTCCGTCTCTTCGACCGGTTCCTTCACCGCGGCCTCGGTCTCGACGTTCGCTTCCTCGCGTTCGGTTCTGGTGTCGCGTTCGACCGTAACGGTCGCCGTGTCGTCACGTCCCTCCTTCGAGGAAGACGACGAGTCGCCACCAACGAGGGATTTCCAGAGCGACGAAATAGTGTCAAGCAAGCCCATGTTACCTTCTCCTATGCAATCCCGTTATTTAAAAACCAGCGGCCTCAGTCGCTCTCGAGGTGGCTCCGGAGCGCGGCGTTCATCGCGTCGACCGGCGCGTCGCGCCCGGTCCACCGCTCGAAGGCCTCGACGCCCTGCAGGAGGAGCATCCACGCGCCGTCGATGGTGACCGCACCTGCCGCGGCCGCATCGCGGATGAGTTGGGTCTCGAGCGGGGTGTAGACCGCGTCGAGCACCGCGAGGTCCCCGTGGAGGTACTCTGCGGGAACGGGCGTCTCGTCGGGCGACTCCATCCCGACGCTCGTCGCGTTGACGAGGACGTCCGCCTCTCGAATCCGGTCGAGCGTGTCCAGTCCGCCGCCGGTCGCGCCGGGGACGGCCTCGGCGAGTTCGACCGCGGTCTCGGCGGTTCGGTTGGCGACGTGGACCGACGCGCCCGCGTCGGCGAGGGCGAACGCGGCGGCCCGCCCCGCGCCGCCGGCACCGACGACCACGGCCGCGTTCCCGTCGAGGCCGACGCCGTGGCGCTCGAACGACCGGGTGACGCCCGCCGCGTCGGTGTTGTACCCCTGCGGCGTCTCCCCGCCGAAATCGATCGTGTTGACCGCGCCGATTCGCTCGGCGAGCGGGTCGGGGTCGACCAGTTCGAGCACGTCCTGTTTGAACGGGATGGTGACGTTCAGCCCCGAGACGCCGAGGGCGTCCGCGCCCTCGACGGCCGCCGCGATGTCGTCGCGGTCGGGTTCGAACGTGACGTACCGGGCGTCGAGGCCGGTTTCCTCGTAGGCCGCCTCGTGCATCGGCGGCGACAGCGAGTGGCCGACCGGGTTGCCGACGAGACCGTAGACTTGCATGGGCGGGTGGTGTCCTGCCGACGATATAACTCGCCCGCCCGCGTCGGATTCCGCCGGGACCCGACGGCCCCCACAGGTCGGATTTCCACCCGTTCGCTCTCCCGTGATAGATTGTCGCGGATCCGCGGTGTACCGGCGCGCTTTTAGTCCCCCGTTGGTCTACTCCCGCGTATGTCGGCACTCGCAACCCTGCTTTCCTTCGATACCGCGCTCCTCGTGGCGGGTATCGTCGCGCTCTATCTCGGGGCCGAGGCGCTCGTCGAGGGCGCGTCTCGACTCGCCATCGGCCTCGGTCTCCGGGCGGCCATCGTCGGTGTGACCATCGTCGCGTTCGCGACGACCACCCCCGAACTCTTCGTCGCGGTCCTGAGCGGCCTGGGCTACAGCTCCGACCTCGGACTCGGCGCTATCGTCGGCTCGAACATCGCCAACATCGGTCTCGTCCTCGGAATCTCGGCGCTCATCCAGCCGATGGGCGTCTCGACCGCGACGCTCCGTCGGCACGTCCCGTTCATGATTGCCGCGGCGGTCGCGCTCGTCGCCCTCGGGATGGACGGGAACCTCAGCGCCGTCGACGGCGGCGTCCTCCTGCTCATCCTCGTCGCGTTCACGGGCTACCTGCTCTACCGCGCCCGGTCGGCGACGGCGGACGCCATCGGCGCGGACGAAATCGACATCGAGGACGAAGACGAGGTCTCCGCGCAGTTCAAGGACGTGGTCTATCTCGGGCTCGGCCTGCTCCTCCTGTTCGTCGGCTCGAACTGGCTCATTCAGGGCGGACAGGGACTGCTCGAATCCTTCGGGTTCGGTCCGCGGTTCATCGGGCTGACCGTCCTCGCGTTCGGCACGTCGCTGCCGGAACTCGCGGCCTCCGTCATCAGCGCGGTCCGCGGCGAATCGGAGTTCAGCATCGGCAACGTCGTCGGTTCCAACATCTACAACGTCGTCGCCGTCCTCGGCATCCTCGCCATCATGGTTCCCGTGAACGTCCCCCCGAGCACCATCTCGCTGGACTTCCCGGCGCTCCTCGTGTTCACCTTCGGAGTCATCGCGCTGATGCTCCGCAACCGCGACGTGTCCCGCCTCGACGGCGGCATCCTCGTCGTCGGCTACCTCGTGTTCTTCTGGCTCATCCTTCCCTGACATCCCTGCCGGACGACTTCGGCCGTCCGTCACACCCGTTTCGGGCCGATTTTGAAACACAAAAGCTACCGGCTTCGGCTTCGCTCTTGTAGCCACGATGGTACGGCAACTCAGCCATCCGCTGACCGCGGTGTTCGGAGCCGCACTCCTGACGGTCCCGTGGCTGGGCCTCCACACGGTGTTCGGCGTTGACCTCGCGACCGGCGTCACCGTCGGCCTCAGCGGTATCGCCGTCCTCGGGGCCTCGTTCCTCCTCGCGTGGGGCGCGGAGACCGCCGAGGCCGACGTGCCGCGGGCGTTCGCCCTCGCCATCCTCGCGGTGCTCGCGGTCGCCCCCGAATACGCCGTCGACGCCCTCTACGCGTGGGAAGCCGGCATCAATCCCGGCTCCCCCGAATCGGCCGAGGCCGCGAGCCTCGCCGTCGCCAACATGACCGGCGCGAACCGCATCCTCATCGGCATCGGCTGGTCCGCAATCGCCCTCTTCACCGTCTACCGCGCCCGCGACACCGGCGACGAGGCGGTCGAGTCTCGTCCCGGCTTCCTCGCGGACGTGGTCCGACTCGACCACGGCATCGCGACCGAGATTCTGTTCCTCTTCGCCGCGACCGTGTTCGCCTTCTTCGTCCCGCTCGGGGCGGGCATCGGCGCGGTCGACATGTTCGTCCTCGTCGGCCTCTACGTCGCGTACATCTTCGTGGCGATGAACTCGCCGCACGAGGACGAAGCGCAGATCGGCGTGCCCGCGTACCTCCAGTCGTACCGGAAACCCAAGCGCATCGCCACGACCCTCACGCTGTTCGTCTTCTCGGGCATCGTCATCCTCGTCGCCGTCGAGCCGTTCGCTCACGGCCTCGAAGCCCTCGGGAAGTCGGTCGGCATCCCGTCGTTCTTGATGATTCAGTGGGTCGCGCCGCTGGCGAGCGAGAGCCCCGAACTCATCGTCGTGGCCTACCTCGTCAACAAGGCGCGGTCGACCGCCGGCTTCAACGCGCTCATCTCCTCGAAGCTCAACCAGTGGACGCTCCTCATCGGGACGCTCGTGCTCGTCTACAGCCTGTCGCTCGGCTACTACGGCCCGCTCCCGCTCGACACCCACCAGATGGGCGAACTCTGGCTGACGGCCGCCCAGAGCTACTTCGCCATCGCCATCCTCATCACGTTCTCCATCAGCCTCCGCGAGGCGGTCGCCCTGCTCGGGCTCTTCTTGACACAGTTCGTCTACTCCGTCACCGGACTGGCGCTCACGCTCCCGATTCCGGGACTCGGCGCGGTCACCTTCGACGGCGCAACCTCGCTCATCGGCTTCTCCGTCGTCTATCTGGTCGTCGGAACGGCGCTTTTCGTCCGGCGACGCAAGCAACTTGCGGCGGTCGCCAAGCTCTCGATTCGACGCGTCCGCGGCGACTACGGCGCGAACGAGGTTCCGGCCGCGGTGGAAGACTGACCCGCTCCCCTCGCCGCTTCCGACGCCCTTTTCGCCGGCCTCGGCGACCCTCGTATCGTGATTGGAATCGTCGTCAGCCGCGCCGACAGCGCATCGGTTCACATCGGCGAGCACCTGCTCGAACTCGCCGACTGGGACGAACGGACCGACGGGGACCGACCCGACGCCGACGGCGGCGGCACCGTCTTCTCCCGCGACGGCTTCGAACTCCGCGAGTTCGACGACCGACACATCGACCTCGACGACCCCGCCGAGGCGTTCGACGCCGACCTCGACCTCCTCGTCGTCGTCTCGCGGCACGCCGGCGAGACCGGCGCGCTCCTGACCGCGCACTTCACCGGGAACTTCGGCCCCGCCGACTACGGCGGCGAGCCGGGTCGATTCGCCCGCGCGTGCCCCAACGCCCAGCGCGCCGTCGTCGAGGCGCTCCGCGAGCGCGCGCCGGACGACTACGAAGTCGGCATCGAGGCGACCCACCACGGCCCGACCGAGCCCACGGTCCCCTCGATGTTCGTCGAACTCGGGAGCGGCGAAGCGCAGTGGGGAGACCCCGAGGGGGCCCGCGCGGTCGCGGCGGCCGTCCTCGACATCGAGGGCGTCGCGCCCGACGCGGACCGCCAACTCGTCGGCTTCGGCGGCGGCCACTACGCCCCGCGGTTCGAGCGCGTCCTCCGCGAGACCGACTGGCGCGTCGGCCACATCGCCGCCGACTGGCAGCTCAAGGCGATGGGCGCGCCCGAGAACAACCGCGACGTGCTCCGCCGGGCGTTCGAGGCCTCCGCGGCCGACCTCGCGCTCGTCGACGGCGACCGCGACGACCTCGCGGCCGCCCTCGAAGCCGAGGGGTTCCGGGTCGTCTCCGAGACGTGGGTCCGCGAGACCGCGGGCGTCGCCCTCGACCGCGTCTCGGCCCTCGAAGCCGACGTCACGACCGTCGAGGAGGGCCTCCGGTTCGGCGCGCGAATCGACGCCGACGACTACGAGGTCGTCTCGCTCCCCGACGGCCTGCTCGGCGAGGCGCAGGGCATCGACCTCGACGCCGCGCTCGACGCCGTCCGCGAGACCACCGTCGCCTTCCACACGACCGAGGGCGGCGCGCGCGCGGTTGGTCGCGCCGCCGTCGCGGGCGACGGCTACGACGAACTCGTGTCGCGGCTCTGCGACGTGCTGCGCGAGAAATACGACAGCGTCGTCCGCGACGACGGGGCGGTCACGGCGACGGTTCGGGCGTTCGACCCCGCCGCGGCACGCGAGTTCGGCGTCCCCGAGGGACCGGCGTTCGGCAAGCTCTCGGCCGGCCAGCCGGTCGAGGTCGACGGCGAGACCGTCGCGCCCGAAGACGTATCGAAAGAACGACTCATCGAGTTCGTCGTGTGACCCCCGGCGGAGCGCGGCCGGCCGATTCGCCCCGTGAACCGACCTGTGCCGCGGGCTCTCATGTCACGTTTCGGCACGAATCGGCGGCTCGTCGGACAGATGTCTGACGGAAGGGGGAAAGATAATTAGTCGTCCTCCGTAAACCGTCTCCATAAATATGGACTCTATCGTCGGCGACGCAATTGACGAGGCCGAGGCCGAGGACATGGGGGATGAGTCGGTTCAGGTCGACGACTCGACCAACATCAACCGGTCCGGGACGATGACTGACGACGAACTGAAAGCGGTTCTCAAAGACCTCCAGACCAACATCACGGTGGTCGGGTGCGGCGGTGCCGGCGGGAACACCGTCAACCGGATGCACGAGGAGGGAATCAAGGGGGCGAAGCTCGTCGCCGCCAACACCGACGTGCAGCACCTCGTGGAAATCGGGGCCGACACGAAGATTCTCATGGGCGAACAGAAGACCCAGGGTCGCGGCGCGGGCTCGCTCCCGCAGGTCGGCGAGGAGGCCGCCCTCGAATCCCAAGAGGAGATTTACGACGCCATCGAGGGCTCCGACATGGTGTTCGTCACCGCCGGCCTCGGCGGCGGCACCGGCACCGGCTCGGCCCCCGTGGTCGCCAAGGCGGCCCGCGAGTCGGGCGCGCTCACCATCGCCATCGTCACGACGCCGTTCACGGCCGAAGGCGAGGTGCGACGAACGAACGCCGAAGCCGGTCTCGAACGACTCCGCGACGTTTCGGACACGGTCATCGTCGTCCCGAACGACCGCCTGCTCGACGCCGTGGGGAAGCTCCCGGTCCGCCAGGCGTTCAAGGTATCCGACGAGGTGCTGATGCGCTCGGTCAAGGGCATCACCGAACTCATCACCAAGCCCGGTCTCGTCAACCTCGACTTCGCCGACGTGAAGACGGTCATGGAGCGCGGCGGCGTCGCCATGATCGGTCTCGGCGAGTCCGACTCCGAGTCCAAGGCCCAAGAGTCCGTCAAGTCCGCCCTCCGCTCGCCGCTTCTCGACGTGGACATCTCCGGCGCGAACTCCGCGCTCGTCAACGTCACCGGCGGCTCCGACATGAGCATCGAGGAGGCCGAGGGCGTCGTCGAGGAGATTTACGACCGCATCGACCCCGACGCGCGCATCATCTGGGGGACCTCGGTCGACGACGAACTCGAAGGCATGATGCGGACGATGATCGTCGTCACCGGCGTCGAGTCGCCCCAAATCTACGGCCGCAACGGCGAGGTGCAGGCGCAGGCCGAAGGCCGTCTCGAGGACATCGACTACGTCGAGTAGTCGCCGTCGTCGGCGACGCGGCCGGGAACGCGTCCACCGCGCTCGCGGTCCGGATGCCCTCCGTTTTCCTCCCCTCGCGTTCCGCGTAGCGGCGTCACTCCGCCGGATTCGACGTTCTCGCTCGCCTTCGAGACCGAATTCGGCTCGACGGTGCATCAATAGATAGAAAAAGCCCGACGCCTTAGGCCCCAGCAACATGGACGTTAAGTACGACCTGAACAGCTACGTTCGCGTGTTGAAACTCGCGAGCACCCCGTCCTGGCAGGAGTTCTCCCAGATCTCCAAAATCGCCGGCGCGGGTATCTTCCTCGTCGGACTGCTCGGTTTCATCATCTTCGCGGTCATGAGCTTCCTCCCCGGAGGGGTCTGAGATGCCCATCTTCGCCGTAAAGACCACCGCTCGCCAGGAGCGAACGGTTGCAGACATGATCGCGACGAAGGACTTCGCCGAGATTCACGCCGTCCTCGCGCCCGACTCGCTCACGAGTTACGTGATGGTCGAGGCCGACGACGACGGTATCGTCACGCGCGTCCTCGAGGAGATTCCGCACGCCCGCGGCCTCGTCGAGAGCGGCGGCGCGGTCGGCACCTCCAGCATGGCCGAAGTCGAACACTTCCTCTCGCCGACGCCGGACGTGGAGGGTATCGCGGAGGGCGACATCGTCGAACTCATCGCCGGCCCGTTCAAAGGCGAGAAGGCGCGCGTCCAGCGCATCGACGAGACGAAAGACCAGGTCACCGTCGAACTGTACGAGGCGACGGTCCCGATTCCGGTCACCGTCCGCGGGGACCAGATTCGCGTCCTCGACTCCGAAGAGCGGTAAGCGTCCGCCCCGACGAGGGCTCTCTTCTCTCTCAGTTTCGGCTCGACTCACCGCGCGCGACGAGCGCCGTGTCCCCCGGCGACCCACCCTCCCGGCGACTCCCATGTCCCCCGACAGTCCCCGGCGAGGCCGTCTCGCGCGACCGTGTCGCGTCCCACCGCGACTTCCGGCTGTTCCGTCTACAGCGCGCCCTGCTCGCGGAGCGTCTCGACGACGCTGTTGAGGTCCGCGTCCGCCTCGACGGCGTCTTTCACGTCCTCGCGGATGCGGACCGCGGAGGAGTCGGCGTCGTACGCGCGGACGAACTCGGCGCGGGTGTGCTCGTCGAAGGCGTGTCGAATCGCGAAGTAGCCCTCGGGGACGATGGTCCCGCACACCTTGCACTCGTGGCGCTCGTGTTCCACCGTCTGGTGGATGACCGCGCTTTCCGCGTCTTCGAACCGACCGTCACACCCTTCGATTCCGCACTTCCACCGGGACATGTTCCCACCGACGGACGTGAGCGACAAAACCGTTTCTTCGACCGCCCGGCGTTCGACAAATAGCAACCACTAACTGGTGGCTGACCCGACCGTATCGTGTGAGCGCGACCACGACGACGCGGGTCGATATGCACGTGAAGATTCTCGACGAGCGGGTCGTCTCGCGCGCGAAAGCCCGCGGTATCGACGTGCTCGTCTACGCGCCGCACTTCGTTCGCCTGCCAGATATCCGCGCCCGTGCGGCGCGCTTTTCGGACGACGACCTGCTCGTCGTCCCCGCCCGCGAGGTGTTCACGGGGTCGTGGCGCGACCGGAAACACGTCCTCGCGGTCGGCCTCTCGGACCCCGTGCCCGACTTCATCACCCTCGACGGGGCCTTCGCGGAGTTCGACCGGCAGGACGCGGCGACGCTCGTCCCGCACCCCGAGTTCCTGACGGTGAGCCTCACCGCCGAGGACGTGGCCGCCCGCCGCGACGACATCGACGCCGTCGAGACGTACAACACGAAGACCCTGCCGCGGGACAACCGCCGCGGGCGCGACATCGCCCGCGAGACGGGGCTGCCGGGGTTCGCGTCGTCCTACGCGCACCTCCACGGCACCGTCGGCGAGGCGTGGACCGAGTTCGACCGCGACATCGGCTCCGAGGCCGACCTCGTCGCCGCGCTCCGCGAGGGGGCGGAACGCCGGGTCGTCCGCCGCACAGGAGTCTCCCACGCGCTCCGCGGCGTGGCCGAGTTCGCCCACCTCGGCTACGAGAACTCGTGGGGGAAAGTCGACCGACTCCTGCTTTCGGGGATGGAGCCAACGCATCCGAGCCACATCGCCTACGACGGTCGGTTCGACGACGTGAGCGTCTACTGAGTGTTACCGAACAGCCGTTCGTTCGACCGCGCCCGCGCCCGAACGCGCCAGCACCCAGCACCGCGGCCGCCAACCGCTCAGAGCACCGCGGTGAACGACGCCGCGGCGTCCGCGAGGGACACGTCGAGCGAAAAGAGGTAGTAGTGGACGCCGGCGAGGACGCCGAGTTCGGCGACCGTGACGACGACGGTCACCGCGTCGGCGTGTTTCGAACTCGTCGCCACGCCGGTCGGCAGGTCGTACTCCTGCGGCGAAAGCGGGTAGAACAGCGCGATGCCGCGCTTCGAGCCGACCATGTCGAGGACGTAGTGGGTGGCGACGCCGATCCAGACGAAGTGGAGGTTGCCGAAGACGAGCGGGAACGCGAGGAATATCGCCAGCACCGGGAGGTTGTGGAGCGTCTTGCGGTGCTTGCCGAAGGCGGTGTCCACGTCGGGGAACAGCGCCCCGAGGACGACGGGCAGCGACAACTGGCCGATTTTCTGGGCGAGGAGGAACGCCGAGTCGACCGTCGGTTCGAACGACCGCGGGTCCACGGTGAGGATGACGCCGAGCCCGAGCGCCAACAGGATGGCGTTGAGCACGTGTCCCTTCTTGTTCATGGATGCAGACTGGTCCGGCGGGATACAAAGCTTTCCCACGGAACCGACCGACGGCGGCCGTGCGACCGGCTCAGCCGGTCGTGACGGATTCGATTTCTTCGCGGAGGAGCGCCAGCGCCCCGCGCGCAATCTGTTCTTTCACCTGCGTCCGCGACCCGTCGTACTCGAAGCGCTCGACGCGGGCGTACGAGTCGCCGGAGCCCCACGGCGCGGCGAAGGCGACGCCGACGAAGACGGTCCCGACCGGCTTGCCGGGGAGTCCGCCCTCCGGCCCGGCGATACCCGTCGTGGCGAGCCCCCATGTCGCGTCGGCCACGTCGCGGACGCCGGCGGCCATCTCGCGGGCGACGAGCTCGGAGACGGCGCCGTGTTCGTCGAGCGACTCCCGCGAGACCGCCAGTTCGTGGCGCTTGGCGTCGTAGGAGTAGGTGACGAGCGAGCGGTCGAAGTAGTCGCTGGAGCCGGGCACGTCGGTCAGGAGCGACCCGACGAGGCCGCCCGTACAGGACTCCGCGACCGCGACGGTGTGGTCCGCCTCGCGGAGGGCGTCGCCGACGCGGACCTCCTCGGGCGGGTCGGATGCGAACTCGCGCATACGACCGACGACGGGCGGTCGGGACAAAAAGCGGTCGGGGAGGCCACCGGCGGCGTTGGCGTCGCGGTCGGCACCGATGCGGCGGGACAAAAGTCCACCGGCGGTTCCGAGACCGAGAAGTACACAAAGCCCCGCGGTGTCGGGTCCGACATGGACATCGACGTTGAGCCGACGGAGCGACCCGACGCCGACGAAGACGACGACGCCGGCGACGACGGGCCGGCCGAAATCGAGGTGGAAGTCACCGAGCCCGACGAGGTCACGTCGACCGACACCGAGGACCTCCCCGAGGGAATCGACGCCCCGGATTACGTCCTCTACGGCGGCAAGGGCGGCGTCGGGAAGACCACGATGGCCGCGGCGACGGCGCTCGCCAGCGCGGCCGACGGCACCGCGACGCTCGTCGTCTCCACGGACCCCGCGCACTCTCTTTCCGACACGCTCGGCGTGCCGGTCCCCGACAAGCCGACTCGGATTCGCGAGGAGATTCCCCTCTACGCGGCCGAAATCGACCCCGACGCGGTCATGGAAGGGCCGTTCGCCGGCGGCGACGGCTCGGGCGAGGACTTCGACGACGAGACCGACTTCGAGACCGGAGACTACGACGACGACAACCCCTTCGCCGGCGGCGACTCGGACTCCCCGTTCGGTGGGATGGGCGGCGGAATGGGCGGCTTCGAGGACCTCCTCGGCGGCGACGGGCCGATGGGGATGGGCGGGCCGATGCCCGGCGCGGACGAGGCCGCGGCGATGCAGCAGCTCCTCGAATACATGGACGACCCGCGGTTCGACCGCGTCGTCGTCGACACCGCGCCCACGGGCCACACGCTCCGCCTGCTCGAACTCCCCGAACTGATGGATTCCATGCTCGGCCGCATCGCCCGCATGCGCCAGCGCTTCTCCGGCATGATGGACAACCTCAAAGGGATGTTCGGCGGCGGCCCCGACGACCCGCAGGCCGGGATGGCGGACCTCGACGACCTCCGCGAGCGCATCGAGCGCCTGCGCGCGGTCCTCCGCGACCCGACGCGGACCGACTTCCGGGTCGTCATGATTCCCGAGGAGATGAGCGTCGTGGAGTCCAAGCGCCTCGTCTCGCGGCTCGACGAGTTCGGCATCCCCGTCCAGACGCTCGTCGTCAACCGCGTGATGGAGTCCGTCGAGGACGTGGCCGACGTCGACCCCAAGTGGATAGAGTCGCCCGACCTGGAGAACTGCGGCTTCTGTCAGCGCCGCTGGCAGGTCCAACAGGACGCGCTCCGCTCGGCGACGAACCTCTTCCGCGGCCGCGACGTGAAGCGGGTGCCGCTGCTCGCAGAACAAGTACAGGGCGAAGACGCCCTCCGGGTCGTCGCGACCTGTCTGAAGTAACGCCGAGACGGCGGTTCGCGGGCCGACCGCGACGAATTCAGGGCAGCTTGCGAGCGAAGCCGTAGAGCGCGTCGCGCCACGCGTCGGGCAGGAAGCGCGCGAGGACGCCGACGCGGGCGACGGTTCCGGGCTGGTAGCGCGCCCGCGGCTTGGTCGAACTCGCGGCGTTGACGATGTCTTCTGCGACGCGCTCGGGCGGAATCGCGCCGGGACCGCCGCCGCCGAGCGCCTGCGAGTCGTCGAACAGCTTGTAGAGCTTCTCGTACGCGCCGGAGCGGTCGAGGCCGTCGGCGTCCTCGCCGTTGCCGTTGACCTCGTCGTCCACGCGGTTCGAAAACTGCGTCTCGACCGGACCGGGTTCGATGAGGACGGCGTCGATACCGTACTCCTCGACCTCGGTGCGGAGCGCGTCGGTCATCGCCTCGATGGCGAACTTCGAGCCGGCGTAGACGCCGGTGCCGGGGAAGGCGACGCGGCCGACGACGCTGGAGACGTTGACGATGGTGCCGTCGCCCTGCGAGCGCATGTGGGGCAACACGGCGCGCATGAGTCGGTGGGGGCCGTAGACGTTCACGTCGAACTGGTCGTGGACCTTCTCGGTCGGCACGTCCTCGACGGGGCCCATCTGACCGTAGCCGGCGTTGTTGACGAGGCAGTCGATTCGGCCCTGCTCGTCGGCGATGCGGTCGACCACGCGGTCGACGTCCCCCTGGTCGGTCACGTCGAGCGTCGCGATGTTCGCGCCGCGTTCCCCCAGCGTCTCGATGTCGGCCGGGTTCCGGGCGGTGGCGTAAACCTCCCACTCCTCGTCGAGGAAGTCGAGCGCCGTCGCGCGCCCGATTCCCGAGGAGCAACCGGTGATGAGGACCGTCTTTTGATGCACGTCGGTAGGTCGAACCGCGCGCTGTTAAGTGTACGCGGTTCGCCACGATTGGGCCGCGGTCGCGTCTCAGTCTTCGTACTGCGCCTTCGCCTCGTCGGCGTACGCGTCGGCCAACCGGGTCGGTTCGGGGAGCTTGTACTGCCCCGAGAGCCGGGAGACGAGGTCGACGGTCGTGGCCGCAGAGAGGCGGTGGCCGGGGCTGACGTACAGCGGGTTCACGATGGGCCGCGAGTCGTACTGCCGCGACTGGAAGGCGTAGCCGATGGTCGTCTCGGGGCTGGCGGGGTGGCCGCCGACCGGGTCGACCGAGTCGTCGGCGCGAATCGGCGTTCGCCAGCCCTCCGGCCGGCCGTCCACGTCCTCGTCCGGCGTCCCGCAGAGGAGGGACTTGGCGACGCCGATGCTCGGCGCGTCGCAGACGACGCCGAGGTGGGTGGCGAGGCCGGCCTGCCGGAAGTGGATGCGGCCGGAGCCGTCGAAGACGAGCAGGTCGGGGTCGCAGTCGAGTTCGGCGAGTGCGTCGAGGATGGGACCGCCCTCGCGGAACGAGAGCAGGCCGGGGATGTAGGGTAACTCGAGGTCGGAGACGGCGTGGACGCGCTCGACGACCTCGCCGCCGCGGAGGACGACGACGGCGCTCAGCGCGCGGTCGTCCAGAAACGACTGGTCGATGCCGGCGACGAGCGGCGGTGGCGAGTCGGCGTCACCGCCGGGTGCTATCGCGTCCGTGAGCGTCTCGTTTTCCGTCTCCGAGGAGTCGAGCGAGACGCGCGTCGGGTCGAACGGGAGGTCGTCCTCGAAGACGGCGGCCTCGGCGACGCGGCGCTGGAGCGACTCCATCTCGTCGCGCGAGAGGCCGGGGCGCGGCGCGAGTTCGGGGCGGGCCGGACGCATCTCAGAACCGGCCGCGACCGGGGCCGCCGGGACCGCCGGGACCGCGCCCGCCGAGCGAGAGCTGCGAGGGGACCTTCCGCTGACCCTTCACCCGCTGGCCGTAGGCGAGGCCGATGACGAGGCCGATGAGGTGCGCGAAGTGGGCGATGCCGTCGGCGCTCTGGCTGACGAAGAAGAACACCGAGATGCCGGCGAACCCGAGCGTGAACAGCCACAGCGGGACGGGAATGATGAAGTACAGGTAGATTCGAAGCCCCGGATTCAGGACCGTCAGGACGCCGAGGACGGCCATGATGGCGCCGCTCGCGCCGACGACGGCGCTCACACTTCCCGGCGACAGGAGCATCGACGAGCCGACCTGCGCGAGTCCGGCGAGCATCCCGCTGACGAGGAACAGCGCCGCGAACTTCCGCGAGCCGACGTAGCGCTCCACCAGCGGGCCGAAGAAGAACAGCACGATGGAGTTGCCGACGATGTGGTAGAAGCCGCCGTGGGCGAATATCGAGGTGACCCACGTCCAGACGTACTCGGGGTGAATGCTCGTGAGGTAGAAGGCGCTAATCGAGAGGGAGGTGAGGCCGAGGAACTGCTCCAAGACGAGTTGGGCGAAGAACGTGAGCCACATCAGCGCGAGAAACAGGTACGTGACGTTCCCGCGGAAGTAGCCGAGCACGCCGCCTGCGCCCGTGAGCGAACTGAGCAGTCCGCCGCCGCGGCCGCCCTGATTGTTCACCGAATCGTCGAAGGAACTGTCGAAGACGCCGGCGGGGTCGTCCCAGTCGGAGAGCCCCGCGCAGTCGTGGTTCTCGGGGAGGCGGTGTTCGGAACAGAACGTCCCGCCACACCGTGAACAGCGGTACGGCAGACTCTCGTCCTTGCCGCACACGTCGCAGATAGGCATTACCAACGCCTTACAGCGGCGAGATAAAAAGGGGTTCCCTCATGGATGTGGGGTGTGAACATACAGCGAACGAGCGGTAGATTCAGGTGTTTCGTCGCTTCGGTCGGTGGGACGCCCCATCTGTCAGAGGCGGCCGCGTGGCTGTCGGCGGCGTAGACATCGTGTCGCGCTCGGCGGTCGTCGCGCGAGAAATTCGGGGTTACGCGTCTTCGGAGGACGCTTCCTCGGCGTCTTCGTCCGCCTCGTCGGCGGGCGTGAAGTTCGTGGGGACGACGGTCGGGTGCTGAAGCCCGAGACGGGGTTGTTTGGCTGCCATGCTCGTCTCGACGTACCCGACACAGGGACTAAAGATTACCCATGCGCATAATTTATCGGTCGATGCGGCGGCGATAACTGTCGGGTATCCGCGTCGCCGACGCTGGTCGGTTTCCGTCGGACGCGTCTCGGGAGTCGACGGCGAGGTCGGCGGCGACGCTCCGACTCGAAGGCGACGTCGAAAAAGCGCGCGGCGGAGTCGCTTACGCGAAGTTCTCTTCGTAGAGGTCCATCGCGTGTTCGATGGCGTCCTTGGCGGCCTGCTTGTCCTCCCAGCCCAGCGTCTCGACTTCCTTGCCGGCCTCGAGGTTCTTGTAGGTCGCGAAGAACTCGTCAATCTCGTCGAGCGTCTGCTGCGGGATGTCTTCGAGGTCCTCGATGTGGTCGTAGCGGGGGTCCTCGATGGGGACGGCGATGACCTTGTCGTCTTGCTCCCCGTCGTCGTCCATCTTCATGAGCGCGACCGGGCGGGCCTCGATGACGCAGCCGGGGAACGTCTGGTCCTCGACGAGGACGAGCACGTCGAAGGGGTCTTCGTCGTCGTAGTACGTCTGCGGGATGAAGCCGTAGTCCGACGGGTAGTGGACGTTGGAGTGGAGCACGCGGTCGAGGACGACGCCGGGGATGTCCTTGTCGTACTCGTACTTGTTGCGCTCGCCTTTGAGACACTCGACAACTGCGTAGATTTCGTCCGGCGCGTCGGGGCCGGTCTCCATGTCTTCCCAGAGGTTCACCATACCGAACCCATCCTCGATGCGGGCAAAAGTCCTTTCGGGATTGGTCTCGTACCGCTGTCATCCGGGTCCCGTCGGCCGCTTCGAACCCCTCTATATCTGGAGGTATTCCCCACAGAATCCCACGACGCTACTCCTATGCGTCTGAGATATTCCCCGGGTATGCCCGCTCGGCGACGCTGCGTCGTCTTCCCTTTGTCGCCGTGACTCGACTCTGTGCAATACCCGGCACTCGTGTGCGCTCTGCCCCAATTTCTTTGAATAATGGGCCTCCGTACGACGGCGAAACAGACTGCTCGTTGACAAAGTTTAAATAGGAAGGTGACATTTCCATATGCATGTCAGAGGCACAAACAATTGGCAACAAATCCGGTGCGGCTCGGGACCTCACCGCGTTCCAACAGAACATCCTCGTCATTCTCGCCGAGGAACCGATGTACGGCCTGGCTATCAAGCGTCACCTCGAATCGTACTACGACACCGAGGTCAACCACGGGCGTCTGTACCCCAACCTCGACGACCTCGTCGAGATGGGGCTGGTCGAAAAGAGCGAACTCGACAAGCGGACGAACCAGTACGAACTGACCGACGACGGCCTCCAGGCGGTCCTCGACCGCTTCGACTGGATGCTCTCGAAGTTCGTCACCGACGACGAGCGCGCCGAGATGGTCTCGGAGCTCGTCGAAGCCAAGCTGTAATCGGCTGCACACACCGCACGAACCGCGGGGTTCGCTCAGTTGTATTCGGGCACTTCGGCGTCTGCGGCGTCGAAGAGCAACTCGAGCGACTCCGGCAACAACGACCGCTGTTCCGCGGTCGGCCACGCGTTGCGTGGATAATATTCTTCGACGAACTCGCGCACTTCGGGAGCGCCAGCCATCTCGACTCGCCGGACGTAGTGGTTCCCGAGGAAGTCCGCGAACGCCCGCGCGTTCGCCGCGTGGTCCGCGCCGTGTTCCTCGGCGACGGTCTCGACGTACGCCGCGTTGTGCTCTTCGACCGCGCCCCACTCGTGGTCCTCTCCGGCCCCCGATAGGGGGCGTTCGATTCCGCGGTCGACGTCGTCGATTTCCGTGGGGTCGACGACCCCGTCGTCGTCGACCCACTCGTCGGGGTGGAGCACCAACACGTCGTCCTCTTCGCGGTGTCGCGCGCGGAACTCGTACTCGCTCACGAGGTCGTCGCGGACGGACCGGTACGTCGCCGCCTCGTCGGGGTCCACGGCGTCGCGGGCCAGCCGCGTCAGCCGTTCGGCCTCGGAGAGCACGTCTTCGGGAAGTTCTGGCTCAGGCATGGTCGAGGGCCTCGTTGGCTAAGGAGTCGGCGCGGTCGTTTATCTCTCGCGGTACGTGCTCCAGCGACCAGCGGTCGAACGCCGACAGCAGCTCTCGGGCCTTCACGCGGCGCTCTTTGAGACCGGGGTCGTTCGTGTTCCACTCGCCGCGGACCTGCTTGACGACCAGTTGGGAGTCGCCGCGCACGTCGATCTCGTCGTACCCGTACTCCTCGGCGACCGACAGCGCCTCCACGAGCGCCTCGTACTCCGCGCGGTTGTTGGTCGTCTCGCCGATTCGCTTCGAGCCCTCGGCGACGATACCGTTGCTGGTCACGATAGCCCACCCGATGGCCGCGGGGCCGGGGTTCCCGCGGCTCGCGCCGTCGAAGTAGACGTGCGCGCGGCCGCCTTTCGGCTGGATGAGCGCGAGCAGGTCGGTCGGCCTCGACCCCTGTACGACGACTTTCCCGTCGTAGGCGACCGCGCTGGCGTCGCCGCGTTCGGCGCGCCACCGCTCGTGGTCGGTGTTTCCGGGCGAGACGGACACGCCCGCGGCTTCGAGTCGTCCTCGGGCTTCGTCGGGGTCGCACTCGACGGTCGGCATACCGTCACCTCACCGGTGATCCGGTAAAGGCGCTCCGTTCGTCGCTGCGGGCACGACGACACGTCGACGAACCCCGCCAAAGGTTGAAGTGCAAGGAAATAGACAATATATAAATGCGATGAAACGGCCTACCCGCCAGCGGGAGCGTGAGCACGACCGGACTCGATGGGGAGACGAGTCACAGGACGACGAGACATCAGAAGAGGAGTTGGACCTCGACGACCTCGACCCCGAGGAGGTCGTTCGGACCGGCGACGGCGAGTTGATTCACGAAGAGACCGGCATCATCATCGAAGAAGAGCGCATCGACCCCGGCCCGGAGTGGCGGGCGTTCAACCACTCCGAGCGGCAGTCGAAGTCTCGCGTGGGCGCGCCGACCACGCAGACGATGCACGACAAGGGGCTGACGACGACCATCGACTGGAAGGACAAAGACGCCTACGGCCGCTCTATCTCCTCGAAGAAGCGGTCGCAGATGCACCGCCTGCGCAAGTGGCAAGAGCGCATCCGCACGAAGGACGCCGGCGAGCGTAACCTCCAGTTCGCGCTCAGCGAAATCGACCGCATGGCCTCGGCGCTCGGCGTCCCGCGGTCGGTCCGCGAGGTCGCCTCGGTCATCTACCGCCGCGCGCTCAGCGAGGATCTGATTCGGGGGCGCTCCATCGAGGGCGTCGCCACCTCGGCGCTCTACGCCGCCTGTCGCAAGGAGGGCATTCCTCGTTCCCTCGAAGAGATTTCCGAGGTGTCTCGCGTCGAGCGCAAGGAAATCGGTCGCACGTACCGCTACATCTCCCAGGAGCTCGGCTTGGAGATGCGGCCGGTGGACCCGAAGAAGTACGTCCCGCGGTTTTCGTCCGAACTCGACCTCTCGAAGGAGGTCCAGTCGAAGGCGAACGAGATTATCGAGACGACCGCGGAACAGGGGCTTCTCTCCGGGAAGTCGCCGACCGGCTTCGCGGCCGCCGCAATCTACGCCGCGTCGCTTCTCTGCAACGAGAAGAAGACCCAGCGCGAGGTCGCCGAGGTCGCGCAGGTGACGGAAGTCACCATCCGGAACCGCTACCAAGAACAGATCGAAGCGATGGGCATCCACACCTGAGCCCCACCCGCGCGAGTCGCATCCCCTTCTGACCCCGGACGCGTCGCCGAAGGTTCATACCCGCGGGCGACCCACGTCCGGTGAATGCGGCTCGACGAGTACATGGACATCGAGCGGGACGAGCGCGCCGAGCGGCGGCGACTCGCCGAGGAGAAGTCCTACGGCATCCTCGACCACCTCGAGACGTTCCAAGACCGGTTCGAGGAGACGGTGCAGGGAGACTCGCTGTACGGCGGCGTCTCCCCGTCTATCTTCGTCGGGCGGTCGAACTACCCGAACGTCTCGACGGGCATCCTCTCGCCGGTCGGCCACGACGAGGACGCGGCGTCGTTCGAGACGAGCGCCGCGTGGTACGACGAGGGCGTGAGCATCGACGACGTGTTCCAGCGGCGCACCTCGCTTCTGAACTCAAATCGCGGGACGAAGGTGACGAACGTCGCCGACTCGTGGGACGGCTTCCTCGGGACGCAACGCGAGGTCGCCATCGCCGACCGCCCCGTGACGGTCGAAATCGGTCTCGACGGGAAGCCGTCGCTCGACCTCGACGCCAGCGCCGACGACGTGGCGACCCCCGTCGGCCCGCGGGCCCGCGCCCGCTCCGCCGACCTCGCGGAGAACCCGCACGTCCCCAAACTGGTGAAAAAGACGCTCGAAGACGACGACTGGAACGCCGAGGGCGCGATGACGTACCTCTACCGCCGCGGCTTCGACGTGTACGACATCAACACCATCCTCTCTGCGGGCGCGCTCGGCCAGACCGAACAGCGCCGACTCGTCCCGACGCGGTGGTCCATCACCGCCGTCGACGACACGCTCGGCCAGTACCTCCGCGGACAGGTCAAACACGCTGACAGCGTCGACGGCGTCGAAATCTACCGCAACGAGTTCATCGGCAACGCCTTCTGGGTCATCCTCGCGCCGGGGCGCTGGGAGTTCGAACTGATAGAGCTGAAAGCGCCGGGGAGCGTCTGGAACCCCGACCCCGAGGCGGGGATGTACCTCGCGGCCGACCGCGAGGGCTACGAGGGCCGGACCGGCTACGTGAACGAGACGGCCGGCGCGTACCACGCCTCCCGACTCGGCGTCCTCGAACACCTCCAGGAGCGCGGCCGACAGGCGAAGGCGCTCGTCATCAGACACGTCTCCGACGACTACTGGGGCCCCGTCGGCGTCTGGCAGATACGCGAGTCCATCCGCCACGCCTTCGAAGGCGAGACGGCCGACGCCGAGACGTTCGGCGACGCCGTCCGCGACGTGACGGAGTACCTCCCCGTCTCGCTCGCGGACCTCCGGCGGAAGTCCACGATGGCCGCCGGCCTCCAGACCGACATCTTCGACTTCACGTGAGCAACGTATTTTGACAGTCGGATAATACGTTCCCGCATGGTCCCGTTACAGGTACCCGGCGGTCCCGAACTGCTCATCATCATCCTCATCTACGGCATCTTCGCGCTCCTCCCCGTGGTCGCGGCGCTCGTCGCGCTCTACCTGCTGTACAAGATTCGGGGCGACGTCAAGCGCATCGCGGACGCGGTGGACGCGCGAGACGGGTTGTAAGTCGAGACGGTTGCGTCCGCTCGGTGACCTCGATTATGCCTCGGCCGCGTCGAGGTTGGCGAGCGCCTGTTCGACGAGTTCGCCCGTGTCGGCGATGATGTCGGCCATCTCGTCGTTGTCGGGCGCGATACCGATGAGCCGGGCGACGCGCATGATGCTCAGGTGGTAGACGACCTGCTTGCCCGGTTCCTCCTCCCAGATGACCACGTTGCACGGGAAGAGCCCGCCCATCTTCTTGTCGGTGGCGTCGAGCGCGCGGTCCGCCATGTTCGGGTTACACGCGCCGAGGACGTAGTAGGGGTCGCGGCCGGCGTCGACCTTCTCGTTGAGCATCTCGGAGGGCGAAAATTCGGTGGCGACACCGAACCCGGCGTCGGTGAACGCCTCGCGGACGCGCTCGATTGCCGCCTCGTGTTCCATCTCGAGGACGACGCGTTCCTCGCCGATGTCTTCCGGTTTGATGGCGCTGGGGTCGATTGGGAGTGCCATGACCCACCCTTGACACCCCGGCGGGGAAAAGCTATGGTAGTGTGCTCGACCTACACGAGCGAGTCGTCGACTTCCCACGACGCGGCGTCGTCGAGCACGGATTCGACGAACGACGCCTTCGCGTTCGTGTACCGACTCCGGTCGTCGGGGTGCGCCTCGGCAAGTTTGCGCTTGTGTCGCTCGTACTCGGCCGCGAGGTCGTCGTCTGCGTGGAGCGCGTCGCGGAAGGTGACCTGCTCGCGGTGGCAGTCGCTCCCGACTTCGGTCACGGAGAGATAGTGCGTCCGCTGCTCGGGCGGGCCGCGGACGAAAAATCGGCGGTCGGGAACGTCGTCGTCGGGGCGCTCCTCGTAGCCCGCGGCTTCGAGCGCCCGCGCGACGCCCTCGGCATCGTCGAGGTCGGAGACGAGGACGAGCAGGTCGACGATGGGTTTCGCGGCCAGCCCCGGAACCGCGGTGCTCCCGACGTGTTCGAATCGGACGCTGTCGCCGCCTCCTGCGCCACCGAGTCGCGGTCGCAGGCGCTCGACCTCGCGCTCGTACGCCTCGCGCCAGCGCGGGTCGTGCGCGGCGAGTTCGACGGTGCCGCGGGCGAGGCCGAGCGACGGATATGGGTCGTCGGCCGCAGACCGGTCCTTGCGGTCGCCGCCACCGTCGCTCATAGCGGAATCGGGAGCCACTGGAGCGCCGCGGCGACCCGCTCGGGGGGGAACAGCGGCGGGTGGAGCACGAGCCAGTCCAAGAGGATGAGCCCCCCGCCGTGGGCGACGATGGAGGGCAGAATCGAGTCGCTCTCGTAGTCGACGAGGCCGAAGAGCACGTCCGTCGGTGCCGACAGGAGAATCTCTATCGGGGGCTTGCCGACGTGGTGAAACGCGTAGAGCACCGGGCTGATGAGCGCGCTCTTCCGGCCGATTTCGCGGACGCCGACGCAGAGCAGGCCGCGGTAGTACGTCTCGGCCGCGACGACGACGAGCAACTGCTGGGCCGCGTGCGGGAGGAAGTCGGCGAGGGCGGTCGAGGTGTGCCACATCGGGTAGTACGCCCGAATCGACGGCAGGCTCGACCCGACGAGGTAAAACGGGAGAACGAACAGCGCGAGGAGAACCGTGTTGCGGAGCGCCGCCCGGTCGACGTTCCAGCCGAGGTTGCGACCGTGGGCGAGCGCGAGCGCTCCGGGTACGAGGATGAACAGGAGGGCGTCGTGGACCGCGCGGTAGGTGAGGTCGCCGGCGGGAAGCGGCCAGAGACTCCACGCGGCCCCGACGACGCCCCCGACGATGAGGGCGCGGTAGAGCCACGGGAGGCGGGCGAGCCGGCGGCGCAACACCGTTATTCCGTCTGGACGGGGTCGCGGCCGACGATGTCGAGCACGTCGTCGACGAAGGTCTGTCGCGTCTCGAAGTAGGTCTCGTCGGCCTCGGCGAGCACGTCTTCGAGGCTCTGGGGACCGTCGGGCGTGCGGATGACCGCGTCGCCTTCTTTGTTCAGGATGCTGCTCTTTTCTTGCGGCCACGTCAGTCGGGAGGCGACGCGCGCGAGGGGCGCACCTTCGACGGACGCGCCCGTACCGAGTTCGACGGCGGGTGCCTCGTCTGCTTCCTCGTCAGCCATGCGCGAGGGTTAGCCACCGCGCATGATAATCCCTTCGAGATTCGCATGCGACGATGACGGGCCGGCGACGCGTCCGGCGGGCCGACGCGCGGATATCGACAGCCCGCGACGTGTCGAGAAACAGATAATCGTCTGACGCATCGTTTTAGGGGCTGCTTTCGTAGTCGGGGCCATGACCAGTCTTTCGGAGGCGTACCACGGCGGCCGGGGCGGGCCGAGTCTCCGACGGCTGTCCCTGGGCTTCGGGGGGTTCCTCCTCGGCGTGTTGCTCGTCGTCGCGGGCATCGTCGTCGCGACGACCGACGTGTACACGTCCGGCGGGGCGACCCTCGGCGAAGCGCGCGAACTCGGGGGCATCCTCGGAGGCATCGGCGTCCCCGCCGTCTTCCTCGGCGTCCTCGCTGTCCTCCCCGCGAGCCGTCGAACCCGCGCCGCGTCGCTCATCGGAGCGAGCATCGCCGTTCTCGGCGTCGCGCTCTTCTCGCACGCCTACCCGTGTCAGTGGACCGGCGCGACCTGCGGGGCCGGCCTTCCCGACCTCACCCTCGAAACCGTCGCCGTCTACTTCTTCGGCACGCTCACGACGTTCTGGTGTCTGTTCGTCGGCGTCGCCAACTTCAAGACGCGGAACGACCCCGGCGGCACGGCCACGGTCCAAGTGACGAAGAAGGGCGAGACCCGCGTCGTCGAAGTCGAGAAGTCCGGCGGCGGCCTCGGCGGCATCGGTTTCCTCGGCGGCACGCCCGACGGCGACGTTCAGACGCAGACGAACCAGTCGACCGCCGGTGCCGACCCGACCGCCGGCGCGACCGACGGCGGCGCGTCGACGCAGGACATCACCCCGCTCGACGTCGAACCCTCGGCTTCGTCCTCAGCCCCGGCCTCGACGTCGTCGGACGGGTCGAACGCCCCCGACGCCTCGGCGACGGGGCAGTCCGGCGTCGATACCGTCCAGTCGGCGGAATCGGAGCGCTCGCCGGCCGGCGCGGCCGACCACCCCGCCGCGGACCGCCCGGCGAACGCCACGGTCGGCGACCGCTACTGCGGCAACTGCACGTACTTCGAGTACGTCCGCACCTCCGACGGGCTCAAGCCCTACTGCGCGGCCCACGACGAGATGATGCGGGACATGGAAGCCTGCGACGAGTGGTTCCCGCGCCGCCGCGAGTAGTCCCGCCGCCGACCCGAACGACCGACGACCGCGTTCCGCTTACTGTTCTCCGCCGTCCAATCTCGCTTCCACGTCGCGCCAGTGGCTCCCGCGCCAGAACACCTGCCCGCAGTCGCGACACCGCCACAGCGCCGTCTCCTTCGGGTCGGGCGCGTAGTCGGGGACCGGTTCGTCGCGGCCGACGGCCTCCACGCGGCCATTACAGACGCCGCACCGCGACGGCACCTCGTCCAGCGAGACCGCGAAGCCGACCGATTCGAGTTCGTGGAGTTGCGCGATTGGCTCCCGCTCGGCGAGGAGAACGCTCCGCGGGGCTCGCTCGGCCAGTCGCACGTCGCGGGTGAGGAGGACGCGGTCCTCGGCGTCCGCCCGCGCGAGCAGGCTGTCGTCGCCGGGGTCGGTTCGGTGCTCGGGGGTGTCTTCGGAATCCTCCGCCTCGCCGCCGCCGTCGAGGGCGTAGGCGGCGTCGTAGCCGCACATCCGAAGGTACGTGGCGAGCTTGCCGAGCATCACGTCCAAGAGGAGCGCGGTGTCGCCGGGTGCCGCCCTCTCGACCCCCGAGGCGACCGTACCGGGGTGGTCTGACCCGATGTCGTCGGTCACGCGAGGAAGTCGGACAGTTCCTCGACCGACCGCGCGTTCAACACGTCCGCGGTCTCGACCCAGCCGCGGCGGGCCGTGTGGACCCCGTAGCGGGCGTGGTCGAGTTCGCTCGGTCGGTGGGCGTCGGTGTCGATGACGACCGTTGCACCCGCCTCGACGGCGATTTTGAGCGCCTCGCCGTTCAGGTCGAGGCGGTACGGGCTGGCGTTGAGTTCGAGCGCGACCCCGTGTTCGACGGCGGCCTCGGCGAGTCGCTCGTAGTCGAGGGGCAGGCCGGGGCGCTGATTGATGAGCCGGCCGGTCGGGTGGCCGAGGATGTTCACCGCGGGGTGTTCCATCGCGGTGACGAGTCGCTCGGTGGCCGTCTCGCGGTCCTGGTCGAGCGCGCTGTGGGGCGAGGCGACCACCACGTCGAGTCGGTCGAGCACGTCGTCGGCGACGGAGATGCCGCCCTCGGCGTCGATGTTGGCCTCGACGCCGGTGAACACCGCGATGTCGGCGTCGTCGGCGGCGGCGCGGACCTCGGCAATCTGGTCGAGTAGGTCGTCGTCCTCGACGCCGACGCCGCCGACCATGCCGGGGCCGGTGGCGTGGTCGGTGACGGCGTGGTAGTCGTAGCCGCGTTCCTCGGCGGCCGCGACCATCTCGGCAACCGTGTTGTCGCCGTCAGACCAGTCGGTGTGGGTGTGGAGGTCGCCGCGGAGGTCGCCCTCCGCGACGAGGTCGGGCAGGTCGCCGTCGGCGGCGCGCTCGATTTCGCCGGTGTCCTCGCGCAGCTCCGGCGGGACGAGCGGGAGGTCGAGCGCGGCGTACATCGACTCCTCGGTGTCGCCGGCGACGCGGGTTCCGGCCCGCGGGCCGTCGTCGGGGTCGTCCACGTCGGAGACGTCGAACATCCCGTACTCGTTCATCTTGAGGCCGCGGTCGATGGCGATGTTGCGGAGGTGGACGTTGTGGTCCTTGCTCCCGGTGAAGTACTGGAGCGCCGCGCCGTACTCCGCGGGGGCGACGACCCGGAGGTCGACCCGCATCCCGTTCACCCGGACGCTCGCCTTCTGCTCGCCCGCCTCGATGGTGTCGCCGACGAGGTCCCACGCGAGGAAGCGGTCGATGACCGCCTCGGCGTCGGCGCTCTCGGCGAGCACGTCGATGTCGCCGACCGTCTCGCGCCACCGCCGCATCGACCCCGCGGGCTCGACCCTGCCGACGGCGTCGTGGTCGCCGAGGTACGAAAGCAGGTCGTCGGCGACGGGTCGCGCCTTCCCGAGCAGTTCGCGGCCGGTCGCCTCGCGGGCGAACTCGATGCCGTCGAGGATGTTCGCCTCCGTCTTCGCGCCGAACCCCTTGACCTCCTGTATCTCCCCGTCGCGGGCGGCCGCTTCGAGGTCGTCGAGGTCGGCGACGCCGAGCGCCTCGTACAGTTTGCCGACCGTCTTCGGGCCGACGCCCTCGACGCTCGTCAGCCCGGCCATGTCAACCGGGAGGTCCGCGCGGAGCTCCTCCAACTCCTCGATGCTGCCGGTCTCGACGTACTCGACGATTTTCGAGGCGATGGCGTCGCCGACGCGGTCTATCTCTTGGACCGCGTCTTCGCCCTCCGCGGCGAGTTCCTCGACGGGCTTCGGATGCTCGCGGACGTTCTCGGCGGCGCGGCGGTAGCTCGACGGCTTGTAGGCCACGTCCTTCGCCTCCAACAGGTCGGCGAACTCCTCCAGCAGGCTCGCTATCTCGTCGTTTCGGCTCATCGGCCGCCCCGTTTGCCCTTGCCGCCGTCGCGCCCCAGCGCCTTCTTCAGGAAGCTCATCCACCGCTTCTGGTCCGCGGCATTCTGGCGGTTTTCCTCCTGTTCGAGGTCGACCGCCCGAAGCTGTTCGAGGGCGTTCAGCGCCCGGTCGATGCCGACGATGTCCTCGGCCAGCCGCCGCCCCTCGTCGTAGCTCACCTCGTTGTCCTCGATTCGCTGGAGCCGTTCGAGGCGCTCGCGGCGGAGGTTCCGCTTCGCCTGGTCGACGCGCTCCCGCTCGCCCGAGGGGATGGTGTCGCGGCGCTTGATCTCGAAGACGAACTCCCTGAGGTCTATCTCCTCGCCTTGGACCTCGATGCGGTCGGGAATCTGCGTGCCGACGGTCGCACCCTCCCGATTGACGCGCTCCAAGAGCTGTTTACGCTCGAACTCCTTCACGTCCGGTCGTTGTCCCGCGCGGCACTTCGCTCCTTCGCCCGTTCCGACCCGACTCTCTCGACTCGCTGAGCGTCCGGCGGAGAAACAGGTCCGAAACCCCCGAATAACGGTTATTCTCTCGGCCGTCGTACTCTCTCCTGAACCATGTCCATTGATACCAATCAACATAGTAGTACCGACGCCCCGGACGCCGGCGACTCGTCGACCGCGTTCGGTCGGGCCCGGCTGTACGCGTTCTACCTGCTCGCGGTCGTGACGCTCGGGATGGCGGCGGTCTTCGTCAGCGAACTGCTCTCGTTCGCCGTCGTCGGCTGGGGCGCGGGCGGCGACGTGCTCGCCGAACACCGCCTGCACGTGATGGTCATCGCGGCGAACGTCTGGATAATCATCCTCGGCGTCGCGAGCCAACTGTACCGTCCGCTGAAGCGGGTCGCGCTCATGCAGGTGGCCTTCGCCGTGACGACGCTCGTCCTCGTCGGCACCGTCGTCGGCGGCGGGCCGGTCGAGGAGGTCGTCCCCTTCTTCGTGCTCACCGGACTGATGCTACTGTTCCATCCCGCGGGACGGGACGTCATCTCGGTCGGCGACGACTACAGCCCGGCGCTCCTCGGCCTCGTCGCGGTCGCGGCGCTCCCGGTGCTCGCGTTCGCGGTCAACCAGTTCGGTCTGCAGGCGACCGGCGACGTTCACGCCGTCGCCGGCCACTACATGGAGATGACGACGATGGCAATCGGACTGCTCTTGCTCGGTCTCGTCGCGGCCGCGGGCGCGCCCGGACACCGCTTCGTCGCGTGGCTGACCGGCGGCCTCGCCGTCTACTTCGGCGCGGTCTCGCTCGTCTTCCCGACCCAGGTGTCCAGCGTGGGGGCGATGTGGGCGGTCGCGCTCGTCGCGTGGGGGCTGGCGTTCGTCGTCGCGAGCGAACTTCGGGTCAGCGGTCGGACCGCCGTCGCTCAGGAGCGCCCGTTCTCGATGCCCGGGCAGCCGCGGGTCTAGGCTGCGCGGACGGTCCCGCACGCGGGCTGCCCGGCCGGTCGAGATAGCCTGATTCGCGTCTGACACGTCGTCGTCGGTGGTAGCGTCCCGCCCTCGTCCGGTGAGATTCGCCGCTTTCTCCGACAGCGGCCCCGTATCCGTCGTCTCTCGTCGCAAACTCCGGCGGAGAGACGAACCTTCTTATGGTTCTCTTGGATACCGTGAGGTATGGGTTTGTTCGACCGACTCCGCGGCAAAGACCACCCCCGCGTCGCCTTCATCGGCATCGACGGGGTTCCGTTCACTCTCCTCTCTGAGCATCCCGACGAGTTCCCCAACTTCGCGGCGCTGGCCGACGCGGGCTCGGCGGGCGACATCGACAGCATCGTCCCGCCCGAGTCCTCGGCGTGTTGGCCGGCGCTCACGACCGGCGTCAACCCCGGCGAGACCGGCGTCTACGGCTTCCAGGACCGTGAGGTCGGCTCCTACGACACCTACGTCCCGATGGGTCGGGACGTGCAGGCCACCCGCGTCTGGGACCGCGTCACCGACGCCGGCCGCAAGGCCACCGTGATGAACGTCCCCGTGACGTTCCCGCCCCAGCGCAACGTCCAGCGCATGGTCTCGGGCTTCCTCTCGCCCGGCGTCGACAAGGCCGCCTACCCCGACGACTTCCGCGACGCGCTCTCCGAGATGAACTACAAGATCGACGTGAACGCGAAGCTCGGTCACGACGAGGACAAGACCGCGTTCATGGAGGACGCCCGCAAGACGCTCGACCGGCGCTACGAGGCGTTCGAGCGCTACATCGACCAGGACGACTGGGACCTCTTTTTCGGCGTCTTCATGACGACCGACCGCGTCAACCACTTCCTGTTCAAGGACTACGAGCGCGACGGGAAGAACAAGGACGCCTTCATGGATTTCTACCGCACCGTCGACGACTACCTCGGCCGCATCCGCGACGCCCTCCCCGAGGACGTGACGCTCATCGTCGCGTCCGACCACGGCTTTACCTCCCTCGACTACGAGGTCCACTGCAACACGTGGCTCGAGGAGAACGGCTGGCTCTCCTACGAGGACGACGACCACGACTCGCTTTCGGACATCGACAAAGACTCGAAGGCGTACTCGCTCATCCCCGGCCGGTTCTTCATCAACCTCGAAGGGCGCGAGCCCCGCGGGTCGGTCCCGCAGTCGGAGTACGAGGACGTCCGCGACGAGCTCAAGGCCGAACTCGAAGCGCTCGAAGGCCCCGACGGCAACAAGGTCGCAGACCGCGTCGTCGTCAAGGAGGACGCCTTCCGCGGCGACCACGACGACATCGCCCCCGACCTCGTCGTCATCCCGAACCACGGCTTCGACCTGAAGTCCGGGTTCAAGGGCCACGACGACGTGTTCGGCGTCGGCCCCCGCAACGGCATGCACTCGTTCGACAACGCGACGCTCTACGTCGACGACCCCGGTGCGGTCATCGAGGACGCCGACCTCTACGACATCGCGCCGACCATCCTCGACCTCATGGACATCGAGTACAGTCGCACTGAACTCGACGGCGCGAGCCTCATCCAGCAGTAAGCGACCGCTTCGGCTTCCGGTTCCGTCTTTTCCCAGTCGCTCGCGGTGGTTTATCGCTTACTGCCGGACCGCGTTCCAGACGTCCCGTTCGAGACGGTCGGCGTGAGCCAGTCGCACCTCTCTCGCCTCGGCGGCCGTGACCGTCTCGCGGTCGGCTACCTCGTGCGACACAGGGCTGTACGCGTCCACGTCGAACCCCATCCGGTCGAGGTACGACCGCACCGCCTCGGAGTCGAGGCCGTCCTCGATGGCGGCGTCGACGTAGCCGAGAACCGCGTCGAACTCGGGGAGGACGACCCGGTCGTCCGTCACGCCGCCGGCCTCGCCCTCGATTGCGAGGGCCGCGTCGTCGAGGCGGTTCACCACGCCCGCGACGCTGTTCGCCAGCCTGAGCACGTCGCTCGGGAGCGCGCAGTCCGGCGAGCGCCACTCGACCGTGCCGAACTCGGCTCTGAGTTGCACCGGCGTCCAGACCGCGCTCTCGGGGTCGAAGTTCGCCTCGACGGTCGCCCGGTCGACGCCCGCCTCCTCGGCGCGCACGACGAACTCCTCGAACCGGCGTTCGAGGCGGCGCGACCACTCCCGCGTGTCGTCGGCGTAGCGCCACAGCCGGCCCTGGTGGGGCACGTCGTCGTAGGTCATCCGGCGGTACAGCTTCGACCGCGCGCCCGCCGCCAACCGCGTCCCGTCGTAGTACGGCGAGGAGTTCACCAGCGCCAGCGCGGGGTCCAGCGCCACGAGCGCGTTGTACTGGTCGATTTCGCGGCCGGGGCGCTGTTCGACGTGGACGTGCGTCCCCACGCAGTGCCGCGCGTACCGGAAGTCCGACCCGATGACGCGGTTCTGGATGCGGGTTCGGTCGCTCTGACGCTCCGTCACCGTCTCGGTACTAATCGGCGTGGCGAGCGGGACGAGCCGCTTTCCGACGTCCTCGGCCCGCGAGAGGACGTCGCCGAGCCGCTCGTACAGCTCCTCGCGCAACTCGGCCGCCGAGTCGCACGGCGTCGTCTTCACCTCCAACACCGGCTCGACGAACTCCCGCTCGGCCCCCGGCGAGGCGTCGACGAGTTCGCCCGGGTCGGTGAGCGACCCGTCGCCGTCGGTGACCCAGTACTCGACTTCGACGCTTCGCCGGAGCGGGTCGACCGCCGACTCAGACATGGTGACCCCGGCGTCGCGCCGAGACGGCTCCTACGCTCATCGTTTCGTTCCACCCACATCCAATCATTGGTAACACATAGCACGGATTGGGGGCATGACGGAAAAGTCATTCGCAGATTAGGGGAGAAGTCCGCCATTCGGTGGACGAACGTCTTGAAAAAGTGGAATTATGTGGTCGTTAGTCGCGCCAGTGTTGGCCGGTCGCCATCACAGCAGGTCGTCGAGGTCGTCGTTGTGCCACATCTCTTTGGGGTCCTCTCGCGTTTCGGTCTTCGCCTGGTCGATGGCCTCGCGGGCGCGTTCCATGAACGACTCGACCCGCTCGGAGCGCTCGACGCCGCCGAGGAGGACGAGCGACGCGAGACGGCCGCTCTCCAGCGGGAAGTCGCCGCCGCGGACCTGCAGGCTGCCGGTCTCCTCTTCGACCCAGCGGCGCGCTCGCTCGACGCCCTTCCGCGGGATGGTGTCGGGTTCGCCGGCGATGATGACGAGCGCAGAGTCCGCGTCGCTGGCGTCCGGCAGGCTCGTGCCCGTCAGCACGGCGCGACGGGTCGTGCTCATGACCGCGTTGATGTTGTCCTCGGCGTCGGGAGAGGCCTCGGCGCTCGCGTAACCGAGCGCGGCGATGCCCCCGGAACGGAGGGTGTTGATGACTTCGGAGGTGTCGACGACGCTCTCACCGACGCCCTCGGTCGCCTCGCCGGCCGCCAAGAGCAGACCGACCCGCCGGGCGATGGCGTCGTTGATGGCGTCGTAGCCCTCGCTCATCGACTCGCCGGACGAGCGGAAGGCGTCGTTGTCGACGAGGAGGACGGCGTCGGACTCGCGGGCGATGGTCTTGAGCGAGCGGCCGGCGTTCACCTGATACATCGCTCCTTCGTCTTGTCCGGGCAGGATTCCGAGGACGTACACCGGCACGTCGTAGACGCGGCGGAGCGCCTTCGCGAGGACGGGCGCGCCGCCGGACCCGGAGCCGCCGCCGAGCCCGGCGACGACGAAAATCGACTCCGCTTCGGCCGTGACGCGGCCGTCGAGGGCGGACATGACCTCGGTCTGGTCCGCCTCCATGACCTCGGCTCCGAGCTCGTTGTCGCCGCCGACGCCGTGACCGTTGACGCGGTCTTGGCCGATGAGCACGGTCTCGACCGGAAGCGGCTGGAGGTCCGCTTTCGCGGTGTTCACCGCGACGGCGTCGAGCACCGCGCCGAACCCCATCTGTCGGTCGAACGACTGGAGGGCGGTGGTGAGCTTCCCACCCGCTTGGCCCACACCAATCAGGACGGTTTTCATACCACAGTCCACTCCGTCGCTCGTCTTGAACGTTCCCCACGGGAGAACTGCTCGGCCGCTCGAGCCCCGTTCGGCCCCGGAGCTTTATCAGGGATAACGGGACCAGGCTGCCCCATGACAGCCGACCCAGTCCACTTCGACGCTGACGGTGACGCAGACGCCGGCACGCCCGCTTCCCGCGGACCGGTCGCGGCGGACCACACCGCCGACCGCACTGCCGACCTCGCCGCGCGGCTCGACGCGGTCGAGCGAACCATCACCGACGGCGACGCCGACTTCTCGTCGCTGGAGGACCTCGCGTCCGTCGAGCGTCGGGTCTCCGAGCTCGAATCGGCGGTCGAGTCGCTCACCGAGCGCCTCGACGAGGTGGACGCCGCGACGCAGGCGGTGCGCGGCTACCTCGGCGGCGTCCGCGCGGTCAACGAGGACGTCGAGCGCCGGGCGAACGCCGCGCTCGCCAAGGCCGAATCGCTCGAAGCCGACCTCGTCGACGAGACCGCGTCTCCCGCGCCGTCGCAGTCGGCCGACACGCTCGCCGCGGAGGCGGCGTCGCACGCCGAACGACCCGCCGACGGGCGCGGCGGTACTCCCAGGCGCGAACCTAGCACCCGAGCCACCGACTCCCGAGCCGCCGACTCCGCCGACCGCGGACTGGCCGCCCGCCTCCGCGACGCGCTGTGATTCGCGTCGTCCTCGCGTGCCTCCTCGCGGTCGCCATCGCCGGCGTCGTCTTCCCGGCGGCCGACGCGGCGAGAGCGGACGCGACGACCGTGAAAATCGGCTCGATGGCCGACGACGTCGCGCACGCCGCGACGGCGCTCGCGGCCGCGGAAGACCCGACACCCGCCGGTGTGGCGGGTGCGCGGCGTCACGTCGTCCTCGACGTTCCCGTCGGGTCGTGGCGGGCCGCCGGCGTCTCCGAACTCGCGGTTCGCGGCGGCGACGGCGTCGAACTCTCGGCGAGCGTCGCCGGCGGCCCGACCGTCGTCCGTCGCGTCGGCGGTCCTCGGATTCGCGTCGTCGGCGACCGACTCGTCCTCGGGCCGGGCGAACACCGACTCAGGCTGACGCTCGAAGCCGACGCGGGCGGTTCGGTCGTCGTCCTCGCCCCCGCGACGGCCGACCCGCCGGCGGCGTAGGTTCAAATACCCGGACGGGACCACGCCCCCGTATGCCCCTCGACTCCTCTTCCATCGGACCCCTCTCCGAAACCGTCGCCGCGGCGCTCCCGGACGCGCTCGGCGACCGCCTCGCCGACGCGACCGGCGTTCGGGTCGCACCCCGCGATTCTCCCGACGAGTGTGGCTGTGTGACCGCGTTCTCGACGCCCGCCGACCGCCCCGACGACGACAGCGTGACGCTCGCGGTCGACGCCGGGGACTGCCCGCACCGCGGGTCGCTCTCGACCGCGTCCGCCTGTCGAGCGACGGTCGTGGGCGCGCTCGAAACCCGCGACGCCGACCGGCTCGTCGTCCGCGCCGACGGACTGGAGCGCCGGTACGACGACGCCGCGACCGGCCTGCTCGTCGCCGCCGGCCGGTTCGCGGAGCGCGTCCGCTTCCGCGACGACCGCCTCGCCGACCGCGCCCGCGAAGACCCGCTCGGGGCCGCCCACGAGGCGACGGGTCGCGCGGGGCCGGTCCGCCGCGCGGCCATCGAGACCGGACTCGCAGCGGGTGCGTCTCGAAGCGCCGACTACGGCGACGCGCTCCGGGCGGTCGTCGGCCCGACGCTCGCGCGCTCCCGAGTCGACCCCCGTCCCCCGGCCGACGGGCGACTCGTCGGAGCGACCGACCTCGACACCGGCGCGGTCGCCCGCCGGTACGAGAGCGCTCGCGGCCCCGTTTACCACCTCACGCCGCCCGAATCGGCGCTCGACCAGCGCGCGGCGCGGACTCTCGAAGCCGCCCACGACAGACTCGCCAGCGGTGCCGTCGACGCCGGCCCGCGCGCACCGGGCCGCGCCGTCAGACTCGTCGCCGACCCGGACGACCCGGTCGAGACGCTCGCGGCGATACTGGCGAAGCACACCGCGGGCCACGGCGTCCTCGACGACCTGTTTTCCGACCCCGCGGTCACGGACGTGTACGTCTCGACGCCCGCCGACGAGAACCCGATTCGCGTCGTCGCCGACGGCGTCTCGATGCCGACGAACGTCCGCCTCGCCCCCGGCGGGGCGGAGTCGCTCGCCTCCCGCCTGCGTCGCGTGAGCGGCGCGTCGTTCTCCCGCGCCGACCCGACGCTCGACACCGTGGTCGAGGCCGGCGGCGCGACCGTTCGGGTCGCGGGCGTGACCGCGCCCGCTAGCGACGGCCTCGGCTTCGCGTTCCGCCGCCACGACGAGACGCCGCTGACGCTCCCCGCGCTCGTCGCCAACGGGACGCTCTCGGCCGAGGCCGCGGCGCTCTGCTCGCTCGCGGTCGAACGCGGTGCCTCGGTCCTCGTCGCCGGGTCGCGCGGGGCCGGCAAGACGACGTTCCTCGGCTCGCTCCTGTGGGAACTCCCGCGCGACGTTCGTACGGTGCTCATCGAGGACACGCCGGAGCTTCCGGCGTCGAACCTGCTGGACGCCGACCGCGACGTGCAGACGCTCCGAACCGACACGACCGGCGGCCCCGAACCGACGCCGCAGGAGGCGCTTCACGCGGCGCTCCGGTTGGGTGACGGCGCGCTCGCCCTCGGCGAAGTCCGGGGGGAGGAGGCCGCCGTCCTCTACGAGGCGATGCGCGTCGGGGCGAACGCCAACGCGGTCCTCGGAACGATTCACGGCGACGGGGCCGCCGACGTGCGCGAGCGCGTCGTCTCCGACCTCGGCGTCCCGGCGTCGTCGTTCGCCGCGACCGACCTCGTCGTCACCTGCGAGCGCGCGAACGCTCACCGGGTCGCACGCGTCGAGGAGGTCCGGCCCGTCGGCGACGACGCGACGTTCGAGACGCTGTTCGAACACGACGGACGCACCCTCGAACCGACGGGGTCGGTCGCGCGCGGCGACAGCCTCGCGGTCGAGTCCGTGGCCCGTCCCGACGAGTCGTACGCGGACGTACTCGACGCGCTCGACGCTCGCGCTGCGCGTCTCGAATCGCTGGCTGACACGGGACGAACGACGCCGGACGACATCGCCGCGGCCCGCGCGGAGCGTGGTTCGGGATGCTGAGTCCGGACACGGCCACGAGCACGGGAGCGGGAGCGGACTCCGCTTCGACTCGGATACTTCACTCGGCCGCGACGACGCTCGCGCGGCTCTCGCCCGACTCAATCGACGCCGAGCCGAGCGACGACCTTCGTCGGTCGCTCGCGTTTCTCGGCTCGAATCTCGCCCCCGAGACGGTCGTCGCCGCGGGCTACGGCTCGTCGCTTCCCGCCGGGCTACTCGGCGGACTGGTCGCCCATCTCGCTCGACTCCCGACCGTCACGGTCGTCTTCGTCGCGCTCGCGGCCGCGCTCGGTGCGGCCCACGCGATTCACACGCTCCCGGTCTGGCTGGCGACGCTCCGCCGGACGCGGGCGCTCGGGAACGCGCCGGAACTCGTCGGCCGTATCGCGCTCCGGATGCGCATCGAGCCTTCGGTCGAGCGGGCCAGCGCGTTCGCCGCGCACGGCGGCGACGACCCGCTTTCGGCCTCGCTCGCCGCACACGTCGACCGCGCCCGCGGGACGCCGACGGCGGGGCTCTCCGAGTTCGCCGACGCCTGGCGCACGTGGTTCCCGGCGCTCGACCGCTCGACCGCGCTCCTGCAGACCGCCGCCGACGTTCCCGCCGGCGAGCGCGACCGGGCGCTCGACCGGGCCCACGAGGTCGTCAGCGAGGGGACCCGCGACCGCCTCGCCGACTTCGTCGGCTCCGTCCGCGGGCCGGTGACGGCGGTCTACGCCTTCGGCGTCCTGCTCCCGCTCGCGCTGGTCGGCGCGCTCCCGGCCGCCCGCGTCGCCGGCGTCGGCGTCACCGCCGGGCACGTCGCCTTCGTCTACGACGTGGCGCTTCCCGCCTGTCTCCTCGCCGCGGTCGGATGGGTGCTCGTTCGGCGGCCGGTCGCGTTCGCGCCGCTCTCGGTCGACGCGTCTCACCCCGCGGTCGACGACCACCGCGCTCTCGGCGTCGCCGGTGGCGCAGTCGCCGGAATCACCGGCTTCGTCGCCGCCGACGCGCTCGTCGCGCCGTGGCTCGCGCCGCTCGCCGCCGTCGGCATCGGAACCGGAACCGCGCTGTTCGTCGCGGCCCGCCCGGTCGTGGCGCTCAGAGCCCGCGTCCGCGCGGTCGAAGACGGCCTCTCCGACGCGCTCTACCTCGTCGGTCGCGCCGTCGGCGAGGGCGAGGCCGTCGAATCCGCGCTCGCCCGCGCGGCCACCTCGGTCCCAGGCGAAACCGGCGACCTGCTCGAAGAGGCCGTCGGCGTCCAGCGTCGCCTCCGCGTGGGCGTCGTCGAGTCGTTCCGCGGCGAGTACGGCGTCCTCGAATCGACGCCGAGCCCCCGCGTCGCGGGCGTGGCGACGCTCCTCGGCCTCGCCGCCAGCGAGGGTCGACCCGCCGGTCGCGCAATCGTCTCGATGGCCGACCAACTCTCGGCGCTCTCCCGACTCGACGCCGAGGCCCGCCGCGAACTCGCCTCGGTCACGGAGACGCTGTCGAACACGGCCGCCGTCTTCGGGCCGCTCGTCGCCGGTGCGACCGTCGCGCTCGCCGACGGGATGGCCCCCGCGAAGACGCTCGACCAGACGGCCGTCGCGACGCCGCTTTCGACCGCCGACCTCGGGCTGGCCGTCGGCGCGTACGTCCTCCTCTCGGCGGTCATCCTGACGACGCTCTCGGTCGGCGTCGAACACGGTCTCGACCGTCACCTCGTGGCCTCCCGCGTCGGCCGCGCGCTCGTCTCGGCGACGACGACGTTCGCAGTCGCGTTCGCCGCCGCGGGGACGCTCGTCTGAGTCGCGGTCCTCGGGACGCTCGTCACCGGTTCCGTTTCCGTCGCCGTCCCGTGCTGAGGTTTATATACCCGGACGGGACCACCCCGGTCTATGCTCGACGCACCGCTCGATACGCTCTACACGTGGGCCGCACTCTCGGTGGCCGCGACCGTCCTCGTCGGGACGGTCGCCGGCCTCCCGACGGCGCCCGCGCCCGACGCCTCGGGAGTCGCCGACGCCGTCGACGCCGTGGCCGTCGCCGAGTACGACGCGACCGCCGAACACGAACTCGACGCCGACGCCGTCCGCATCGGCTCGCACCGAATCGGCCTCCGCAACGACGGCGGCGCGGCGCACGCCGCGTTCGCCTTCGGCCCGGTGACGCCGGCGACCCCCGACTCCCGGCTCGGGTCGGTCGCCGCCGGCGCGTCCCCGAGCGCCGTCTTCGACTCGCCCGCCGCGTTCGCCGCCGCGGCCGAGACCGCACGCGACCGGAACGCCTCGTGGCGGCCCGCCAGCGAACCGCTCGTCGTCCGCCACGTCACCTGGGAGGGAACCGATGTCACCGTCGTCTCGGCGTAGGGCGCAGACCTCGCCGGTCGCCGCGCTGACCGCGCTGTTCGTCGTCTGCGCGGCCATCTCGGGCTACGCGACGGTCCTCGACGACTCGCTACCGACGACCGACCGCGACCTCGCGCCGGCGACGCTGTCGAACGTCGAGTCCGCCCTCGCCGACGACTCCGGCGTGGTCGTCAGCTCCCGGCTCTCGGACGCGCTCGACGCCTGTCCGGACGGGTTTTCCTGCCGCGTCGTCGTCGCGGTCGACGGCGACCGCCGCGCCGTCGGCCCCGCCGCGCCTACCGACGCCGACGCCGATTCGACTCGGGTCAGCGTTCGCGTCGAACCCGGTCGCGTCGGCTTCGGGACGCTCCGCGTCGAGGTGTGGCGATGACCGACCTCGTCTTCGACGTGACCGTCTGCTTGCTGCTCGTGACCGCGAGCATCGGTCTCGTCGTCACCGCGGACGCCGGCGCAGACACCGGAGTCGGCCGTGACACCGCCGCTATCGACGCCGACGGGGTCGCCTCGTCGCTGGCGACGAGCACCGCGACGGTCACCTACTCGCTCGCCCCCGGCGTCGAGGCCGCGGACCCGTCGCTCCTCGATGCCGGCGGCGTCGACGCCCGCGAACTCGACCGAACCGCGCACGGCAGCCTCGCCGGCCTCCTCGCCCGCGCGACACTCGGGGCGGTGACCGTCGACGGCGTTCGCCTGACCAGCGCCCGCGACGACTTCCGGTCCCGGGCCGCCGCCCGCGTCGCGTCCGAACTCCCGACTCGCGGCGTCTCCGTCGCCGTCGCGTGGACGCCGTTCCCCGGTGCGCCGGTCCGCGCGACCGACGCCCTCGGACCCGAACCGCCGTCCTCGGAAACGGTTCACTCCGCGACGCTCGACGTGCCGAGCGGGTTCCCCGCGGCGCGCGAAGACGCTGTCGCCGCCAGCGACGACGGCTTCGACGCCGTCGCTCGCGTCACTGCGAACCGGACCGTCGCCGGGCTGTTCCCGCCCGCGCTCGCCCGCCTCGCGCTCCGCGGCGACGAGCCGGTTTCGACGCTGATGACCCACCGGTACGAACGAGCCGGCGCGCTGGTGAACGCCTCCGTCGCGCCCGAAGTCGCCCGCGAGGAGACCCGCGCCGCCAACGCCGACCTCGCGGCCGCGCTGGCTCCGCGCTTCGCCGACGCGATGCGCGCCCGGTACGACACCCCGCGCGCCGCCGCCGAAGCGGTCTCCGTCGGACGCGTCACTGTCGTCGTCAGGACGTGGTCGGCGTGAGGCTCGCCGACGACGACCGCGGTCGGGTGCCCTTCGCCCTGCTCGGCGTGTTACTCCTCGTCGGGAGCGCGACGTTCTCCGGCGCGCTCTCGGCTCACGACCCCGTTGCCGACCGCCGCGTCGACGACGCGATGGACCGCGCGACCGCACAGGCCGACGCCGCCGTCCGCGCGGCGGTCGGAGACGCGGCGCGCGAGGCCGCGGCGAACCCCGTCACCTCGCCCGCGAACACGACCGTCGGGCGACTGCTCTCCGAGGAGCGAACCTTCCGCGACTATCTCAGGCTCCGCATCGCGCTGGCCGCGACGGAGCGGCTTCGAGCCGTCTCCGTCGCCCGCGGCGACGTGAACGCGACCGCGACCCTGCCGCGACCGACGAACGAGTCGGCCCTCCGCGACGCGATGGACCGCGTCTCGATTTCGGGCCGCGAGAACGGGACCGTCCTCGTCGCGACCGTCGAGAACGTCTCGGTCGAGGTCGCTCGCGGCGGTCGCACGGTCGCCGCCGAGTCCGTCACCGCGACGGTCGGCGTCCGGACGCCCGTCCTCGCGCTCCACGACCGAACCGAGGCCTTCGAGCGCCGCCTCGACGCGAACGCGCTGGACGGCGGCACGCTCGACGCGACGGTGACGACCGCGCTGTGGGCCTCGGCGTGGTCCCGCGGCTGGAGCCAGTACGCCGGCGCGCCCGTGGACAACGTCGTCTCGAACGACCACGCGGCGCTGGCGACGAACGCCGGCGTCCTGCTCGCCGAACAGCAGGCGTTCGGAACCACCGACGCCGATGCTCGCGGGGCGACCGGGCGCGCCGCCGTCCACGCCGGTGCCCGGAGCCTGCTCTCGCAGACCGGCGTTCCGGCCGCGCCCGAACTGGCGAACGCGCTTCCCGCACCGAACCCATCCGCCGAGTCGGTCGCGAACGAGATTCCGACGAACCGGACCATCGACGCCTCCGTCGGCTCTGCGGCCGACCACGCGCTGGTCGGTCTCGTCGACGGCCACGGCGACGCGCCCGCCTCCGACGACGTGGTCGCGGACGCCCATCGCGCCACCGTCGCAATCGAATCCGACGCGACCGTCGTCGCCCACAGCGACGGCCCGCCGGTCGACCTCGGAACCGAGTGGGAACTCGTCGACACCGCGACCGAGACGGCGTCATCGGTCGAGACGGTGGCGACGCGAACGCCGGCGCTCGAAGCCGATACCGTCGTCGTCGACGCCGGCTCCCGCATCGTGACGACGAGCGAGACGACCACTCGGACGTGGCGTCGGGGCAACGAGACGTTCCACACCGAAGAAACGACGGAGACGAGGACGCGCGTCGACCTCGCGGCCGTCGTCGACCCGGCCGCCGTGTCCGCCCCGGAACGACCTCTCGACCCGGCGGTCGAACCCGGCGGCGCGCTCGACGGCGAGAACTTCGCCGCGGCCGCGGACGCGGCCGAAGACGCGGTTGCGACCCGCGGCGGCTTCGATGACCTCGCCCGCGACGTCGCCGACGGCGACGCGCCCGCCCGACAGCAGACGACCGCACCGATGGCTCCCGGCCTCGACCGCTGGATTCGCTCCGACCTCGTCGCGCTCGCCGACCGCGTCAAAAACCGCAGTGTGACGGTGTCGGCTCGGCGGGTCGCCGCGGGCGAGGTGAACCCCGCCGCGGAACTCGCCGCCGGACTCCGCGCCGACCGTCCCGAACTCGTCGGTGTCCCGGCCGCCTACGACGGCGTCTCCGACCGGGCGCGAGTCGCGGTTCGCGCCGCGTACCTCGACCGCGTGCTGGCGGCGCTCGACCGCCGGGCGAACCGGACCGCGGCGGCGACCGGCGCGGCCGACGACGCGAGTACGGACGCGAACCTCGGGTCGCTCTCGGAGGCGGTCCGCGCCGAGGAGGTCGCTCGCGCGACGCTCGGCGAGACGCGAGCGGACGGCGCGAACGGAACCGGCAACGAAACCGGCGTCCGATTCGTCCCCGACGCGGACCCGATGTACCTCTCGCTCGGCGGCCTCTCGGGGTCCGCGATGCCGACCGTCTCCCGCGGCGGCACCTACCACCCGCTCGTCGCCCGCAACACCAACCTGTTCACGCTCCCCTACGGCGACGCCGCCGACACCGTCCTCGAACCGGTGTTCGGCGCGAACCGCCGCGTCCCGCTCCGCGTCGCGGCCCGCGCTCTCCTCGCCGCCGACTCAACGCTCGCGGCGACGAACGGCACGAACGAGACGCTCGCCGACCGGCGCGACAGGCTCGAAATCGCGGTCGACCGGTCGACGGTTCCCGCCGAAGAGGCCGCCGAGGACGCGCTCCGCGCGCACACCGGCCGCTCGGTGACGGAGCGCCAGCGGATTCTGGAGCGCGCGCTCGGCGAGTGGGACGACCCGGCCCACCGGGCGCTGGCGGTGACGAACGGCTCCGCGGCCCGCGCAATCGCCGTCGAGGCCGCCGGCACGGGAACCGTCGAGGCCGACCTTCTCGAACGCCGCCTCGACGAGGCGTTCCGAACTGTCCGCCGGGACCGCTCGACGACGGTCCCACAGCGGCTCACGAACCGGACCGTCGAGACGACGCGGACCGCCCGTCAGCAGGCCGTCGCCGACACGGCGACCGACGCGGCGATGAGCGCCACCGAGAAGGCGGTCACCGACCGCGTGAACGACACGCTCGATTCCCGCTTCGACACGTCGTTCAAGCGCGTCCCCGCCGGGATGCCGGTCGCGCCCGTCCCGGGGTACTGGTACGCGACGGTCAACGTCTGGGACGTGGAAGTCGCCGGCGAGTTCGCGCAGTTCCGCGTCCACGCCCGCGGCGACGCCGAATCCCTCACGTACGCCCGCGACGGCTCGACCGTCGCTCTCGACTGGGACGGCGACGGCATCGCGGAGACGGTCGGCCACGGCGACCGCGTCACGTTCGACGTTGAGACGACAATCGTCGTCGCGGTGCCCCCGTCGGGCGTCGGCGTCGGCGACATCGACGGCGACGCGGACGAGCGCTCTGAGGGCTGGGCAGGCGGACCGGGATGCACCGTCGCGGGCGACTGCCATGCGGACGGGTAGCCGCCAATACGACCCGAGTGGCAACCGTTTTGCCGCCGGAACGCCGAATCGCGGTGTATGTTGCACGACGCCGCCGCGGAGCCCGGAACCCTCTCGGCAGACGAGTTGCGAGCCGCCTACGAGGACGAGATTCGCCGCGCAGTCGACGCCGCCGGGTCGGAGACGGCCGCCGAGGCCGCCGGCGTCTCGGAAGCCGCACTCTCGAACGGCGTGTTGGACCTCACGCTCGAACAGGCCGCCGCGGTCCTCGAACTCGCCGACGGCAACCCCGACGCCGACGCCATCGTCTGGGAGTTCCGCGACCACCTCCTCATGGGCATGACGAGCGGCATCCTCGACGTCGACACGCTCGCGGCCGAGGTCGACCTCGACCTCTCCGGACAGGAGATTCAACAGGCAATCGAGGGGCGCACGGCCGCCACGCTGAACGAACTGGCCGCCATCCACCACGTCATCGCCGTCCGAAACGAACGATGAGAGTCGCCATCCTCGGCTGCGGCTACGTCGGCCTCGAACTCGCACGCACGCTCGTCGCCGACGACCACGACGTGTGGGGCGTCCGCCGCTCCGACGACGGCCTCGCCGCCGTCGAAGCGACCGGCGCGGAAGCGGTCCGCGCCGACGTGACTGACGCCGACTCGCTGGCGTCGGTCCCCGACGTGGACCACGTCGTCTTCGCCGCGAGTTCCGGCGGCCGCGGGGCCGACGCCGCCCGGACCGTCTTCGTCGAGGGTCTCCGAACGGCAATCGACCAGTTCGCCGCCCGCGACTCGCCGCCAGAGCGCCTCGTCTACACGTCGAGCACGGGGGTCTACGGCGACCACGGCGGCGACTTCGTCGACGAGTCGACGCCGCTCGACCCGACGACCGACAAGACGCGCGTCCTCGCGGAGGCCGAGCGCGTCGCCCGCGAGCACGCCGCCGAGCGTGGAATCGAGGGAACGGTCACCCGGTTCGCCGGGCTCTACGGCCCCGACCGCTACCGGCTCGAACGCTACCTGAACGGCCCGGTCACCGCGGGCTACCTCAACATGGTCCACCGGGACGACGCCGCGGGCGTCGTCGCGTACCTCCTCGAAACCGACCGCGCCCGCGACGACACCGTCCTCGTCGTCGACGACGAACCCGTCTCGAAACACGAGTTCGCCGACTGGCTGGCCGACGAGTGCGGCGTGCCGCGTCCGGAGAAGCGCACGAAGGAAGAACGCCTCGACGTCGGCGACCTCTCGGAGGCCGCCCGTCGCCGCATCCTGACGAGCAAGCGCTGTTCGAACGACCGCCTCCGCGACCTCGGCTATTCGTTCGCGTATCCGACGTATCGCGAGGGTTACCGGGCGGCAATCGACGCCTACCGGGCCGGCGACGACTGAGCGTATTCGGGGGGCGACAGGTTCGAATCCCCGAAATTCTGTCACTCAGGACAACTCGATTAGGGGGAATATTCATACGGTAGGCCCCGGTCGTGTTGTGTATGTTCGGTCCGGTGGGGCAGTTCGACACGGGTGCTATCTTCGAGTCTATCGACTCGTTCGTGCGCGCGCACCCCGAAATCGCGGCGGCGCTCGTCGTCGCGCTCGGTGCCCTCTCGCTCGTCGTCTACGCCGCGATTCGCTTCAAGCGGCCGATGGGCACGCGCTTCGCCGAGGCGCTGGAGGACGTCGACGAGGTCGCCGTCCTCATGCACCCGAACCCGGACCCCGACGCCATGGCCGCGGCGATCGGCGTGGCCTGTCTCGCAGAACAGGTCGGTACCACACCGACCATCCAGTTCGCCGGCCAGATTCGACATCAGGAAAATCGCGCGTTTCGCACCGTTCTCGACCTCGACTTAGACCCTATCGACCACGTGAGCGACCTCGCCGCCGAGGCGGTCGTCCTCGTCGACCACAACGCGCCTCGCGGCTTCGCGGGGGCAGAGGGCGTTCTCCCCTACGCCGTCGTCGACCACCACCCCGGCGACGGGACCGGCGAGGTGTTCACCGACGTGCGCACCGACTACGGCGCGTGTTCGAGCATCATCGCCGAGTACTTCCGCGACGTGGGCGCGAAGCCCGTCCCGCCGGACATGCACGCCAGCGAGGTGAACGCCTCGTACACCGTCCCCTCGCAGGTCGCGACGGGCCTCGTCTACGGGATTCTCACGGACACCAAACACCTCACGGCGGGCTGTTCGGCCGCCGACTTCGACGCCGCCGGCTTCCTCTTTCCCGGCGTCAACGAGGACCACCTCGACCGCATCGCCAATCCCGAGGTCTCCCGCGAGGTGCTGGAGGCGAAGGCGCGGGCCATCGCCGGCCGCGACGTGCGCGGTCCCTTCGCCGTCGCCGACATCGGCACCATCTCGAACGTCGACGCCATCCCGCAGGCGGCCGACGAACTCATCCAACTCGAGGGCGTCACCGCGGCGGTCGTCTGCGGCGAGCGCGAGAGCAACGTCTACCTCTCGGGTCGCTCCCGCGACGACCGGGTTCACATGGGTCGGACGCTGGAGGCCGCCCTCGACCACTACCGCGGGGCGAGCGCCGGCGGCCACGCCCGGATGGGCGGCGGCCAGATAATCCGCCCCGACGCCGTCACCGACGGCGGCAACGGCGAGTCCATCGCCCGCGACGAACTCATCGAACACGTGTTCGAGGCGCTGTCGGGCGATATCTGACTCGCAGGCGGCCGCCTCCGAACCCGGACCGGTGGCCCTTAACCGTCGGCAGCCGTAGCCCCGCCCATGGCTACAGGACGGGCGACGTGGGCCTACCGCGACCGGTTCGGTGACAGTTTCGGCCGCACCTTCTACCGCCGGTTCGGCCCCGGCGTCGTCTCCAGTATCGGCATCGGGACCTACCTCGGCGAGCCGACCGACGCGGTCGACGACCGCTACCGCGAGTCGCTCGTCTCCGCGCTCGAACACGGCGTCAACCTCGTCGACACGGCGTCGAACTACCGTCACGGCCGCGCCGAGCGGGTCGTCGGCGACGCGGTCCGCGGGGCCGACGTCGACCGCGACGCCGTCGTCGTCGCCTCGAAGGCCGGGTTCGTCCCCTTCGACCGCGAGCGCCCCGACGACCCCGGCGCGTACGTCCGCGAGACGGTCCTCGACGCGGGCCTCGCCGACCCGGACGAACTCGCCCACGGCAGCCACACCATCGCACCCGCCTTCGTCGACGAGATGGTCGACCGGTCGCTCGACCTGACCGGACTGGACCACGTCGACTGCTACTACCTGCACAACCCCGAGACGCAACTGGCCGTCGCCGACCGCGAGACGGTGTACGACCGAATCGAGGCCGCCTTCGAGGTGCTCGAACGCCGGGTCGCCGCCGCCGACATCGGTCGCTACGGCGTCGCCACGTGGGAGGCGCTCCGGGTCGCGCCCGACCACGACGCGTACCTGTCGCTCCCCGAACTCGTCCGTCGGGCCGAGCGCGCGGCCGACACCGTCGGCAACGACGAGCACTCGCTCGAAGCGATTCAGCTCCCGTTCAACGTCGTGATGGCCGACGCGTTCACCGTCGAGGCCCACGACACCGACGCGGGCGAGGCGATGAGCGCGCTCTGGTACGCCCACGAGCACGGCCTGCACGCCTTCACGAGCGCCAGCCTCGCGCAGGGCGACCTCGCGACGGAGATTCCGGCGTCGGTGAACTCGGTGCTCGCCGGTGACACGGCGGCCCAGCGGGCGCTCAACTTCTCGCGGAGCGCGCCCGGCGTGACCGCGGCGCTCGTCGGCGCGTCGTCGGTAGCACACGTCGCGGAGAACATCGCGGCCGGCACGTTCGACCCCCTCGGGGCGCGGACGTTCGATTCGGTGTTCGAGTGAGCGGCCGCCGGTTCCCGTCGGGCGTCCGCTGTCGGTCGGTTCGTCTTATCTGAGTTCTTTCCACTCCCGCCCGCAGTCGGCGCAGATGCGGAGGGAAAACACCTCGTCCGGGTCGTTTTTCTTCTTCAGCGACTCGCCGCACTCGGAACAGGTCAGTCGTCCGTAGGTATCCTTCTCCAACTCCCCGTCTCGAAGCCCCTTCCGCGTTGTCTTCATAGGTGTCCGTTTGTGCAACGAACATAAAAACCCGACGACGAACCCCCGTTTTCGCCCGCACGACGCGCCGACGACCCCGCTCAGTCGAAAGTGTTGTGACCCCGCGGCGCGCGGTTCCGTCCGTGTCACGTGGCCGCCTCTTCGGAACGCTCTGCGGGATGGTGCTGCTCGTCAACCTCGCGCGGGTCGTCTTCGCACCCCTTCTCGGGGAGTTCATCACGTTCTTCGCGGTCGACCGCGCCACCGTCGGCATCGTCGCCACCCTCGTCTGGCTCGGGAGCGCCGTCCTCCGCGTGCCCACCGGCTGGCTGCTCACCCGCGTTCCGAGACACCGCGTGGTGCTCGGGACCGGCGTCGTCCTCGTCGTCGCCTCGGGCGTGACCGCCAGCGCGACCACCGTCGAGACGCTGATGGTCGGCGCGGTCTCGATGGGGCTCGCCTCGGGGGCGTACTTCGTCGCCGCCAACCCGCTCGTGAGCGAGCTGTTCCCCGACCGCGTCGGCCGCGCGATGGGCATCCACGGCACCGCCAGCCAGCTCGCGGCCGTCGGCGTCGCCCCCTTCGTCACGCTCGTCCTCGCGGTCGGTCCCGACCTCGTCCCCCGGCTCCCGTTCGTCTCCGCGGCGTGGCAACTCGTCTTCGTCTGCGTCGGCCTCGCGGCCGCCGTCGTGACCCTCGCGCTCTTTTTCACGGCCCGCTCGACCGACCTCCCCGACGCGGGCGCGGCCGACCGCGACCTCCTCGGCGCGGCCCGGAGCGAGTGGCGCGTCATCCTCACCGGCATCGTCATCCTCGGCTTCACCGGCTTCGTCTGGCAGGGCCTGTTCAACTTCTACGAGCTGTACATGGTGTCGAAGGGACTGCCGGCGACGACGGCGCGCAACATGCTGACGGTCATCTTCGGCGCGGGCGTGCCGGCGTTCTTCCTCTCGGGGCGGCTCGCCGACAAGCTGCCGCGCATCCCGTACATCCTCGGCGTGCTCGTCTCCTTCGTCGTCTCGGTGTTCGTCCTGACCGTGACGACGAGCCTCGTCGGCCTCCTCGTCGTCACCGCGGTCGTCGGCTACGTCATCCACAGCCTCTTTCCGGCGCTCGACGCCTACCTGCTCGACACGCTGCCCGACGAGAGCCGCGGGAGCGCCTACTCGGTGTACTCGTTCGGCATGATGATATTCCAGGCCAGCGGGTCGGGCGTGGTCGGCACCCTGACCGACTTCGGCTACGCGTTCGACGAGGTGTTCTTCTGGTTCTCGGTCGGGCTGGCGGTCGTCGTCACGGGCCTCATCGCCTTCCAACGCGCCGGACGCATCCCGAACTGACCCTCCGGACCGCCCGGCCGCTCCCGGAGCGAAGCCGGCAGCCGGCTCGGCTCTCGCCGCACTTTTGCTCGCCCGGTCCCTCGACCGACACGATGGAGTACGTACAAGAGCGGGTCACGACGCTCCACGACCTCTCCGGGTCGGTCCCCGACGCCCCGACCGACCGCGCCGCCGTGGTCGTGCCGATGACGGAGCGCGAGTACGCCGGCCTCGCCGCCGAGCGGGTGCTCTCGACGCTGGAGTCGCTCTCGCCGGCGCGGGTCGTCGTCCCCCTCCGCGCGCCCGCCGACCGGGTGGCCCCGTTCGCCGACTGGCTCGACGAGTACGACCTGCCGCTCGACGTGCTGTGGTGCGACGGCCCCCGGGTCGCCGACCTCCTCGACTCCCACGGCCTCGACGGCGAGCGGGGCAAGGGCCGCGACGTGTGGCTCGCGCTCGGCTGCGCCGCCCGCGAGGAGTACGTCGTCGTCCACGACGCGGACACGAAGACCTACGACGAGCGCTACGTCCCGCGGCTCCTGTTTCCGCTCGCTCACGGCCACGACTTCTCGAAGGGCTACTACGCCCGCGTCGAGGAGGGGCGGCTCTACGGCCGGCTGTTCAGGCTGTTTTACGCCCCGCTCGTCCGGGCGCTCGAGGACGAGACTGACGCGCCCATCGTCCGGTATCTCGACTCGTTCCGGTACGCCCTCGCGGGGGAGTTCGCTGCCACCTCGGACCTCGCGTTGCGGATGCGGTCGCCGCGGAAGTGGGGCCTCGAAGTCGGCACCCTCGGCGACGCCTTCGCCCGCGCCGGCTTCGACCGGAGCGCGCAGGTCGACCTCGGCGAGTACGAACACGACCACCGCTCCGTGAGCGGGCCGACCGGCCTCTCGGACATGAGCGAGTCGGTCGGGCGGACGCTCCTCCGGGCCGTCGTGGAACACGGCGGAAGCGTCGAGTTCGACACGCTCGCGGAGCGCTACCGCGAGGCCGGGAACAGACTGGTCGAGCAGTACGCGGCCGACGCCGCGTTCAACGGGTTCGACTACGACCGGGCGGACGAGCGCGAGCAGGTCGCCACCTACGCCGAGGCCATCTCGAAGCCCGGCGAGGACACGCGGCTCCCGGCGTGGCGGGACACGTCGCTGTCGCCCGACGCGGTGCTCGCGGCCGCGAGCGACGACCTCGACGACGTGCGGGAGGCTGCGGGCCGATGAGCGAGGCGACCTACGACGACCTCGCTGGCGTCGTCGACCTCTTCGGGGCGCTCACCCGCGAGGAACTGGAGACCGCGCTGGACGAACTCGCGTTCAAACAGGGCCGCGAGACCGACGGCGACGCCCTCTCGGACGCGATTTCCGACGCGGTCGACGCCTACTACCTCGTCCCCTACGAGGACGACGAGACGGACGCGGAACTCCTGACGGTCGGGCCGATGGCGTTTCCGACGCTCCCCGACCGGGCGGAGGACCTGCCGCACATCCTCGATTACCCCACTCGCGAGGTGCCGCGGGACGAACTGGCGACGCAGGTCGAAAGCCGTCTCCGCGCGGCGGCCGCGAGCGCGGTGCAGACGGGAGACGACGACGAAATCGCTCGCCTGCTGGACGTGACGTACGACCTCGAAGCGTGGGCCGACACCGACGTCGGGTCGATTCGCGAGCGCCTCGACGCCGCGCTGGACGCGGAGGGGCAGGCCTAAGTCTCGGCATCTCTTTACGAATCGTGACGATGGACCTCGCGGGCGTCACCCGACACGAACCGGTGACCGTCGACGCGGGCCGGCGGGCGGCCGTCATCGCTCCCGTCGTGTTCCGCGACGAGCGGCCGCACATCCTGTTTACCAAGCGCGCCGACCACCTCGGCGAGCATCCGGGCCAGATGAGTTTCCCCGGCGGCGGGCGCGAGCCGAGCGACGCCGACCTGCGGGCGACCGCGCTCCGCGAGTCCAACGAGGAAATCGGGCTCCGGCCCGAGGAGGCGGCCTTTCACGGCCGACTCGACGACATCCTCACCGTGACCGACTACGCCGTCTCCCCGTTCGTCGCCACGGTACCCGACCGCGAGTACGAACCCGACCAGCGCGAGGTGGCCGAAATCGCGGTGCTCGCGGTCGACGCCCTGACCGACCGCACGAACTACGAGTCGGAGCGCCGCGACCACCCGCAGTACGGCGAGATTCGACTCCACTTCTTCCACGTCGACGGCTACACCGTCTGGGGCGCGACCGGGCGGATGCTCGTGCAACTGCTCGAACTCACGACCGACTGGCGCGCCCCCGAGGAGGTCGACCGCGTGGTCGACCCCGACGCCGACTACCCGGTGTAGCGTCCCCGCTCGGCGTCTCGTTCTCCTCGGCGCACTGCCCCCGGCGCGCCCGCTCGCGGTGCCTGAGTCAGTTCCGAAAAACAGCGTCAGCGTGTCGTCGCCCCCGCGACAACTCCCTTTCCGCCCCCCGAGTACCTCCTCAGCCGAGGAGGTACTTGAGCGCGGGGCGCTGGCGGACGAACTCCATCTTCTCGATGATGGCGTCGAGGCCGAGGATACGGCCCGCCGCGAGGGTGCCGACGATGGCGAACATCATCAGCCCGAACAGGTCGCTGTTGACGAGACCGTGGCCCCAGTCGGCGTTCCCGAGGTAGAAGAACACCATCAGGACGCCGCCGAAGAAGGCGGCGAGCCGGACGAGTGCCCCCACGATGAGCCCGAGACCGATGAGGAACTCGCCCCACGGAACCATGATGTTCGTGAGGTCGAGGAGCCACGGAGTCGCGGCGGCCCACGCGAAGAAGCCCTGCAGCGGCGAGGCGGCGGGGGCGTTCGCGAGGTAGCCGCCGGCGTTGAACGCTTCACCGGTTATCTTCCCCCAGCCCGCGTGGAGGAACCAGTAACCGGTGATGAGGCGGGTCAACACGAGCACGTAGCCCGTGACGCCCCGCGAGTAGTCGAAGTCCATCCTGTTCCCCAGCATCTCGATTTGTGCGTTAGCGGCCATCTCGGTTCACCTTACATCTGAATCGTCGGCCGCGAACCCCATATAACGGCGACGCGATTTCCGAATCTATAGAACTGGGAATCACCGAAAACGGGCGTCTGAGACTGTCACGATTCATTTTCGACTACTACTTCGAGTTTAGAATTGCGTCCTGAATACAATCGTGGCAGTACGACGGACGAACCATCGGTATTCCGCCGTGAGACGAGTCGTCACGCGATTCGACGCCGCTCGCCGCCGCTTCGAAACGGGGTATATAAACGTCGTCGGGAGAGCTATCATCGCCGTCACCGACAGGGTTTTGCCCTCCTCCGCGCTATCCGTTCTCACATGGTCGCACAGACGATGGATCGCGTTCCGCGACGGTACTGAAAGTTCTGTGGTGATAGTATGTTGACCGCCGAGCGTGCGGTCTCGAAAGCCGGTCTGGACGCTGTCGCACTCAAGCCCGCCGGGTGCGACGTGCGCGAGGCGCTGTCGGTCCCGCTCGACATCGTGGCTATCGACTACGAGGGCCGCGAGCGACTCCCCGACGAGGACGTGCTTCGCGAACTCGCGGCCGAAAAAGAGATTCGACTGACCACGCCGGTCCGCGCCGACGGCTTCGACCCGCTCGGCGACGACTCGCTGTACGAGTGGCTCCCCGACGGGATTCGGCAGGTGCTCGTGGCCGGCCACGGCGCGTATCTGACCGACGACGAGGCGCGCCGTGCGGTCGCGCCCCGTCTCCGCGCCGCGAGAGAGCGCGCGCCCGACGCGTGGGTCGGCACCGAGGGCATCGAACGAATCGCCCTCGCCGCCGGCGGCACCCAGTACGAACTCCTCTCGCGGTCGACCCGTAGGGACGTTCGGGCGCTCCGGGCCGCCGGCTTCGACGGCGAAATCGCGGTCTACGCCCCGACCGCCCTCACCGACGACGACGACGAGATTCTCGACGCCGTCGGCGCGTACGTCTCTCGCCGTCGCCCCGTCGCTCGCGCGCTCCCCGACGACGCCGCGACCGACGCCTCGGCCGAGGGCCGCGCCCGCGAGGTGCTCCTGAAGGCCTCGCGCGACTACGCGCTCATCGGCTCCGTGGCCGACGTGCGCCGGCGAATCGACGACCTCCGCGACGCCGGCATCGACCTCGTGGTCGGCTACCCGGCCCGCGGCGTCGACGAGTTCGCCGAGTAGTCCGGCGCGCCGCCAGCCGGTCGCCCGCGCTCGTCCCGTCCCTGCACCGAGCACCGGAGGCCTTTTACGCGGCCGCCGGAGAGGACAGGTGACGGCACGGTCGGGTGGCTCCTTTCGGACCCACGTGGTTTCCACGCGGGCCACGGCCGGCCGACCTACCCCGTCTCTCTACACATCCTGAGCGACCGCGCCGCGCGGGTCTCGACCGACGTTACGACCGCGAGCGGCGGCCATTCAAGTCGCTCGCCGACGCAGACGGGGTATGAACGAATCGGCGCGCGTCGCCGTCGTCGGCGCGGGCGCGGTCGGCCTGACGACCGCCTTCGACCTCGCCGAGCGCGGCGCGCGAGTCACGCTGTTCGAACGCGACGCGCCCGGCGGCGGGTCGACGGGCCGCGCCGCCGGCATCTGCTACGACGCCTACGCGGAGGACATCGACGTGGCCGTCGCCGACCGCGCGATGGCCCGGTTTCGGAGCCTCTCGGGCGAGGGCGGGTTCACCTTCCACGAGACGCCCTACGTCTTTCTCGCGCGCGAGGGCGACGACGCGGCGGCCGCGGCCCTCGAAGAGTCGGTCGAGCGAATGCGGGTCCACGACCGCGCGGTGTCGCTCGTCGGAGCCGACGAACTGGCCGACCGGTTCCCGATTCGGACCGACGACGTGCTCCTCGCGGGCGTCGCCGAGAACGCCGGCTGGGCCGACCCGGCGGCCTACACGGACCTGTTCGTCGAGAAGTGCGAGTCCGCGGGCGTCGAGTTCCGCGTCGGCGACGCGGTGTCGCTCCGAACCGACCCGCCGGGCGTCGCCGTCGACGACGTGGTGACCGCCCGCTTCGACGCCGTCGTCGTCGCGGCCGGCGTCCACTCGCGCCGCCTGCTGGCCGACGCCGGCCACCCCATCGCGCTCAAGCCGTACCGGGCGCAGGCGCTCGTCGCCGACTGCGACTACCGCGGACCGACCGTCTACGACGCGACCGACGAGTCGTACCTTCGGCCGCACCCCGGCGGCGTCCTCGCCGGCGACGGCGTCGAACCGGTCGAACCCGACCCCGACGACTGGGACCCGACCGCGGACGACTGGTTCGTCGCCGACGCGCTCGACGCGGTTCGGCACCGGGCGACAGTCGGCGACACGGGGGGGTCAGAACTCGAACTCGACCGCGCGTGGGCCGGCCTCTGCGGGGCGACCCCCGACCGGAACCCGCTCGTCGGCGCGGTCGCCGACGGCGTCTACGTCGCCGCCGGCTGGCACGGCCACGGCTTCATGTGGTCGCCGGCAATCGGTGAGCGACTCGCTGAGGCGGTGCTCGGCGACGGTCGGGCGTCGATACCGGACGCGTTCGACCCTCGGCGCTTCGACGGCGACGAGGAGTTCGCGGTGGTCGAAGGGATGACGCTCGACGGGGAATGAACGAACGGGAAATGAGGGCGGTCGCCGCGTCGCGCCCGAAACGACACTTCAGGCGTCTTGGTCGTCCACGTCGCCGAAGTCGACTTCGTCGTCGGCCTCGGACTCGGTGTCGGTGTCGGCCTCGCCTTCGTCTTCCTCCTCGGTCACGGCGATGTCGCTCGCGCGCTCGTCCTTGGGAATCCGAATCTGGAGCGTGCCGTTCTTGCCGACCGTGGCGGTCCCCTCGGCGGCTTCGACCGACGCGTCGGAGGGGATGGTCGCCTTCCCCGAGAGCGTGAGGCCGCGGCCGGGGAAGCGCATCTCGTAGCCCTCGTGGAAGTCGCGGAAGCGGTCGATGCGAATCTCGACCTCGCCGTCGAGGAAGCGGACCTGCACGTCCTCGGCGCGGGCACCGGGCGCGTCGAAGACGACGAGGTAGGCGTCCTCGGATTCGAGCAGGTCGTGGGCGAGGGGCTTGCGCTCTTGCATCTGGCTGACGCCGCGGCCGACCCGTTCGAGGACGGCGTTCGCCGCCGACTCGCCGAACTTCCGCAGGTCGCTCATAGCTGAATCTCCTCCAGGAAGCGGGACTCGCCGCAGTACGGACAGGAGAAGTCCGCCACCGTCACGTCGTCGGGCATGTCGTAGGTGTAGTGCAGCTCGAACATGTCGAGTTCGCAGTCCTCGTTGGCGCACTTGACTTCGAGGGTCGCGGGCATGGCCGTCAGTTACGCTCCCACGCTCATAAACGCGCGGGAGGCGGAAGCGACTCACGGACCGCGCCATCGTCGACGCCTGCGGTCGCCCTCCCACGACTGCCCCCGTCTGCGACCGTCGACCGGTTGCGTTTTCCGCGTCGAACCCGAACCGCGAGCGATGACCGACCCCGCCGACCTCACCGTGACTATCGTCGACGGATACGTCGACGAGCCGGCGCACTTCGGCGTGCCGCCGTACATCTCGACGTATCCCAGGTTCACCGCGGGTGCGGTGGTCGACGCGGGCGTCCCCGAGTCCAACGTCGTCTACCACACCATCGACGAACTCCGCGAGGACAGACAGAAGTGGCGCGACGTGGCCGACGCCGACCTCATGATTTACATCGGCGGCATGACCGTCCCCGGCAAGTACGTCGGTGGGACGCCCGCCGAACCCGACGAGGTCCGCGAACTCGCGTGGGTCGCCGAGGGCACCGCGCTCATGGGCGGGCCGATTCGATTCGGCGTCGGCGACGAGAACGCCGGCGGCCAGGACATGGAGCGCAAGAACCTCGACTACGACTTCGTCGCCAAGGGCGACATCGAGGCGGCCGCCTACGACCTCGTCGACTCCGGCCTCGAAGGCTTCGGCAACCGCATGCGCGACAACGAGGAACTCGACCGCTGGGCCGCCACGGGCGCGTTCGTGGTCGAACAGCACCCCAACCACCCCGACCACCTCATCTGCGAGATGGAGACCTCGCGTGGCTGCGCCTACCGCTGTTCGTTCTGCACCGAACCGCTGTACGGCAACCCCGCGTTCCGAACCGCCGATTCCGTCGTCAAGGAGGTCGAGAACCTCTACAACCGCGGCGCGCGGCACTTCCGGCTCGGCCGACAGGCCGACATCCTCGCGTTCGGCGGCGACGGCGAGGCCCCGAACCCCGACGCGCTCCGCCGGCTCTACGGCGGCATCCGTGAGGTCGCCCCCGACCTCGGCACGCTCCACCTCGACAACGTCAACCCCATCACCATCGTCGGCTGGCCCGAGAAGTCCCGCGAGGCGCTCCGCATCATCGCCGAGCACAACACGGCCGGCGACACCGCGGCGTTCGGCCTCGAATCCGCCGACCCCGTGGTCCAAGAGGAGAACAACCTCAACGTCTCCGCCGACGAGTGCTTCGAGGCGGTCAAAATCGTCAACGAGGTCGCCGGCTGGCGGCCCGGCGACGACCCGGCGGACGCGCCGACCCACGGCCCGGACGCCGCGAACCGACTGCCGAAGCTCCTCCCCGGAATCAACCTCCTCCACGGTCTGAAAGGCGAGCGCGAGGAGACGTTCGAGCACAACAAGCGGTTCCTCCAGCGCGTCTACGACGAGGGGCTGATGGTCCGCCGCATCAACATCCGGCAGGTGATGGCGTTCGACGGCACCGACATGTCCGACACGGGTGCCGACATCGCCCGCGACCACAAACAGCTGTTCAAGACGTACAAAAAGGAGGTCCGCGAGGAAATCGACCGCCCGATGCTCCGCCGGGTCGCCCCCGCGGGCACGGTCCTCCCGAACGTCCACCTCGAATACCACCAGGACGGCCGGACGTTCGGCCGCCAGCTCGGGACCTACCCGCTTTTGGTCGGGATTCCGGGCGAGCGCGAGCTCGGGAAGACCATCGACGTGGCCGTCGTCGACCACGGCTACCGCTCCGTCACCGGCGTTCCCTACCCGCTTGACTTCAACGAGGCGTCGATGGACGAACTCACCGCCATCCCCGGCATCGGTCGCTCGACCGCCGGCGACATCGTGGTGAACCGACCCTACGCCGACGCGGCCGACGTGGGTGTCGACGCCGACGTGACGAAGTACGTTCAGTAGCCGACTCAGTTCCCAGAACCAGATTCTTCACGTGCAACCGCGCTCTCTCTGCGCGCCGACAACGGCCGTGCGTTCACTCGCAAGCGTGGTGCGTGATTCACTTGCAGCCGTGGTCTGTCGGTCGCGGGAGAGCGTCCCGTCGAGACGAACGGCGTCGAACCGCGAAAAGAGCGCCGTCAGAAGTCGTCTTCGACGACTTCGCCGACGGCGAAGTTAGACTTGACTTCGGTGATTTCGACCTTCACGCGCTCGCCGACTTCGGTGCCGGGGACGATGATGACGTAGCCGCGTTCGACGCGGGCGATGCCGTCGCCCTGCTTGCCGATGTCCTCGATTTCGACGTAGCGGAGTTCACCGGCTTCGACGGGCGGTTGCGGTTCGGCCGAGGGCGTCGGTCCGGCGTTCGATTCGGACTCGGCGGGCTCGTTCGACTCGCGGGAGATGAGCGCGACGCGGTAGGTCTCGCCGGGTTCGACGGTTCCGGTCTCGACTTCGCGGCGCGGAATTTCGACGACGTATCGGTCGTCCTCGGTGCGAACGTCAGCATTGAACAGACACAGGAGTTTATCTGAGATTTCCACCGTAAGACCTCCAATATGTGGTCAGGCCGGAGTGTTAAAGATGTACCGCAGTCATCGGGATTCGACTACTGAACCCGCGTCCCGTCGGGCCGTTTCGCGCCCTCCGAGTCGTGGACGACCACCTCGCCCGGCCCGGTCTCGACCGGCTCGTAGGCCTCGGTGACTCCCCGCGCCTCGCGTAGCTCTCGGACCGCCCGCTCTTTCAGCGCCCGCGCCAGTTCCTCTGCGTCCTCCCGAGAGATGTCTCGTCCGAGCCCCTCGCACTCGTGGGCGCGGACGACGCCCTCCTCGTCGACGGCCTCGCCCATCGGCTGGCTCGTCCCGCCGAGGGCGACGCTGAACGGGTAGGTCTCGCAGATGAGGGGGCGGTCCTCGTGGACCTGACAGGCCCCCTGCCCCTCGTCGTCTTCCTCGTAGAACCGGCAGTCGCCGCAGGCGCTCGTCTGGAGCGCCCACTCGAACGTCTCGCCCTCGGGGCCGTCGTCGCCCTCGACGAGGCCGTAGGGCATCGGGCGAGCAACGTCCCGCCACTCCATCGGGGTTCCCGACTCGTCGTTCGAGTCGTCTCCGCCGGTCCCATCGCCGTCGGGGTCGGTGGCTCCGCCGGCCTCCTGCAGGGCGCGCACCTCGTCGGGAAAGACGGTCGCGGTGTGCGGTTCGGGGCCGTCGTCGCCCTCGTAGCCCTTGCAGCAGGCCCCGCAGCGCGTGCACTCGAAGCCGATGGACTCGATGGCGTCGGCGAGTTCCGACACGTCGAGGTCGCGGGCGCGGTCCAGTTCGGCGTCGAGGTCCATACCCGCGATGCGGGCGCGAGCCCAAAGAGGGGCGCGGTTTTTCGCGGGAGCGCGAGCCTCGGCCACCCGCGGACCCGGACGCCGACGACGCGCGACCTACCGCGGTTCGACTCGCTTCGCCTCCGGGTCCCACCGGACCCGACGCTCGGCGGCGAGTTTCTCGATGTGCGCGACGACCGTCGCGCGGGCGAGGTCGCGCACGGCGGACACGTCCTTCTCGTAGGCGGCGTCGGTCACGGCGTCCGGCGTCGCGTTCCCGGCCAGCACCGCGTCGAGGACGGCCCGTTCGCGGTCGTTTCGGTGCGCGACGAGCCGTGCCAGCGTCGCCCGCGGGTCCGTGATCTCGGGGCCGTGACCCGGAAGCAGCCGCTCGGGACCGCGCGCGTGGAGTCGCCTGAGCGCGACGAGGTAGGCGCGCACGTCTCCCTCGGGCGCGCCCACGACGACGCTCCCCTCGGCCACCGCGAGGTCGCCGCAGAGCACGCCGTCGCCGGCGACGAAGCTCACGTGGTCGCGGGCGTGCCCCGGCGTGTCGAGCACTTCGACGCCCGCGCCGACGGGGAGAACCGACCCCTCTGCGAACGTTCGGTCCGGTTCGACGCCGGTCGCGTCCGAGAAGGCGCGCTCGCGGCCGCGACGACACCAGACCGTCGCGCCCGTCTCGCGGGCGTAGGCGGCGACCGCGCCGACGTGGTCCGCGTGGGTGTGGGTGACCGCGATGTGGTCGACGCCCTCGCGCGCGACGAGGGAGTCCAGTTCGTCGGTGCGGGCCGCGGGGTCCACGAGCAGCGTGTCGCCGCCGTCGGCGACGAGGTAGGCGTTCGTCGCGCCGGTCGGCGCGCGGGTGGCGACGGGGACGGAGACGCGCGTGACGTGCATGCCGGCGGCTACGCTCGCCGACGGGTTATAGTAGCGTTTGCAAGTCAATGTGCACTCAATCGCACGCTGTCGTGCGATTGGATGTGTAACCAGTGCAAACGCTACTATAGATGGTTCGAGAGAAGTGGTGGCTTGGTCTGCGGGAGTGCGCCCCCGCGGGCGTGTTCTGTCGCGCTATCGGTGGACCGCGTGCTTACGTGTTGAGGAAGTAGACCTGCTTTCGCGCGTCCTTGAAGGAGTAACGCGAGCCGACGAGGTCAGACTCTTCGAGACGGTTGAGCGCGTAGCGGACGGTGCGGTCCGGCAGCAGCGACTCCTCCGCGAGCTGGCCCTGCGAGAGGGGCGCGTCGCTTTCGAGGACTTTTGCGACGAGCTTCGCGCTCGGGGGAAGCTCGCGGAGGCGCTCTCGGAACTCGGATTCCGAGAGCAGGTCTTCAGTATCTGGCTCTGCAGTGGTGGTGCTCATACCCGACACAGTCGGTTGCTCCGTGTTAAGGGTTAGCTACAAGTGTGTGAAAAGAATCCAGACACATAATACACATATTAATATCGTGCGTTTGTTGGAAAATCGCCCGCGAGTAGGCGTCTCACTCCGCGTTTCGCATTCTATCGACCGAAGGAGTGCCGAGTCGATAGCTCCCGAGCGGCGCGTGACACGCCGGGCAGTGGACGACGAGCCACCCCTCGCTGACGTGGCGCGTCAGTTCAGCCGCATCACAGGTCTCACCGCAGTTTCTGCATGTTGGCATATGGCACGATACGCGCTCAGCGGGGGAAAACCTCTCTGTCGTCGCTCGCCGAACCCCGCTTCCGCACCGCGTATCCAGTACCGTTTTAGGCTCCCCCCCGCGAGTATGCGTAGCGTGAAAGGAAAGGAGTGGTACCAGGCCGACGAGGTCGCCCAGGAGTACGACTCGAAGCGGTTCTCCAAGGGCGGTCGCCTCATCGACCGGCGAGAGAAGGAGGCGGTCCTCGCGGCGCTCGGCCCCGTCGAGGACAAGAACGTCCTCGAAATCGCCTGCGGGACCGGCCGGTTCACCGTGATGCTCGCCCAGGAGGGGGCGAACGTCGTCGGACTGGACATCTCGCGGGCGATGATGGTACAGGGGCGGGAGAAGGCCCGCAGAGCGGGCGTCGCCGACCGCATCGAGTTCCTCCGCGGCGACGCCGCGCGGCTGCCCTTCCCGGACGACCACTTCGACGCGGTGTTCGCGATGCGGTTTTTCCACCTCGCGGACACCCCGGCGAAGTTCTTAGCCGAAATGGCTCGCGTCTCGAAACAGCAGGTGTTCTTCGACACGTTCAACGACGGGAGCCTCCGGGTGGCCTACAACTGGCTGCTCCCGATGGGGTCGCGGCTCTACTCGGAAGGCGACGTGCGGCGGCTGCTCGGCGACGCCGGGCTCGACCTCGCCGACGCGAAACACGACTTCGTCATCCCGTTCGGCTTCTACCGGAAGGTCCCCAACGGCATCGCACAGCCGTTCCGTTCGCTGGACCTCGCCGTCGGCGACTCGCCGGTCGGCGACGACCTCGCGTCCGTGTCGTACTGGAACGCGCGGGTCGAGTCGGCCGACGAGCAGTCCCGCGCGGCGACCCGGGCGAGCGACGCCGAGTGAGGCGTTCTCACGGCAGAATTTAACACGATTCTCGATTCACATTTAAGTACGTCCACCGCAACTGTCGGGTATGGATCTCTCGGTTGTGCTCCCGACGCTCAACGGTCGGGACCGGCTCGCCACCAGCCTCGACGCGCTGGCCGAGCACGCCCCCGACGCGGAAGTCGTCGTCGTCAACGGCCCCTCCGCCGACGGCACGACCGGGATGGTGAGAGAGCGCGACGACGTGGACGTGCTGGTCGAAATCTCCGACCGCAACCTCAACGTCGCCCGCAACGCCGGCCTCGAAGTCGCCGGCGGCGACGTGGTCGCGCTCCTCCGATACGACCTCTCCGTGGAGTCGTCGTGGCTGTCGGCGCTCGAAGACGGCATCGCCGACGCCGACGTGGTCACCGGGCCGATGCACCAGACGCTCCGCAACGGCATGACGACGGAATCCCTCGAACGGAACGCCATCGGCGGCCGCACGGTGACGTACTTCAACGGCGGCAACGTCGCGTTCCGCCGCGAGATAATCGACGCCCTCGACGGCTTCGACGAGTACCTCCAGACGGGCGGCGCGCGCGACGCGGCGCACCGACTCGCCGGCTTCGACCGCTCGGTCGCGTGGGCGCCCGAGATGTGCGTCCGCCGCGAGTTCGAGGCCGACGGCGGCATCTCCGAACGCGACTGGGGCTGGAAGTACCGCTCTCTGACCTATCGGCTCGTGAAGAACTACGGCGTCAGGCCGGGGACGGTCAAGCGGACGACGAAACACGCGATTTCGGACGGCGTCGACGCCGCGCTCGGCGTCGTGAAAGGCGACGTGACTCCCTCCGGGTGGGTCGGGACCGGCCGCGACGTGGTCGGCGGCATCGCCACGGGCGTCTCGGACGGGTTGGTCGCCCGCGCCCGCGACCGAACCCGCGCCCGAAACCCCCACGGCCGGTCGAAGCGCGCCGACCGCGCCGTCGCCCGGTACGACTGGCGCTGACTCGTTTTACCGCTCTCCGGGGCCGAGCGCCTCGATGACCCGCGCCGCGTTCTTCGAGAACGCCTTCGCCAGCGCGTCCTCCGACACGTCGAGCGTCAGAATCTCCATGACGCCCACGTTCGGGTGGGTCTCGGGCGCGCCGCTGCCGAACAGCACGCGGTCCGGGTGTTCGAGGAGCGCGCGTTCGAGGACGCTCCGGTAGCGGACGAAACTCGTGTCGAGGTAGAGGTCGTCGTGGTCGTCGAGGAGGTCGATGGCCTCGTCCATCAGTCCGCGGTCGAGCGGGAAGCCGCCGAAACTCGACAGGATGACGGGGAACCGACCGAGCAGCGACTCGGCGACGGCGCTCGGCTCGAACGCCTGTCCGCCCTCGACGAAGACGGGAAGCCCCACGTCCTCCAGCATCGCGAGCGTCTCGTCGTCGGGGAGCCCGTCGACAGCCGGCGCGAGCGAGAACCCGTGGAAACGGTCGTCGTAGGCGTACTGCTCGATGTCGCCGGGGTCGGCGTGGTGGTCCGCCCGCGACGACGTGAGGTTTCGGAGCCGCGCCGAGGCACGACCGCTCGGGTCGCGCGGCCCGTTGATGCGGGCGAACGCCAGAAACGGCCGGTCGACGCTCATCCGCGCGACCGCGTTGTTCGGACGGAGGTAGCTCTCTTCGACCCGCTGTGCGCCCGGCGAGACGACGGCGCGGACGACGCCCGCCTGATGCAGTTCGCGCTCCAGCCGCTCGGGGCTTATCTCCCGCCCGCGCGCCGCAATCGACTGCTCGTCGGGGTCGAGGCGGGCGTTCACGTCCACGACCCTGAACCCGTGTTCCAACTCCAGCATTGTCGAGTCACTCATCGGTGTCCGCCAAATAGGTTGCAGAATCCGCCGTAGTCGTTTCATCGAGTACACAGTACCGACGCGTTCGTTCAGCGTCGCGTGACGTTCATTCCTTCACGACGGTAGGGAGAGACGCTGAAACGCAGTTTTTTGCCCTACTCCACCTATCGTCCACGCGTGTGCCTCATCGTCGAGGTCGTCGCCCCGCTGTCCGCGCTCCCGTTCGGTCCCGCGGCCGAGGAACACGACGTCGAACTGGAGCTGGAACGGTCCGTCCCGACCGCCTCGCAGGCGGCGTCGTTCGTCTGGGTCCGCGGTCCCGACGCGGGGGCGTTCGGAGAGTCGGCGCGGTCGCTTCCGAGCGTCGACGACCTCACGCTCGTCGAATCCGTCTCGGACCGGGCGCTCTACGGCGTCTCGTGGGACGTCTCTCAGGCTCCGATTTTCGACGCGTTAGTGTCCAGAGACGCGGTTCTCTTAGAATGTCTCTCGACCGATGACTCGTGGTGGCTCAAGCTCCGCGTCTCCTCGCACCGCGTGCTGACCGACCTCAGACGCGAGTGGGCGGCCCACGGCATCGACGCCGAGTTCGATCGCATCACGTCCGTCGCGGCCGAGGAAGCGCCGGCGAGCGAGGGACTGACCGACACGCAAGTCGAAGCCCTGCTCCTCGCGCTTGACCGCGGCTACTTCGACGAGCGACGGGACACGTCGCTCGACAAGCTCGGTACGGAGCTCGGAATCTCGCGGCAGGCGGTCGCGGCCCGCCTCAAACGCGCCTATCGAACGCTCGCAGAGCGAATTCGCGACGAGCGACCCCCACAATAACGGGTTACATAATCAACGCACACCAATAGGTACCCGACTACCCATTCGGACTGTATGGACGACCCGCTCGAAGATGGAGCCGGGTCCGTGGTAACCACCTCCGTCGACCGCTACGACGAGGTGGCGGTCGCCATCGCTTCGGCGGTCGCGACTGCCACGGAACTCAGCCCACTCGAACTCCCGCCGCTCTCGGACATCGGTGTCGACCCCGAAGCGCTCGACGTTCTCTTTCGCCTCTCTCACGACCCGTCTCGAAGGTTCTCGTTTCAGTACGCGGGCTATCTCGTCTCGCTGTTCGGCGACGGAACGCTCACCGTCGACACGCTCGACGAGTAGCGAGGCGCGACCGGCCGCCGACCGCGACACGAACCCCATGGCGGCTCCCCGAACCCTGCGACGCCCGCCCCGCGCTCGAATTCGAAAACCGTCGCCCTGTCGTGCGATTTCGTAGCTCGGCCTCGCCGAAACGTATTTATAGAACTGCAATCGTTGATAGCGGTTGAGGTTTCAACATGGCTTCACGAATGCAGCAACCGTTATACATTCTCGCAGAGGGGACGAACCGAACGCACGGCCGCTCCGCGCAGGACTCCAACATCCGCGCCGGAAAGGCGGTCGCCGAAGCCGTACGGACCACACTCGGCCCGCGCGGCATGGACAAGATGCTCGTCGACTCCTCGGGCGAGGTCGTCATCACGAACGACGGCGCGACCATCCTCGAGAAGATGGACATCGAGCACCCCGCCGCGCAGATGATCGTCGAAGTCTCCCAGACCCAAGAGGAGGAAGTCGGCGACGGCACGACCACCGCGGCCGTCCTCACCGGCGAACTCCTCGCGCACGCCGAGGACCTCCTCGACGACGACCTCCACCCGACGGTCATCGTCGAGGGCTACACCGAGGCCGCCCGCATCGCCCAAGAGGCCATCGACGACATGGTCCTCGACGTGACGCTCGACGACGACCTGCTCCGCAAGGTCGCCGAGTCCTCCATGACCGGCAAGGGCACCGGCGACGTGACCGCCGACGTGCTCGCCAAACACGTCGTCAAGGCGGTCCAGATGGTCCACGGCGACGCCGACGGGGCCTTCCACCGCGACGACGTTCGCGTGCTCACCCGCACGGGCGCGTCCTCCTCGGCGACCGAACTCGTCGAGGGCGTCGTCCTCGACAAGGAACCCGTCAACGAGAACATGCCCCGCGCCGTCTCCGACGCGACCGTCGCGGTCCTCGACATGAAACTCGACGTGCGCAAGGGCGAGGTCGACACCGAGTACAACATCACCTCCGTCGAACAACTCACCGCCGCCATCGACGCCGAGGACAGCGAACTCCGCGGCTACGCGAAGGCCCTCAAGGACGCCGGCGTCGACGTGGTGTTCTGCACCAAGTCCATCGACGACCGCGTCGCGGGCTACCTCGCCGACGCGGGCATCCTCGCGTTCAAGAGCGTGAAGAAGTCCGACGCTCGCGCCCTCGCCCGCGCGACCGGCGCGAAGCGCCTCGGCTCGCTGTCCGACCTCGACGAGTCCGACCTCGGTCACGTCGACTCCGTGAGCATCCGCACCTTCGGCGACGACGACCTCGCGTTCGTCGAGGGCGGTTCGGCGGCGAAGGCCGTCACGCTGTTCCTCCGCGGCGGCACCGAACACGTCGTCGACGAACTCGAACGCGCCATCCAAGACGCGGTCGACGTGGTCGTCGCCGCCATCGACAAGGGCGGCGTCGTCCCCGGTGCGGGCGCGACCGAAATCGCCATCGCCGACCGCATCCGCTCGGAGGCCGCCGGCATCGAGGGTCGCAAGCAACTGGCCGTCGAGGCCTACGCCGACGCCATCGAGGCGCTCCCGCGCACCCTCGCCGAGAACACCGGCATGGACCCCATCGACGCGCTCGTCGACCTCCGCTCCCGATACGAAAACGAGGGTATCGCCGGCATCATCTCCACCGGTCGCTCCGGCGAAATCGGTGACCCCGTCGAACAGGGCGTCATCGACCCCGCCGCGGTCAAGCGCGAAGCCATCGAGTCCGCGACCGAGGCCGCGACGATGATCGTCCGCATCGACGACGTCATCGCGGCCAAGTAACCGAACCGCCCGCAGAACACACTCCCCCATCCAACCCATCCTCCGGCGGCGCGCTCCGCCGCCGGGCCACTTCGTGTCGCTTTTTCCGTCTGTCCGCTCTCACACGGCCGCTCCAGAGCCGTGCCGCGGCGCGAGCACATATCAACTGGCCGCTACGTTCTTCAGTCGCGAGCGTCGAACTGCACTCCATGTCCGACGAAGTCGGGCTTCCGGAAGCCGTGTCGATGGCGATCGGTGGAATGGTTGGCGGGGGTATCTTCGCCGTGCTCGGCGTCGTCGCCGGCGCGGCCGGGACCCTCGCGTGGGCGGCGTTCGTCGTCGCCGGCGTGCTCGCGGTCTGTGCCGGTTACTCGCTCCTCCGACTGAACGGCCTGTGCGAGTCGCCGCGGTCGCCCGTCGGCTACGTCGAGCGGTTCACCGACAGCACCACGCTCTCGGGCGTCGTGGGTTGGACCTTCGTCTTCGGCTACGTCGGGACGATGGCGATGTACGCCTACGCCTTCGGCGGCTATTTCGTCGAACTCACCGGCGTCTCGTCGGTCGCGTCGGTCTCGATACAGCCGTTCGTCTCCGCGCTCACCGTCGCCGCGTTCGTGGGCCTCAACGTCTTCGGCGCGCACGCCTCCGGGCGGGCCGAAGACCTCCTCGTCGGACTCAAGGTCGCCATCCTGCTCCTGTTCGGTCTCGGCGGCGTCGCCTACGGCGCGACCCACGGCGGCCTCGGGTTCGGCCTGTCGAACGTCGGTATCGGCCCGCTCGTCGCGGCCGCCGTCTCCTTCGTCGCCTTCGAGGGGTGGGAGCTCCTGCTGTTCGACCAGGAGAACATCGCCGACCCCCGGGAGACGGTCAGAAAGGCGGTTTACATCTCCATCGCGGGCGCGACCGCTCTGTACGTCCTCGTTGCGCTCGTCACGACCAATCTCGCCGGAATCGACGCCATCCAGCGGCACGCCGAGACCGCGCTCGCGGTCGCGGCCCAGCCGTTCCTCGGACAGGCCGGGTTCGTCCTCATCTCGGTCGCGGCGCTGTTCTCCACGGGCAGCGCCATCAACGCCACGCTGTTCAGCTCCGCGCGGCTCTCGAAGCGCCTCGTCGCCGACGACCTGCTCCCGAGTCGGCTCCGCGACGACTCCGCCGACGAGCCGATTCGCCCGCTCGTGACGCTCGGGGTGCTCGCCGCCGGGTTCGCCTTCCTCGGAAGTCTGGACGCCATCAGTTCGTTCGCGTCGCTCGCGTTCATCAGCATCTTCGGCGGCCTCTCGCTTCTCGCGTTCCGGGAGCGCGAGAACCTCCGGACGACCGTGATTCCCGCCGTCGGAACCGTCGGCGCGCTCGGCTCCGCGGTCGCGCTCCTGTGGCACCTGTTCGACGCCGAGCGCGGGACGTTCTGGACCGTCCTCGCGCTCGCGGTGGTCGTCGTCGGCGTCGAGGTGCTCTACTTCGAGCGCGAGGCCATCGCGGACGAGGTCCAGTCCGCGGAGCGGCGCGTGGAAAACGAACTGTAACGTCCGGCGCGCGGCCTCGGATTCGCCACTCAGACCCGCGGTAACCGCCAGTCGTAGCGGAGCGCGAGCAGCCGAACCGAGAAGACGAGCGCGGCGCACAGCCCCGAGGGGACGCCGGTCGGCGCGCCGGCCGCGCGGGCGGCGAGGAACCCGATGCCCCCGACGACCGCGGGCGTCGCGTAGAAGTCGTCGCGGAGGACGACCGGCACGCGCCCGATGAGGATGTCGGCGATTGAGCCGCCGCCGACGGCCGTGATGGTCGCGAGGATGACGACGCCGAACGACGTGACGCCGGCGTCGACGCCGACGAGCGCGCCGGTCGCCGCGAACGCCGACAGCCCGACCGCGTCGGTGGTCAGGAACGCCGGGTGGTCGCGCACGCGGCCCTCTATCGAGTGGATGAGGACGATTGCGAGGCCGACGCCGACGAGCGCGACGCTCATGTCCCACGTCGCCGCGAGCGAGGCCGGCAGCCGGTCGACCAGCACGTCGCGGGTCGTCCCGCCGCCGAGGGCGGTCACGATGCCGAGCACGGAGACGCCGAACACGTCGAGGCCGGCCTCGGCGGCCTTGAGCGCGCCGGCGACCGCGAACGCGAGGAGGCCGACGACGTTCATCACCGCGAAGGGGTCGACCTCGGGGACGACGACGGTGACGGGGACGGCGGCGGAACTGAGTGCGGGGACGGAGGCGAGAGCGCCCATCAGTCGACCCGGAGTTCGACGCGGTCGCCGGGCGCGAGGCCGAACGCCTCGTCGCCGCGGCCGTGGTTCACGTCGCACTCGACGTTGCCGTGGCTGCCGACGGTGAGCAGTCGCTCGCCGCGCGCGACGGCCTCGAAGGTGCGACCGACCGGGACCGACTCGCCGTTTACCGTCGCGCGGTCGCCCGCCGCGTCGCGGACGAACTCGCCCGGGACGTTGGTGATGCAGTTGCCGAAGTCGTCGACGACGAGCACCTCGCCCGTCGCCTCGCGGCCGTCGGCCGAGACGGTCGCCTCGGGGAGGCGGCACTGGGCGAGCGAGTCGACGGGAATCGGTTCGAAGCGGTCGACCGACCCGAGCGCCGACGCGCCCGCGACGTGGGCGTCGGCGGCCGCGGGCGCGAACACGTCCCGCCCGTGGAAGGTCGTCGAGTCGGGGTTCGGAACGTCGATTTCGTAGGCTTCGACCGGTGCGTCGGCGTCGCCGAGGGCGTCGACCACGCGTCTCGCTGGCGGGCGGAGAACGCCGTTGTCGGGGCCGACGAGAACGTGGTCGCCGACGCGGAGGACGACCGCGCGCCGGTCGGTCCCGACGCCGGGGTCGACCACGACGAGGTGGACCGCGGGCGGGAAGTACGGAAGCGTCTCGCGGAGCCAGAAGGCGGCCGCGCGAACGTCCTGCCGCGGGAGGTCGTGGGCCACGTCCACGAGTCGCGCGTCGGTCCGCGAGAGGACGACGCCCTTCATCGCGGCCGGGTACGCCAGCCCGAAGTCGGACGCGAGCGTAATCATCTCAACAGGGGTTCGGGTCGCGGCTCCCGTCGTCGCCGACGCGCTCCGACCCGTCGGTGGCCGTGACGCGCTGGAGGCGCTCGATACCGTCGATTTCGCGGACCACGTCGGCCACCTCGTCGGGGACGAGCGACTCCCAGTCGCGGTCTTCGATCATGCGCTGGCGAACCTCCGTGCCCTCCAGCACCTCGCGGTTGAACATGGGCGACTGGTGGACCTCGACGCCCGCCTCTTTGAACAGTTGGATGACGAGCGGGTTGTTGGAGTACGCCACCTCGAAGGCGGGGGACATCGACTGGACGTGGCTGACCCACACCGAGTTGCGGTCGAGGTCCTCGATGGGGACCGCGTAGGTCGCGATGTCGAAATCCGAGACGGCCTTGTTGACCATCATGATTCGTTCGCCCGCGGTGAACGGGTTCCGCGGCGAGTGCGAGTCGCCCGCGGACCCGATGCCGAGGACGAGCTCGTCGACCTCGGTGGCAATCTCTTCGACCATTCGGTGGTGGCCGTTGTGGTACGGCTGGAACCGGCCGATGTAGAACCCCCGCATGCATCGGGCGTTAGTCCGGATTACTTATAAATACGCCGAGTCACGAGAATTCCGGTATTCTGGTGGTAGGGCCGTCGAAACGCGAGGTTACGGCAAGGTACGCCGGATGCACCCGGGGAGAAAGTATATCAGTCGCAGGGCCTACGTTAGAAGTAGCGACGACAGTTCTATGAGTAACGATACGAACACCGACGACAGCCTCCACGAGCGGGAGGATTCACCCGACGACGCGCCCTCCGAAGAGGGCATCGACGACGGGGGGACGCTCCAGCACGACGAGGCCGAAGAGGTCGACAAGAAGACGATCGACGACCTCGGGAGCGATGTCGAAATCGACGCCGACGTGGCCGAGAACGTGGACGAAGACGACCTCCTCGGTGGTCTCCGGATAGAGACGACCGACGAGATTCCCGTTCCGGACCGCCTCGTCGACCAAGTCATCGGGCAGGAGCACGCCCGCGACGTCATCATGAAGGCGGCCAAGCAGCGCCGCCACGTCATGATGATCGGCTCCCCGGGGACGGGGAAGTCGATGCTCGCCAAGGCGATGTCCGAGCTTCTCCCCCGCGAGGAGCTTCAGGACGTGCTCGTCTACCACAACCCCGACGACGGCAATCGCCCCAAGGTCCGCACGGTCCCCGCGGGCAAGGGTGACCAAATCGTCGAGGCGCACAAAGAGGAAGCACGCAAGCGCAACCAGATGCGCTCGTTCCTCATGTGGATCATCATTGCGGTCGTGCTGGGCTACTCGCTCATCATCGCCCAGCAGGTCCTGCTCGGCATCCTCGCCGCGGGTATCATCTACCTCGCGTTCCGCTACGGCTCGCGCGGTAGCGACGCGATGATTCCGAACCTCATCGTGAACAACGCGGACCAGAAGTCCGCGCCCTTCCAGGACGCGACGGGTGCCCACGCGGGTGCCCTCCTCGGCGACGTCCGCCACGACCCGTTCCAGTCCGGCGGCATGGAGACGCCCAGCCACGACCGCGTCGAACCCGGCGCGATTCACAAGTCGAACAAGGGCGTCCTGTTCGTCGACGAGATAAACACCCTCGACGTGCGCAGCCAGCAGCACCTGATGACGGCCATCCAGGAGGGCGAGTTCTCCATCACGGGCCAGTCCGAGCGCTCCTCGGGCGCGATGGTCCAGACCGAACCCGTCCCGACGGACTTCATCATGATCGCCGCGGGTAACCTCGACGCGATGGAGAACATGCACCCCGCGCTCCGCTCCCGTATCAAGGGGTACGGGTACGAGGTGTACATGGACGACACCATCGAGGACACCCCCGAGATGCGCCGCAAGTACGCGCGCTTCGTGGCCCAGGAGGTCACCAACGACGGCCGGCTCCCGCACTTCACCGAGGAGGCGGTCGAGGAGCTCATCCTCGAAGCCCGCCGCCGCGCCGGCCGCAAGGGCCACCTCACCCTCGAATTCCGTAACCTCGGCGGCCTCGTCCGCGTCGCTGGCGACATCGCCCGCGGCGAGAACGCCGAGCTGACCACCCGCGACCACGTGCTGCAGGCCAAGCGCCGCGCGCGCTCCATCGAGCAGCAGATCGCGGACCAGTACATCGAGCGCCGCAAGGACTACGAGCTCTCGGTCAACGACGGCTTCGTCACCGGCCGCGTCAACGGCCTCGCCGTCATGGGCGAAGACTCCGGCATCATGCTCCCCGTGATGGCCGAAGTCACGCCCTCGCAGGGCCCCGGTCAGGTCATCGCGACCGGCCAGCTCAAGGAGATGGCCGAAGAGTCCGTCCAGAACGTCTCGGCCATCATCAAGAAGTTCTCCAACCAGGACCTCTCGGAGATGGACGTGCACGTGCAGTTCGTCCAGACCGGCCAGCAGGGCGTCGACGGCGACTCCGCGTCCATCACGGTCGCGACCGCCGTCATCTCCGCGCTGGAGGACATCCCCATCGACCAGTCTGTCGCCATGACCGGCTCGCTGTCGGTGCGCGGCGACGTCCTCCCGGTCGGCGGCGTCACCCACAAGATCGAAGCCGCCGCGAAGGCCGGCTGTTCGACGGTCATCATCCCCGCCGCCAACGAGCAGGACGTGATGATCGAAGACGAGTACAAGGAGATGGTCGACATCATCCCCGTCTCGCACATCAGCGAGGTCCTCGACGTCGCCCTCGAAGGCGAACCCGAGAAGGACTCGCTCGTGGACCGCCTCAAGAGCATCACCGGCTCCGCCCTCAACAAGGGCAAGGGCGTCAAGGGGCCGTCCAGCCCCAGCCCGCAGTAACGCCGGATGACCGACTGGGCGGCGTTCGCAGGCTTCACCGGCCTCGTCCTCGCCGTCTTACTCTCTCTCGCGCACCTTTCTCGCGGCGTCCCGCACGCGGAGGGGACCGGCTCCGACGCACTCGACGCGCCCGCCGCTCCGGGCGACGGCGCTTCCGATTCCGACTCCCGAGCGACTGCCGCGGGCGACTCCGTTTCGACCGCTGCCGAGTCGGACGAGACCGACCACTCGGCCGAACTCGACACCGTCTCCCTGGCTTCCTTTTCGGTCGATTCGACCGACGCGTCACCGCGTCCCGAGTCGTCGACGCTCGCGGAGGGCGACGTTGCGGACGACGACGCTGACGTTGACACCGCCCCTGAGTCCGAATCCGAACCCGAGTCCGACACCGACTCCGACCGAGCGACACCCCCCGGCGTCACCGCGGCCCCCGTTTCGGCCGTCTCGGAACGCTCCGGCTCCGCCGAGGACCTCCCGCCGCACCTCCTGCTGGCTAACGTCGCGCTCTCGCAGGCCTTTCTCGGCGGCTTTCTCGGCCTCGGCGCGTGGTACGCGGGCGTGCCGGCCGCGGCGCTCGGCCTCTCCGCCGCCGACCTCCCGACGCAACTCGTCGTCGGCGCCGGACTCGGACTCGCGCTCTACGGGGCCAACCGGGTCGGTTCGACGGTCAGCGAGCGGTTCGGCGTCGCGCCCGACGAGGCGGTCCGCGAGTCGCTGACGCCGCGAACGACCGCGGGCTGGGTGTTCCTGTTCGCGGTCGCGCTTCCGCTCATCGCCGGCTTCGAGGAGTTGCTGTTTCGGGGGGCGCTCGTGGGGGCGGTCGCCGCCGGCTTCGACGTGTCGCCGTGGCTCATGGCGGCGGTGTCGTCGGCCGCCTTCGGCGCGGGTCACGGTGCGCAGGGCCGACTCGGCATCATCGTCACCGGCCTCCTCGGGTTCGTCCTCGCGGCGGCGTTCGTCCTCACCGAGAGCCTGTTGGTCGTGGTCGTCGCCCACTACCTCGTGAACGCGCTGGAGTTCGCCGGCCACGAACTGTTCGGCTGGTAGCGGGCGTCGGACGCGCCGCCGAGTCCCGCCGAACCGCTCGCCGTCGCGGCGGCGGCGCGGGGATGCGTTCAAGTGCCCGCATCACGCGTAGCCAGTATGGATATCGATACGCGGCAGTTGACGCAGGCGGGGCTCATCGGCTATCTGGCGCTCGTCGTCGCGGCGTTCGCCACGGGGAACCCGACGCTCCGACTCGCGGCCGACGCCGCCTTCGGACTGACGGCGATTCTCCTCGGCGTCGTCACGCTCAGGATTCCGGTCGACAGCCGACTCAAGTACGTCGCCGGCGGCGGCTTCGTCCTCGCGGGCATCTCACAGTTCGCCGAACTCGCGACCGGCGTCGGCTCCGTCGGCCTCGCGAGCACGCTGTTCCTCCTCGGCGGTCTGCTCGGCTACCTCGCGCTCCGCCGGGAGACCGACGCGATGCCCTTCTGAATTCCGGCGACTGCGACGGTGACCGCGACGATGACGGCGGTGACCGCGGTTGCGACAACGACCGAAAACTAGATTCCTTCCGACTTCCGGAGCGCCTCGACCACGTCGTCGGGGGCGGCGCTCGGGCCGTCTTTCACGCGGTGGTCGGGGACGACGACCGGAACGGGATTGGCCGCGAGCGCCTCGCGGACGACGCGCTCGGAGTCGTCGTCCTCGGGGTCGAGGCCGGACATGCGGACGAGCAGGGCCACGTCGACGGTGTCTCCTCGCGGGACGTTGCGAAGCGACTCCAGCACGCTCCGCTGGTCGGTCGGGACGGTCAGACCGATGGGGACCGACGAGAGGTCCGTCTCGCCCCGGTCGATGGCGGCCAACACGGCGTCGAGGTGGTCGTGGTCCGACTCGGCGTCCGCCGGCAGCGAGTCCGGAAACGAGACGTTGATGACCTTTCCGCTGACCACGCCGACCTGCACGGGGCGACCGAGCGTGGACGATTCGCGCGCGTAGATTCCCGAGACGGGCATACGTTCGGCTCCCGTCGCCGGACGCTTGACCCTTCCGGCGACGGCGCGCGGTTTCGGGTCCGTCTCCGCGCGCCGCTCGCCCGCGTGCACGCGAGAGACGGTGAGTGTCCCCGACGACGCAAGCCTTATGTACAAATACGTGCGTTAGTGTACATCAATGAACGCTAGTGGAGACGAATTAGCTCCCGACGTGCGCGCCATCTTGGAGGCCGCGCGGGAGCGACCCGGCGGGGAGACGTGCGTGTCGGTCGACGCGCGGTCGTTCCCCGAGGCCGTGGCCGCGACGGAGGCCGCGGGCCGGGTCCCGGTCATCGCCGAGGTGAAGCCCACGAGTCCGACGACCGAGGGCGTCCGCGAGGACGACCCGGTCGAACTGGCCCGCGAGATGGTCGCCGGCGGCGCGACGGCGCTGTCGGTCCTCACAGAGCCCGAGCACTTCGGCGGCTCGGCCGAGTCGCTGCGGCAAATCCGGGAGGCCGTCGACGTGCCCGTCCTCCGCAAGGACTTCATCATGAACGAGGACCAACTTGACGTCGTGGAATCCGACCTCGTGCTCCTCATCGCGCGGTTCGTTGGCAGCGCGGAACAGAGTTCCGCGGGCGATTCGAGCGGGCGAGGCCCGCGAGAACACGATGACCTCTCCGACCTCGTCGAGGCGGCTCGCGACCGCGGCTTCCAGCCGCTCGTGGAGGTCCACACGCGCGAGGAACTCACCGCGGCGCTCGCGGCCGGAGCCGACATCGTCGGCATCAACAACCGCGACCTCGGGAAACTCGAAGTCGACCTCGGCACGTTCGAGGAACTCGCGCCGGAAGCGCCCGACGACGTGCTTCTCGTGGCCGAAAGCGGCGTGAAGACGGTCGAAGACGCGCGGCGGATGCGCGAGGCCGGTGCCGACGCCCTCCTCGTCGGGACCGCCATCATGGACGGCGACGTACGACGGAACACGGAGACACTCACACAATGAGCGCAGACGGCAAATTCGGCGACTACGGCGGACAGTACGTTCCCGAGGCCCTCATGCCGGCCATCGAGGAACTGACCGACGCGTACGAGCGGTACGTCCTCGACAACGAGGACGGCTTCATGGACGACTTCCGCGCGCGACTGCGGGACTTCGGCGGTCGGCCGACGCCGCTTCAGCGCGCGGACCGGCTCTCCGAGCGCTACGACCGCGAGGTCTACCTCAAGCGCGAGGACCTGCTTCACGGCGGCGCGCACAAGCTCAACAACGCGCTCGGGCAGGTCCTACTGGCGAAGTACATGGGCAAAGAGCGCATCATCGCCGAGACCGGCGCGGGCCAGCACGGCACCGCCACGGCGATGGCCTGCGCCCACCTCGATATGCCCTGCGAGATTTACATGGGCGAACGCGACATCAACCGCCAGCGCCCCAACGTCTTCCGGATGAAGCTCAACGGCTCCGAGGTGAACCCCGTCACGGTCGGCCGCGGCACGCTCAAGGAGGCCATCTCCGAGACGATGCGCGACTGGGCGACCAACGTCGAAGACACGCACTACGTCATCGGCTCCGTCGTCGGCCCGCACCCGTTCCCGAGCATGGTCCGCGACTTCCAGTCGGTCATCTCCGAGGAGGCCCGCACGCAGGCCAGAGAGAAACTTGGTCGACTCCCCGACGCCGTCGTCGCCTGCGCGGGCGGCGGCTCGAACACGATGGGCGCGTTCGCCGAGTTCGTCGACGACGAGGAGACCGCGCTCTACGCCGTCGAGGCCGGCGGCTCGACGCTCGAAGTCGACGAGGAAGCCGGCGTCGCGCCCAACTCGGCGTCGCTCACGACCGGGTCGGAGGGCATCCTCCACGGCGCTCGCACCCGGCTCCTCCAGGACCGCGACGGACAGATTATGGAGTCGCACTCGGTGTCGTCCGGGCTCGACTACGCCGGCGTCGGTCCCGAACTCGCGTACCTCGTGGACACCGGTCGCGTCACCGCCGTCAACGTCGACGACGACGAGGCGCTGACCGCGTTCCACCGGCTCTCGCAGATGGAGGGTATCATCCCCGCGCTGGAGTCGGCCCACGCGTTCGGCTACCTCGAATCGGTCGCCGGCCCCGACGCGCCCGACTCGGCGGAGGCGGACGCCCTCGGCGAGTACGTCGTCGTCAACGTCTCCGGCCGCGGCGACAAGGACCTCGAATCGGCCATCGAGGAGACCTACGAGCGCGACATCGACATCGACATCGCGCCGAACATGGACGAGTTCACGGGGGGCCTGTGATGTCGCTCGAAGACGCCTTCGCCGACGGCCCGGCGTTCATCCCGTACCTCGCCGCCGGCGACCCCGACTACGAGTCCTCGCTGAAATACGTCGAGGCGCTCGAACGCGGCGGCGCGGATATCATCGAACTCGGGCTTCCGTTCTCGGAGCCCATCGCCGAGGGGCCGACCATCCAGAACGCGGTGGTTCGGTCGCTCGAAGGTGGCATGACGCCGACGCGCTTCTTCGAGTTCGTCGAGGACCTCGACGTGTCGGTGCCGCTGGTCTGTATGACCTACTACAACCTCATCTACCGCTACGGAGACGACCCCGGCCCGCGGCCGTTCGTCGAGAAGGCGGCCGAGGTCGGAATCGAGGGCTTCGTCGTTCCCGACCTGCCGGCCGAGGAGGCCGGCCCGCTCCGCGAGGCCTGCGACGAGTTCGGCCTCGACCTCGTCTTCATCGTCGCGCCGACGACCCGCGGCGAGCGCCTCGACCGCATGATGGAACAGGTCTCGGGCTACGTCTACGTGCAGGCGCGTCTCGGCACGACGGGCGCGCAGTCGAGCGTCTCCGACCAGACCGGCTCGTCGCTCGAACGACTCGCCGACTACGACGTGCCCAAGGCGGTCGGCTTCGGTATCAGCAGCGGCGACCACGCGGAGCGCATCGTCGCGAGCGGCGCCGACGGCATCATCGTCGGCAGCGCGCTCGTGGACATAGTCGCCGACGGCCACGAGAACGGCGACGACGCCGAGACGGTCGCCGACCGCCTCGAAACGCTCGCCCGCGAACTGAAAGAAGGTGCAGTGGCCGGCGCCTCGCAACGCCCACCGCATCCGGAACGCACATAACCGCTCTGCCACCCTTTCTCATACATGAACACAGACATCGGACTCTCCGCACGACTCGAACGCATCTCCACAGACGGGCGATACCTCATCGTCCCGATGGACCACGGCATCACCCTCGGCCCGGTCACGGGCCTCGTCGACATCGAATCCACCATCGACGGCATCACCCGCGGCGGCGCGGACGCCGTCCTCACGCACAAGGGCACCGCCCCGCGCGTCCACCCGAACAAGAACGGTAAAGGCTACATCGTCCACGTAAACGGCTCGACCGTCATCGGCCCGGACGAAAACGACAAGCGACTCACCGGCACCGTCGAAGACGCCCTCCGCGTCGGTGCCGACGCCGTCTCCTTCCACATCAACGTCGGCTCGAACTACGAGCCCGACCAGATGACCCAGCTCGCCGACCTCTGTTCCCGCGCCGCCGACTTCGGCGTGCCCGTGCTCGCGATGTCCTACGCCCGCGGCCCCGGCATCGACGAACAGGACCCCGAGGCGCTCGCCCACGCCGTCCGCCTCGCCGAGGAAGTCGGTGCCGACGTGGTGAAGACGGCCTACAGCGGTGACGCCGACTCCTTCGGCCGCGTCGTCGAGGCCACGCGCCTGCCGGTCGTCATCGCCGGCGGGAGCCGCGGCACCGACCGCGAGACGGTCGAGATGGTCCGCGGCACGATGGACGCCGGCGCGGCCGGCGTCTCGATGGGCCGTTCCATCTTCCAACACGAGAACCCCGAAGCCATCACCCGCGCCGTGAGCGCCGTCATCCACGCCGACGCCGACGCCGATACGGCTCTCGAACGCGCCGGCCTCGGAATCGAAGCGTAACGCGGCCCTCTTCGGACGACGGTTCTGTTTTCGGCTCCCTTCGGTAGCCAGCCTACAGATAGATACCCGCCGAGCGCGAACCCCGGAACATGCGCGTCACGATGTGGGAGTTCGCGGTCGACGTGGACGAACGACTCCTCGGATGTCCGACCGACTCGCTCCGAACACAGCTCGCCGAGTACGAACGCGGGGAGCGACGCGAGTTCGACGTGGACGTGCGATTTCCCGACTCCTTTACCGGCGACGTGATGCGCGTGATGGCGTCGATTCCGTACGGCGAGACGCGCACCTACGGCGAGGTCGCGGCCGAACTCGACAGCCACGCGGTCGCCGTCGGCCAGGCCTGCGGGCGGAACCCGGTCCCGCTCGTCGTCCCGTGTCACCGCGTCGTCGGCGCGGACTCCCTCGGCGGCTTCTCCGCCGCCGCCGGCGTCGAACTGAAGCGCGCGCTCCTCGACCACGAGCGCGGCGCGGTCCAGACGGGGCTGGACGCGTTCTAACCGATTTCATATCGCCGTAACTGGTTTATCGAGCTTCGATTTGGTCGGGAAACGCCGCGCGGGCTAGTATTTCTCGACGACCCTCGGTCGAACCCAACACAGTTCGACTTCCCGTCCGGCGCTCGCCGAACGGTCCAACTCGGCCCGGATTCGATTGCTCCGTCTTTCTGTGTCGGCGACGGCGTACCGTTCCCGGAACGCGACCCGAGTCACCGGCCCGCTGTCGATGACGGTGACGGCCGTGCGTCTTTCCCACCGCAACCCCCGGAGTTTCGTGCGGAATGTCGGGTGGTGCGTGTACGGTTCCGACCGATTCTGTGCCTGGAGTCAGTACCGCGATAGCCCGGTCGAACTCGCCTCCCAACCCGTCGGAGGTTCGGGCATCACAATCGATTCCGGGCCGTGCAGTCGATTCGTCTCTCGACTGACCGCCGCGGTCGACCTGTCTGACCGCGAAATTTCGTTCCGAACTGCGTCTCAGTCACCGTCCTATCTGAACGACGTTTTGGACTCGACAGCCCCGGTCGAAGTCTTCGATTCGACCGCGGGTTACCCTCCGAACTCGGGCGTAACCACCGTGTGCTCTACGAACCCGTTTTCCGGACCCAACAGCCGGAGTCTCGGACTCGCGTCAGCGCGTTCGAATCGGTCGTGCGACTCCGAATTTCGACCCGGGTTCCCCAAAATAAATCGTATAGCGCGATATAGAATTGCGGGGGCGCGGCCGCACCGACCCCGAGGGACCCGTTCGCCGTCCGTTGATTCATTCGCCACGTTCAAGCCCACCCACCGAGTGAAGTCGATAATGACACGAAGCGTCTGGCTCAAAGCCGACGACGCGGTCGGCGACTGGGAGACGCGGAAGCGACGCATCACGGCCGGACTGGAAGCCGGCGTCGACTGGGTTCTCGTCGACGAGGCCGACGTCGAGAAGGTGCGCGAACTCGGTGACGTCAACATCGCCGCGTTCCGGACCGACGCCGACGTTCACGTGATGGAAGCGGAAGAAGACGACGCGGACCCCGAGGCGCTCGCCGACGCCTATATCGTCGGCAAGGACGGCGAGGGCGACGCGACCGTCGAACTCCCCTCCGATTTCTCCGGTTCTGCCGACCTGACGACGCTCCGCCGCGGCGACGACCTCGCAAACGGGTCGTACGTCCGCATTCTGAGCAAGGACTACGAGGCGTTCGCCGAGGAGGCCGCCCGCGACGGCGACTACACTATCGTCATCGGCGAGGACTGGACCATCATCCCGCTGGAGAACCTCATCGCCCGCATCGGCGACGAGACCGACCTCATCGCTGGCGTCACGACCGCCGAGGAGGCCAAGACCGCCTTCGAGACGCTCGAACTCGGCTCCGACGGCGTCCTCCTCGACAGCGACGACCCAGACGAGATTCGAAAGACCGTCGAGGTCCGCGACGAGGCCGAACGCGAGTCGCTCGACCTCGTCTGGGCCGAGGTCACGGAGGTCGAACGCACGGGCATGGCCGACCGCGTCTGCGTCGACACGGGCACCATCATGGACCACGACGAGGGGATGCTCGTCGGCTCGATGGCTCGCGGCCTTTTCTTTGTCCACGCCGAGACGGCGAAATCCCCGTACGTCGCGTCTCGGCCGTTCAGGGTCAACGCCGGCGCGGTCCACGCCTACGCGCGGACCCCCGACGGCGGCACCGTCTACCTCTCCGAACTCGAAAGCGGCGACGAGGTGCAGCTCATCGACACGAACGGGAACACCCGCGAGGCCATCGTCGGGCGCGTGAAGATAGAAAAGCGACCGATGTTCCGAATCTCCGCCGACTACGAAGGCGACCGCGTCACCACGCTCCTGCAGAACGCCGAGACCATCAAGGTCCACACCCGTGAGGGACGGACCGCGGTCACGGACCTCGAACCCGGCGACGAGATGCTCATCTACTACGAGGACACGGCTCGCCACTTCGGCGAGGCCGTCGAAGAGAGCATCATCGAGAAGTAATTCCGGAGAACCGTTTTTTCGGGGCGGACCGCCGACGCGAGCGCCTTATCCTTCGACCGTGTACCACTCGAGTTCCGTCGCACACCACGGACAGAAGTCGAGGTTTCGGTCGAGTTCGCCGCCGCAGACCGGACAGGTCGGCTCGCCGTTCGCGTTGCGGCCGCGGGGGCGAATCCCGACGCGGTAGGCGTCGAACGCGCTCAGGAACAGCAGTCCGAGGACGGGAATCAGCACCTCTCTCGGAACCGAGTCCACGGTCACGGTCGCCGGGTCGGCGAACGTCGAGAGCAACACCAGCCCCGCGCCGACGACGAAGGTGAACCACGCAATCGCGCGTCGCCACTCGCGGAGGTAGACGTGGCCCGCCCCGGCGATTCCGAGCGAGGCACCAACCACGCCGACGAGGGCTGCGACGAACGCGCGACGACGAGCATCGGGCATTGTTCGTTGGCGTCGTCGTCCGCACTCTTAAACGTCTGGATTATCCGATAGTCAGTTAACCGGAACCGAAGCCCGACGGGACGCGTTCGAACGCCCCGGATTCGAGCGTTTCGAGGTTAGTCGGTCGTCTGCGCGTCTTCCGAAGTCGGCGTCGTCCCCGCGGCGCTGGCGGCCCCGGCCCCGTCGTGCGGTTCGTGTTCGACGACGAACTCGCGGTCCGACCCGTCGGCCGACGCCTCGACCGACGTCACGCGGTACAGACGGATGCGACGCTCCTGTTTCGTCACGACCGGGAAGTCGTAGTGCTCGGCGTCGTGGCCGGGGCGCTCGTCGCGGTCGGCGACGAACTCCCGGTGGTCGTCGAGCCGGCGTTCGACCTCCGCGCGCGAGCGTTCCGGGAGGTCGTCGAGCCGCGTTTCGAACCCGGAGACGAGGTCGGCGTCGAGGTCGTAGCCGACCGAGTTCCGGCCCGCGAGCATGGCCGCGAGCGTCGTCGTCCCGGTCCCGGCGAAGGGGTCGAAGACGGTGTCGCCGTAGACGGAGTACATCCGAATCAGCCGGAGCGGAAGCTCGACGGGGAACGCCGCCGAGCGCTCTCTAGTGCCCGAATCGAGGCGCTGGTCGGTCCCGCCGAACTCCCAGAGGTCGGAGAACCAGCGGTTTCGCTCCTCCCAGAAGAAGGCGCTCTCGTAGCGCCGGTCGTCGCCCGGCGGGAACGACCGCGCTTCGCCCTTGCGGACCACGAGCACGTACTCGTGTTCGAGCGTGACGTAGGCGTTCGTCGGGAGCGTTCCCGACCCCATGAATTTCGTCAGGCTGTTGGTCGGCTTGCGCCAGACGGCGTCCGGAAGCGGCGTCAGCCCGCGCTCGCCGAGCGCGGTGAGCACGCGGGCGTGGTTGGGGTACTGGCGAAACGACCCGTCGAGGCTCCGGGTCGCGTCGCCGACGTTCACGCAAGCCAGCCCGCCGGGGGCGAGCACGCGGGCCACCTCGTCCCAGACGGCGTCGAGCTGCTCGTGCATCGCCTCGAACGCGGCGTCGCCGTCGCCCTCGTCGAGCGCCGCCGCGACGGCGTCGTCGCGCGCCGAAAAGAGGTCGTCCCACATCTCTATCATGGGGTACGGCGGCGACGTGACGACGAGGTTCACGCTCTCGTCGGCGAGTCCGGTGTCGGCGGCGTCGCCCACCGTGAGGGCGTGAGTCGTGCGCATCGTACGGACGTGTTCGCCCCGAAACAAAACCCTTCGCCTCGGTGCGGAGCCGGTCGCCCCCGCGCCGCCGGTCCCCGCGGTTCGAAGCCCCGGCCGGCCGCTCGCCGCGTCGAGCGCCGCCGCTGGCGAGCGAATAACCGAAAATCGAGTCGTCTCGTCCGATTCGAACCGCCGTCCGGCGCGGTCGTCCGGCGCGCGTGCTCAGACGAGGCCGAGGTTCTCCTCGGCTTCGAGGAGTTCGTGGTAGCGGTTGCGGATGGTGACCTCGGAGATGTCGGCCACGTCGCTGACGGCGGCCTGCGTGGTCTTCTCGTTGGTGAGGAGGGCGGCGGCGTAGACGGCGGCGGCGGCGAGGCCGACCGGCGACTTACCCGAGTGGACGCCCTTCTCCTTGGCGTTCTTCAGGAGTTGGCGCGCGCGCATCTTCGACTCGTCGGAGAGGCCGAGTTCGCTGGCGAACCGCGGGACGTACTGCTCGGGGTCGGCGGGCTTGACCTCCAGCGAGAGTTCGCGGGCGATGTAGCGGTAGGTGCGGGCGACCTCGCTCTTCTCGACGCGCGAGACCTCCGCGATTTCGTCGAGCGAGCGCGGGACGCCGGCCATGCGGGCGGCGGCGTAGGTACACGACGTGGCGACGCCCTCGATGGAGCGGCCGGGCAGCAGGTCGTCGTCGAGCGCGCGGCGATAGATGACCGACGCCGTCTCGCGGACGTTCTCGGGCAGGCCGAGCGCGGAGGCCATGCGGTCGATTTCGCCGAGCGCCTGCTTCAGGTTGCGCTCTTTGGAGTCGCGGGTGCGGAACCGCTCGTTCCACTTGCGGAGCCGCTGCATCTTCTGGCGCTGGCGCGCGCCGAGGGAGTTCCCGTACGCGTCGCGGTCGCGCCAGTCGATGTTCGTCGACAGGCCCTTGTCGTGCATCGTGTTGGTCGTCGGCGCGCCGACGCGGGACTTCTCGTCTTTCTCGCGGGCGTCGAACGCGCGCCACTCGGGGCCGCGGTCGACGGAGTCCGCGGTCACGACGAGTCCGCAGTCGTTACAGACGGTCTCGCCGTGTTCGTCGTCGGTGACGACGTGACCGCCGCACTCGGGACACTGCAGCGTGTCGCCCTTCGTGTCTTCCTGTTCGGTTTCGGCCTCCTGTCGGCCGTTCTGCGTGTTTCGTTCCTGCTCCTGTGCGCCGGGGTTTCGGGTCCAGATTCGTTCACTCATGGATACGACGGCGGGTGCTCCGGGATGGGGTGGTTAGAGGCGGCTAGAACCCGGATGCTGTCCGTAACACCAGCAACCGCAGACGACCGCATAAATGGTTTGGTATCGCTTTCGGCGAGCGGCCTCGTTTGGCTGTGTGAGGCCGTCGCACGGGTGATTGAGGTTCATGAGGGATTCGGCGATTCACCGGTCACTCAGCGGCGGCTTCCCACCGACCGTAACGCGATACATACTTTTCTCGAAGGGGCGTTGCCACGACTACGCATGGCCGCCCACCCCCGCGTCGTCTCGCTCGCGCCGAGCGCGACGGCCATCCTCGATGCCGCCGGTCTCGACGCTCACGTCGTCGGGGCGACCGCTCACTCGCCGACCGACAAGCCGGTCATCGGCGGCTGGCTGAACCCCGATTTCGACCGGGTCGACGAACTCGACGCCGACGCCGTCTGCACCTGCGACGACCTCCAGTCGGACGTCGCGGCGGCGGCCCGCGACCGCGGCTACGACGTGTTCCACGTCGCGCCCGCGACGCTCGCCGAGGTGTTCGACTCGTTTCCCGTCGTCTGCGACGCCGCGGGCGACGCCAGCGCCGGCGCGACGCTCGCCGAGGACTGCCGCGACCACCTCGCCCGCGTCGCCGACGCGGTCGCCGACCGCGACCGCCCGACCGTCTACTGCGAGGAGTGGGCCGACCCGCCGATGGCCGCCGGCAACTGGGTCCCCGACCTCGTCCGCGCCGCCGGCGGGTCCGCCCCGCTCGTCGCGCCCGGCGAGCGGTCCGCCGAAGTCGACCCCGAGACCGTCGCGGCCGCCGACCCCGACCACGTTGTTCTCCACCCCTGCGGGAAGGGCGAGCGCGGCGACCCCGAGGCGTTCGAGGCCCGCGGGTGGAATCTCGACGCCGCGGTCCACGCCGTCGACGACTCGCTTCTCAACCAGCCGAGCCCGGCGGTCGTCTCCGGCGTCGACCGCCTCGCGCGACTGCTGCACCCCGACGCCGACTTCCCCGAGCCGTGGGAGCCCGCGACCGCGACCGAATCCGACGAAGGGAAATAACCGGACGACGCGCTACCGACATGGACATCGCGGTCGGAAGCGGTAACCCGGTGAAGCGGCGCGCGGTCGAACGAACCTGCCCCGACGCCTCCGTGGCGGCGGTCGCCGTCGACTCCGGCGTCTCCGAACAGCCGACGGGGAACGACGAGACCATCGCGGGCGCGGTCACCCGCGCGGAACGAGCCCTCGACGCGGGCGACTACGACTTCGGCGTCGGCATCGAGGGCGGCGTCGCGACCTTCCCGGCCGGCGACGGCACCGACGGGCGGGACACGTATCTCGTGATGTGGGCGGCCGTGACCGACGGCGAGCGCGTCGGTCGCGCCGCGGGGCCGAGCCTCCCGCTCCCCGCCCGCATCGTGGACCGCATCGACGCGGGCGAGGAACTCGGGCCGGTGATGGACGACGTGCTCGGCACCGACGACATCGCGAAAAACGAGGGCGCAGCGGGCGTGTTCACCGGCGGTCGGCTCACCCGAACCGACGCGCTCGAATCGGCCGTGACGGGCGCGTTCGCGCCCTTCCGGTGTGAACTGTACTAGTCGCTCCGTTACTCCGACTCGGCGAGTTCGTGGTCGCGGTCGCGCACGTCGGCGCTCTCTTCGACCGCGGTCGTCAGCGAGACGTTGAGCGACAGCATCGACGCGACGCCGCCGACGATGGTGACGGCGTTTTTCACCGCGTGGTCGAGGACCGCCGCGGCGAGCGCGGCCGCGGGCGTAATCGGCGCGAGGGCGGCCATGAACACCGTGAAGGCGATTTCGTAGAGGCCGACGCCGCCGGGCGAGAGCGGGAGCACCTTCGCGAGGTTGCCGACGCTCACGGCGAAAAACGAGACGCCGACGAGGACGACGGGGTCGATGTCGACGCCGAGCGCGAGCAGGACGACGACGGCCGTCACCACGTCGACGGTCCAGATGGCGAGGCTCGTCAGGCCGACGCGGCCGAAGGCGGCGCGGTTGCCGGCGACCGCCTGCAGGTCGGAGACGAACTGCTCGATGACGCCCGCGACGAGTTCGACGTAGGAGTCCGACGAGAACCGGCCGACGAACGCCCGGACGACGTTCCGGTCCGCGCGGGCCGACAGCGCGATGCCGATGACGCCGAGGATGGCGACGACGCCGACGCCGGTGGCGACGTAGGCGACGGTGCGCACGTCGTCGGCGGACACGTCGACCGTGCCGCCGCTCACGCCGGTCGCGAGCACCGTGGCGATGTCGTCGAGGCCGCCGGTCGCCGCGAGGCCGACGAGGACGACGCCCGCGAGCCCCGCGATGGTGAGCAGGTCGAAGACGCGCTCGACCGCGAGCGACGCGAAGCCCGAGGGGTACGGGATGTTCCGGCGCGCCTTCACGACGTAGGCGCGGACGGCGTCGCCCGCGCGGGCGGGGAACACGAGGTTCCCGGTCTGACTGATGAATATCGCCCCCGTGAGGAAGCCCGCCTTCTCGCGGTAGCCGAGCTCGGCGAGGATATCGCGGTAGCGAATCCCCCGGAGCGGCCACGAGACGACGTAGATTATCGCGGCGGCCGCGACGAGCGCGGGGTCGGCCTCGCCGAGGACCGCGATGACCTCCGAGGGGTCGATGTAGAGCGTCATCAGCGCGAGCGCGAGGACGGTCAAAAGCAGGCCGGCGACGATGGTCACCCGGCGGGTGATGCGCGGCCGGACCGTGAGCTGCCACCACGTCCGGAGAATCTGGCTCCCCATCCCGAGGATGTCGCGGACGAGGTCGACTTTCGTGTCGCCTTTCGGCTCCCAGTCCACGGGGAACTCGGCGACCCGAAAGCCCGCGCGCTGGGCGCGGACGAGCATCTCCGTGTCCCAAAACCAGTGGTTGTCTTCCACGTCGTCGCGGAGCGCCTCGAACGCCTCGCGGCTGAACGCCTTGAAGCCGCACTGGTGGTCGCGGAGGTCCGAGCGGAGGAACAGGCGGACGAGCCCGTTGTAGGCCCGGCTCGGCACGCCGCGTTTCCGCGGGCGGTCGGCGACGCGGTCGGGCATCCAGCGCGACCCGGTCGCGGCGTCGTACTCGCCGGAGCGGACGCGCTCGACCAGCTCTTCGAGGTGGCGCATGTCCGTCGCGAGGTCCGTGTCGAAGTAGACGAGCGTGTCGCCACGGGCGGCCTCGAAGGCGCGTTCGAGCGCGCCGCCGCGACCGAGGCGGGCGTCGCTGTGGTAGTGGCGAATCCGGTCGTCCTCGGCGGCCAACCGGTCGGCTATCTCCGGCGTCTCGTCGTCGCAGCCGTCTTCGGCCACGATGACTTCGAAGGCGTCGGCGGGGAGGAACGATTCGAGCGTCTCGACGGTGACGCGGACCGTGTTTTCGATGGTCCGCGCCTCGTTGTAGGCGGGGAGGACGACGCTCACTTCGACGCCGGCCGCGGTCGCGGCGGCCGGGCGTCGTTCTGTCGGGCGACCCATTGTCGTCGTATGGCCGCTATCCGCGTATGAATTTTCTGTCTTGGAACAGGTACGGTCCGTGAGACGGACAGTTCGGAACGTTCGGGTGTTCGACGGCCGCTTCGATGCGCCCCGGCGCGGCCCGACGCGCTCCGATGCGTCCGGCCTGTTCCCTCGTTGGTGTGTCCGCGTCGCGTGGGTGTTAGGCGACTGTACCTGCGACGGCTCGGTGGGGCCCTCCCGGCGGCTCGTTTTCGGTGAAAATCGCAAGACAGCGCCGTGTTAAGTTCCCGTACCAAACCCCTGATAGGCGTCTCGTCTCTCTGTGTAGGTATGAGCACGACCGCCTCCGCGACCGCAGTCGAGGGCGAGGTCCTCGACGCCAACCGCAGTCTCTCGGAGAAACAGCGCCGCATCCTCGACTACCTCCGCTCCAACGCCGGGGCGAAGACGTACTTCAAGTCCCGCCTCATCGCCGACGACCTCGACCTCTCGGCGAAGGAGGTCGGCGCGAACATGCGCCCCATCCTCGACGGCGACTTCGACGTGAGCGTCGAGAAGTGGGGCTACTCCTCGGGCACCACGTGGAAGGTGACTGTCTGAGCCCCCGCTGACGTTTCACTCAGGCCCCGCCGCACGCCGTCCTCGGCGTGCACCCCGGCGCGTCCTCCCTCGCGCCGCCCCCACCCGGAACGCCGTCGTCTCCCACCCACGCGTCGTTCCATCCCCGTTTTTTGGGTTTTCTCGCGTCCCAGCCCCGCCGCTGGGGGTCGGTATGGACACGGAACCGTCACACGGTACAGCGTCAGTCGCCCGTCTCGACCGCCGGTCTCGACTCGTCCGACCTCGTCAGGGGTCGAACCGGATGAGTTCGGCCGCGTCGTCGGCGAACGCCGCGGCGTCGGAGCCGAAGGAGTCGGCGTAGCGAATCAGGAGCGTGATGACCGTCTCGGGGTTGCGGACCGCGTAGCCGTCCTCGCGCGAGAGGAGGCCCACGGCGTCGAGTTTCTTCGCGTACGTGCTCACCGTCGCCCGCGAGACGCCGAGGCGGTCGGCGAGTTCGCTTCCCGTCGCGTCGGGGTCGCGAAGCAGGTGGACGAGCATCCCGCGCGGCGTGTCGCGGCGGAGATAGCCGAGCGCGACCTGCTCGAACTCGGAGAACCGACTCGCGGGGAAAAACCGCTTGTAGTCGCCGTCGCGGCGCACTTCGAGCGTGTCGTCGTCGACGAGGTTCCGGAGGTGGTACTGCGTCTCGCCGGTCCCTAACTTGAGGTCGTCGCGGACCTTCGAGAAGTGCGCGCCGGGCGTGGACGCGACGTAGCCGACGATGGCGTCCCGCGCGTCGCTCGACCCGGACGAGTCGTCCTCGCTGTCGTCGCCACCCCCGAGGCCCACGAGCGGCGTGGCGGCCCCGAGCGCGGCGAACCGACGGAGGGTCGCGCGCTTGTCTTCGTCTACCCGGCGGTTCGACATCTACTCCCACATACGAGACGGCGCGAAGAAAAGGGCTTCGGCATTTACAACCGTCCGAGTCCGGGACCGTCCGCCGATGCGACTATTCGAGGTCCTTCTCGAAGGACATCTCGCTTTCGTCGTCGCCGTCATCGTCGGCGTCGGGTTGCCCGTTGCTCGCGGTCTCCGTGTCCGCCGACCCGCCGGTCGCGGCCGCGTCGTCGGCGCCCTCGCTTTCGGCGACGACCTCGTCGGACGACTTGATGGGTTCTTCTTCCTCGTCGGCCTCGGCGATGACCTCGTCGGGCGACTTGATGTCGTTGACCTCGGCGCCGGCCTTGATGGCTTCGGCCTCCTGTTCGAGCTGTTCGACGTCCATCTCGGCGGCCTGGTCTATCTGGCCGAGAATCTCCTCGATGTCGTCGAGCCCGATGAGTTCGCGGGTCTCCTCGTCGAACTGCTTGCTGGAGAGGCCTTCCATGTCCTGCACGTCGGAGCCGGTGAGCTGTTTGCCGTAGCGGCCGACGAGCGACGTGAGCTCCTGCGGGAGGACGAACGTCGTGGACTCGCCCTGTCCGATGCGTTCGAGCGTCTCCATGCCCTTGTCGATGATGGCGCGCTCGCCCATCGACTCGGCGGATTTCGCGCGGAGGACCGTCGAGATTGCGTCACCCTGCGCTTCGAGAATCTGCGACTGCTTTTCACCCTGCGCGCGGATGATGTTCGACTGCTTTTCACCCTCCGCGGTCTCGACGGCGGAGCGGCGTTCACCCTGCGCTTCGAGAATCATGGCGCGGCGGCGGCGCTCGGCGGAGGTCTGCTGTTCCATCGCCTGCTGCACGTCGGCGCTGGGGTTGACCTCGCGGACCTCGACGGACTCGACGCGGACGCCCCACTCGTCGGTCGGCTCGTCGAGTTCCTTGCGGATGCGCGCGTTGATTTCCTGACGCTTGTTGAGCGTGTCGTCGAGCTCCATGTCGCCGAGGACGGCCCGGAGGGTCGTCTGGGCGAGGTTGGAGACGGCGCGCTTGTAGTTGTCGACCTCGAGGAACGCCTTCTTCGCGTCCATCACCTTGATGTAGACGACGGCGTCGGCGGTCACCGGCGAGTTGTCGCGCGTGATGGCTTCCTGTCGGGGCACGTCGAGCGTCTGGGTCCGCATGTCGAACGCGTAGGTCCGAGAGACGAACGGCGGGATGAAGTTGATACCCGGTTCGAGGAGGCGTCGGTACTCCCCGAACACCGTGAGCGCCTTCTTCTCGTAGGCGTCCACGATTTCGACCATCTGATACACCGTCACGATGGCGAGGACGAGCACGAGGAGGCCGACGACGACGCCTCCGATGCCCAGTCCCGCCTGGAGGGCAAGTAAGTCCATACGCCCGTGTTGGGTTGGACGAATGATAAGTATTCGTGTGGTGCGGCCGTCACGTCGGACGATTTCGGCGGCGACGAGGGCGCAGTCGGCCCGAACCGCGCCGGTCGGCGCGCGGCGGCCGCCGGTCAGACGCCTTCGGTACCCTCTCGTTCGAGTTCTTCTTCGCGCTCCGCGGACTCCTCGCGTCGCTGCCGCGCCCGCTCGCGGGCGAGTTCGCGGTCGATTTCGTCTTCGCCGGGGCCGACTCCCTCGACGGTCACGACGTTGCCGCCGCCGGGGTCGACGACGATGACTTCGGTTCCTTCCTCCAGTTCGCCGTGGACAGAGCGGGCGGCGTAGTAGGGGTTAAAGCCGCCCTCGTCGAGTTTGACCTCGCCGCTGGTCGGCGTGACGCGCTCGGTGACGCGCCCCATCTTCCCCGTCAACGCGTCCGAGTCGCTCGTCTTTCCCTCTCCTTTCCCGCCGTAGAGGTCGAGCTCTCGGTAGCCGTAGAGCGCGAGCGCGCCGAAGACGAAGACGAGCAGACCCAGGATAAGCGGGGTCGCGAGCGGCGCGATGAGGAGGCCGGCCAGTCCCGCCGCGAGGAGGGCGACGCCGAGGACGACGAAATGTGCGCCGGGGGCGATGGCCTCCGCGAGCGACAGGCCGAGCCCCGCGAGCACGAGCAACAGCGGAAGCGTCTCGGGGGTGATGAGACCGGTCTGTAACGGGAACGGCAGGTATGCCATACCGGCTCTAGGGCCGTCGCCCGATTAAGGATTGAGGGTCGAATTCGTCGCGGGGGCCGCGGTCGGTGCGCGATTCCCGTGGCGGGTCGGACTCGCCCGCGCTCAGTCGTCGCCGCTCGGGTCGGTCGAGACGGTGTCGTCGTGGACGAACGCCACGGTGTCCTCGTTCGTCGGCTGGACGAGGACGGTCCCGGTGGTCGCGTTCGTCGGCACGGCGAAGACGGTCCAGACGTGCGTGCTCTCGCCGGGAGCGAACAGCGCGCCGTTGTCGAAGCCGGTCGCGTTCGACAGCGGCTGGTGACCGTAGCTGACGCCGTCAGACTCGAACACGAGCGCCGACTGCGGTAGGTTTCCGGGTGAGCCGCTCGCGGCCGTCGCATTGAGTCCGACGACGACGAACCGCTCTCCCTCCGGCGCGGCGTACGTTTGGTTACCCACCTGAAGCGAGTCTGCCGTCCGCGCGTTCCACCGAGCGACCAGGTCGGCCGAGTCGGTGCTCGCGCCCGAGAGCGCGGAGACGGCGACGCCGTTTCCGCCGGCGCTCGACCCGCCGAGCCCGTCCACCATCGGCCCGAGCACGGCCACGGAACCGAGCGCGAGGACGAGCAACAGGACGGCGACGACGACGACGCGGACGCTCGGCGGCGACCCCGATTTCAGGTCGTCGACCGACGACGGCAGTCTGTCGCGGAGCGAACCGCCCGAGGAGTCGTCGCCGCCGCCCCCACCCCCGTCGCCGCCGCCGGTGAGCCCGGCGAGCCGTTCGCGTACGGCGGCTATCGGGAGCGACGCCAACGCCTCTTCGACCGGCTCGGGCAGGTCGAACGGCAGGCCGAACTCGACCTCCGCCGTCTCGAACACCTCGCCGTCCGTGTACTGTTTGACGGTCTGTTCGAGTCCCTCGTCGGCGACGGTCTCGCCGAGTTCGTCGCGGTCGAGCAGCGTCACGTCGTGGTTCGTGGCGAACCCGCGGACCGAGTCGTCGAACTCGCCCTGCGTGGCGACGACGACGGTGTCGATGCCGCGTTTTTTCGCGTGCGCGACGAACCCCTTGACGTGCCCCGTTCCCACCGTCGTCTCGACGGACGGGAGCACGAGCATGAGCCCTTTCGTGCCGTCGCCGCGCTGCCCCTGTACGAGGTATCGACCTTCGCCTCGGGGCTGGGCGTTCGTCTGCCAGTTCCGTTGGGTCCAGAGGTCCGAGAGGAAGTGGACGAACTTCGTCGGTTCGAGTTCGACGAGTCTCGTCACTGTTCGCGTCCCTCCGGTCCGTCGGGGGCGGGTCGTCGGTCGTGTCCGCGTCGGTCGTGTGTCATCTTGTCGCCTCGGTGTTCGTCAGCGTCGCAGTCGCCGCGCGGCCAGTCCGGTGAGGACGAGCGCGACGACCGTCAGCCCCGGCGAGAACGGGATTCCAGTGTTCGTTCCGGCGGCGGCCGGTTCCAGCGGCGTCCGTTCGACGACCGGGAACGGCGTCTCGGTTGTCGTTTCCGCGGTCGGTTCTGTTGGCGTCGCGGTCGGCGTGGCCGTCGGCGTCGGCGTCTTCGCGCCGGGTTCGAGTCGGACCATCGCGTCGTCGGCGACGATGGTGCCGACCGTCTCGTTGTCGTCCGCGGTCGCGTTGCCGTCGGTACCATTACCGTCGCCGCCGGTCCGGTACGGCGCGTCGACCGCGACCGAGAAGTTCCCGTCGCGGTCGCGGTCCGCGTAGGCGATGGCGAGCAACTCCGCGTCGGCCAACTGTCGGCGGTCGAAGTCTACGACGACGTTTCGATGCGTCCCCGGCGGGAGGTACGCGCTCGTCCCCAGCGGCTCCTCGTCGGCGGTCTCGACGGCGACGAAGCCGCCGACCGAGAGGTTCACGCGGCTGATGGTGACGAACGTCCCGTCGGTCTCCTGGTCGACGAACCGGAGGTTCGCCTCGGAGTCGAGGATGCGCATCGTGTGTTCGGTCTCGTCGCGGTAGTCGCGCACCCAAAGCGGGAACGTGAGCCCGCGGTCCTCGGGCGCGAACGTGAGGTTCTGCGAGACGGTCCGGTTCGCCGTGACCGTCATCGGCACGAGCCTCAAGAACGGCTGGCCGGGGGCGCGCGCCCGGAGTTCGACGACGCTGTTCGGCGCGAGGGTGGTCTCACCGGTGACGTTCACCCGCAGTGACTCCCACGGGTACACCGTCTCGTTTCGCACCTCGATGGAGACGGTCGGTTCGACGAGCCGCACCCGCGAGCGCGCCGTGATGGTGTCCTCGTCGACGAAGTCGCTGTGGTCGCCGCGGAGCGTCACCTGCAGTTCGTACTCCTCGGTGTCACCTTCCAGCGGGAGCTCCGAGGTGTCCCAGACGACCAACACCTCGTCGTTCTCGAAGTCGGTGACGACGGTCGTCCCGTTTTCCGGCGTCGCGAGGAACGTCTGTTGTTCTCGGTTCGGCCGGACTTCGAGCTGATTCAGCGTGATTTCGATACCGCGCGCGTTCGCGCCGCCGGTCACGTCATCCGGGTTCAGCGCCGATTCGAGCCCGCTCTCGTCGAGACGGACGACCGCGAGGTCGCCCTTGGCGACGGTCGTCCGCTCGGTCATCACGCCCCGAACGTCCCCGGGCGACACCGACGCGTCGGAGTCGTTCAGGCTCGCGGGCGCGACGTTGGTCGTCGCCGACGTGTTCCCGCGCTCCGCGACGTCGAGTTGGCCGATGGCGCGTTCGACGCCGTCGATGGTGACGTTCATCATGTACGTCGCCGGCTCGATGGGCTCGCCGAGGTGACCGGTGTGGAGCGTCTTGTTGCCGCCACCGGAGACGTACGTCTCGGGCGCGCCGGTCGAGTTGTAGGTGTCGACGGTCAGGGTGGTCGTCCCCGACCCGACGAGGGCGACGGTCAGGTGGTAGCCGTAACCGTCGCCGCCGATGTGGAGCGTGCCCGGCTGGGAGTGCTGGACACGTATCTCGACGACGTCGCCGCGGGTGACGGTGGTAACGTCCTCGCCGAACGACGCGGTCGGCTCGTCGGCGGCGACTGCGGGCGTCGGAACCCAGAGCGCCGCGAGGAGAATCAACGCGGCGACCAACACGGAGGGTGCGCGGACTGCGTAACTCATTTGGTGTGTCCCGGTCGGGGGGTTGACGGTGGTTCCCCTCGGGGTCACATAAATCAACAGTCCCGATTATCAAAACGGAAAGTCGGATGGTCGAGGTTCGGACCTCGCGGCGGCTCGCGACCGGCGCGCCGTTGGGCGGTCAGACCGCGCCCGGGAACACGGTGATGACGATGAGCCCGACCGCGAGGAGGACGCCGAGGAACACGAACGCGACGTTTTCGGCCCGCGGTGACCCGGGCTCGATGGGGAGCTGTTCGATCTCGGGTTCGTCGTCGACGATGCCGTCGGGGCCGACGTCGTCGACGCCGAAGCGCCACTCGCCGTCGCCGTCGCGGTCGTCTTCGGCCTCGGGAGAGGGTGCGCGGGACATCGAATCGTGGGTAGGCGTCGCGGCGGGAAAGGGCTACCGCACTACTGCCGGTTGCCGCGGTCGTGGCTGATGACGTCGCCCTCGTAGACGATGCCGCGCTCGGCGTGGAGCGTGACGGTCGCGCCCTGCTTGATGGTCTTCGGGAGCGGCGCGCCCGACACCATCGGGATGTCGAGTTCGCGCGCGACGAGCGCCGGGTAGCCGGTCATGCCCGCGCGGGCGTCGACGATTCCGGCGAGCTTGTCGGCGTCGCCGTCGAACTCGCCGTCGAACTCGGCCGACAGCGCGAGAATCGCGCCCTCGGGCACGTCCGTGAGGTCGCCGTCCTCGGTGCGGTAGAGGGGGCCGGCGACCCGGCCGCTGACGATTTTCCGGCCCGTGGCGACGGGCTCGGCGGCGACGTGAACCTTGAGCATGTTCGTCGTGTTCGTCCCTTCGAGCTCCGTCATCATGCCGGAGAGGACGACGATGGTGTCGCCGGACTCCGCGACGCCGGCGTCGAGCGCGGCGGTGACGGCGTCGTCCATGACGCCCTCCACGCTCGGGCTGTAGTCGGCGTACTGCGCCGAGACGCCCCACGAGACGGCGAGCTGACGGCGCGTCCGGTCGTTCGGCGTGACGGCGACGACGGGGACGCCGGGGCGGAACTTCGCGGTCTTCCGGGCGGTGTAACCGGACTCGGAGACGGCGACGACGGCCGCGGCGTTCACGTCGCGGGCGAGGTAGCGCGCCGAGCGGGCCAGCGCCTCGGTGCGGGAGCCCTCGTCGGCGGTCGGGACGCGCTGTTCTTGGCTCTCGTCGTACTCGGGGCTCTCTTCGACTTCCTCGACGATGCGGGACATCGTCTCGACGACGCGGACGGGGTGGTCGCCGACGGCGGTCTCGCCGGAGAGCATCACGGCGTCGGTGCCGTCGAGGACGGCGTTGGCCACGTCGGACGCCTCCGCGCGGGTCGGGCGGCGCGAGCGGACCATCGAGTCGAGCATCTCGGTCGCGGTGATGACCGGCGCGCCCGCGGCCTGCGCTTTGCGGATGGTGCGCTTCTGGATGATGGGAACCTCTTCGAGGGGGCACTCGACGCCGAGGTCGCCGCGGGCGACCATCACGCCGTGGGCCGCCTGGATGATTTCGTCGAGGTTCTCGACCGCGCCGGCGCGCTCGATTTTGGCGATGATGGGAATCTCCGCGCCGAGGTTCTCGAGGGTGTCGCTGATGGTGTAGACGTCCTCCGCGTCGCGGATGAACGAGGCGGCGACGTAGTCGACTTCCTTCTTCGCGGCGAGCTTCAGGTTCTCGTAGTCGGAGTCGGTGATGAGGTCGATGTCGAGGTCGACGCCGGGGACGTTCACGCCCTTGCGCGAACTGAGCTTCCCGCCGGAGACGATGGTCGCGTGGACCGAGTCGTCCTCGACGCGCTCGACGGTGGCCTCGATGCGGCCGTCGTCGAGGAGGATGGTGTCGCCGGACTCCGCGGCGGTGATGGAGTACGACAGCCCGACCGCCTCGGGCGTGGCGTCGTCGCCCTCGTAGAAGCGGACCTCGCTTCCGGTTTCGAGGTAGATGTCCTCGTCGATGTCGGCGGTTCGGACCTCGGGGCCCTGCAGGTCGAGCATGGCCGCGAGCGGTTCGTCGGTCGCGTCGTCGACGGCGCGGATGCTGTCGATGACGTCGGACCGGTGTTCGACGTTGCCGTGGCTCGCGTTCATCCGGGCGACGCTCATGCCGGCGTCGGCGAGCCCGCGAATCGTCTCCCGGTCGAAGGACGCGGGACCGAGGGTGCAGACGATTTTTGCGTTTCTCATGGCGTCGCCTACGAGTGACTGATAAAAAAGCCCGATGATGAACTCGGTGTCGAGTAACGGGTTCGCATACGTACTCTCTATAGTTCGCCCGTCGAACTGACCGCTCGGTCGCCGTCACGAAACTATAATGGTCGTTCGGTAAATTTCTCCGTCGTGTCTGACGTAGCCGGGGTCGCGGAACTCGTTTCTGTCCGTTCCCTCCCGGAGGGTCACGGTCTCGCCTCCGAGCGCCTCCCGAAACGCCGACTGCTGGGCCGGCGCGAGGTTCTGGTACGAGACGGCCCCCTCGCCCTGCGGGAGGTCGTCGACTCGGGCGACGCTCAGTCTCGCGGTCCCGCTCGCGCCGCCGAGACAGCCCGTCGAGACGACGAGCGCCGCGGCGAGTAACACGCTGAGTCGCATGGCGGCGCTCCAGCGTCGCCGCTCAAATCGGCTCCGGTTGCGACGCGGGATTCGAGCGTCGAACGCCGACTCAGCCGGAGACGGTCGTCCGGTAGATGTCGCCGTCGTACCGGACGTAGCCGGGGTCGGCGAACTCGTTTCTCGCGGCCTCGTTCGGTATCGCCGCCGGTTCGCCGGTCGAGACTGCCTCCTCGAACGTCTCGCGTTGGTCGGGGTCGAGGTTGCCGAAGGCCACCGCGCCCTGTCCCTGCGGGAGTTCGTCCACGCGCTCGACGGTCAGGGTGCCCGCGCCGCCGCCCGTGACCGCGGCGACGACGCCCGCGAACACCGCGAGCGCGACGACGATTCCGACCGCTTCCCGTCTTCCGATTCGCATGGGCGACGCTCGGGAGTCGGCGCAGTTAGGCGCTGTGGTCCACGCCTGATACGAGGGCGGTGGGGCGGTCGAGACGGCGCGTCGGAAAAATCGGGTCGTGAGCGGTCGCGTATCGGGTCGTAGACGGTCGCTTACTGGACTTTCGTGCCGGGGACGGCGTCGCCGTGGGTCGTCAGGATGTCGGCCTCGTCGCCCGCGGCCAACAGCATCCCGTTGGACTCGACGCCGAACAGCTCGGCCTTCTCGAGGTTGGCGACGATGATCACCTTCGACCCGGCGAGCGAGTCGAGGTCGTGGAGCTGTTTGATGCCGGCGACGATTTGGCGCTCTTCGACGCCGATGTCGACGGTGAGCTTGGCGAGTTTGTCCGCGCCGTCGATGCCCTCGGCGGCGACGATTTCGCCCACGCGGATGTCGAGCTCCTGGAAGTCCTCGAAGGAGATGCGGTCGTCGGCGAGGGGTTCGAAGTCGATGTCGGCGTCAGAGTCGGAGTCTGCGTCCATATCCTCCTCGGCGTCCTCGTCGGACTCGTCGCTTTCGGATTCCGTCTCGGCCACGCGCGCTTCGAGCTTCTCGTTGAGTTCCTCGACGCGCTCGTCTTCGATTTTCTCGAACAGCGCCGCGGGCTCGCCGAAGGACGCCGGTGGAGCTTCGAAGGCGTCGTCGACGCCGGTGTCGGTCACCGAGCCGTCCTCGCCGAGTTGCTCCCAGAGCGCCTGCATCTTGCCCGGCGCGACGGGGAAGAACAGCACGGCGATGGCCTTCGCGATTTGGACGCAGTCGCGGATGACCTGCGCCGCGGCCTCGGGGTCCTCGTCGGTGAGCTTCCACGGCTCGTTGTGCTGGATGTACTCGTTGCCGAACTGCGCGAGGCGGACGGCGGCGTTGCCGGACTTCCGGACCGAGTAGTCGTTGATGCCGGCTTCGAACTCGTCGATGGCCTCCTGAATGCGGGCTTCGACTTCCTCGGACACCTCAGCCTCGGGCGTCCCCTCGAAGTTGCGGTACGCGAAGAGCATCGACCGGTAGAGGAAGTTGCCGACCGTGCCGACGAGTTCGCTGTTCACGCGGTCTTTGAACTTCGACCACGAGAAGTCCACGTCCTGCTGGAATCCGCCGTTGGTGGCGAGGTAGTACCGCAGCAGGTCGGGGTGGAAGCCCTCGTCGAGGTACTCGTCGGCCCAGACGGCGCGGTTGCGCGAGGTGGAAAAGCCCTTGCCGTTGAGCGTGATGAAGCCGGAGGCCATGACCGCGCGCGGCTCGACGTAGCCCGCGCCGCGGAGCATCGCCGGCCAGAAGACGGTGTGGTGCTGGATGATGTCGCGGCCGATGATGTGGACGATGTCACCGCCGGACTCCGTCCGGCGAGCCTCCGAACCCGCGTCGGATTCAGAGACACCGGCGTCCTTCCACGCGGCCTCCCAGTCGAATGTGTCGGCGCCGACGCGCTCCGTGTACTGCTTGGTCGAGGAGATGTATTCGATTGGCGCGTCGACCCAGACGTACAGCACGAGGTCGTCGCTATCGTCACGCCCAGACTCCGTCTGGTCTGCCTCCGAATCCTCGGCGGATTCGGAGACGCCGGGGTAGTCGATGCCCCAGTCCATGTCGCGGGTGATACACCAGTCCTGCAGTTCGCCCTCTATCCACTCGCGGGGCTGGTTCTGGGCGTTCGAGGTGCCTTCGAGGCGGTCGATGAACTCCTGGAGGTAGTCTTGGAGGTCGGAGACCGCGAAGAACTTGTGCTCGCGCTCGCGGTACTCCGCGGCGTTGCCGGTGAGCGTCGAGGTCGGGTCTTCGATTTCGCCGGGTTCGAGGTGGCGGCCGCAGCCCTCGTCGCACTCGTCGCCGCGGGCGTGCGCGCCGCAGTACGGACAGGTGCCCTCGACGAAGCGGTCGGGGAGCCACTGGTCCGCCTCGGGGTCGTAGGCGACCGGAATCTCCTTCTCGTAGACGTAGCCCTCGGCTTCGAGCGTGCGGACGATTTCCTGGGTCAGTTCGGTGTTCGTCTCGTCGTGGGTGTGGCCGTAGTTGTCGAACTCGATGTTGAAGCGGGGGAACGTCGCCTCGTACTTCTCGTGGTGGCGGAGCGCGAACTCCTCGGGCGTGACGCCCTCCTTCTCGGCGTTGACGGCGACGGGCGTGCCGTGCATGTCCGACCCGCTGACGAAGGCCGTCTTTTGGCCGAGTGTTCGCAGCGAGCGACTGTAGATGTCGCCGCCGACGTACGTTCTGAGGTGGCCGATGTGGAGGTCGCCGTTGGCGTACGGCAGTCCACACGTCACCACCGCTGGCTTCTCCGTGGGGAAGTCCTCGTGACTCATATGTGTCGTGTATCTCGGAAGCGGGCCTAAAGCCCGCCGCTTCGGATGCGTCTGTCTGGCGGTGCGATATCGCCCCGAGGTTCGCCGGACCCGACCGTCGTCTCACGTTACCGAGGCGACGGCCGGAGGCGGGTCCACCCGCGGCTAAAAGGGAGCGCGCATACGCATGTTGTCGGGGAGACCCGTCGCGGTCACACCGGTACTGAAGCCGAGCGCGCCTATAAATTATCGGGACCGCTCGGGACCGCCGCACTCGACTGGCTGCGGACGACCGGGCTGCGGACGACCGCGACGGCGACGCGCCAGCACGAGTCACGCAACCGCTATCTCGTCGGCCGACGCCCTGTTCGGCGTGACTACGACTACCGCCTCCCAACCCGCCCGGAGCGTCGGCTTCGCCGCCGTGTTCGCCATCCTCCTCGGGCTGTTCGTCTCCGGCTACGGTCTCCTTCTCGTCCCGCAGTCGCCGCTCGGCGGCGGCTGGATTCTCGCCATCGGCGTCTCGCTCGCGCTCGCCGGTGTCTTCGCAATCGAGTCGGTCGGCCGACGCCTCGGCCTGTCCGCGGCCACGTGCCGGACGCTGTCGCTGTCGTTCGCGGCGCTCGCGGCCGTCCTCTTCGTCGCGTTCGTCGTCGTCAACTACGCGTCCGTCGAGTCGTTCGAGGCGACGTCCGAGACGGCGACGGGCTCGGAAGCGAGCGGCTGACAGCGGTACTGACGGCGGCGCGACGACGACAGCGAGGTGAGCCGACCCGCGCGCGCCCCGCTCAGAGGAACGCCAGCGCCGCCTCGATACCGATGACCGTCACGATGAGTCGGCCGCAGGAGCCGACGAACGTCGCGGCCGCGAACTTGAGGTAGTCGTCTTCGAGGACCGAAAACGCGTAAATCGAGAGCGTGTCGGGAAAGCCCGGCACGCAGAGCGCGGCCGCGAGTCCGGCGAAGCCCCAGTTCTGTGCGATTTGGACGGCCTTGCGCTCGGTCCACCCCATCACGTCGACCGGGAGCCGTTCGAGCGCCCGTTCGACGTAGCCCGACTCCGTCGTCTGACGGCCGATGTAGAAGGCGAAGACGCTGCCTGCGGCCTTGCCCGCGCCGCTGACGAGGATGATGACCGCCAGCTTCGCGCCGTAGGGGAGCCCGAGGTCGAGCGGGGCGGCGAGGACGATTTCGCTCACGCCCGGGAGGGCGAAGGCGATGAGAAACGAGTACGCGAAGATGATGACCAGCCCGACCCAGCCGGTGGCCGTCTCGACGAGCGACGAGAGCCACGAGAAGTCGGGGTACAGACTGAGCGTCAGGTCTGCGAGCGATGCGAACGCGGTGAGAGACACACGAGAGGGTCGAAGCCAGTCGGTTGTAAGTTTTCAGGTTCGGACCGGCTCAGTTGCGCGTCGGCCCCGACCGGAGGTCGTCGAGGTCCGAGAGGAACGCCCGGAGCGACTCGCGGGAGACGTGCGGCATGCAGACGATGCGGAGTTCGCCGCTCGCGGTCCGCGAGATACGCCAGCCGAGGTCCCGAAGCGACTCGAACTGCCCGTCGGGGACGCTCGCGGCGACCAGCGGGAGGTCCGGTTCGACCGCGTCGTAGCCCCGAGAGCGGAGTTCGTCGTAGAACCACTCGGCGTTCGCCTGCTGGCGCTCGTAGGCGTCGCGGTAGCCGTCGGGCCAGAGTTCGCGCATCGCGGCGGCCGCGGAGGCGACGCCCGCGCCGCTTCGGGTGCCGGTGAGGCTCGCCTGCGACGCGGATTCGAGGTACGGCGTGTCGACTGCCAGCGAGTCGACGACCGACTTCTCGCGGAACAACAGGCCGCCGGCGGGGACGACCGCCTGCCCGTACTTGTGGGGGTCGATGGTCATCGAGTCGATTGGCGCGTGAGCGAACGACCACTCGTGGTCGGTGAAGGGGAGGATGAACCCGCCCCACGCGGCGTCGACGTGCATCAGCGCGCCGGCGTCGTGGGCGACCGCGGTCAGCTCGGGTATCGGGTCGACGCGGCCGAACTCGGTCGTGCCGGCGACGCCGGCGACGAGGACGGTGTGGTCGTCGACGGCCTCGCGGACGGCCGCGACGTTCGCGCGGTAGTCGTCGTCGACGGGGACGATTCGGAGCTCCACGTCGAGCACGTCGGCGGCCTTCTGGAAACTGAAGTGGATGCTCTCGGGGGCGACGACGTTCGGGTCGTCGTCGCGGGCGTGGTTGCGCGCGGCTCGGATGGCCTGGATGTTGGCCTCGGTCCCGCCGCTTGTCACGTAGCCGTGGGGGGCCGAGAGGCCGGTGATGTCGCCGAGGTACGAGAGTGCGTCTTCTTCGAGGGCGGCGACGGCCTGATAGGTCGCCGGGTCGCCGGGGTTGGTGGCAAAGAACCGCTCTGCGGCCTTCCGGGCGGCCGGGTGCGGTCGGGTGCACATCGAAGAGAGGACGCGGTCGAACTCCTGCGGTGCCGCGCGCTGCATGCATCCCACTATAACCACACCCAGTATATCGGTTCCGCTCCATTGCGCCACGTCGCCCAGCCGATGGCGTCGCTACCCGGACGAGAAAAGACGGGAGAGGGTGGTTCGACCTCGACGTTCGCCGGGGTCAGCGAACCGAGTCGAGGAGGAGCCGCTGTTCGACGCGCTTGACCTCGTGTTGCACGTCGCGGACGGCGTCGATGTTGGCCGAGATGGAGCTGACGCCCTTGTCGACGAGGAACTGAACCATCTTGGGCTTCGAGCCGGCCTGCCCGCAGATGCTCGTCTTCACGCCGACCTCGCGGCACGTCTCGATGGTGTCGCCGATGAGTTTGAGCACCGCCGGGTGCAGTTCGTCGTAGATGTCGGCGACGTGCTCGTTGTTGCGGTCCACCGCGAGGGTGTACTGCGTCAGGTCGTTCGTGCCGAACGAGGCGAAGTCGATGCCGGCGTCGGCGAGCTCTTCGATGCAGAGCGCCGCGGCCGGCGTCTCTATCATGACGCCCCACTCGCGCTTTTCGGGGTCGATGCCGGCCTCGCGCATGTGCTCTTTCGCCCGCAGCACGTCCTCGGCGTCGTTGACGAGCGGGAACATGACTTCGAGGTTGTCGTAGCCCATGTCGAACAGGCGGCGGAACGCCTGCAGTTCGAGGCGGAAAACGCTCGGGTTGTCGAGGCCCCGACGGATGCCGCGGTAGCCGAGCATCGGGTTGTGCTCGCGCGGCTCGTTCTCGCCGCCTTCGAGCTGTCGGAACTCGTCTGTCGGCGCGTCGAGGGTGCGGACGCGGACCGGCCGCGGGTAGAACTCCTCTGCGGCCTCGCGGACGCCAGAGACGATTTCGTCCACGTAGGCGCGCTCGCCGTTCTGCTCGATGAACCGCTCGGGGGTCTTGCCGAGCGTCAGGACCATGTGCTCGATGCGGAGCAGGCCGACGCCGTCAGCGCCCGTCGCGGCGGCGCGCTCGGCCGCCTCGGGGATGGAGACGTTGACCTTGACCTCGGTCGCGGTCATCGGCTTGACGGGCGTCTTGGGGCGGGCCTCCTCGACGGGCTGGCGCTGTTTCTCCTCGGGCTCTTCGCCCTCGCGGACGGTTCCCTTGTCGCCGTCGATGGTGACGACCTCGCCGTCTTCGAGGGTCTTCGTCCCGTCGCCGGTACCGACGACCGCGGGCACGCCGAGTTCGCGGGAGACGATGGCCGCGTGGGAGGTCATGCCGCCCTCGTCGGTGACGATGCCGGCGGCGCGCTTCATCGCGGGCACCATGTCGGGCATGGTCATCTCGGTGACGATGATGTCGCCCTCGGCGACCTGGTCGAGGTGGTCGAGCTTGGTGACGATGCGGGCGCGGCCGGAGGCGATGCCGGGGCTCGCGCCGAGGCCGCGGATGAGCACGTCGTCGCCGGTCGCGGCCGCCCGCGAACGTCCGCTGTCGCCCTCGTCTTCCTCGCCGTCGTCAGCCTCGGCGATAGTCGTAATCGGGCGCGACTGGAGCATGTAGACCTCGCCCTCGTAGACGGCCCACTCCACGTCCTGCGGCGTCTCGTAGTGGTCTTCGACCAGTTCGCCGAGTTCGAGCAGGCGGGAGACCTCGTCGTCGGTGAGGACGCGCTCGTGGCGGCGGTCGCTCGGCACGTCGCGCATGACGGTCTCGCCGCTCTCCTCGTCGCGGACGCACATCGTCTTCTTGTCCGCGATGGTCGCCGTCTCGACCTCGCCGGTCTCGCGGCTGATGACGTAGTTGTCGGGCGAGACGGTGCCGGAGACGACGGCTTCGCCGAGACCCCACGCGGCCTCGATGATAATCTCCTTCTTGCCGGTCGAGGGGTGTCGGGTGAACATCACGCCGGACTTCTCGGCGTCGACCATCTGCTGGACGACCACCGCGATGTCGACCTTGTCGTGGGGGAAGCCCTTGCGGTTGCGGTAGTAGATGGCGCGCTCGGAGAACAGCGAGGCCCAACACTCCTTGACGCGGTCGAGGAGGTCCTCCTCGGTGATGTTCAGGAACGTCTCCTGTTGGCCCGCGAAGGAGGCGTCCGGCAGGTCCTCGGCCGTCGCGGACGACCGGACGGCGACGAAGGCGTCGCCCTCGCCGACGCTCCGGTAGGCGTCGAGGATTTCCTCCCGCACGTCGTCCGGCATCGGCGTCTCCATGATGAGGTCGTGCGCCGTCTCGTGGGCCGCCTGCAGCGCCTCGGAGTCCTCGTGGTCGACCTCGACCGCGGCGAACAGCTCGTCGTCGATGCCCGCGTCCTCGATGAACGCGCGGTACGTGCTCGCCGTCACGACGAATCCCGGCGGGACGGGAAGCCCCGCACCGGTTAGTTCGCCCAGCGACGCGCCTTTCCCGCCGACCAGGTCGAGGTCGTCAGCCCGTACGTCGTCCAGCCAGACTACAGCCATGTGATGTTCGTATGGTCCCGCACCCCGATAAAGAAGTTTGCGAACGAAACAAGTATGAATGAAAACTCACTCGAAGGCGAGTATGAAATTGCGGCGTCGACCCGGAGGCGGACGTTCTCAGGACTCTCGGCGCGCCCGTCCGTGTTCTTCGCAGAGGATTTCGCCGGTGTCCGGGTCGAGGTAGAACGGCGACCCGGCTTCGACCGGCTTCCCGCAGACCCCACAGCCGTCGTCGTGTCGGAGGAAGTACTTCCCCTCGGCGCGGCCCGTCTCCAGTCGTCCGGCGGCGACGGCCGGTCGCGTCAGTCCCTCGCCGATTTGGGTTCGCTCAGCGCTGTCGGCCTCCTCGAAGCGAATCGGTCGCATGCCGGCTCTTCGTTCTCCCGCGGCAAATCGGTACGGGCAGCGAGGGGTTCATAATCGCTCGCCACGTGACTTCTAGCGTGCTTCCGGAGTGGGTCTTTCTGCTCCCGCCGTGGCTCCTCGTCGGCCTCGCCGCGGGCGCGGTCGCCTCCGTCGTCGTCGCCGGCGTCTTCGTCGTCGGCGGTCGTGTCTTCCCGGAGCGGCGGGTCTCCCGCGGCCCCCGCGTCGACGGGACGGGCCGCCGCCGCCACGAAATCCGCGACTACCTCACCGCCATCGACGAGCGGTTCGTCGAGGACCGCCCGATCCGCGGCGAGACGGTGGCGTTCTTCCTCCCCGACCGCGGCGTCGCCATCACCTTCGACGCGCAGGCGTTCTTCCGCCTCGAACGCGCCGGCGTCTACGCCGTCCTCTGCGAACACGAGATGCCCGGCGGCCAACTCGGCCGGCGGCTCCCCTTCGACGTGCCGGACATCGAGCCCGAACTGGCCGACCTCGACGACCCCGTGTCGGCCGCGTTCGACCGGCTCGACCTCCCCGCGAACGCCTCTTCGGACGCCGTCAGAGACGCCTATCGCGCGCGGGTGAAGGACGTACACCCCGACCACGGCGGCGACCGCGAGCGGTTCCGCGAGCTACGGGAGGCGTACACGATGGCCCGAGAACACGCGGAGAGTTAAGCGGCGAATTCGACGTCGAGAAAACCCGAAACCGGCGCGGAGCTACGGCTCCGTCACTTCGAACAGCACGCCCGCGTCGCGGAGCGCGTCGGTCACGCGCCCGGCGGTATCCGAACTCGCGACGACCGCGGCGTCGAGTCCGCGGGCCGCGGCGTCGGCGGCGACCTCGCCCGGCGCGAACCACGTCCGCACGTCGACCGATGCGTCGCGGCAGGCGACGACGGCCTCGACGCCCGCGGCGACGACGATGTCGGCCTCGTCGCACGCCGCCGCGAGCGCGTCCGCGTCGACCGCGTCGGACTCGGCGAGCCGCGCGGGCGGCACCTGCAGCACGCGGACCGAACCGGGTTCCATCTCGATGACGCCCTCGAAGCCGGTGACGCTGGCCGCGTCGCCCGCCTCGGCGTCGGTGGTGGCGACGCCGATGGCCGGCCCGTCGTCGCCGGGCGTGGCGTGTAGCAGGCCGTCGCGGAGCGACAGGGTCACCGTGTCGCCGGCCGCCACGTCGTCGGTGACGATTGCGGCGTCCTCGTTGACGCTCTCCAGCACGTCGTCGGTGACGTGTTCGGCGAACCGCTGGAGGGCGCGCGCCTCCTGAAACAGCCAGTCGACGCCCTCTTTCGTCACGCGGTAGCGCGACCGGCCCTGCTTTTCGACGAGCCCGTCTTCGACGAGGTCGCGGATGTACTCGGAGACCGCCTGACTCGTCACCCCGACCGCCTCGGCGATTTCGCCCTGACTCACCGCCGGCTGCCGGTCGGCTATCTCGGCGAGGATGCGAAAGCGGGTCGCGGTGCGCTTGTCCTCCAGTGCGCCGCTCATGTGCCGAACGTGGGACGCACCGACTAAAAAGGCCCCTGCTCCGACGCCGGCTCCACCTCCAATTCCGCCGGCCTCTCGCGGGCGTTCGCCCCGGCGCACGCCGCCGATGGTGATTTGTCTCCGACGCCCCTCGATTCGGTCGTGACCCGCGTCTCCGTCCGCGAGCGCGCCGTCTTCTTCCCCGACGCCGACGCGCTCGTCCTCTCGGACCTCCACGTCGGCCGAGCGGACGCCTCGGCGGTCGATTTTCCGCTCGGCGAGGGGACCGACCTCGCGGAGCGCCTGCGAGCCTACTGCGCCGAGTTCGCCCCCGGCGAGGTCGTCTTCGCCGGTGACGTGCTCCACCGGTTCGACCGCGTCACGGAGCGCCACGTCGCGGCCCTCGAAACCCTCGCGGAGACGTGCGGCGACGCCGGTGCCGACCCGGTGTTCGTCGCCGGCAACCACGACACGATGCTCGCGGAGGGCTGGTCGGGAGACGTACACGACGAGTACCGCCTTGCGGACGGGACGCTCGTCTGCCACGGCCACCGCGAGCCCGACGGCGACGCCGACCGGTACGTCGTCGGCCACGACCACCCGACGCTCGCCGTCGAGGGTCGGCGGCGACCCTGCGTCCTCTACGGCCCCGACGCCTACCGCGGCGGCGACGTGCTGATGCTCCCGGCGTTCACCCGCCTCGCCGCGGGCGTCGAAGTAAACGGGATGCGCGGGGCCGACTTCGACTCGCCGCTGGTGCGCGACGCGGACGATTTCAGGCCGCTCGTCCGCGACGCGGAGGCGGGCGAGACGCTCACGTTCCCGCCGCTGGGGAAGCTCCGTCGGTTGCTCTGAGCCGTCGGTTCCGGGCGTTTTAGCCCGCAGAGACCGACTTCTGCTTCTCGCCCGACGAGAACCGAGATTGGTGGCTTTGGCTCGCGGCGACGTACTGCTAGTCGTCATGCCCGCCATCGCCACCGCCGTTCGAACGCACCGATTCGTCAGTTTCGTCGCGCTGACGTTCCTCTTCACGTGGCTCGCGTGGGTCCCGGCGGCGCTCCTCGTCAGCGCCGAGCGCATCGTTCCCGTGTCGTTGCTCGTCCTCGCGGGCGGATTCGGGCCGTTCCTCGCCGCCATCGTCGTCGCCGCGGCCACCGGCGACCTTCGCCCGTGGCTTCGTCGCGTCGTGAGTCCCCGCGCGCCGCCGTTCGTCTGGGTCGCCGCCGCGGTCCTCCCCCCGGTCCTGTTCGGCGCGACCCTCGCGTTCACCGTCGCGCTCGGGTGGACGTTCGAGTCCGCGACGCTCGGTCCGGCTACCCTGTTCGCGGCGCTCCTCGTCTCGTCGTTCATCAGGGGCGGACTCGAAGAACCGGGCTGGCGTGGATTCGGACTGCCGGTACTCCAGCGGCGACTCGGCGCGTTCCGCGCGTCCCTCGTCATCGGCGTCGTCTGGGCCGCGTGGCACGCGCCGCTTTTCGCCATGCCCGGGAGTTCGCAGGCGGGCACGTCGTTCGCCTTCTACCTCGTGTCGGTCGTCGGAATCAGCGTCGTCACGACCTGGCTCTACAACGAGTCCGGCGGGCGCGTCCTCGTCCCCGTCGCGTTCCACTCGGTCTGGAACGCGACCTCGGTCTTCCTCTCGACGGGAATTAGTGGTGACGGCCTGCTCCCCGCCGAGGCCGCTCTGGCCGCGGCCGCGTGGCTGTTCGTCGGCGTGCTCGTCTACCGATACGGCGCGGCGCGCCTGTCTTCGAAGCCGCTCCCGACGAACGGGCTCTCGTTCGCGGGCGAGCGCACTCGCAAGGCCGAACTGCCGCGCGAAGACGGTCCCGCGCGGTCGCTCGACTGACCGCCACAGAAGGTAGGCAGACCGCTCCGCAAGGCGCGCACCGGCTCAGGAGAGGTCGTCGCGGACGGCGTCGGCCGCCTCTTTCCCGCTCCGCATCGCGCCCTGAATCGACGACCACGCGGTGTAGTCGCCGGCGAGGTACGCCCGGCCGGGGGCGTCGCGGGCGTCCGGAAGCGACTCGTGGACGCCGGGCGGTTGGGCGAACTGCGCGAAGGAGATGTAGTCGGTGTGGAGCAGTTCGAGGTCGTCGAAGTAGCGGTCGGGGTACCACGCTTCGAGCGTCCGCCGAGTCTTCTCGAACAGTTCCTCCTCGGAGTTGTCCTGTGCGGCCGCGCCGAGGAACGTCGCGTTCAGGAGTTCAGCGCCCGGCGGGGCGTACTCCGGCGCGACGGTCGACAGCGGGACGACCGTGTTGGGGTCGGGACTCGGCGCGTTGAGCATGATGCGCTTGCCCGCGTCGAGGGCGCTCCCGCTCGGGAGCGTGTAGTACTGGGTGACACAGCCGTGAGCTTCGGTCGGAATCGACCCGACCCCGGTCAGTCGGCGCGCCTCCTTGGGGTCGGTGGCGACGACGACCGCGTCGGCTTCGAGCGACTCGCGGCCCGTGGTGACGACCGCGCCGTCGCCGTCGGACTCGACCGACTCGACGCGCTCGCCGAGGCGGACGGTCGCGCCCTCGTCGCGGGCGGCGTCGGCGAGTTGCTCGGGAACCGCCTGCATCCCCGCCGCGGGGACCGCGGTGCTCCCCGTCGAGAGCATCTTGAAGGTGTACTCGAACACCCGCTTCGACGAGGAGAGCGAGCGATCGAGCGTGATGCCGCCGTAGAAGGGCGCGACGAAGTGCTCGATGTAGTCCTCGGAGAAGCCCCAGTCGCGGAGGTACGACCGGATGCTCCGGTCCGCCGAGGCGAAGATTCCCTCTTCGTCGCGGGTGCTCACGTCCTGTCTGAGCGCCAGCGTCCGGAGCTTGTCGCTCGTCGTCACCTCGGGGTTGCGGACGGACTCGAACAGGCTCCCGATGTCGCGGAAGGGGTCCGAGAGGACCGCGCGCCTGCTCGGTCGGCAGATGGTCGCGCCGGGCGTGAACCGCCGGAGGTCGAGCGCGTCGAGGTCGAGTTCCCGCCGGACCGCGGGGTAGTCGGTGAAGAGGACCTGAAACCCGCGGTCGAGCGTGAAGCCGTCTTTCGTCCGGGTGCGGACCCGTCCGCCGACGTCGTCGCGCCGCTCCACGACGGTCACGTCGGCCCCGTCGGCGGCGAGGTGTCGCGCGGCGACGAGGCCCGCGAGGCCCGCACCGACGACCGCGATGTGGCTATCGTCCATATCTCGTCTCTCGGACGGGCGACACAAAGCCGCTACGGGTGGCGGCCATCGGCCGACGGGAAGGGCTTAGTCCCTCCCCCCGTAAGCCCCGCCCATGCAGACGTCCGACACCTTCTCCGGGCTGGTGTGCACGGAGACCGGCGACGAGTACGACGCGGACGCGACCGGCGCGAGCGACGCCGACGCGCCGCTTGACCCCACCTACGACCTCGACGCGGTCGAGTGGGACGCCGAGACGCTCGCCGAGCGCCCCTTCGACACGATGTGGCGCTACCGCGAACTGCTCCCCTTCGCGGAGCCGGTGACCGCCAACGAGGGCGCGACGCCGCTCGTCGCGGCCGACGCGCTCGGCGAGGAGGCCGGCGTCGGCTCCTTCCTCATCAAGGACGAGGGCCGCAACCCGACCGGGACGTTCCTCGACCGCGGCTTCTCGCTCGCCGTCACCGCCGCGCGCGAGGCCGACGCCGAGGTCGTCGCGCACGCCTCGCCCGGCAACGGCGCGCAGTCGGCGGCCTCCTACGCGGCCCTCGTGGACGCTCGCTCCTACGGCTTCGTCCCCTCGCGGACGCCGTTCCCGAACAAGGCCATGGTGAACGTCCACGGCGGCCAGATGAAGGTCGTCGGCGGGCGCTACCCCGACGCCCTCTCGGCGCTCCACGAACAGCTCAAGAGCGACTGGCACACGCTCCAGGAGTTCGACAACCCCTACCGCCACGACGGCGCGAAGACCATCGCCTACGAGGTCGCAGAGCGCCTCGACTGGTCGGTGCCCGACTGGGTCGTCGTCCCCGTCTCGACCGGCGAACTCGCCTACGGCGTCCACAAGGGCTTTTCCGACCTCGTCGAACTCGGACTGGTCGAGTCGGTCCCCAAACTCGTCGCCGCGCAGTCCGTCGGGTGCTCGCCGGTCACCACCGCGTGGGAGGCCGAAAGCGACGCCCACGAGGCGTGGAACCACCCGGACACCATCGTCGGCGAACTGGAGATTCCGGACCCCGCGGGCGGGTCGCTCGCGCTCCGCGCCGTCCGCGAGTCCGGCGGCGCGGCCGTCGCCGTCAGCGACGACGACGCGCTCGAATCCGCCGTCACCGCCGCCCAGACCGCCGGCGTCGAGGTCGGTCCCGCGGGCGGCGTCGCGCTCGCCGGCGCGTGGGAACTCGCGGACGAGTTCGACGAGGACGACACGGTCGTCGTCGTCAACACCGAGTCCGGGACGAAGAACGCCGACATCCTCCGCAGTCACCTGATGGGACAGGGCGTCTGAGGACCGCTTCGGCCGGCTGGTTCCCCGTTCGAACGTCCACGTTACCTCCATCAGACTTTTACTTTAGACGCATCTAATCCGTGGTATGTTGAGCGACGTGATGGAGGACTACCTGAAGGCAATCTACACGCTCCAGATGGAGCAGGGACCACCGGTTTCGACCTCCGACATCGCGGAGTACCTCGGGAAGACGCCGCCGACCGTGACGAGCATGGTCGGCAAGCTCGAAGAGCGCGGGCTGGTCGACCGCGAGAAGTACAAGGGCGTCGAACTGACCACGGAAGGCGAGACCGTCGCGCTGGAAGTCCTCCGCCACCACCGCCTCTTGGAGGCGTACCTCACGGAGCACCTCGACTACTCGTGGAGCGAGGTCCACGACGAGGCGGACGCGCTCGAACACCACATCAGCGAGGAGTTCGAAAAGCGGGTCGCGGCCGCCCTCGGCGAACCCGAGGTCGACCCCCACGGCGACCCCATCCCGAGCGCCGACCTCACGCCGCCGGACTCCTCGGGGCTGTCGGCGCTCTCCGAGTGCGAGGTCGGTGACCACCTCGTCGTCGCCCGCGTCAGCGACCGGGACCCCGCGGAGTTGGAGTACCTCTCCGAGGCCGGCGTCACGCCCGGCACGACCATCGAAGTGACCGACATCGCCCCCTTCGGAATGGTGACGGTGCGCGTCGGCGACGACGGGCGCGAGCAGAGCCTCCCGGAGTCGGTGGCCCGAACGATTCGCGTCCGACCGCCCGACGAGCCGAGTAGCGAGGAGGTGTCGCCTGCGTGACCGGCTGGTGGGAGATTCTCGTCATCGCCCTCGTCTCCCAACTTGCGGTCCTGCCGGGCGAGAAGGTCCAGTTCATCATCGCGGGCCTCTCGACCCGCTTCGACCCGAAGGTCGTCGTCGCGGCCGCGGGGTCGGCGTTCGCACTCTGGACGGCCCTCGAAATCATGCTCGGGCAGGCGCTCAAAAGCGCGCTCCCGCCGGCCGCGCTCGACGCCATCACCGCCGTCCTGTTCGCCACGTTCGCGGTGTTGCTCTATCGCGCTGCACCCGACGCGTCCGCGGGGAGCGAGGTCGCGACCACCGACGGCGGCGTCTCCGGGTTCGACGACGCGCCGACGGTGTTCGGTCGCGAACTGTCGACGCAGGGCTTCGGCGGCTTTCTGCCCATCTTCGCCATGATGGCCGCGGGCGAGTTCGGCGACAAGACCCAACTCGTCACCATCGGACTGGCCGTGCAGTACGGCGCGACCTCGGCCATCTGGGTGGGTGAGATGCTCGCCATCATCCCCGTGAGCATCGCCAACGCGTACTTCTTCCACCGCTTCTCGGGCCGGGTCGACACGCGCAAGGCGTACCTCGGCGCGGCCGCCCTGTTCGGCTTCTTCGCCGTCGACACCCTGCTCGCCATGGCCACCGACTTCTCCGTCTGGGAGACGCTCGTCGGCACCGTCAGCGACGCCGTCCTCGCGCTGGTCTGACCGGCGGCCGACTATCTGTTCGGAGGGCTGAACCCCTGCGCCGTCGCTTCCGCGCCATTTTTCACGGCATCGCGCCCAAGAGAGAGCCATGTCTACCCTCCTCCCGTCCTTGGGTGCCGGCTTGGTGTTCGGGCTGGCCCTCGCCGCGCCGCCCGGCCCGATGAACGCCGTCATCGCCGAGGAGAGCGTCGTCCGCGGGTGGGCCGCGGGCGCTCGCGCCGGACTCGGCGCGATGAGCGCCGACGCGCTGTTTTTCGTCCTCGCGGCGCTCGGCCTCGTCGCGTTCGTCGAGCAGTTCCCGACGGTGCAGGCCGTCATGGTCGGTGCCGGGGGCGTCCTCATGCTCTACTTCGCCTACGGCGCGGCACAGGAGACGGACACCACGTTCCGCGAGGCCGCCGACCCCGACGAGGACAGCGCCGGCTTCACGAAGGCGTTCGTGCTCGCGCTGACGAACCCCTATCAGATTCTGTTCTGGCTCACCATCGGCGTCGGCCTGCTCGAAACCGGGACCGTCGACGTGCTCGCCCACACGCCCTATCTCGGCGCGTCGCTGTCGAATCTGCTCATCGTCGAGACGGGCAGCCCGGCGCTCATCCTCGGATTCTTCGGCGGTATCGCGCTCTGGGTGACCGGGTTCCCCGCGGCGCTCGTCGCGGCCGAACAGCGCGTCGACTCCTTCGCGCCCGCCGTCGCCGCCGTCAGCGCCGTCGTTCTCGGCGGCTTCGGCGTCGTCTTCATCTGGGACGCGGTGCGGTCGCTCGTGCTCTGACGCGCGGAAAAATGAGTTTCTGAGCCGCTACATGTCGCCGACGATGTCGTCGGCAATCGTGTTCAGGTAGTTGCTGTGGTCGTCGCCGACCTGCCCCTCCACGTCGTGGTCGGTGTAGTTCCCGGGCGGCGTGTCGCCGTCTTCGAGACCGGTCTCGCCGAGTGCCTGGTCGAACTCGATGGTGTTGTACACCCACTGGAGCACGTCGTCGGCCTCGTTGTAGTAGTTGTGAACGTGGCCGGTCCGGTCGCGGATGGCCTCGTAGGTGGCTCGCCCTTCTTCCTCCCCGGGGACCTCGTTGTCGGTCGCGGCCCCGAACGGGTGGACGGTCGCCACCTCGTGGCCCGGGTCGGTCCAATCGCTTCGGCCGTCGAGGGTTCGGAGCGCGCTGAAGACGACCTGCGCGCCGAGCGAGTGGCTGGCGAACCGGAGGGTCGCGCCCGGACAGGCCGCCTTGAGGTCGACGGCGAACTGCGCGAGTTTGCGGCCGTTCGCCTGGGCGATGTCCTGCGACTCGGACCAGCCGTAGTCCCAGCCGCCGCCCTTGTCGTTGTCCCACGTGTAGCCGACGACCGCCCCGCCGTAGCCGGCGGCGGAGAGTTCGGCGTCGGCCGTCGCTATCTTGTCGAGGGCGGCCGCCTCGGGGTCGTCGCCGTCCTTGTCCCAGCCGTGGACGAACACGGTCAGGTCGGAGGCGCACCCGGCGTCGACGCCGGGCACGTCGCCGGAGGTGTCGTAGCCGCGGGTGGTGTGACCGGACGCGAGCGAGCCGTCGTCGTCGAAGTGGTCGCGCGTCGAGACGTGCGGAACCGACGCGGCGGCCGCGGAACCGCTTCCGAGGGCCGCGAGTCCGGAGAGCGCTGCTGCTGTCGTTACGAGGAACTGCCGTCTGTGTGCCATGGGTTGTCTACCCGCGCGTCTGCGGGTGTCTTTCGTGCGAAGCGAAACGTGATAAATCAAACTACGGTTCGGTACGTTGAGATACTGTCCCACGAGGCGGCCCAAACCGGGTTACCGTGTCGCGCTCGGGGTGACAGACGGGGGGCCGTCCGGCCGCCGAGACGAGAAACACTATGAACCGCCGTGGCCGATTTCCGCGTATGTTCGACAAATCGACGTGGATAAAGCTGCCCCGGAGCGTCCTTCAGGGCCACGGCGTGCTCGACGACCTCTCGGCCGCGGTCGACGAGTTGTACCTCTCGGGCGAGCCGTTTCTCGTCACGAGTCCGTCGCCGAACCGCATCGCCGGCGACCGGGTCCGCGAGCAGTTCGACGGTATCTCCTCGGTCTCCTTGGACCGCGCGAGCTTCGAGTCGGTCGAGCGCGTCGTCGACGCGGCGCGCGAGGCCGACGCGGGCTACCTCATCGCCCTCGGCGGCGGCAAGCCCATCGACGTGGCGAAGATGGCCTCCGACCGCCTCGACTGCGGGTTCATCTCGGTCCCGACGGCGGCGAGCCACGACGGCATCGTCTCGGGTCGGTCCTCGATTCCCGAGGGCGACACCCGCCACTCGGTCGCCGCCGACCCGCCGCTCGCGGTCGTCGCCGACACGGAACTGCTCGCGGAGGCTCCGTGGGAGCTCACGACCGCCGGCTGCGCCGACATCATCTCGAACTACACCGCGGTCAAAGACTGGGAGCTGGCCCACCGCCTGAAGAACGTCGAGTACTCCGAGTACGCGGGCGCGCTCTCGCAGATGACCGCCGAGATGCTCGTCGGTAGCGCCGACTCCATCAAACCGGGGCTCGAAGAGTCCGCGTGGATCGTGACGAAGGCGCTCGTCTCCTCGGGCGTCGCCATGTCCATCGCCGGCTCCTCGCGGCCCGCGTCGGGCGCGGAGCACCTCTTTTCGCACCAGCTCGACCGCATCGCCCCCGGAAGCGCCCTCCACGGGCATCAGGTCGGCGTCGGCTCCATCATGACCGAGTACTTCCACAGCGGCGCGCGCGGCGAGTGGACCGACATCCGCGACGCCCTGTCGACGATGGGCGCGCCGACGACCGCGGACGAACTCGGCATCGACGACGAGACGATTATCGAGGCGCTCACGACCGCGCACGAGATTCGCGACCGCTACACGATTCTCGGCAACGGCGTGAGCGAGGAGGCGGCCATCGAGGCCGCGACCATCACCGGCGTCATCTAAGCCCACCTTTTTACGCCTCGGGTCGCGAGGCGACCACTCGGCGCAAAAACTTGGAGGGAAAAAGCCACGAGACTCGGCCTCCAGCCTCGCTCGTGGTACCGCGCTTTCGTGTCACACGACGTGGTGCTCTCGGGACTCCGTAACACGGGGTTCCGACCGAAGCAAGTCGACTTCGCACAGTCGTGGATTGAGTCGAGTCTTGGTGGTACCACTCTCAAACGCCGTCCGGAACCCGAAGACGGAATACGCCGTCTTCCCAAGCCCCGCCCATGGCAACTGCGAGCGCAGACAACCCCCTGAAGGAACACCCCGCGGCCGCGACCGCCGTCCTCTCGGTCGTCGGGTACGCCCTCGTCATCGGGACGTTCCTCGGCGTCGTCCCCGGCAGGGTCTTCCCCGACCTGTCGCTCCCACAGGTGAACCTCCTCTCCGACGCCATCGCCGTCGTGAACACGGTGAACGTCCTCGTCATCGCGGCGGGCTGGCGCTGGATTCGCCGCGACGAGGTCAAGAAGCACGCGGCCGCGATGGTCACGTCGTTCGGCCTCATCCTCGTCTTTCTGGTGATGTATCTCGCCAAAATCGGCGGCGGCGGCACCAAGGAGTTCGTCGGCCCCGCGTTCGCGTACTACCCGTATCTGGCGATGCTGGCGATTCACATCATCCTCTCTATCGTCTCGGTGCCGGTCGTCCTCTACGCGCTCATCCTCGGGATAACCCACTCCGAGCGCGAACTCCGGACCGAGACGCCCCACCGGAAGGTCGGCCGCATCGCGGCCGGCGCGTGGCTCGTCTCGCTCGCCCTCGGCGTCGTGACGTACCTGCTTCTCAACCACATCTACAGCTGGGAGTACACGGTCACCGCCGTCGAGTCCGCGGGCGCGCTCGTCGCACCCGCCGTCGGGCTCTGAGGCGCGTCGCCGGACCGCGCTCCGTTCTGTCGGCGCTCCGGCGGCCGCTCGTGTCGCGCCCTCGAAAACTGTGGATTTTTATTGCGCGGCGTAGTGGCGGCGAATATGCGAGTCGCGCTCGTCTCGATGTACACGACGCACCACGAGGAGACGGGAGCGACCAGACGGCTCCGACGGACGGCCGAACTCCTCGCCGAGCGCGACCACGAGGTGACGGTGCTCTGTGCGAAGTGGTGGGACGGCGAGGTCGTCGAGTTCAAACAAGACGGGGTGACCTATCACCGCGTGACCGACGCGCCCTCCGTCGGCGGCTTCGCCTCCCGCGTTCCCTTCGCCCTCCGCGAGGTTTCCCCCGACGTGATTCAGGTCGCGAGCTACCCGCCGTCGCACGTCGCGGCGGTCAAGACCGCGGCGCGGTTCCTCCGGACGCCGGTCGTCGCCGACTGGTGGACCCGCGACGACCGCGGCGGCTCGCGGGCCTACCGGCGGGCGGCGAAGGCCCCGAACGCCGTCTTGGTCCCCTCCGAGATGGTCCGCACGCAGGTCCGCGAACTCGGCGCGCCGGTCGACGCGACCCGTCTCGTCCCCGAGCCCATCAGCATGGACCTCGTCCGGAGCGCCGACGCCGAGGAGCGCGCGGACGTGGTGTACGCCCGCGACCTCGACGAGCACGCGAACGTCGAGAGCTTCCTCCTCGCGCTCGCGGAACTCCGCGACAAGGAGTGGTCCGCCGCCGTCATCGGCGACGGCCCGGAGCGCTCGACGGCCGAACAGACCGCCCGCGACCTCCGCATCGACGACCGCGTGGAGTTCCTCGGCGAACTCCCGGCTGACGAGGCGGTGCCCATCATGAAGGGCGCGCACGTCTTCGCGCAGACGGCGACGGTCGAGCCTTTCGCGACGAACCTGCTGTGGGCGCTCGCCTGCGGCTGTGTGTCCATCGTCGAGTATCAGGCTCGGTCGTCGGCCCACGAACTCGTCGAGGGCCGCGAGCGCGGGTCGCTCGTCACGAGTCCGCAGGAACTCGCGGACGAAATCGTCGCCGCCCGCAGGTACGACCACGAGACGGTCGACGACGACTTCGCGAGCTACGACTACCGGCGTGTCATCGAACAGTACGAGTCGGTGTACGAGACCGAGCGCGACGACTACGGCTTCTTCTGACTCGGCCACCGTGCCGGCGGCTGTCGCGGCGGCGACCGAACCCGAGCGAGTGCGGCCGCTCGTGACTGGTAAAAATCGAGAGGAGTGACGACCGCGTCAGTCCTGGACGTCGTAGTCGCCACCGTACTTCATGAAGAAGTACGCGAGGCCGAGCGTCGCGACCATCGCGAACGTCGTGGCCACGCCGAGGGACTTCGCGCTGTCGGGGACCTGCGGGAGGTTCGAACCGCCGCCACCGCCGGTGCTGACGGTCGGCACGTCGCTGCCGACGGCGACCGCGCCGAGCATGCCGAGCGCCTCGTGGGGCACGCAGTGGTACTTCGTGATGCCCGCGTCGCCCTCTTCGAAGGTGTATTCGTAGGTGCTTCCGGCCTCGGAGACGGCCGAGCCGGAGTCGAGCGACGCGCCCTCGCTCGCGACGACGTTGTGGCCGCCGCCCTCGCCGGTCCACTCCCACGTCACGGTCGTTCCGGTGTCTATCCAGACGCCGGCGGGCGCGAACGCGAGTGCGCCGCCGTTACCTTCCGCGCCCACTTCGATGGTGACCTCGCTCTGGCCGCGGAGGTCTTCGTAACCCCCGTCGATGCCGTCGAGGTGGCCACCGAAGTCTGGTTCTTCCGTCTGCGCCGCGGCCGTGCCGGAAGTGGCGGCGACCGCCGCGCCGCCAGCGGCCGCCCCGAGGAACGCCCGCCGAGACATATCCACGTTGCCGTCGGTCATGTCCGCCGCTTGGTGTGGGCCTGTAGTGAATACTTTGGTTCTCGTCCGCCGGTCGGGGGTGCCGCGCCTCGATATAGGGGGCGCCCCGCGGTATCGGCCGCGCCGCCGGGGGGTCGCCTACAGCGTGTAGTCGAACTCGCCCGTCTCGCTCTCCAGGAAGGCCGTCAGGAGGTCGATGTAAGCGACCACGTCGTCCTCGTGGACGCTCTCGGTGACGGTGTGGAGGTAGCGCGTCGGCATCGAAATCGCGCCGACGGGCTTCGCGCCGTAGCTGTTCTGGAAGCCGCCGGTGTCGGTGCCGCCCGCGGGGAGCAGTTCCAGCTGGTAGGCGATGTCGTTGTCCTCGGCCACGCTGCGGAGGCGACGGTGGACCTTCGGGTTGGCGATGGCGCTGGAGTCCTTGAGCTTGATGCCCGCGCCCTCGCCGAGTTTCGTGACGTGGTCTGCGGGGTCGAATCCGGGCACGTCGTTGGCGACGGTGGTGTCGAGGCCGAGCGCGAGGTCGGGGTCGAGGTCGACGCCGAGCGCCTGCGCGCCGCGGAGGCCGACTTCCTCCTGGACCGTCGCGGCGAAGTGGACCGTCACCTCGGGGTTCTCGATGCGCCGGGCGGCCTCCAGCATGGCGAACAGGCAGACGCGGTCGTCGATGGCCTTGCCCGTCACGTGGTTCCCCATGCGGACGGTCGTCTGCTCCATCGTCACGAGGTCGCCGACGGAGACGGTCTCCTCGACGGTCTCTGCGGGGAGGCCGAGGTCGACGTACACGTCCTCGACTTTCGGCTCTTTCTGCTTCTGTTCTTCAGTCAGCGTGTGCGGGGGGACCGAACCGATGACGCCGGTGCGGTCCTCGTCTTCGGTGTGAACCGTCACGCGCTGGGCTTTCAGGACGCGGGGGTCCCAGCCGCCGAGGGCGTCGAGCTGCAGGAAGCCCTCGTCGTTGACGTGACGGACCATGAAGCCGATTTCGTCCATGTGGGCGGCGACGGCGACCTCGTAGTCGCCTTCGCCCTCGATGGTGCCGACGACGTTGCCCATCGCGTCGACCCGGACGGAGTCGGTCGTCGCTTCGAGGTCCTCGCGGACGAGCGCGCGGATTCGGTCCTCGTAGCCGGGGACACCGCTGGTCTCGGTGAGTTGCTTCAGGCGGTCGAAGTCGAAGTCCATGCGAGTGCATGAATTGCCGTTGTAGATAAGTCCATCAGTCCCGGGCGAGCGTGCCGACACTCGGCGGGCCGCCGCGCCGTCTCGCAAAGAACTCTAAATATATTTATTATTGTTCCGGAACCCTTTTCCACCTCTCTACGTAGGTACACGGTATGTCCGACACCGAAGCTCAGCTCCGCGAGCAGTTCATGGACGCCTTCGCGAACGCCGATTTCCCCGTGAAGAACCAGATGTCTCTCGTCCCCGCGCTCCCGAACGGTCCGGGCACGAAGTTCAAGGCCGACGACGTGACCATCACGGCGATGGAGCTGGCCGCGAAGCTCGGCAAGCACCAGGACTTCCCGTACGAGGACGCCGAGAGCCTCGTCGACGACATCATCGCCGGCCTCAAGGCCGAAGACATGATCTGAGTTCGGTCGTCGCGTGACCGAGACGAAACGCGCGCTCTGGGACCGCTTCGTCGACCGCTTCGTCGACGCCGCGGACCCGATTTCACTTTTCGAGACCGCCGCCGACGGGACCGTCGAGACCATCGCGTACGGCCGTTCCGGCCGGCGGACGCTCCGCCGCGGCGAGCGCATGGAGCGCCGACTCCGCGAGGCCGGCGGCCGCGTCGTCGCCGACTACGACCGACGCGAGGGCCGCTACGAGGGGCTCGTCTACATGATGTACACCCTCGACGGCGACGAGGTGGTCCCCCGGTACCTCGGCAAGTGCGGGAAGTTCGGCGCGTCCGGCACCGACCTCAACAGCAACCTCAAGAACGTCGACACGAACGACGGAAAGCTCGCGCGCTGGGGCTACGGGAACTACTACCACGTCGGCGACCTCTCGTCGGCGGTCTTCCGCGGCGACGGGCCGGGGAAGTACGACCGCTGGGTGGACGCGCTGTTCGCCTCGACAGACCCGCCGCGGCTCCGCGAACCGGTCTACTTCTGGGTCGAACCGTGGGCGGTCGGCACCGAGGGGCCGTACCCCGACACGCGGCCGTACCTCGAAGAACTGGAGTACCAACTCATCGGCATCGCCTTCGAACTGTACCCGGAGCGCCTGCTCAACACCGAGGGCGTGCCGACGAACCCCGAGGCCTACGCGAAGATGCGCGGGTGGACCGACCGCGAGGACGCGCGGCTTTCGGACTTCTGACACCCAAACCGATTTCTCGTCGCCGGGGCAATTCGAGGTATGCGAACGTACGACATCGAGCGCTACCTGAACATCAGGAGCGCCTACGGCGCCTCGTTCTCGGCCGACGGCGAGCGCCTGTCGTTCCTCATGGACACGACGGGCGTCCCGCAGGTCTGGACGGTCGATTCGCCCGGCGCGTGGCCCGAACAGCGGACGTTCTACGAGGAACGCGTCACCTTCGCCTCGTGGTCGCCCGAGCGCCCCGAACTCGCCTTCGGCATGGACAAAGGCGGCAACGAGCGCGCGCAGTTGTTCCGACTCGAACCCGACACCGGCGTCATCGAGAACCTGACCGAACACCCGGACGCCAAGCACCGCTGGGGCGGCTGGAGCCACGACGGCGAGCGGTTCGCGTTCACCTCGAACCGCCGCGACAACGCCGTCTTCGACGTGTACGTGCAGGCCCGCGACGCGAGCGGCACCGACGCCGAACTCGTCCACGAGGGCGACGGCTGGCTCACCGTCGGCGGATGGTCGCCCGACGACTCGAAGCTCATCGTCCAAGAGGCGTACTCGAACTTCGACCAGGACGTGTCGGTCCTCGACCTCGCCACGGGCGAGCTGACCCACCTCACGCCGCATCAGGGGACGGTCCGCTTCCAGAGCCCCGAGTGGGGGCCCGACGGAGAGAACGTCTACATGGTGACCGACCGCGGGAGCGACACGCTGGAACTCGTCCGCTACGAACTCGCCTCCGGGGAGTTCACGACCGTCGACACCGGCGGCGACCACGAACTGGACGGCATCAGCATCGACCGCGAGTCGCGTCGGCTCGTCTACTCCCGGAACGTCGAGGGGTACACGGAACTCACCTTCGGCGAACTCACCGCGCCCGACCGCATCGACGTGCTCCCCCAACCCGACCTGCCGAACGGTGTCGCCGGCGGCGTCTCGTTCTCCCCGGACGGCGAGCGCGCCGCGGTCACCGTCACCGCCAGCGCCGACACCGCGAACGTCTACGTGGTCGAGTTGGCCACGGGCGACGCCGAGCGATGGACGCTCGCGGCGACGGCGGGCATCCCGCGGGACACGTTCGTTCCGCCCGAGCTCGTCCGGTATCCGACGTTCGACGGCCGCGACATCCCGGCGTTCTTCACGCTCCCCGAGGAGTCGCCGGAGGGCGAGACGCCCGTCATCGTGGACATCCACGGCGGGCCGGAGTCCCAGCGTAGACCGTCGTTCTCGGCGGTCAAGCAGTACTTCCTCTCGCGGGGCTACGCCTACTTCGAGCCGAACGTCCGCGGCTCCGCGGGCTACGGGAAGGCGTACGGCCACCTCGACGACGTCGAAAAGCGGATGGACTCCGTCGCGGACATCGAAGCCGCCGTCGAGTGGCTCCACGACCACCCGGCTGTCGACCCCGACAAAATCGTCGCCATGGGCGGCTCGTACGGCGGGTTCATGGTGCTCGCGGCGATGACCGAGTACCCGGACCTGTGGGCCGCCGGCGTCGACATCGTCGGCATCGCCAACTTCGTGACGTTCCTCGAAAACACGGGCGACTGGCGGCGCGAACTCCGCGAGGCCGAGTACGGGTCGCTCGAAGACGACCGCGAGTTCCTCGAATCCATCTCGCCCATCAACAACGTCGAGAAGATTCGCGCGCCGCTTTTCGTCCTCCACGGCGAGAACGACCCGCGGGTGCCGGTCAGCGAGGCCCACCAACTCGTCGAGGAGGCGAGGGAACACGCCCACGTCCGCGAACTCATCTTCGACGACGAGGGCCACGGCTTTTCCAAACTGGAGAACCGCATCGAGGCGTACTCCCAGATAGCCGACTTCCTCGACGAGTACGTCCGGAGCGCGCCCGCCGCGGACGACTGAATCGGACCTGCCTTATTTTCCGTTAGAGTCAAAGCGCGGGACATCGAATCCCCGTCTATGAGCGCGGACTCCGAACAGCGAACGATCCGGTGTCTCATCGCGAAGGTGGGACTGGACGGCCACGACCGCGGTGCACACGTCATCTCTCGCGCCTTCCGCGACGCGGGCTTCGAAGTCATCTACTCCGGACTGCATCGCGCTCCGGACGAGATTATTCAGGCGACGGTCCAAGAGGACGTGGACGTACTGGGCATCTCTATCCTCTCCGGCGCGCACAACACGCTCGTCCCGAAGGTGATGGCCGGCCTCGAAGAGTACGGCGCGCTCGACGACACGCTCGTCATCGTCGGCGGCATCATCCCCGAAGAAGACCGGCCGAGACTCCTCGAACAGGGCGTCGACGCCATCTTCGGTCCCGGCACGCCGATGCAGGAGACCATCGACTTCGTGAAGGAAAACGCGCCCGAGCGAGCGTGACGATGAGCCGGGCGGTCGAATCCGACCTCGTCGAGCGACTCCTCGACGGCGAGCACCGAGCGCTCGCGCGGGCCATCACGAAAATCGAGTCGCAGTCGCCGGGCTACCGGGACATCGTCTCGGAACTCCACGCCCACACGGGCGACGCCTCCGTCGTCGGCATCACGGGCAGTCCCGGTGCCGGCAAGTCGACGCTCGTCGACAAGCTTGCGAAGCACTACCGCGACCAGGGAGAAACGGTCGGCGTCATCGCCGTGGACCCCTCCTCGCCGTACACCGGCGGGGCCGTCCTCGGCGACCGCATCCGCATGGCCTCGAACGTCGGCGACATGGACGTGTTCTTCCGGTCGATGAGCGCCCGCGGCCAGCTCGGCGGCCTCTCGACCGCCACCGCGGACGCCGTGAAGGCGCTCGACGCCTTCGGGAAAGACCGCATCATCATCGAGACGGTCGGCGCGGGGCAAAACGAGGTGGACGTGGTGAAGACCGCGGACACGGTCGTCGTCCTCGTCCAACCCGGCAGCGGCGACGACGTGCAGATGCTCAAGGCGGGCATCCTCGAAATCGGCGACCTGTTCGTCGTCAACAAGGCCGACATGGAGGGCGCGTCGCGCACCGTCGCCGAGCTACAGGAGATGATTCACCTCCGCGACGACCCGCGGGCGAACCTCGACACCGGCCACCACGGGGCCGAGGCGTTCGACGACGCCGGTCACGGACACGGCGGGCACGCGGACGCGAGCGATGCCGAGACCGACGCCGACGCCGAGGGCGAACCCTCCGACGCCGACGAACCGCCCGTCTGGACGCCGCAGGTCCTCGAAACCGTCGCCACGACCGGCGAGGGAATCGACGAGTTGGTCGAGACGCTGGACGACCACCGCGACTACCTCGACGCCTCCGGCGAGTTGGCGGAGAAGGCCCGCAAGCGCGCGGGAGAAGAGATTCGCCAGCTCCTCCGAAGCGACGTGAACCGGCTCCTCGAAGCCGAGCTCGACCGCCGCGGCGGAGTCGACGCGTTCGCCGAGGCGGTCGTCGAAAAGGAGACGGACCCCTACGCGGTCGCCGAAGACGTGCTCGAACCGCTTCGGGAGTGTCTGGACGACCGAGACGACTGACGCCGAGCGCCGGGCCGACGTTCCCGCCGCCCGCGACCCCGCCACGGGCGGGCGAATTAAGGCCACCGCGCACCATCTACGTGACATGAAACTCCGACGAGCCATCGGACTGGCCGCAGCGGGCGTCGGTCTCGCCGCCGCGACCAACGCCGCCCTCTCGAAACGCGTGGGTCCCCTCGAACCGCCGCTCTCCGGAAACCACGGGACGTACCGCTGGCGCGGCATGGACGTCTCGTACGTCGAAGCCGGCGACGAGGACGACCCGACGCTCGTCTTCCTCCACGGCATCAACGCCGCGGGGTCGTCCGGCGAGTTCCGCGAGGTGTTTTCGACCCTCGCCGAGGACTACCACGTCGTCGCGCCCGACCTCCCCGGATTCGGGCTTTCGGACCGGCCGGCGCTGTACTACTCGCCCGCGCTCTACGAGGACTTCGTCGGCGACTTCCTCGCCGAGTACGACGACCCCGCGGTCGTCGCCTCGTCGCTCACCGCGGCCTACGCCGTCGCCGCCGCGGAGCGAGACGACGTGTCGGTCTCGCGGTTCGTCCTCGTCTGTCCCACGTCGCGCGGCGGCCCGGACCCCAAGGAGTGGCTCCGCGAACTCGTCCGCGCGCCGGTCGTCGGCGAGGCGCTGTTCAACGTCGTCGCCTCCCGGCCGTCGATTCGCTACTTCAACGCCGACCACGGCTACTACGACCCCGAGAAGGCGGGCGAGGAGTGGCAGGAGTACGAGTGGCGCACCGCCCACCAGGAGGGCGCGCGCTTCGCGCCGGCGTCGTTCATCTCCGGCTACCTCAACACCGACGTCGACCTCGGCGAGGCGCTGTCGGCTCTCGACGTCCCGACGACGCTCGTCTGGGGCCGCGAGAGCGACATCACGCCGCTGAAGCGGGGCCGCGACCTCGCGGACGCCGCGGACTGCACGCTCGTCGTCTTCGACGACGCGATGTTGCTCCCGCACGTCGAGTTCCCGAACGCCTTCGTCGACACCGTCCGCGACGCCCTCGACTGAACGGGGCCGAAGCAGCGGCCGCGGCCGCGACCACGAGCCGAACCGACCCAACCCGACCCAACCCCCTGAACTGAACCGATGTTCGACTCCCTGTCGCTGTTCTCGCTGTTCCTGTACGGAGCTATCGCGCTCCTCGCGGCCGGCTTCTGGGCGTGGCTCCTCGGTTCGTACGTCTTCGGCTGGCGCTCGCCGCTGGAGGCCGTCGAGGCGCGCGAGAAATAACGTGCGACGAGTGTGGCGCTACTCGCTCGCGGGCCGGAACACGAGCAACCGCTCGTCAGTCGTCGCGTTCGTGGCCACGTCTACCGAGACGGTCGTTCCGAGGTCGACCTCGTCGGCGGGGAGGTCGCGGACGACGCCCGTGAGTTTGACGGGGCCGAACGACGCGATGGCCGTCACGTAGGGCGCTTCGTCTGCGAAGTTCGGCGCGGGGACGTGCACCTCGGTGAAGGTGAGTACCTCGCCCGTCTCCGGGAGCGGTTCCGCCGTCAACTCGGCCGCGCCGCAGTGCGGACAGGAGCGCCGCGGCGGGAGCGAACCGTGACCGTCCGGACACGCGAGGTAGTAGCCCTCGCCGTCGGCGATTGCGGCCAGCCACTCGTCGTAGCCGGTGTCGCTCATCGGTCCACCTCCAAGACGTGGACGACCGCGCTGGCGACGGTTCCGCCCGCGTTGTGGGTGACGCCGACCCGAGCGTCCGGGACGGCGTCGCTGTTGCCGTGGTCGCCGCGCAGGAGCTTCGTCATCTCGACGATTTGGGCGGTCCCCGTCGCGCCGACGGGGTGGCCCTTCGCCTTGAGGCCGCCCGAGAGGTTCACCGGGAGGTCGCCGTCGCGGGTCGTCTCGCCGCGGGCGGCCGCGCCGACTCCCTCGCCGTGGTCGTAGAGGCCGAGCGATTCGAGCGCGAGCACCTCGGCGATGGTAAAGCAGTCGTGGACCTCGGCCACGTCCACGTCGTCGGGGCCGATGCCGGCGTCCGCGTAGGCCGCGTCGGCGGCTTTCGTCGCGGCGGGCGTCCGCGCGAGGTGGGGTCTGTCTTGGAGCGCGGCCTTGTCGCCGCCCTGCCCCGACCCGGTGACGGAGACGGGCGCGTCGAGGCCGCGTCGCTCGGCGTAGTCGTCGCTGACGAGGACGACCGCGCTCGCGCCGTCGGTGATGGGGCAGGCGTCGTAGAGGGTGAGCGGGTCGGCGACGACGGGGCTTTCGAGCGCGTCGTCGACGGTGATTTCGCGGTGGAACTGCGCGTAGTCGTTGTGCATCGCGTTGGCGTGGTTCTTCACCGCGATGTGCGCGAGGTCCTCGCTGTCGCCGCCGAAGGCGTCGAAGTACGCGCGAGCCATGAGCGCGTACGCGCCCGGGAACGTGACGCCCGCGCGGACCTCGAACAGTTCGTCCGCGGCGATGGCGAGCGACTGGGTCACCTCGGCGGTCCCGAGGTTGTTCATGCGCTCCATGCCGCCGGCGAGGACCACGTCGGCCGCGCCGCTCCGAATCGCGGCGACGGCCTGTCGGAAGGCGACGCCCGCGGAGGCGCAGGCCTGCTCGTAGCGGGTCGCGGGGCAGTCGAGGCCGGCGGCCTCGGCCATGACCGGCCCCTGGTGGCCCTGCTTCTCGGCGAGTTCGCCCATGAAGTTGCCGTAGAAGATTTCCTCGTAGTCGTCGCGGGAGACGCCGGCGTCCTCGCGGGCGGCGAGGGCGGCCTCCGCGAACAGGTCGCGACCGGTTCGCTCGGGGTGACTGCCGAACTTCGTCAGTCCGACCCCGGCGATTCGCACGTCAGTCATGAATGAACGTACGTGATAGATGGTCCTTGAACCTGCCGTTCGCCCGTGGTCCTCCTCCCGCGGTTCGCTCCCGTTTTCCCGCCGTCGCGGGCGCGGCGACTCGAACCGGGAACCTTGTCGGTGTCGGTCGATTTCGCGCCGAGTCTGACGCCCGTTTTCGACCCATCGCAACGGTTACCACGGCCCCGCGAGACGGTCCACTATGAGTGACTGGATAGGCGACACGTTCACCAGCGAGGTCGGCTGGAACCACCTGGAGACGCTCGTCGACATCGGCAACCGGATGACTGGCTCGCCCGGCGAGCGCGAGGCGATGGAGGCGACCCGAGACGCCCTCGAACGCGTCGGCGCGCGCAACGCTCGCATCGACCCGTTCGAGATTCAAGGCTGGGAGCGCGGCGACAGCGCCCTCTACGCCGCAGACACCACGCAGGACTGCATCGCGCTCCCGCGCAGCCCCGCCGGAACAGCGAGCGGCGAGCTGGTCGACCTCGGCTACGGGCTGCCCGAGGACTTCGACCGCGACCTCTCGGGGAAGGTCGTCGTCGTCTCCACGACGGTCCCCGACCACTACGACCGCTTCATCCACCGCCGCGAGAAGTACTACTACGCCGTCGAGGCCGGCGCGGCCGCGTTCGTCTTCGCCAACCACGTCCCCGGCCAACTCCCGCCCACGGGGAGCGTCGGCACCGCCGAAGCGCCCATCGGCGACATCCCCGCCGTCGGCGTGAGCAAGGAGGTCGGCGCGCGCCTCCGTCGCCGGTTCGACGGCGACGAGGTGACCGTCGACGTGACCTGCGAGACGCCCGCGGCCGAAAGCGGGAACGTCCACGCCGAACTCGGCCCCGACACCGACGAGGAGGTGCTCGTCACGAGCCACCTCGACGCCCACGATATCGCCGAGGGCGCGATGGACAACGGCGCGGGCACCGCGATGGTGGTCGAGGTCGCCCGCGCGCTCGCCGCCCGCGAGGACGAACTCGACACGCGCGTCCGCTTCGTCTGCTTCGGCGCGGAGGAAGTCGGGCTCGTCGGCTCCGACTACGAGGCCGACCGCCTCGGCGACGACCGGGCGAACGTGAAGGCCATCGTCAACAACGACGGCGTCGTCGCTGGGCGGACGCTCAAGCTCACGACCCATGGCTTCGACGAGCTCGAAGCCGCCGCCGACGCCGTCGCAGAGCGGTTCGACCACGATATTTCGACGCTTCCCGAACAGCTCCCCCACAGCGACCACTGGCCGTTCGTCGCCCGCGGCGTCCCGGCGTACATGGTCGGCAGCGAAAAGGAGGGCCGCGGCCGCGGGTGGGGCCACACCCACGCCGACACCATCGAGAAACTGGAATCGCGGACGCTCCGCGAGCAGGCGATTCTCCTGACGGAACTGACCGTCGAACTCGCCGACGCCGACCGCGAGATTCCCCACGCCGACCCGGCGGACATCGCGGCGGCGCTGGAAGCCGAAGACCAGGCCGAGGGGATGAAAGTCACCGGCGACTGGCCGTTCTGAGGCGGTCGGCGACGCGCCCGTCCCGCTCGGGTCGCGCCGGACCTCGCGCAACCGAACCACGAGGGCTTTTATTCGCGGCGGCGTAGCACGGGACGATGCTACGGGGGCTCGCCGCGGGTGGACGACGATGAGATTCGGTATCGTCGGTGACGACTCGGTCGCCACCGCCGTCAGAGCGGCCGGTGCGTCGGTCGAACCGACGTCGGCCGAGGCGGACGCCGTCGTCGCGGTCGGCGAGTCGGCGCTCTCGACGGTCGCGCTCGGCTCCGAGTGGTCGTGTCCGGTCGTCCCCGTCGACTGCGGCGCGCCGTGGTCGACCCCGCGGCGCGGACTCGAATCGCGGCTGTCCGCGGTCGCGGCGGGTGACGGTCGAGTCGTCGACCACCCGACGCTCTCGCTCCGCGTCGGCGGGGACCCCGCGACCCGCGCGCTCCTCGACGCGATGCTCGTTACGAGCGAACCGGCGCACATCTCCGAGTACGGCGTCGCCCGCGCGGAGGCCGCGGTCCCCTTCTCGTCGGACCCGACCGACGAGTCGCGCGCGGCGGCGCGCTGGACGCCGGTCGACGAGTTCCGCGCCGACGGCGTCGTCGTCGCCACGCCGCTCGGGAGTTCCGGCTACGCGCGCGCCGCGGGCGGCGCGGTCGTCGGTCCGGCCGCCGGGCTCGCCGTCGTCCCCGTCTCACCGTACGCGACGCAGACGGACTCGTGGGTCCTCCAACCGCCCGTCCGGCTGTCGGTCGAACGCGACGACGCGCCCGTGTCCCTCGTCGCCGACGACGAGGTCGTCCGGGAAGTTCTCCCGTCCGAGTCGGTGGTCATCGACCGCGACGGGAGCGTTCCGCTCCTCGTCGAGTGAGCGCCTCGCTCGGCCGTGATTCAGACACCGAGCGGCGGCGCTCGGCGCGGCGAAAATACGTGTTCCTCGTGAGCGGTGCGAGCGTGACGACGCGGAGAAGAGTGCGTCGCGGAGTTAGACGATGAGGTTCCAGTAGTCCGCGACGAGGAAGAAGAGGCTCTGGAACGCCGCGTACAGGAGCACGAGCGTCGCGGCGACGAGCGAGCCGTTCGGGCGTTCGAGCGGCTTGTCGGTGCGGGCTTCGACCTTACGCGCTTCGAACTCGAAGAAGTCGGTGACGAACATCCCGACGACCAGCACGGTCAGCACCATGCCGCCGTGCGGCTCGACGAGCAGGTAGAGGAACGAGGTCAGGACGAGCGCACCCGAACTAATCGAGTGCGGGAGGTACCGGGAGACTGCCTCCTCTCCACCCTCCTTGGCCTGTCGGACGTGCGACCGGTGACCGAGGAAGCGCGTCGCGAAGTTCGCAAGCACGAGCACGAGCGCCACGTGCGGGACGACCGGTTCGACCGCCGCCAACTGGTCGAGCGGGACGAGGAACTGTAGTGGGTGCATACAGGACCGTCGGAGCGAGACTCATTAGAGTTTTTCCAATCCGACGCGGGAGCGGCGGGGAGGGCGACCGCTATTGTGGGGGGTTCTTCGTCGACTCGAAGCGAGATGAGAGGAGAACGGAGCGCGGTGTCGGCTTACTGCGCGTTGCGGCGCTCTTCGAGCGCGGACATAATCTGGTGACCCGCCGGGATGAGCACCCAGAAGGTGAGCGCGCCGAGAAGCGCGAACCAGAGGAACACGTCCATCAGGGTGACGGCGATGATGTTGAACAGTCCCTCGGTCGCGCCGGACGACAGCGGCTCGATGAGCTGTTGTGTGCTCTCGAAACTGCTCGTCCGGTACCACGACGCGAGCACCAGCCACGCGAGTCCGGACCCGGTCAGGATACCCAGACCCTTGATGAATTCGTCAGCCATTGTTCGAGTCTTCGCCGGAGTCCTCTTGAGACTTTCCCATTCCTTGGGCGCGAAATCGGGTGCCGAGCGTGTAGACGACCGCGCCGAACGCGATGATGCCGAGTCCGAAGACCGCGAGGGCCGTGCTCAGTAGGCCGTCCGCGACGCCGATTCCGAGCGCGCCGAGCGCGCCCGCGATGACCGCGCGGAGCGCGCTCACTTGCAGCGTCGCGGCGTCGAGGAAGACGAAGCCGAGAACCACGCTGACGACGGCGATGAGCGTTGAGAAGACGGTGATAGTCTTGTAGAGCCGCATGGGAACGACGATGTCGCGCCGGCCGCGGCGTCCCCGCCGCGTCTCGTCGGCGTCGCCGGTTCGACCGGTTGCGTCGCTGTCTGTCATCAGTGACGCTAAGAAGGGACGGTTGGTAGTGGTTCCGCTCTATTTCGGCGGGCGAAGCCGGTAGTAGCGGCGGTTGAGGTTGTACATGTACCCCTCGCGCATCGTCTTCAGCACCGCGTAGGTGATGGTCCCGAAGACGAACGGGAGCAGGAACGTCAGGTCGAACAGCAGGTCGACGTTCATCGGCATGAGGTTCTTGATGGCCAGAAGCGAGATGGTCATCGCGAACACCACGCCGAAGACGCCGACAGCGGACCAGAACGGCTGCTCGACGGGTCGCCGGGCCGAGCCCTTGTTGAGGAAGGGCACGATGGCGATGAAGCCGACGACGACGCCGTTCGCCAGCACGCCGTAGGTACGGTCGGCCATCAGCTTCTGTCCGCCGAGGATGGCCAGCTCGGGGTTCAGCGGGTTGAGCTTGAGCAGGCCGAACGACCAGTAGAGGTACCAGTCGGGCAGGATAATCGCCGGGGTGCTCGACGGATTCGCGGGGTTGCCGATGTGCGGCGGCATGGTCGCCGAGAGGAACAGAATCATCCCGACGAAGAACGACGCAATCGAGAGGTTACGGACGGTCTCGTGGGGCCACGTGGGGAACGCCAAGACGTCGCGTTCGACGTAGTCGGACTCCGTGCGAAGGTCCTGGTCTTCACGACGTGCGCGCTCGAAGTACTCGTAGGTGAGCCGGGAGAGCCCCGTCTTGCGAGCCTTGCGCTCGCTCCACGTGGGCGTCTCGTCGTCCGGGGCCACGATGCCCGCGCCGTCGGATCGAATCTCCTCGTTTTCGGGTTCGTTGTCGCTCATGATTGTCACCTCAGTGCGGCTCCGCGATGCCCTGCACCCACACGATGCCGATGTGGATCGCGATGAGCGTCGTCACGACGAACGGGAGCAGGAACACGTGGATGATGTACATGCGCTGTAGCGTCGACTGGCTCAGCGAGAAGCCGCCGAACAGGAGCTGTGCGACCCACTCACCGGCGAGCGGGACCGACAGCGACATCTCGACGCCGATCTGCCCCGCCCAGTAGGCTAGCTGGTCCCACGGGAGGAGGTATCCGGTGTACCCGAACACCATCGTCAGGCTGATCAGGACGATGCCGAGAAGCCAGTTCAGCTCGCGGGGTTCCTTGTACGACCCCGTGAAATAGACACGGAGCATGTGCAGGAACACGGCCGCGACCATGACCTGCGCCGCCCAGCGGTGGACGGAGCGGAGCATGAAGCCGAACTGCAGGTCGCGCATGATGAATTCGATACTGCTGTAGGCCGTCGTGGGGTCACCGGTCGTCGCCGGGGAGTAGTAGAACCCGAGAAGGGCACCACTTATCGCCGCGACGACGTACGCGAGCGTCGAGAACAAGCCGAGCGTGTACAGGGGGTACCAGTACCAGAACTTGTTGTCGAGGTTGTACTGCTCGGTGTGGCTCTTCGGCATCTGGAGGTTGACTCGGTAGTAGAGCGTCTCCAGAAGTTCCAGATAATCGACGATGCGGAGTCGCTTATCCAGCCAGATGAGCGTGGTGAGGAAGGTGGCCTCGACCGGGGTGAGGTCCTTCTTTTTCATCCAGGCCTTGTGGTCGTAGTCGTCTTTGCGTTCGAGACTCATGGTTTATCGCTTGTAGTAGGGGTACACCGCGCGTTTGACCTGTTCCCACGCGTCGTCGCTGCTGAAGGTGACACCGTCGACGTCCTCCTCGCGGACGTAGAGGTCTTCCCACTTGCGACGCCGCTTTTTCACGATCATCACGTCGGGGAGGAACTCCTTGCGGTACAGCGCGAGGATGAACGCGAGGTCCACGAAGATGACGGCGAGGACGCCGCCGAGGAACATGTTCCCCGTGTCCGTCAGGCCCCACCCGGAGACGAAGCCGTAGGTGAAGAGGAACACGAACACGACCTCGATAATCGTCAGGAGGACGATTGCGATGGCCGCTGCGGTGCTCTCGCGCGCCGGTTCGTATCGGTGAATATCGCCGTATGTGCTGCCGGTCGAAGACATTATTCGCCACCTCCGGTGTTACCCGTATTTGGGGACTCGCCGTACTTCAAGATGAAGAACGTGTAGATGATGGTGACGAGGATGCCCAGAATCGTCGCCGAGCCGACCCAGTGGGCCTGAATCGGGACGCCGAGTTCGTGCAGTTCCTTCTCGCCGCCACCGCCGGTGCTGATAGTCGCCACGTCGTCGCCGACGGCGACCGCGCCGAGCATGCCGAGCGCCTCGTGGGGCACGCAGTGGTACTTCGTGATGCCACCGTTCTCGAACGTGAACTCGTAGGTCGTTCCGGCCTCGGAGACGGACGCGCCGGAGTCGAGCGACGCGCCCTCGCTCGCGACGACGTTGTGGCCGCCGCCTTCGCCGGTCCACTCCCACGTCACGGTCGTGCCGGGGTCGATCCAGATGCCAGCCGGTCCGAACGCAAGGTTACCTCCGTTGCCGGACGCGCCGACCTCGATGGTGACTTCGCTCTGACCGCGGAGGTCTTCGTAGCCTCCGTCGATGCCGTCGAGGTAGCCACCGAAGTCGGGTTGAACCTGCGCTCCACCGCCGCCTTCCTGCGCAGCAGCGGTCCCGGCGGCAGCGGTCGCGGCGGCTGTCGCACCGCCAGCCGTTCGGAGAAACTCCCGCCTTTTCATACGGTCGTTCGTCAGGATGGGACGCGCTTAAACCCACCGACTATGCCGTCACGGAGGGTGTTTGCGAGGTGAGCGCGCGCCGGTCTCAGCCCTCAGAACTGAGGGCGTCTCCCTCGGGGGCCTCGACCAAGGACGCGACGTTCTCGTCCCCGTCGAACGTCGGGACGAACTCGGGGCGCGACCCGCCTTCGAGACCCATGACGCGGAGCCTGTCTCGGTACTCCTCGGCGCGGAAGCGGTCCGAGAGCCGGGCGTTCGCCACGACGACGAAGAGGAAAAAGCCGATGACGAGAAAGCCCAGGCCGGCCAGCGGCGCGATAATCGAATCGAGGTCGGGGAGGACGAGCCACGCGCCGATGAGCGCGAACCCGCCGAGTAGCTGCCCGAACGCGACGATTTGGAGCATTCGGTTGCCGAAGTCGCCGGTCCCCTGTGCGACCTCTTCGGGTTCGGGGAGCCTGACGGTCTCGGGCGCGTCGTTCACCTCGAAGTCCTCCATCGAACAGAGCGCGACGGTCGGTTTCACGTCGCGGAGGACGGTCCCTTCGCCCTCGACGCTCCCGTCCGGGTAGACGACGGCGTAGCCCTCGTCGGAGTACGCGAGAATCCGTGGCTCGCCGTTTTCCGTCACGCGTTCGAGGACGGCGAACACTTCGCGAATCGCGACGCGGTAGCGGAGTTCCTGTTCGACGCGGTCGAGCAACTCCTCGCCGACGACCCACGAGTCGGGGTCGAACGCGGCGTCCCACTCTTCGGGGGTCATCTTCGCCATGTCGGCCGGGCCGAAGTTCTCGAAGTCGTACTTGGCTTCGACCTCCTCGCGGAGGGCCGCGAGCTCCGCGTCGGACATCGCGGCGTCGGCGTCCGCGTCCGGTGACGAGCCGTCGTCGGCCGGGGCGGAAGACGAGTCTGACATCGCCACGGAGTAGGGTCCACGCCGGTAAACGTGTTCCGACCCAGAACCGTGTTCGTCGCGTGCGGTCGGCCACGAGCCGCCCATCGGACGCGACCGCTCGCTGGTCCAGCGCTCGAACGGCGGTGGTCCGGTGCTCGAATCCCGGCGGTCGCGGCCGACGTTTAGCTCCTGTCGCGTGGTCTAGCGCTCGAACGGGACGCGGCGCATCGGTCCCTTTAGGCCGACCGGGTGCTAACGCCGTGCGATGGCAGACGAGACGACGCTCGCCACGCTCGCCGCGATTACCGTCACGGCCAGCTTCCCGTTTTACCTCTACGGCGCGTGGATAATGATCGACGCCGAGACGGTGTCGTGGGACGTGCTCGTCTACCACCTCAAAATCATCTTCCCCGGGCTCGTGTTGAACACGGTCCCGGTCGTCACGTGGATGCTCCCCCGGCTCTTTCAGCAGCTCAACGGGCTCAGCGCCCTCCACGCGATCCTCGGCCTGCAGGCGTACGCGATGCTCATCTTCGCGCTCACGGGAATCGTCCGCATCTTCCAGGCCAAGTGGGAGGCCGACCTCTACCGCGACCCGGACCAGGACGTGTCGCTCGACGACCTCCACGAGAACATGGGCGCGTGGCGCGGCCGCCTCCGCGTCGGCGTCTTCGGCTACGTCATCTTCTGGGTGTTCGCGTGGCTGCTCGGTATCTACCGCTACCTGAGCGGTTACGTGTTCGTCTGAGCGCTCACCACGCCTCGCCGCTGGCGAGGTCGACCTCGTGGTCGAGCTTCGACGAGGGGCAGACGTCTTCGAGCACGCAGGCGTCGCAGTCGGGGTTGCGCGCGTCGCAGACGGCCCGCCCGTGACTGATGAACAGGTGGGTGAACTGCTGCCAGTCGCGCTCGGGGACGACCGGCATCAGGTCCTCTTCGATTCGCTCGGGGTACTCCTCTTCTGTCAGCCCGAGGCGGCGCGAGAGCCGCTGGACGTGGGTGTCGACGACGATTCCCTCCACGATGTCGTGGCCGTGCTGGAGGACGACGTTCGCGGTCTTCCGGCCGACGCCGGCGAGGTCGGTCAGCGCCGACATGGTGTCCGGAACCTCGCCGTCGTGCTTCTCGATGATGTCCGCGCACGCGGAGCGGATGTACTTCGCCTTGTTGTTGTAGTAGGTGATGGAGCTGATGTCGTCGGCTAACTCCTCTTGGTCGGCGGCGGCGTAGTCCGCGGCGCCGTCGTACTTCTCGAACAGCTCCGCGGTGACCTTGTTGACGCGCTCGTCGGTACACTGCGCCGAGAGCATGACGGCGATGAGCAGTTCGAGGCGGTTCGAGTAGGAAAGCGAGATGGTGGTGTCGGGGTACTCCTCGTACAGTCGGTCGAGGACCTCCTCGGCTTGCGCCTCGCGGCTTTCGAGTGGCGTGCCCATACCTGTGGGTGCGACCCGGTCGGTTTCAGTCGTTCGGGTTGGGGCGAGGGGTGCGGATTCCTGACCGTGCGGATTCCTGACCGTCCGGATTCTCGCGGTTTAAGAGCCAGCGTTCGGTGTTATCGACGCGTCAGTCGTCTAGACGGACGGAGTGAGCACGATGACACCAACCACCGACTCCCGACGGGACGGCAGTCCGCCGACCGAGACGCGACCCGAACGAATCGCCGAGACGCCGGGCGCACACGACCGCCGGCGCGACCGGTTCGTCGCCGGCGCGATGCTGTTCGCGTTCGGCCTGCTCGCGTTCATGGGAATCATCACCGCCGAGGCGTTCTACCCCGGCTACAACGCGGGCGTACAGGAGATAAGCGACCTCGGCGCGACCAGGCCGCCAAACAGCATCATCCTTCAGCCGTCGGCGACGATTTTCAACGCGACGATGGTGCTTTCGGGGCTGTTGGTCCTCGGCGCGAGCTACTTCGCGCACCGGGGGCTCCGCGACCGCGTCGTCACCGCCGCCGTCACGATGCTCGGCGTGGGCATCCTCGGCGTGGGCGTCTTTGACGGGAGCGAAGCCCCGATGCACGGGCTGTTCGCCCTCCTGACGTTCTTCGCCGGCGGCCTCTCCGCGGTCGTCGCCGCGCGGGTCATCGAGACCCCGTTCCGGTATCTCTCGGTCGCGGTGGGCGGGTTCGTCCTCGCCCTCCTGGCGAGCATCTTCGCGTTCGGCCTCCTCGGCCTCCCGCACCCGCTTTCGTTCCTCGGCGCGGGTGGTATCGAGCGCTACGTCGCCTACCCGGTGCTCCTGTGGTTCATCGGGTTCGGCGGCTACCTGATGGGGTCCGCGTCGGAGACGGCCCTCCCCGACCCAACCGATTCGGCCGCGTGAATACCGACGATTTATCATTCACGACCGCGACCGACCGAGTATGTCCGCGCTCGAACTCCCCGGCCGGCGCGAATCGTGGTTGACCGCGGCCGCGACGCTCGGCGGGTACGGTCTCATCCTCGCCGCGATGTTCCTCGCGCTGTTCGTCCTGCCGTACTTCGCGTTCGCCGCGTAGCCACTCGGCGGTCGGCGTCGCGCGAAAAGCGAAGTAGAATCGAAACCGAAACGAAACGCGACTCGCGTCGGTTACGCGAACGCGCGGGAGACTTCCGTCTCGTCCGAGGCTTCCTGCTGAATCTTCTCCCAGGCGTCGAGGAAGTCCTGCATGTATATCTCCGTGCGGTCGTCGCGGATGGCGAACATCCCCGCTTCCGTACAGACGGCCTTGATGTCGGCACCGGAGGCGTTGTCGGCCATCTCGGCGAGTTCGACGAAGTCCACGTCGTCGGAGACGTTCATCTTCCGGGTGTGAATCTGGAAGATTATCTCGCGGCCGTCCTCGTTCGGCTTGGGCACCTCGATGAGGCGGTCGAACCGCCCCGGCCGGAGAATCGCGGGGTCGAGCATGTCGAAGCGGTTGGTCGCCGCGATGATGCGGATGTTACCGCGCTCGTCGAAGCCGTCCATCTCGGCGAGCAGCTGCATCATCGTGCGCTGGACCTCGGCGTCGCCGGAGGTCTTCGAGTCCGTGCGCTTCGAGGCGATGGCGTCTATCTCGTCGATGAAGATGACGGCGGGCTCGTTCTCGCGGGCGACCTCGAACAGGTCGCGGACGAGCTTCGCGCCCTCGCCGATGAACTTGTGCACCAGCTCGGAGCCGGCCATCTTGATGAACGAGGCGTTCGTCTGGTTGGCGACGGCCTTCGCGAGCATCGTCTTGCCGGTCCCCGGCGGGCCGTACAGGAGCACGCCGGACGGCGGGTCGATGCCGACCTTCTCGAACATCTCGGGGCGGTCGAGCGGCATCTCGACCGTCTCGCGGACCTCCTGCATCTGCTCTTCGAGTCCGCCGATGTCCTCGTAGGTCACGTCGGGGCTGTGTTCGACCTGCATCACGCGAGCCCGGACGTCCGTCTCCTTGTCGAGTCGCTTGACGATAGAGAGGGAGTTGTTCACGGCGACGCGCGCGTCGGGTTCGAGCTCCTCGCGCATCTCGTCTGTCACTTCGGTGAGGGCCTCTTGGTTGTTACCGTGCTGCTTGATGATGACCCCCTCGTCGGTGATTTCCTGAACCGTCGCAACGAAGAGCGGCGACTGCTTGAGCTTCTTGTTCTCGTGGGTAAGCCGCTCGAGCTTCTGTTGATACTTGTTGTTCTCGGCGTTCGTGTCGAGGAGCTTGTCGCGCATCTCCTCGTTCTGCGTTTCGAGAACTTCGAGCCGCTCTTGAAGGGCGGTGATCTTCTCCTGCTGCGACGCCGAGTCCTTATCGTAGGGGAGGTCGACGTCGTCCACAGTATCGGTCATCATCCGGCATAGGGTGCAGGTTCATAAGAGGCTTCGGGTGTGTGAGGGATTCGCCGCCTAGGGCCCGTCTGCCGCCCGGATGACGAGTCTGACGCGCGTCACATAAATTCCTCATAGTAATAAATCTGGATAGCAAATATTATCTAATAGCATTGCATGGTACCTCGTACGATGAGCACCACGGAAGCAGTCGAACGCGAGTCCGAGCCCCAGTCAGACGACCGGTGGGAATCGGTTCGGGACATGCCCCCGAGCGCGAAGTTGGTCGCGAAGATTCTCGACTACGAGGACACGCTCACCCAGAGCCAAATCGCCGAAGAATCGCTTCTCCCCCCGCGTACCGTCCGCTACGCGCTCTCCCGGCTGGAAGACGAGGGCGCGGTCGACTCCCGATTTTCGTTCTCCGACGCGCGCAAGCGCCTCTACACGCTCAACATTTAAATCCGAACGCGCGGCCACGTCGCCGCATGTCTTCGCCCGCTCCCGACGACGTCGGCCGCGCGCTCGCCGCGCTCGCCGACGCCGACGCTGACGCCGACGCTGACGCCGGTATCCCCGACTACGAGTCGCGCCCGCCCGCCGAAGTCGTCGCCGAGGCGCGAAACGCCTTCGAGTCGCTCCGTTCTGCCGCCCAGTTTCTCTCCGACGGAGGCGAACTAACGCTCCGCCGAGCGGTCGGCGAGGCCGCCCGGCGCGGACACCACGAGTGCGCGCGCACCGGTCGGGCGCTCCTCGCGGACCTCGACCGCCTGCGCGGCGCGCTCGTCGACGCGGGCGCGACCGAGGTGTCGAATCGGCGCTCCCGAACCGCACAGCGACGACCGCGGGACGCCGACCACTTCCGCTCCGGTCGCACAACCGTTTTCAGCGGCGGTGGCGAACCGGTTGATAGATGACACGGGTGATACACACCGGCGACACCCACATCGGGTATCAGCAGTACCACTCGCCGGAGCGCCGACAGGACTTCCTCGACGCCTTCGAGCGGGTCGTCGCGGACGCGCTCGACGGAGACGTGGACGCCGTCGTCCACGCCGGCGACCTCTACCACGACCGCCGTCCCGAACTCCCCGACCTCCTCGGGACGCTCGCCGCGCTCCGCCGCCTCGACGACGCCGGGATTCCCTTCCTCGCCATCGTCGGCAACCACGAGTCGACCCGCGGGGGCCAGTGGCTCGACCTCTTCGAGCGCCTCGGACTGGCGACGAGACTCGGACGCGACCCCCACGTCGTCGGCGACGTGGCGTTCTACGGGCTCGACCACGTCCCGCGCTCGCGCCGAGACGAACTCGACTACCAGTTCGAACCGCACGACGCCGAGCGCGCGGTGCTCGTCGCCCACGGTCTGTTCACGCCCTTCGCGCACGCCGACTGGGAGACCGAAACCGTCCTCGCCGAGTCGAACGTCGACTTCGACGCGGTCCTCCTCGGCGATAACCACGTCCCCGACACCGCCGAACTCGACGGGACGTGGGTGACCTACTGCGGGTCGACCGAGCGCGCGAGCGCGAGCGAGCGCGACCCGCGCGGGTACAACCTCGTTCAGTTCGGGCCCGACGAGGTCGACATCCGTCGGCGCACCCTCGAAACGCGCCCGTTCGCCTTCGTCGAGGTCGACCTCGCCGGCGACGAGGGCATCGAGCGCGTCCGCCAGCGGGTCCGCGAGTTCGACCTCGAAGACGCGGTCGTCATCGTCGAACTGCGAGGCGAGGGCGACGCCGTCACGCCCGCGGCGGTCGAGTCGTTCGCCGTCGAGGAGGGCGCGCTCGTCGCCCGCGTCAACGACAAGCGCGATATCGACGACGGCGCGGAACTGGCGACCGACGTGAGCTTCGCCGACCCCGACGACGCGGTGCGCGAGCGGGTCCGCGGGATGGGCCTGTCGAGCGCCGCCCTCGACGTGGACGAGACGGTCCGGGCGAGCAAGGTCGCCGACTCGAACGTCCGCGACGAGGTCCGCGAGCGCGTCGAATCGCTGCTCTCCGACGACCCGGGAGCCTTCGTCGCCGCCGAGAGCGAGGATGACATCGAGAGCGACGACGGCGTCGAGGCCGAGGATTCGGAGGCCATCGAGGGCACGGCGGACGCTGAGGACGCGGAAGCCGCCGAAGACGCGGCCGAGTCCGACACAGGGACGACGACCGAGACCACCGCTGAAACGACGACCGAATCCGACTCGGAGGCCGCCGCGGAACCGGCGGCGAGCCAAGACAGTTCGCTGGGTGATTTCGCGTGAGGTTCACCCGAATCGCCATCCGGAACTTCAAACCCTACGAGGACGCCGAACTCGACCTCAGAGACGGCGTTACGGTCATCCACGGCGTCAACGGCAGCGGCAAGTCGTCGCTCCTCGAAGCGTGTTTCTTCGCGCTCTACGGCTCGAAGGCGCTCGCGGGGACGCTCGAAGACGTGGTGACGACGGGCGCCGACGACGCCGAAATCGCGCTCGAATTCGTCCACGACGGCGGCGAGTACCGCATCGAGCGTCGGATTCGCGTCTCCGGCGACCGCGCGACCACCGCCAAATGCGTCCTCGAAGGCCCCGAGGGAACCGTCGAGGGCGCGCGAGACGTTCGCCGGCACGTCGCGTCGCTCTTGCGCATGGACGCCGAGGCGTTCGTGAACTGCGCGTACGTCCAGCAGGGCGAGGTCAACAAGCTCATCAACGCGACGCCGAGCCAGCGCCAGGACATGATAGACGACCTCCTGCAGCTCGGAAAGCTCGAAACGTACCGCGAGCGCGCCGGCAACGCTCGGCTCGGGGTCGAAGACGTGCTGACGAGAAAGCGGAGCGTCCTCGAAGACGTCGAGTCGCAAATCGAGACGAAAGAGGAGGCGGACCTCCACGCGACGCTCAACGCGCTCGAATCCGAACTCGACTCCCTCGACGAGGAGATTTCGAACTACGAGGGCCAGCGCGACAAGGCGAAGGCGGCGCTCGACGCCGCCGAGGCGACGCTCGACGAGCACGCCGAAAAGCGGGAGCGACTCGACGAGGTCGAGGCGGCAATCGAGGACCTGACCGCGAAAATCTCCACGGACGAGACGAAGCGCGACGACCTCTCGGAGCGCGTCCGCGAACTCGACGCCGCCGCCGACGACCTCGAATCCGACATCGACGACGCCCTCGACCGGGCCGACCTCGACGACGCGAGCGACGAGGCGATTGCCGGCGCGCGGGAGGCGCTTTCGGAGCGCGAATCCGGGCTGCGCGACGACCTCTCCGAGGCGCGGACGCGGGCGCAGGCGTTCGAGACGCAGGCCGAGCGGCTCGCCGAGCGCGCCGCCGACCTCGAATCGCGCGCCGAGGAGAAACGCGAGGCCGCCGAGGCCGACGCGGAGACCGCCGCCGAGGCCGAGCGGGAGCTCGAATCGTTCCGCGAGACGCGCGCGGAGCTTCGGTCGTCGCTCGACGACGCCGAAGCGCGGTTCGAGGACGCCCCCGTCGAACTCGGCGAGGCCGCCGACCTCCTCGAAAAACGGCGTGAGGCGCGGTCCGACGCCCGCGAGTCGCTCGCGGAGACGGAGACCGAACTGAAGAACGCGCGCGAGCGTCTCGCCGAGGCCGAGCGCCTCCGCGACGCGGGCAAGTGCCCCGAGTGCGGGCAGCCGGTCGAGGGCTCGCCCCACGTCGACGCCATCAGCGAGCGCGAGGCCGCCGTCGAATCGCTGGAAGCCGACCTCGACTCGCTCGAATCGGACGTCGAGTCGCGCTCGGCGGCCGTCGAGGCGGCCGAGGCACTGGTCGAAATCGAGAACCGCGCGGGCTCTCAGCGCGACAAACTCGACCTCGCCGAAGAACGCATCGCCGACCGCGAGGAGACCGTCGAGAGCCGCCGGGAGGCCGCCGCGGAGAAGCGCGAGGCCGCCGCGGAACTCGAAGCCGAGGCCGAGGAGAAACGCGAGGCCGCGACGACGCAGGCCGAGCGGGCCGAGGAGGTCGCGGAGACGGTCGAGTCGCTCGAAGCGGACCTCGAAGCACTCGACGAGCGGCGCGACCGACTCGACCGCGTCGAGTCGCTGGTCGACGCGCGAGCCGAGAAAATCGACGCGCGGGACCGGCTCCGCGAGAAGCGCGAGACGCTCGCAGACGTGAACCGCGAGCGCCGCGAACACCTCCGAGAGCGTCGCGAGCGCCGCGACGAACTCCGCGAGACGGTCGACGAGGAGGCGGTCGAGGGGGCGAGACAGCGCAGGGAGAACGCCGCGGAGTACCTCGAACGGGTCGAAGACGAAGTGCTTCCCGAACTGCGAGACAAGCGCGACGAACTCCAGAGCCGCGTCGGCGGCGTCGAGGCCGAACTCGAACAGTTGGACGGCCTCCGGGAGCGCCGCGAACACCTCGCCGAGCGCGTCGACGCCCTCGAATCGGTCCACGAGGAGGTGTCGACGCTCGAATCGACCTACGGCGACCTCCGGGCGGAGCTTCGCCAGCGCAACGTCGAGGTCCTCGAACGGATGCTCAACGAGACGTTCGACCTCGTCTACGCCAACGACGCCTACTCGCGAATCCGGCTCGACGGCGAGTACGGGCTGACGGTGTTCCAGAAGGACGGCACCGCGCTCGAACCCGAACAGCTCTCTGGCGGCGAGCGCGCCCTGTTCAACCTCAGCCTCCGGTGTGCCATCTACCGGCTCCTCGCCGAGGGTATCGACGGCGCGGCACCGCTCCCGCCGCTCATCCTCGACGAGCCGACGGTCTTCCTCGACGACGGCCACGTCTCGCGGCTGGTCGACCTCGTCGAGGACATGCAGAACCGCGGCGTCAAGCAGATTCTCATCGTCAGCCACGACGACGAGCTGGTCGGTGCGGCCGACGACCTCGTCCGCGTGGAGAAGAACCCGACGACGAACCGCTCGACGGTCGAGCGAACCGACGCGCCGACCGTCGAGAGCGCGCTCGCGGACGACTGAGAGCGGGTCGGTTCCGCCGCGGACGACCCGAGAGCGACCCTATTCGCTCGCCCGCAGCAGTTCGACCCCTTCTTTCGCGGTCTCAGTCGCCTCGTAGCCGCGCTCCCCGTAGACCGTGGTCTCGGCGACGAGGCCGGCGACCCGGAACTCGGTCAGGAGGCCGTGGAGGTCGCTCTCGCAGAGGTCGTAGGCCCCGAGGAGGTCGACCGCGGGGAGCGGCCCGCGGTCGACGAGGTCGACGAGCAAGCCCAGTCCGCGCTCGGTCGGGACCGCGACGAGTATCTCCCGGACCGGCTCGGGAACGGCTCGTGCGGCGGTTTCGAGCGGAGACTCGCCGCTCACGGCTTCGAGTTCGTCGTTCGGCAGGTGTCGCTCCTCGCCGGTCTCCGGGTCGCGGACGCGGCTGGCGTCGCTCGACTGCTTGACGAGGAGGTACGTCCGGCCGTCTGGCCCGCGAACGGTTCGCATATGTCTCGGCGAAGGGCGCGACGACTGTTAGCGGTTGCGCTCGGGAGCGTCTTCGTCGGTGTCGCTTACATCACCGTCGTCCGCATCGTTCGCATCGTTCTCGTCGTCCCGCCACTCCCCTCGCTTGAACTCTCGGTAGACGGAGTAGACGCGGGCGAGCACGACCACACCGAACAGAAACAGGCCTGCGCCGAGGAGCGTGTCGCCGCGGAAGTAGGCGAGCATCGGGCCGACCGTGACTCCCGCGAGGCCGACGTTCGCGAGGACGACGCTCGCCCAGAACAGGCGGGCTACCTCGGGGTTCACGTCGGGGGAGAACTCCGGCGCGTCGTCGCCGTCGCTCTCGCCGTCCGAATCCTCGTCGGCGTCCTCGCCGGGGATGCGAACGCGGGGAATCGTCGGGAGCTCCTTTTCGGGGTTCCCCCAGCGGGCTTCCGGGTCTCCCCAGCGGGCCTCGGGGTCGCCCCATCGCGTTTCGGGGTCGATTTTCGAGGCCATGTCCGCCGACGGACGCTCCGCGTCGTCGCCTTCGTCTTCCGCGTCAGCGGCGGGCGTTCCCTCGCGTCGCTCGTCGTCCGTCACGCTCGCGTCGAGACGCCGTGCCGAGAAAAAGTGTCCGTTTCGGCCGAGTCAGGCGCAGTCGTCGAGGCGCATCGACCGCGATGCCTCGACCCACGCGAGTGGGTTCTCCGCGTCGTAGAACACCACGCCACCGTCGATATCGTAGGATTCGACCGTCTCGGCTCCCGTCGGACCAGCCGGTCCGTCGCCGTCGATCGTGCCATCCCACCGCTCCGGAGTTGCGTGGTCGGTCATATCGTGTGACAAGGAATGTCACACATGGATATATGTCTTTCCGTGGTTCGGGGTGCAGTTCGCGGAAACGCCGGGGTTTTTAGCCGCGCCATCGAAGCGACTGGCATGACGCAGACGGGTCTGACCGACTTCGGGGGGAACGACGCCGACGGCGCGGGCGACGCGCGGCCTGACGAGGAGGCCGCCATCGTCGCCGGCGACGCCGGCCAGCACGTCTCCGACGTCATCGACACGGACGAGGTGCGGTTTCCCGACCCGGACGGGACGGTCGAACTGGCCGTCACGCAGGTCGACTACACCATCGAGGGCGCGGGGCGCGACGAGTACCCGGTGATTCACATCTTCGGTCGGACGGCGGACGACGAGACCGAACACGTCCGCGTGCTCGGGTTCCGGCCGTACTTCTACGCGCCCACGGACAGCCTCGACGACGACGCGCTCGACAAGGACGTCATCACCGGCACCGAGGACGGCTACGAGAGCATCCGCGGCGAGGAGCTAACGAAGATTTACGGCCGCACCCCCCGCGACGTCGGCCAGATTCGCGACGAGTTCGACCACTACGAGGCGGACATCCTCTTTCCGAACCGCCTGCTCATCGACAAGGACATCAAAAGCGGCGTCCGCGTCCCCGAGCGCCGCCTCGACGACGGGTCGATTCAGGTTCCCCACCAGGAGGTCGCGCCCGCGGCGGTCGACGCGAGCCTTCGGGTGAACACCTTCGACATCGAGGTCAACGACCGGAACGGCTTCCCCGAGGAGGGCGAAGAGCCGATTATCTGTCTCACCAGCCACGACTCCTACCGCGACGAGTACGTCGTCTGGCACGCCGTCGCCGACGAGGGTCTCGGCAAGCGCCCCGAGTCGCTGCCGAACTACGAGTTCCTCGGGGAGGACGCGGACGTGGAGGTCAGGACGTTCGACGAGGAGGCGGCGATGCTCGACGCCTTCCTCTCGTACATCGAGGAGACCGACCCCGACATCCTCACCGGGTGGAACTTCGAGGACTTCGACGCGCCGTACTTCCTCGACCGGTTGGAGGAGGTCGACAGGACGACCGACCTGAACCTCGACTACAACCGCATGTCGCGGCTCGGCGAGGTCTGGCGCGGCGGCTGGGGCGGCCCGGACATCAAAGGGCGCGTCGTCTTCGACCTGCTGTACGCCTACAAGCGCACCCAGTTCACCGAACTCGAATCCTACCGCCTCGACGCGGTGGGCGAACTCGAACTCGACGCGGGCAAGGAGCGCTACTCGGGCGACATCGGCGACCTCTGGGAGGAAGACCCCGAGCGCCTGCTCGAATACAACCTCCGCGACGTGGAGCTGTGCGTCGAAATCGACCGGAAACAGGACATAATCGCCTTCTGGGACGAGGTGCGGACGTTCGTCGGCTGTAAGCTCGAAGACGCGCCGACGCCCGGCGACACCGTCGACATCTACGTGCTCCACAAGGTCCACGGCGAGTTCGCGCTCCCCTCGAAGGGCAAACAGGAGTCGGAGGACTACGAGGGCGGTGCCGTCTTCGACCCCATCACCGGCGTCAAGGAGAACGTCACGGTGCTCGACCTGAAGTCGCTGTACCCGATGTGCATGGTGACCATCAACGCGTCGCCGGAGACGAAAGTCGACCCCGAGCGCTACGACGGGGAGATGTTCCGCGCGCCCAACGGGACGCACTTCCAGCAGGAACCCGACGGCATGATTCGGGAGATGGTCGACGAACTCCTCACCGAGCGCGAGGAAAAGAAGTCACTTCGGAACTCCCACGACCCCGGCTCGTCGGAGTACGAGCAGTTCGACCGCCAGCAGGCCGCGGTGAAGGTCATCATGAACTCCCTGTACGGCGTGCTGGGCTGGGACCGCTTCCGCCTCTACGACAAGGAGATGGGCGCGGCGGTGACGGCGACCGGGCGGAAGGTCATCGAGTTCACGGAACAGGCCGCGAACCAAATCGGCTACGACGTGGCCTACGGCGACACTGACAGCGTCATGCTCGAACTCGGCCCCGACGTGTCGAAACAAGAAGCCATCGAGCAGTCGTTCGACATCGAGGAGCACATCAACGCCGCCTACGACGACTTCGCGCGCGACGAGTTGGGCGCGGACGAACACCGCTTCCAAATCGAGTTCGAGAAGCTCTACCGGCGGTTCTTCCAGGCGGGGAAGAAAAAGCGCTACGCGGGTCACATCGTCTGGAAGGAGGGCAAGGACGTCGACGACATCGACATCACGGGGTTCGAGTACAAGCGCTCGGACATCGCGCAGATAACGAAGGAAGTCCAGAAGAACGTCATCGACATGATCGTCCACGGCGAGGAGACGGAAGTCATCAAAGACTACCTCCACGACATCATCACCGACTTCGAGTCGGGGAACCTGCCGCTCGAACAGGCCGGCATCCCCGGCGGCATCGGCAAGCGCCTCTCGGCGTACGAGACGCCGACCGCGCACGTCCGCGGGGCGCAGTACGCCAACGCCTTCCTCGGGACGAACTTCGGGCGGGGCTCGAAGCCGAAGCGGGTCTACCTCAGGAAGGTCCACCCGTCGTGGTTCCGCGAGATGGAGACCGGCGAGTTCGACCCGCAGGTCGACGACCTCTACCGCGAGTTCAAGCGCGACCCCGACGTCATCTGCTTCGAGTACGCCGACCAGATTCCAGAGGCGTTCGAGGTCGACTGGGACACGATGCTCACCAAGACGCTCGAAGGGCCCATCTCCCGCGTCATCGAAGCGCTCGGGATGTCGTGGGACGAGGTGAAAAGCGGTCAGGAACAGACCGGCCTCGGGAGCTTCATGTGACCGGTCGTATCACCAGGTGATGAAACCAAATTCAGTTACGTAGATGGCGATACCGTAACGTCGTTCGGCTGTCCGAAACCCGGACGAGTGTTCCGAACTGCCGTGATTCTTTGCGGTTTTGAAAACAAATTTTCTTTCTACAAAAGGTGGCGGGGGTGAATGCGCAAGCATTATGGGCGATACTCCCCACCCTTCGAGTACGAGGCAACGAACCAACGATGGCAACTCTCGAGATCAAGAACCTCCACGCACGTGTCGCGGAGGAAGACGGTGAGCAGATTCTGCGAGGTGTCGACCTGGAAGTCAAATCCGGAGAGATCCACGCACTGATGGGTCCCAACGGGTCCGGCAAGTCTACGACTTCTAAAATCATCGCCGGGCACCCCGCCTACGAGGTAACCGACGGCGAAATCCTCCTCCACCTGGAGGACGACGACTTCGGCGACCTCGAAATTCCGGACGACGCCCGCACGTGGAACCTTCTGGAACTGGAGCCGAACGAGCGCGCCGCGCTCGGCATCTTCCTCGGCTTCCAGTACCCCGCGGAAATCGAGGGCGTCACCATGACGAACTTCCTCCGCACCGCGCTCAACGCGAAGATCGACGAGCGCGAGGAGCTCCTCTTCGGCGAGGACGACGAGGAAGAAGAAGAGGAAGCCGGCTACGACACCTCCCCGATGGAGGGTAACGTCGACGACGGCGAAGTCGGCGTCGCCGAGTTCCAGAAGCTCCTCAAAGAGAAGATGGAGCTTCTCGACATGGACGAGAAGTTCATGCAGCGCTACCTCAACGCCGGGTTCTCCGGCGGCGAGAAGAAACAAAACGAGGTCCTTCAGGCCGCGATTCTCGAACCGTCGATTGCGGTTCTCGACGAGATCGACTCCGGTCTCGACATCGACCGCCTGCAGGACGTCTCGAAGGGTATCAACGCGCTGCGCGACGAGCAGGGCACCGGTATCCTCCAGATCACTCACTACCAGCGTATCCTCGAATACGTCGAGCCGGACCACGTCCACATCATGCTGGACGGCAAGGTCGTCAAGAGCGGCGACGCCTCGCTCGCGTCCGAACTCGAAGACAAGGGCTACGACTGGGTCCGTGAGGAAGTGTACGAAGCCGCGTAATCCCCCAACATCATGAGTTCCGACCAAGACCACCTCAAAGAGACAGACACGGAAGCTCGCTTCGAGTTCAAGAAGGAGCAGAAGGCCGCGTTCGTGGCCGAGAAGGGTCTCACCGAAGAGACCATCCGCGTCATCTCGGAGGACAAAGACGAGCCCGAATGGATGCTCGAGCGCCGCCTTCGCGCGCTCAAGCAGTACCAGAAGATGCCGATGCCGACCGACTGGCCCGGCCAGCCTGACCTCTCCGAGGTCAACGTGGACGAAATCGTCCCGTACATCCGACCCGACGTGGAAGTCCGCGGCGGCGTCGACGACTGGCGCGACCTGCCGGACGACATCAAGGACACCTTCGACAAACTGGGTATCCCGGAAGCCGAGAAGAACGCCCTCTCTGGCGTCGGCGCCCAGTACGAGTCCGAAGTCGTCTACCAGAACATGCAGGAGCGCTGGGAGGAGAAAGGCGTCGTCTTCATGAACATGGACCAGGCGGTCCAGGAGCACGAAGACATCGTCAAGGAGTACTTCATGACGAAGTGCGTCCCCCCGAGCGACAACAAGTTCGCGGCGCTTCACGGCGCTATCTGGTCCGGCGGCTCGTTCGTCTACGTCCCCGAGGACGTGACGGTCGAGATGCCGGTCCAGGCGTACTTCCGCATGAACTCCGAGGGCATGGGCCAGTTCGAGCACACGCTCATCGTCGCGGAGAAGGGCTCCGAAGTCCACTACATCGAGGGCTGTTCGGCTCCCAAGTACTCCGCGTTCAACCTCCACTCCGGCGGCGTCGAAGTGTTCGTCGGCGAGGACGCCCACGTCCAGTACTCGACCGTCCAGAACTGGTCGAAGAACACCTACAACCTCAACACCAAGCGCGCCATCGTCGAGAAGGGCGGCCGCATGGAGTGGATTTCGGGCTCGATGGGCTCGAAGGCCACCATGCTGTACCCGGCCTCGATTCTGAAGGGCCGCGGCGCCTCCGACAACCACATCACCATCGCCTTCGCGGGCGAGGGCCAGAACATCGACACCGGCGCGAAGGTGTACCACAACGCCCCCGAGACGAAGTCGACCATCGAGTCGAAGTCCATCTCGAAGGACGGCGGCCGCACGAACTACCGCGGTCTCGTCCACATCGCCAACGGCGCGAAGAACTCCTCGACCGCGGTCGAGTGTGACGCGCTCATGTTCGACAACGAGTCCACCTCGGACACGATGCCGTACATGGAGATCAACGAGTCCACGGTGGACGTCGCCCACGAGGCGACCGTCGGCAAGATCGGCGACGAGGACATCTTCTACCTCCAGTCGCGCGGTCTCGACGACGACGACGCGAAGCAGATGATCGTCTCCGGGTTCATCGAACCCATCACGGAGGAACTGCCCATCGAGTACGCGGTCGAACTCAACCGACTCGTCGAACTCGAGATGGAGGGTAGCCTCGGATAACCAATGAGTGCGCAACTTCCCGCAAACCTGTCCGCAGAGACGGTACGAGAGATTTCGGACGCACGGGACGAGCCGGAGTGGCTCCTCGAGACCCGACTCGAGGCCCTCGAAGCACTCGACGAGCTCGAACTGCCGGACGTCATCCAGACGCCCGGTCGCCGCTGGACGAACCTCGAAGCGCTCGACTTCGAGTCGCTCGTCGACCCGCTGAACCAGGCCGACGAGACGACCCGCGAGTCGCCCGAGGGCGTCGTCGTCCTCCCCTTCACGGAGGCGCTCTCCGAGTACGGCGACCTCATCGAGGAGCGCTTCGGCTCCGTCGTCGACCCTCAATCGAACTACCTCACCGCACTTTCGGCGGCGCTGTTCACCACGGGCACGTTCATCTACGTCCCCGAGGGCGTCGACGCCGAGGACGTGAAGATTCGCGCCGAGATGAACTCTCGGTCGCTGTTCAGCCACACGCTCGTCGTCACCGAGAAGTCCTCGTCGGTCACCATCCTCGAAGCCGTCGAGTCCGGCGACAGCGTCGACGACGCGCGGTACTTCTCGAACCTCGTCGAGATCGACGCGGGCGAGAACTCGTACGTCCAGTACGGCTCCCTGCAGAACCTCGACGAGGAGACGTACACGTACTCGCTCAAGCGCGCCGACGCCGACACCTACTCGACCGTCAACTGGATCGAGGGGAACCTCGGCTCGCGGCTCACCCGCAGCGACGTCGAGACCGAACTCAACGGCGAAGCGTCGGAGACGAAAATCGTCGGCGCGTTCTTCGGTCACGACGACCAGCACCTCGACGTCAACGCCCGCGTCTGGCACAAGGCCGAGAACACGACGGCCGACCTCGTGACCCGCGGCGTCCTCGACGACGAGGCGCGCTCGGTGTACGAGGGCGTCCAGGACGTCGGCCGCGACGCGTGGAGTACGAACTCCTACCAGCGCGAGAACACGCTGATGCTCTCGGACCAGTCCGAGGCCGACGCGTCGCCGAAGCTCATCATCAACAACCACGACACCGAGGCGTCTCACGCCGCCTCCGTCGGGCAGGTCGACGCCGAGGACCTCTTCTACATGGTCTCTCGGTCCATCCCCGAAGAACAGGCCCGTAACATGCTCGTGGAGGGCTTCTTCGTCCCCGTCCTCGAAGAGATCGAAGTCGACGAGTTCCGCGACGACCTCGAGGAACTCATCGCGGCCCGCCTGCGGTAGGCAGACCGCTCCGCGGCGCGGCTTCGACGACCGTTTTTCTCGTCCCGCCGACCCGCGAGGGAACCGCTTAAGTCGGTTACTCCCGGAGAGGTGTGTATGTACGTCGTGGGACCGTGTCTTCGAACGTCGAGGGGGACGAGTCCGTGAGCGTCGGGTATCAGGTCACCTCGGACCACCAGCTCGCCCGACTCCTCCAGATCGGTATCGTCCTCGAAGAGGTCGTGGAGGCACGCGCCTACCACCACCACGAGGAACTCGGCGAAGACGCGCTCGACGAGGAGGTTCGAGCCCTTCTTTCGCACGCCGCCGAGGAGTCTGCCGACCACCGCGAACGCCTCGAAGCCGTCATCGACCGGCTGGAGGTCGACAGCGTCCCCTTCGAGGAGATCGAGGCGCTGGTCGAAGCCCAGTACGGCCAGACGAAACCCGAGGACTTCGACGGCGTTCTCTACGACCAACTCTGTAACGAGGAGACCGCCTACAAGTTCTACGACGACGTCATCGAGGCCATCGAGGCGAGCGACGCACAGTTCTCTATCGACCGCGAGGAACTCGTCGCGACGCTGTCGGCGATTCGCGAGGAGGAAGCCGAGGGCGTAGAAGAAGTAACGCGAATCATGGAAGACCGCGAGTGAAACGATGAACACGGCAGACCAATACGTCAAGGCGATTTACCTGCTGCAGGAGATGGAGAACGGCCCGGCAGCCACCGGCGCGCTCGCGGACATGATGGAGGTGAGTCCGGCGAGCGCGAACGAGATGATCGGCAAACTCGAATCCCGCGGCCTCGCCGAACACGAGAAGTACAAGGGCGTCACCCTCACCGACGAGGGTATCGTCCGCGCTCGCGACGCGCTCCAGACCTACTGCATCATCGAGCGCTTCCTCTCGAACGTCCTCGACGTCGAGGAGTTCCGCGCGGAGGCCCGCGAACTCGAACCCGTCATCGACGGGATGATCGCGGAGCGACTCGACACCATCATCGACCGCAACTCCGAGTGCCCCGACTGTTTCGACCCTGAGACGGACGCCTGCGAGTATCTCGAGGTGTGCGGCGCGGAACCCGAGACGGAGACGGAAGTCGCCGATTAATCGCCGCCGGCGACCGGCCGGAACCGAAGCGTTTTCATTTACCAGCGGATAACCGACGAGTGCGCAGTCCCGTGGTGGTGAGCAATCTCGAAGAGATTGCGAGGCACAGGGGACGAGTGAACGACGTGACCGAAGTCCCGTGGTGTAGTGGCCAATCATAGCGGCCTTTGGATTGGTTCGGTTCAATGCGTGCCGAGAAGACAGCCGCTGACGGCGGTTCGAATCCGCCCGGGACTACTACCTCAAGCGTTCTAATCCTGACTGGGACCGGTGTTGTCCGGTTCCGGTTCGTTCTACAACCCTACGAGTTCAGGTCTGTAGTGGGTTGCCCGCACAGCCATAGACACACCGCTTTGAGGTGGTGAGTGCCAACTGACAATCTAAAAAAGGTAAACCGAGGCTAGAACTGCAGCCTACTGCTCTTCTTTCTCCGCCTGAACCTTCTCACTGACGAGTGAGTAGGTCTCTTTGGTGAAGCGATATTCACTTGGGTCGGCGTACGGGAGCAGCACGGTCCGGCCTACGGCTTCGTTCACCTTCTGCCTGACTTGGTTGACATCGTACGGATTCTCTACCTCGCTGAGTAGGTCTCGTGTGATACCCTCGCGGTCACACACCTGACTAACTAGCGTGTGAAGAGCACTTGCGTCGCCCCAAGGTGCTGCGTTTCGGGTGTCTCGGGTCGAGTCGTACTCGACATCCAAGATGATGGGGTTTGTCCCCCCTTGAAATTCCAGGGTGAGATAGCCGTCGTCGACGAGGTCGTTCAGCAACCGAGTGTACTTCAGCGAGGTGAGTACACGGTCTTTGTCGTCGATGACATCCTCGACGGCTGTCGATTCCTTCACGTCGTCGTGAAGGTTTGGACGTTCGAACGTTTGAGGTCCGTTGACGTAGGCAACGGTCTTTGCTACTCGCTGTCGTGCCGGGGTGAGTTCATCCCACGGCGTATGGTCGGTGGTGGTGTTTGAGTCTGTGGTAGAGCTCATTGTGCCGCATCCGACCGATAGCGACATGGGTAAACTATTTGCTTAGGCTAATCTAGATATAGATAAGCCCTGATAGCCTACCGTGTCGCAGGGACCCCAAGTCCCTTCGGCCAGATAGGGGTGTTGAAGGGGCTGCACAATCGGTCCGCGCGGTTCCCTGGCAGGTTCCGCGGACCGAACTTACTGCGTTTCTCACATTGATTAGGTCGTGAACTACGACGTTTGATGTAACATGCGTGCGACGACATATAAGTATTACTCCGAGAATATGGGTTTCAAACCTATATTAGAATTCCTGGGATATATGACTGGATCATCTTCTGTGTCAATACTGACCGTCTTTGTGCCACAAGCATCCCGAATCATGGCTCACAAGGAAATGCAGCATAGTTTAGAAACACCTGTTATCAAAAAATCCAGAGATATTTTTCATCTCTGGGAAAGAATTATGTCTGCAGAACTCGACTGAATGAGATAGAAATGGAAACTACTGTGACATTCGAATATGGGCCGATGACTGTAGAGATTCACGCTCTAAACGACGAAGATTACCAAGAAGAGGTCCTTGACCTCATGCAATTCATCGAGAATAATCAAGACCAGTTCAATGAATTCGGCGTGGATCAAGTGTCTCCGGAAATAGAGTCGGATAAAACTGAAAGCACTTCTTTGGAATCCTTTGCTCAGAATGGAGTTGAAGAAGAGAATACAGAACCGGGGCCATTGCACTCAATTGCATCACAACTTCATGTATCTGAGAGTCAACTTGAGAGATTTCTCCACGTAAACCCTGATGACGACGAAATGCCAGTATTGTATTCCGAAGAATTAGGAAAGATTGGAAAAAGACAAACAGACCGACAACGGGTCGCTTCACTAATACTGCTGTATGTGTGGCATGAGTGCTACGAGGCAAACCGTGTAAAGTCGTCAAAGCTCAAGGATGCGCTTGAATTGTCTAGTATCTCTTCTTCAGGAATGGCAAATATGTATCAGGGCGAAGGAGATCGATACTTCAATAGAGCAGGCAGGGGGCCCTCCGCAACAGTCAAATTGACTCCACCTGGAAAGAGACAAGCCAGAAAAATCCTACGTAAGTTCACCCAGAAAGATGGCGGAGAAAATTAAAACAAGGTGAAGAACGAGCGTTTGCTTTCTGTATCTCTTCTCTGATGAAGCGGTTGTTATGAGCTAAGCGTGGAACAGGGGGTGTCGTGTGCTCTTGAACTACTCTTGCCTCGTTTGGTGCTCGTGCTTTCTGGTTTTGAGACAAAGAATCACGACCTCACCATGTCGATAAATTGTCTCATTCTCTTGCTCTATACGGTCCCTCAATTAGATCGTGATTAGGTGCGGATGATCCGGAGATAGATACGTGATGCAGCGGTGTTTATTTGCTGCTCTGAAAAGACAGGTCCGCTAAGAAAAGTACAGCGGAGAAGTATCTGACGAACTTCTAAGACGGTAGTCACCTAATATAGTCCTGATTCAAAAACACGACACGCCGAATCATTTCGTCGCCGAGCGATTTTTAATACCGGACAATGACAGTATACTAACGTGTCTCTGCTGCACCCGGTGTCGACCGCTCGCCACCTCGCGTACTCCCTCCACTACGCGCTCGTTCGGGCGAACTACGAACGACGGTTCGTCGCCACGAAGAAGCACGTCGGGCGCACGAGTTTCAGGAGCTACGAACTGTACAACCGCCACGGCAACGACGTGCTCCTGCAGGCGCTGTTGCTCGGTCTCGACGACGATGACGTCGTGGTCGACGTGGGCGCGAACACGGGAACCTACACGCTCGCAACCGCGGCCAGCGAGTCCTCCGCGCGGGTGGTCGCCGTCGAACCGCATCCCGAAGTCGTCGGCCAGTTGCGGGCGAACGTCGAGGTCAATGACTTCGACGACCGGGTGGACCTTCTCGAGTGCGGCCTCGGCGAGGCCGACGAGTCGCGGGAGTTCCACCTGTCGAGTTACGACGAGTTGGGTTCGTTCTCGCGGGACCACGCGAGCGCGTGGGAAGCGCAGGTCGTCGACACGGCGTCGGTGTCGATGCGGCGGCTCGACTCGCTCGTCGATTCCGGGACGGTTCCGCCGCCGGACCACCTGAAGGTGGACGTAGAGGGGTTCGGCCTGAACGTGCTCCGGGGGGCGGAAACGGTCCTCCGCGAGCACCGGCCGACGGTGTATTTCGAACTGCACGACGCCCGCGGGAGCCACGACGAGGCGGCGGCGAAGGCCCTGCTCAGGGAGGCGGGCTACGAACTGGTCCCGGTCAAGGAAGGTTGGGTGTGCGAGCCGCGGGCGCGGACCGAGGCGGCCCAGTCGGCGTAGTCGCGGGCGGTCAGTCGGGTTCGGTCGGGGTCGAATCGGCTATTCGAGGACGAAGTTCACGCGCTCGTGAGCCGAGCCCTGGGTGGTCCGGCCGGTGACGGAGACCGTGCCGATGTCGCCCGTCGCCGAGACGTGCGTCCCCGCGCAGGCGGTCCGGTCGAAGGGGTCGTCCGGGTCGCCGATTTCGACGATTCGGACCTCTCGAATCGAGTCCGGAAGCAGGTGCAGTCGGGTGCGCTCGGGGTCGAGCGTCGCCTCGGCCTCGTCGCGGTCGAGGCCGTACCACCGAACGGGGAGGTCGGACGCGACGAGGTCGTTCAGGCGCGTCTCGATGGTCCGGAGGTCGTCGCCGTCGAAGCGGTCGTAGGCGCAGTCGAGATGCGCGTGGTCGGCGTACAGCTGGTTACCGGTCGTCTCGGCGTCGAACTCGTCGAGGAGGACCGCAGAGAGGAGATGCTGGGCCGTGTGGTAGCGGCTGTGTGCCCGCCGCCGCGCCGCGTCGACGCGTCCGAAGACGGCCGTTCCCGGCTCGGGGGCGTCGCCCGCGACGACGTGTTCGATTCGGTCGCGTTTCCGCACGTCCGTCACGTCCCACGTCTCGCCGTCGCCGCTCTCGCCGTCTCTCGATAGGGTGCCCGTGTCGTTCGGTTGGCCGCCGCCGGTCGGGTAGAAATAGGTCCGGTCGAGGACGACGCGGTCGCTTCCGCGGACCGTCTCGACGGTCGCCTCGAACTCGTGTGTCGTCGCGTCGTCGAGGTATCGTGCTTCGGTCACGGCGGGGACGACGCGGTCGTTCGAGTTAACTCCCGCCGATGTGGCACCGAGTCACACCGCCGGCCACGAGACCCGGTCTGGTCGCCCGAGAGCCCGGTTCGCGCGACTCAGGGTGGTCGTAACGCCTAAGAGTGGAACGACCCTCATTCCGTGTAATGAGAATACGCACGTGCCAACACCTACGGAGGTTCTGCCGTGGGCGTTGAAATCAAAGAGTCGGCCGTCTCCGACGCGGAGTTCGAGGATATGAAGCGTTTCGTCTCGGACTATCTCTCTGCGAGCGTCGAAAACGAAGACGACGGCGGGCGGATGCGCTGGTACCCGTGGCACTCCGCGGAGTACCGGTTCAACCACATCCTCAACGTCGTCGACCTCGCGACGCGCATCGCCGACCGCGAGGGCGCTGACGTCGACGTCGTCCGCGTCGCCGCGCTCTTTCACGACATCTCGAAGCTCGAAGCCGACCAGGAGGTCCACGCCGAGGAGGGCGCTCGCGTCGCCCGCGAGTTCCTCAGCACCCACGGCGACTACCCCGAGTCCTTCGTCGACCAGGTGTGTCAGGTCGTCTCCGACCACTCGTATCAGGGCCCGCTGACGGACGTGTCGCTGGAGACGCGCTGTCTCATCGAGGCCGACATCCTCGACAAGATCGGCGCGAACGGCACCGCGCTGATGCTCCTGCGGATGGGCTACGAGGCGCGGACGCACATGGACGCCGCCGAGATGGTCGAGCGCGTCTTCGAGCGCGGCCGCGACGCGTCCGCGCGTCTCGAGACCGACACGGCCCAGAGCTTCGCTCACCAGCGGCTCAAGCGCGTCAAGTGGTTCCGCGAGTGGCTCGAAGACGAGGTCCCCGAGATGGACCACGACGGCCAGTTCAGCGGCTGAACGCCGGCGCTCTCAGAGCGTATCGAGAATCGACAGTACGCGTTCTTCGGCGTCGCGGCCGGGGTCGTGTTCGGAGCCGTCGCGGTCGCTGTCGCGGTGGTCCGCGACCGACCGGCGCATCGCCTCCTCGACGGGGGTGGACTCCCACCCGAGACGGGCGAGTTTGTCCGTCGCGAGGACGTGCGGGTAGTCGCGGTAGAGGATGAAATCGTCCATCGAGAGGTCCGTCGCGGCGAGTTCGCGCTCGCCCGCGTGGACCACCTCGACGTCGGTGCCCGCGGCGTCGGCGATGACCTGAACCATCTCTTCGAGCGTGACGAGCCGCCTGTCGCCGACGTTGTAGGCCTCGCCGGCCTCGCCCTCCTCGGCGACGACGCGCATCGCGCTCGCCACGTCCTCGACGTAGGCGCGGTGCCAGACGTTCGTCCCGTCGCCGGGGACGACGACGCGGTCGTAGTTCAGCACGCGGTCGATCCAGTAGTCGAGGCGCTCGGTGTAGTCCTCGGGGCCGTAGACGATACACGGGCGGACGGACATCGCGTTGATGCCCCGCGAGGCCGCCTCGAAGACGACGCGGTCGCCCTCGGCCTTCCGCGGGCCGTAGCTCGCGCCCGAGTCGTCTGCCGCCTGCTCGTCGGTGCAGTCGCACAGCGGCGTCTCGTTTTCGCGCTTCGGGATGACCTCGCTTCCGTAGGCCGCGCCGCTGGAGATGTAGACGTAGGCGTCCACGTCGGCGAAGATGTCGACCGCGGAGGCGACCTCGGCGGGCTTGTACGCCACGCAGTCGAAGACGGCGTCGGGGTCGACGGTCAGCTTCGCGGTCCGAAGCGCCTCGTCGTCCGTTCGGTCGCCCTGGACGTGCTGGACGCGCGGGTCGTCCTCGAAGGGGTTGTCGTGGTTCCCGCGGTTGAAGATGGTCACGGCGTAGCCGCTGTCGAGGAGTTCCGAGACGAGGTGGCGGCCGATGAACCGCGTGCCGCCGATGACGAGTGCGTTGTCCATGTCTCGGTCGAAGGCGCGCGCGGTGAAAAACGTGGGAGAATCGGCGGTGGGTTCCGGGGACCCGCGCTATTCGTGGGTGTCTCACTCCACCCGTTCGAGTACCACGCCGTCCTCGAATCCACCGCGCTCGGCCGCCTTCTCTCTCGCCACCGTCTCGACCCACTCCCAGTCCTCGTCGCACCGGTCGAGAACCGCGTCCACGACGGCGAACACGTCTGCGAGTTCTTCGAGGCGTCTCGATTCGGCGAACTCCTCGGCCTCTTCGACCAGTTTCTCGCGCAGCCGCCGGTCGAACTCTTCGTCGTCTGCAATGTGGACGACCGGCGTCTCGCCCGATTCGCGGATGATTCGTGGAATGTCGTCGCGGACGAGTTTGTCGTACTCGCGGGGCATGCCATCGAGTTCGGACGGTCGGTGAAAAAATGGGACGGCAGAGGGGTGACGGAGGGACTTTCCCACGAAATCAGTCGGTCGAGAGGCTGACGGTGTCGGTGCTCCGGTTCCCATCCGGCCCGGTGACGCGGAGCGTCACGTCGAGTGTGCCACAGAAGTCGAGCGTGATCTCTGTCGTCGAACCGCGTTCTCCGAACGATGCGCCCTCGCCGAACTGCCACTCGTAGGTCGCCACCTCACCCGTCGACGCGGTTCCGTCGAGGCCGACGGTGGTCCCGGAATCGAGGTCCGTCGAGTCGGCGTCTTCGGGGTCGGTGACGATGCGGGCGACCGGGGCATCCGAGGAGCGCGGGAGATCCCTCGAATCGGGGGCGGTGGGACTCCCTTCGAGGGCGAACACCCCGGCTTGCTCGGTGGACTCCTCTTCCAGATACCCGGCGAAGATTCGTCCGCCCGCGAGTGCCGGCGTCGATGCTTTTCGGGACGGTGCGCCCTGCTCGTGTCGAACCAGATAGGACCACTGTGGGGACCCGTCTTCGGTCGAGAGCGCGTGTATCGTGGGGTGTCGGCGTTCGCGTTCGAACTCGCCGACGGACTTGGGGATGGCGCTCCCGCCGAGGTAGACGGTGTCGCCGGCGACGCTCGGGTCGCCGTGGAGTTCGGTCGAGGTGTCGTGCGTCCACAGCACGTCTCCGGTGTCGACGTCGAGCGCGTAGACCGTCGAGAGGACGCCCTCCTCGGCCACCGAGTCCACGTCGAGCGCGGTGGTGACGTAGACGGTGCCGTCGGCGACGGCCGGTGCGCTGATGAACCGCGCCGACTCCTCGCCGTCGGGTGTGAGTCTCGTCTCCCACTCGATGCTCCCGTCCTCGTCGCTGTGTGCGACGACTCGGTTTATCTCGTCCGTGCGGAACCGATTCCCGGAGGAACGGTAGATGCGACCGTTTTTGTGGGCCGAGTCGACGAAGTTCACACCGTCTTCCAGCACCGCCGTCCACCGCCTGCTCCCGTCGTTGGAGTTCCACGCGACGAGTTCGTTCGCCGCGTCGGTGTACGTCGCCATCCCGTAGAGCGTCTCGTCGTCGCCAATGTAGGGATAGGACCGGTACGACGCGTCGGAGCGCCACACGACTTCGCCGCTCTCGGGGTCGAGTTCCGCGACGACCGACTCCTGTTGGTCCGGGTCTGCGCTGGCGTTTGTCAGGTGCTGGACGTAGAGGGAGCCGTCGGCGATGAGCGGCGTCCCGAGCCACTCCTCGTCCGGACTTGCGTAGTCCGCTGGTGTCTTCTGCCAATTAATTTCGCCGGTATCCAAGTCGAGCGCGTGGAGGCCACCGTATTTGACGTCCGAATCGGTGTATCCTGCCTCGCTCGTCACGAAGAGCGTCCCTTCTGCCACGGCTGGAGTGTCGGTCACCCGGCCGATTCCGGGCTCTGACGCCCCGTACTCCGGTGCGATGTATTTCCAACGTTCTTCGCCCGTGTCGACCTCGTAGGCGACGACACCCCCGCGGAACGTGCTGTCGTTGGTGTAGAACGTCTGGAAGACGGCCCCGTCGTCGACGAGCACCTCGTTCGCGCTGGTCTTATGCCACGTTCCGTCCAGCCACGACAGGGCGGCGTACTCGTCGTCGGGCGCCGATTCGGGAGCGACTGCGCCGGTGCGTCCCGGTTCGGCACGAGACTGCGACCAATCCTCGGTCGTGACCGTGTCCGATTCTGCCGTCGAGTGACTGTCCGCGAGCGAGGTGCCGGCCACGCCGGATGCCGTGAGGGCACCGAGGGTGGCGAGGACTGTCCGCCGCGAGTAATCTCGGGTCATGTCCACGCCGACATGGCCCCGGACGGCTCATCATTATCTGTTCGGTAAGTGATACGAAACAGTCCGAAAAAACACACCGAACAGCAAGAAAACGCGGGATGGCGACCGGACCGTCAGTCGCTGACGGTCGAGTCGGTCCTCAGTCGTCGCTCGTCGTCGCTGCGCCGACTCTGTCGGTACCGGCGTCGACGATTGCGCCCGCCTTCGCCGGAAGTTCGTTACGCACGTCCTCGCGGCCGTCCTCGGCGATGACCTCGGCGTACGCGTCGGGCATCACCTTCACGAAGTCGCCGAGCACCGACTGCCAGTCGTCGAGCAGTTCGGCCGCGCGGTCGGACTCGGTGTACGCGAGGTGGTTCTCGACGAGTCGGGTGAGCATCGCCTCGTCCTTGTCGTCGAGGTGGGTTTCGAGCGTCACCATCTCGGTGTTCGCCTTCGCGGCGAACTCGTCGTCGGGGTCGTAGACGTAGGCCACGCCGCCGGACATGCCCGCGGCGAAGTTGCGCCCCGTCTCGCCGAGTACGGCGACGACGCCGCCGGTCATGTACTCGCAGCCGTGGTCGCCGACGCCTTCGACGACCGCCTTCACGCCGGAGTTGCGGACGCCGAAGCGCTCGCCGGCGAGGCCGTTGACGTAACATTCGCCCTGCGTCGCGCCGTAGAGGGCGACGTTGCCGATGAGGATGTTCTCTGCGGCCTCGTAGTTGGCCTCGGCGGGCGTGTTGACGATGACGCGGCCGCCGGAGAGGCCCTTGCCGACGTAGTCGTTCGCGGCCCCGGTGAGCCGCATCGTGACGCCGCGGGCGAGGAAGCCGCCGAACGTCTGGCCGGCGATACCGTCGAACTCGCAGCGGATGGTGTCGTCCGGGAGCCCCTCGCCGCCGTGGGCGTTGGAGATGCGGTTCGAGAGCATCGCGCCGACCGCGCGGTCGACGTTCGAGAGGTCGCGGCGGATGACGACCGGCTCGCGGTCCTCGATTGCCTCCGCGGCCTCGTCGATGAGCTTGTGGTCGACGTGCGTCCCGATGTCCGCGTGGACCTGCTCTTCGGTCTTGCGGCGCGCGCCCGTCTTGGGCTCGGCCAGCACCGACGAGAGGTCGAGGTGCTTGGCCTTCTCGTGGTCCGTCTCTATCTGCCGGAGCAGGGACGGACGACCGATCATCTCGTCGAGCGAGGTGAAGCCGAGGTCGGCCATGATCTCGCGGAGTTCCTCCGCGATGAACGTCATGTAGTTGATGACGTGGTCGGGCTCGCCGGGGAAGCGGCGGCGCAGGTTCTCGTCCTGCGTGGCGACGCCGACCGGACAGGTGTTCTCGTGGCACTGGCGGGCCATCACGCAGCCCGAGGTGACGAGCGACGCGGTCCCGAAGATGTACTCCTCGCCGCCGAGGAGGGCGGCGATTGCCACGTCGCGGCCGGTCTTCATGCCGCCGTCGACGGAGACGCGGATGCGGGAGCGAAGCCCCGTCGCGCGGAGCATCTGGTTGGCCTCGGCGAGGCCGAGTTCCCACGGGAGGCCCGCGTTCTTGATGGAGGTCTTCGGCGACGCGCCGGTGCCGCCGTCGTGGCCGGAGATGTGGACCACGTCGGCTTTCGCCTTCGAGACGCCGGCGGCGATGGTGCCGATACCGGCCTCGGAGACGAGCTTGACGTTGATGTCGGCGTCGGGGTTGGCCGACTTCAGGTCGAAGATGAGCTGTTTGAGGTCCTCGATGGAGTAGATGTCGTGCAGCGGCGGCGGCGAGATGAGGCCGACGCCCGGCGTCGCGTAGCGGACGTGGGCGATCATCTCGTTGACCTTCTTGCCGGGGAGGTGGCCGCCCTCGCCGGGCTTCGAGCCCTGCGCCATCTTGATCTGAATCTCGTCGGCCGACGAGAGGTAATGCGAGGTGACGCCGAAGCGGCCGGAGGCGACCTGCTTGACGTTACACTCTTTTTCGGTGCCGAAGCGCTCCGGCGGTTCGCCGCCCTCGCCGGAGTTGGACTTGCCGCCGATGCGGTTCATCGCGATGGAGTTGTTCTCGTGGGCCTCCGGCGAGAGGCTGCCGAGCGACATCGCGGCCGTCGAGAAGCGCTTGACGATGTCCTCGACGGGTTCGACCTCGTCGATGTCCACGGGCTCGCGGTCGGAGTCGAACTCGAGCAGGCCGCGGAGCGCCTTCAGCTGCTCCGACTGGTCGTTGACCAGCTCGGCGAACTCCTTGTACTTCTCGTAGTCGCCGGCGCGGACCGACTGCTGGAGCGTGCCGACGGTCTGGGGGTTCCAGCCGTGGTGGATGCCGGCCGAGCGGTTCTCGTACTCGCCCTGCCGTTCGAGCTTCGGGTCCGCGCCGAAGGCGGCGGCGTGGCGGGTCAGCAGGTCCTCTTCGATGACGTCGAGTCCGATACCCTCGGTGCGGATTTCGGTGCCCTCGAAGTACTCGGCGACGAAGTCGGAGGCGAGGCCGACGGCTTCGAAGATCTGCGCGCCGCGGTAGCTCTCGACCGTCGAGATGCCCATCTTGGCCATCGTCTTGAGCAGGCCGTCTTCGAGCGCGTGAACGTACGCGTCGATGGCCTCGCCCTCGTCGGCCCCGTCGGGGCCGGCGACGATGTCCTCGATAGTCTGGTAGGCGAGGTAGGGGTTCACCGCGCCCGCGCCGTAGCCGACGAGCGTGGCGAGGTGGTGGACCTCGCGGGGGTCGCCGGATTCGACGACGAGCCCGGCGTGGTTCCGCAGGCCGTTGCGGACGAGGCTGTGGTGGACCGCGCCCGTCGCGAGCAGGCTCGGGATGGCGACCCGGTCGGAGCCGACGTTGCGGTCGGAGAGGACGACGATATCCGCGCCGTCTTCGATGACCGCCTTGGCCTCGTCGCGGACGGCCTCGATGGCCTCGCGGAGGTCGCCGCCCTGCTCGTAGGTGATGTCGACGACGGCGCTGCGCATGTCGTCGTCGAGGTCCTTGATGGCGGCCGTCTCGGCGTCCGTGAGGACGGGCGAGTCGAGGACGAGCTGGCGCGCGTGGTCGGCCGACTCGTCGAGCAGGTTACGCTGGAAGCCGAGCCGCGACTCCAGGCTCGTCACGAGCTTCTCGCGGATGTAGTCGATAGGCGGGTTCGACACCTGCGCGAACAGCTGCTTGAAGTAGGTAAACAGCGGGCGGTTGAGGTCCGACAGCACCGAAAGCGGCGTGTCGTCGCCCATCGAGCCGACGGGGTCCTTGCCGTCGCGGGCCATCGGCTCTATCATGTGGTTGAGCTGGTCGTGCGTGTAGCCGAACGCCGCCTGCGTCGCCCGGAGCGACTCGACCTGTCCGCGCGAGGTGGAGTCCGCGTCGCCGGCGAGCTCGTCGAGGTGGCGCTGCTGTTCGTCGAGCCACTCGCCGTACTTCTCGTCGGTGAGGGAGTCGAACACCTCGGCGTCGGGGATGACGCGGCCCTCGTCGGGGTCGGCCATGAAAATCTCGCCGGGTTGGAGGCGGCCGCGGGACTCGATTTCCGCGGGGTCGGTGTCGAGCGCGCCGACCTCGCTGGCGACGATGAGGCGACCGTCGGTCGTCACCTCGTAGCGGCACGGCCGGAGTCCGTTGCGGTCGAGGACGGCGGCGATGCGGTCGCCGTCGGTCGCCGCGACGAGCGCGGGGCCGTCCCACGGCTCGACCAGCGAGGCGTGGAAGTCGTACCAGTCGCGGCGCGCCTGGTCCATCGCGTCGTCGTTGCGGTACGCCTCAGGGATGAGCATCCGCAGGACGTGCGGGAGTTCGCGGCCGCCCTTGAGGAGCAGTTCGACCGCGTTGTCGACGCTCGCGGTGTCGGACTGGTCGGCCTTCGTGATGGGCCTGAGCGTCTCGATGTCGTCGCCGAAGGCCTCGTGCTGGAGGTCCGTCTCGCGGGCGCGCATCCAGTTGACGTTACCGCGGATGGTGTTTATCTCGCCGTTGTGGATGACCTGGCGGTACGGGTGGGCGAGGTGCCACGCGCCCAGCGTGTTGGTTGAGAAGCGCGCGTGAACGAGCGCGAGTTCGGTCACCATCCGCTCGTCGCCGAGGTCGGGGTAGTAGTTCGGGAGCTGTTCGGCCGTGAGCAGCCCCTTGTAGACGATGGTCTTGCGGTCGAGCGAGCAGACGTAGAACCGGCCTGCGCCCTCGATGGCGAGGGTATCGACCGCCTTCTCGGCGGCGCGACGGGCGAGGTAGAGCGCCCGGTCGAACTCGTCTGCGGTCATCTCGTCGGCCGGCTCGACGAACAGTTGCCAGACGTCGGGTTCCGATTCGAGCGCGGTCGCGCCGAGTTCGGAGTTGTCGGTCGGCACGTCGCGCCAGTCGAACACGGACAGCCCGTGGTCGGCCAGCGAATCCTCGACAACCGCCGAAACGCGCTCGCGGACCTCGTCGTCGGTCGGCATGAACACCGAACCGGCCGCGTAACGGTCCGGAAGCTCGGTTTCGAGGACTGCTTCGAAGAATTCGTCCGGTCGCTGGAACAGGATACCCGCCCCGTCTCCGGTGTTCTCCTCGGCGCCCGTGGTGCCGCGGTGCTCGAGGTTCTCCAGGAGTTCGAGGCTGTCTGCGACGACTCGGTGCGAGGCGCCGTTTTCAAGGTCTACGACGGCCCCAACGCCGCAGTTCGACCGCTCGTCGGTCGGGTCGGCTAACCCGCCCTGAGCGAAGGGTGCGTCTATGTGTGGCTTGGTCATACGCCAATGGTACAGCTACCACCATAAGCAACTTTTCCTGAAACCATAAGGGTGTTACAATGTCATATAAGGATGTATCCATACATAGTATGTCGACTAATGATGATTCGACGCACGACGAAAAATATGAATAATCGTGTGGAACTGTGGGGCGGGCGGCTCAGTAGGACTTCGCGAAGTACGCGGTCTCCTCGGCGTCGTCGCCGCAGACCGCGCAGTCCTCGCCGTCGTGAATCTCCGCGTCCTCGTCGTTCAGGGGAACCATGACGATTTCGGCGGCGATCTGGTCTTTAATCTCGTCCTCGCAGGCCTCGTCACCGCACCACGGCGCTTTCACGTAGCCGCCGTGCTGGCCGATGGTGCCGAGAATCTCGTTGCGGGCGGACGCCTCGCGGACGTTCTCTTCGAGGTTCTCCTCGGCGGCGGCGTAGAGCTTCGCGTACACCTCGTCGAACTGCTCTTGGACGGCCTCGGCGATGTTCTCGCGGTCGAGTTCGACCGACTCGCCGTCGGGTCGGTGGACGGCGGTGACGACGTCGTCGTCGACCTCGTTCGGGCCGATTTCGAAGCGCACGGGGACGCCCTTGAGCTCCCACTCGTTGAACTTGAACCCGGGGTTGCGCTCGTCGCGGGCGTCGAGTTCGACGCGGACGCCGGCGTCTTCGAGCTCGTCGGCGATGTCCTCGGCGTACTCGAGGACCTTCTCCTGCGTGTCGGCCTGCCAGATGGGGACGATGACGACCTGCTCGGGCGCGATGGTCGGCGGCAGGACGAGGCCCTGGTCGTCGGAGTGCGTCATGATGAGCGCGCCGAGCGAGCGCCACGACAGGCCCCACGAGGTCGTGTGGGCGGGCTCTTCGTCCTCGTCTTCGGTCGTGTAGGTGAGGTCGAACGCCTCGGCGAAGGAGGTGCCGAGGTAGTGGGAGGTGCCGGCCTGCACGGACTTGCCGTCGGGCATGAGCGCCTCGACGGTCGTCGTCGTGTCCGCCCCGGGGAACTTGTCGTGTTCCGGCTTCGCGCCGCGGAGCACGGGGATGGCGAGCACGTCCTCGTAGAGCGACCGGTACTGCGAGAGGCGAGTCATCGTCTCGTCCCACGCGCCGTCGCGGGTCTCGTGGGCCGTGTGGCCCTCCTGCCAGAGGAACTCCTTGGTGCGGAAGAACGGCTTCGTCTCCGTGGCCTCCCAGCGCACGACGGAGGCCCACTGGTTCACGCGGAGCGGGAGGTCGCGGTGGCTACGGACCCACCGGGCCATGTAGGGCGCGATGATGGACTCGGAGGTCGGGCGGACGGCGAGGCGCTCTTCGAGTTCCTCGTGGCCGCCGTGGGTGACCCACGCGACCTCGGGGTCGAAGCCCTCGACGATGTCCTTCTCGCGTTCGAGATAGCTCTCGGGGATAAACAGCGGGAAGTACGCGTTCTGGACGCCCGTCTTCTTGAACTCGCCGTCGAGGTAGTTCTGGATGGACTCCCACAGCGCGTAGCCGCGCGGGCGGGTCACGATGAAGCCGCTCATCCCCTCCGGGCCGTAGTTCGCGAGGCCCGCCTTCTGGACGACCTCGGCGTACCACTCGCCGGTGTTGTACTGCTTCGACTCGGTGATACCGAGTTCCTGCTCGTCGCTCATTGCCCATCGGTAGCCGCAGCGAACCCTTAAACGCCCCGAAGGTGCCGGCGGGCCGCCCCGCCGCACGGACCGTCTTTCGCCGACGACGTTCGGCGACTCCGGCGGACGCATAGATACATATCGTCGGGTGTCCTACCAGAACGTGGTGGTTGGCGTGCTAACAATGGACACAATTGTGAGCGACGAGCGGCCGACTCCTCGGGAGGAGGCGGTCCGAATCGAACTGTGGGTTCCGAGCGGGCGGCGCGCGGAGTTCACACCGGTTATCGAGCGACTGGACGATATCGTCGAACGCGGCCTCGTCTCGGAGTACACGGTCGAGACGTGGGACCGATTCGTGGACCTTTCCGGCAAGTTGAGCCCGCGCGAGCGCCGCGCCCGCGACCGACTCGCGTCGTACGCGCGGTGGGCGGCGACGCGGGGCGAGCGCTTGGCGGGGTTAGGCGACCCCGAGGTGCGCGGCATCGGCCGGATGGGACCGGAACGACCGACGCGGCGGACCCCGCGGGCGGTCATGGCGGAGTACGAGGACGGCGTTCTCGCGCACGTGACCGCGTGCGAGGAGTGTATCGGTGCGTTCCGCGGACGTCTCAGCGACCTCGATTCCCAGGCCGAACGCGAGTCCGAGCAGTCGTCGGAGCGCGTCCGAATCGAGTGGTAAGCGGTCCGAACACGGTTTTTTCCGGCGACACCGCCCCGTCGTCAGCGCCGGCTGTCGAACGGTGAGTCGCCCTCGCGCCACGACCACCCCGGCAGGCGGGTCTGAAACCCCGCGGCGAGCGCGGCGTCGAGGTCGTCGCGTCCGGCGGGACCGTCGGTGTGGACGGCCACGTCCGCGAAGTGGAACGTCGCCTGCGCGAGCAGTCGAAGCGGTTCGCCGCCGGCGATGGTCGCCGCGAGTTCGCGGCCGAGCACCTCGTCCACGACGAACCCCGGATAGTCGTCCTGCACGTCCAACTGTTTGAGGATGCGCACGTAGGCCGCGACGTTGACGCCGACCTCGCCGTCGGCGAACACCGCGTCGACCGCGTCGAGGTAGGCCGCGTCGTCGACCTCGCCGACGCGCGTGTCGAACTGCTCGCCGAGTCGGGTCCGCGTCTCGTTGATGAGCGGGACGACCACGTCCGCGCGCTCTCGAACCCAATCGTGTTCCGCCGAGACGGTCGCCGGTGTGAGTTCCATGGTCGTCGGTCGCCCCCGAGACGCTTCGACTTTGCGAAGGGTTTTATACTGGCGACATGGTACTGTCGGGTAAGCGGGTTTTCCCTGCCTCTTCCCGCAGTCGAGATACCACCGTATTCAGTTCACTATGCTCTCTCCGCAGTTGGCCGAGACTGGCACTCGTACACGTGGACCGTCTCGTGTCGACGCTCCTGAGGTAGGGGTTCCCGAGACCTGCCGGCGCAGGACCGGACGGGTCGCTCGTAACTATGAGCTCCGTAGATAAACAACTCGAGAATTTGAAGGCAGAGATTACGAACGAACTCCCCCGCGACATCTCGGTTTCCGACGTCAAGTACGAGGGTCCCGAACTCGTCGTCTACACGCGCGACCCGAAGAAGTTCGCTCAGAACGGCGACCTCATCCGGAAACTCGCGAGTAAGCTCCGAAAGCGAATCACGGTTCGCCCGGACCCGGACGTGCTGTCCGACCCCCGAGAGGCCGAACCCAAGATTCTGAGCGTCATCCCCGAGGAGGCCGGCGTCACCGACCTCGACTTCCACATCGACACCGGCGAAGTCGTCATCGAGGCCGAGAAACCGGGCATGGTCATCGGTCGCCACGGCTCGACGCTCCGCGAGATTACGCAGAAAGTCGGTTGGACGCCCGAAGTCGTCCGCACCCCGCCCATCGAGTCCTCGACGGTCTCGAACGTCCGCAACTTCCTGAAGCAGGAACGCGAGGACCGCCGCCGCATCCTCGAACGGACCGGTCGGCAGATTCACCGCGAACAGCTCTCGGACGACGAGTGGGTCCGCATCACGACCCTCGGCTGCTGCCGCGAGGTCGGCCGCGCGTCCTTCATCGTCTCGACGCCCGAGACCCGCATCCTCGTCGACTGCGGCGACAAGCCCGGCTCCGACGACGTGCCGTATCTGCAGGTCCCCGAGGCGCTCGGGTCGGGCGCGAACTCGCTCGACGCGGTCGTTCTCACCCACGCCCACCTCGACCACTCGGCGCTCATCCCGCTTCTGTTCAAGTACGGCTACGACGGTCCCATCTACACGACCGAGCCGACCCGCGACCTCATGGGCCTGCTCACGCTCGACTACCTCGACGTCGCCTCGAAGGAAGGTCGCACCCCGCCGTACGAGTCCGAGATGGTCCGCGAGGCCATCAAGCACACCATCCCGCTGGAGTACGGCGACGTGACCGACATCGCGCCCGACGTGAAGCTCACCTTCCACAACGCGGGCCACATCCTCGGCTCCGCCGTCTCGCACTTCCACATCGGCGACGGCCTCTACAACGTCGCGTTCTCCGGCGACATCCACTACGAGGACACCCGCCTGTTCAACGGCGCGGTCAACGACTTCCCGCGCGTGGAGACGCTCGTCCTCGAATCGACCTACGGCGGCCGCAACGACTACCAGACCGACCAGCAGGACTCCGAAAAGCGCCTCATCGAGGTCATAAACGAGACGTACGACCGCGGCGGGAAGGTCGTCATCCCGGCGTTCGCCGTCGGTCGCTCCCAAGAGATCATGCTGGTCCTCGAAGAGGCGATGCGCTCCGGTAAGATTCCGGAGATGCCCGTCCACCTCGACGGGATGATCTGGGAGGCGACGGCCATCCACACGACCTACCCCGAGTACCTCCGCGACGACCTCCGCGACCGCATCTTCCACGAGGACGAAAACCCGTTCCTCGCCGAGGAGTTCAACCACATCGACGGCGGCGAAGAGGAGCGACAGGACGTCGCCGACGGCGACCAGGCCATCATCCTCTCGACCTCCGGGATGGTCACCGGCGGCCCCATCATGTCGTGGCTCCGCCACGTCGGCCCCGACCCGAAGTCCCGGCTGGTCTTCGTCGGCTACCAGGCCCAGGGGACGCTCGGCCGCCGCATCCAGAACGGCTGGGACGAGATTCCGGTCAACGGCCGCGACGGCATGGGCCGGTCTGACACGCTGAAACTCGAGATGGACGTCGAGACCGTCGACGGCTTCTCCGGTCACGCCGACCGGCAGGGCCTCGAGAACTTCGTCAAGACGATGAACCCGCGCCCGGAGAAGGTGCTGTGCGTCCACGGCGACGAGCGCTCCGTGCAGGACCTCTCGTCGGCGCTCTACCACGACTACAACATGCGGACGTTCGCGCCGAAGAACCTCGAGACGTTCCGCTTCAAGTAACGACTCTCGTCCACGGCGACCACACCGGCACGTCAACCCCCCGCCGCGCGACGATTTCTCACGGACGGCTTCCGGGCGAAGATTAATCACGACGCTCGAACGAGTGTTTGCCATGCGTCTCGCACTTATTGCTCACGACGAGAAGAAGCCGGACCTCATCTCGTTCGCCGAGGAGCGACAGGCCGACCTCGAACGCTTCGAGCTCATGGCGACGGGGACGACCGGTCAGCGACTCATCGACGCCACGGGCCTCGACATCGAGCGCAAGCAGTCCGGGCCGCTCGGCGGCGACATGCAGATCGGCGCGGAGATAGCCAGCGAGACCTGCGACGGCGTCATCTTCCTCCGCGACCCGCTGACCGCCCAGCCCCACGAGCCGGACATCACCGCGCTGCTCCGCATCTGCGACGTGCACCAGACGCCGCTGGCGACCAACCTCGCCAGCGCGGACGCCGTCCTCGACGAACTCATCAGACAGCTCGACGGCGAGGAGTAACCGCCGGGTCCGAGTTGCGTCCGCGGTTTCGTTTGCTTCGACACACGGTATCATCCCTGAGAACCGCGGCGTATCCTTAATTACCAGCGCGCCGGAGGCGACGGTATGAACGCCGCGACCCGCGCGTCCCTGACGCTCGCCGTGATTCTCGCCGTCGCGACCGCCCCGGTCGCCGCCGCGACCGGCCCGACCTCGCCGTGTTTCCCCGGCGAGGGCCACCAGTTCGACATCGGCGGCGAGGGCGCGGGCATCGACCTCGTGGTCTTCCTCTCGGTCTTCGAGAACCTCGGCGGCGAGGGCGGCTTCGGGATGGAAGCCAGCGGCTCCGTCGGCAACGACTCCGTCGTCCAGCTCCGGGCGGGCGTCGCGTTCGACGGCGTCGGCCCCGCGTCGGCGTTCCTCTCGAACCCCTTCTCGCGGTTCAGCGTCGTCTACGACTACTCGATGAACCTCCCGATGTTCGCCGACTCGGGTATCGAATCGAGCTACGAGGACGACGGCTCGCCGGTCAGCGGGCTCAAAACGAAGTCCTGTTAATCAGTCGTCCGCGGCCGCGGGGTCGGTGACGGACTGCGCCGCCGCGTCGACGCCGACCATGTCGCACACGTCGGCCATCGGGCACGCCTCGGGGCCGTCGAGACACGCGGGTTTGCGGGCCGTGCAGAACTCGCGACCGAACTGAATCATCGCGGTGTGGCCGAAGCCGCATTTTTCGTCGGGAATGTCGCGTTCGAGCGCCGCGCGAACGCCCTCGTGGTCGGCGTCGGCCGGCGCGAGCCCGATTCGCCGAGCGATGCGGTGGACGTGCGTATCGACGGGGAAGACGCCGCCGCGGCCGCCCGCAAAGAGGAGGACGCAGTCGGCGGTCTTCGGGCCGACGCCTTTCATCTCTAGGAGCCGGTCGCGGACCGTCGAGGGGTCTTCCTCGCGGACGTAGCGGTCGAAACCGGCCTCGCTCCCGAAGTCGGCCAGCACGTCCTCGGCGACGCCTTGGATGAGCTTCGACTTCTGGTTGTAGAGCCCGCCGGAGCGGATGGCCTCGACGATGCCCTCGCGGTCGGCCGCCGCCAGCGACTCGGCGAGGTCGCCGCCGCCGTACTGCGCCACGAGTTGGTCGTGGGCGGGCTGGCTCGCCTTGTCGCTCGTGTTCTGACTCAGAATCGTCCGGACGAGGCACTCGAAGCCGCCCTGTCCGCCGTAGGCCTTCCGCCAGTAGCGTTCGCCGAGTCGGTCGACGACGACCTCGGCGCGCGTCGCGGTCTCGGGGTCAGCGGGGTCGAACGCCGTCTCTCGACCGCCGCCGCTCGCGCCGCCGCTGATGTTCTCGGAGGGTTCTTCGGGCATGCCCGAAGGTTACGACCGCGCGGTGAAAAGCGCATTCCGTCGGTCGGCTCGCGTCGGTCCGCCGTCCGCGCGGGACTATTCGACTTCGATGGTGACCGTCAGTTCCGCGCCGTCGGCGAGCGCCGAGACGAGGTCGCGGTCGAAGCCCGCGGCGGCGTGGGCCGCGCCGACCGCACCCGTCCGGTCGTCCACGTAGTCGCTCGTGCGGAAGACGACGCTGCGGTCGCCCTCGAAGGAGAGGTCCGGGTGTCCCCGGGCGCGGACCGTCTGTTCGTAGGTGTCGCCGTCCGCGTCCACGCGGACGCGCACGTCGATAGTGGCGTCGTGGGACTGACAGGCCTCGACGAACGCCGGGTCGAAGTCGGCGGGGGTACGGTCGGCCTCGACGCCGATGATGCAGTCGCCCGCGGGGGTGAGCCAGTCGTCGCTCGTCACCTCGAACGTGCTCGCGTGCTCGGCGCGCACGTGCTCGTGGCCGCGTGCGCGGATGACTTCTCTCATGGCGTGGCATCCGACCCGACTCGGTTTAGCCCCCACGGTTCGCATCCCATTTATATACGACCATGGCAAACACTGACATGGTGAATACGGTCGATACGAGCGGTGTGGTAACTGTTTTCACCCGAATTTCCACCGAAGTATTTATTAACTGGTCGCCTGTATGTGTATGTACCTGAGCGCCTCCGGCGTTCCGGCGGCATCGCACGCAGAATGATCGGGAATTCTTATCCACGGTCGGTCGCACTCCCACGAGCAGCCGCCACGCACGGAGTGGTGATGGTATCGAGGATTGATTACGCATGGTAACGAAGCAGGAAGTACTTAGCGAGTTCGACGTGCAGGAACTCGACGAGGCACGAAACATCGATCTCCCAGACGAAAAGCTCGAGAGCGGCTCGAAAGGCGAACTCATCAAACTCGCCGGTCAACTCCGTGACCGCCGCAATGAACTAAACCAGATGGCTTCTGAGCGCGCATCCAAGCGCGACGACCTCAACGCGATGACTCGCGAGAAGGTCGACGAAGCCCAGAAGCACCGCGAGAAGCGCGACGAAATGAACTCGCAGGTGCAGGAACACAAGCAGAGCCGCAACGAGCTCAACGCGAAGGCCAACGAGCTCTTCGACGAGGTCGACGAGATGAAAAGCGACCTCGAGCTCGATGACGGCAAGGACATCGACGAGCTCAAAGAGGAGATCGAGCAACTCGAGTTCCGCCAGCAGACCGAAGTCCTCTCGACAGAAGACGAGCGCGAGCTCATCGAGAAGATCGAGAACAAGCGCGAAGAACTTCGCCAAAAAAAGGACAAGGTCGAAGAGAGCGGTGACCTCGAAGAACTCATCGAAGAGGCAGAAGAGGTCCGCTCCGAGGCGTCCCAGCACCACCAGAAGGTGACCGAGCTGGCCGACGACGCCCAGGAACACCACAACCAGATGATCGAGGCCTACCGCGAGGCCGACGACATCCGCGACAAGGCCGACGAGATGCACGAGCTCTTCGTCGAAGCCCAGGAAGCGGCCGACCGTCACCACGAGGACTTCGTCCGCGTCCAGAAGCGCCTCCGCGAGCTGGACAAGAAGGAAGAGCGCCAGCGCAAGGACTCCCGCGCCGAGGAGCGCGAAGCCGCCAAGGCCGAGGCCGAGGAGATCTACCAGAAGTTCAAGGAAGGCGAGACCCTCGAGACCGAGGACCTGATGAAGCTTCAGAAGTCCGGTCTGCTCTAAACCCCGGTCACTTTCTCTCTCTTCGTCGCGCTTGCGACGTATCATTTTTATCCCGTTCGAAGCCCCAGCGACAGCCATGAGTGATTCACCGTGACCGACAGCTTCACGCGCATCTACCGGTTGGCTATCGTGGTCGTCCTCGCCGTCGTCGCGGCGGCGGTCGGCTGGGTCCTGTTCTACCGCGTCCCCGACACGCTCGCGGACCTCGCGGGGCTCCTCTTGGTCATCGGAACCGTCGTCGCCGCGCTCCGCGTCGGCGGCAGGCTCGCCGCCGCGGCCTTCCCCGACTACGACGTGGCCGAGGTCGCCGTCGAAGGGCCAATTTCCCGCGACGGCGGCGGTGGTCCCGTTCCGGGTCGCGGCGGCGGGACGCCCGCCGACGACATCGTCGAACAGATCGACGCCGCGGCCGACGACGAGAACGTCGACGCGCTCCTCGTCAAACTGAACACGCCCGGCGGCGAGGTGCTGCCGAGCGACGACATCCGCCGAGCGGCCGCCGACTTCGACGGGCCGACGGTCGCGTACGCCACGGACACCTGCGCCTCGGGCGGCTACTGGATCGCCAGCGGCTGCGACGAGCTGTGGTCCCACGACGTGAGCGTCGTCGGCTCCATCGGCGTCATCGGCTCGTCGGTCAACGCCTCGGAACTGGCCGACAAGGTCGGCCTCTCCTACGAGCGGTTCGCCGCGGGGAAGTACAAGGACGCGGGGATGGCCCTCAAAGAGCCGACCGAGGACGAACGCGAGTACCTCCAGGGGCTCATCGACGACTACTACGACGACTTCGTCGAACGGGTGGCCGAGGGCCGGGACATGGACCCGCAGGTCGTCCGCGACACGGAGGCCCGCGTCTACCTCGGCGAGGAGGCGCACGAACTCGGACTGGTCGACTCGCTGGGCACCCGCGACGACGTGGAAGACCGACTCGCCGAACTCCTCGGCCGCGACGAGGTCTCGGTCAGGGAGTTCACCCCCGAGGTCGGCCTCACCGACCGGCTCCGCGGCGGCGTCGAGGGCGCGGCGTACGCCTTCGGCGCGGGGGTCGCCTCGTCGGTCGAACCGGACGACGGCTTTTCGTTTCGGTTCTGACGACTGGGAGGCTTTTTAGCCCGCGCCCGCGTTCGTCTTCGACGTGACAACGCTCGTCCTCTGTGTCGACCGGGCGAACGACATCGGCCGCAAGACCGGGCTCTCGACGCCCGTCGTCGGCTGGGAAGCGGTTCGGTCGCTCGTCACCGACGTGGGCCTCGCGGACCCCGAGGATTCGAGCGTCAACTGCCTTCTCGCGGCGCTTCGGACGACGCGCGAACTCAGGGACGAGCGCGAGGACGCCGAAATCGCGGTCATCTCGGGAACGAGCGACAGCCCCGTCGGAGCCGACCGCGCCGTCGCGCGACAGCTCGACGACCTCGCCGAGCGCTACGACGTCGAGTCTGCGGTCGTCGTCATCGACAGCGCGGAGGACGAGCGGCTCGTCCCCGTCGTCGAGAGCCGGTTCCGGGTCGACGCGGTCGACCGCGTGGTGGTCCGACAGGCCCACGACATCGAGTCGACGTACTACCTGCTCAAGCAGTTCCTCGGCGACGAGGAGCTTCGCTCGACGATACTCGTCCCGCTCGGCGTCGGACTGCTTCTCGTCCCGCTGCTTCTCGTCCAGTTCACTCCCGCCGTCGCGATGGCCGGGCTCGCCGCCCTGATGGGCGCGGTGCTCCTCTACAAGGGGCTCGCTATCGACGAGTTCCTCTCGGACGCGCCCGACCAGATTCGCGACGCCCTCTACTCCGGACAGGTGTCGGTCGTCACCTACGCGGTCGCCGCGGGGCTGGCCATCGTCGGGCTGTTCCTCGGCGCGCTGGCCATCCGGACGCCGGGCGTCGGCGGGAGCGAGGAGGTGCTCGTCCCGTCGCTCCTGTTCGTCTACCACAGCGTCCCGTGGCTGGCGCTCGCCGCGCTGACCGCGAGCGCGGGCCGTCTCTTGGACGAGCTCATCGGGAGCGAGCGCGTCTCCACGTCGTACATGAACCTCCCGTTCGGCGTCGTCGCCATCGGGCTGGTCGTCCGCGGGTTCGCCGGTTTCCTCCTCGAACGACAGGGGGAGTTGCCGAACCTCGAACTGCTCGGGCGGCTCGCGCTCACGCCGGTCCAGCGGCTGGCGATGTTCATCGTCGCCGGCATCGTCGTGAGCGTCGTGGGCGTCCGCATCTCGGCGAGCGTCTCGGACGAGACGCTCGAAGACGTGGTCGACACGCCGCGAGAAAACGAGAGCTAAGGGAATTCCGCGCCGCTTTGTCGCTTCGCTCCGCGCCGTTAGTTCGCCGCTCGGTACTCGCCGTGCTTGACGCCGATGGCGAGACAGACAGCCCCGAAGACGAGCATCGCGGGCGTCACCATCATCAGTACGGTACTCGTGGCCATGACGCCCATCCCGACGAGGGCCGCGGTTCCGACGACGACGAGCGCGACGAGCAACGCGACTGTCTTGGGGAGGTCGAATTCCATGCGATTCTGTCGGGACTCGTTCGACAAATCCGTTGCGGCTTCCGACGGCGAATCGAGAGGCGAACCGGAAAAACGCGGGTTCAGTCGCTTACCAGGGCGCGAAGTCGGGGTCGATGCAGCGCTCTTCGGTCTCGATGGCGTCGATGGCGGCCACGTCTTCGTCGTCGAGGTCGAGCGCGAGCGACTCCCAGTTGTCGCGGATGTGGCCCTCGCTCGTCGCCTTCGGAATCGCGGTGACCCCCTTCTCGCGGAGCCACGCCAAGGACACCTGCGCCTCGCTCGCGTCGTGCTTCTCGGCGATGTCGGACAGCACGTCGACGTCGAAGACGTTCCCGCGGGCGAGCGGCGAGTACGCGACGATTTCGATGTCCTCCTCGGCGCAGACCTCGCGGAGCTCTTCCTGCTGGAGGAGCGGGTGCATCTCGATCTGGTTGGCGAAGGCGCCCGACTCGGACAGTTCGACGGCCTCGCGGACCTGCTCGGGCTCGAAGTTGGAGATGCCGACGCGCTTTGTCAGCCCGCGTTCGACGAGTTCGTCGAACGCCGCGAGAGTCTCTTCGGCGTCGTACTCGCGGGACGGCCAGTGGACGTACAGGAGGTCGACGTAGTTCACGCCGAGCTTTTCGAGGCTCTCTTCGGTGCTCTCGATGACGTCGTCGTGGGACAGCTTGTCGGCCCACACCTTCGTCGCGAGGAACACCTCGTCGCGGTCGACGTCGGCGGCGGCGATGCCCTCGCCGACCTCCGCTTCGTTCTCGTACGCTTGGGCGGTGTCGATGTGGCGGTAGCCCATCTCCAGCGCCGTCTGCACCGCGTTGCGACACTCGTCGGCGTTCGTGTTCTGCCACGTCCCGAGCCCGAGCATCGGCATCCCGTTCGCCCGCGGTGCGTCGTCCGCTGAAGCGGCGTTCTCCGTCATGGGCGAACCGTGGGCCGCGAGTTGAAAAGACGTTCCGAAAGGGCGGGCGAATTTCCGGCTTTCACGGCCCGAGAGTGTGTCACACGGCGTCTCACACCCTTCGACGTCCCGCGGCGGATAGTTTATGTGACATGTGGTAGCATATCTGAACGGTGGTCAGGAATGTCGTCCGCATCAGAACCCTTGACAGAAGAGAACACGAACGCGTTCGCACACCGCATCGCGGGTGACTCGCTCGTCTACGAGTGTCCGAACTGCGAGTTCGGCGAGGTGTTGGTGACGGAACTCATCGAATCCGACGACGCCCGGTGTCTCGATTGCGGGACGCGCTACCGACTCCACGTCGAGTCGGTAGAGTAACGAGCGGGTTGGCGGGCGTCCCGGCGACGGTCCCAGTTCGACCCGTTCGCCTCGATTCGCCCGGCCGGTTTTCTCCGCGGCGGCGAGACTGTCATACTCTCAGAGCGCCTCTAGGTGGCATGCCTCAACTACGCACAGCCCTCGCGCTCGCGCTCGTCGTCGCGCTCGCGGGATGCCTCGGTGGACTCGGCGGCTCGACCACGTTCGCGGCCCAGCCCGCGACGATTCCCGCGTCGACCTACGAGGCACACGGTTACGTCCACGGCAACAGCACCGTCGTCCCGCTTTCGTACGACGTCGGCGTCGGTCCCGCCTCCCGCTCCGTCGGCGCGGACGTCTGGGTGTCCGGATACTCGAAGACGACCGACGACGACGATATCACGGCGCTCGTGGTCGTCTCGTCGCCGAACGCCGAGGTCGCCGGCCAGTCGGTCAACCCGCTTTCGAACCTCGGCAACCGCGAGCTCGTCGCGGCCGGTCTCGACTTGCTGGCCGACGCGCAGGCGCTCGGAAACGTCCCCGAGGTCAACGGCGTCCGCGAGGTCGGTGCGCGAAACGTCACGATGCTCGGGTCGGAGACGGAACTCGTCACCTACGCTGGCACGGTCGAAGTCGAAGCCGGTGAGACCGCAGTCGACGGCGAGACGGTCGCCTACGAGGGCGGGACGGCCGAAGTGAAACTCCACCTCGCGACGGTCGAACACGACGGCGACGTGGTGGTCGTCCTCGCGGTCCACGGGGCGGACGTGGACGAGACCGAGGCGGTCGCGGCGCTCGCGGGCGCTGTCGAGCATCCGGGGACGGTCGAAAGAACGGTCGAAGTTCGATGAGCGGGCGGCGCGGCGTCGACCGCGAGTTCGGCGTTAGTAGAACTCGCGGACGAGGTCCATCGCGTCGTCGGGCGCGCCCGACGGGATGTCCGACATGTTCTGGTCGACGCCGAACTTCTCCTCGTAGGAGACGGAGCTTTCGTCCTTGTAGATGACGCCCTCGTACTCCTTCGACGAGTCGAGAATCTTCTCTTTGGCCGCGTCGTAGTCGGTCGGGTCGTGGTCGGTGTCCGCGAGGTCCACGAGGTTGTCGCGGAAGTAGTCGTAGGTGTCCACGTCGTTGAACGTGACACAGGGACTGAACACGTTCACGAAGCCGAAGCCGTCGTGCTCGATGGCCTCCTGGACGATTTCCGCGTGGCGCTTGTGGTCCGTCGCGAACGACTGCGCGATGAACGTGCCGCCGGCCGCGAGCGACAGCGCGAGCGGGTTGACCGGGGGCTGCTTCGGTCCCTCGGGGGTCGTCGAGGTCTCGAAGTCCTCGCGCGAGGTCGGCGAGGCCTGCCCCTTCGTGAGGCCGTAGATGCGGTTGTCCATGACGGTGTAGGCCATGTCCACGTTGCGGCGGACGGCGTGGATGAAGTGACCCGCACCGATGGAGTAGCCGTCACCGTCGCCGCCGGCGGCGACGACGGTCAGGTCGGGGTTCGCCAGCTTGACGCCGGCGGCGACCGGGAGCGAGCGCCCGTGGACGCCGTGGATGGCGTACGAGTGCATGTACGTCCCGATTTTCCCGGAACAGCCGATACCGGCGACCATGAACGTGTTGTCGGGGTCGGTGCCGGAGTTGGCGAGGGCTTTCATGATGCCGTTCATCGTCCCGAAGTCCCCACAGCCGGGACACCAGGTCGGTTGTTTGTCTGACTTGAAGTCGGTGAAGCGGACGTTTGAGCTCATGCTGAGACCTCCTCTGCGTCGAGGGTGGCTTTGATTTCGTCTGCGAGTTCGTCCGCCTTGAAGCGGACGCCGTCGTATTTGTTAATGCGCTTGACACGGGTCAATGTGTCGTGCTCGACGACGTTGGCGAACTGCCCCGTCGCGTTACACTCGACGACGATGACCTCGTCTGCCGCCTCGATTTCCTCGGTGAGGTCCGGCCGCGGGAACATGTACGGGACCGACAGGAAGCGAACGTCGATGCCGTCCTCTTCGAGGAAGTCGAGCGCCTCGACGAGCGCGCCCTCGTTGGAGCCCCACGAGAGGATGAGCGTGTCCGAATCGGCGTCACCGAACTCGCGCGGCGAGAAGTCCTCGGTCTCCTTTGCGGTCTCGACCTTCCGGTCGCGCTTGTCGACCTGCTCGACGCGCATCGACCGGTCTTCGGTCCGCCGACCGAGTTCGTCGTGTTCGAGACCGGTCGACATGTGTGCGCCCTGTTCCGTGCCGGGGAACGCGCGCGGGCTGACGCCGTCGTCAGTGAGCGCGTGCGGCTGGAAGCGACCTTCCTCGTCGAGCCACTCGTCGATGGAGTCGTCGTCGACGACCTTGCCGCGGTCGATTTCGACTTCGTCCATGTCGAACGCCTCGGGAGAGAACGTCTGTTCCGTGACCGCCATCGCGAGGTCGGCCGCGACGTAGACCGGAACCTGGTACTTCTCGGCGAAGTTGAACGCTTCGACGGTCTTCCAGAAGCACTCGTCGATGCTCGTCGGCGCGACGACGAAGCGCGGAATCTCGCCGTGGCCGCCGTAGAGCATCATGTTGAGGTCGCCCTGTTCCTGCTTGGTCGGCATCCCCGTCGAGGGACCGGAGCGCATCACGTCGACGATGACGAGCGGCGTCTCCGAGGTGGCGACGAGACCGAACGTCTCGGTCATCAGGTCGATACCCGGACCGGACGTCGCGGTCATCGACCGCGCGCCGGCGCGTGCCGCACCGAGCGCGAGGTTGATGGCCGCGAGTTCGTCTTCCGCCTGTACGACGTGACCGCCGTAGCGTTCGATGCGGCCGGTGAGATACTCCATCACGTCCGTCGCGGGCGTGATGGGGTAGCCGGCGTAGAAGCGGCAACCGGCGGCGATGGCGCCCATGCCGATGGCCTGGTCGCCGTTGATGAGCACGTAGTCCTCGTCGGTCGTCTCGAGGTCGTAGTCGAACTCGTGGTCGTACTCGTCGTGGACGTATTCGAGGCCCGCGCGAGCCGCCTTCTTGTTGTTCTCGACGATGGCCTCGCCCTTCCCGCCGAAGCGCTTCTGCAGCGCGCTGTCGAGGTTCTCGATGGGGAAGTCTGCGACGGCGCACGCCGCGCCGAGCGCGACGACGTTGCGCATGATAGCGCCGCCCGCCTCCTCGGCGAGCGCCTTGAGGGGGATGTCCAGCCCGACCATTCCCTCGGGGATTTCGACGTCCGCCATCGTCGAGCGGTCGCCGTCGTAGATGATGACGGAGCCCTCGTGCAGTTCGTCGAGGTTCTCGTCGATTGTTCGTTGTGTGAGTGCGATGAGCACGTCGAGTCGGTCGACGACGCTCTGTACGGGGTCGATGGCAGTCCGAACCTTGTACGCGGTGTATCCGCCCCGGATTCGCGAAGCGAAGTCCTTAGAGGTGAACACGTGGCGTCCAGCCCGGGATAGCGCCTGAGCGAAAATCTTCCCCGTGGAGTCGATGCCATCGCCAGCCTCGCCGCCGATGGCCCAGTTGAAGTCCGCAGGCATGCTGAGTGAAATCTACCCATAGCCGGGTCAAAAGCCTTCTGAAAATTGGTGTTAAACGACGGTACCGGTAACATATAGAAATTTAACGAACAAGTTTTAGAGGCGCTAATTGAGATGGTTGTGTGAAATAAGGGCCCGCCTATGTGGGAAATAACTGGACGAACATCCAATCAAGGTGTGTTTTGCCCTCTCGTGGCAATTCTTTCCGGTTCACACTATGTGCACGGCCGGGACGGTTTGTCCTGCTCTCCGGCGCACGCGTCCGGGAAGGCAAGGCCCTTGTGAGCCTGCGACCAAGCCGCTCGCATGGACGCAATCGTCACCGTCGCCGCGGTCCGCGACGTCGGCCCCGGAACGGTCGCCATCGAGTTCGAGACGCCCGACGGCTTCGAGGCCGAACCGGGCCAGTTCGTCAAACTCTCCGCCGAGGTCGACGGCGAGTCGTACGCGCGGTTCTACACGCTCTCGTCGCCCGGCGTCGGCGACACGTTCGAGGTGACCATCGGCATCGACCCCGAGGAGGCCGGGCCGTTCAGCCAGCACCTCGACTCGCTCGCCGCCGGCGACGACATCGAGATTTCCGGGCCGTTCGGTCAGAGCTACTACGACGGCGAGTCGCGCGTGGTCGTCCTCGCGGGCGGCCCCGGCGTCGGCCCCGCGGTCGGCATCGCCGAGGCCGCGGTCGCCGACGGCAACGAGGCCGCCGTGGTCTACCTCGACGACGCGCCCGCGCACGAAGACCGGCTCTCCGCGCTCCGGGACGACGGCGCGAGCGTCGTCGTCACCGGCGACGAGTCCGCCCTCGCCGACGCCGTCTCCGACGCGCTCACCGGCGACGAGGGCGAGCAGGTGTTCGTCTACGGCTTCGCCGACTTCGTCGAGCGCGCGACCGACGCGGTCGAAGCGGCCGGCGGCGACGCCGACGCGGCGAAAGTCGAGAACTTCGGGTAGGCGCTTCGACCGCCTGCCCGCACGCCCAGCGCTGTCCAGCACTGCCCAGCACTATTCTACCGGTCGCCACGCCGTCAGCACCGCGACCGCGAGCGCGACGGCGACCCACCCGACGAGCCCCGCGAGCGCCGCGCCCGGCGAGGTCGAACCGCCGGTCTCGACGGCGACGCCGAGGACGAGCGACCGAAACGCGCCGTTCGGGCTCGCCGCGAGGACGAGCGGGACCGCGTCGATGCCGAGACTCCCCGAGGCCAGTCCGGCGACGGCGGCGGCGTCGACGCCGACGACGAAGGCGACGAGCAGGCCGACGGCGAGCGCGATTGCCTGCCGGGCGGTCCGCGCGGCGGCCGAGACGGCGAGCGCGACGGCCGCGACCGCGAGGGCGAACAGGACGGCGAGGACCGAAAACCGGAGGAACGCGACCGGCGAGTCGGCGGCCTCGTTCAGCGCGAGGAACGTCGGGTCCGGCGGCGAGAGGACGGGGACGGTCGCGCCCGCGGCGAGCAGCGACCCGAAGACGACGAACACGAGCGCGAGCCCGCGACCGAGGTAGACGCCGCCGACGTAGGCCGGACGAGACACGTCGAACGTCCTGAGCACGTCGAGTTCGCCCGACTCGCGGTCCGAGAGCACCGCCCGGTAGCAGAGCGCGACGGCGAGAAGCGGGACGAGCGCCTCCACGAACGGGACCAAATCCAGCACCAGCGGGACGTACCCGCCGCGCGCGCCGGAGCCCGCGGCCGCGACCGCGACGACGGTCAGCGCGAAGACGACCGAGAGCGCGACGACGGCCGGGGTTCTGACGACTGTCCGAAGCTCGCGCGCCGCGATGGCGAACAGGTCGCCGAGGCCGTCGCGGCCGCCGGCGCTCATCTCCCCGTCACCTCCTCGGTCGCCACGAGGTCGCCGAAGGCGGTCTGGAGGTCGGCCGCGCCGACCGATTCGACCACCGCTCGCGGGTCGCCGTCGGCGACGAATCGCCCGCCGTCGAGGACGACCACGCGGTCGGCGGTCCGCTCGACGGGGCCGAGGTTGTGCGACGAGAGGACGACCGCGACGCCCGCGTCGGCGAGGTCGGAGACGATGTCGAACAGCCGTTCGACCATGCCGGGGTCGAGGCCGCTGGCCGGTTCGTCGAGGACGACCACGGCCGGGTCGCCGACGAGCGCCCGCCCGAGGCCGAGCAGGCGCGTCATCCCGCCGGAGAGCGCGTCGACCCGGCGGTCGGCGGCGTCCGCGAGGCCGACTCGCTCCAACACGTCGGCCACGTCCACGGGGTCGTCCACGAACTGCGCGTAGAATTCGAGCGTGTCGGTCGCGGAGAAGCCGGCGCGGAAGCCGGGCTGTTGCGGGAGGTAGCCCACGCGGGCGCGCCCGTCACTGGCTCCGATGGTGACCGTTCCCTCGTCGGGCGCGCGGACCCGCGCGAGAAACCGCAGGAGCGTGGACTTCCCCGAGCCGTTGGGGCCGACGAGCGCGACGATTTCGCCGGGGGCGACCGACAGCGAGACGCCGTCGAGGACGCGCACGTCGCCGAAGGCGTGGCTGAGGTCGGTCGCGGCGATAGCCGGTCGGTCGGCGGCCGCGGCGGCGGCGCTCTCGCCCGTCGATTCGTCGGAATCCGTCTCGGCCGTCGTCGTGGATTCGGGGTTCGACATCGTGGTGGGTTCGTCAGTCGCTGGCTCCGCCGATTCGCGGTCAGCCATCGGTCTCCTCCGTCGCGTTCAGGGCGGCGAGCGTCTCGGGGCGGACCGGTTCGGCCCGCGGCGCGGCGTCGACGACGCCGGACCCGCGGAGGCCGGACACTGCGTCGCGGGCGCGGCGGAGCGCGCGCACCGCGGGCGACTCCGAGAGCGCGAGCGCGCCGGGTTCCCGGCCGAGTTCGGCGTCGACCGCCCCGGAGGGTTGGTACGCTCGGTCGTAGACCCCGTCGCCGTCGGCGTCTTCGAGCGGGAGGTCGCCCCAGTAGTTGCCCTCGCCGCCGGCGGTCCACGTCCGCATCGGGCCGAGCGACGACTCGACGCGCACGTCGTTGTCCACGATGTCGTTTCGAACGACGACGTTCGTCGGGAACGTCGAACTCCCGCGGATACCGACCCCGTTTCCGGCGACGACGTTTCCGACGTACACCTGCCGGTCGCCGCTCACGTCCATGCCGTAGTCGTTGCCGGCGAAGACGTTGTCAGCGACGTAGGTGTCGCTCCCGGCGGGCATGAACCCGAAGTCCGACTCGCGCACGTCGTTTCCGACGACGAGGTTGCCGACGGGCCGGGTCATGAGGACGACGCCGATGCGGTCCCCGCGGACGACGTTGTCGGCGACGAGCGCGTCTGAGGTGTACATCTGGTGGACGCCGTAGCGACCGTCCTCCATGCGGTTGTCGCGGACGACGCTCCCGTCGGCGCGGTGGGTGTAGACGCCGTCGCGGCCGTCGAGGAACGTCGAGTCCTGCACGACCGACCGCTCGCCGATGAGGACGACGCCCATGAAGCCCTCGGAGGGCTCGTCGGCCCCGCGGACGGTCACGCCGTCGACGACGCTGTCGGCGCTCTCGCGGGCGATGATGCCGCTCGCGGGCGTGTCGATTTCGACCCCGCGGACGGCCGACTGGTTCGCGCCGTCGAGGACGACACCGGCGTCGCCGCGGCCGTAGGCGAGTTCGACGCGGGTGTCCCAGTCGACGGACTCGTTGCTGGCGCGGACCCGGCGGGTCCCGGTCTCGCCGACCCCGGCGATAGAGAGGTTCCCGACCGCGCTCCGGTCGGCGCGGAGGTGGACGACGCTGCCGTTTCCGTCGCCGACGAGCCGCGTTTCGGGTCCGGCTCCGAGGAGCGTAATCGAGCTGTTCAGTCCGACCGCGTCGACCGAGTAGGTGCCCGCGGGGACGTAGACGGTCGTGTTCGCGGGGGCCGACGCGACGGCGGCTTCGACGGTCGGCGCGTCCTCGCCGACGACGGTCGAGACGGGCCTGTCGAACAGCGCATCACTCGCAGCGGTGGTCTGGTTCGCCCACTCGTGGTGGGCGGCGACCGACGACTCGAAGGCGTCGAGCCGTGACGAAAGCGGGTCGCCGGCGCGGTCGCGGAGCGTCGCCCAATCGACGACCGTGCCGCCGTGGGCGTCCGCGAACGAGCGCGCCGCGTCGGCGTCGGAAAACGGGACGGCAATCGGCCCGGAGGGGACTCGCGCGCCGGCGTCCACGACGAACGACGCCCCGGACGCCTTCGTCCAGCCGGGGTTGCGGTTGTGTTCGGTTCGGAGGTAGCCGTCGTCGTCGAGCGCGGGCGAGACCGTCGCGTAGTCGGTGACGAACACCGCGAGCGGGTCGCCGAACTGGCGGGCGCTCTCGGCCGTGGACACGTCCGCGGCGGCCGTGGTCACGTCGTAGTAGCCGATGATGAAGCGGTACCGCGAGAAGTGGACCTGCGCGAGCGGGACTTCGAAGCCCTCGACTTCGGCCGTGCGAACGTCGACCGACGTGCCGCCGGTCTTGACGGTGTCGTCGAAGGGGACCGGCGCGACGGAGCCCGAGGCGGGGACGACGAAGGAGACGCTCGCGAGGACGAAGACGAGCGCCGTCGCGGCGGCGACCCAGCGGGTCGTCTCGGGCGTGACGAGCGCCATCGGTCAGCGCCCGACCCCGTCGGATGCGGGGACCCCGGCGGGGTGAGCCGCCGCGTCGAGGTGCCCCCTGCCTGTCGCGCGGTCGTACATGCCGGTGGCTAGGTCTTCGGGGGGTGATATGCGCGATGGTCTGTCCGTCGAAGCCCCGGGGGCGGACCCGTGCCGTCCGGCGGGTCGACTTCGACCCGAATCCTTAATCATCGTCCATACGGATTCACGAGCATGTACGACGAGGAAGATTTGGCGTCCATCCGCGAGGCGCGCGACGAGTGGGAATCGGAGACCCGCGACCCCTTCGTGGAGAAGGGCGGCGAGCGCAAAGACCGGTTCGCCACCGTCTCGAACCACGAGGTCGAGGACCTCTACACCCCCGACGACGTGGCCGACCTCGACTACGAATCGGACCTCGGCTTCCCCGGAGAGTCCCCGTACACGCGCGGGGTGTACCCGACGATGTTCCGCGGGCGGACGTGGACCATGCGCCAGTTCGCCGGCTTCGGCACGGCGAAAGAGACCAACGAGCGCTTCCACTACCTCATCGAGAACGGTCAGACCGGGCTCTCGACGGCGTTCGACATGCCCTCGCTCATGGGCAAGGACTCCGACGACCCGCTTTCCGACGGCGAGGTCGGAAAGGAGGGCGTCGCCGTCGACACCCTCCGCGACATGGAGGTGCTGTTCGACGGCATCGACATCGGCGAGGTGACGACCTCCTTTACCATCAACCCCTCCGCGCCGGTCGTCTTCGCCATGTACGTCGCGCTCGCGGACAACCGCGGCGTCCCCCGCGAGCAGATAGGCGGCACCTTCCAGAACGACATGCTCAAGGAGTTCATCGCGCAGAAGGAGTGGGTCATCCCGCCGGAACCGTCGCTCAAACTCGTCACCGACACCGTCGAGTTCGCCGCCGAGGAGACCCCGCGCATCCGACCCATCTCGGTGTCGGGCTACCACATCCGCGAGGCCGGGTCGACGGCGATTCAGGAACTCGCGTTCACGCTCGCCGACGGCTTCGCCTACGTCGAAGACGCGGTGGACCGCGGCCTCGACGTGGACGAGTTCGCCCCCCAGCTGTCGTTTTTCTTCAACTCCCACAACTCCATCTTCGAGGAGGTGGCGAAGTTCCGCGCCGCCCGCCGCATCTACCACGACGTGATGTCGGAGTGGTACGACGCCGGAGACGAGCGCTCGAAGCAGTTGAAGTTCCACACCCAGACGGCGGGGCAGTCGCTGACGGCCCAACAGCCGCTCAACAACATCGTCCGCGTCACGATTCAGGCGCTCGCGGGCGTCCTCGGCGGCACGCAGTCGCTCCACACGAACAGCTTCGACGAGGCGTTGGCGCTCCCCTCGGAGGAGGCCGTCACCGTTGCCCTGCGGACCCAGCAGATAATCGCCGAGGAGTCGGGCGCGGCCGACGTCATCGACCCCCTCGGCGGGAGCTTCTTCGTGGAGACGCTGACCGACGAAATCGAGGCCGAGGCGATGGCCTACATCGAGGAGATTCGGGAGATGGGCGAGGGCTCGGTCCGCGACGGCGTCCTCGCCGGTATCGACGAGGGCTACTACCACCGCGAGATAAGCGAGGCGTCCTACGAGTACCAGTCGCGGGTCGAAGACGGCGAGGAGGTCGTCGTCGGCGTCAACAAGTACGCCTCCGACGACGACAGCCGTCCCGACCTGCTGCACGTCGAAGACGAGGTGCAGGACCGACAGCTCTCGCGCCTCGAATCCGTCAAGGAAGACCGCGACGACGAGGCGGTCGAAGCCGCCCTCGACGAACTCCGCGAGACGGTCCGAAACGGCGGGAACGTCATGCCGGTGCTCGTCGACGCCGCCAAGGAGTACGTCACGATGGGCGAAATCATGGACGTGTTCGCCGAGGAGTACGGCACCTACCGCGAGACCATCGGCGTGATGTGAGAGTCGCCGGCGCGGCGAACCCGCCCGAAACGTTGGGGATGACATGAACGTTCGCTGACTGGAACGCGCGCCGCCGGCTCGCGTAACCGACCGACGGACCGGTGACCGCCCGCGGCGAGAGTCCCCGCTCGGACTGCTGGACTACATAGATTTATCATGGAGGATTGGTGTAGTTAGCACGTACTATGGCAGACGGTGACACCGAACTGGAGGCACGGCTGGTCGAGCAAGAGGAGTTCGAACCCTCCGAGGAGTTCGTCGCGCAAGCGAACGTCTCCGACCCGGCCGTCTACGACGAGTTCGAGGAGAACTGGCCCGAGTGTTGGGAGGGGGCCGCCGAGATGCTCGACTGGGACGAAGAGTACGACGAGGTGCTGGACGACTCGAACCCGCCGTTCTACAAGTGGTTCACGGGCGGCAAGCTCAACGTCTCGTACAACTGCGTCGACCGGCACGTCGAGAACGGGGACAAGAACCGCGTCGCCATCAAGTGGGAGGGTGAACACGGCGAGACGCGGACGTACACCTATCAGGACCTCTATCGCGAGGTGAACGAGTTCGCGGCGGCGCTGCGCGACCTCGGCGTCGAGGAGGACGACGTGGTCACGCTCTACATGCCGATGATTCCCGAACTGCCCATCGCCATGCTCGCGTGCGCCCGCATCGGCGCGCCGCACTCGGTCGTCTTCGGCGGCTTCTCCGCCGACGCGCTGGCGACGCGGATGAACTCCGCGGACTCCCGGTTCCTCGTCACCTGCGACGGCTACTACCGCCGCGGCGACCCGCTCGACCACCTCGACAAGGCCAACGAGGGCCTCGACGGCGTCGACCACGGTGTCGACGCGACGGTCGTCGTCGACCGCCTCGGCGACGACGGCTTCGGCCACGACCTGAAGGGCAATCAGCACGACTGGGACGACCTCCTCGACGAGCACGCCGGCGAGCGAATCGACCCCGTCGAGCGCGACGCCGAAGACATGCTGTTCCTGATGTACACCTCGGGCACGACGGGACAGCCGAAGGGCGTCAAGCACACCACCGGCGGCTACCTCGCGTACGCCGCGTGGACCTCTCACGCGGTCCTCGACATCGAGAAGGAAGACACGTACTGGTGTTCGGCCGACATCGGCTGGATTACGGGCCACTCCTACATCGTCTACGGCCCGCTGGCGCTCGGGACGACGACGGTCATGTACGAGGGGACGCCCGACTTCCCCGACCGCGACCGCCTGTGGGACATCATCGAGAAGTACGCCGTCGACATCTTCTACACCGCGCCGACGGCGATTCGCGCGTTCATGAAGTGGGGCAGCAGGTTCCCCGAACAGCACGACCTGTCGAGTCTGCGCCTGCTCGGCACCGTGGGTGAGCCCATCAATCCGCGGGCGTGGAAGTGGTACTACAAGCACATCGGCAACGAGGACTGCCCGGTGGTAGACACGTGGTGGCAGACCGAGACCGGCGGCATGATGATAACGACCCTCCCGGGAATCAAGAAGATGAAACCCGGGTCGGCCGGCCCGCCGCTGCCGGGCATCGACGCCCGAATCGTCGACACGAAAGGAAAGCGGGTCGACGCCGGTCGGGCTGGCTATCTCACGGTGAACAAGCCGTGGCCGGGGATGCTCCGGACGCTCTACAAGAACGACGAGCGCTTCATCCAGGAGTACTGGCAGGAGTACTCCGACACCGACAGCGACGACCCCGACGACTGGGTCTACTTCCCCGAGGACGGCGCGAAAATCGACGGCGACGACTACATCACCATCCTCGGGCGCGTGGACGACGTCATCAACGTCTCGGGCCACCGCCTCGGGACGATGGAAATCGAGTCGGCTATCGTCGGCGTCGAGGGCGTCGCCGAGGCCGCCGTCGTCGGCGGCAATCACGAGGTGAAAGGCGAGGCGGTCTACGCCTACGTCATCACCGAGGAGGGACAGGACGAAGACGACGAGATGCGAAAGCGCATCATCGAGGGCGTCGAGGACGCCATCGGTCCCATCGCCCGCCCCGAGATGGTCGTGTTCACGCCGGAACTGCCGAAGACGCGGTCCGGGAAGATTATGCGCCGTCTCCTCGAGGAAATCGCGAACGGCGAGGAACTCGGCGACACGACGACGCTCCGGAACCCCGAAATCGTCGAGTCGATTCAGCGGCAGGTCGAAAGCGAGTAACCACCGTCTCCACCACCGTCGGCCCCGTCCTATCGCGGCTTTTCTTCGACCCACGCCGACAGCGACGGCTCGTCGCGGAAGTACAGTCGTTCCCGGACGCCGTCTCGTTCGACCACGGCGAGGAGGTGTTTCTCGGAGAGCCGAATCTCCTCGCCGCTGTAGGTGCAGGGTTCGATTCGCTCGTCGCCCGGCCGCCACAGCCGATGGGGGACGACGCGAACGATGGTCTCGTCCCGGCCCGTCGGCGAGCGCCCGGTGTAGTCTGAAAGCGCCATACGCGCACTACGGACTCCTCGAATAAGGTATTTTCCTGCATAGTTTGTGTAGTAATATAGTCTCTCGCGGCGCGAGTCGTGGGATATTGTGGCTCGGTGTGCGAATAGTTCTCAATTATCCGCGCCGCGGTACCAGCCCGCACATTTATTTTGAACGTTAGTGAAGGATAGCGCGTATGAAGAAACCACTCCTGGTGACGGAGTTCCTCGACCGCGCGCGGCGGTACTACGGGGACGAGGAGGCGGTCGTGGCGACGACCGGCGAGCGCTTTACCTACGACGAACTCGGCGAGCGCGCCGACGGCTTCTCGGCGGCGCTCCAGTCCCGCGGCGTCGAGAAGGGAGACCGGGTCGCGGTGCTCGACCCGAACACCCACTACCACCTCGAAGCCGCCTACGGGTCGATGCAGCTCGGAGCCGTCCACATGCCGCTGAACTACCGGCTCGTCCCGGCCGACTTCGAGTACATGCTGAACGACGCGGACGTGACGGCCGTCTACGCCGACTACGCCTTCGCCGAGAAGATAGACGAGGTCCGCGACGAGATTCCGACGGAGATCTTCGTCACGAACGACCCCGAGAAGGCCGCCGAATCGACCGACGGCGAGTGGCTCGACTTCGACGAGTTGGTCGCAGAGTCGACCGACTACGAGCGCCCGGAGATGGATGAAGACGACATCGTCACCATCAACTACACCTCGGGGACGACCGGCGACCCGAAGGGCGTCTGTCGGACCCACCGCGCGGAGACGATTCACGCCTACCTCGTCTCGATGCACCAGGACATCGCCGACGACGACGTCTACCTCTGGACGCTCCCGATGTTCCACGTCAACGGCTGGGGGCACATCTACGCGATTACCGGACACGGCGCGAAGCACGTCTGCACCCGCGGGGTCGACGCCGAGACCGTGTTGGACGCCATCCGCGACGAGGACGTGTCGTATCTCTGCGCCGCGCCGACGGTGCTGAACATCCTGATGAAACACTACCGCGAGGAAGGCGGTGTCGAGACGACCGGCGCGAGCCCCGTCCGGGCGGCGACCGCGGGCGCGGCCCCGCCCGAGGCGACGATTCGGACCGTCGAAGACGAGTTCGGCTGGCGGCTCATGCACGTCTACGGGGCCACCGAGACCGGCCCGCTCATCACGACCTCGGAGGCCGGTCGCTACCTGGGGGACGGCGACGACCGCTTCGGCGTGAAGAAGAAACAGGGTATCGGCTACCTCGGCACCGACGTTCGCGTCGTCGACGAGAACGGAAACGACGTGCCGAGAGACGACCAGTCCATCGGCGAAATCGTCGTCGCGGGCAACCAGGTGATGGAGAAGTACTGGAACAAACCCGAGGAGACGGAGGAGGCCTTCTCGGCGCGGCTGGAGGGCTACTACCACATGGGCGACCTCGCGGTCGTCGACGAGAACGGCTTCATCAGCATCCAGGACCGCAAGAAGGACATCATCATCTCCGGCGGCGAGAACATCTCCAGCATCGAACTGGAGGACACGCTGTTCGACCACGACGAGGTCGCCGACGTGGCGGTCATCCCCGTCCCGTCCGACGAGTGGGGCGAGTCGCCGAAGGCGTTCGTCGTGCCGACGGGCGGCGACCCCGACGCGCCGGGCGTCACCGCCGAGGCGCTCATCGAGTTCTGTCGGGAGCGCATCGCGACGTACAAGGTGCCGAAGGAAATCGAGTTCGTCGCCGAACTCCCGAAGACCGCGACCGGGAAGATTCAGAAGTACGAACTGCGCGAGCGGGAGTGGGAAGACGAGGGGCGGATGGTCGGGGAAGGATAGGAACGACCGCGTTAAGCCCGCGTTTCTGCGGGTAGCAGGGTCTTAACCGCGGCCGAGGGGTCTCGTTTGGAGGGCGTGCGCGGTTCAGCGGTCGTTGCAGGGGCAGTCGAGGCCGAGGGAACCCGGGTTGTTGTTGAACGCGTCGAGGGTGTCTTTGAGCTTCTCGCCGTCGACGCCGCCGGCGTACCAGCTCGTCTGTTTTCCGTTGCCGTTGCTTCCCCAGCTAGAGTTACTGAGCCACGTGCCGGCCATGTTCTTGACTTCCTCGATGGTGTAGCCCGCGTAGTAGCCGTACTGGATAGTCGCGCCGCCACTCGTGCATCCCGGGTCGTTACCCGGTCTGTTCCGGAGGTTGAGGATGATGGCGAGGTAGTGTTTCGCCATGATATTCGCCTTATCGCCCTTCGTGGGCGCGACGAGGAACTCGCGCCACTCGTCGTGGGTCTTGGTGACGTCGCGGAGGGTGTATTCCGAGTTGGGTCCCTCGCCGAGAACCGCCCAGTTGTCTTCGGGGTCGCTGTACTCCGCGTGGTTCGCCCAGTAGCCGGGCGTCTTGGGACACATGGTCGCTGCCACGGAGCCGGAAACCGCGGGGATGCCGATACCGATGCCGAGCGCCGACATCGCGCCGAGTCGGAGCACGGAGCGTCTTGTCGGTTTGAATCCGTCGTTCGTGTCGTCTGTCATAGTAGTGCCACGGAGGGTGGCTGATGCATTATTTGCGCTTTGCCGGGTTAGTTATAAATCGGACATTCACGAAGGGCGGGAGCTTAACGGTCGCTGTCGAACCGGGAGAATCACGTTGAAACGGTGGAATCCGCGTATATATATCTAGTATTCTGATAGTTGTGAACCGATAGTCGACCCGCCCACGCGGTCGGCGACGCTGCGGACTCGCGGGCGCAGCGCCCTCACTGAAGCGAGTTCGTCGGCTCTGTTCGCCGCCCTCGACGACCGGCCTAAGGGGGACGAACGTGGCGAGCAAGTCCACCACCGGCGCGTATTTTACGTCTGCAACGCGTGGGACGTAACGAAGCGCCCGCTCCCCCGGTGCCTCCGGCCGGTGGCTCCCTTATACTATCCCGTAGACGACTCGATTCTATCATTATTGTTAATACAAGTAATAGGGAATCCATACATAACTATTATTAACGATGTATCCGCCGATGTGTCTATGGCACGGGATAACAAGTCTCTAAATCGACGAGACGTGCTGAAGGCGACTGGTGCTGTTGGGACCGCTGGCTTGGCAGGGCTGGCGGGGTGCACCGGCGGCGGTGACGGAAGCGATGGAAGCGGCGGTGGAGGGGGTGGCGGCGGAGACGACGAGTATCCGGCGCTGGGCAACTTCCCCATCGAGGGCGACACGGCCACGTTCGGCTTCAACGTCCCGCAGTCGGGACCGTACGCCTCGGAGGGTGAAGACGAGCTTCGGGCCTATCAGCTCGCGGTGAAGCACCTCAACGAGGGCGGCGGCTGGGTCGACTCGCAGTTCGACGACCTCTCCGGCGACGGCGTCCTCGGCTACACCATCGACCACGTGGACGGGGACACGGCCACGGACGCGGACCAGGCGCGGCAGTCCGCCTCGGGGATGATTCAGCGCGACGACGCCATCATGATTTCGGGCGGGTCGTCCTCGGCGGTCGCCATCGCGGTGCAGGGGCTGTGTCAAAACGAGAAAGTCATGTTCATGTGCTGTCTGACGCACTCGAACGACACCACCGGAAAAGACTGCGTCCGCTACTCCTTCCGCGAGATGTTCAACGCCTACATGACGGGGCAGGCGCTCGCCCCGGTCGTCCGCGACGCCTACGGCGAGGACCTGCAGTTCTACCAGCTCTACGCCGACTACAGTTGGGGGCAGACCCAGCAGGCGTCGATGGAGCAGTTCATGACGGACGTCGCCGGGTGGGAGCAGATCGAGTCGGTCGCGACCCCGCTCGGGACGTCCGACTACTCGACGTACCTCTCGGAGGCACAGAGCTCCGGTGCGGACGTGCTCATCTTGAACCACTACGGCCTCGACGGCGCGAACTCCATGCAGCAGGCCATCGACGCCGGCATCGACGAGGACATGGAGATCATCGTTCCGCTGTACAACCGCCCGATGGCGGAGGCGGCGGGCGGTGCGATAGAGGGCATCTACGGCACCGTCGCGTGGGACTCGCAGATAGACAACACGCCGTCGCAGGAGTTCACGCAGGCGTTCCGAGACGAGTACGACCGGACGCCGTCGGGCCCCGCTCAACTGGCGTACGCACAGACGCTCCAGTACGCGGCCGCCGTCGAGCGCGCGGGCACGTTCTACCCGCCGGAGGTCATCAAGCAACTCGAAGACTACGAGTACGACAACATCGGGATGGGCTCGGAGACGATGCGCGGCTGCGACCACCAGGCGCAGCGAGACGTGCCGGTCGTCCAGGGGCTTCCCGCCTCCGAGCAGAGCGAGGGGACGTACTTCAACATCGTCAACATCACCAGCCGCGACGACCTCGGCTACGCGTGCGACGCCGGGCCGGCGGCCGAGTGTGAACTCGGGTCCTACGAGTAGACACTCACCTCCACCGTTATCTTAATGAAAGTTAATCGCAGACAACCACGCACACGTAAATGAGTAAGTTTAGCATACCCATGGTAGTTCGCGCTTCGAACATCCGAGGCGGAGGTGAGGGGCGATGAGCCTTCTGTCGGACGTACTCGTCATCCTGCTCAACGGGCTGCAGCAGGGGGCTATCTACGTCCTCTTAGCGGTCGGTCTCTCCATCATCCTCGGCACGCTCAAGTTCGTCAACTTCGCGCACGGCGCGCTGTATCTCGTCGGCACGTACGCGGGGCTGTTCGTCGCGCTGAACGTCCCGCTTTCGAACGGGAAACTGGCCGAGTGGGGCTTTTCGAGCTTCGGGCTCGACATCGGCTTCTTCGCCGCCCTGCTTTTCGTCCCGCTTTTCGTCTTCGGCGTCGGCCTGCTGATGGAGCGGTACCTCGCGCGGGCGTTCTACGACCGGCCCGACACCGACCAGATTCTCGTCACGTTCGGGCTCGCAATCGTCGTTCAGGAGCTGTTCCGCGTCCTGTTCGGCAGCAACAGCCTGCCGTTCGAACAGCCCGAGCGAATCCTCTCGTTCGGCTCGTTCGCCGGTCTTCCCGTCTCCGGCCCGATAGCGCTGCCCATCGTGGGTAACTTCCCGCAGTGGCGGCTCTGGGTCATCGGCATCACGGCCGTCCTCGTGGCGCTCGTGTACCTGCTCGTCGAGTACACCGACTTCGGTCTCGTCGTTCGCGCCGGGACCCGCGACGCCGAGATGGTCCGACTCCTCGGCATCAAAATCACCCGTCCGTACATCGTGGTCTTCGGCATCGGCGCGGCGCTCGCCGGGGTTGCGGGCGTCGTCGGCGGCCCGCTGAACGTCGTCAACCCGACCATCGGGACGAACATCCTCGTCCCGGCGTTCCTGACGGTCGTCATCGGCGGGGTCGGAAGCATCGCCGGCGCGGTCCTCGGCGGTATCGTCTTCGGCCTCACGACCGCCGCCCTCGTCTCCTTCGCGCCCGCGTGGTCGCAGGTCGGCCTGTACGCCATCGCGGCCATCGTCCTCCTGACGCGGCCGCAGGGCCTCCTCGGCGACGAAGAGGTGACGCCATGAGCGAGAAGGACGCCAACCCGAGCGCGAAGGACGCGCTCGTCGGCGGCACCCTCTTCGGTCGCTGGGAGAAACTCCGCGGCCGCGAGGGGACGGTCGTCGGTATCACGGCCATTCTCGTCGCGGTGTTCCCGTACCTCTTCGCCCGCGCACCCGTCGTCTCGGGGTTCCTGCAGGGCTACCAGAGCCTCGCGACGCTCATCCTCATCTGGGGCATCTTCGCCATCGGCTTCGACCTGCTGCTCGGCTACACCGGACTGCTCTCGTTCGGCCACGCGGCCTTCTGGGGCGGCGCGGCGTACGCCGCGGGCATCGTCGCCAAGAACGTCAGCGGCGACCCCATCGTGATGGTCGTCTCGGGGACGCTTTTCGCCGTGCTCCTCGCGTGGGTGCTCGGCTTCCTGTCGCTCCGCCGCGGCGGCATCTACTTCTCCATCCTCACGCTGGCGTTCGCCCAGATGTTCTACTACATGGCCGCGTCGCCGCTGGCGTTCCTGACCAACGGCGAAAACGGCCTGACCGGCGTCGAGGTCGGCAGTTTCCTCGGCGTCATCCACCTCGAAGCGGACGTGCCGTCCATCGGCGGGATGCTCCTCGGAACGTGGCTCTACGCCTTCGTCGGCGTCTTCTTCGTCGGCGCGGTCGCGGTCGCCTACCGCATCCTCAACTCCCCCTACGGGATGGTGTTCCGCGCCATCCGCGAGAACGAACAGCGCGCGGAGTTCGTCGGACTCAACGTCTGGCGGTACAAGCTCATGGCGTTCATCATCTCGGGCGGGTTCGCGGGCGTCGCCGGGAGCCTCTTTACCATCCACGGTGCGTACGTTCCGCTCCAGTCGCTGTTCTGGACGGAGTCCGGCGACATCGTCGTCATGACCGTCCTCGGCGGCGCGGGCTCGATGTTCGGACCGGTCCTCGGTGTCGGACTGTACCTCTACATCGAGAACATCGTCAGCACCATCCAGGCGCTGACGATTCCCTTCACGGGCATCGTGCTCGTCCGGGACTTCGGGTTCTACTGGCACCTGCTCTTGGGCGTCGTCTTCGTCGCGGTCGTCTGGGTCGTTCCGGACGGCCTGTGGGGCATCCTGAACCGGCTCCGCGAACTCGCGGTCGACCTCGGTTCGAAGGCGGCGAAGCGACTTCGCGCGCGCTCCGAGAACGGAGGTGGCGGCCAATGACGCTCCTCGAAACGGAGAACCTCGTCAAGGAGTTCGGCGGCCTCGTCGCGACCGACGACGTGAACCTCACCGTCGAGGAGGACGAGCGCGTCTCTATCATCGGCCCGAACGGCGCGGGGAAGTCGACGCTCATCAACCTCATCACGCGACGGCTCGACCCGACGAGCGGCGATATCCGGTTCAAAGGCGAGTCAATCGTCGGCCTCGAACCGCATCAGGTGGTCCAACGCGGCGTCTCGAAGTCGTTCCAGACCGCCTCTATCTTCCCCGACCTCACCGTCAGGGAGAACGCCGAAATCGCGGCGCTGGCGGCCGAGCGCGGTGCGTTCGGCTTCGAGTTCCTGAGACACCGCGACAGCCTCACGGACGTACACGGCGTCGCCCGCGACACGCTCGACTCGGTCGGGCTGTTGGACCGCGCGGACACTATCGCGACCGACCTTCCCTACGGCGACAAGCGTCGCCTCGAAATCGGTATCGCACTCGCGAGCGAGCCCGACCTGCTCCTCATGGACGAACCGACCGCCGGCATGTCTCCCGAGGAGACGAAGTCGACGGTCGACCTCATCGAGCGGGTCAAACGCGACCACGGGCTCACGTTCGTCCTCGTCGAACACGACATGGAAATCGTCTTCAGCATCTCAGATCGCATCGTCGTCCTCAGCCGCGGCGGCATCATCGCCGAGGGGACCCCCGACGAGATTCGGGGCAACGAAGCCGTCCAAGAGGCGTACCTCGGAGGTGTCGAGCTATGAGCCTCCTCGAAATCGACGGTATCGACGCCTACTACGGCGAGAGCCACATCATCCGCGACCTCTCGATGAGCGTCGAGGAGGGGGAGATCTGCGCGCTCCTCGGCCGCAACGGCGCGGGCAAGACCACCACGCTCCGGTGTATCGCCGGCGCGACGCCGCCCGACGTTCGGAAGGGGCAGATTCGGTTCAAGGACGGCGACATCACGGGCGTCGCCGCGGAAGACGTGTCGGTGCAGGGAATCTCCCTCGTGCCCGAAGAGCGGCGCATCTTCCCGAACCTCTCGGTCGCCGAGAACCTCCACCTCGCGGAGGTCGTCAACAACAAATCGAACACGTGGGGTCGGTCGCTGTCGTTCGGTCACAAGGGGATGTCGACCGAGGAGGTCTACGACCAGTTCCCTCGGCTGGACGAGCGGAAAGACCAGCGCGCGGGGACGCTCTCGGGCGGCGAACAGCAGATGCTCGCCATCGCGCGCGCTCTGAAGCAGAACACGGACCTGCTCCTCCTCGACGAGCCGTACGAGGGGCTCGCGCCCAAGATTATCGAGGACGTGGAGGACGCGGTCGAGCGCATCAGCGACGCGGGGACGACCATCCTCCTCGTCGAACAGAACGCCGCGGCGGCCATCAAACTCGCCGACCGCGCGTACGTCATCGACCAGGGGAGCATCGTCTTCGACGGGAGCGCCGACGAACTCCGCGAGGACGACGAGACCCGCGAGCGGTACCTGGGGGTCTGACCGTGGCCGCGACCCACGCCGACCCCGAGACGGCGCTCGAAACGCTCATCGCCGCCGGCGCGGTCGACGAAGCGCCCGACGGGACGCTCTCGACGACGGCGGAGTTCGAGAAGACGCTCGCCGTCTACCACGACATCTACGGCGCGGTTTCGACCGAGGAGTTCCACCAGACGGTCTCGGACCTCTTCGGCGTCGCGCCCGAGAACGTCGAGGAGCGACTCGACGAGTTCGGCGTCACCAGAGCCGACGTGGTCGCCTACCTCGCGGCGAAGTCGTTCCTCGACGCGCCGGTCGAACAGGACTCGCTGTTGGTCATGGCGGGCCTGCTCGTCGAGATGACCTCGTCGTCGCCGGTGCCGGCCCCGCTCGACGAACTCGACGACGACACCTTCGAATCCTACCTCGCAGACCACTCGGACGCCGTCGTTTTCGTCTGGCGACGCTTCTGCGAGCCCTGTGACGCGATGAAGGAGGACCTCGGCGCTGTCCTCGACCGAGTCCCGGACGGCGTCGCGGCCGCGGGCGTCGACGGCGAGACGGCCGACGAGTTCTGTCGGTCTTTCGAGGTCGACGCGGCGCCGACGGTGCTGTGCGTTCGCGACGGCGACCTGCGAGAACGAGCGTCCGGCCGTCAGACCCCCGACGAAGTCGCGGGACTCTTCGACCGGGTCTACTAGTCTTTTCGCTTCGTCGTGCCCGTCACCATGACGGGCCGCTCGGAGTTCAGAATCACCGTCTGCGTGACGCTCCCGAACAGCGCCTTCCCCGCCGGCGAGCGCTTCCGTCCGGCGGTGACGATGAGATCCGCGTCCTCCTCGTCGGCGAACTCGATGATGACCTCCGCGGGGTCGCCCGACGACTCGTTGACGTCGTACTCGATACCGCGGTCTTCGAGGAACTCGCCGGCCTCCCGGACCGAGTGAATCTGCGTCGCCGACGCCCCGCTCGGGTTGTCGGTGAAACTGTGGACGAGCGTCACCTCCTTCTCGTCGGGTTCGCCGGGGAGATTCGCGACCTCTTCGACGCACGCGAGCGCGTGCTCCGCGTCGTCATCGACACCGATTACCACGTGATACATACTACCACGTCCCGGTCGCCGGTCTTAGTATTTGTGCTGAACGTTCGTGCGAATTAGGCCGCGTCGTCGAGTCCCGCCGAGACGTAGACCACGAGCGCGAGCGGGGCGCCGAGGACGAGCGCGATGGTCAGCGCGCCGTAGGCCGCAAAGCCGAGGGGCGTCGGCGGGAACGGCACCAGAAAGAGGAACCGGGGGGCGCTGAGCCCCGAGACGAACGTGCCCGTGAGGTAGCCCGCGGCCCCGGCGACGGCGACGAGGGCGGCGTACAGTCCGAGGACGAAGCGGTGACCGCCGACGTTCGAACTCACGGTCCACGCTCGGGGGCGGACGCTGTTAGGGGTTTCCGTTCGCCTCGGGAGGTGGCGGTTCCCGTCCGCGTACCGATGCACCTTTTGCCGCACGCCCTAAGGGTGAGCTATGTCGGATACCGATATCCTCGGACTCGTGCTCGGGGCCATCGCGATACTGATGTTCGCGACGGGCGTCCTCCTCGTCGTCTGAGCACCGCCCGGTTTTCCGCGCCGCCGCATCGAGAGCAGTCGCTTTTCTCCACCGTGACCGTCGTCGCTCGCGAGCGGCGGCGCTGGCGATGTCGTGCTGGCGATGTCGTGATGTTTCAGCGCACGCGAGCGACCGACAGCTACGATAACACAAGTGCGGGCGCGTGGACGCACGGACAGTCAGCGCCGTCGGGCGCGTTCGCTCTCGAAAGACAGCGTCCGAAAAATGAAACCGAAACGCCGGCGAGCGGCGTCGACTACGCGTCGTCCGCGGATTCCGCGTCCGCGTCGTCGACCGTTTGTCCGCCGTCGGTGGCGAGTTCGGTCTCTTCTTCGCCGCCGTCGGTGACGGCCGTCTCCAGTTTGCGCTCGAACCAGGTCCACTCGGCCGTGACGAGGTCGTCGTCGGCGAGGTCCCACGGGTCGCCGTCTTGGACTTCGCGGCCTTCGAGCCACGACTGGACGAAGTTCCAGACGAAGATTATCTGGCCGACGAGCAGGATGAGCGCGCCGACCGTGGCAACCTGATGGAGCGTCGCGAACTGCGGCAGGTAGGTCGCGTAGCGACGCGGCATCCCGCCGTAGCCGAGCAGAATCATCGCGAAGAACGTCAGGTTCGTCCCGACCATCGAGAGCCAGAAGTGCCACTTACCGAGCGTGACCTGGTACATCCGGCCGGTGTAGATGGGGAACCAGTAGTAGAGCCCGGCGAAGCCGGCGAAGGCGATGGCACCCATGACGATGTAGTGGAAGTGTCCGACGACGTAGTAGGTGTCGTGGAGCACGAGGTCCACCGGAATCGACGCGAGGAAGACGCCCGTCACGCCGCCGATGATGAAGTTCGAGACGAAGCCGATACAGAACAGCATCGGCGTCGTGAGGCGAATCTTCCCGTTCCACATCGTCGTAATCCAGTTGAACGTCTTGACCGCGCTCGGTATCGCGATGGCCAGCGAGACGGCCATGAACGAGGCGCGGAGACGGGGGTCGATACCCGTCGCGAACATGTGGTGCGCCCAGACGCCGAACGAGAGGACGCCGATGGCGAGCGTGGAGTAGACGACGAACTTGAACCCGAAGAGCCGACGGCCCGCAAAGCGCGGGAGCACGAGGCTCACGATGCCCATCGGGGGCAACACGAGGATGTACACTTCGGGGTGGCCGAAGAACCAAAACAGGTGTTGCCAGAGAATCGCGCCGCCGTCGACCGAGAAGAACATCGTACCGAAGTTCCGGTCGAGAAGCAGCATCACGATGGCGCTGCCGAGAAGCGGGAACGCGAAGAGGATGAGCCCCGACTGGGTCAGAATCGTCCACGAGAAGATGTCGAGATTCGCCCACGAGACCTTCTCGTTGCGCTCCGTGAAGATGGTCGCGATGAAGTTGATCGCACCCATCGTGGCCGAGACACCGGAGAGGTGCAGGCCGAGGAGCATCAGGTCGACGCCGGCGTTCATCTGGTTGCCGGAGCCGACACCGGCGGAGAGCGGCGTGTACATCGTCCAGGCCGTCTGCGCCGGGATGACGTCCGGGATGGGGAAGAACCCGGCCCAGATGAGAAGCGCCGCCGGCGGCAGGAGCCAAAAGGCGATGGCGTTGATACGCGGGAACGCCATGTCGTCCGCGCCGATGAGAAGCGGGATAAAGTAGTTCGAGAACGCGGCGATGATGGGCGTCCCGAACAGGAACAGCATCGTAATCCCGTGGCTTGTGAGCAACGAGTTGTAGAACGTGTTCGAGATAAGCGTCATCGACGGGTCCGCCAGTTCAATCCGCATCAGGACGACCATGAGTCCGCCCACGGCGAACGCGACGAGCGCGTACGCGCCGTAGAGCATCCCGATGTCCTTGTGGTCGACCGTCGTCAACCAACGGATGACCCCGGATGGTTTCTCCTCCGAGACGTACTGCTCTGCGGTACCACCGACCGTGCCTCCGCCCGCGAGCGGGGTGTACGACCGCCAGTCTTCGACCCGCGCGAGCCACGCGGCGACGGCGATGAGGAAGACCCCCATGAGCACCGTCAGTGCTAACTGTCCGTTAACCTCCATGGAAGTGCCTGAGTAGTGCAGGGTAATGAAAGATTCGGGACCGCCCTGCGATTCGAGGTGCTTTAAGCCGTCTCGTCCGCGGCTTCGACGGCGTCGTCATCCGTCGATTCTTCGAGTTCGGCCGTCTCTTCGCCCTCCGCTTCGTGAAGCGGCTTCGCGCCGGGAACGGTCGCCTGTCCGGGCGCGTAAACGGTGCCTTCCTTCTCGGAGCCCGCGATGGCCTTCCCCGAGAGGTAGGTGAGCGCGGCGAGGAGCACGAACGGCGCGATGAGAAGCGTGTACTGGAGCCCCGAAGTGAGCGATTCGAACCCAAACGGATTGACGAAGGTGAAAGCCACCACGAAAAACAGGATGATGGCCAGCGGAACCATGTTGACCGTGAGGTCGAGGATGGTCTCCTTGTCGAACGTCTTGGTTGCCATATCGAGACAGTCGGGGACGCTGTTCAAATAGATTGTTGGTTTCTCGTCCGGTCGGGGCGGGGTGGGACGGTCGCGTGGGCGTCCGCGGCGGTCAGAAGGTCTGTCGCTGCTCGCGGACGAACAGTTCGAAGACGACGCCGCCGACCACCAGCAGAATCGCGGCCGCGATGACCGCGTAGCCGCGGGTGACGAGGGCGAGGTCGGTGAACGCGAGTCCCGCGCCGAACGCGAGGAAGATGGCCGCAAGCGCGGTGACTGCGCGAATCGTCGAGGTGACGTAGCCGGACTCCTTGAGGATGCCGACGACGCTCCCGCCGAACAGGAGCAGGCCGCCGACGGCGAGTGGAAACAGGCCAAACAACAGACCCAACTCGGAGATGGGTATCCCGAGCGCGATGAACACGGGCCACGGACTGGCCGTGCGGTACTGGTCGGAAAGTCCCGGCGCTTCGTCCATACCCGTCCGTTGGACTGTGTGGTAACAAGCCCTTCGGAACCGAGACTAGCGGAGGGAGATGCCCTGTCGCGCGAGAAAGTCACTGACCGCACGAATCTCGACCGGGCTCCCGATGATTCGGCACGTGCCGCCGTCCTTTCGGTGGACGGAGACGATGAACTCCGTTTCGAGGTCGTCGCGCACGCTCTCCAAGAGGTCGCACGGGAGCACGATTTGCGTGCTATCGCGGAGCGTCCGAGGGTCGGGCATCGGTGTTCATCGGGCGGTCGAAGGGGTCGTGTATAACCGTGCCGATACTTGTCTGTTCGCGCACGCGAGACTACCACGGTACCCGACGCGTCGGCGCGTCGAAATCCGCCGCGCGGAAGGAAAGGGTTTTTCGACGGACGCGGCGGAACTGTTGACGATGGGACTGGAGGAGGAGATCGAAGATATCCGCGAGGAGATATCTAACACGCCGTACAACAAGTCGACCGAGGCGCACATCGGTCGGCTGAAGGCGAAACTCGCGGAACTGAAAGAGAAACTCGAAAACCAGAGTTCGGCCGGCGGCGGCCAAGGGTACGCCGTCGAGAAGACCGGCGACGCGACGGTCGCGCTCGTCGGCTTCCCCAGCGTCGGCAAATCGACGCTCATCAACGCCCTCACCAACGCCGACAGCGAGACGGGCGAGTACGAGTTCACGACGCTCAACGTGAATCCGGGGATGCTGAAGTACAAGGGCGCGAACATCCAGATACTCGACGTGCCGGGCCTCATCGAGGGGGCCGCTGGCGGTCGCGGCGGCGGCAAGGAGGTCCTTTCGGTCGTCCGCACCGCCGACCTCGTCGTGTTCATGCTCTCGGTGTTCGAGATAGAGCGCTACGAGCGGCTGAAACACGAACTCTACAACAACAAGATTCGGCTCGACACGTCCCCGCCGAACCTCTCTATCAACAAGAAGGGCAAAGGCGGCATCAACGTGACAAAAAGCGACAGCGTCGACCTCGAAGAGGAGACCATCAAGGGCATCCTCCGCGAGCACGGCTTCGTCAACGCCGAGGTGACCCTCCGCGGCGAGACGACCATCGACGAACTCGTCGACGGCATCATGAAAAACCGCGTCTACCTGCCGTCTATCGTCGCCGTCAACAAGGCCGACCTCATCGACAAGGACTACCTCCCGACCGTCGAGGAGAACCTCCGCGAGATCGGCCTCGACCCCGACGAGGTCACGTTCATCAGCGCCGAGGCCGAGAAGGGTCTCGACGCGCTGAAAGAGGAGATCTGGGACGCCCTCGGGCTCATCCGCATCTACATGGACAAGCCCGGCCGCGGTGTCGACTACGACGAACCGCTCGTCCTCCGCGAGGGCGACACCATCGACGACGCCATCCACGAACTCGGGGCCAAACTCGACGAGCGGTTCCGGTTCGCACGCGTCTCCGGGCCGAGCGCGAAACACGACGACCAGCAGGTCGGCCGCGACCACGTCCTCGCCGACGAGGACGTGCTCCGCATCATCGCCCAGCGGTGACGACCGACCCGGCGACCCGGTCGGCTTCGCGGTCGTCCGCGCGCCGCCGACTCCAGCTACTCCTCGTCTTCGTCCTCGGTCTCGTTCCGTGGTCCGTCCAGACGTTCACGGCCGGGGCTCTCACGCTCCTGTTCCCGTGGGGGCTCGTCGGCCCCTCGACCGGGAGCGTGACGACCATAACCGACTTCTTCCTGCGTTTTACGATGGGGCTTCCGGACTACATCCTCGTGTGGCCGGTCGGCGTCGCCTGCTACGCCGTCGCGCTCGGAAGCGCGCTCTCGGGCGTCCTGTTCGGCCGCGAGGACGTTCGACTCACCGCGGCCGGGCTCGCGCTCGCCGGCGTGACTCAGTTAGAGGTCGCCCGCGGGTTTTCGGTCCAACCGGGACGGACCGCGTGGCCGGTCGGTACCGTCCTCCTGTGGGCCGTGGCGGGGTTCGTGTATTGGTCGCGCGCGAGCGAGCGCGACCCGCGGTGACGCCGCTTCAGTCGTCCGCGGCCGTCTTGGGCCGGTAGTTTCGACTGACGGCCTTCCACGTCCCCGTCTTGAAGCGGTAGTAGTTCAGCGCCGCCGGAATCGTCGTCTCGGCGAGGAACGCCAGATAGAGTCCGACGAGCCCAAGCGAAGTGACGGAGCCGATGTAGGTGAGCGGAATCGACCCGAGGAACATCCCGACGAACTGGCTGCCGAACGTCCAGCGGGTGTCGCCGCTGGCGTCGAGCGGACCCGCGGACCCGCCGGAGACGCCCTGTAAGATGACTGCGATGCAGGCGACGTAGACGAGGTCGATGGCGATGGGGACTGCCGGATCAGCCGGGTTGTCCACGAATCCGAGGACGATGGGGCGAGCGAATATCGCCACGAGGGCCGCCGAGACGATGTACGTGGCGACGGCGAACCGAATGACTTCGTTGCCGTAAGCCTCGGCGGTCTGCTCGTCGTCCTTGCCGAGCGCCTGCCCGACGAGGCTCGACGACGCCAGTCCGAATCCCCAGCCGGGGGTGTTCATCAGTCCCCAGATACGGCGGGCGATGACGAACGCCGCCACCACGTCCGGCCCGAAGCTGTCGAGGATGGCGAGCATCGGGAACTCGGCGACCGTCCAGACGAGCCCGCGACCCATCACGGGGAGGCCGATTTTGACGAGGTCGACGAGCGTCCGGGGGTCGACGAACGACCCGAAGGGGTCGATGGTGACGGGGAACGCGCCGACCCCGGGAAGCGACCCGCGAGACAGGCCGACTGCGAACGCGCCGGCGACGACGACGTTCGAGAGGACGGTCCCGAGGGCGGCGCCCTCAACGCCCATGTCGAGGCCGAAGATGAGCACCGCGTTGAGGACGATGTTGATGACCGCGCCGCTCGCGCGGAGCGTCATCGCGGTGTAGGCGTCGTCGCTGCCGACGAGGACTCGGCTCCCGATGAGGTTCAGGCCGGCGAAGGGGACGCCGAGGCCGACGATTCGGAGGTACGCCGCCCCGAGTTCGATGGCTCCTTGGTTGCTGCTCAGCACGGAGATGAGTTCGGTGGGAAACAACCAGAAGACGGCCGTGACGGGGAGCGTGGCGACGACGGTCAAGAGCGCGCTCGACCGTACCGCGAGTCCTAACTCGTCTATCGCGTCCGCGCCGAAGCGCTGGGAGACGAGTGCGATGGTCCCCCCGGCGATACCGCCGCCGAGTGCGAAGGCGAGCCCCCAGTACGGCCCGGCGAACCCGACGCCGGTGATGGCGACGGTCCCGGAGGCGATACCCACCATCGCCACGTCGACGGCGTTCTTCGACATCCGGGCGATGCCGGTGACGACGCGGGGCCACGAGAGGTCGGCGATGCGGACCGCGCGCTCGCGGTCGAGGAGACCGAATCGGGCGAGCGCCAGCCCGATGCCGAGGATGAGGAGGCGAACGGGATTGGGGACCGGGAACACTGCCGAATCGTAACTTCGGGGAGTACTTATGCACCACGTAACGGACCGAAAGTTCCGGTAGACGGCGTGTGGCAACCATCGACGGTGGGTTCCGCGTTCGGTACGTTTTTCGCCGGCGCGACACATCACTCGGGTATGTCCGGAACCCTCGACCACGTGATGATTCGCGTCGAAGACCTCGAGGAGTCGCTCGACTGGTACACGACCCACCTCGGCTACGAGGAGAAGGGTCGCTGGGAGGCCGACACGTTCACTAACGTCTACCTCGGTCCCGAGGACCTCCACGAGGAGGGCGCGGTCCTCGAACTCACCTACAACCACGGCGACCACACCTACGAGATGGGCGACGCGTGGGGCCACATCGCGGTCCGCGTCCCCGAGGACGAACTCGAATCCTCCTACCAGCAGCTCATGGACGAGGGCGTCGAGGACTACCGCGACCCCGAGTCCTGTGGCGGTCGCTACGCGTTCGTCAAGGACCCCGACGGCCACGAGGTCGAAATCGTCAAGCGGGACCACGGCGCGAAGTGGAGCCTCGACCACACGATGATTCGCGTCGAGGACGCCGACGAGGCGCTCGGCTTCTGGACCCGCAAGTTCGGCTACGAGCACACCGGCCGCTGGGAGTCCGACACCTTCGCGAACTACTTCATGAAGCCCGAGGGCGCGGCCGAAGAGGCGATGGCCGTCGAACTCACCTACAACTACGACGGCCGGAGCTACGAGATGGGCGACGCGTGGGGCCACCTCGCCGTCAGCGCCGACGACCTCCACGACTACTGGGAGACGCTCATGGAGCGCGAGGCCGAGGACTACCGCGACCCCGAGTCCTGCGACGACATGTTCGCGTTCACCAAGGACCCCGACGGCCACGAAATCGAAGTCATCCCCGCCGACTTCGAGTCACCGGAATAACAGGTAGAATTTCTAACACTCTGCCGGTTCTGTTTATTCGCTGAACAGTACTCGTCTCTCGACGCTCTCCACGGAGAGACATTCCACAAAGTATTTATCCAATCTCCGGAGAGTCGCTTTCGTACCCCTACCCAAAGTGAAAATCAGCGAGTAATCCCCCCGCCCGACTACCCACGGGCGTACGGGAAAAAGCTGCTTCGCCGCTTATAGACTCATCTATAACAATGACAGCAAACAAACAAGTTCGCGCGGTTCTGCTCGCTGCGCTGATGGTTTTCTCGGTCTTTGCCGGGTCCATCGCGTTCACGGGCACTGCCGCTGCGGCGGCTTCCTCTCCCGACGTCACCACGACGCCGGTTGACAAGGGCCCGTCCGCAACGGTTGCCGTTGATGTCACGGACGACACCAGCGGGGACAGCCCCGGACTGCACGCATGGATTGACGTGAACGGTGACGGCTATTACAACGCCTCTGAACCGTCCGCAAGTGACACCAGCTACACTGGTGGCGACACGGTCAGTATCACGGGTATTTCGGTCTACTCCAACATCTCTGCTGGCACTTACAACGTTTCGGCCGTCGAAACCGGCTCCTTCGCTGTAGGCACCCAGGAAGATGTTCACGATACTGTGGAGATCACCGCCGCCAACCCTGCTGACTTCAACTCCGCCACCCACTTCGACGATGGCACGCCGAAGGTCGAAGTCGCCTTCGACGAGGCCGTCACGGTCAACGAGATGAACGTCACGGACGGCGAGACCAACCTCTCGCAGTCCGTCTCCGTCTCCAGCGGCCAAGTCAACGTCACCCTCAGCCAGGTTTACACCGACGACCTCGAAGTCACGTACAACGTGACGGACACGTCCGGTAACACGGCCACCGCGACTGAGGACGTCACCTTCGCTCCGATCTACGTCGCAAACGAGTCCAACAACACGGCCTACCAGGGCTCCAACGTCGCGGTCGTCGCGAGCGCGGTGGACACCGACGTCGAAGTCGAAGGCGCTGACGACGACAACAACTACCAGTTCTCCGGTTCCACTGGCCCCAACAGTCAGGTCTTCGTCTTCGACACGGACGGCAAGACCCTCGACACGTACCAGTTCACGGTCGGCGGCGCCCAGAAGGCGCAGGTTGACGTTCGCGACCTCGGTCTCGAACTCACCGTCGACGACCTCAACATCACGACCAAGGACGGTATCGAAGGCTCCGTCTCGGCTAACGCGGGCGACCGCACCGTCGACATCGTCGCACTTGACGACGACGGCGACGAGGTCGAGGACACCGAGACGACCGTTACGCTCAACGGCCAGGGTGAAGCCGACTTCAACCTGAGCTCGGTCGACGCTGGCGAGTACACGATTGAGGCGACTGACGCCTTCACGGGCGTCACGCTCGAGTCCGACACGGTCACCGTCTCGAAGGCCAAGGACTCCACGGGTGACTTCGCGTCGTCCGTCATCAACGAACAGGTCGGCGACGTCGCCGAAATCACCGTCACGCTCGACGGCACGGACACCGGGACGGTCACCATCGGTGACTACAGCCTCGGTTACAGCGCGAACGTCACCGTCGAAGACGACAACGACGACGGTGAGGTCGTCCTTCTGTTCAACAGCTACGCACCGAAGAAGACCTCCTCGTTCGACGTTGACGACAGCGACGACGAGTACACGGTCGAGGACATCACCACGGATATCCCGAGCGGTGAGACCCTCGACGCCGGCGATTACGACCTCGAGGTCGCCACCGGCGGCGAGGCCGACAACGTCGCGACGCTCGTCCTCGAAGACCGCAGCACCGACAGTGTCGCCACTTGGACGGCACCCACGGGCGCTGACCTCACCGAGACCGAAGACGTCTACGACGCCATCGAGAACGAGAACCTGACGCAGACGGACTCGCTTGCTAACGGCGACGTCGTCGTCACGCAGGTCTCCGCGACGGGCCTCGAAGGCGCGTTCGACGCGTCGAACTTCGACGCCCTCTCGGGCACGCAGTTCAACCTCACGGTCGAGCAGACGAACCCCGGACCGAACCGCGACGCGAAGGTTCTGGGTATCAACAGCTCGAGCGCCACGATCATCGCTGACGGTGACAACGACACGTACTTCATCGTCTACGACCTCGACGACGTCTCTGCCTCGCGCACGGACTACTACGACAACACCTCGACGCTCTACGAAGTCGAGGACGACGACGCGTTCAACGCGACGTTCACCGTCCTCGAAGACGGTGACCTCGCCGAAGACGACGAGTCGGCATCCGACGAGTTCGAAGTCGTCACCCCCGAACTCGAACTGGACCAGGACGAGTTCGCGGTCGGTAACGCCGCCGAGCAGTCCATCTCGGGCACGGCCACCGTCGCCCCCGGTACGGAACTCACCATCCGCGTGACCTCCGACGGCGACACCCAGCCGCGCTTCCTGAAGACCGCTTCGGTGTACGTGCAGGCCGACGGCACGTTCTCCTCCGCGTTCGACTTCTCGGAGCAGAACCTCAACGACACGTTCGAAGTGACGGCTTCCGTCGACTCCGGCACGGCTGACGATGCGACCGCTGACGGCATCGTCGGCGAAGCCATGGAGACGACGACGGCCGCGGAAACGACCACCACCGAGGAATCCACGGAAACGACCACCACCGAAGAGTCGACCGAGGAGCCCACGGAAACGGCAACCGCGACCGAAGAGCCGACTGAGGAAGCGACCGAGGAGACCACCGAGTCCAGCACGCCTGGCTTCGGTGTCGTTGTCGCCCTCGTCGCCCTCGTCGCCGCGGCACTCCTCGCAGTCCGCCGCGACAACTAACGACCGCTAATCCACCACCGGGGTTCTCCCGGTCCCCTCAACACTTCTTTATCGACCGCCCACACAGCGGCGGCGCTGCGCGTTCGGGTCGACCCAACGGTCGCGTGGATTCGACGCCCGGAACGACAAGGGATTTATTCGCTCCACCGCATCGAACACGTATGCCCGGTCTCCTCTCCGACGTCCTCGCGTGGCTGGTCATCGGTACCTTCGTCGCCGGCGCGGTCGCCAACGGGCGAGACCGCGAGCTCGGACGGCGGGTGATGACCGCAGCGTGGGTGTTGTTTGCGGTCTTCTGGCTCCAACTCATCCCGCATTTCACGCTCGTTCACAAGAGCTACATCGAGGGGCTGTTGACCATCGCGGCCGTCCCGGCGTCGCTCTACGCCGGGTGGCTCCTCTACAACGGCCGCGACACGCTGTTCGTTCTCTCGCGGGCCGTCGCCGCCATGGGCGTGGTCTACCTTCCCTTCGAGACGATTCCCGCGCTGACGCTGTTCGGGACGACCATCCCGGCCCCGCGGGGCGTCCTCATGGAGTCCGTCGCGGCGCAGACGCGCTTCCTCATCGAGTCGCTGGGCTACACCCCCCAGATGATTCCCGGCGACGAGGGCTATCTGAACACGTTCCTGTGGATGCAGGGCTCTCACCGAATCGAAATCTCGGTCGTCCTCGCCTGTACCGGTCTCGGTAGCATCGCCATCTTCGCCGGGCTCATCGCCGCCGTCGACGCCCCGATGCGACGGAAGCTCCGCGGACTCGCTATCGCCGTTCCCATCATCTACGCGCTGAACCTACTGCGGACGACGTTCATCACCATCTCAGTCGGCAAACAGTACTTCCAGTGGTTCGTCGACGAGGTTCTGTTCCTCTTCGGCTCGTCGGACCCCTACATGGTGTCGTTTTTCATCTCCGACCGCATCATCAGCCAGGCGCTCGCGGTCGTCGCCCTCGTCGGCATCACGTACCTCGTCGTCCAAGAGGTGCCGGAACTCCTCACCGTCATCGAAGACGTGCTCTATATGGTGACCGGCGAGGAGTACGACCTCAGAAGTGAGTTGGGCCTCGACGGCCGGGCGTAGTCGGCTCCGTGCGGACGTAGTTCCGGTTTCGTTCTCGTTCTCGTTCGATTCTCGTCTCGCCTCAGTTTTCGTCGTCGAACAGTTCTTCGGGCGCGCCGCCGAGCGCCGAGAGCGCGTCGGCTTCGACGTGGTGGACCTCGCCGGGGATGACGAGCATGTGCAGCGGTTCGCCGAAGTCGCGCTCGGCGAGCGCCGACAGCCGGTCCGCCGCGACGACGGGGTCCGGACTCCCAGCCCGGCAGACGGCCACGCCCAGGGCGTCGCCGTCCCAGTGTTCGGCGAAGAGTTCGGCGGCGTAGTCGGCGGTCATGTACTGGTCGCCGTCGACCTCGACGCCGCGACGACCCTCCCAGTCGACCTTGATGTCGAGGTAGACCAGCGTGTGCAAGCCGAGTTCGCGGTTCGCTTCGAGCGAGTCGACGACGCTCTTCGGCACCGGGTCGCCGCCGTGAACGTACGGGAACGGGAGCGTCACGGCCTTCCCGAAGCGGTAGTTCTGGAGTCCAGTCAGGCCGCTGGCGGCGGACTGGGCGGTCACGCCGTGGACGAGTCGCGTCTCGATACCGCGTTCTTCGGCCCGGAGGCGCAGGTCGACGTGCGTGGTCGAAATCATCGTGTCGCCGGCGGTGAGGAACGCGACGTGATCGTCCTCCGCGGCGTTGAGTATCGGCTCGGGGTCCTGTTCGACGCCGGCGCGGTCGCGGACCTCGATGTCGATGTCGTGGTAGGCTTCGAGTTCCTCGACGGTCGCGCCGACGAGGTGGCTCGTGTAGAACTCCGCGAAGGCGCGGTCGGCGTCCGCGAGCGCCTCCCGCCCTTCGACGGTGATGGAGCGCTCGTCGTACAGCCCGAGGCCGATGAAAGTGAGCATGTCCGTCCTCTGTCGCGGGCGATGATAAGCGGCGTGACCTCCGACGAGACGACGATGCCCATTGTTTGAGATTGTCCAACACACTATTGTAGTTTGGCGGAAAATATCACCTCTGCATGGCAACCGACAGCCGCACACTAGAGACGGAGATGTTCGGACGACCGGTACGGTTCGACTACTCGGAGCGGTGGGTGGGCTACTCGCTTTTCCTCCTCAGAGTGGTGATGGGGTGGACGCTGTTCCAAGGCGGCATCACGAAGCTCGTGACGTACCTCGATGCGGACCCCTCGAACAACTGGACCGCGGCGGGCTACCTCGCCAACGCGATTCCCGCGGGGAACCCCCTGATGGGGCTGTGGAGTTCGATGGCGGGGAGCCCGCTCATCGACATGCTGAACATGTGGGGCTTGACGCTCGCGGGATTGGCGCTCATCCTCGGCGCGTTCGTCAGATTTAGCGCCTTCTGGGGCGCAGTTATGATGCTGTTCTACTGGGCGGCGGCGCTCGAAGGCGGCATCCTCGCCGGACTGCCGCTGGCTCACGGCTGGGTCGTCGACGACCACATCGTCTACGCGGTGTTGCTGTTCGGTCTCGGTGCGTTCGGTGCGGGTCGTATCCTCGGCGTCGACGCCTACCTCGAAAACATGGAGTTCGTGCGGCGTAACCGGTGGATGAGTCTCGTCATGGGCTGACGACCGCGCACCAGCGACCGTTCTTTGGCCCCCGGCGCCGAACCCGACGGAACTTTCTCGACTGCCGCGTTTCGTTCGACTGATGTCGACACCTCGTGCGACGGTCTCCTGTCCGACGTGCGGCCTCGAAGAACACTTCTCTAAGCTCGCCGACGCGCGTCTCCGAATCGAAGAACACCGCGCGGAGACCGGACACGACCCCACGTGGGAGTTGGGACGGTTCGCACCCGGCGTGGAGAAGATGGGCGACGAAGCGGGCGTCTGCGGTGTGAACCTCGACGGGGACCGCTGACCGACATTCCGCACCCCAGCCCCGCCGAGCGTCGAGTCAGCGGATATGAGATTCATAACAATACGATATTCCGCCGAACGAGTGGGTATGTGGTGTGAACGGTGCGGACGGGATACGACGGTTCGGAGACACGCGGTAGACGAGTTCACCGGATTCCTCTGTAGCGACTGTCGGGTCGTTTGGGACCGGTTTACCTCGGCGTAGCCGACGGAGGCGGTTCGGGCACCCGTTTCGCCGGCGCCGATAGCTACTTTTCGACCCGGTCGATAGCTGTGTCCGATGGTCGATGGAACCCGAGTCGCGGCCGTAGACGACGTCCCCGAAAACGGGTCGTACCTGTTCACCGCGGAGGACGCGTATTCGCGGACGAAAGAGCTCATCCTCGTCCGATGCGACGACGAGTCGGGCATCGAAGCGTGGCCGAACACGTGCACCCACGAGAACCAGCGGTTCGACCGCGGGACCGGTGCGGCGATGCGCGACGGCGAGATCATCTGCCCGAAACACGGGTCGATGTTCGACGCCTGTTCCGGCGCGTGCGAAAACGGCGAGGCGGCCGGTACCAGTCTCCCCGAGGTGGATGTCACGGTCGCCGACGGCGGCGTCTTCCTGATTGACGACGAGTACACCTATCTCTACGAGGGCGCGGCCCGAGACGACGAGGACGACGAGGATGACGACGATATTCCGAGTTCGACGTCACACATCGGATTTTAGGTCGCCCCTGCGACGCCCCGCCGCCGCGACCGTCGGTGCAGTGGTTGCCTACTGGTCGGAACCGGGCGAGAAGACACGCTCGGGTCTCGACGCGCTTAGGTCCGGCTCGGGTTCGAGTTCGAGGACGTTTCGACGCGGGCTGACCGCCGTTCGCACGGCGACTACTCGAACGGGTTAGTCGACGCCCGCCTTTTCGGAGCGTCCACAACTACTCAGAGATGGGCGCGTGGTTCTGACGCGGCTGCTGCGGGATGGACCATCATCTCTGGGTTTTGAGTTCGGCAGAAAGAGCCGGTGGAGGGAGTTAGCCGCGAAGGCTAAAGCCTCTGACTGCCTCCCGGAGGTATGGTATCGGGAAAGCGTGAGGCAACTATCCGGCTCCGAGACCGTATCCGTGAGTCGGAGGAACTCTCCGACGAGGACCGCGAGAGCCTGCTCAAATTTAGTGACGAACTTGACCTCTTGAGTGAGGAATACTCCCACCACCGTCACGAGAAACTGCTCCGGCACGCGACGATTATGGCCGAGAACGTTGGAGGACTCACTACCGCGCTCACCGATAAGGAAGCCACCGACCGGATCGTCCGCTGGATACACGACACCTACGATAACGAGGAGACGAACCGGGACTACCGCGTCGCGCTCCGAATGTTTGGCCGTCGCGTCCTCGGCGCTGACGAACCGCCGGAGTCGATCCGGTGGGTTTCGGCAAAGACGCCGAAGAACTACCACCCTGTCCCTTCGCGGAGTGAAATGCTCGATTGGGACGAGGACGTCCTTCCGATGATCGAACAGGGATCGAGAAATGCACGCGATAAAGCGCTGTTCGCGGTTGCCTATGAGGGAGGGTTCCGTGGGGGTGAACTGTACGACCTCACGATTGGAGACGTAACCGACCACACCGACGGGACCTATATTCGAGTGAACGGAAAGACGGGTGAGCGGGAGGTCCAACTTATTGGCGATGCCCTTCCCTACCTGACCGCTTGGCTTGAACGCGAACACCCGGCCCCTGACGACCCGCAAGCCCCCTTGTGGTCCAAACTCTCCGAGCCGAAGCGCGCCTCGTACCAAACCTTCCTCAAGTACTTCAAACGAGCCGCGGACCGAGCCGAAGTCGAAAAAGACGTTACGCCGACCGTGTTCCGGAAGTCGAACGCGTACTACCTCGCAAAAATGGGTGCTAATGCCCACCTGATAGACGACAGGCAGGGACGGCGTCGGAATAGCCCCGTCACCGCACGTTATATCGCCCGATTCGGACGGGACGCGGACTCGCAGTACCGGAGCCTCTATGGTGTGGAGGACGACGAGGTCGATCCCGCGGATGACCCCCGCCCTGTTGAGTGCGTCCGGTGTGGCGAACACACTCCCCGCCACAAGAAGCGGTGCGCGAATTGTCGGCTTCCGTTCGACCCGCTCGAAGCGTACGAGGCCGGGACTCAGGCTGAAACGCGAGTCCGCGGTGTCTCCGAGGACGTCCGCTCCGGACTCCGCTCGGACTCTGCCGACGCCGAGGCTACTACAGTACGCGCTGATTGGCTCGATCTGCTTGATGAGGCCGAACGCGACCCGGAGGTCGCTGACAGGCTCCGCTCGGTCTTGCTTGGCGACGACTGAGTCACCCACGGGATTACCTCTCCTTCCGGCTCCAAGCGACGAGCGCGTCCCTCACGGCTCTCTGTAGTGGTTCGGAATGTGACTTGGACGCGGAACCTGTGAGTACCATTTCGGTGGACGTTGTCCGCTCGGTGAACTGTCGTACGTCCTCGGGGTTGGGGTCCCGTCCGTCGTTAAACGCAAGAGCGAGGCGGTAAAGGTAGGCGTCGCTCCCTCCGCACGCGGCGAGCCGCTCGTATACCTCGCGGCGTTCACGGACGCTTCGGGTAATTATCTCTATCGGGTCGGTAGTTCGGTCGGTGGTGTCGGTGGTTTCTGGCACGTTCGTCTCCGAACGCGGGGCGTCCACAACGGCTAAGCCACCGAATCCCGAAGGAATCGGTAGGGCTACCGCGCCACGGTCGGCCCCGCGTTCCTATTTGCGCCGGGGGTTCCCGCCCCCGTCGTTCACGATGTCCACGAGCCGTAGGTGTGGGTATCGCGCTCCGTTCTTGCTCCTACCAACGGCCCCGGAGTATATGTCATTTATCTGTATCGTTCGCCGTTACCTATCCCCGACGCAGGTTTGGAGAATTTGGATAGAAATCGCCCCCCGATACTTTTCAGAGTGGGAACATTCTCCCCTTGTATGTACTTCAATCGGGATTTTGGAAGCCTCAGTAAGCACTTCCACGAGGAACTCCGAACGCTTGAGGACGAGGGAAGTATCTATGCACAATTTTGGTACGAGGAATTTGAGGAATTTCGATACTGCCGTATCCCATTTGAACCGGCAGAGATCGTTGAATACGTTGACGCGTTAACAGCCTACAACGAATTTCTCTCGTATTGCTCCGAAGGAGACGACAAGCACGAGGCGCTTGAAAAGATCTCGAATGACGAGATACGGCAACGTGTTTTAGAATATAATGAGTGGGCTAAAGAGGAGGACCCTGACCTGCTCTTTGTCCCCGCGGCGTTCTACACTACCGAACTTGAGTCTCTACTTACGGGCAATCGGAAGGAGTGATATGAGTTTGTGGATCAGGGCTTCGAGGGGAATGAACGCGAACTACTGCGAGATATAATCGACAAGATTGAGTTGTCGGTCTCTGCACTTCAAGACCGTTCACGGGGGAGGCCGCCTTTTGAGATAACTTGCGAGCAGGACATTCACGACCTGTTGTATTCGGTCCTAAAACCCGTATTTCCTGAGTCGAGGGTGGAGGAATACACGACAAAGCACGCCGATTCAACAAAGAAAATCGATATTGTGGTCCCCGAAGTGGGTACTGGAATTGAGATAAAATATGTTCGGGACAAAAGTCACGCAGGCGAAGTAGGAGACGAATTGAAGATTGATATTGAGAGTTATCACGTTCACGACGACTGTGAAAATATGATTGCGGTGATTTGGGACTCGGAATCGTATATTGATGACCCGCATAATTTCGAGAATGATCTTGAGGGTCCTCGGACGTTCGACGGTCGGCAGTTCCCGGTTGAGATAGACATAATCGGATAGCCACGCGCGCGCTGTTCCGGCGTTTACCGGGAGGTTGATCGAACCCAAATTGCTGTTTTCGGTTTTCAAGAGTCCGTAAATCAACCGACACGTCTTATTGCCGTACCGCCGGTCACTCCGGCCCATTAGAGGTGAGCGTAGCGCACGGATGAGACCGTCTGTGTCGAGAGGTGCTTGTCGCGAACACACTTACCGTGGCGACGCTTAGACGGCGTATGACCGGGAACGACGAGGCGACTCCGAGCGAGAACCCCCCACCGGAGGAACTCCCCGAGGCGTTCAAATCCGAGGCCGCCGCGTTCGAGGAACTACTCGACGTGTTCTACGGGACGGTCGAGGGCGAGGACGAGGCTGAGGAGTAACGCCGCGTATCGTATTCGGACGCGGGACCACGTAGGGCTGGCTCGCGCCGCTCACCCGGGTATCTCTTCTGTTCCCGGTGGTGGCTGTGGCTGAAGATCACTAAATGAACCGCTCCAAATACCGGTCTGCTCTCGGATATATCCGGGAAGCGCCCCGAGCGACGCCGTCCCTACGTACTCGTAACACGGGACGTGCGGGAGCCGCGAGTCGTCACTCCCGTCGGTCGGCCGGAGCCGGTCGCTCACCGTCACGAGCCGGGACTCCGTCGCGTAGTGGCACGCGAGCGTCCACCACGACCGCGCGACGTCGTCCTCGCCGGCGTCGCCCGCGCGAAGCCGCTCCGCGGCCGCCCGGACCTCACCGGTCGACGCCCCGGCGAACGCCGCGAGGTCGCGCACGCCTTTCGAGAGATACGCGAGGGGCGATCGACGCCGTCCCTGCCGCGGTCGCGCCCACACCCACGACCCGCCCGAGGTTGACCCACGCCGCCGGACCTCGTCGGTGAACACCTGTTCCCCGCGGCCCCGCGTCTCGTCCCAATACTCCCGGACCGCCGCCGTCGGGAGGTCGGTCGCTCCGACGCCGAATAGCACGAGGTGGACGTGCGGGACGCCCTTCGAGGAGAACTCCCGGACGGCCACCGACGGCGGTGTCCACCGTGAACCGTCGGCGTCCCGGAGTCGATACGCAAGCCACGAACGGAACCGGCCGAGATCGTCTCCGAGGGACGCCGTCGCCTCTCCCAAGTCCGCGTACCGCTTGGGGTCGGTTGTGAGCGTCACCACGAGACCGCGCTGGTAGCCGCTCGCGGCCGCCACGTCGAAGCCGTCGCGGAGCCGGTCGCGTGCGGTGAGCGCTCGCCCGACGCTGTTGAACCGGGTGCGATACGGAACGATACGGTAGGGGTCACCGTGGCCACGGACACGCCGGAGCAGGTGGACACGGTCGTCGGTCGCCGCCCGATAGTCCGCGAGACACGCGAGCAAGTGACCACGCGCTCCGTCCGACGCGACGAGGCCGCCGTCACCGAATGTGGCCGCCGCTCGCTCGCGCGGTCCCCGAGACGGTGACACCGAGTCCCCCGTTACGTCGGGTGTTTTTGTGCCTTGCTTACTCGTGGTCAAGAGCCGGCACGCTTCGGGGGTTGGCCACGCCCACACGAGGCCGTCGCGGCGATCTGTTCGAAAGAGCGACGGGTGGTTACGGAAGAACCGAAGCGCGAGCCGGTGGTCACCGGAGCCGTCCGCGTCGGCCCCGAGGACGTCTCTCACCGCCGTAGCGACCGTGATACCCTCCCGGTTGTCGACCGCGTACTGTAGGAGGGCGTCTTTGGCGTCGGCCCGGGGGTCCTCACGCCACGAGTAAGGTAGGACCTGCTCGGACCCGGTACTCTGACACGCCGAACTCACCACGCCTCACCTCCGCAAAACCTGCCGGTAGAAGGTGTGAAAACCGTGGGATTTAGCCAAAACGGCCTAAGCCGGTGGAGGGATTTGAACCCTCGGCCTATTCCTTACGAAGGAATCGCTCTGCCAGCTGAGCTACACCGGCGCGGTGGGCTTTCGAACGCATTCTTCCGTACCCCGGTTACGTAATTAAGACTTGCGAATCAACCCGGTGTCTGCCGTTCGGCACCAGCCCGCTCACGTCCGCTTCGTCAGGCGAACGTCGAGACAGACGTTGTACTCGTGGGGGGCGTACGACCGGACGACGTGCTCGGTTACGACTTCGACCTCGTACGCCGGCTCGGCGGCGGCGCGGACGGCGGCCAGTCCCGGTCCGAACGGGTCGTCCTCGTGTTGGATGTCGTAGAGGTGAATCACGCACTCGTCGCTCGCGAGGCGGACCGCCGTGTCGAGGAAATCGCTGGCGCTGTGCGGGAGATTCATGATGAGTCGGTCGGCCCAGCCCTCGTAGTCGGCGGCGACCTCGCGCACGTCGCCGTGAATCGCGGTGAGTCGGTCGGCCACGTCGTTCCGCTCGGCGTTCTCGCGGAGGTACTTGACGGCCGCCTCGTTGAGGTCGCAGGCGACGACCTCCGCGCCCGCGGCGGCGGCGGGAACCGCGAAGGGGCCGACGCCGGCGAACATGTCGAACACGCGCTCGCCCTCGCGAATCGCCTCGACGACGCGGTGGCGCTCGGTCGCCAGCCGCGGCGAGAAGTAGACGGTGTCGATGTCGAGCCGGAACTCGTGGCCGTACTCGCGGTGGACCGTCTCGGTCGAGTCGCCGACGAGCACGTCCCAGTCGCGGACGCGGAGCTCGCCTTTGACCTTCGAGGCCCGGTTGACGACGGTCTCGGCCTTGAGGTCCGAGGCGACGATGGCGTCGGCGATGTCGCGGGCGCGGTCGGGGTCGTCCTCGTCGAGGATGACGATGTCGCCGAGTCGCTCGTACGAGGGTTCGAAGCCGAGCAGGTCGGCGGGCGTGGTCTGCGTCTCGCGGGTGGGTGGCTCGTAGTCGACGACCGTCAGGTCGTCGGGGACGGCGTCGGCGTCGACGACGGGAATGTAGAGGGTCCCCTCGGCGACGGTAATCTCGTGGTCGTGGTCGAGCAGGCCGGCGTCGGCGAGGCGCCGGCGCGCCGCCTCGCCGGACTCGCGGGGCACGCGGACGCAGGGGACGTTCATACCCCCACCACTACACGGCTCCGAGTAAGGGTGACGCTTCGCCCCGGACGTATATACGACCCTGATGTATCAGGGACCAAGTATAGATGACTGGCGAGGAAACGATGATTCGCCCACACTCTCGACGACAGTCGTCGTTCGAGTGGGGTGCCTCTGACACGGTCGGGCCTTGCCCGGGCCCACTTCCGGTACCGAGTCTGGGGCGAGTGATTCGGGCGTACGCCGCCGGAATCGCGTCCGTCGATGGCGACGTTTCTCGCGGAACACATCGTTCGAAAATCGACCGTCTCGACCGGGTGGCGTTGTTTTCGTAGCCACGAGTCGGAGACTCGTCCCCGCTTACACCTCGACGTGCTCGCGGTCGATACCGAGGAACGACTCGGCGGTCTCGACCCAGTCGGCGAGCGTTCGAGTCCCATCGTCTCGCTCGTGCGGATAGACGGCCTCGATTTCGTCGTCGCGGAAGACGACGCCCAGCGTCGGCGGAAGGACGACCGCGTCGTGTTCGGGGCCCATCCGGCCCGACCCGACCGTCGCCCGCTCGTCGAGCGTCGGGAGCGCGACCCCTTCCGTTCGCGCCCACAGCCGACACTCGGCGAGTCGCTCGCGGACGACCGCGTCTCGTTTCGTCGGCGCGGTGTCGGACTCGACATCCACCTCGCGCCCCCACGTCCGGACGCACACGTCGTCGACGAGCCCTTCGTCCGCGAGCCGTTCGAGTCGGACCACCAGCGTCTGGTGTTCCTCGCCGAGGCCGTCCCGAATCGGACGAATCCACAGTTCTACCCTCCGTTGTTGGTCGGTCTGCATGCTCCTCACCACCCGGATTACGATACGCTCGCTCCGGACATAAGGCGGACTCTTCCTTCCCGGTGGCCGGGAATCGAGACGGTGGTGGCGGGGCTTCGGTCGGCCGTGAGGTGACCGGAGGCCGAAGCCCGGGCGACCGGGTTCGGTTTTATTCGCTCGGCGCGCGTCTGTGACGGCATGTTCGACCACATCCTCGTCCCGACCGACGGCAGCGACCACGCGGTCCGCGCCGCCGAGTACGCGGTCGACCTCGCGGCGACCTACGGGGCCGCGCTCCACGTCCTCTACGTCGTCGACGTTCGGACCGGACACGCGGATGCGCCCGTCGACGACGGCGATTCCCGGACGCGCGGGGAGGCGGCTGTCGGCGTCGTCGCCGACTTGGCGGCCGACCGCGACGTGCCCGTCGAGACGGAGATTCGGGTCGGCCTGCCGCACGAGACAATCGTCGACTACGGCGAGGAACGCGGCATCGACCTCGTGGTGATGGGCACCCACGGGACGAGCGGGCTGGAGCGATACCTGCTCGGAAGCGTCGCGGAGCGGGTCGTCAGGCTCTCTGACGTTCCGGTGCTGTGCGTGCCGCCGGCTGACGACGACGAGTGAGGTGCGTCGCTCGGGACTGGCAGACGAGCCGTGAGGCGTGAGTGGCGACCCTCAGCGGACGACCATCACGCTCATCGGCGCACGGCCGGAGACCAACTCGGCGACGCTGCCGAACAGCAGGTCCGTCTCGCCGGCGCGGCCGTGGCCGCCGAGGTAGACGGCGTCGACGCCCTCCCGGCGCGCGAAGTCGACGATGGTCCGCGCGGGGTCGCCGCGGAGGGTCTCGGTCCGGAGTTCCACGCCGCTCCCGTCGGCCAGCGCCGCGAGTTCGTCGAAGATGTCGGCCGCGAGTTCGTCGGCGCGTTCGTACCACTCCTCGGAGCCGTGGAGCGGTTCCGTGCTGATATCCACGTCGAGCGGCGCGCTGTAGCCGGGGTCCGTCGGGTCGATAACGTGCAGGGCGACGACCGTCGAATCGGCGTGCGCGAGGGCCTGTTCGAACGCTCGCTTCGACAGCGGCGAGCCGTCGACGGCGACGAGAATCGTATCCATCACGATTATTCCTACGTCATCTCGACACAAAAACGCTCCCGCGCCGGGTTTTTCTCCGCGGCGTGCGAGGGGCCATCCGTGCTATCCGTCCCCGAACTGTTCGAGTCGCCGCGCGACCGGTGGCGGACGCTCGCGCTCGCCGCCGTCGTCGTCGCCGTCGTCGCGCTCGCCGGCACGACGCTGGTCGACCGCTTCCCGTTTCTCGCCAACCCGACCGCGCTGCGGGCGTGGCTCCTCGGGTTCGGCGCGCTCGCCCCCCTCGCGTTCGTCGGCGTGCAGATCGCGCAGGTCCTCGTCGCGCCCATCCCCGGACAGGCGCTCGGGTTCGCCAGCGGCTACCTGTTCGGCGCGCTCTGGGGGACGGTCTACAGCATGGTCGGCATCGTCCTCGGCACGGCGCTCGCCGTCGGAATCGCGCGGTCTCTCGGTCGCCCGTACGTCGAACGCGTCGTCACCGCCGACGCGCTCTCGGTGTTCGACGACGCGATGGAGACCCACGGGCTGGCCGTCCTCTTTCTCGTGTTTCTGGTTCCCGGCCTCCCCGACGACGCCATCTGCTTCGCCGCCGGCCTCACCGACATCCCGGTCCGCAGGGTCGTCCTCGTCGCGGCGGTGGGTCGGCTCCCCGGCTTCCTGCTCGTGAACCTCGCTGGCGCGGCCGCCGCCGACGGCAACGCCGAACTCACCGCGGTCTTCGTCGGCGCGCTGCTCGGTGCGTCGGTCCTCGGCTACCTCTACCGCGACCGGCTCATGGGCGCGCTCGGGTCGCTCACTGGGCAAACAGCCGGTCGTTGAGCCACACCAGACACAGGTTCGCGGCGAGGAACGGGACGAACGCGCCCGCGACCCAGCCCCACTCGGTGAGCCCGAGCGGGACGACGCCGAAGAGGTCCGCGACCGGCGTGTAGAGGAGTACGAGGTGGAGCCCGAGCGACAGCCCGACCGCGCCGAGGAGCCACGGGTTCGAGAGCGGCGACAGCCGGTAGCGGAGCCGCACCGACTGCGTGCGGACCAACTCGGCGGTGACGAGGAAGGTGAAAAGCACCGTCTGGGCGACGACGAGGTCGCCGGACCGAGAGAGCGCGTAGAAGAACACGCCCAGTCCGGTCGCGGTGAGCGCGACGCCGATGCCGAGAATCGAAGCGACGGTCCGGCGGTCGAGGACGCCCTCGTCGCGCGGGCGCGGCGGCCTGCGCATCACGTCGTCCGACTTGGGGTCCGCGCCGAGCGCGAGCGCGGGGAAGCCGTCGGTGACGAGGTTGAGCCACAGGAGCGCGACGGGCGTGATGACGAGCGCCGACTCGGCCGCGAACACCGCGGGGAACAGCGCCGCGCCGAGGAGCGTCCCGAGGAAGACGACGAACACCTCGCCGGCGTTCGCCGACAGCAGGTAGTTGACGAACTTGCGGATGTTGTCGAAGATGCCGCGGCCCTCCGCGATAGCGTCCCGGATGGTGACGAAGTTGTCGTCGCGGAGTACCACGTCCGACGCGCCCTGTGCGACCTGCGTCCCGCGGTCGCCCATGGCGATGCCCACGTCGGCGTTGCCGAGCGCCGGCGCGTCGTTGACGCCGTCGCCGGTCATCGCGACCGTGTAGCCCGCGTCCTGGAGCGCCCGGAGGATGCGGACCTTGTGCTCGGGCGCGACGCGGGCGAACACGTTCGTCTCCTCGACGACCCGGCCGAGTTCCTCGTCGTCCATGGCGGCCACCTCGGTGCCAGTGACGACCGAGTCGGCGTCGATGCCGACCTCGCGGGCGATGGCGCGGGCCGTCCGCGGGGTGTCACCGGTCGCCATCGTCACCCGAACCCCGGCGTCGAGGCAGTCGGCGACCGCCTCGGCGACGCCCTCGCGCGCCGGGTCGGTCATGCCCTGCAACCCGAGGAAGACGAGTCCCGATTCGAGCGTCTCGTCGTCGTCGTCGGGGTCCGCACCGGGCGCGTAGGCGAACCCGAGCACGCGGAGGGCGTCGTCGGCGAAGGCGGCCACGGTCGCTTCGACGCGCTCGCGGCGCTCGTCGGTGAGTGATTCGATTTCGCCGTCCACGAGGACGCGGGCGCACCGCGCGACGATTTCCTCGGGCGCGCCCTTCACGAGCGCGACGGGGCCGTCGCCGGGCGCGTCGAACGCGTCGACGACGACTGACATGCGCTTTCGCTCGGAGGTGAAGGGGACTTCGCGGAGCCTCTCGTCGGGGTCGCGCGAGCCGTCGAGGCCCGCGTCGGCGGCGGCGTTCACGAGCGCGACCTCGGTGGGGTCGCCCCGGTGGGCTCCGTCGTCGAGTTCCTTGGTGTCGTTACAGCGAGCCCCGCAGGACAGGAGCGCCGCGAGCGCCGGGTCCGAGTTGGGTTCCGGGTCCGCGGTGGTCGCCGATGCCGAGTCGGCCGTGGATACTGAGTCGGTCGCGGTCGACGCGCCGCCGTCTCCGGAGGCCGTCCCGGCCGACGCCGAACCGCCGTCCAGTTCGACCGTCCGGTCGTCGGGAAGCCACGCGCGGGTGACGGTCATGCGGTTTTCGGTCAGCGTGCCGGTCTTGTCGGTGACGATGTAGTCGACCGCGCCGAGGCTCTCGACGACCGCGAGGTTGCGGACGAGCGCGTTGCGCTCCATGAGCGTCCGCGACCCCAGCGCGAGGGTGAGCGTGACGACCGCCGGCAGTCCCTCGGGGACGGCCGCGACGGCGAGCGTGACGGCGACGAGGAGCACGACCACCGGGTCGGTCGCGGTGAGGAACAGCTGGACCGCCGCGATGAGCAGGATGAGCGCGACGATGCCGACGCCGATGCGGCGGCCGAGGCGGTCCACCTCGATTTCGAACGGCGTCTCGCGCTGGCGGGCCTGCCCGAGTTGGTCGGCGATGGCCCCGAGTTCGGTGTCCATCGCGGTGGCGACGACGACGGCCTCGGCGCGGCCCCTGACCACGGTGGTCCCGGCGTGGAGGACGCTCCCCCGGTCGGCAAGCGCCGCGTCGGCCTCGACGGGGTCGGCCGCCTTGTCCACCGGGACGCTCTCGCCGGTCAGCGTCGATTCGTCGGCCCGGCAGTCGGCCGCGGTGATGATGCGGGCGTCGGCGGGGACGGCGTCGCCCGCTTCGAGGACGACCACGTCGCCCGGGACGACCTCGGTCGCGGGGACCGCCCGAATCGAGCCGCCGCGTCGAACCGTCGCGTCCGGCGTCGCCATCTCCCGGAGCGCCGCGAGCGCCTGTTCGGCGCGGTAGTCCTGTACGAAGCCGAACAGGCCGTTTCCGAGCAGGATGAGTAGGATGAGCGCCGCGTCGGTGTAGCCCGGGTCGCGGCCGGGTAGGAGGCCGACGGCGAGCGAGAGCCCGGCGGCAAAGAAAAGCAGGAGGATGAGCGGCCCGGTGAACTGCGAGACGAGGAGCGAAAGCGGCGAGACGCCCTCCTCGTCGGCGAGTTCGTTCGGACCGTGTTCGTCGAGTCGGCGGGCGGATTCGTCGGTGTCGAGGCCCTCGCGGCTCGATTCGAGTCGCTCCAGCGCCGCCTCGCGTTCGAGCGCGTGCCACGGGACGTCCTCGCGTCCGCTCGCGTCCTCCGACTCCCGATGCGCGGTTGCCTGCTCGTGCACGGTTCGACCGAACGACACGAGCGGACGTATGTCCACCGGCGATTTTCACGCCGCCGAAGCCGGCGGTACGATGAATATCGTTCGGGCCACACGTTCGACCATGTGTGTGGTGTGTCAGCGTGTCTAATCGGGTGGCGGAACCGAACGAGAGCGTCTGTCCGTACTGCGGCGTCGGCTGCGGCATCCGCTACGACGCCGACCGGGGGAGCGCCGTCGGGTGGAACGGCCCGGTCAACACGCGGGGCGAACTCTGTCCGAAGGGAGCCGCGGCGTGGGACGTGGTCGAACACGACGAGCGCCTGAACACCCCGCTGGTGCGAGTGAACGGCCGGCTCGTCGAGGCGACGTGGGACGAGGCGTTCGACCGCATCGAACGCGAGTTCTCGCGCGCCGTCGCCGACCACGGCCCCGACTCGGTGTTCTTCTTCTCGTCGTCGAACTGCACGAACGAGGAGAACTACCTGCTCCAGAAGGCGGCGCGGGCGCTCGGGACGAACAACATCGACAACTGCGCGCGGCTCTGTCACGCCTCGACGGTGGCGGCGATGGGCGACCGATTCGGCGCGGGGGCGATGACCAACTCGCTTTCGGACCTCGGGGAGGCCGACGTGTTCCTCGTGACCGGCGCGAACCCCGCCGAACAGCACCCGGTCATCTTCCGGTCGTACCTGCTTCCGGCGCTCAAGTCGGGGACGACGATGATTCACGTCGACCCCCGCGAGAACCAGACGACGAAGGCGGCGGACATCCACCTCCCGGTCAGGCCGGGATTCGATATCCTGCTTCTCAACGCGATGGCCGCCGTCGTCGTCGAGGAGGGACTGGTCGACGAGGCGTTCGTCGCCGAGCGGACCACGGGGTTCGAGGCGCTCCGCGAGCACCTCTCGGGACTCGATATCGACGCGGAAGCCGAGCGCGCCGGCGTCGACCCCGCCGACCTCAGAGCCGCCGCGAGAGCCTACGGCGAAGCGGGCCGCGCGGCCATCTTCACCGGGATGGGAATGAGCCAACACCACTACGGCACCGACAACGTGCAGGCGCTCATCAACCTCCCGCTCCTGACCGGCAACGTCGGGAAGGCGGGCACCGGCGTCAACCCGCTCCGCGGGCAGAACAACGTGCAGGGCGCGGGCGACGTGGGCGCGCTTCCGAACGTCCTGCCGGGGTATCGACCCGTCACCGACGACGACGCCCGCGCCGCCGTCGCCGACGTGTGGGGGTTCGAACCGCCCGCCCTGCCGGGACTCACGGAGGTCGAAGCGACCCACCGCTTCGGCGACGAGGTGCGAGCGGCCTACGTCTTCGGCGAGAACCCCGCCGTGACCGAGCCGAACGCGAACCGCGTCCGCGAGGCGTTCGAGGCGCTCGACTTCTGCGTCGTCCACGACGTGTTCCCGACCGAGACGACCGAGTTCGCCGACGTGGTGCTCCCCGGGAGCGTCTGGGCCGAGAAGTCGGGGACGGTGACGAACACCGACCGGCAGGTCATCCGGATGAACCGAAACGTCGAGCCCCCAGGGGACGCCCGCGCCGACCTCGATATCCTCCGGGAGTTCGCCGCCCGCGTGGCCGGCCTCGACGCGCCCGCGACCCCCGAGGGCGTCTTCGACGAACTCCGGCGGGTGACGCCCATCTACGCCGGCATGTCCTACGAGGGCATCGGCACGGGAAGCCAGCGCTGGCCGTTCCCGGTTGGCGCGACCGAGGGGACGGCGATTCTCCACGCCGACGCGTTCGAATCCGGGTCGAAGACCGCCCCGTTCCGGGTGGTCGAACACGTCGACCCGGCGGACCCCGCCGCCGACGGCGAACTCGTACTCATCACGGGGCGGGTCCTCCAACACTTCAACAGCGGCGCGCTCACCCGACGGTCGGGCGTGCTGATGCGGATGCGCGGCGAGGACTCCCTACAGATTCACCCCGACGACGCCGCCGCTCGCGGCATCGAAGACGGCGCGACCGTGCGCGTGGAAAACGACCGCGGCGGTGTCACGGTCGCGGCCGAGGTGACGCCCGCGGTCCGCCGCGGGACCGTCTTCGCCACGTTCCACTACGCCGACCCGCTCGTGAACCGGCTGACGGGCGACGCGCTCGACCCGGTGGCGAAGATTCCCGAGTACAAACACAGCGCCGTCCGCGTGGCGGTCGAGACGGAGGTGGCCGCCGATGACTGACGAACCGTTCGCGTCGTCTACATCGCCCCCGACGCTCGCCGACGCGCTCGGCATCGGCCCCGACGACCTCGTCTGCGCCGTCGGCGCGGGTGGCAAGAAGTCGCTTCTCTACCGGCTCGCCCGCGACCTCGACGGCGTGGTCACGAGCACCGTCCGCATCCCCATCTTCGACGACGAGGTCGCCGAAGTCATCGTCACGGACGACCCCGAGACTGCGGTCGCGGAGACGCCGACCCGCCCGCTCGGCGTCGTTCCGGAGCGCGAGCGCTCCGACCGCTACCGCGGCTACGACCCGGCGACGGTCGACCGAGTCGCGCGCGCCACCGACGACGTGGTGCTCGTCAAGGCCGACGGAGCGCGGTCGCGCTGGCTGAAAGCCCCCGGCGAGGACGAACCGCAACTCCCCGACACGGCCGACCTCGTCTGCCCGGTCGCCAGCGTCCGGGTCGTCGGCGAGCCGCTTTCCGACGAGCGCGTCCACCGACCGAAACTCGTCTCCGACGTGTCGGGCACGGCCGTCGGCGACCCGATATCCGAGTGGGACGTGGCCGCCGTGCTGTCGAACGACTGCGGCGGGATGAAAGACGTGCCCGAGACGGCGCGGGTCGTCCCGGTGCTCAACATGGTCGACGACGAGCGACTGGCCGAGACGGCCGAGGAAATCGCCAGGTGGCTCTGTGAACACCCGCGCGTCGACCGAGTGGTGGCGACGTCGCTCGCCGCCGACGAGCCGGTCGTCGGGTTCTACTGACCCGGCTCCCGGTCCCGGAGGGCTCTTTCTACCGCACCGCGATGGCTCCTGCCAGCGGGGGGCGGGGCTCGGCCGCGAGGCGGCTTATCTGGCGGTTTCGCGGCCCGTCAGCTCGTCGAGTTCGAGTTCGACGAGGTGGAACTCGAGGTCGTCGACCTCCTCGTCGAACACCCGGACGCCGCCGAACAGTTCGTTGATAGTCGTCGCGTCGGGGCGCTCGTCGTCCGGGAGGACGCGAATCGGCCCGCGGGCCATGATACTCCACGAGTCTTTGCCCGCGTCCTCGTAGCAGACGAACGTCGCCTCTTCGGTCTCCTCGATGAACGCGAACTTCTCGCTTCGCCCGTCGTCGGTCAGGCGGAACAGGAGTCGACCGCCGTCGGCGTCGTAGGAGACGTGCGCGGGAATCGCGTAGGAGCGCCCGCCGTCGGCCAGTGACAGCACGCCCGACGAGGCGTTCGAAAGCCGTTCGGTGACGGTCTCGGGGTCGGTCCCGACGGTGTAGACGTACCTGATATCTCGCATACGTGACGTTCGCGGCCGCGACACATGAAACGGTGGTGCGCGAGGCGAGTTCGCTGGACGACGGGTCGGGGACTCAGGGGAGATAGAAGTGCGACTTCGGGAACCGTCTGTGGATTTCCGGGGACGCGTGGCGGACGATGTGCACGTCGTGGGAGTCGTCGCTCGCGACGTTCCCGCCGACGCTGACGAGCGGGACGATGACGCGGCCAGCGTTCTCGCTGCCGACGAAGATGACGCTCGCGTCAGTCTCGGACGCGACCGCTTTGAGTTCCGCGACGATGTTCCCCGGGGCTGGGTTTCGACCGACCGACACGGCCCGAAACGACGCCGACGGTGCGATGTCGACCGCGGTTTTGTGGAGTTCCCCGACGACCGTCTGGCGGTCGAAGACCTCCCGCGACGGGACCCATCCCGCCTCGACGGCGTACTTCGAATCGTCCGGGACGACGGCGACGGCGAGCACGTCGTGGCCGGTTGCCGATGCGAACCGCGCGGCCCTGTCGAGCGCCGCGTTCGCCAGCGCGGAGCCGTCGTAGGCAACGAGATACATGTCTGCCGGTCGTGCGGCGGCCGTGATAAATCAGTCGTCGGCTATCGATTCGACCCGCTCGCCGGACACCGAGAGTCGGTCGAGCGCGTCCTGTGCGGCGTCGCTCACGGCGTCCGCGTCTCGGTAGGAGTCGCCGAGGCCGACCTCCCGGCGGTGCCACTCCCCGTCGGCGAACGCGAAGATGTCGACCCACCAGTAGAGCGTCAGCCCGCGCGCGAACTCGGTGATGGTGACGCGTCGGTCCGAGTCGGGCGACTCGTAGACGGTCTTAGCGCTCGCCTCGTCGGTGTCCACGTCGGTCTCGACGGTCCACCCCTCCGGAACGGCGAGCGAGAAGGGGTCGTCTGTCATTATCGTTCCCGACGGGGCGGAGCGACTTGATTGGTCCGCTTTCGGCGACCGTCTCGAGAAGGTGTCTCAGTCGAGCGACCGCGCCGAGTTGGCGACGACGAGCAGGCTCGACGTGCCCATGGCGACGGCGGCGAAAAGCGGGTTGAGCACGCCGAGGGCGGCCAGCGGGATGGCGACCGCGTTGTAGCCGAACGCCCACGCGAGGTTGCCGCGGATGCGGCGGTTCACCCCGGCCGAAAGCGAGAACACCTCGGGTATCGCGTCGATGTCGCGGCCGACGAGCACCGCGTCGGCGGCGTCGCCCGCGATGTCCGTCCCCGTGCCGAGCGCGATGCCGATGTCGGCGGCGGCGAGCGCGGGCGCGTCGTTGCTCCCGTCGCCGACCATCGCCACGGTCCCTCGGGTTCGGAGGCGCTCGACCGTCTCGGCTTTCGCCTCCGGCGGGACGCCCGCGAACACGTCTGTCACGTCCGGGTGGTCGCGGAAGCGTCGCGCGGCGCGCTCGGAGTCGCCCGTGAGCACCACGACCTCGCGGCGGCCACCCTCGGCGACGGCGGCGACCACGTCGTCCCACGCCGCCCGCGGTTCGTCGCCGACGACGAGCACCGCCCGAGAGCGCCCGGCCCATCCGACGACGACCGGGACCGCGCCCTCGTCGCGGGCGGCCTCGACGGCGGTCTCGTGGACCGGCGCGAGCGTCACGCCCTCGTCGCGGAGGAGGTCGGGGTGGCCGACGACGACGCGCTCGCCGTCGACTTCGCCCGACACGCCGCGGTCGTGGACGGTCACGTCATCGGCCGAGACCTCGGGAACTGACGCGCCGGTCTCCTCGGCCGCCTCCACGACGGCGGTCGCGAGCGGGTGGGCGGAGAAGCGTTCCAGCGCGGCGGCCGCGGCGACTGCGGCGGTCTCGTCGCCGACGACCCGAAGGACCGCCATGTCGCCGTCGGTGAGCGTCCCGGTCTTGTCGAAGACGACCACGTCCACGTCGGGGACGGCCTCGAAGACGGCCTCGGAGGCGACGACGATGCCCCGACTCGCGGCCTCCTTGATTCCCGAGGCGACCGCCAGCGGCGTGGCGAGGCCGAGCGCGCAGGGACACGAGACGATGAGGACCGTGAGGCCGACGAGGAGCGCGTCCGTCGGCGTGCCGCCGCTGAACAGCGTCCAGCCGAAGGCGACGGCGGCGAGGACGAGCACCGTCGGGACGAAGATGGTCGCCAGTTTGTCGGCGAGGCGCTGGACGCCCGAGCGGGCGCTCTGGATGTCCCAGAGCAGTTCGACCAGCCGGTCGAGCGTGCTCGTTGCGTCCTCGCCGACCGCGACGACGAGCGGGCGGTCGGTGACGACGGTCCCGCCGAGCACGTCGTCGCCGGGGCGTTTCGTCCGCGGCATCGACTCGCCGGTGACGAGCGCCTCGTCGACCGCGGCGGTCCCCTCGCGGACGGTTCCGTCGACCGGGACGCGCTCGCCCGGCCGGACCTCAACGAGGTCACCCGATTCGAGTGCGTCGAGCGCGACCATCTCGACGGCGTCGCCGGCACCGTCAACGCCGCCTTCGACCCTGCGGCGGGCCTCCGAGACGCGGGAGGCCGCGAGGTCCGAGAGCATCCCGGCGGCCTTCCGCTTGATGCGGTCCTCGTAGTAGTTGCCGAGCGTGACGACGAGGATGATGGCGACGGTCACGTCGAAGTAGACGTGGGTCTCGCCGACGAGGACGGCGGCCGTCGAGTAGACGTAGGCGCTCGTCGCCGCCAGCGAGACGAGCAGGTCCATGTTCGGCTGGCCGGCGCGGAGGCTGACGAGCGCCCCGCGGAGGATGGGAAAGCCGGTGTAGAACAGGACGATGGAGGTCATCACCCAGATGTTGCCGAGGATGTAGATGCCGTCGAACACGCCGAGTTCGACGACCGGTTGGACGCCGACGTAGGTCGGGTACAGAAACAGGACGTACCACAGCATCACCATCATGCCGAAGACGCCGCCGCCGATGACGAACCGGGCGACCTGATTGTCGGACCGCTCGGCGGCCTCGCGCTCCTCGGGGTCGCGCGTGCCGTAGCCGTAGCGCGCGAGCGTCCCCGACAGGCCGTCCAAGTCGGCGGTCTCCGGGTCGTAGGTGACCCGGACCATGTCGTTGGCGTAGCTGGCCTCCGCGGCGTAGACGCCCTCGCAGGTCCGCGCGGTCCCGGAGACGAACGCCTCGCAGGTGGCGCAGTGCATCCCGTCGACGGCCATGTACGTTCGCTCGGCGTCGTCGGGCACCTCGTCGGCCCCGCCCGCGAGTTCGCGCTCGACCGTCTCCGGGTCGGCGCTCGCGGCGTCGCCGAGCGCGCGGGTGATTTCGAGACAGCCGCGACAGCAGAACTCGCCGGACACGTCGTCGCCGGTGACGGGCGGCGTCGGCGTCGGCAGTCCGCAGAGGTCACAGCCCTCGGCGTCGGCGTCGCTCCCGGCGCCGGCCGACCCGCGGGACCGCGTCGTGGTCGACATCGTCACAACGGTTGGTAGAAGGGCACGTGAAGGTGCGGGACCGACACGCCCAGAAGCATCAGCCCGTGGGACAGCGGGATGTAGCCGAGGACGAGGAACGCCGCCCCGAGCGCCCGGTGGAGCGTCGCCCGCCGCCGCGCCGAGACGCGCCCGAGGAGCGTCCCGTAGAGGAACAGCGTCGGAATCGTCCCGAGGCCGAGCAGACCGAGCAGGGCGGCGGCCCGGAGCGGTTCGCCCGTCGAGAAGGCGTAGAGGTACGCCGGATAGATGATGGGACACGGGAGCAGGCCGTGAATCGCCCCGAGGCCGAGGATTCGCGGGCCGCCGACGAGCCTATCGACCCGGGCGGTCGCCCACCCGCTGACGCGGCCGAACAGGCGCGTCACCGCGGTCGGGGTGAACCGGTCGATGGCGGCCGACCGCCCGACGAGGTAGCCGACGCCCGTGAGGATGATGGCAGTCCCGACGAGCAGGCCGGTCGTCGCGCGGACGCCGCTCCCGACGGCGGCGACCGAGTCGAACGCGTCGAAAAACAGGCCGCCGACGAGGGCGAAGACGGCCCCGATGGCCGCGTAACTCAGCGCCCGGCCGACGTTGAACAGGGCGTGTTGCCGGACCTGTCGGACGGTGAGCGACCGACGGTCGACGCCCTCGCGGTCGGCGAGGCGGTCGGCGTAGACGCTGACGAGCGGGCCGCACATCCCGAGGCAGTGCGCCCCGCCGAAGAGGCCCACGAGGAGGAACGCGACGGCCTCGGGCGTCGCGGCCGGCAGTCCGAGCGAGATGCCGCCGTCCATCTCAGGCGGCGTGTTCGCCGTCGGTCTCGGCGTCGCCGTCGCCGTCGTGACCGTGGCCGCCCTCGGTCGGGCTCATCAGGAAGTAGATGACCGCGGAGATGAGGAGCACGTTGACGGCCGTGACGACGCCCGCGAGGGGGTTTTTCGTCACGCCGAAGATGACCGCTGGCAGGAGCGCGAGCAGTGCGACGGTTCCGGCGCGTCGTGGCGTGAGTTCCATACCGGTCCATTCGCGACCACGGTGTTTCTGATTTCGCCCATTCCCACCGCGTTGGAATGGGGTGTTGCGTTAAAGTCCCGTTCTTCCTCATGACCGGGTATGGCCGTTGATTCGACAGCAGAGGGAGCCGCGTCCTCTGCCGCGCGCACTTCCACCGACGGAGGCGTGCCAGCAAACGCGGATTCCCAAGGTGATTCCGGGCAGGCAGACCCCCCGGTCGACTCCATCGTCGGGACGGCCGACGACGGCATCGTTCGCGAACTCGGGCACGACGATTTCGACCCGGTCGGGACGCTCGTGATCGTCCTCATCTACATGGCGATTCTCATCGGCATGTGGGTGTTCATGTACTTCGTCGAGTTCCTCGGACGGGGTCTCACGGTGGTGGGATAGATGGAGATTCACGCCTACGAGAAACTCTGGTTGGCGCTGGCGCTCGTCCTCATCGTCGGGTTCATCGGGACGATTACCTACGGGGCCGCGGGCGCGGGTATCGATATGATAGACGACAAGGGCGGAACGGTCGACCCGGCGACGCTCGACCAGCATCCGAAGTTCGGCGACCCCGGCATCGAACGCAACGGCGAGAACAGCTACGACGTGTACGTCGTCGCTCGCCAGTTCGTCTTCGAACCCGGCACGACCGAACCGCTCCGCGTTCCCGCCGGCAGCACGGTCACGTTTCACGTGACCGCCGCCGACGTTATCCACGGCTTCGAGGTCGTCGGCACGAACGCGAACACGATGGCCATCCCCGGGCAGGTCGCGGAGTTCACCGTCGAGTTCGGCGAGCCGGGCGAGTACGGGATGCTGTGCAACGAGTACTGTGGCTCCGGCCACCACGTGATGGAAGGGAAGATTGTGGTTATGGAACAGGAAGAATTCGACAGTTGGTACGACCAGCAACAGGCACAAGGGGAGGCTGAGAACTGATGGCGACCGCATCCGGCGGCGGCGGCGAGTTCGTCGATAAGTTCCCCGACGAGGCGGCGATCATCAAGGCGAGTTTCCTCATCGCGTTCGTCTCGCTCGGCATCGGTGCCTTCTTCGGCCTCGTCCAGGCGCTCCACCGCACGAACGTCCTCCGCGTCATCGACTCGGCGGACTACTACACCATGCTGACGGGCCACGGCGTGCTGCTCGCCATCGTCTTCACCATCTTCTTCCTCTGTGGGGTGTTCCACTGGGCGGTCGCCAGAAGCCTCGACCGACCCGCCGAGAGCGCGCTGTTCTCGTGGGCGTGGGTCGGCCTGATGACGACGGGCGCGGTTCTGGCCACCATCGCCATCCTCGGCGGCTTCGTCCCGAACCTCGGCATGAGCGCGGACGTGCTGTTCACGTTCTACGCGCCGCTCCAAGCCCATCCGATATTCTACATCGGGCTCGCGATGTTCATCGTCGGGACGTGGCTCTCCGGCGCGGACTGGTTCCTCTCCTACCGCGCGTGGCGAAAGGACCACCCGGACGAGCGCATCCCGCTGCAGACGTTCATGGTCCTCACGACCATGATTATGTGGTACATCTCCACCCTCGGCGTCGCCGTCTCGGTGGTGTTCTTCCTCATCCCGTGGTCGCTCGGCCTCATCGAGAGCGTCAACCCGCTTCTGACGCGGACGCTCTTTTGGTACTTCGGCCACCCCATCGTCTACTTCTGGCTGATGCCGGCGTACCTGCTTTGGTACACCGTGCTCCCCAAACTCGCGGGCGGTCGCCTGTTCAGCGACCCGCTCGCACGCGTGGTGTTCCTCCTGTTCCTCCTGCTTTCGACCCCGGTCGGGATTCACCACCAGTACCTCGACCCGGGCATCGCGGAGGGCTTCAAGTTCATCGCCATGACGAACACGATGTTCCTACTCCTCCCGTCGCTGCTCACGGCCTTTACGGTCGTCGCCAGCGTCGAACACGGCGCGCGCCAGCGCGGCGGTGAGGGCTACCTCCGCTGGCTCGGCGCGCTCCCGTGGCGCGACCCCGCCTTCACCGGGATGGCCCTCGCGGGTGCGATGTTCGCCGCCGGCGGCTTCTCGGGCATGATAAACGCCGGGATGAACATCAACTACCTCATCCACAACACGCTGTGGGTGCCGGGGCACTTCCACCTCACCGTCGGCACGGCCGTCGCGCTGACGATGATGGCCGGCTCGTACTGGCTCGTCCCGCAGGTCACGGGCACGAAGCTCTACAGCCGTCCCATCGGCCTCCTGCAGGTCATCATGTGGTTCGTCGGCATGGTGTTCATGTCGAACGCGATGCACCGCGCCGGCCTCGCCGGCATCCCGCGGCGCACCGCCGAACCGCAGTACCAGAACTTCGAGTTCCTGACGCCCATCGGGAGCATCTTCGAGCTTCGGGTGCAGATCGCCCTCGGCGGGACGCTCCTGTTCCTGTCGGTGGTGCTGTTCCTGTTCAACATCCTCCTGACCTCGCTCGGCGAGGAGTCCGACCGGCCGGTCGATTCGTACCTCCCCGAGCCGCTTTCGGGGCCCGAGGGGAGCCCGCGTATCCTCGACAACCTCGCGATGTGGACCGGTATCGCGGCGGTGCTCGTCGTGCTCGCGTACACGCTCCCGCTGGCCGGCATCATCCAGAACGGCGGCGGACTGTTCGGCGGCGGCCTGCCCGTTCCGGCGACCGTCTCGGCCGGCTTCGACCTCGTGATGACGACGGTCACGAGCGCGTTCAACACCCTCTGGGGGGTCGTCGCGTGAAGCTCACGAAGGCGCGGGCGCTCATCCTCATCGCGTTCAGCGTCCCCGTCGCCATCGAACTGCGCACGGTGGCGGGCTTCTTCAACGTCGAGCTCCCGCTCATCGCCGTAGCGGTCATCGAGTTCCTCTTTTTAGCCCTGCTGTTCGTGCTGTACGGGCTCTACGGCGAGGGGTCGGAGTCGGCGGCGTAACCGACGACTCGAACAACGCTTCGACGCCTGATTTTCCGATTCGTTGCCGCGAACTCCTCCACGCGACGGCCGCCGTATCGACATAAAACCCCCGCGATAGCGTGGGAGACGACCGCTTCGTTTCCCGGTCGCTGGGAAGCAGTCTCCGTTTATATTCGGTCGTTTCGCGTAGGTACAAGCGATCATGAGCAACCTCGACTTGATGAAGGCCGGAATCGGCCTCGCGGTCGTCATCGGCATCGTCCTCACGGCGGTCGCCGGCTACGCGCTGTTCGCAACGTTCGGCGGTATCGAAGGCCTGACCGTCGCGCCGGAACTCCTCGTCTCCGTCCTCTTCGGCGGCCTGCTCGTCGCGGCCGCCGCGGGCGTCCGGCAGGTCGCTCCCCGGCCCCGAACCCGTATCTGAGCGTTCGCACCGACCGCACGACCGGCTCCGCTGGCCTCCGTTCTCCGTCACCCGACCCGCCGAGCGACCGCGCCGACCCGACGGCCGCGTCGTCGAGGCGAAAAGCGATACCGCTCGAACACCAATAGAATGACATGTACCACACTGTCCTCGTCCCCACCGACGGCAGCGCCCGCTCCCGCGCGGCGGCCCGTCGCGCTATCGACCTCGCGGGCGTCTACGGTGCGTCGATTCACGCCCTCGCGGTCATCGACACCGCCGACCTCGGACTGTGGACCGCTTCCGACGTGCCGGTCGAGCGAGTGCAGGCGAGCCTCCGCGACGACGCCGAGATGGCCGTCGAAGAGGTCGCGTCGCTCGCCGCGGACGCGGGCGTCCCCTGCGAGACGGCGGTCAGAATCGGCGTGCCGTACCGGGAGATACTCGACGCGACGGCCGAGGCCGACGCGGACCTCGTGGTGATGGCGACGCACGGACGGACCGGTCTCGAACACGCGGTTCTCGGGAGTACGACGGAGCGGGTCGTCAGGCTCTCCGACGTGGCGGTATTGACGGTCAGGGAGTGAGTCGACCTCGGCTCAGACCAACGCTCTGAACCCGTCGCGGAGCGCCCGCCGGCCGTAGACCGCGAGGCCGACGGCCCCGGCCGCGCCCAAGAGGAGCGGAATCACGTCGAAGCCGTCGACCGCAAGCCGGAGCGCGCCCCAGACGAGGAACGCGGCGGCCTGCGCGACGTAGAACGCGAGCGTCTCGTTGAACGGGACGAACCCCCCGGCGAGGAAGACGACACAGAGGAGCGCGATGCCGATAACGTCGACGCTCGTCGGCGGGAGCCAGCCGAGCGCGACCGCGCCGACCGCGAACGCGCAGAAAACGACGCCGACGGCGAGCCGTAGCGGCGCGATTTCGGCGAACAGCGATTTGTCCGGTGGGACGACGTTCGAACCGCCGTCGGTCAGGGTCGTCGATGTCGGAGGCACAGTCGCACGTTCGTCCGGAACTGTCAAAATTCTATTCTCTGGTCCGGCCGCGGTCCGCTTACTCCACGGGGATGCGACTGCCGCCGTCCCTGTCGGTCCGGTCGTCGCGGTCGACGGCGGGGCGCTCGTCGAGTTCGACGACGAGCGTCAGCGGGTCGCCCCCGCGGACGATGCCGACGGCGACCGGTTCGCCGGGTCGCGTCTCGGTGATGAGGTAGCGCATCAGTTCCTCGTGGGTGCGGACCGGGTTGCCCTCGATGGCGACGAGCACGTCGCCGCCGACGGGAATCGAAGCGCCGCGGTAGTCGGCCGATTCGTGACAGCCGCGGAGGAACCCCTCGTCACTGTCGGCACCGGCGGCGTCGACGACGAGGACGCCGTGAGGCGCGTCGAGGCCGTTCGCCTCGGCGACGGTCGGCGTCACGTCGAGGGTGCGCGCCCTGAGGTACGAGTGGCGGTAGCGGCCGTCGGCGACGAGGGCCGGAAGGATGCGGTTGGCGATGACGGGCGAGACGGCGAAGCCGATGTTGTCGCCCTGTTTAGCGCGGTTGACGCCGACGACCTCGTAGCCGGGGTCGGCGGTGTCGCCGCCGTCGGCGGGCGAGTCGCCCTCGGGGGTGGCGAATCCGACGAGCGGCCCGCCCGAGTTCCCGGGGTTGATTGGTGCGTCCGTCTGGACCACGTCCGGGATGGCGAACCCGTTCGAGGTGGGGAGCGACCGGTTCGCCCCGGAGACGATACCCGCGGAGATGGAGCCGTCGAGCCCCAGCGGGTTGCCGAGCGCGGCCACCGACCGTCCCGGCGCGGGGTTCTCGGTCGCCAGCGGGAGTGCCGCGGCGTCTTCGGGCAGGTCGTCGACGGCGACGACGGCGAGGTCGGTGTAGGCGTCCGCGCCCACGACCTCGCCGACGCGCCACGACCCGTCGGCAAAGCGGAGTTCGACCCGGCCGGCGTCTGCGGCGTCGGCGAGCCGAGAGACGTGCTCGTTGGTGACGAGATGCCGGTCGTCGTAGACGAAGGCGCTCCCCGCCCCGCCGGGCCGGCGGCGGCCGCCGACGTAGACGGAGACGACCGAGGGGATGACGTCGCGGTACAGCGCTTCGAAATCGGGATACGTTGGCATGGTGGTGCGACGGGGCGGCACATACCGCCGGGGCGTCGCTTACCTCGGGTTAGCGCCCAGCGGATTTGAGCGTGTCGTGTGGTGACAGCCGACACGACTGTCACGGGCGTCGACGCGGTCGGTGGCGGCGGCCGCGGGTCGCGAGCGAAACGATGCCGCGAGGCCCCCAATTTAATACTATCTGTAGTAAACGTCGAGACAGCAATGGTCGCACTCGACGTACACGAGGACATGCAACGACTCGCCGACAGCGGCGTCGTCGCGGTGATGCGCGGCGCGGACGCGGACACCATCATCGACGTGGCCGACGCGCTCCACGAGGGCGGCGTCACCGCCTACGAAATCACGGCCGACAACCCCGACGCGATGGACCTCATCCGCGAGGTGTCGGCGTCGTTCTCGGACCGCGAGGCCATCGTCGGGGCCGGGACCGTCCTCGACGCACCGACCGCCAACGCGGCCATCCAGGCCGGCGCGGAGTTCGTCGTCGGGCCGAACTTCGACGAGGGCGTCGTCGAGACTTGCAACCGCTACGGGACGCTCGTCGCGCCGGGCATCATGACGCCGACCGAGGCGGTCGACGCGTACTCCGCGGGCGCGGACCTCGTGAAGGTCTTCCCCGCCTCCTCGCTCGGCCCCGGCCACCTCAAGAGCATGAAGGGGCCGCTCCCGCAGATTCCGATGATGCCGACCGGCGGTGTCGGCCTCGACAACGCCGCGGACTACATCGACGCCGGCGCGGTCGTCGTCGGCGCGGGCGGCGCGCTCATGGACGGCGAAGCAATCGAAAACGGCGACTTCGAGGTCATCACCGAGACGGCCCGCGAGTTCTCGACCGTCATCGACGACGCGCGAGACGACTGAGATAGGCGGGGCTGGGTCGTCCGAATCGAGAGGCAGGTTGAACTGGCCGGCTTTTTGACGTTCTCAATTGGTGCTGAGGTTTGGAGTCGTACTGAACAGCGGCCGCTGATGTATTCTCCGACTGGTTTTCGTCCCCAGTTTCTGTCACAAGTGAGGTGCAAGACTATAGTAGCGTTTGCAAGTCAATGCACACTCAATCGCACGCTGTCGCGCGATTGGATGTGTAACCAGTTGCAAACGCTACTATAGCGGGAGAGTTCAGCAAGACTTCGATGTTCGTTTAACGCGACCAGAAACAGCCGTTAGGTCGGTGTGCATAGTAATCCTCGTGGTTTTCTAGCGTTCACCCGCTTCATCGAGACGGCGAGAGTGGTACTTTTGAAAGAAATGCAATGACAATCCGACAATAATTAACATGAGACCGAGTGGGAGCGATATTAGTGCAAGAATCGCTCCGGCGATAGCGATGTAAATGAACTTCATGTGTTAGTAATATGCCATTTATAGCGTGATAGCCCTTGTGGGATTTATAATAATCCCCGGCTCTGTTGAAATCCTCAGAAAGTTACAGATTCGGATAGTAGTCTGACCAGATGGAAGCCCTCCCGAAGTCGCGGTTACTCCGGTTCGTTGAGCAAGCAATGCACTTGGCTCGGCGAGCTGTCGCTCGCTACTCCTCGAAGTTCTCGAAACGGCGGTACACACTTCACCAGCACATCGTCCTCCTTTGTCTCAAGGTTCGGAAGAATACGACGTACCGGACGCTTCCTGACGAACTTATCGAAATGCCCCGGATTCGGAGCACCCTCGATCTTGAGGAAATTCCGTCTCCTTCGACGTTGTGTAAGGCTTTCAACCGCCTTGATATGGCTGTTTGGCGCGTCTGTCTCAATCTCTCAGTCACGCTTCTCCCAACCAACGGTATCGTCGGGATCGATGCTTCCGGCTTTGACCGGAGTCACGCCTCGAAACACTACACCAAACGAACGAAACTGACGATTCAGCAGTTGAAAGTTACACTTCTCGTGGACACGAGAGTGAACGCAATCATCGACTTACACGTGACGACGACACGAAAACACGACTCACAGATTGCACCGTCGCTCATCAAGCGGAATACCGGTGACGTAGAGATTCTCCTCGGTGACAAGGGGTACGACGACCAGAAGATTCGCACGCTAGCCCACGAGGGGAGTGTTCGTCCGGTCATCAAGCATCGAGAATTTTCGTCTCTTCACAAGGCGTGGAACGCTCGGCTGGACTCTGACCTCTACGGCCAACGTAGTCAGAACGAGACGGTGAACTCTCGGCTTAAACGGAAATACGGCGCGTTCGTTCGCTCACGACATTGGTGGAAGCAATTCCGTGAACTCGTTGTTTGTTGTCTCACTCACAACATCGACAAGACATTCTGAACGTTCGATATAGGTGAACGATGTATCGGAAGGGCCACTGCTCAGATTTTAGCAAAAACGGTGGTATCAGATTACTCAGGGAGTATGTCGCTCGAAGCAGAGCAATAGTCCAATAGTTCGCTTATGCGACGGGTTCGCCGTTATGCTCGCGGGGGTCGTCTGTGCGGTTTGTCGGTCTGTTCAGTCTGAGTGCCGTCGAATCGTTGATGAAGTAGTTCGCGTGGAACCCCCCGTCCGCAACACCCAGATGCCCGTTCTCACAGGTATAGTAGGTCATGCCGCCGCTGACGTGGACGATATATCCCTCGGGTATCTCGTTTACGATGGAGGCATCGCCGTTGACTTCCAGCCCGGTGTCTGCGGATTTGTACTTATCATTCCACACGAGCGCTTCGGCGTGGGTTTTGGCGAACCGTTTGGCTGATTCACGCGTGACGGTCATCGGGAGGTCAGGGACAGGCTGTCTCTCGTACTCAGGGGTTGTTACACATTCTGGAGGAGGCGTACTCGTTGATTGCGCAGGCGGCGTCGTGGCACAGCCAGCAAGTACCATACAGAAAGACACGACGAGGACCAGTCTCCGCATAAACCAACCACTGACCCCCGCCGAAATATGCTTTCTGGGTACCCACCGAATGAGAAAAAGCCGATTAGTCCGCACATCTACTGAACGGTTGTTTCAGCGACGATAATGTCGAATACATAGGATTTCAACAGAGCCTAATCCCCATATCTCTCACTCTCGGTCCCCGTCCAGATGACGACTGGCCAATGACCGACCCGCGCCCGCGATTCAGCACATCTCGTCGCTGTTATCAGACGAGTGGCTATTCGAGGTAGCCGATCAACGACTGAACTGCGTCCTCGACGACTGCATCCCGTAGCGTTCCTTGCCAGTAGTCGATATCCCCGCTTCCGAGTGACTGGACGCCCCAAGGGACGATGCGACTATCGTCAGGGGTGCCTCCACGTGACCAACTCGCCTCGGGTATTTCGAGGAAATCCTCGTGCCACGTCTTTGTCGTTAACGTCAACGCGATGTACTGGTCGCCGTGAAACGGTTGTCCCTCGTGATTCGAGATGATGAGCCACGGCCGCGCGTCTTCGTTACCCTTGAACGGGTCGTCACCGAAGACGACATCCCCGGGTTCGTACGTCGGGGTGTTCTCTTCGTCCGTCACACCTCGTCCCTCTGACTCGGATGGGCTTCTTCGGGTGCGTGTTCCTGCCACTCGTCTTTGTTCTCGGTCCCCAACTGTTCGTTGAACAGCGCCGTCGCTCGTTCGTATCCACTGTACGAGTGCAGCCGGTCCTCGTCAGTCGTGACTGCCCAGTAGGTCGCCTTGTGCTCGACGAGTCCACGTTGTTTCAACCGGGTCAACGCGGTGCTTACCGCCCCCTCGTCGAGGTCTGTCTGTGTCGAAATTTCGCGGGCCTGGAACGCCCGGTCGTCGTGGGCGACGAGGAATCCGAGGACTTGGTCCGGGACAGACAGGTCCGTGAGTTCCTCTTCGCTCGTGTTCTCGAAGGTCTCCCTGTCTATCGACATCGTCGAGTGAACGTACTGTTCCCAGCGATAAGAGTGTAGCTAGTGAAATCTATGAAAATACGCTCGGTATGAGCCTTCCCCCTACCCATCCCGGAACTCACGGTTGTCAACAGAGTCAGTCTCTCCGACTCGAACCACCCGCCAATCGCTTCTTACCGAATCGACCGCACGCGTTCTTCGAACCCATCGGGAACCACGTCAGCGAGCGCCTCGGAGTCCGACTCGCCGTTGGCCGCGACGAGGTAGGCCGCGCCGTCGGCGTCGCCGTAGACGCGCTGGAAGTCGTAGACGAAGCCCCAGCAGTCGGTCGATTCGGGCACCTCGTCGTTCTCGGTGAGGTACTCCACCTGCCGGACGACCGCGTACTCGACGAGTCGGTTGACCGCCTCGCCGCCCGGCGTGTCCGCGTCGAACACGCCGAGTTCGCGGGCTTCCTCGGCGAGCGGGACGAGCCGCGAGACGGCGGCTTCGACCGCCGGGGGCAGGTCCCCGACGCTCCCGCCGGCGACGGTCGCGTAGGCGGCCGTCACCGCGCCGCAGCCCGTGTGGCCGAGGACGACCACGTCGGTCGTCCTGAGCGCCGAGACCGCGTAGCCGACGGCGTCGTTGACGACGAGTCTCCCGTCGACCTCGGTCCACACTTGGTTGCCGACGTTGACCGACGTGAACAGCTCGCCGGCCCTGTCGGCGCTCCAGGCCGCGTCGGCGGGGACGCGAGAGTCCGAACAGCTCACCGAGACGACCGCCGGCGACTGCGCCTCGCGCACGCCGTCGAAGTGGTCGGCGGCGAGGCTCTCGACGTGCCGTGCGTTCCCGGCCAAGAGTGACTCCAGCACCGTTCGCGTCATTGGTGTAGGTTGCGTCCGCGCGTCTATATAGCTCCCCGCTCGTCGCTCGATTCCTCGGGTTCGTCCTCGGCGTCGCCGGTCTCGTCGGCGTCGTCGCCTTCGTCACCGTCGTCCGAGTCGGAGTCGGTGTCGTCGTCGTTCTCTGCTCCGTCGTCCCTCTCGCTTTCGGACTCGGGTTCGGGTCCGGGCCCGGGTTCGGGTTCGGACTCGACCGACTCGCCCCAGATGAAGGGGTCGTCCGCCTCGGCTTCGTCGCCGTCACCGGCCTCCTCAGCGTCTTCGTCGTCCCCGCCGACCGCGGGTTCGGCCTCCTCGACGAACTCGGGCGTCTCGCTCACGTCGGTCTCGACGTCAGGGGTCGAGCCCGAGTCCGATTCGTCGGGGTCGCGGCCCGGCTCCGCGGCGCGGATGCCGAGCGCGGCCTGTCGGGACTGTTGTCGCGCCTCCCGGCGCGCCGCCAGCGCTTCGCGGAGGCGGTCGTTCAGCGTCTCCCGGAGCTCCGCCGCGTCGTCGACTTCGATGTCCACGGCCGTCGCGTCGCCGCCGACGAGGGAGATGCTCCCGGCCGTGTCCGCCGTGACCGTCGAGACGCGCCAGCGGCGCTGGAAAACCGTCCGCCGCTCGATGACCGTCTGGACCCGGTAGTAGGGGACGAAGCGCATCTCGCGCTTCCAGAAGCCGTTTCGGGTGACGAAGTGGTTCTCGGCGAGCGCGTAGCCGCGGTGCCGCCACTGCAGCGCGCCGGCGACGACCGCAACCGGGACGAGCGCCAGCGGCACGAACCACGGAATCTCCTGCGGGAGGAACCGGTTCGCCCCGTAGAGCGCGAGGGTCGCCGCGCCGAGGACGAGCGAGTACCGGACGGCGTAACGCCGGCGGATGCGCGTCGGCGGTCCTTCGAACGTCGGCTCCTCGACGCCTTCGAGGTCGGCGACGAGGCCGAGCACGCGCTCGCGGGTCGCAAGCGGGATGGCCGCCTCGGAGCCGCGACCGCCGCCGCCCGACCCGTTCGACCCGTCGGAGCTTGGGGCGTAGCCCGCCGTCTCCACGAGGAGCGTCGCGTAGCCGAACCGGCGCTTCAGGGGGTTGTCCTCGACGGTGAGCGTCTGGAGCTTGTCGAGCGGAATCGACCCGTTGTAGCGCTGGAGGAGGCCGCGCTCGTACTGGAGTTCGTCGCCGACGCGGGTCAGCCGGAAGCCGTAGTAGTTCACCACCGCGGAGGCGAAGCCGGCGGCCCACGAGACGAGCGCGACGAGGAGTCCCAGCGCGACGACGCCGACGCCCGCGGCCGCGACGCTCCCGGCGGGGACCGGCACGTCCACGTACGAGGCGACGATGGGGAAGGCGGTCGACCCGAACACGAAGACGAGGCCGGGCAGTCGGAGGTCGAACGACAGCGCGCCGACGATGGCCAGCTCTCGGGGCGTCAGTTCGAACAGCAGTTCCTGTTCGGGTTCGGTCGCGTCGCCCTCGGTACCGCCGCGCTTCAGGCGGGCGACCTCCGACTGGATGCGGCGGGCCTCCTCGTAGCTGACGAAGCGGAGACTTCCCTCGGTCTCGCCGCCGCCGGCGGTTTCGAGGTTCACGGCGGCGATGCCGACCAGCCGCTGGGCGACGTTGCGGGAGATGTCGACGTTCTGGATGCGACGGTAGGGTATCTCGCGGTTGCGCCGGGAGAACACGCCCGAGCGGATGTCCAGCGTGTCCGGTGTGAGTTCGTATTCGAACCGCCGGAAGTAGGCGAGTTCGTAGCCCGCGATGGCGACCACGACGACACCGACGAGCGCGACGGAGCCGAGGCCGCCGAGGAACCCGCCGAAGGCGGTTCCGCCGGTGAAGGCGAAGAAGGCGAGCGCGAAGACGATGCTGGCGCTGCGCTGGACCGCCCGGTAGGGGACCGAGAGCGGCGACAGCCGGGTCATACCGCGTCGTCGCCCTCAGACGCGATTGCGAGGCGCTTCAGACGGTCTTGGAGGTCCTCCGCGCCCTCCGGCGTCAGCCCGGGAATCGACACGTCAGCGCCGCGGGAGCCGGCGGTGTAGACGACGGTCGACGCGAGGCCGACGAGTCGTTCGAGCGGGCCGCGGGTCGAGTCGACGTGCTGGACCCGGACGAACGGGACGACGGTGTTGACCTTGGTGAGGACGCCCCGCTGGAGGTACAGCGAGTCGTCGCGGACCTCGTAGCCCCACGCCCGGTACCGGAGCAGGGCGACGGCGACGCCGACGACGAGGAAGACGCCGCCGACTGCGACGGGGACGTACGAGGGTATCGAGACGGGCGCGAACAGCGTCGCCGCGGTCGCCACGCCGCCGACGACGAGCGCGAACACGACCGCTCGGGCGACCCAGAGAAGACGGATACGGGGGTGGAGGCGATTCACGGGAATCCCTCCGAGCGCGTGAACATCGTATACTCCGGCGTCTCTTCGAACGGGTAAATAACTGTGGCCGCGGGAATCGGCCTACGGTGTGGCGGCGAGGCGACGCTCGACCCGGCGGGTCGCGGCGTCGAGCGTCGCGCCGACCTCCGCGAGCGTCGCGAGCACCGGGTACCGGACCGGCAGGTCGGCGTAGAGGAACTCCGTCACGTCCGGCACCAGCCCGGAGAGCGCCCGCCGGTGGTGGGAAATCGTCTCCTGTCGCGCCGCGACGAGCTCCGAGAGCCGCTCGCGGAGCGCGGGAAGGTCGCCGTAGAGCGTCAGCAGCGCGTCGAAGCCGCGTTCGGACAGCGGCGTCCGGTCGAGGTCGTCGAGCCGTCCGAGGAGGGCTTCGATATCGCCGCGCATCGACGCCACCGACTCGGTCTCCTCGTCGACGACTTCGATGAACTTCTCGCGCTCGTCTCGCGACGACGCGGCCGCCGCGGCGACGGTCCGCCGGAGCGGCGGCGAGAGGACGCTCGCCGACCGGAACGCGGTCGCCACGTCCGGGCCGAACTCGGCGGCGAGGCTCTCTTCGAAGGAGTCGCCGTACTCCTCGTCGTAGTGCGGGACGGACATCACGGTCCGCTCGTAGCTCCGGCGCAGGCCGGAGAGCGCCGCGTCGGTCCTTCCTCGCCCGCCCCGCTGGCCCACGAGCGTCGCGGCCGCGGGGGCCTGATTCGGAGTCGACGCCGTCGCCCGCGACGCGGCGACCTCCCGCCGGAACGCCCGGAACGCCTCGCGTTCGTCCACGCAGCGGCGGCGCTCGGCGCGGAGGGCGCTGCGGGCGTCGTCGAGGCGGTCGAGGCTCACCGCCATCGGACCGCCCCCGGAACGTCCGAGCCGACGGCCCTCCCGGGCGGCGCTCGCTCGTCGACGAGGGGGAGCGCCGACAGGTGGCCGCGGTCGGCGTGCGCGGCGATACCCTGTCCGTGGGCGGCCCCGCTGGCGGCGAGGGTGTACGCCTCGGCCATGCCCTTCGGTCCCGCGAGCGGGACGAGTCGGACGGTCGTCCCGCGGCGGTCGATGTCGACCACGACGAACGACTGCGGGAACGAGCAGGTCGCCGGGGCGATGAGTTCGCGGACGCCGCCTCGCACCGCCGTCGCGGGCCAGTGGATGTGCCCGGAGAGCACCAGCGGCACGTCGTGGCGCGCGAGCACCGCGGCGAGGTCGTCGGCGTTGCGGAGCTGGTAGAAGTCGGCGTCGGGGAACTGGCCGGTGTGGCGGCGGGGGTGGAAGACGTTGTGGTGGAGGACGACGACCGGAGTCGCCGCGTCAGCGAGGACGGTGTCGAGCCAGCGGAGTTGAGAGTCGGGTACGGCCCCCTCGTGGGTGTCGGTGAGGGCGAGACCCGGACCGCCGCTGGCGGAGTCGAGGCCGACGATGTCGACACCGCCGACCCGGCGGACGAACGGGAGAGAGCCGTCGGCGTAGCGAGACGCGAACTCGGCCGGCGTCGGGGCGTCGTAGTCGTCCCAGCGCTTCGGCACGTCGTGGTTGCCGGGGACCGCGACCCGCGGCCCCGGGAGGTCGCGGAGGATTTCGTCGACGACCTCGTACTCCTCGGGGCGGCCGTCGCGGGTCAGGTCGCCGAGGAGGACCGTCGCGTCGACGTCGAGGTCGGCGATGGTCGAGACGGCGGTCCGAAGCCGCGTCTCGCTCCGGTGGTAGACTTTCCACGTGCCGGATCCCGTCGGCGTGACGTGCGGGTCGGCGACGACCGCGAGCCGGGTCGGCGTCTCAGAGACCGGTCGTGCGAGGCGCGCGAGCACCGGGCCGGGACCTCGCTCGGCCGACTTCCCGACCGGCGTCTCCCCGATGGTCGGCGGGGCGTCCGGACTCATCGGTCGATGGTCCGCGTGAACGTCCCCAGCGCGGTCTCCCGGTGGACGCGTATCCGCCCGGTGTCGGGACACAACTCGATTCGAAGCGGCGACTCGGTGGCGCGCGTCTCGTCCCCGTGCATACACGTGGACTCACCCGGACCGAGATGATAAACATGTCGTACAGAATATATATTTTCGAACGTAGATATAGATACTCTACGGAGTCCTCGGGAGTCGGGGGCGGCGTCAGTTGAGGAGCAGGCCGGCGTCGACGAGGAGCAAGACGGCGACGAGCGCGGCACCGAGGTAGAACGGTGCGGCCTTCTCGGCGGGCGTTCGGACCTTCTTCTCCGCGAGGCCGTCTTTCGCGCGGGCCCGGCCGACTTCGACGAGGCCGGTCAGGACGAACCAGAGCGCGAGCATCCCGAGGACGAGGTGGCCGCGGCCGGAGCCGAACAGGCTGTCGACCGTGTAGCGCGTGCCGGCGAGGTGGCCGCCGGTCGCGAACATCACGAGCGAGGCCCCGCGAGACCACATCGTCAGGCGCGAGACCACCGATTCGAACGCGGCGGCGCGGATGTTCCCGGCGCGGGCGGTCGGCAACACGGCGAGCGCGAAAAAGAGGACGCTCCCCGTCCAGAGACCGCCCACGACGAGGTGGAGCGTTGCCATCACGGTGTCGATGAGTGCCATGTCCGTCGGGTTAGTTCAGCGATGCTTGAAGGTTTCACCTTCGCTCGGGCGGGACCGGCGGGGAGCTGGATGCGGACGACGGCGCGTGAGCGAGTCAGCGAGTCACCGCCGGGGCACCGACCTCAGCGAAGCACGGCGGGCGGCTTCGCCGTCACGTCGAGGTCGGCCGCGTAGTGGAGTATCGGGTCGCCGCCGGGGTGGTCGAAGCCGCAGGCCTCGAACATCGTGTTCGCGCGAATCTCCGCTTCCACGTCCTGTATCGGCCACGGGTCGTGGTCGATGTCGCCGATGACGACGGGCCAGTCGTCCGTGTAAAAGCGGTAGTTCTCGACGAGGAACGCGTCGAGCGAGCCGGGTTCGAGGGTTCGAACCTCGCCGGTCGGTCGGTAGGTCGCCTCGAACCGCGCTTCCGGCGTCTCGGCCGTCGCGGGCCGGTAGCTCTCGTAGTCGACCGTGCCGTCTCGCTCCTCGACCGAGATGTTCGCGTAGTGGTACGGGAGCCGGTAGCCCAGCCGAGCCATCGTCACGCCGAGGCGGTCCGCGGCGTCGAGGGTGAAGAAGTAGACGCCGCGGGGGCCGCCGTCGGCGGGTTCGACGTAGGTCCGGAGGTTCACCTCGGGGAACCCGAGCCCCACGGGCGACCCGCGCGGGCGGATGTCCGTCATGTCGAACGAGACGACGCCGAGCCACGCCCGCCCGTCGTGGGTGGCCACCGAGAGCCGGTCGGGGAGTCGCGGCTCCACGAGTTCGGGGTCGACCGGCCAGTGGGCGAACAGCGTGTGCCGCCAGCGCATCGACAGGAGGTCCATGACGGCCGTTAGGACCGACGACGGGTGTGGGTTTCGGCGGCCGTGCGGTTGGGCACCCGCGTCGCCGGCCGTCGCCCGCCCACCCCGCCGAAACGAACTCCTGTCTGGCGACCAATCTCCGCCCATGGGACTCGAAAACGAAAGCGGCACGTTCGACATCGGCGGCGACCTCACGGTACACCGACTCGGCTTCGGCGCGATGCGTATCACCGGCGACGACATCATCGGCGAGCCCGACGACGTGGAGAACGCGCGAAAGGTCCTCCACGAGACGCTCGTCCACGGCGTCGACCTCATCGACACGGCCGACTCCTACGGCCCCGCCGTCTCCGAGCGCCTCATCGGCGAGGCGCTCGCGCCCTATCCGGACGACCTCGTGGTCGCCACCAAGGGCGGCCTGCTTCGCAACACCGACGGCGACTGGAAGCCAAACGGCGACCCCGACTACCTCCGGAACGCCGTCCTCGGGAGCCTCGACCGCCTCCGAACCGACACCATCGACCTCTATCAGCTCCACCGACCCGACCCGCACGTCGCCTTCGAGGACTCGGTCCACGCGCTCGCCGAGATGAAAGACGAGGGACTGATTCGGCACGTCGGCCTCTCGAACGTCTCGGTCGAACAGCTCGACGAGGCGCGCGACATCGTCGACATCGCCACGGTCCAGAACCGCTTCAACGTCGGCGACCGCGAGTTCGAGGCGAGCCTCGACGCCTGCGAGGAGTACGGTATCGGCTTCATCCCGTGGTACCCGCTCGGCGCGGGCGACCTCGGCGACCGGGCCGACGCCGTCTCCGCGGTCGCGGCGAAACACGATGCAACGACCCAACAAATCGCTCTCGCGTGGCTCCTGCACCGCGCCGACGTGATGCTCCCCATCCCCGGCACGTCCAGCGTTTCGCACCTCCGAGACAACGTGGCGGCCTCGCACATCGACCTCGACGACGAGGACATGGACCGACTCGCCTGACATGAACTTCACCGTCGTGCAGGGCGACATCGCCGCCCAGTCGGCCGACGCGCTGGTGAACGCCGCGGGAACGAGTCTCCGCATGGGGTCGGGCGTCGCGGGCGCGCTCCGTCGCGGCGGCGGTCCCGAACTGAACGAGGCCGCGATGGCGAAGGGGCCGATAGACCTCGGCGCGGTCGCCGTCACCGACGCTTTCGACCTCGACGCCGAGGTCGTGATTCACGCCGCGGCGATGCCACACTACGGCGACGGGCGGGCGACCGCCGAGAGCATCCGTGACGCCACGCGAAACGCCCTGCGAGCCGCGGACGACCACGGTTGCGAATCGCTCGTGATTCCGGCGCTCGGCTGCGGCGTCGCCGGGTTCGACCTCGCCGACGGCGCGCGACTCATCTGCGAGGAACTCCGGTCGTTCGAGCCGTGTTCGCTCCGCGACGTTCGGTTCATCGCCTACGCGGACGACGAGTTCGAGACGGTCTCGCGGGTCGCCGACGCGGTCGGGGCGGAGACGGAGGAATAACAGTGGGCGACGCGGGCGACCCGGGACTGTCGGCGGGCGGGATTGACGCCGCCGGAGTCGCCGACGAAGACGCCGCCCCGGAGCTGTGTCCCGTCTGCTCGACGCCCTACGACTCCGTCTCGCTCCACGACCGCGGCCTGCTCGTCAATCTCCTCGACAACGAGCGGTACCGTCGCGTCTGCTTCGAGCCGGTCGAACGCGACGGGCGGCCGCACGTCCGGTTTTTCCACCACACCCACGAGCAGGTCGGCGGGGACGACTGACCGAGTGAGAGCGGGGTGGCGAGCGGGTGCGGAGGCGCAAGCGACGCGACCGCACCTGATTCACCTCGACTCGCCTAACTCCACGGGCGTTCCGTGAACTCGCCGGCCTCGATTTCGCGCTCTATCTCGCGGAGCGTCGCGTCGTCGACGCTGACGAGGTGGCAAAGCGGGTGACCGGGCGCGGCGACCGGGTTCTGGAGGACGCCGGCGACGAGGCCGGTGAAGGGGGCCGAGACGCGCTTTTCTCTCGTCTTGAAGTGGTCCGAGATGGTGCAGATGGTGTCGCCCTCGTGGACCAGCGGCACGTCGCCGTACTGCATCTCGACGAGGCCGCCCACGTCGGCGCGGAGCCACGTCTTGTCCGTCGCGGAGTCGATGACGCGCGTCCAGCCCGGCCAGCTGACCGGCTTCTTCGGGAGGACGCCGTACTCGGCGAGGACGCTCTCGACGCCTTCGAGCGCGCGGTCGACCATCGCGGGCTGGAATCGGTGGGCGCGGCCCATCTCGACGGTGATAGTCGGAATCCCGTCGTTCGTGGCGACGGTGCGGAGCGAACTCGCCTCGGCCTCGCCCGAGAGGATGAGGTTCGCGCCGAACGACCGCGCGAGGCGGGCGACCTCGGGGCGGTTCATGTCGGCGCGGACGTGGTACATCGTCGTCCGGTTGCGCGTCGAGGTGTGGAAGTCGATGCCGAGGTCGCAGGGCTCGACGAACCGACGGTAGATTTGGTTCGCCATGCGCTCGGCCGTGTTCGCGCCGTCGCGGCCGGGGAACGACCGGTTCAGGTCGAGGTCGTAGATGGGGATGTAGCGCTGTTGGGCGAGGTACCCCGGAACGTTCGCCACGTGGATGCAGACGATGGTACCGTGGATGTCGGCGGGGTTGTACCGGCTCGCGACCTCCTGCATCACCTTCACGCCGTTGAGTTCGTCGCCGTGGAGCGCCGCGGTCATGAAGACCGACGGCCCGCCCTGCTCGCCGTTGATGACAGTGACGGGTATCTCGACGGGGTCGCCGAGGTACGTTTCGCTGATTTCGTACCTGAGATGTCGCACCTCGCCCGGCGGCACCTCCGAGTCGTACCTGAACGGTTCGGGGTCCATGGGACGTTCATCGGAGCCGACGGGTAAGAAGGTTGACCGGCTTCCGGCCTCGTCCGGACAGACGCGGGACAATACGGCTATCTCCGCCGCAGTCGTCTGTCTCTCCGAGAGATGTGTATCCACAGATGACGGCGAAACGTCCGGTCTGCAAGCGGTGCGGTTCCCCCGTGGGCCCCGGTGGCGTGGTCGTCCGACACGCCGGCTCGGACCCCTTGCAGGTGTCGGAGTGCGGGCGCTGCGGCGCGATTATCGATATCGGCGGCGGGACCCGTTGGTGAACTGACGCGGCGACGACCGTCGCGTCGATTTACGTCGCTCGCGCGCCATGTCGTCCTCATGGCGACTCCTCGGCTCGACGACCCGCTCGACATCGGCGGGCTCACGCTGCGAAACAGGCTCTATCGCGCGCCGGTGCTCGAATGCGCGGGGACCGGTCCCGAGACCCCCGAGCGCCTCGCGGCCGAACTCGAACCCGCGGCGCGGGCCGGTGCGGGACTCATCTGTCAGGGGGCGACTATCGTCCGCGAGGCGGGCGGCTGCGCCGCGCCGGGGATGACGCGAATCGCGGACCCGGAGTTCGCGGCGTCGCTGTCGGCGGTGACCGAGCGAATCCACGACCACGGCGCGGCCGTCGCGGTCCAGTTGGAGTACGGCGGCCTGCGGAGCATGGAGACGTGGCACGCCGAGTACCGACGCGACCACCCGGATTTGCAACAGCTCGCCGTCTCCCAGCCGCCACGACTCCTCAGACTCCTCGACGCCCTCGGCTTTCTCGACTACGACGCGCGCGTCATGACGACCGACGAGGTGTACGACCTCGCGGCCGACTTCGGTCGCTCCGCGGCGATGGCCGTCGACGCCGGCTACGACGTGGTCCACGTCGCCGGCGCGAACATGGGTATCGTCCACCAGTTCCTCTCGCCGTTCTACAACCGCCGGGACGACGAGTTCGGCGACGGCGTCCGGTTTCTGGAGGTCGTCGCCGACGAGGTTCGCTCGCGGGCGGGCGACGTGCCGCTCATGACGAAAGTGCCGGCGGAGACGGCCGCGCCGCCCGGCGTCCGCCGACGGCTGACCGAGGACGACGCGGTCGAACTCTGTCGTCGACTCGACGGGGCGGGCTACGACGCGCTCGTCCCCGTCTCGGGGTCGGTGTTCTGGGACGCGAGCATCGTCCGCGGGTCGTTCCCGGCCCGCGCGTGGCGCGACGACCGCTACCGCGACGGCTACGCCGCGGCCTTCGGCGGCCCGCTTCGCGCGCGACTCGTCGAACTCGGCAACCGAATCGAGGCGGCGTGGTACGACTTCGACCCGGCGTGGAACGCCGACCTGTGCCGTCGGGTCCGCGACGCCGTCTCGGTGCCCGTGCTCTGCGAGGGCGGCATCCGCGAGCGCGGCGAAATCGACCGACTGCTCGGTGACGCCTGCGACGCCGTCGGGATGGCGCGGCCGTTTTACGCCGAGCCGGAGCTCCCCGCGCGACTGCTCGGCCGCGACGTCTCGGCCGACACGCGGGTCGTCTGCGAGAACTGCAACAACTGCGCGGTGCCGCAGGCGACGGGCGCGCCGGGCGTCTGTCGAACGTCCGACGTGTTGGCCCGCGCAGGAACCCTCAGAATGGAGGGAGCATACGACACAGACTCCGAAACGGCGGACGACGACGAGCCCGACCCGGTGGGTTAATAAGGCTCTCGTCGGTCAATCTGGGTAATGGCGCGCGACCGGTCCGCGATGGAGTCGGCCGAACTGACGGCGGTGCTCGACGCGCTCGACGACGCGGACGCACGAGCCATCATCAGAGGACTCGAAGAACCCATGACGGCAAGTGAAATTTCAGACACGTGTGACATCCCGCTTTCGACGACGTACAGGAAGTTGGACCTGCTCACCGAGGCGGCGCTCCTCGCCGAGGGGACCCAGATTCGCGCGGACGGTCACCACGCGACGACCTACGAGGTCGCCTTCGACGAGGTTCGAATCGCTCTCAACGAGGACCGCGACTTCGACGTCGCGGTCGGCCGCCCGGAGCAGACGCCCGACGAACGCCTCGCGGACATCTGGTCGCGGGTCCGGAGGGAGACCTGATGGGGCACCTCAGCGCCTCGCCGACGATTACGACGATGATTATCGTCGTCAAGACGGGCATCCTCGTCCTCGGCGGGCTCATCACCTACTTCAGCTACAAGGCGTACCGGAACACCGGGGCGGCGTCGCTCCGCGCGCTCGCGCTCGGCTTCGGTATCGTCACGCTCGGCGCGATGCTCGGCGGCGCGCTCGACGTGATTCTCAACGTCGACCTCGCCACCGGACTGCTCTTCGACTCGGTGCTGACGCTCGTCGGCTTCGCGGTCATCACCTACTCGCTGTACGTCGACTGAGCTGGTTCGGGAGGCCGACCCCGGCCGACTCAGCTCGAACCGTCTCCGAACCAGCCCGTAACTCGCGGTCGCGCCCCCGCCGTTTCTGTCACGTCTCTCGGTCGTGAACCGCAGCGATATCCCGGGGCGTGTCGCTCGTCACCACGAACCAATGGCTGCAGGTATTATTGCTCGAATTGTGCAAAACCGTTATTAGGGAGCGGCCGGTACCAGTAGGTATGTCCGACGACGAACTGAACGATATCCGGCAGCAGAAACGCGAACAGCTCGAATCCCAGCTCCGCGGCGACGGCGGAAGCACGGCGAAAGAAGCCGCAGCTTCCCCCTCGGAGCCCGTCCACGTCGACGGCGCTGAGGACCTGGAAGACGTCGTCTCCACGAACGACGTGGTGCTCGTCGATTTCTACGCGGACTGGTGCGGTCCGTGCAAGATGCTCGAACCAACGGTGAAGAAGCTCGCGCAGAACACCGACGCCGCGGTCGCCAAGGTCGACGTGGACGCGAACCAGGAACTCGCCGCCCAGTACCAGGTCCGGGGCGTCCCGACGATGGTGCTTTTCGCCGACGGTGAGGCGGTCGAACAGCTCGTGGGCGTCCGCGGCTACGACGACCTGAAGAACCTCGTCGAATCCCACCTCGGGTAAGCGTTCTCTCCCCCCGAGACTCGGGGTCGATTTATTGGCGCTCTCGTCCGACCTTCGGGTATGCAACTCCTCGCCGAGCCCATCGACATCGGAACCCGGTCGCCGACGGTCCTCCTGAACGAGAGCGACGCGGCCGAACTCGGGGTCCACGCGCTCGAACGCGTCCAACTGCGGCGAGACGGGCGGACGACCATCGCCATCGTGGAGCTGACGGACGAACTCGTTTCCGAGGGGACCCTCGGCGTGACGCGCCGACTCGGCCACATCGAGGGCGAGGTCGAGGTGTCGGTCGCGCCGCAACCCGACTCGGTGTACTACATCCGCAAGAAGCTCGACGACATCGAACTCGAAGCCGACGAACTGTCCCAACTCGTCCGCGACATCTACGAGGAACGCCTCGCCGACGTGGAACTCGGGGCGTACGTCTCCGCGACCTACACGAACGGGCTGTCGATGGAGGAGACGATGCACCTCACGGAGTCGATGGCGGACGTGGGCGAGACCATCGCGTGGGAAGAGCCGGTCATCGCCGACAAGCACTCCATCGGGGGCGTCGCGGGCAACCGCGTCACGCCGATTCTCGTCCCCATCGTCGCCGCGGCGGGGCTGAAGATTCCGAAGACCTCCTCGCGGGCCGTCACCTCCGCGGCGGGCACCGCCGACACGATGGAGGTCCTCTGCGACGTGGAGTTCTCCGTCGCGGAGATACGCGACATCGTCGGGAAGACCGGCGGCTGTCTCGTCTGGGGCGGCGCGGTGAACCTCTCGCCGGTCGACGACCGCATCATCCGCGCCGAGACGCCGCTCTCCATCGACCCGAAGGGGCAGCTCATCGCCTCCGTCCTCTCGAAGAAACAGAGCGCCGGCTCGACCAACGTCGTCGTCGACATCCCCTACGGCGAGGGCGCGAAAGTCGAGAGCCTCGCCGAGGCGCGCGAACTCGCGAAGGACTTCAACCGCGTCGGCGACCACCTCGGGATGGCGGTCGAGTGCGCCATCACGAACGGGGCCGCGCCGGTCGGCCGCGGGGTCGGTCCCGTGCTCGAAGCCCGCGAGGTCCTCGCCACCCTCGCCGGCGGCGGCCCGAACGACCTGCGGATGAAGGCGGTTCGCCTTGCCGACCTGCTGTTCGAGTCCGTCGGCGTCGACGCCGACGCCGCCGAGATTCTCGACTCCGGGCGGGCCGAAGAGACCTTCCGCGAGATACTCGCCGCGCAGAACGGCGACCCCGACGTGGAGGCCGCCGACCTCTCGCCGGGGCGGCACACCGTCGCGGTCCGCGCCGAACGCGACGGCGTGGTCACGCACGTCAACAACCGCCTCGTCAACGAGGTCGCCCGCCGGGCCGGCGCGCCGAGAGACCCCGGCGCGGGCCTCGAACTCCACCGCCGCCTCGGCGAGATGGCCGCCAGCGGCGAGACGCTGTTCACGGTCCACGCCGAGTCCGAAGACAAGCTCGCCGACGCGAAGGCGCTCACCGAGCGCGTCGAGACCGTCCGGGTTCGACACCCCGACGAGGCGCTCGTCGACCGGGTCTGAGAGCCGTCTCCGCGGCGACCTTTTTGCGTCCGACGCCCGTAGTTCTCGCATGGACGACCGCGTACATCCCGAGGTCCGACGCACCGCGACGGAAATCGACACGATGGAGGTTCGCGGCGCGGCGACCATCGCCGACGCGGCCGCTCGGGCGCTCCGGACGCAGGCCACGGAGAGCGACGCCGCCGACGCCGAGGCGTTCCGGGCCGAGCTCCGCGCGGCCGCCCGGACGCTCCACGAGACGCGGCCGACGGCCGTGAGCCTCCCAAACGCCCTCCGGTACGTCCTCCGCGGCATGTCGAGTACGACCGTCGAGGGGCTCCGACAGAACGTCGTCGACTCGGCCGACGAGTTCTGCGCCCGGCTCGAACGGGCGCAGGCCGACCTCGGACAGGTCGGCGCGAACCGCCTCCGCGACGGCGACACCATCATGACCCACTGCCACTCGACGGACGCGCTGGCGTGCGTCGAGGCCGCCGTCGAGCAGGGAAAGCACATCGAGGCGGTCGTCAAGGAGACGCGGCCGCGAAATCAGGGACACATCACCGCGAAGCGACTCCACGAACTGGGCGTGCCCGTCACGCTCATCGTCGACTCGGCGGCCCGCCGCTACCTCAACGACGTGAACCACGTGCTCGTCGGCGCGGACGCCGTCGCGGCCGACGGGAGCGTCATCAACAAAATCGGAACGAGCGGCCTCGCGGTCAACGCCCGCGACCGGGGGACGCCCATCACGGTCGCCGCCCAGACGCTCAAGCTCCACCCGGGGACGATGACCGGTCACACCGTCGATATCGAGATGCGCGACACCGCCGAGGTCGTCGACGACGAGACGCTCGCGGAACTCGGCAACCCGACCGTCAAGAACCCCGCGTTCGACGTGACGCCGCCACGCTACGTGGATGCCATCGTCACCGAGCGCGGGCAGTTCCCGCCGGAGAGCATCGTCATCCTGATGCGGGAACTGTTCGGCGAGGGGACCAGCGAACCGTGGGCGGAGCCCTAGTCACGACCGGCCGACGAGGTCGGCCATGACTTTCATCTCCGCTTTTCGCAGGTGCTCCGCCGCGGTGCTCGTCGAGCAGTCGAGCCGCGCGGCCACGTCGGCGACCGACCCGGTCCGCGGCTCGCGGTAGTAGCCGCAGTCGACGGCGACCTCGACGGCCTCGCGCTGGCGGGGCGACAGCGACCCGGCCGAAACGCTCCCCGGCCCCGTGTACTCCCGCACCCGCACGACTTCGAGGCCGCGGCCCTCGGGGAGCTGTTCGACCGCCGACTGGAGCGCCCCGTCGGTCCCGACGAGCGTCATCGAGACCGTCCCGTCGCCGTCGAAGACGACCGGCGGGACGACGATGAGCCCGCCCCGCGTGACGGCGGCCGTCTGCCTCGTTCCCGCCGCGTCGAGCCGCTCGTCAACCACGATGAAAAAGGAGTCGCCTGGGAGCTGGGAGAGCTCGTACGACAGGATGCGCTCCGTCTCCGCGAGCGCCGCCTCGTAGGCCTCGACGTCGGTCCCGAAGACCTCGAAGACGATGGTGTTCCTGTCGGTCACCGCCGGGTTCCAGTGGTGGAGTTCGGTCCGCTCGAACGCCTCGTGTTCGACGACGAACTCGTGCATCGGATGCAGCTGTTCGTCGTCGGGCGTGAAGCGAAGCCTGACCGATTTCATGCCGGCGAATTGATTCGACTGCGACATAAAAACCGGCCGCACTCGTGAGGCAGAACGACGAACCGACGACCGGACGAACGGGCGGATGTCAACCGTCATGTCACTCGAACGCCCGCAGCAGTCCCCCGAGTCCGACGCCGACCCCGCCGCGCTCGCCGACGACGCTTCCGGTCCCCTCGACGCCGACGCGCTCCGGCGGGCGTTGGGCGACGCCGTCCTCGCCACCGAAGCGCACGTCCACGCGCCCGCGGTGCAGGTTCGCCCCGACGCGGTGCAGTCGTCGCTCTCGACGCTCCGCGACGACCTCGGCCTCGACCACCTCTCGTGTGTGACCGCCCAGGAGTACGAGGACCGCTACGAGTCCGTCTACCACCTGAAGTCGTACGACGACCCGACCCGGGAGGCGAGCGTCGTCGTCCCGACGCCCCGCTCCGACCCCGTCAGCCAGTCGGCCGCGCCGGTGTTCCGGACGGCCGAGTGGCACGAGCGCGAGGCGTACGACCTCGTCGGCATCGAGTACGAGGGACACCCGGACTTACGTCGTATCCTCCTGCCGGAGACGTGGCAGGGTCACCCGCTCGGGTTGGACTACGACCAGACGCGCCCGCAGGTGGTCCGGTACGACGAGAACGCGAACCCGCTGGCCGAGGACGGCCGCGCCGGCTCGAACACGATGCTTCTCAACATCGGGCCGCACCACCCGGCGACCCACGGCGTGATGCACCTGCAGGTCACGCTGGACGGCGAGCAGGTCGCCGACGTGGAGCCGGACATCGGCTACATCCACCGCTGCGAGGAGCAGATGTGCCAGCGGGGCACCTACCGGCACCAGATTATGCCGTACCCCGACCGCTGGGACTGGGGCGGCGGCGGCCTCCTGAACGAGTGGGCCTACGCCCGCACCGCCGAGGCGCTGGCGGACATCGACGTGCCCGAGTACGCGCAGGTGCTCCGGACGCTGGCGGCCGAACTGAGCCGCATCCTCTCGCACATGCTCGCGGTCGGCGCGTACGCGCTCGACGTCGTCGGCGACTTCACCGCGACGTTCATGTACGCCATGCGGGACCGCGAACTCGTCCAGAACGTCCTCGAAGACCTCACGGGCCAGCGGCTGATGTTCAACTACTTCCGGCTCGGCGGGGTCGTCTGGGACCTCCCCGAACCCCGCGAGGAGTTCTTCGAGAAGATTCGGACGTTCGTCGACGGCCTCCCCGAGAAACTGCGGGAGTACCACGACCTCCTGACGGCGAACGAGATTCTGCAGGCCCGCACGCTCGAAACCGGTATCCTCCCGCCCGAGGTGGCGAAGGACTACGGCGTGACGGGACCGGTTGCCCGCGGCTCCGGCATCGACTACGACCTCCGCCGCGACGACCCCTACGGCTACTACGACGAACTCGACTGGCAGGTCGCCGTCGAGGACGACTGCGACAACTTCGCGCGCCTGCTCGTCCGCCTCCGGGAGGTCGAGGAGTCGGCCAAAATCGTCGCGCAGTGCGTCGACCTGCTCGAAGAGTGGCCCGAAGACGAGCGGACCATCCAGTCGAACGTCCCGCGCACCATCAAGCCGGACGACGACACCGAGGTCTACCGCGCGGTCGAAGCCGCGAAGGGCGAACTCGGCATCTACATCCGCGCCGACGGCACCGACACCCCGGCGCGGTTCAAGATTCGCGGCCCTTCGTTTTCGAACCTCCAGTCACTCCCCGAGATGGCCGAAGGCGAGTACATCCCGGACCTCATCGCTGCGCTCGGGAGTCTCGACACGATAATGGGAGAAGTAGACCGGTAGCCGGGGTGGGACGGCGGGTGTCGCGCGCCGGCGACGGTTCAGTCGTCCGACGGCGAGGCGGGGCCCGTCGCGTTACCCGACCCGTCGGCGACGGCCTGCGGTCCCGACGGCGGCGACCCGTCGGGGGACGTCCCGGCCGACGCGGGAGCGTCGCCGCCGCGCCCGTTTCCGCCGGTGTCGCCGACGTCGAACCGTCCGACGAGGTCTTTGAGCGACTCCGCGGACTTCGACACCTGCCGGATGTTCCGCGTGACTTCGTTTATCGCGGCGGTCTGTTCTTCGGTCGCCGCGGAGACCGTCGCCGTCTCCGAGGTCGTCTCCTCGCTCACGCTCGACACGTCGTCGACCATCGAGACGACCTCCTCGGTCGAGACGGCCTGGTTCTCGGTCGCCTGCGAAATCTCCTCGACGCCGTGTTCGGCCTCGCGAATCGCCCCGGAGATGTGGTCGAACATCTCGATGGCGTCGCCGATGGTCTCGGACCCGCTCTCGACGCTCTTCTGCATGGACTGCATGTCGTCGACCGTGTCGTCGGCGCGGTCGCGCACCTCGTCGATTTGCGCTTCCACCTCGTCGGTGGCCTGACTGGCCTCCTTCGCCAGCGCCTTGATTTCGTTGGCGACGACGGCGAAGCCCTCGCCGGCCTCGCCCGCGCGGGCCGCTTCGATGGATGCGTTGAGCGCGAGCAGGTCCGTCTGCTCCGCGATGTCGTTGATGAGTTGGACGATTTCGTTGATTTCGCCCACCTGCTCGCCGAGGGCTTCGACCCGCTCGACCGCCTCGTCGGCCTCGGTCTCGATGGTCGATATCTCCTCGGTCGCCTCCGCGGCGTGGTCGCGCCCCTCGTCGGCGAGCGACACGGCCTGGTTCGCCGACTGGACGACGCCGTCGGCGGAGGCGGCGACCTCCTCGATGGTCGCCGAGAGGTCGTTCATCTCGTTTGCGACCGTCTGGAGCCGTTCGGTCTGCTGTTCCGCGCCGTGGGCGATTTCCTCGACCGACCGCGCGGTCTCCTGGCTCGCGGACTCGATTTCCTTCGCGCTCGACACCGTCTCGTTGCTCACCGCCGCGAACTCGTCGGCGACGGACTGCACCTCGACGAAGCCGTCTTGGAGCTTTTGAATCCCGGCGTCGAGGTCGGTCATGATGGCACCGAACTCGCCGGGCAGGTCGGTCCGGAGGTTCTGGTCGAGGTTGCCGTCGCCGAGTTCCTTCCCGGCGGTTCGAAGCGCCGAGACCTGCCGTTGGAGGTTCGACTGCATGTCGTCGAACGCCTCGACCAGCTCCCCGAGTTCGTCGTCGTTGGCGTCGATGTCTTCGTCGTCGTCGAACCGGCCGCGGGCGAGCGACTGCGCGCGGTCCCGAAGCGCCTCTATCGGCTCCGAGAAGTACCGCGCGGCGACGTAGCCGACGCCGACGACGACCACGATGATACCGACGATTAACAGGAGCATGACGTTCCGGGAGGTGTCTGCCCGACTGTTCATCGCCTGTCCGAGCTGTTTGACCGGCCCCGTCACGTCCGACTCGGGGACGGTCGCGACGAGTTTGTACTGCCCGTTGCCGAAGTGGAGCGGCGCGTACCCGACGAAGTACCGGTCCGAGTCGCCGCCTTCGCCGGCCGTCTCGTAGGTGGTGAGGCCGCGCTGGACGAGGCCGGCCGAGAGGTTCTCGGCGACTTCGCCCTCGACGGTTCCGAGCGATTCCTTCGAATCGGTCAGGAGCCTGCCCCCTTCGCCCACGATGGTCATGTGACCGCTCTCGCCGACCTGGATGTCGTCGATGAGCACGTTGAGGAGGTCGAAGTTGAACTGGAGCGTGATGGTCCCCGTGAATTCGCCCCCGTGGTAGACCGGCGCAGTGACGTAGACCGTGGTCCCGTCGTCGGTCGGTACCACCTCACTGACCTGGATTTCACCCTCCTGAAGTCCGGTCGCGCTCTCGAACCATTCCTCTTCGGCGTAGGAGACGTCGGACACCGACCGGGTGGTGATGCCGTCTTCCGTGCGAACCGTTTGGACGATCCCCTGTCCGTTTTCGTCGGTGAACAGAACCTCGTCGTAGGCGGGGCGTTCCTCGCCGTCGATAGTCACGGAGCGCGTTCTGAGGTAGCTCTCGAACGAGTCGTTAATCTGGCCGCGGGCGTCGGCGACGGCGGCCGTCTGAAGCTCGTAGTAGTAGACGCTCGGCGCGAGCACCCAGTCGAAGTCCTCGTGGTAGGCGTACGCGACGAACTTCTCCTCGACGGGGTTGCCCTCCTGCGTGGTGTCTTCCCACTCGTACTCGACGATGCCCCAGTCCTCGCCGTTGCGAACGGCGGCGTTAGACTCGATTTCGGCCGGCACCTGGTTGAACGCCGATATCTCGGTGTCGTCGACGGCGTTGACCCCGTCTTCGAGGCCGTGGTGGACGACGAAGTCGAGGTCGCCGTTCAGGACGAACGCGTAGCCGGTCGACCCGACGTAGCCCGGTCGGAACGCGTCGGAGAGCGTCCCACTCTGTTGAACGCCGTTTCCGGCCGTCCCGGCGATTCGCGCCTCGACTTGGTCTTTCACCTGTTGCTGCTCTGCCGAGGTGAGTTCCTCCCAGTCCCGGCCGCCGTACTGGTTCGCGAGCACCGTCTCTTTCGTCGTCTCGACGGTCGCACGCATCTGGAGCGCCATGTACCCTAACTGCGCCTGGCTCTGTTCCTGGACGAGTTCCATCTGGCCCGCCCGGGCGGCCTCGTAGTTCTGTACCGGTGCCGAGTCCGCCAGCGCGAGCGCGTCGATTCGGCGGACGTCGAGCAGGTTCTGTATCTCCTCTTGCCGGGCGGCGACGGTTTGGTTCAGCTCGCCGGTAATCTGCGCTTCGAGCGTCGCCTCGCTCTGTTCTTGTGCGTAATCGCCAATACTTGACATCCCTTGGACGCCTGCGACGCCCACGACTGCCACGGGTAGCAGCGAGATGGCGAGACACAGCGCGATAAGTTTCGTTCGTATCTTCATGATTTAGTTGATATCGGCGGACCCCGGCACCCCCCAATACACGCCGAGCAGCCGGGTGTGTGACCGAATAGCTCTGAGTTTAGCTCTGCAAAAACAACCGTATAAAACTCACCCGCTAATTATTATCGTCGATATTCGACCCCCGAACCACTTCGGGGAACCGTGGAATGACGGGGAATATCCTCTTCGATATTGTAGTAATAACTCAACACATCTCTGGAGATTGTCACGAACTAGCAACACTTGCGGCCGCGGCGGCGGTCGCGCCGCCTCGTCAGCCCCTACCGCGGCGTCTCCGTCCCCCACTTATCGAGGGCGACGGCGAGTTCGGGCGTCTCCTCGGCGGCCTCCGAGATGGACCGCCCCTCGACGTAGGCGTCGATGGCCGACCGGAGCGCGACCGCGCCCGCGCGGGTCCCGTCGGGGTGGCCGTGGATGCCGCCGCCGAGTTGGACGCAGACGTTCGTTCCCGTGGCGTCGAGTAGGTCGGGGAGCAGGCCGGGGTGGAGCCCGCCGGAGGCGACCGGCAGCACGTCGTTCATCCCGTAGAGGTCGCCCGCGAGCCACTCGTTGATGCCGACGGTGTCCTCGTTGGCGAGCTTGCCGAGGCCGGCGGTGCCGGTGTGGAGCTGGTCGACGCCGCAGAGGCGGCTCACCTGCGCGAGCACCCGCATCGAGACGCCGTGGGCCGGGAGCCGGTCGAAGGCGGCGTGCATGGCGCGGTGGGCGTGGATTGCGATGCCGTGTTTCTCGGTGCGCTCGCGGACGGTCTGGAGGCCCGCCCAGCCCGCGGTGATGATGTCCACCATGACGTACTCGCCGCCCTGCGCGGCCACCTCGTCGACCCGGTCGAGCATCGTCTGGGTGTCGGCGGTGACGTTGATGAGGTAGGACTTCTTCTCGCCCGTCTCGTCCTCGGCGTCGTCGCGGAGCGACAGCGACTCCGTGAGGCGGTCGGAGAAGGGGTTGAACGCCTGGTCGGTCAGGTTCTCGTCGTCCTTCAGGAGGTCGACGCCGCCGACCCACGCGTCGTAGCCGACCTGCGCGTGCGCCGCCGTCGAGAGGCCGACTTTCGGCTTGGGGACCGTCGCCGTGATGGGGCGGTCGGTGACGCCGAATACCTCCTCGCGGACCGAGGACCCGTACAGCGGACCGGGGTACGACGAGACGACCGACTCGGGCCACTCGCAGTCGAGGAGCCGAATCGTATCGACCGCCTTCATACCCATGATGTTGCCGGCGATGCACGACAGCACCTGCGGCATGTTTCCGGGTTCGAACAGTCCGGCGGGGTAGGCGACCCGAATCAGGTCGCCGTCGATGTCGAACGTCGTCGCGCCCATGTCGGTGAAGTCCGCGCCGGTCTGGAGGGCCGCCCACGTGCCGTTGGAGGACTCCGAGGCCACGCGACTCGCCGCCGCCTCCGTCGACATCCCCGTCGCGGGGTCGATGCGGAAGGTGCAGACGAGGTCCTCGTCGGTCGGTTCGTACTCGAGGTCGAGGAAGTCTTCGTACGTGATCCCCATAGCTTCGCCTACGCTCCCGCGGAGCTTAAAACGGCATCCCGAAGCGACTTTGGCCCCTCGACGCGAAGGAGAACGGTTCGGGGCGCAGCGGCGTCATTACGGGGACGTCACGGGGTCACCGCGGGGGCGTCACGCGGTCGGCCCTCCGCGTCAGGGCGACAGCAGCGCCCGGACCTCGCGGAACTCCGGCACGTCGGCGTCGAGGGCGGCACAGAGCGCGTCGGCCGCGCCCAGCAACCACTCGGCGCGCTCCACGCGGGACTCCACGTCGCCCGGCCCGATTCGGTAGCGCTCGACGAGTTCCTCGATGTCCGAGCCCTCGGTCCACTCGTGGAGGATACGGGCGGTCTTGACCGCCGTCAGCCACTCCTCGAAGGGGTCGGCGTCGTGCATCGCGGTGGTGAACTCCGTGGCGTGGCTCCGGGCGTACTGGTACATCAGTGCCCGCTCGCGGTTGCCGAGGTAGGTGTCGTGCATGTCCGGCGTGTCGCAGACGACTTCGAGGGCGGTCCGGGCGGTGACGTGCTCGTCGGCCATCGTCTCGATGGTGCGGATGCCCGAGACGATGCGGGCCCCGGTCGTCGGCGAGACGTACTGTCTGGAGGTCTGTGCGCCCAGCATCGTCGCCGACAGCATCCCCTCGGTCGCGTCGAGGAGCTCCATCGCTTCGAGCTCCGAGACCACGTCGGCGACGAGCCCCGCGAGGTCCACGCTCGGGTTCTGGTGGGCGTAGTAGGTCGCCGAGAACACGTCGGCGACGCCGTCGAGGCTGTCGGCGAACCCGGAGGCGACGACCGAGAGGACGTGCGTCCGGAGCGCCTCGGGGTCGTCGAACTGCGAGTCCACGGCCTCCGCGTCGGCCGTCACGTAGCGGTCGAACAGCTCGGCTTTCGTGTCCGCGTCGCCGACGAGGACCGCCTCCCCGAACGGGTCGAGGTGCGGGCGGCCGGCGCGGCCGCACATCTGGTGGACGTCGAGGACGGGAATCCACGCCATCGAGTCGCCGGTGTAGCGCTTCTGGTCGCGGATGACGACCCGGCGGGCGGGGACGTTCACCCCGGCGGCGAGCGTCGGCGTCGCGCAGATGACCGCGAGCCGGCGGTCTCGAAAGGCGTTCTCGACGGCGACCCGGTGGGCGCTCCGCAGGCCGGCGTGGTGGAAGCCGACGCCGGTCCGGGCGCACTCCGAGAGCTGGCGGCCGGTCGCGGTGCCGCCGAGTTCGTCGAGTTCGTCGCCGAGGGCGGGCGCGGGCGAGAGGTCCTCGTCGGCGAGGCGGTCGGCGAGCGCCTCGGCCTCGCGGCGCGACCGGACGAACGCGAGACACTGCCCGCCGGTCTCGACCGCGTCTTCGACGAGCGCGACGGTCGCCTCCGTGGCCTCGTCGTCGTTCGGGCCGGTCGGGGGGACGACCACGTCGAGGTCGGTGCCGTCGTCGAACTCGACGGTCTCGTCGGCGTAGACGCCGGTCCGGAGCGAGACGGGTCGCCACGTGCTCTCGACCAACGCCGCGTCGAGCCAGTCGGCGATGACCTCGGGGTTGTCGACGGTCGCCGAGAGGGCGACGAGCTGGAGGTCCGGAACGCGGCGCTGGAGCGTGGCCAGCGTGACTTCGAGCGTCGGTCCGCGCCCCGGCGCGCCGAGGAGGTGGACCTCGTCGACGACGACGCAGGCGAGGCGCTCGACCCACGGCGCGCCGTTTCGAATCGCCGAGTCGACCTTCTCGCTCGTGGCGACGACGATGTCGTGGTCGCCGAGCGCCGCCTCGTCCGCGTCGAAGTCGCCCGTGGAGATGCCGACGCTCACGCCGGGAAGTCGGTCGAACGTCTCGTACTTCTCGCGGGCGAGCGCGCGAAGCGGAACGATGTAGAGCGCCGGCCCGTCGGCGGTGAGCATGGCGAGTTCCGCGATGAAGGTCTTGCCGCTGGCGGTCGGAATGGCGGCGACGACGCGGCCGCCCTCCGCGACGCCCGCCTCGACCGCGGCGGCCTGCGGCGGGTAGAGTTCCTCGATACCGTCCGACTCGTAGTGGGAGACGAGGGCCGCCGACAGCGGGAGGTCACGCACGCGCATCTGTCACAGTTCTGGTGGCGGACTCACATAAGTATCTTCGCCGAGCGGGGGTTCGCCGACCGACGGCCCCCGAACCGGGCCGAGACGCTCGGCCTCGTGCGACCGTCAGCCACGGCAGGTATTTCCGTCGGCTTCTCGATATATGGATTGATAAACATGAGCAGGCGCGCCCTCTCGGTCGCCCTTCTCGTCGTCGTCGTGTTCGCCGGACTCCCGGCACCGACGCTCGGCGCGGAGGCGACCGCTTACATCGACGACGTCTCCGTCTCGCCCGCACAGCCGACGCCGGGCGAGCGGTTCATCCTCTCGACTACCGTACAGAACGCGCAGAACAGCCCGTCGAACCTCCAAGTGACGGACGTGTACGTCCGCACCGCGAGCGGCTCGAACGACCTCGCGCGGGCCGAAGACCTCGGGACGATTCCACCTGGGAGCGACCTGCAAATCCCGCTTTCAGTCCGACTCGCCGACGCGGGGACCTACGACCTCCGCGTGACCGTCGTCGGCCGGAGCGACGGCCAGGTCCAGCGACTCCAGTACCCCGTCGTCGTCCGCGTCCGCGAGGGCGGCCCGCAGGTGACCGTCGAGGTCGGCGACGCGGTCATCGGCACGGAAACGCCCGTCCAGGTCACCGTCTCGAACGGCGAGGAGGAGGTGGCGCGCAACCTTCGACTGTCGGTAGCGGCCGAGGACGCGACCGTGCGGAACGACACCCGCGTCGTCCCGCGCCTCGACTCCGGACAGGCCCAGACGTTCCAGTTCGACGTGACGCCCGGCGCGACCGACTCCGAGGTGACGGCGACGCTGCGCTACACCACCGCCGACGGCAACGCCCGGACGACGACGACCACCGCGCCGCTCGCCGCCGACGAACTCCGAGAGAACGTCCGCCTCGACGCGACCCTCGGCGACGGCGCTCGCCCCGCGGTCGTCGTCGACGTGACGAACCTCGGCAACGCGCCCCTCGAAGACCTCGTCCTCTCGCTTCGCGATGGCGACGCGACCGTCGTCGGGAACCCCGTCGGAACCGTCGCGGCCGAGTCCACCCGGACCGTCCGGCTGAACGTCTCGTCGGTCGACCGCGCGACGCTCGACGTGGTCGCCGACTACGAGACCGGCGGGCGCGACGGCTCCGCGGCGACGACCATCGACTACGTCGCCGCCCCCGGTCGGATTTCGCTCACCGGCGTCGACGTGGAGCGCGAAGACGGGAAGATACACATCTCGGGCAGCGCGAGCAACGTCGGCCTCAGCGACGCCCAGAGCGTCGTCGTCCGGGTCGTCCCGACCGACAGCGTCACTCCCGAGCGCCCCTACAAGGAGTACTTCGTCGGCTCGGTGCCCGCGAGCGACTTCGCCTCGTTCGACCTCTACGCCACCGTCGACGACGGCGTGACCTCCGTCCCGGTCGAGGTGACCTACCTCGCCGACGGCCGCGAGCGGACCGTCGAAACGACGGTGGACGTGAGCGACCTCTCGCAACCCGTCGACTCGAACGACGGCGGCGGCGGTCTCGGCACCACGCTCCTCCTCGTCGGCGGCCTCGTCGCCCTCCTCGTCGTGGTCGGCGTCGGAATCTACGCCTACAGACGACGCTGATTCGAGATGAACCACATCATCGAACTCCAACGCGTCTGGAAGCGTTACGACACCGGCGGCGAGGTCGTCGAGGCGCTCAGGGACGTGGACTTCCACGCCGACCCCGGCGAGTTCGTCGCCGTCATGGGGCCCTCGGGTAGCGGGAAGTCCACGATGCTGAACGTCCTCGGCCTCCTCGACACGCCGACTGAAGGGACCGTCTACCTCGACGGACAGGACGTGACCGACCTCTCCGACCGGGAGATGACGGTCCACAGAAAGCGCTTTATCGGCTTCATCTTCCAGAGCTTCCACCTGATTCCGACGCTGTCGGCGCTGGAAAACGTGGAAATGCCGACGCTGTTCGGCGACGACCCGACCGCCCGCGACCGGGCGACGCGCCTGCTCGAACGCGTCGGCCTCGGCGAGCGCCTCGACCACCGACCCGACCAGCTCTCGGGCGGGCAGAAACAGCGCGTCGCCATCGCGCGGGCGCTCATCAACGAGCCGCGCATCCTGCTCGCCGACGAGCCGACGGGGAACCTCGACCGGAAGACCGGCCGGAGCGTCCTCGACCTGTTCGACGAGATTCGCCGCGAGGACGACGTGGCGGTCATCGCCGTCACTCACGACCCCCAACTCGGCGACTACGCGGACCGAACGGTCGAACTCATCGACGGGAGGATACAGTGAGCGTCCTCGACGACCTCTTCCGGCGCGTTCCCGCGCTGTTGATGGCGCGTCGGAACCTCTCGCGCAACCGCATCCGCTCGGGGCTCGCCGTCCTCGGCATCATCATCGGCGTCCTCGCCATCGCGTCGCTCGGCATGTTCGGCACGACGCTCCGCACCGGCGCGAGCCAGCAACTCGGCGACATCGGCAACGAGATCAGCGTCTCGCCCAACTTCCAGGAGGGAATCGAGGAACTCACCGAACGCGACGTCGACGAGATTCGTCGCGCGGTCACCGACGGCGCGGTCGTCCCCGTCCGCTCCGAGTCGAAACTCGTCTCGCGAGGTGATCGACAGACCGTCACAACGGTCTACGGGATGGAAGACCCCGGCGCGCTCTACGAGGCCGAGGAGGGGCGTATCCCCGACCGGCTCAGACAGGGCGCGCTCGTCGGCTCCGGCACCGCCGGCCTGCTCGACATCGAGCCCGGAAACACCATCTCCGTCGACGGTCGAACCTACCGCGTCTCGGCCGTGTTGGCCGAACAGGGCGGCATCTCGCTCGTCAGCCCGAACAACGCCGTCATCGTCCCCGTCGAGGACGTCAACGGCACGGGCTACTCGCAGGTCGTCGTCAGCGCCGACTCCGGACAGGCCGCGAACGAGTCGGCGGTCGCCATCCGCGAGGCCCTCAACGAGCGCGAAGAGCGCGTCTCGGTGTTCGAACTCCAGTCCATCACGGCGGGCATCAACGAGTTCTTCGGCATCCTCAACGCCTTCCTCATCGGCATCGGCTCCATCTCGCTGGTCGTCGCCGGCGTGAGCATCCTGAACGTCATGCTCATGAGCACCATCGAGCGCCGCCAGGAAATCGGCGTCCTCCGCGCCGTCGGCGTCCAGCGCGGCGACGTGATTCGCATGATTCTCGCCGAGGCCGGCCTGCTCGGCGTCGCCGGGGGCGTCATCGGCGCGATACTCGCGGTCGGCGCGGGCGTCGCGCTCAACGCGTTCGTCCTGAACGACCCGCTCGCGACCTTCCAGGTGGCGAACCTCCTCTACATCGTCCTCGCGGTCGGATTCGGCGTCGGCACCAGCGTCCTCTCGGGGCTGTACCCGGCGTGGAAGGCGGCCAACGAGCGGCCGGTGGAGGCGCTCAGGAAGTAGTTGGGACTACGGGAGCGGAGTTTTGATGAAAAATGGGGCGTCGTCGGCCGCGCGTTGACCGATTACTGCAAAATTTTTTGAGGTTGGTTAGGCGTTGGGTCCAGACCATCTCTGGAGAGTCGCGGAACTCGAACCAGACTCGTCGGTCCAGACGACGCGGACGGTCGCACCTGCGAGGTTAACGTCTGCAGCGGGTAGATCTGGATCCGTTCCCGTCATTGCCAGACCAAATGAGCTGTCGTTGATCTCAATTGTTTTACCGGCATTCATCGGGTCCGGTATGTCTGGTCCGGTTGTAAACGACTTACTAGTACCTGCACCGTCTACTGCGCCGCTAATCGCTACTGAGAGCCGAGCGGACGCAATTTGTGACCCACTCTCGTGAGTGATCTTGAGTACGTCACCATTCACACCGTCATTGCCCCCCACATTCGCTGAGTTGTTGTTGTAATCGAAACTGAAGCTCGCCTGCGGGGCGGTCGCCGTCTGCCCACCCAGTCCGAGGACGAACGTCCCGATAACGGCCGCGAGAATCACCGTAATCGCGACCATCAGAATCACGCCGATGACCGGCGAGACTGCACCATCGTCTGCTAGTAGTTGTCTTATTTTCATGAGTTGTATGCTCCATACATACGCGGACCGTCCGCGGAGAACCCACCCGAAGAGCGGTATGTACGAGTAGTACCTAGGTGGTAGTGGACATAAATCTAACCGAAGATACGACAACAAAAATCACGTTCGTCCCTAGCACACTGTCAGATTAGTTGCCAGTACGCGCTCTCGGGGCTCGATACGACGGTGGAAAATCGGGTCGCCGCGGGCGGCTCAGATGTAGTCGTGATCGGCGAGTCGCTCGACGGCCTCGCGGAGTCGCTCTTCGCTCGCGGCGTAGGAGATGCGGGCGTAGCCCGGCGCGTTGAAGGCGCTACCGGGGACAGTCGCGACCTTCGCGTCCTGAATCGCGCCCTCGCACCACGCCTGGTCGTCGTCGTCGACGGGGAGCATCATGTAGAACGCGCCCTTCGGGACGGCGACATCAACGTCGTGTTCGGCGAGGAGGTCCACGAGCATGTCGCGGCGGGCCTCGAACGCCTGTCGCATCTCCTCGACGTCGTCGTCGGTGCGCTCCGAGAGCGCCTCGACGCCGGCGTGCTGGACGAAGTTCACGGCGCAGGAGACCGAGTGCGAGTGGAGCTTACCGGCCTGCGAGATGAGGTCCGACGGGGCGTGGAGGTAGCCGAGCCGCCAGCCGGTCATCGAGAACGCCTTCGAGAAGCCGTTGATGGTGATGGTGCGGTCTTCCATCCCGTCGAGGGAGCCCAGCGAGGTGTGCTCGAAGCCGTCGTAGACGATGCGCTCGTAAATCTCGTCGGAGATGACGGCGAAGTCGTGTTCGACCGCGAGGTCGCGGACGCCTTCGAGCGCCGCGTCGGAGAAGACGCCGCCCGTCGGGTTCGACGGGGAGTTGACGACGAGGAGCTTCGTCTCGTCGGAGACCGTCTCGGCGAGTTCGTCCAGTGCGGGCTCGAGCCTGAAGTCGTGCTGTGCGAGGTCGACGCGGCTGAGCGTGCCGCCGGCGAGTTTGACCATCGCCTCGTAGGAGACCCACGCGGGGTCGAGGAGAACGACCTCGTCACCGTCGTCGACGAGCGTCTGGAACGTCTCGAAGAGCGCCTGCTTGCCGCCGGGCGTGACGATGACCTCGTCGGCCTCGGCGTCGACGCCGTTGCCGCGGAGCTTCGCCGCGATTGCGTCCTTGAGTTCCGGGATTCCGTTCGACGAGGTGTAGCTCGTGTGTCCCGCGTCGAGCGCGTCCTTCGCCGCCTGCGTGATGTTGTCCGGAGTCGGGAAGTCCGGCGCGCCGACCGAGAGGTCGACCACGTCTTCGCCCTGCGCTTCCAGTTCGCTCGCGAGGTTCGAGATGGCGAGCGTCGCGCTCGGTTCGACGCGGCCGACTCGGTCGCTGAAATCGAAGTTCATGCCAACGCCTCCACCATATCAGTCGCAGCGTAAACCGCTTCCGCACCTTTGCTGACGCGCTCGCGCGCCTCCGCGCCGCTCATGCCGGGGCCGGAGACGCCGAACGAGACCGGCGTGTCGCGGTCCAACGAGACCTCAGTCAGCGACTTCGCGGTCGCGTCGGCGATGACGCGGTCGTGGTCGGTGTCGCCGGTGACGATTGCGCCGACGACGGCGACGGCGTCGATATCGTCGCGGCGGGCGAGTCGGTCGGCCGCGAGGGGCGAGTCGTACGCGCCGGGGACCTGAATCGTCTCGACCACCTCCGCGTCGCGCTCGGCGGCCGCGTCGCGGGCCGCCGCTTCCATCTGCTCCGTGACCGACGAGTTGAATCGGGCCACGACGAGTCCGAGTGAGACCATGGCCGACCCTTCCCGCCTCGGATAAAAGAACTACCGACACCGACCGAATTTGGTCTCCGGCGACGGGCAAGCACAAAAGTTGTATTGTCGGCGTTGCGATGGGTGGGCATGAGTACTGACAGTGGGACCGAGACGGTCACTCGGTCCCGTTCCCTCCTGGCGCTTTCGGGCGCGGTGGTCGTCGCCCTCCTCGTCCGCCTCGTCGACCTCGGCGGCCGAATCTTCCACTGGGACGAAGGCCGCGTCGGCTACTGGATTCTGCGCTATCACGAGACCGGCGAGTTCTCCTACCGGCCCATCATCCACGGCCCGTTTCTCCCCGTCGTCAACGACTATCTCTTCGCCGTCCTTCCGGCGACCGATTTCACGGCGCGGCTCCCTGTTGCCGTCGGCGGCGGCCTGCTTCCGCTTTCGGTCTGGCTGTTCCGAGAGCATCTCCGCCGCGACGAGATGGTCGCGCTCGCGCTCTTCTTCGCGGCGAACCCCATCTTGGTCTACTACTCGCGGTTCATGCGCAACGACGTGCTGGTGGCCGCCTTCTCGTTCGTCGCGCTCGGCTTCGTCGTCCGCGCGTACGACACCGGCCGCCTCGCCTACCTCATCCCCGCGGGCGTCTCCTTCGCGACCGGGTCGGCGGCGAAGGAGAACTACGTCGTCTACCTCGCGTGTTTCCTCGGGGCGGCGTTCCTCGTCTTCGACCACCGACTGCTCGCCCGGACCTCGGCCGGCGAGTCCGCCCGCGACATCCTCTTTTCGGAACTGCCCGCGAGCATCCGCGACCGACTTCGCGCACGCGGGGCGGGAAGTCTCGGTTACGGCGCGATTCGGTACGCCGCGGGCGTCCTCGGGGGTCTGCTCGCCTTCCTCGCCGTCTTCGTCTTCTTCTACGCGCCGCGGCCCGACCTCTGGAACGCGCTCGGCGGTTCAACTGCGGTTCTGCCCGTCCTCGAAGCCGGGACCGTCGGCGCGGTTTCGGAGATGTTCGGCAGTTGGCTCGGCGGCGGACACCAGTCCCACGAGTATCTCCCGTATCTGAAGGACTTCCTCGAAACGTTCGTCTACGGCGCGCCGGTGCTCATCGTCTTCGCGCTCGTCGGCATCGTCGTGGACCGCTACGGCGTCGTCGCGGGGCGGGTCCGGTGGCTCGTCGCCTTCGCGACCTACTGGGGCGTCGTGAGCATCTTCGGCTACCCGCTGGCGACCGACATCCAAGCGCCGTGGGTCGTCGTCCACGCGATCGTCCCGCTCGCAGTCCCGGCGGCGGTCGGCGCGGCGTTCGTCTTCCGCTCCGGCGTGCAGGCGCTCGACGCCAAGGACACGGTCGGCGTCGGCCTCGCGGCGCTCGTGCTCGTCGCCTCGGTCGGCGGCGTCGCGGCCGCCAACGTCGACTACTGGAACGCCTCGACCGACGAGGACAAGGAGGTGCTCCAGTGGGCCCAACCCGAAAACGACCTCAAGGCCACGCTCGACGACGTGGAGCGCGTCTCGGCCGCCAACCCCGGAACCGACGTGCTCCTGTACGGGACCCACCCGCCGGACAGCGACGAGACGCACTTCTACGTCTCCAACGAGTCGAACCCGCTCGGCGGGCCGTCGTGGCACAGCCGACTCCCGCTCCCGTGGTACTTCGAGGGCTCGGGCGTCGAGCGTACCAGTAGCGCGCCGGACGCGAACGTCTCCGAGGTGACCGCCGACGCGCCGCCGGTCGTCATCGCCTACGAGTGGGACCGAACCGAACTCGAATCCGAACTCGACGGCTACGTCGCGCGCCAGCACGCCTTCAAACTCTGGAGCGAGGACGTGGTCGTCTTCATCGACGAGGACGCCCTCGCCGCCGCGAACGAGACGCGGGGCTGACGCCGGTCGGCGGCGTCCGACGAACCGATTTTCCCCGCGTTCGACGCGTTCCAGCGCCCGGCCCGTTCTGCGTCTTCTACACCGTTTATATCCACGAATGTGCTCATTTGAACGCATAATGTGGCAACGTTTATGCACCGACGTACTGAACCCGCGACTGTGACCGTCACCGTACCCGGATCCACGCTCGGCGTCGTCGGTGGGGGCCAGCTCGGGCGTATGCTCGGCGAGGCCGCCGCACCGCTCGGCGTCGACATCGTCGTGCTCGACCCGACACCCGACTGCCCGGCATCGGCCGTCGCCGACCAAATCGTCGGCGACTTCGACGACCCCGAGGCGATGGCGGAACTCGCCGCGCGGGCCGACGCGCTGACGTTCGAAATCGAACTCGCCGACCCGGACCTGCTCGACGAACTGGCCGCCGAGGAGGGAATCGAGGTCCACCCCTCGCCCGACGCGCTCCGGACCATCGAGGACAAACTGGTCCAGAAAGACACCTTCGGCGAGGCGGACATTCCGATTCCGCCGTTCCACCGCGTCGACGACGCGGCCGACCTCCGCGACGCGCTCGACGAGTTCGGCTCGGTCATGCTGAAAGCCCGGACCGGCGGCTACGACGGCCGCGGAAACGTCCCCGTCACCGACCCCGAGGACGCCGAGTCCGCCATTGAGGCGGTCGGCGGCCCGGCGATGGCCGAGGCGTTCGTCGACTTCGAGCGCGAACTGTCGGTCATCGGCGTCCGCGGCGAAGACGAGATTCGGACCTTCCCCGTGGGCGAGAACGTCCACGAGGAGGAGATTCTCCGCGAGACCGTCGTCCCGGCGCGGACGACAGACGAAGTTCGCGAGGAGGCCGACCGCGTCGCCCGCGAGGTGCTTTCGCACCTGCCCGGCCGCGGCGTCTTCGGCATCGAGCTGTTCGAGACGGCGGCTGGCGACGTGCTCGTCAACGAGGTCGCCCCGCGCCCGCACAACTCCGGCCACTGGACCATCGAGGGCGCGCTCACCTCGCAGTTCGAACAGCACGTCCGCGCCGTGCTCGGGTGGCCGCTCGGCGCGACGACTCGCCGGTCGCCCACCGTGATGGCGAACGTCCTCGGCACCGTCGACGAGAGCCGACCCGCGCGGCTCGGCGGCCTCGACGACGCCCTCGGTGAATCGGGCGTCTCGCTGCACTGGTACGGCAAAGACGAGGTGCGCCCGCTCCGCAAGATGGGCCATCTCACCGCCGTCGGCGACGACGACGTCGACCTCGAAGCGCTTCTCGAACGCACGCGAGACCTCCGGGACGGACTTCACTTCGACTGATACACAATGACGACAGAACGGGACCTCATCGACGAACTGCACGCACAGGCCGACGCCGACCGCGACCCCGAGACGACGCCCGACGTGGGCATCATCATGGGGTCGGACTCCGACCTCGACGTGATGTCCGGCGCGCACGAGGCGCTGGACACGCTCGGGTTCGGCGAGCAGACCGACTTCGACGCGCCGCCCGAAGAGCGGTTCACCTACGAGACGTACGTCGTCTCCGCGCACCGGACGCCCGACCTGATGTACGCCTACGGCGACACCGCGCGCGACCGCGGCGTCGAGGTCATCATCGCCGGCGCGGGCGGCAAGTCCGCGGACCTGCCAAACATGACCGCCTCCATCGCGTACCCGATTCCGGTCGTCGGCGTCCCCGTCCAGGAGAAGTCGGTCGACTCGGTCATCGGGATGCCGACGGGCGCACCCATCGTCGCGGTCGACGCCGGAAAGTCGTTCAACGCCGCGCTGTCAGCCGTACAGGCGCTCTCCCGCGGCTACCCCGAGCTCGAAGACCGACTCGTCGAGTACCACGAAGACCTCGTTTCCGACGTGGCCGAGACCTCGGCCGCGCTCCACGACCTCGGCGTCGCGGGCTTCCGCGAATCGCGGTAGCGAAGCGTCCGCCGTCGCCGGTCAGTGGTCCGCAATCGGGGGTCGCTCCGGGCGTCGAAACCCTGCCCGTGCGGGGTTCCGGGCGTCTCTCGCGTATTTTCCAAATAGAAGCTCTCTCGCGCCCGAAACACACAAATCAATGTTTATAGGGGAGCGCTTCTAACCGCCGCACGTCAGGGAGACACGGCATGAGTGATTGGATTGCAATCGGTGCGATGGGGCTGGTTGGTGTCGGCATACCGCTCGCGATGATGGCGGTGTCGGCGCTGCTGCGCCCAAGCGTACCGGAACAAGGAAAGAGTGCCACGTACGAGAGTGGTGAGGTGCCGACAGGCACGGCGCGCGTCCAGTTTAACATTCAGTACTACATGGTCGCGCTGCTGTTCCTCGTGTTCGACATCGAGACCGTCCTGATTTTCCCGTGGACGGTCATTTACCGCTCGGCCCTCGAACAGGGCGCGTCGCTGGCGACGATTCTGACGCCGATGCTCGTTTTCATCGGTATCCTCGTCGTCGGCCTCGTCTGGGCGTGGCGCAACGGCGCAGTCAAGTGGGTCAAAAGCCCGCAGGCAAACCGTCGTAAGACAGAGAGGCAAGATGCATGAGTAGCGAACAGAAGCCATTCGTCACGGACGACACACAGGTACAGACCGAGACTCGCGACGCCCGGATGGCGGGGGCGGACGACCGGTTCAACTCGAAGCTTCGGGAGGCGTTCGGCTCGTCACCGTTCATCCTCACGAAGTTCGACAAGTTCATGAACTGGGTCCGCGGGTCCTCGATGTTCATGCTGCAGTTCGGTATCGCGTGCTGCAGCATCGAGATGATGCACACCTACGGAATCAAGCACGACCTCGACCGGTTCGCGGCGGGTGTGCCGCGCGCGTCGCCGCGACAGGCCGACGTGATTATCGTGCCGGGGACCATCGTCTCGAAGTTCGCCCCGCGCATGAAGCGCGTCTACGACCAGATGCCCGAACCGAAGTTCGTCGTCGGCATGGGGTCGTGTACGATTTCCGGCGGCCCGTTCCAGGAGGGATACAACGTCATCAAGGGCGCAGAAGAGGTCATCCCGGTTGACATCCACATCCCCGGCTGCCCGCCGCGCCCGGAGGCGCTCATCTACGGTATCGCGAAGCTCCAAGAGCGCATCGCGAACGGCGAGTCCAGCCCGGTGACGGTCAAGCCGTACGAACTGGAGCAGTTCGGCGACCTCGAACGCGACGAAATCGTCGACAAGCTCGCGGCGGAAATCGACGAGGAAGACCTCGTCATGCGGTACAACTGGGCTGATTCGCCATGAGCCTCGAAGAACAACAGTCCGACGACCCCGCGGAACTCGAATCGGGCGTCAGCCGCGGCGACGAACTCGCCGACCTGCTCGGCGACCTCGTCGTCGGCCGCGAAGAACACCTGAACGCGCCAGGGCTCGTCATCCGTCCCGACGAGGTCCAAGACGCGCTGTTCAAGCTCCGCGACGAGGCCGGGTTCGACCACCTCTCGTGTGTGACCGCACAGGAGTACGAGGACCGCTACGAGTCCATCTACCATCTGACGAAGTTCGACGACCGGACCGACGAGGTCTCGGTCGTCGTGCCCACCTCGAAGGACAACCCGGTCAGTCAGTCCGCCGAGCCGGTGTTCCGGACGGCCGACTGGCACGAGCGCGAGGCGTACGACCTCGTCGGCATCCAGTACGAGGACCACCCGGACCTGCGTCGCATCCTGCTTCCGGACACGTGGCAGGGTCACCCGCTCGGACTGGACTACGACCAGGACCGCCCGCAGATAGCGACGCTCCGCGAGCACGCTAACCCGCTCGAGGAGGACCACCGCGCCGGGGACAGCAACACGATGTACATCAACATCGGGCCGCACCACCCGGCGACCCACGGCGTGCTGCACGTCGAGACGGTCGTCGACGGCGAGCAGGTGGTCGACCTCGATTCCGACATCGGCTACCTCCACCGCTGCGAGGAGCAGATGTGTCAGCAGGGGACCTACCGGCACCAGATTATGCCGTACCCCGACCGCTGGGACTACATCTCGGCGGGACTGCTGAACGAGTGGGCCTACGCCCGCACCGCGGAGGACCTCGCGGACATCGAGGTCCCCGAGTACGCCCAGATCATCCGCACGATGGGCGCGGAACTGTGCCGCATCGCGTCGCACATGATCGCGCTCGGCACGTTCGCGCTGGACGTGTACGGCGACTTCACGGCCATCTTCATGTACGCCATGCGGGACCGCGAAATCGTCCAGAACATTCTGGAGGACCTCACCGGTCAGCGCATGATGTTCAACTACTTCCGGCTCGGCGGGGTCGTCTGGGACCTCCCCGAACCCCGCGAGGAGTTCTTCGAGAAGATTCGCGACTTCATCGACGAGCTCCCGCAGGCGCTCGAGGAGTACCACGACATGATCACCTCGAACGAGATTCTCCAGGCGCGGACGGTCGGCACGGGCGTCCTGCCGCCTGAGGTCGCCAAGAGCTACGGTGCGACCGGACCGGTCGCCCGCGGCTCGGGCATCGACTACGACCTCCGCCGCGACGACTCCTACGGCTACTACGACGAACTCGACTGGGACGTCGTCGTCGAGGACGGCTGCGACAACTTCTCGCGCCTGCTCGTGCGCATGCGCGAGGTCGAGGAGTCGGCCAAGATCATCCAGCAGTGCGTCGACCTGCTCGAAGACTGGCCCGAAGACGAGCGGAACATCCAGGCGAACGTTCCGCGCACCCTGAAGCCCGAAGAGGACACGGAGATCTACCGCGCCGTCGAAGGCGCGAAGGGCGAACTCGGCATCTACATCCGCGCCGACGGCACCGACAAGCCGGCCCGATTCAAGATCCGCAGTCCGTGCTTCTCGAACCTCCAGACGCTCCCCGAGATGTCCGAGGGTGAGTACATCCCGGACATGATTGCCTCGCTCGGCAGTCTCGACATCGTTCTCGGAGAGGTGGACCGGTAATGAGTCTGCAAGCGGTCCTTCCGGACACGATCAGCGGCCTCCTCGGTCTCGAAGGCATCCTCGGCGACGTCGTCGGGGGTCTCGTTGGCGCGTTCCTCATCGCCAACATCATGCTCATCATGACGGCGTTCGCCGGACCGTGGGCGAAGCGGAAGATCACGGCCGCCTTCGGTGACCGCATCGCAGTCAACCGAATCGGTCCGTTCGGTCTCCTGACCATCGTCACGGACGCGGTCCGACTGCTGTCGAAGGAACTCATCGTTCCCGAGGGCGTCGACCGTCCCGCGTGGGACCTCGCGCCGATGGTCATTCCCTTCTCCGCGCTGCTCGGATTCGCCGTCATCCCGATGGGTAACGGCATCCAGCTCGCGGACCCCGAGACCGGTCTCGCGTTCGCCTTCGCCGCGGCGTCTATCGCCTCGCTGGGCATCGTCATGACCGGCTACGCATCGAACAACAAGTTCTCGCTCATCGGCGCGCTCCGCGCGGTCGCGTCGAACATCGCCTACGAGATCCCGCTCGTCGTCACGGCGGCCTCCGTCGTCATCTTCGCGGGGTCGCTCCGCATGAGCGAAATCGTCGCCGTGCAGGCCGAGCCGCTGCTTTCGGTCGCGGGCGTGACGATTCCGACGTGGTTCGCGTTCGTGAACCCCTTCGCGTTCGCGCTGTTCATCATCGCGAACCTCGCGGAGGTCGGTCGTAACCCGTTCGACATCCCCGAAGCGCCGACCGAGATTGTCGCCGGGTTCCAGACCGAGTACTCCTCGGTCTACTTCGTGCTCATCTACCTCGGTGAGTTCATCCACATCTTCCTCGGCGGCGCTATCGCGGCGACGCTGTTCCTCGGCGGTCCGGCGGGCCCGGTCCTGCCCGGATTCGTCTGGTTCACCATCAAAATCTGGGCGTTCTTCCTGTTCACCCAGTGGGCGCGCTCCGCGATTCCGCGCCTTCGCGTCGACCAGTTCCTCGAAATCGGTTGGAAGGGGATGCTCGTGCTCTCCTTCGCCAACCTGGTTCTCACGGCCATCATCGTGGGGGTGATTGTATGATCGGAATCCTGAAAGGCATGGCAGTGACGCTGAGGCACGCGCTCGACGGCGAGACGTTCACGGTCGAGTACCCCGAGACCGCGCCAGAAGTGAGCCCGCGTTTCCGCGGCGTCCACAAGTTCAGCCAAGAGCGGTGTATCTGGTGCCGTCAGTGTGAGAACGTCTGTCCGAACGACACGATTCAGATCGTTCAGGACGACAAGCGCAACGGCGAGCAGTACAACCTCCACATCGGCCAGTGTATCTACTGCCGGCTGTGCGAGGAGGTCTGTCCCGTCGACGCCATCCTACTCACGCAGAACTTCGAGTTCACGGCGGACACGAAAAACGACTTCGTCTACAACAAAGAACAGCTCAAGAACGTCCCGTGGTACAAGGATATCGACCCGCTCAACTCTCGCAACCCCGACCGCAACGCGTGGATCGGCGAGGGCGAAGGAGAGGTCGACTACCAGTAACATGACCGCGAGTGAATCGTTCGAGTCCCGTCAGCCCGCGTCCGCTACCGGACGCTGAGGACGTTCTCGAAATGTTCAAAGGGATATCTCAAGGAGACATACACAATGGTTTATGAAACCATCGCGTTCGCGCTGTTCGCCCTCGTCACCGTGGGCTGCAGCCTGGGCGTCGTCCTCGTGCGGGACATCTGGCATTCCGCACTCCTGCTCGGGGGCGCGCTCTTGAGCGTCGCGGTGCATTACGTGATGTTGCAGGCGGAGTTCCTCGCCGCCATGCAAGTCCTCGTCTACGTCGGCGGGGTACTGATTCTCATCACGTTCGCCGTGATGCTGACGCGTATCGATCCGGAGGTGAGTAGTACATGACCACGAAACCGCAGCTGAAACTCGGTTCGCACCTCGTGCCCGGACTGGCTGCCGTCGCGCTGTTCGTCGTGATGGCGGTCGTGTTCCTCGGCGCGTCGTTCCCGAACCCACAGGGGTTCGCAGAGGGAGCAAACATAACCGCGAGCATCGGCTATTCGATGTTCAACCTCGACTTCGGGGACGTCGCCGGGGAAGGGTTCCTCGCCGCGTTCATCGTCATCGCGGTAACGCTCGACGTCGCTCTTGACGGTGCCATCCACCTCGCACGGCGCGAGGAGGGTGGTCAGATGCGGACTATTCTGACCGACGGCGGCCGTGAACTCAAGCGAACGTTGTTCGACGACGAGGAGGATGACCGCTGATGGTGCCCCCGCAATACTATCTGCTCTTGTCGGCGGCCGTGTTCTGCATCGGCGTTTTCGGCCTCTTGACCCGACGGAACGCGCTGTTGTTCCTGATGTCGGTCGAACTGATGCTGAACGCCGCGAACATCAATCTCGTCGCGTTCTCGCTCTACTGGGGGAACGTCACGGGGCAAACGTTCACCCTGTTCACGCTGGCGCTCGCGGCCGCGGAGGTCGCAGTCGGTATCGGTATCATCCTCGTACTGTACCGTAACTTCGACGACGTGGACGTGACCAACGCGACCACGATGAGGTGGTAATATATGGCAGGTATCTTAGACTTCGCTCCGGCCATCGTCCTCCTCCCGTTCCTCTCGTTCCTGATCGCACTCGGGGCGGGACGGTACATGCCGAAGGGAGGCGCGCTGGCGGGTATCGGCGCGACGGCAGGCTCGTTCGTCCTGTCCATCGCGACGTTCTTCGCCGTCAGCGGCGGACAGACCTACAACCAAACGATTTACACGTGGGCGGAGGGCCTCGACGCCATCAACCTGACGTTCGGTCTGCTCATCGACCCGCTTTCGTCGATGATGCTCGTCATCGTGACGCTCGTCGCGCTCCTCGTCCACATCTTCAGCCTCGGATACATGAACGACGAGGGCGAGACGGGCCTCCCGCGTTACTACGCCGGACTCGGCCTGTTCACGGCCTCCATGCTCGGGTTCGTCGTCGCCGACAACCTGCTCATGGCGTTCATGTTCTTCGAACTGGTGGGCCTGTGTTCCTACCTGCTCATCGGCTTCCACTTCCGGCAGGACGGCCCGCCGAGCGCCGCGAAGAAGGCGTTCCTCGTCACCCGCTTCGGTGACTACTTCTTCCTCATCGGCGTCGTCGCCGTCTTCGCGACGTTCGGCTCCGCCGCCTTCGCGGGCCCCGATGCCTTCCCGGTCCTCGCCGAGGAGGCGCTCGCTGGCGAACACTCGGTCAACACGTTCCTCGGCATGGGCGAACAGGCGTGGTTCACCGTCGTCGGCCTCCTCGTTCTCGGAGGCGTCGTCGGTAAGTCCGCGCAGTTCCCCCTGCACACGTGGCTTCCGGACGCGATGGAAGGTCCGACGCCCGTCTCCGCGCTCATCCACGCAGCGACGATGGTCGCGGCCGGCGTCTACCTCGTCGCCCGGATGTACGGGTTCTACGTGCTGACGCCGACGACGCTCGCCATCATCGCCCTCATCGGCGGATTCACCGCCCTCTTCGCGGCGACCATGGGCGTCGTCAAGAAAGAGATCAAGCAGGTGCTCGCGTACTCGACTATCAGCCAGTACGGCTACATGATGCTCGGCCTCGGTGCCGGTGGCTACGTCGCGGCGACGTTCCACCTCATGACGCACGCCTTCTTCAAGGCGCTGCTCTTCCTCGGTGCCGGTTCGGTCATCATCGCGATGCACCACAACGAGAACATGTGGGACATGGGCGGTCTGAAAGACAAGATGCCCGTGACCTACTACGCGTTCCTCTCCGGGTCGCTCGCCCTCGCGGGCATCGTCCCGTTCGCGGGCTTCTGGTCGAAAGACGAGGTCCTCTACGAGACGCTCATTCACGGCCTCGGCGGCAGTCCGATTCTGCTCGCCGCGTACGCGATGGGTCTGCTCGCCGTGTTCTTCACGGGGTTCTACACCTTCCGGATGGTGTTCCTCACCTTCCACGGCGAGCCACGGTCCGGAACGGCGCGTGACCCCCACGGCGTTCGCTGGAACGTCAAGGGTCCGCTCGCCGTCCTCGGCGTGCTCGCCGCGACGACCGGGCTCGTCAACATGGTCCCGGTCGAGAAGCTCTTCGGCATCGAGGGAATCGACTTCCTACACCAGTTCCTCGACGGGAGCTTCAGTTCGCTGAACGCGCACCACTACGCCGAACTCATCCCGTACAGTTCGGGCTACATCGGCGGCGAGGCCGGAACGGTTGCCATCGGCGCGGCCGTCTCGCTCGGCTTCGCGCTCGGCGGTGCCGCGCTCGCGCACGTGCTGTACAACGTCCCCGAACCCGTCGAACACACGGACAAGCTCGGGAGCATCAAGACCGTACTGTACAACAACTACTACCAAGACGAGTACCAGGTCTGGATCGCGACCGGCGTCGTCCAACCCATCTCGCGCGTCCTCGATAAGTTCGACCAGGGTATCGTCGACGGCGTCGTCAACGGTATCTCCAGCGTGAGTCTGTTCGCTGGCGGTCGCGTCAAGCGCGTTCAGACCGGTGTGGTGAGCAACTACGCCGCGCTCCTCACGCTCGGTCTGACCGCGCTGCTTCTCGGTCTCGGTCTGCTCGGAGGTTGGTTCGCATGATAATCGAAGCGCTCATCGCAGTCACGTTCCTCGCCGCGCTGGTCACCTTCGTCGTGCCGAACCGGTACGCCGGCAAGGCGGCCTTCGCGCTGAGTCTGGCTCCCGTCGTCGGGAGCCTCTACATGTGGCAACAGTACGACGCGAGCGGGAACGCCTTACTCGGCGGGAACATCGCGTTCGAGACAGACGTCGCCTGGCTGCAACTCGGCCAGTACGACATCCACTGGATGGTCGGCGTCGACGGCATCAGCATGCCGCTTGTCGTCCTTACGACCATCCTCACCACGCTCGCTATCGTCAGCGCGTGGACGCCCATCTCGGAGCGTCAGTCCCAGTTCTTCGGCCTGATGCTTCTCATGGAGGCGAACCTGCTCGGCGTCTTCACGGCGCTCGACTTCTTCGTCTGGTTCATCTTCTGGGAGGCTGTGCTCCTGCCGATGTACTTCCTCATCGGCGTCTGGGGTGGCCCGCGCCGCAAGTACGCGGCTATCAAGTTCTTCGTCTACACGAACATCGCGTCGCTCGTGATGTTCATCGGGTTCATCTCGCTCGTGTTCGGTCTCGGCGACTCGATCTCGTCGTTCCGCCTGCCCGAAATCGCGCAGGCGTTGCAGGCCGGACAGCTCGGAAGCTTCGCGGGACTGTCGGCCGGCGCACTCGCGTCGGTCGCGTTCATCGCGATGTTCTTCGGGTTCGCGGTGAAGGTCCCGGTCGCCCCGCTCCACACGTGGCTGCCGGACGCACACGTTGAGGCCCCCACGCCGGTGTCGGTCATGCTGGCGGGGGTCCTCCTGAAGATGGGTACGTACGCCCTGCTCCGGTTCAACTTCACGATGCTGCCAGAGACGGCGCGCGCCTTCGCGCTGCCCATCGCCCTGCTCGCCGTCGCGAGCGTCATCTACGGCGCACTGCTCGCGCTGGCCCAGCAGGACCTCAAGCGCATCGTCGCGTACTCCTCCGTCTCGTCGATGGGGTACGTCATCCTCGGTCTCATCGCCTACACCACCTACGGCGTCGGCGGTGCGACCTTCCAGATGGTCGCCCACGGCCTCATCTCCGGACTGATGTTCATGGCCGTCGGCGTCATCTACAACACGACCCACACGCGCATGGTGTCGGACATGTCCGGCATCGCCGACCGGATGCCCGTCACGGCGGGCATCTTCGTCGCCGGCGCGTTCGGGTACATGGGTCTGCCGCTCATGGCCGGCTTCGCGGCCGAGTTCTTCATCTTCAAGGGCGCGTTCGAGTCCACGGTGATGGAGGCCATGCCGCTGTTTACCGGCGCCGCGATGTTCGGTATCGTCATCGTCGCCGGTTACCTGCTGTTCGCGATGCAGCGGACGCTGTTCGGACCCTTCCGGTTCGACGGCGACTACGACATCACGGAAGCGCCGTTCCACGACGTCGCACCCCTCGCGGTGCTGCTCCTGCTCACCATCGTGCTCGGTGTCTCTCCGGACATCTTCTTCACGATGATTCAGGACGCGGTTAACCCGATTCTCGAACTGGGAGGTGCGTTCTAGATGACGCCCCTCCAGACGCTCCCGGAGTGGGCGGCGACGGCTCCCGCCATCGTGCTCGCGCTGACGGGGCTCGCGCTGCTGCTCATCGACACCATCGACCCGGACTCCACGAACAACGGCCTTCTGGCCGGCACGGCGACGCTCGGCGCGCTCGCCGCCGGCGGCATCGCCGGCTGGTTCCTCATCGGCGGAACCGGCATGGAGTCCACGGGCGGCGCTATCTCGCTGTACGGCGACGCGCTCGTCGTCGACGGGATGAGCCTGTTCTTCACGCTCATCTTCACCAGCGTCGCCGCGATGGTGACCGTCGCCTCCTACGACTACCTCGCGGACGAGCCCCATCAGGGTGAGTTCTACTCGCTCGTGATATTCGCCACGACTGGCATGACGCTCATGGGGATGTCGAACTCGCTGGCGACCGTCTTCATCAGCCTCGAACTGGCGTCCCTGCCCTCGTACGCGCTCGTCGCGTTCCTCAAGAAGGACCGCGGCAGCATCGAGGCCGGTCTGAAGTACTTCCTCATCGGCGCGCTGTCGTCGGCGGTGTTCGCGTTCGGTATCAGCCTCGTGTTCGCCGTCACCGGCTCGCTGGTGCTCCCGGAAGTCGCCGCGTCGCTCGCCGAAGGCACCGAACTCGTCGGCGTCCTCGGTCTCGGCGTGCTGATGATCGCCGGGGGCTTCGCGTTCAAGACCGCCTCCGTCCCGTTCCACTTCTGGGCCCCGGAGGCCTACGAGGGCGCGCCCGCTCCCGTGAGCGCGTTCCTCTCGTCGGCGTCGAAGGCGGCCGGCTTCGCCGTCGCCTTCCGCGTGTTCACCGTCGCGTTCCCCCTCGAAACCGTCACCGCGGTCGGCGGCGGGAGCGTCGACTGGTCGCTGCTGTTCGCGGTGCTCGCCGTCGTCACCATGACGCTCGGTAACTTCGCGGCGGCGACCCAGAACAACGTCAAGCGGATGCTCGCGTACTCCTCTATCGGTCACGCGGGGTACGCACTCATCGGCCTCGCGGCGATCACCACCGACGGCGGTGCCGCGAACGGTGACGTGCTCGGCGCGAGCATGGCCCACCTGTTCGTCTACGGCTTCATGAACACGGGCGCGTTCCTGTTCATCGCCATGGTCGAAAAGTGGGGCCTCGGCCGCACCTTCGAGGACTACAACGGTATCGCGTCGAAGGCGCCCATCGCCGCCTCGGCGATGACCGTCTTCATGTTCTCGCTCGCGGGGCTTCCGCCGTTCGGCGGCTTCTTCTCGAAGTACGCCCTGTTCGAGTCGGCTATCGGGTCGGGCTTCTGGTGGCTCGCCGCGGTCGGCGCGGTCAACAGCGCGCTGTCGCTGTTCTACTACAGCCGCGTCGTGAAGGCGATGTGGATCGAGGAGCCGTCGAAGCCCCTCGAAATCGGCAGCCAGCCGGTCGGTCTCTACGTGGCGATTATCTTCGCCGCGGTCGGGACGGTCCTGCTCCTGCCCGGCTTCCAACCCGTCATCGAGACGGCGCAGACCGTCGCCGCGGCGCTCTTCTGAGCGTTTCGGCGATTCGGTTCGATTCGGTTTCTTTTATTCTCGCAGTAACTCGCCGAGCGCCGACGCCAGCTCCTCGGAGCGCCTGAGCGTCAGGCCGTCGGTGGTGACGAACACGCCCTTGTCGTCGGCCGTCACCCGGGTGAGGTACCCGTGGTCGAACGCACGGACGGTGTATCGGTAGTTCCCGAGTTCGGAGCCGCGGTAGGTGGTCCGCGCCTGAAATCCGTCGGTCTCGTGTTCGACGAACCCGGTGAGGTCGGCGTCGGCTTCGAGGTCGCTTCGGAGGTATATCTGGTCGCAGCGGTCGTGCGTGAAGTACGTCACGCTCCTGAGGTCGTCGCCGACGACGGTTCGACAGGTTCGGACGAACGACTCGGCTCGCGACTCGGGGAGCAGTTGCGTCTCGAGTTCCATCGTATATGTGTCATGCGTTGGCATGACATAATATCATCGCCGGATGGGAGGACGGTAGGGTTTTGCGGCCGGAGTCCGACCCTCCGTGTATGGTACGTCGCCTGGTTCTCGGCTGCGGGTCGCTCGGCGGGAACCTCGTCGGGCTACTCGCCGACCGCGGGGGGACGGTAACGGTCGTCACGGACCGGAAGGGCCGCGCCGATGACCTCCGCTCGGACGGCATCGCCGCGAGGGAGGGCGACCCCGCAGACCCGTCGAACTACCCCGACGCGGTCGACCTCGTCATCGTCGGCGGGCAGTCCTCGGCGCCGAACCTCGACGCGGCGCGCGCGGCCCGCGACCGATTCCCCGACGCGCCGCTCGTCGTCTACCTCGGCGACGACGCGGACCCGTCGGTCCGCGCCGACATCGACGCGATCGCCGACGAGGTCATCGACCCGCGTCGAATCGTCTCCGGGCGAATCCTCGACGCCGTCGGCACGTCGCACACGGAGCGGTTGAACCGCCTGATGCGGGTCCTCCGAAACCTCGACGGCAGGCTCGCGGTCGTGATGCACGACAACCCGGACCCCGACGCCATCGCCGCGGCGCTGGCGTTGCAGGCCATCGCCCGGCGGGCGAGCGTCGACGCAGACGTGTGTTACTTCGGCGACATCTCTCATCAGGAGAACCGCGCGCTCGTGAACCTCCTCGATTTGGACCTTCGGGTTCTCGACGAGGTTCCGGCGGACGACGAGTACGCCGGCTTCGCGCTCGTCGACCACTCCCGACCGGGCGTCAACGACCGCCTGCCGCCGGAGACGACCATCGACATCGTCATCGACCACCACCCGCCGCGCGCGCCGGTCGAAGCGGCGTACGTGGACCTCAGACGCGGCGTCGGCGCGACGAGCACGCTGCTCGCGGAGTATCTCGAACGGCTCGGAATCGTCCCCGACACGACGGTGGCGACGGCCCTCCTGTTCGGGATTCAGGTCGACACCAACGACTTCACGCGGGAGGTCTCGACCGCCGACTTCGAGGCCGCCGCCTTCCTCATCCCCCACGTCGACGTGGACCTGCTCGAACGGGTCGAGACGCCGAGTCTGACCTCGGAGACGATGGAGACGCTCGCCCGCGCCATCTCGAACCGCGACGTTCGGGGGAACGTCCTCACGACGAACGTCGGCGACATCCGCGAGCGGGACGCGCTCGCGCAGGCCGCCGACCACCTCCTCGGGATGGAGGGCGTCGAGGTGACGGTCGTCTACGGCCTGATGGACGGCACCGTCTACGTCTCCGGTCGCGCCCGCGGGGCGAAAGTCGACCTCGGTGAGACGTTCCGCGACGCCCTCGGCTCTATCGGGAGCGCCGGCGGCCACGCGGACATGGCGGGCGCACAGATTCCACTGGGCATCCTCGACGACGTGGGCGACGACTCGCGGGAGTCGCTCGCCACCATCGTCACGGACATCGTCGCCGGGCGGATGTTCGAGACGCTGGAGCACGCGACGCCGACGCCGAGTCTGGATACCGACGTGGCCTTCGAGTACCCGCTCGATGAGTGAACGCCCACACGTTTTTGCCGACGGTGGCCCTATGGGGTGGGAGATGAGTACCAAAGCGACCGTCAAGGAGTACATGACGCGCGAGGTCCAGACCGTCTCTCCGACCGACACGGTCGCGGACGTCGCCCAACGCATCGCAGAGAGCGACGGGCACAACGGCTTTCCCGTCTGCGACGGACGCAAGGCCGAGGGATTCGTCACGGCGCGCGATATCCTCCTCGCCGACGACGCCGCCCCCATCGAGACGGTGATGGCGACGGACCTCGTCGTCGCTCACCCCGAGATGGACGTGAACGACGCCGCCCGCGTCATCCTCCGGTCGGGAATCCAGAAGCTCCCGGTCGTCGACGACGCGGGCAACCTCGTCGGCATCATCTCGAACACCGACGTCATCCGGAGCCAAATCGAGCGCGCGACGCCGGAGAAAGTGGGCAAACTCATGCGGACGCTCGAACAGATTCACGGCATCACGGTCCACCAAGAGCGCCGCACGGTCTCGCTTTCGAACCTCATTCCCACGCAGGCCCGCGTCTACGCCGACGAACTCGACGGTCGACGGTATGAACTCGAACGCGGCCTCGCGGAGCCGCTCGTCGTCATCGACAACAACGGGACGCTACTCCTCGCCGACGGCCACCACCGCGTCCTCGCGGCCGACCGAATCGGCATCGAGGAGATGGACGCCTACGTCATCGTCGTCGACGACCCCGTCGAACTCGGCATGCAGCGGACCGCCGAAAAGGAGGGCCTCAAATCTATCTCGGACATCGACATCGTCGACTACGCGCGACACCCGCTGGTCGAGACGACGCGCCGGCTCCAGTAGCCCAGTTCAGTTCTCCACGTCGTACTCGTCCTTCCACGCCTCGACGGTCTCGCGGGCCTCGGATTCCGACTCGAACCGCTCGCCCTCGTAGCCGCGGCCCTCGGCGGACTGATAGAGTCGGTCGACCCTGACGTGCCACGCGTTCGGCCCGCGACGGAGCCGAATAGTCGCGTGGCCGTCACTCCGCTCCCACTCCACGATGCGGTCGTCTCGACGGACCTCCGTCCAACTCATACCGGTGGATGTCGTCCGAGCCCGAAGTGCTTACCCATCCACCAGCGTCGAGGCGTCGACCGTCGCCGAGGCGGCCGGGCGCGTCTCCGCGCCGCAACTCGGGCAGACGGCGTATCCGAGGCGGTCGTAGGGGACCTCCGGAGACGGGCGTTCCAACCCACACTCCTCGCACGTGAAGTACGAGACCCATTCGAAGGACATACTGACACTCAGGATTGTCAACGTATTAATTAATCACCGCTTACCCTCCGAGACGGAGGGTATCGGTGCGGTTATTCGACTCCCCGCCAACGGAGAGACGATGACAGTCGAGAACCCGCGTCGGGCGCTCGGGGTGGTCTTTTTCATCGTCTTCGTCGACCTCCTCGGCTTCGGTATTCTCATCCCGGTGATTCCCCTGTACGCGCTCTCGTTCGGGGCGACGGAGTTCGTCGGGAGCCTGCTCATCGCCTCCTACTCGGCGATGCAGTTCCTCGCCGCGCCCTTCCTCGGTCGCCTCTCGGACTCCCGCGGTCGGCGACCCGTGCTCCTCCTGTCGCTCACGGGAAGCGTGCTCGCGTGGCTCCTGTTCGGCGTCGCCGGGTCGCTCGCGGTGCTGTTCGCCGCCCGGATGCTCGCGGGCGCGATGGGCGGCAATATCGCCACCGCACAGGCGTACATCGCCGACATCACCGCGGCGGACGAGCGTGCAAAGGGGCTCGGTCTCCTCGGGGCCGCGTTCGGCCTCGGCTTCGTGTTCGGCCCCGCGCTCGGCGGCTTCTTCGCCAGCGAGCCGGTCGTCGCGGCCGCCCGGGGCCTCCTGCCCGCGTTCGTCCCCGTCTCCGAGTTCTCGCTGCCGAGCTTCGCCGCCGCGGCCATCACCGGAACGAACCTCGTCGTCGCGTTCTTCGTCCTGCCCGAGTCGCGGCCGCCCGAAGCGCGCGGGACGCCGGCCGGGGACCGCGAGTCCCGCGTCCAACAGCTCCTTTCTGCGCTCCGGTCGCCCGGGCTGGGCACGCTCGTCGCCTCCTTCTTCCTCGTCTCTTTCGCCTTCTCGGCGCTCGAAAGCCAGTTCATCTTCCTCACCAACGACCAGTACGGCTACGGCGCGACCGAGAACGCGATTATCCTCACCTACGTCGGCGTCGTCCTCGCGGTCGTTCAGGGCGGCCTCGTCGGCCCGCTCACCGACCGCTTCGGCGAGTACCGGCTCGCGGTCGCCGGCGCGGGGATTCAGGTGCTCACGCTCGCGGCCGTCCCCTTTTCACCCCAACTGGGCGCGTTCGTCCCCGACCTCGGAAGGATACTTCCAGTCGGTCCCGTCCTCCCGGCGGGCGTGCTCGCGCTCCTCGTCGTGATGACGCCGCTGTCGTTCGGCAACGCCCTCACGAACGTCTCCTTGAACACGCTCGTCTCCCGTTCGGCGACGGACGACGAGCAGGGCGGCGCGTTCGGCCTCACCCAGAGCGCGGGGAGCCTCGCCCGGACGTTCGGGCCGGCGCTGGCCGGCGGGCTCTACACGGCCGTCGCGTTCTGGGCACCGTTCGTCGTCGGCGGCGCGCTGATGATTCCGATTCTCGTGCTCCTCGGACGGCTGGACCGCGAGGCGGTCACGTCGGCGACGGCGTGAAAAAAGGACGCGGAACGGCGAAGTGAGTCGCCGGTCCTTACGCGGGGGTCGGGCCTTCCGGGGCCGACGAGTCGTCGTCGGACCGGAACTGCGAGACGAGGTCGAGCGAGTCGTCGGCGCTTCCGAGTAAGAACAGCGAGTAGTACCGGAAGTAGGTCACGACGGGCATCTGGACGACCGCGCCGACCGCGATGGCCGCGAGGACGAACAGGAGCCCGAGCGCGCCGAAGACGACCAGTCCGACCGTCGAGGTCAACGCGACGTTCGCGGCGTTGAGCGCGAGGAACGCCCCGCCGCCGACGATGGCGAAGGGGATGGCGACGACGAGCAGGGCGAGGAGGGCCGCGATGCCGATACCGATGCTCGCGAGGATGCCGAGGATGAACCGGACGATGACGTACAGCCCGAACTCGGAGAACTCGGCGCGGAACACCGGGACGACCCGCCCCCACGACGAGAGGAGGGTGCGGTCTTCGGCCATCATCGTCGGGACGACGAAGTCGGTCGTCAACTGCATGACGATGGCGACCACGAACACCAACAGGAGCCCGAGCAGTACGAGCGGGATGGCGAAGAGGGCCACCGCGGGCGTGAACGCGACGGAGCCGAGGAACACCGCCGCGACCGGGATTCCGATGACTGCGAGCACGGCGACGAGCAGGCCGACTTGGAACCCGAACAGCCTGACGCCGAGCCAGAAGCGCTCGCGGAACGGTTCGCGGATGCGCACGTCCTTGGAGACGACGGCGTCCACGAGGACGAACTGCATCACGGAGCCGACGAACGACCAGAGGATGATGAGGATGATGCCGACCACCAAGAGCGCGATGACCGCTGCGAGGACGTTTTCCGGCGTCACGAAGCCGGGCAGCGAGTCGACCGGGATGTCGGTCGACCCGCCCCCGGTCGGGGTGGTCGTTCCGGTGTTGCTTCCGGCACCGCCGCTCCCGCCGAGGCCGCCGACGAAGAGGGCGATGAGTGCGAGGCGCGCCCATCGACCCGCGTCGAACGGGAGGAGGAGCGACGCCGTGGCGTCACGGGCGTCGTCGAGGGCGTCGATTGCTTTCCAACTCATAGCTGACAATGCGACGCCTCGCGAGATAAAGGTGTTCGAGAGCTAAGGTATCAGTTCGCTCGGTGGACTTTCTCGGGGGTGCGGAGGCAGTTACTCGGTGACGGCGGCCAGCGGGTCGAGGTAGCCGGCCCCGTAGTACGCCTTGTCGGAACCCTCGGGTACGGTCGCGGTGCGGCCGAGTTTCGACGCGACCTGATTCGCGTTCAGACCCGGTTCGACCGACCGCACGAGCGCGACGGCGGCGGCGACCTGCGGCGCGGCCATCGAGGTGCCGGCCTTCCAGCCGTAGCCGTTCGCCGAGCCGACGTAGTTCCCGTCGTCGTCGTAGGCGGGCGTCGAGACGGTGTTGTAGACGAGGTCGTAGAACCACGTCTCGGGGTGGGTCTCCTGCGCGGAGAGGAGGGCGTCGCCGCCCGGCGCGGCCACGCCGACGGCGTTGGTTCCGTAGTTCGTGTAGAACGCCGGCGTCTTCGGTCCCTCCTCGGCGTCGCCCGCGTCGAAAGCGGTCCCTTTGGGTCCGGTCGCGCTGACGCTGAGCGCCTGCGCCCCCTCGTTGGGGAGGCTGATGATGCCGCCGTCGTGCTGGAGGTCGGCGCTGTCGTTGCCGGCGGCGACGACGACGACGGTCCCCGAGCGGTTGGCGTGGGTCAGCGTCTTGTTCAGCACGTTCCCGTAGAACTGCCCTTCGCCCTGTCGCGGGACCGGGTAGGAACCGAGGCTGAGGTTCGCGGCGTCGCAGCCGATTTCGGCGCTGTAGACGAGGGCCGCGAGGATGTCGGCGAACGAGGCCAGCGTGTTCGGCGAGAACACGCGGCAGTCGACGACTTCGGCCCCCGGCGCGGAGCCGACGACGCCCGTCTCGTTTCGGTCGTTCGCGGCGACGATGCCCGCGACGTGGGTGCCGTGGCCGCCGCCCGCGGGGACGCCCGCGCCGAAGCCGTCGCCGGTGAAGTTCCGCGAGAGCGACGCGTTGACCGCGTGTTCGAGGTCCGGGTGGTCGGCGGCGACGCCGGTGTCGATGACGGCGACGCGCGCGCCCTCCCCGCGGGTCACGTCGTGGACCGCGGGAATCCGCTGGCTCTGTTTGTCCCACTGCGCGGCGTAGCCGGGTTCGTCGACCGCATCGGCCGGACCCGCGTCCTCGACCGCCGGCCCGTCGAGCGTTATCTCCACGTCGGGCGCGTAGGCCGCGTTCAGGGCGGAGACGGCCGACTCGCTCCCCTCGACGACCACCACGCCGGCCGGCGAGAGTCGTAGACGACCTCCAGGTCCGCGCTCGTCGCCGCCGACGCGTCGCCGCCCCCGAGGTCGACGATGAACCGGTCGGTCCGCTCGGCCGCGACGACGGTCGACCCGGCGGCGACCCCACCGAGGAGGGAACCACTCAGTTTCAGGAACGTCCGCCTGTGTTGCTGACGCATACCAGACACCGCGGCCGTGAAAAACATAGTTGTTACGGCACATTTTTGAGTTTAAAATAATTCCCCGAAAAACCACAACGTCGTACCGGAGCCGACACGCTCAGGGGAGTCCGGGTCGAACGCTCGGCCCACATGGTAGGTGTCGAAACCGCGCTCCGGCTCGGCGGCGGCCTCGTGTTGTTGCTCGCGAACGCCTTCTTCGTCGTCTCGGAGTTCGCGATGACGCGCGTGCCGCAGTTCGACGAGTCCGCCTTCGAGGGGTCTCGCGGCCTCGAACTCGCGTGGGAGATGACCGAGCGACTGGAGGTGTACCTCTCGGGCTGTCAGGTCGGGATTACCATCGCCAGCGTCGGCCTCGGCGTCGTCGCCGAACCGGCCGTCGCGGCCACCTTCGACGCGGTCCTCGGCGGCGGCGGGTCGGCGGGTTCCCACACGTCGCTGTCGGTCGGACTGGCGCTCGTCGTCATCAACCTCTCGCACGTCGTCCTCGGCGAGCAGGTGCCGACGTACCTCGGCGTCGAGCGCTCTCGCACGGTGGCGAAGTACACCGCGCCCGTCCTCTACGGCTGGACGAAGCTCATGTACCCGGTCATCGTCGTCGCCGACTGGCTGGCAAAGCGCCTGCTGTCGCTCGTCGGCGTCGAGATAACCCGGTCGTGGCAGGAAGCCGAAATCGACGAGGAGGAAGACGGCGACGGCTCCGCCGGCGAGGGACCCCGCCTCAGCCGCGGCGAGGTCCGAAGCCAGATGGGCGACATCCTCGCGCAGGGCTCGCTCCCCGAGGACCGCCGCGAGGAGGTCCTGAACGCGCTTCGCATCGGCGAGTTACCCGTCCGCGACGTGATGGTCCCCGCGGACCGCGTCGTCGCGCTCTCGGTCGACGCGAGCACCGACGAGAGCCTCGAACGAATCCGGGCGAACCCCCAGCACTCGCGGTTCCCGCTCGTCGGCGACTCGCTCGACGACGTTCGGGGCGTCGTCTACGCGCCGACGGTCCTCTCGAACATCGACCGCCTCCAGTCGGGCGACCGCCGCCTCGAAGACATCGCCGCGCCCCCGCTTTCGGTTCTCTCGGACCTCTCGGTCAGCGACCTCATCGACCGCTTCCAGGCGGAGAATCAGGAACTCGCCATGGTCCGCGACCCCGAAGGCGGCTCCGTGGTCGGCCTCGTGACCGCCTCCGACGCCTTCGAGTCCATCACCGGCCAGCTCTACGACCCGCTCGACCTCGGGGCGTAGGCCGCCCGCGGGACGCCCTCGTACCGGCTCCACCCGATGGTTCGCGCCTCGACGCGCTCTCGCGGACCGCCCACGCTTTTCATCCGCCGCCCGTATCCACTCGCATGACGCCCTTCGAACGACGGACCCGCGCGTGTCAGGAACGATTGGCCGACGCGGACGCCGACGCCGCCGTACTGTTCCCCAGTCGAAACCTGCTGTACCTCTCGGGCTTCGACGAGGAACCCGCGGAGCGCCACCTACTGCTTTTCGTCCCCCGCGAGGGCGACCCGGTGTTTCTCGTCCCCGACCTCTACGAGACGCAGGTCCGAACCGAGTCGTGGGTCGGAGACGTGCGCACGTGGAGCGACGACGACGACCCGCGTGACGCCCTCGCCGACGTGGTCTCGAATCTCGACCTCGCCGGCGGGCGCGTCCTCCTCGACGACACGATGTGGGCGCGCTTCTCGCAGGACCTCCGGACGGCGCTCCCCGACGCCGACTTCGGGCTCGCGAGCGAGGTCGTCGCCCCGCTCCGCGCGCGGAAGGACGACGCCGAACTCGACGCGCTCCGCCGCGCCGGCGCGGCCGTCGACCGCGCGGTCGAGCGCGTCCGCGACATGGGCGCGGACGCCGTCGGTATGACCGAAAACGAACTCGCCGCCGAAATCGAGCGCCTCCTCGCCGACGAGGGCGGCGAGGGGATTCCCTTCGGCCCGCTCGTCGGCTCCGGCCCCAACGGCGCGATGCCCCACCACAGCCACGGCGACCGCGTCATCGAGTCGGGCGACCCGGTCGTCCTCGACTTCGGCACCGTCGTCGACCACTACCCGAGCGACCAGACGCGGACCGTCGTCTTCGCCGGCGAGCCGCCCGCGGAGTTCGCCGAGGTCCACGGCGTCGTGCAGGCCGCACGGACCGCGGCCGTCGAGACCGTCGAACCGGGCGTCGCCGCCGGCGACGTCGACCGCGCGGCCCGCGAGGTCATCGAGGAGGCGGGCTACGGCGACCGCTTCATCCACCGGACCGGCCACGGCGTCGGCCTCGACGTGCACGAGGAACCCTACATCGTCGCCGGGAGCGACCGCGAACTCGAGGTCGGGAACGTCTTCAGCGTCGAGCCGGGAGTCTACCTCCCCGACGAGTTCGGCGTCCGAATCGAGGACCTCGTCGTCGTCACCGACGACGGCGCGGAACTCCTGAACGACACCGACCGCGGCTGGCGCTGTTAGGCGCAAAGCTGTTAACTTCCTGACTGACGTGGCGGGCGTATGGTCTCCCGACAGACGCTCGTCGTCACCGCCTTCGTCCTCGCCGCCCTCCCCGTCGCGTATCTCGTGGAGGCGGCCACCGGGCAGTTCACGGTCTCGTTTCTCGCACTCCTCGCCGTCGGCGTCGTTGCGCCGTCGCTCGTCAACGACTACCTCGACGGGCGCGAGCGCGACGGAAACGGAGTCTGAATCCGGATTCCGAAAAAGCAGTAACGCAGTCGACGCTATCGGCGCGTCGGTCGTTACTCGTCGTCGCCGTCGGCCGCGCCGTCACCGGAGGGTTCGATGTTCCCGATGATGGCGTCGATGTCGGCGTGCTCGTACAGCAGGTCGCGCATCCGGTTGACCGTGCGCTCGTCGCGGGTGCGCCCCGTGCTGACGATGTCCTCGGCGCGGTCGGTCACGGAGAGCGTGTCGCCGTTGACGAGGAGGACCGGAACGCCCTTCTCTTCGGCCTTGCCGATGACGGCCCCGACGGGTCGGTGGCCGCCGGTGAGGATGATGCACTTGACGCCGGGGGCTTCGAGCGCGGCGCGCTGGATGTTCGCGCGGTCGCCGCCGGTGATGACCGCGGCGTTCTTCGTGCGGCGGAAGTAGCGAAGCGCCGCGTCGCCGCCCATCGCGCCGACGAGGAAGCGCTCGACGAAGGCGTCCGTCGGCGCGTCGGTCGCGAAGTCCGCGCCGAGTTCGTTCGCGAGTTCCTCGACGGTGACGCCCGCGAGGTCCTTTTCGGTCGGGACGACGCCGAGGACGGGGACGCCGCGGGCTTCGAGGAACGGCGCGACCTCCGTTTCGAGCTCGTCGTAGGAGGCGTCGCTCACGCGGTTGAAGACGACGCCCGCGAGGCGGTCGGGGCCGATGTCTTCGACCGCCGCGACCACGTCGTCGAGGTCGCTCGGGTGCTGGTAGTCGGCGACGAGGATGACCTCGGCGTCGAGGAGGTTCGCCACGTCGCCGTCGGTGAGGTCCACGATGCCGCCGGTGCGGTAGGAGCCGCCTCCCTCGACGAGCATCAGGTCCTTGCCGGCCGAGATGTCCTCGAAGTGGTGGGAGATGACCTCCGAAAGCTCCTCGGCGTTCTCCTTGCCGCGGACCGCGCCCTGGATGAACGTCGGGGAGTAGACGACGGGTTCGAGCTGGTGCATCTCCGCGTCGATGTCGAGCAGTTCGCGGGCGAGCATCGGGTCCTCGTCGAGGGTCTTGCCGGTGCTGGACTGCAGGCGGGTGCCCTTGGGCTTCATGTAGCCCACGTCCAGTCCGCGCTCCTTGGCGAGGACGCCGAGTGCGAGCGTGATTGCGGTCTTCCCGGTGCTTTCTCCGGTCGAGGTGACGAGTACCGTGTTCATTGTTGAATGGTAGGGTGGTGAAGTGTTTAAAGTTCGTCCGGGTCGACGGTGAGTCGAACGTCGACGGCCTTCACGCCGTCCGGTAGCGCGACGAGCGGGTTGATGTCGAGTTCGAGGATGGCCGGGAAGTCGGTGACCAGTTGGGAGAGCCGCTGGATGGTCTCCGTGATGCCGCCGATGTCGACCGGGTCGTTCCCGCGGGCACCGCGGAGCATCGGCGCGGCGTCGATCTCCTTCGTCATGTCCTCGGCTTCCGCCTCGGAGACGGGCGCGACGCGGAACGTCGTGTCCTCGAGGATTTCCACGAAGATGCCGCCGAGGCCGAACATCATGAGCGGGCCGAACTGCGGGTCGCGGTTCATGCCGACGATGGTCTCGACGCCGTCGTCGAGGTTCACCATCTCCTGGACCTGCACGCCGAGGATGTTGGCGTCGGGCTGGTAGTTCTTCGCGCGGGTGATGAGGTCCTCGTAGGCGTCGTAGACCTCCTCGTTTTCGACGCCGACCTTGACGCCGCCGATGTCGGACTTGTGGAGGATGTCCGGGCTGACGATTTTCATCACGACGTCGCCGTCGATGCGCTCCGCGACGTCGAGCGCGTCGGCGGGGTCGTCGACGATGTCGCCCGTCGGCGTCTCGATGCCGTAGGCGTCGAGCAGTTCCATCGCCTCGACGCCGAGGCGGGTCTCGTCGCGCTCCTTGACGGTTTCGAGGATGTCGCGGGCGCGCTCGCGGTCCACGTCGAACTCGGTGGGCGCGTCGTACTCGCGCTGGCGGATGTCGGCGTACTCCGAGAGGGCTTCGAGGCCGTCGACGGCGCGCGAGGGGTCGAAGTAGTTCGGGATGCCGGCGTCTTTCATCACGTCGGAGGCGGCGTCGACGCGCTCGCCGCCCATGAAGCAGGCGGCGATGGGCTTGTCGTACTCCTGTTGGAGTTCGACGGTGTCGGCGGCGAGCTGGTTGTAGTCGAGGACGGCCGTCGGACAGGTCAAGACGAGCGCCATGCCGACGTTGTCGTCGGCGAGCGCCACGTCGAGGGCCTCCTTGAACCGGGCGTTGTCGGCGTCGCCGACGATGTCGACCGGGTTGTAGATGTTCCCCTCGGCGGGCAGCGACTCGGAGAAGGCTTCGAGCGTCTCGTCGGTGAAGTCGGCCATCTTCAGATCCGACTCGCCGATGGCGTCGGTCGTCATGACGCCGGGGCCGCCGGCGTTCGTGATGACGGCGACGTCCTTGTTCTCGGGGAGCGGCTGGTCGCCCAGCACGCGGGCGGTGTCGAACAGGTGCTGGACGGAGTCCGCGCGGATGACGCCAGCCTGTTCGAGGCCGGCCTCGTAGGCCGCGTCGGAGCCGGCGATGGTGCCGGTGTGCGAGGAGGCGGCCTGCGCGCCGGCGTCGGTCTTGCCGGACTTGACGAGGACGATGGGCGTGTCCTTCGTCACGTCGCGGGCGGAGTCGATGAACTCGCGGCCCGCCGAGATGCCTTCGAGGTAGCCGATGATGACCTCGGTGTCGGGGTCGTCGTTCCACGCCTCGATGAAGTCGGCCTCGTCGAGGACGGCCTTGTTACCCAGCGAAACGATGTCCTTGAAGCCGATGTCCTCGTCGTTGGCCCAGTCGATGACGGCCGTGATGAACGCGCCCGACTGGCTCATGAAGGACATGTTGCCGTCGAGGGCCATGTCGGGGCCGAACGTCGCGTTCATGCCGACGTCCGTGTTCATGATGCCCAGGCTGTTCGGGCCGACGACGTTGAGGTCGTACTCCTCGGCGATGTCGCGGAGTTCCTGCTCGCGGGCGGCGCCCTCGCTGCCCGTCTCGCCGAAGCCGGCGGTGATGACCACCACGTTCTCGATGCCCGCTTCCCCGGCGGACTTCATCGCGGGGAGGACGACCTTCGGGGGAACGACGATGACCGCGAGGTCGGCGTTCGTCTCGCCGACGTCGCCGTAGCACTGCAGGCCGAACAGTTCGTCGTACTTGGGGTTGACCGGAACGACCTCACCGTCGAACTCGTCGATGAGGTTGTCCATGATTGCCCGCCCGATTGCTCCTTCGCGCTCGGTCGCACCGACCACCGCGATTCGGTTCGGCGCGAACAATTCGGATAGCTCTCCCATTGGTTGTTGATTCCCGTCATTGACTGATAAACTCGGTGGTGTGGGGCGTCTCACGGCCTTTGGTGGCACGATACAGTAGCGCAATTAATCGGTATGGTTCGTGATTTATACCACAGAATTGGGCCGGTTACGCTCGTCAGTAGGGGGTCGACACCGCCGGCCCGCGGCGGCCAAACACATAATGTCATCCCCTGAAAACGATGGGTTGTGTCGAACCCCTCCCCCGACGCGCCGCTTCATCGGTCCACCGGCGCGAAAGTCGCCGTCGTCGTCTTCCTCGTGTTGACGCTCGCCTACGCGCTCCTCATCGCCCAGCAGATTCTCGCGTGGGTGTTCCTCGTCGTCACCGTCGTCGTCCTCTGGTACGCCGCTCGGCTCGTCGTCGCCATGGAAGAAATCGCGACACAGCTCGGCCGCCTCGCCGACGAGCGCACCGAGTCCCGCGACCGCGGCGACGAATCAAGCTGAGATTAAATCACGGCGGACGCACCCGCACCCGAGACTGTCTCGCCGGTGAGCGAGTCGAACGAGGAACGGACGTTTCGACCCGCAGCCCGCCGCTCCGTCCGGTTTCTCCGAGTATCGGCGAAATCGGAGGGTTCCGATTACGAGATAATTTTATTCACGGTTCTTCTATTCTTAACTAACTGTCGGGCGCGCGATGTTCCACCCGGAACAATGTACCCGTTACAAGTCACGTTGACAGAGTCCATCGCAGAGTTGACTAACGCCGTGCTCGCGTTCGTCCCGCGGCTCGTGGGCGCGCTCTTAATACTCATCGTCGGCTGGTTCATCGGCAGCATCGCCGCCCGACTCATCACGCGGGTCGCCGACCGCGTCGAGGTCGACAAGGCGGTGTTGGCGACGCCCGTCGGGAAGATTCTCGGCGGGACCGAAAAGGCCGTCTCGGGCGCGTTCGGGACGCTCGGTAAGTGGTTCGTCTACGCCATCGCCGTCCTCGCGGCCGCCGACGTGCTCGCGGTCGACCTGTTCTCCGAATGGGTCTCGACCGCGGCGTCGTACGCGCCGTCGTTCGTGGCCGGCCTGCTCGTCATCGTCCTCGGGTTCGTCGTCGCCGACTTCATCGGTGACGCCATCACGCGGACCCGCGCCGCGACCGAGACGCCGTACACGAGCGTCTTCGCGGTCGGAACCCGGATGTTCCTCTACTTCACCGCCGTCGTCATCGGTCTGAGCACGATGGGCATCGACGTGGCCATCCTGTTCACCATCGCGCAGGCGTTCGCGTGGGGCATCGCCGCGGCCCTCGCCATCGGCGTCGGCGGCGCGGTCGCCTTCGGCGCGCGCGACTACGTCTCGGCCAACGTCGAGCGCTGGATGGGTTCGGCCCGCTCCGTCGCGGCCACCCCCGTCTCGCCCATGGGCGGCGACAGCGACTCGCCGGAGGGCGCGTCGCCGGCCGACGACTGAACACGCTCCGCCCGGTGCGCTCGGTACGAGTGTACCGCGGAACCGACGTCTTTTCTTCACCGTCTATCGCCGGCGAGCAATCGCTCTCGACGACGAATATATCAGAATGCAGATTATAAATACGACGGGGATTTTTGGCCCGTCTAAATCAGTAGAGCGCAGCTATCTGCAATTCATATTTTAGGCCAACCAAAAGTATATGGAATATGATAATACTTATCGGCACCGAATGATTACGTTCGGTATGGACCAGTTTTCTGCGCTCGCGTTCGTCTTTCTCGCCGGGCTCGTCACGGCCATCGCGACCGGACTCGGCGCGATTCCGTTCTTCTTCGTCTCCGACGTGAGCGACCGCTGGAACGTGGCGCTGTGGGGCATCGCCTCGGGCATCATGGTGTCGGCGTCGCTGTTCGGACTCGTCTTCGAGGGCCTCGCCAACGGGACGCCGCTGCAACTCGGTATCGGGATGCTCGCGGGCGTCGCGCTCGTCCTCGTCGCCCACCACGTCATCGAGGGCGCGGAGGTCAACCCCAAGCAGTACGAGGAGGCCGACTTCCGCAAACTGCTGTTGATTCTCGGCATCCTCACCGTCCACAGCTTCCCCGAGGGCGTCGCCGTCGGCGTCTCCTTCGCCGACCTCGGCCTCGACGGCGGCTTCCAGCTGTTCGGCTTCGTCGTCCCGCTGCTCGCGGTGTTCATGACTATCGCCATCTCGATTCACAACGTCCCCGAGGGGCTGGCTATCTCCATCCCGCTCCGGTCGATGAACGTCTCGAACTGGAAGCTCGTCTGGTGGGCCATCTTCTCTAGTCTGCCCCAGCCCATCGGCGCGGTCATCGCCTTCTACTTCGTCCGCATCGCGCGGGAGTTCCTCCCGTTCGGCTTCGGCTTCGCCGCGGGCGCGATGGTCTTTCTCGTCCTCACGGAGTTCATCCCCGAGGCGCTCGAACTCGGCGAGCGCCTCCCGCGCGGCGGTCGGGTCGAACTGCTCGCCGGACTCGCCGCCGGCTTCGCTATCATGGTCCCGCTGGCGTTCATCTGAGCGCCGCGGACCCGCCACGACGGCTCAGACGCGCGGCTCTCGCCTTCGACTCGGAACGGCAGAGAAAACAGCGACCGCGAACTCGACTTAGTGCGAGTGGCCGAGCGCGTCCGAGAGCGGGACGCCGAAGCGCTCTTCGAACAGCTCTTCCATCTTCTCGTTGATTTCGGCGATGTCGGCCGGCGCGCCGCCCTCGCTGTGGTGAGCGACGACGTGGGCCTGCTGTGCGAACGCCTGCACGACGACGTCGGCGACGACGTCGGTCGGGTCTTCGCCCTGCTCCGAGAAGATGTCGACGAGGCCCGCGGGGAGTTCGAGCGCTTCGGTGTCTCCGTCCGGTCCTTCGATGGTGTACGTCTCAGTTTCGACCATGCCCCCACGTGGGGTCGGCCGCGGGTTAAGGCTTGAGTTTGCGGGCGCGTCGGACGCCCTCGCGAGCGCCCCCGAGCGCCGCGGGCGGGTGGTGCGCCGGCTCAGTCGGTCCGCGGAATCGCCGCCGTGCCCGCCGCGAAGAACGCGACCGCGAGCACCGCGAGCACCGCGAGGTTGGTGACCCAGTCGCCGCCGCCGTAGGTGAGCGACCGGACGCCGCGGGCGAAGTACGTGAGCGGCGAGAGATTCAGCGCGGGGACGAACCACGGCGGGAGCAGGTCGGGCGTCACGAACGTCTCCGAGAGGAAGAGCAGGGGAAGCGCGATGGCGTTGCTCGCGGCGATGACGCCGTCCTGCGAGTCGGCGACGCTCCCGATGACGGCCCCGAGGCCGCAAAACAGCGTCACGCCGAGCGCGACGAAGGGGACGATGGCGAGCGTCGCGGGCGTCAGCGGAATCGACGCGCCGGTCACGAGCGCCGACAGCGCGAGGAGCAACAGCGCCGCGAGGCCGATGACGACGACGTTGACGAGCGAGTGCGCGAGGAGCCACTCGGCCCGAGACAGCGGCGTCGTCGCCAGCTTCTCGAAGCGGCTTCCCTCGCGGTGGCGCGCGATGGTGCTACCCACGCGCGACAGCGGGGTGAACAGCACGACGACCGCGAGGTAGCCGGCGATGTAGTACTCCTTCGGCTCGGCGAACAGGCCGCCGCCGGTCGGCTGGGTCTGCACGAGCGCCCCGAAGATGACGACGATGATGGCGGGGAAGAAGAACGTGAAGAACACCGCCGTCCGCCGCCGGAGGAACGCGTGCCACGAGGCGACGAACTCAGCGCGGACGCGGGCGGCGAGGCTCATCTGTCACCTCCGACCGCGGCGGCCGCGGCGGGCCGGGCCGCCTCGAACTGCTCGCCGGTCAACGAGAGGTAGACCTCTTCGAGGCCGGGCTGTTTCCAGACGAGCGACTCGTAGACGACGCCCGCGTCGTCGAAGGCGGCGACCACGTCGCCGATGTCGCGCGGGCCGACGCCGTGGACGGTGATGCCGTCTCCCGACACCGTCGCGTCGAGCGCGGCCGGGAGCGACACCGACCCGAGGGCCGCGTCGGCGTCGCCGTCGGTCCGGACCACGAGGCGGCTCTCGCCGCCGTACTCGGCGACGAGGTCGTCCGGCTCGCCGACCGTGACGAGTTCGCCCGCGTTGAGCAGGCCCACGCGGTCGGCGAGGCGCTCTATCTCTTCCATCGAGTGGCTGGTGAGAAACACCGTCGTCCCGCCGGCGGCGAGGTCCTCGACGAGCCCCCACAGCGACCGGCGGCCCGCGGGGTCGATGCCGGTCGTCGGCTCGTCCAAGAACAGCACGTCGGGGTCGTTGACGAGCGTCAGGGCGATGCAGGCGCGGCGCTGTTGGCCGCCCGAGAGGTTCTCGTACCACGTGTCGGCGGCGTCGGCGAGGCCGACCTCGTCGAGCACCGCGTCGGGGTCGCGGGCGTCGTCGTAGAGCCCAGCGTAGTAGGCCACGAGTTCGCGGGCGGAGAGCCGACCCGCGGGTCGGAACTCCTGCGGGAGGACGCCGAGGCGCTGGCGGTCGACCTCGGTCGGGTCGCGCCCGAGGATGGCCGCCGACCCCGAATCCACCGCGGTCGTGCCCGTGAGGGCGCGAACCAGCGTCGTCTTCCCCGCGCCGTTCGGACCGATGAGGCCGAAGACCTCTCCCTCGGCGACCGACAGGGAGACGCCCGAGAGCGCCTCCACGTCGCCGTAGGACTTCCTGAGGTCGTCGGCGGCGAGTACCGCGTCCATGTCGTACCCGTCGTCACTATCGGGTGGTAAGGGATTCGGAATCGCCGCTCGATTCGAGTCGCGGGGCCGTGGGCGAACGGGAGAGGGCTCGCCAGCTCGGTCGTAGCAAGCCTTACTCCGGTCGCGCCGCTCTACGTCGACATGAACGGTTCCCGACGCGATTTCCTCGCCGCGACCGGCGCGACCCTCCTCGGCGGCCTCGCGGGCTGTGCGAGCGCCCCGACCGACGACGGAGCCGGGGGAACGACCGACAGCGACGCGACGCCAGACGAGACTGACGGGGCGACCGCGACCGCGAACGGCGGGTCCGACGGCTCACTCGCGGGCCTCGAAGTCGCCTACGAGACACTGGCGACCGGGTTCGCCTCGCCGGTCGACGTTGCCGTCCCCGAGGCGTTCGGCGGGTCGCGGCGGTTCGTCGTCGACCAGCCCGGTCGAATCTGGCTGCACGACGACTCGGGACTACAGAGCGAACCGTACCTCGACATCACCGACCGCGTCGTCGACCTCAACGGCTACGACGAGCGCGGCTTCCTCGGCGTCGCCTTCCACCCCGATTTCGCCGACAACGGGCGGCTCTACCTGCGGTACAGCGCCCCGCGACGCTCGGGGACGCCCTCGAACTACAGCCACACGTTCGTCCTGAGCGAGCTGACGGTCGACCCCGAGGCGACGACGGTCTCGGCCGACACCGAGCGGGTGCTGCTCGAACTCCCCGAACCCCAGTCGAACCACAACGCCGGAGCCGTCGCGTTCGGCCCGGACGGCTACCTCTACGTCGCCACGGGCGACGGCGGCGGCGCGAACGACGAGGGGCGCGGCCACGTCGACGACTGGTACGACGCCGTCGCGGGCGGCAACGGACAGGACGTGACCGAGAACCTCCTCGGGAGCGTCCTCCGCATCGACGTCGACTCGACCGGCGGCGTCTCCGGCGACGACGACCGCCCGTACGGAATCCCCGAGGACAACCCGCTCGTCGGCTCCGACGGCCTCGACGAGCAGTACGCGTGGGGGCTCAGAAACCCGTGGCGGCTCTCGTTCGACGGCGAGGACTGTTACGTCGCCGACGTGGGACAGGGCGCGTGGGAGGAGGTGAACCTCCTGGAGCGCGGCGGCAACTACGGCTGGAACGTCCGCGAGGGCGCACACTGCTTCCGCGCCGACGACTGCCCGACCGAGACGCCCGACGGCGCGCCGCTTCTCGACCCGGTGCTGGAGTACCCCCACAGTGGGGACGGGCCGTCCGGGGTAGCCGTCATCGGCGGCCACGTCTACCGCGGCGAGTCGATTCCGGCGCTCTCGGGCGCGTACGTCTTCGCCGACTGGCAGTCCGAGGGGAGACTGTTCGCCGCCCGCCCGAGCGAGTCGCGGCCGTGGGACATCGCGGAGATTCCCGTGACGGACCGCGACGACGGCGGGACGAACGTCCTCGCGTTCGGCCGCGCCCCCGACGGCGAACTGTACGTCTGCACCAGCGGGCGGCCGATTGTCACCGGGTCGTCGGGCGCGCTGAACCGGTTGACCGGCGTCTGAGGTCGGGGGCAGGTCGTTCCAGCGCCCGCGACTCAGGCGTCGCCGTCGACGTTGACTCGCCTGCCCGTCGTCGCCGACTCGTAGGCCGCCTCGGTCAGCGCGGTCACTCGGAGAGCGTCCTCGGCCGGGATGGCGAGGTCGGCCTCGTCGCGCGCGGCGTCCACGAAGTTCCGGAGCTTCTTCCGGGTCAACTCCTCGAAGTCGGGCGTCGGCGGCGTGGCGGTGTAGGTCATCCCCCCCTCGGCCACCTCGATGGTCTCGCCGTCGAAGGCGACCATCCCCTCGGTGCCGATGACGCGGAGCGACTCGCCGGGGTCGGGGACGCTCTGTCCGTCGCCGGAGACGCCCACGCTCGCGGTGAGGCGGTCGCCGTCGCGGTCGAGGACGACCGCGAGCGCCGAGTTCACGTCCACGTCGTGGCCGCGGTGGTCGACCGCCGCGGCGACCGTCACCGGTTTCGAGCGCGTCACCCAGAGCATCGCGTCGAGGAGGTGCGACCCCGAGTCGTACAGTTGGCCGCCGCCCGACAGCGACGGGTCGCCGCGCCACTCGTCTTTCGTCCAGCGAATCCACTCCTGTTCGAGGTGGCAGACCACCATGTGCGGGTCGCCGATGCGACCGCTGTCGACGACGCGCCGCAGTTCGTGGAACCGCGGGTCGAAGTGCCGCTGATAGCCGACCGCGAGCGTGAGGCCGCGTTCCTCGGCGCGGTCGACGAGCGCCCGCGCGCCGCCGAGGTCCGTCACCATCGGCTTTTCGAGGTGGACGTGGAGGTCGGCGTCGAGCGACGCGAGCGCCTGGTCGAAGTGCTTGGTGTGCGGCGAGGCGATGGTCACCGCGTCGAGGAACTCGGCGTCCAGCAGTTCCTTGGTCGTCTCGTAGATCGGCACGTCGAACTCGTCTCCGAATCGCTCGCGAACCTCGTCTACGGGGTCGACGCCGGCGACCACGCGCACGCCGTCGAGTTCGTTGAGGAGGCGGCATTCCAGCACGCCGAGGCTTCCGAGGCCGATACCTGCGACTCTGAACATGCCGTACCAGTCGCGGGGAAGCCGCAAAAGCGTGCGGGCGAGTCGCAAGGAATTACCGGGGGACCGGCGTGGGTCGGCTATGGACGACGCAGTCCTCCAGCGGTTCGCCGTCGTACTCGCGTTGGTCGGGGGGGTCCTCCACGTCACGTCGCTCGCCGAGAACCCGTCACAGGGGTTCGTCACCGTGGGGTTCGCGGTGCTCCTCCTCGCGCTCGCGCTCGGCGGCGCGCCGGTCGCGCGCGAACTGTTCGAGACGGACGCGACCCGTGCCGAATCGCCCGACGCCGACGAACAAGGCTGAACGTCTCGCCGCTACTCGCACGCTTTAGTCGCCCGCCGTCGTGGCATCGACCATGAGCCTCGACTATCGACGACTCGGGTCGACCGGCACCCGCGTCTCTGAGTTGTGCTTCGGCACGTGGCGGTTCGGACGGAAGAGCAGCGGCGTCCTGGAGACCGACGAGGAGGAGGCCCACGAACTCCTCGACGCGTTCGAGGAGCGCGGCGGGAACTTCATCGACACCGCCAACGTCTACGGCAACCCGAACGGTACGTCCGAGGAGTACATCGGCAACTGGCTGGCCGAGCGCGACCGCGAGGACTACGTCCTCGCCTCGAAGGTGTACTTCCCGTTCGACGAGGACAACCCCAACGGTCGCGGCCTCTCGCGGACCCACATCCGAAACCAGATCGAGGGCACGCTCGACCGACTCGACACGGACTACCTCGACCTCTACTACATCCACCGCTGGGACGAGGAGACGCCCATCGAGGAGACGCTCCGGGCGCTCAACGGCCTCGTCGAGGAGGGGAAGGTCAACTACCTCGGCGCGTCCACGATGGCCTCGTGGCAGCTCACGAAGGCGCTGTGGAAGTCCGACGTGCACGACTACGCCCGCTTCGACGTGACCCAGCCGCTGTTCCACGCCGGCTACTACGAGGACGTGAAAGACTACCTCGACGTCTGCGGCGACCAGGACGTCGCGGTCTGTCCGTACTCGCCGCTCGCTGGCGGTTTCCTCACGGGGAAGTACGAGCGCGCCGACCCCGACGACCCCACCGAGTACGTCGCGCCCGACGGCGCGCGCGGGTCGTTCGACGAGCGGTTCGACCGGTTCTACGTCTCCGAGCGCGGCTGGAAAGTGCTCGACGAGATTCGCGCGGTCGCCGACGAGGTCGACGCCAGCCCCGCGCAGGTCGCGCTCCGCTGGCTGATGGACTACCCCGAGGCGACCGTCGTCCCCATCGTCGGCGCGCGGACGACCGAGCAACTCGACGAGAACGTCGGCGCGGCCGACGTGGACATCTCGACCGACCAGTGGGAGCGCATCATGAACGCCCGCTACGACGAAGACGGTCGGCGCTGGGGCCACTAAGCGACCGCGGGCGGCGCGGGCGACCGGACCGGCGTTCGACTCTTTTCACGCGATGCCGAGGTCTCGCAGGAAATCGCAGACGACGTGGACGTAGAGCACGACCGCGAGGAACGCCGCGAGCGACCCGAGTCCCGAGAGCGCGAGCGCGCCGACCGCGACGCCGCCGACGAGGTGGTGGCTCAGGAGTCGCTTGCGGTTGAAGTCGGTGCCGAACTCCTCGAACACCCGCTCTTGGTCGAGGAGGCCGACCCGCGGGTTCGTCACCGCGAGCCGCAGGTTCGCCCAGTCGCCGCGCTGGACGCGGGCGATGACGAAGTGGTCGAGGTCGATGAAGACGCTCACGAAGACCGCGCCGGCGACGAGAAGCGGCAGGCTCCCCGGCGGGTCCAACGCGACCGCGGCGACCGCCCCGGCGACCGTCCCGACGACGGCGTGTTCGAGTGACTTCACGTCCCGCCCCGCTCAGTCGACGTGCGGACGGACCCGCCGGAGCACGAGGTCCGGGTCGAACTCGTCTTCCGACTTGTCCCAGACGCGCTCGTCGTCGACGGTGACGGTGAGAACGCCGTGGTCGCCCGTCACGAGCGCCACGCGGTCGAGCCGGTCGCCGAACTGTTCGAGCAGCGCGTGCTGTAGTTGCTCGGCGCGGTCGAGGAAGCCGCAGGGAACGCAGTATTCGATTTCGACGCTTGTCATGGTCGGACGTTCACGGCGAGCGCGTAAAAGCGAGGGGGCGAGTGACCGCTGCCGCGACCGCGACTGTCACTTCCCGAAGCCGGGCCGCCACCGGAGCAAGACGACGGTGACGAGAAAGACCAGCGTCGAGAGGTCGTACGAGAGCGTCGTCACGGTCGCCGCGATGGCCGTCCCGCCGCCGAAGACGCTCGTGGCGACCGAGGCGAGAATGGGCCACGAACACGAGACGCAGGAGAACAGGCCGACGACCCCGGAGACGGCCGCGCCCGCCGCCTCGACGACCGTGTCGTAGACGAGGAACGCGAGCGCCGCGTAGCCGACCACGCGCGCCGGCATGAGGACGAGGTTGAACAGGTCGCCGCCGTAGACGAGCGCCGGACCCCACCCCGGCGGGAGGAAGGCGACGCGAAGGCCGTCGGTCCCGCCCGGCACGGGCGAGGTGACGAGGCCGCCGGCGACCGCCAACAGCGCGAAGTAACCGACCGCGACGGCGGCCGCCTTGCGCTTCGTCGCGGCCGAGGCCGGTGCCACGTCGGTGTCGAACATGACCCAGAGGCCGACGATGACCCACGCGACGCCGTAGAGCGCGTACCGCGGCGCGCCGACGCTCGCCTCGGTGAAAAGCAGGTAGACGAACGCCAGAATCAGCGTCGTGTTCACGGCGAAGGCGGCGCGGAGCAGACTGGCCCGCGAGGGGCGGGGAAGTGCGGATGCGGTTGCCATGTGTGGGGGAGTAGCGGTCGGGGCTCAGAGGGCGAGCGTGTCGACGACGATGGCGAGGAGCAGCATGCCGAGGTAGGCGTTCGAGGCGTGGAACGCCCGGAACGCGGCGGTGTCGTCGCGCTCGTAGTGCAGGCGCACGACGAAGTAGAGGAACGCGCCGCCGAAGAGGATGCTCGTCACGAGGTAGACGACCCCGAGGGCGTCCATGACCGCGAGGCCGGCCGCGGCGACGAGCGTCGCGCCGAGCCACCAGAGGATGTGCTTTCGCGTCTCGGTCTCGCCGCGGACGACGGGCATCATCGGGAAGCCGCCGCGGGCGTAGTCGTCCTTGTAGGCCAGCGCGAGGTTGTAGAAGTGCGCGGGCGTCCACAGGAAGATGACCACGGCGAGGACGACGCCCCCGAGGCCGATGTCGCCGGTGACGGCGACCCAGCCGATGAGCGCCGGAAGCGCGCCGGCCGCGCCGCCGATGACGGTGTTCTGGACCGTGTTTGGCTTCAGGATGAGCGTGTAGACGACGCTGTAGAAGGCGATGGCGACGACGCCGAGGACGGCCGCGAGCCAGTTGACGGACGCGAACAGCGCAACCGACGCGACCGTCAGGAGCAGGCCGAACGCGACGGCGTTGCGGACGGGGACGAGGTCGACCGCGAGCGGCCGGTCGCTGGTCCGCTGCATCCGACGGTCCACGTCGCGTTCGAGGACGTGGTTGAACGTGCCGGATGCGCCGATAGAGAGGACGCCGCCGCCGAGCGTCGCCGCGATGACCTCGGGCGTGAGGCCGGGCGAGACGGTGCCGGCGAGCGCCATCGCCGCCGACGCGACGAGACAGAGGAGCCACATCAGCCGCGGCTTCATGAGCCGGAAGTACGCGTTGACCGTCGCCTTCGCGCGGGCGACAGGCTTGGTCGGGACGGGCGGTCGCTCGCCGTCGTCGGTCGGGGGACTCATCGAGGGGGTGCCGACCGGCGCGTCGTCGGGGTCGCCGGTGGCCGCTTCGAGCGTCCACGCGAGCGCGGCGACGAGGCCGCCGAAGATGACCATCCCGAGAACCAAGTGGAGCGTCGAGAGCGCGGGGCCGACGCCGACGGTGGCGACGACCGCGCCGAGACCGGCCTGCGCCGGGTAGAGCACCGCCGACGCGGTGACGGTCGCTCTCACGCGGCGGGACGTGTCGGTCCGCCACGCCGAGACGAGCGTGGCGAGCGTGAGGAGACCGACGAGGACGGCCGCGACGCGGTGGCCGAGGGCGACCCAGCCGTCGAGCGTCGCGGGGAGCGAAAAGCCGTCTCCGCACGCGGGCCAGGCGCTACACGCGGCGGTCGCGTCCGTGAGCGCGGTCGTCGCGCCGACGATGAGCAGCAGATAGACGCCCATCGCGGTCGCGGCGAGCAGGCCGTGGAACGTGTTCGAATCGCGATTCGTGGCCACGAAATTCACCTACGGGCCTGTTGGGCCGTCCCGTATTTAGGACCCGCGCTTTTCCGCCTCGCGTTCGGGTGCCGCTCCCCCCGATATGGCGGGGGCGGGTTGATAAACGGCGGGCCGAGAGTCGGTATGCATTTATGCGGTTGTTCCTAAGTCTCGCTCAGCATGAGAAAGACGCGTTTCGCGCTCGCGTCCCTGCTCGCGACGGTCGTGATGGCGCTCGTTGCCACCCCCGCCGCCGCGCAGGCGTCCGCCACGTCGGAACTTATCAATCAGCTCAACGGGAAGCTGCTGTACGTCGCTATCCCGATTACCGTGCTGGTGGAGGTCATCCTCCTCTACACGGTCATCAAGTTCCGCAACAGCGAGCGCGCACTGCCGACCAAGGAGAACCGCCGGCTCGAAATCACGTGGACCATCGCGACAGCGATTATCCTGCTTTTCGTCGGCGTCGCCTCCTACGGCGTGCTGGCCAACGAAAACGTCACGCACCAGGGCAACGACATCGCCATGGACGACGACCCGGTCGTCGTCACGGCCGAGGCCTACCAGTGGGGCTGGAACATGTACTACCCCGAGGAGGGTAACTTCACGTCCGGCAACGAGATTGTCATCCCCAAGGACCGCCCGGTCTACTTCCAGGTGACCGCAACGGACGTGATACATGGATTCCACGTCCCTAAACTCGGCCTCAAGCAGGACGCGATGCCGGGTTCGACGAACACCATCAAGACCGTCGCCTACGAGGAAGGCACCTACCAGGGCTACTGTACTGAGTACTGCGGCGTCGCGCACTCTCAGATGTACTTCACCGTCGAAGTCGTCTCACAGGAAGAGTACCAGAACTGGCTCGACGAGCAGCAGTCGGCCAACAGCGAGTCGTCGTCCGGCGGCTCGAACTCGACCGCGACGAACTCCACGCAGTAACGGACCACCCTTCTCTTTCGACGCTCCCCGCCGAGTGACGACGCTCGCGCTCGTCGCGTTCGGCCGTCGGAGAATGCTTCGAAACGTCGGAATCGAATCGGGTCGTGCCTCGAAGGCGGGCGAGGTCTCAGCAGCGCCGCTCGACGATGCGGTCGATGATGCGGCCCGTCGAGAGGAGTTCGTCGTCGTGGCGCTGCTCGCGCGGCGTCGCGCGCGTGACCTCGCAGTCGATACCGCGGGCGTCGAGGGCGGCTTTGATGCCCGCCTCGTCGTGGTGTTGGTCGTAGCCGAGGACGATGACGTCGGGGTCGATTTTCTCGATAGGGACGAAGATGTCCTCGGCGTGGCCGAGGTGGGCCTCGTCGACCACGTCGAGCGCGGCGACCATGTCGCGGCGCTGGCGGTCGTCGAGTATCGGCTTCGGCTTGTGCGTCACGTTCTCGCCGCGGGCGATGATGACGTGGAGTTCGTCGCCGAGCGACGCGGCGTCAGACAGGTAGTGGACGTGGCCGGGGTGGAGGATGTCGAAGGTCCCCTGGGCGATGACCCGTCTCATCGGTCCAACTCCGCGTCGATGTCGTCCTGCGTGAAGTCGAAGAACGATTCGGGGTCGGGGAGGTCGACGTCGAGCACGTCGAGGTCGCGAACCTCGCCCGACTGGTCGAACGCCTCCCAGTCATCGAGGCCGTAGGGCGCGCCGATGATGATGTGGACCCGGCCGCTCCCGAAGGTGTCGAGGTCGGCGTCGCTCGGTCTGAGGACGCCGTTCGGGTGCGAGTGAATCGACCCGACGGCGCGGAAGTCGTTCGGCACGAGGTCGTTCCTGACGGTCGCGCTGTAGGGGTCTGAGACGGTCCCCGGGATGATGAGCACGTCCGTCACGACGTAGCCGTCGCGGTCGACGCCGAGTCGGCGGGCGTCCTCGCCGCGGAGGAGTCCCATGTACTCGTTCGGATGCGTCTCCGCAGAGGCTTCGAGCGCGAAGTCGAGGGCGTCGGCGGCGATGCCGACGACCTCCCGCGACCGGAAGAGTCGCATACCGAACCGTCCGCGGGCGCTCCATCTAAGGGTTCCGGAACGCCGAGTCGGTCGCCGGAACGGAACCGCCATACTGAGGTCGGTGCTCGCCCGAACTCGGGTGTGACGCTCGATTCCGATCTCGTCGCCCGAGCGACGAACGCGCTCTCCGCGGACGCGCCGCCGACCGCGACGACCGAGCTCGACGGCGGGCACGTCGGGCGCGTCTACCGTCTCGACTTCGACGGGCGCGACCCCGTCGTCGCCAAGGTCGGCGACACGCCGCTCGATGTGGAGGCCGCGATGCTCGACTCGCTCGGTTCCGCCGGGCTCCCGGTCCCCGCGGTCCACCACGCCGACCCCGACCTGCTCGTCCTCGACTACGTCGAGGGTTCGTCCGAGTTGACCCCCGCCGCCGAGCGCGACCTCGCGGCCCACCTCGCCGCGCTCCACGAGACGACCGCGCCGGCGTTCGGCTTCCCCTACGACACGCTCTCCGGCCCGTACCGCCAGCCGAACCCGTGGACCGACTCGTGGGTCGAGTTCTTCCGCGACCAGCGCCTCCTCCCGTGGACCGATGCGGCGCTCGATTCGGGACTCCCGGACGCGACCGCCGAGCGAATCGAGTCGGTCGCGGGCGACCTCGACGCGCTCCTCGTCGAGCCGGCGGCACCCCGACTCGTCCACGGCGACGTCTGGGGCGCGAACCTCCGCGTCCGCGACGACCGCGTCGTCGCCTTCCTCGACCCGGCGTGTTACTACGGCCACCCCGAGGTCGAACTCGCCTACATCGACTGGTTCGACGCCGCCGGCGACGATTTCTTCGACGCCTACGACGAGTCCCGACCCATCGCCGACGGCTTCTTCGAGGAGCGCTCGCCCGTCTACGCGCTGTTTCCCCTCCTCGAACACGTCCGCGTCTTCGGACGAGACTACGTCCCGTCGGTCGAAGACGCGCTTGACGAACTCGGGTACTGACGCCCGGGTCCCCGCAGTTTTCGGGGCGAATCGAGTCGTGGGAACCGGTCGCGCACGTGAGATGCTTTTGTAAAGCTTAACACTACCCCCTGACCTAGCGGGACCATGAGCGACGAGCACGCCGGGGATTCCGGCGACGACTCGGGTCCGAATTCGGACGCACGACCTATCGTCTACGATCTCGCACCGAACTGTACCGCCGACGACGTCGAGACCGACGCCTACTACCACGCCGTCGTCAACGGCGTCGTGGAGTACGGCATCTTCGTCGACATCTCCGACTCCGTCTCCGGTCTCATCCACGAGTCCAACCTCTCGACCGACTACGAGGTCGGCGACCGATTGGTCGTCCGCCTCGAATCCGTCCGAGAGAACGGCGACATCGCGTTCGCCGAGGAAACGCCCGACGACTACCGCACCCTGACCGTCGACCACGAGCCGATCATCACGCCTATCTCCGACCTTACAGTCGGCGATTCGGTCACCGTCGAGGGCGTCGTCACGCAGATTAAACAGACCGGCGGCCCGACGGTCTTCCGCATCGCCGACGACTCCGGCATCGTCGCGGCCGCCGCCTTCGAGGAGGCTGGCGTCCGCGCGTTCCCCGAAGTCGACCTCGACGACGTGGTCCGCATGGCCGGAACCGTCGAAGACCACGAGGGCACCCGCCAGCTCGAAGTCGACGGGCTGACGGTTCTCGACGACGAGACCGCGGCCGACGCCCGCCAGCGCATCGACGCCGCGCTCGACGAGCGCGCCGAGCCCGAGCCGGTCGAACCGCTCGTGGAGTGGCCGGCGTTCGAGAAGCTCCGCGGCGACCTCGAAGACGTGGCGCGCCTGCTCCGCCGGACGGTCCTCGAAGGCCGCCCGATTCGCGTCCGCCACCACGCCGACGGCGACGGCATGTGCGCGTCCGTTCCGGTCCAGCTGGCCCTCGAACGCCTCATCACCGAGGTCCACGACGACCCCGACGCGCCGCGTCACCTGTTCAAGCGCCTGCCGAGCAAGGCCCCGTTCTACGAGATGGAGGACGTGACCCGCGACCTGAACTTCGCGCTCGAAGGTCGCGCCCGCCACGGTCAGCGGCTCCCCTTCCTGCTCATGCTCGACAACGGGTCGACCGAGGAGGACGTGCCCGCCTACGAGAACCTCGCGCACTACGACGTGCCCATCGCCGTCGTCGACCACCACCACCCCGACCCCGAGGCGGTCAACCCCCTCCTCGACGCGCACGTCAACCCGTACCTCCACGACGAGGACTACCGCATCACGACCGGCATGATGTGCGTCGAACTCGCGCGGATGATTCACCCCGACGTGACCGACGAACTGCGTCACGTCCCCGCAGTCGCCGGGCTGTCGGACCGCTCGAAGGCGGAGGTCATGGACAACTACATCGCGCTCGCCGAGGACGAGGGCTACGACCGCGAACAGCTCCTCGACGTGGGCGAGGCGCTCGACTACGCCGCCCACTGGCTGCGCTACAACGACGGCGCGTCCATCGTCAACGACGTGCTCAACGTCGGCTGCGACGACGAGGAGCGACACCGCGAGCTCGTCGAGTTCCTCTCGACGCGCGCCGAGCGCGACGTGGACCGTCAGCTCGAAGCGGCCGAACCGCACCTCGAACACGAGCGCCTCGACAGCGGGGCCAACCTCTACCGCATCGACCTCGACAAGTGGGCCCACCGCTTTACCTACCCCGCGCCGGGCAAAACCACGGGCAAGCTCCACGACCGCAAGGTCCAGGAGACGGGCGAGCCGGTCATCACCATCGGCTACGGTCCCGACTTCGCCGTCCTCCGCTCCGACGGCGTCCGCCTCGACATCCCGCGGATGGTCGCCGAACTGAACGAGGAGGTCGTCGGGGGCGGCGTCTCCGGCGGCGGCCACCTCGTCGTCGGCTCCATCAAGTTCGTCAGCGGCATGCGCGAGGAGGTCATCGACAGCCTCGTCGAGAAGATGGCCGAAGCCGACATCGACGAAGAGCTGTCGACGACGGCGTAAGGTCGCAGTCGCGGCTCACGCGGACACTTATTTTATTCTTCGAACTCCAGTCGCCTGAGCGCCGCGACTCCGACGACGACCGCGAGGGCGGCCGCGGCGACGAGCCCCGGCTTCGACTCCGCCCCGCGCCCGCTCGCCCGCCAGTCCGCCGCGAACGCCCCGCGGAAGTACGCCGCCGCGGCCGGGTCCGACAGCGCGAGGACGACTTCGCGGTTCTCGCGGGCCGAGTGGCGGTTCCAGTTGAGACTGCCGACGAGCGCGGTGTCGTCGGCGACGACGCCCTTCGCGTGAATCGCGCCGTACCGGCCGCCGGGTCGCGCGAGGCGGACCGAAAGCGGCGTTCCGGTCCTGTCGGCCCACTCGTTCAACCGCTCCGCGAGCGCGCGGTTTTCCTCCTCCACGTACCACGCGCTTCCGAGGAGGAGCCGAACGCGGACGCCGCGGTCGGCGGCGCGCTTGAGCGCGCGGACGAACGGCCCGTCCGCTTCGACGGTCGGCTGTAACACGTCGATTCGGGCGTCGGCGGCGTCGAGTCGAGAGACGACCGCGGACTCGGCGTTGTCGGGCGCGCGGAGGACGGCGATGCGGTCGACTCGAACGGACTCGGGGGCGATGCGCGAGGGGTACGAGCCGTTCGCCGACTCGGTGCGGACGAACGACCGGCCGACCCGGTACGTCTCCCACGGGGCCGTCCCCGGGAGCGACGCGTCGTCAGCGAAGGTGGCCGCGAGGTCGGACGCGACGCTCGGCGAGCGCGCGACGACGCCCCAGCCGCGGCTCTTTCGCCCGCCGGTCCCGGCCGGTTTCCAGTTCTCGGTCATCACGAGCGCCGCGTCGTCGACGACGGCGTACTTCGGGTGGTGAAACGAGTGCGGGTCGCCGACGACGCGGACCGAGACGCCGGCGTCGACGAGGCGGTCGAGGACCCGCGCCGACCGCCGCGGAAAGCCGCCGATCGGGCTGTCTTCGACCAGCACCGACACGGCGACGCCGCGCTCGCGGGCGGCGACGAGTTCGTCGGCGACGCGCGCGGAGGAGACGACGTAGCCGGCGAGCAGAATCCGCTCGTCGGCGGACCGGAGCGTCGAGACCGGGCGCTCGGGCGAGTCGGGAAGGACGAACAGCGTCGCGTTCGCGGGGCCGTGGGTCGCGACGTCCCGTCGGGGGAGGGACCGCGGCCACCACGACCACGCGCCGTCCCGGCGTTCGAGGAGCGCGCCCTCGCGGCTCCGGTCGTAGGTAAGGCGGTCGGCGACGACGCCGTCTCCGCCTTCGATGGCGGCGCTGGCGCTTCCCTCGTAGCCGCCGTCATCGACGACGCGGAGCGTGACCGTCTCGCCACCGTTGGCGAGGCCGAGGCCGGGCGCGACGACGGGGAAGTCGGTCAGGTTCGCCGCCGCGTTCGGGTCGGCGGCGACGGCGACCGTCCCGCCGGGTGCGGCGAACGAGACGGTGTCTTCGCCGTCGGACAGCGAGAGTTCGGTTCCCGCGGGCGCGGCGACGGCGACGAACTCCCCGCGGTCGCCGGGCGTCGCCGGGTCGGGCAGCGCGGAGACGATTCGAGGGCCGCCGGACGCCGACGAGTCGGCGGGCGTGGGCGAGTCGGTCGCGTTCGTCGCGTTCGTCGCGCCCGGCGCGGCCGCTATCGGCGCGGGAACGACGGCCGCGAGCAGGACCACGAGCGAGGCGGCGAGCGCGGCGACGAGAGCGCGACGGGACACACCCCGCGGTGGTCGCGTCACCCTACAAAAACGTTCGCGACCGGTGGCTCAGCGCGAGCGGTTTCGAGAGAAAGAACACGAGAGGAGAACCGCAGAACCGCGAGGGTGTCGCGTCGTCGTGCGGCCTCAGACGGTCGCTTCGGCTTCGACGTCGTCGCCGAGGAACTCGGCGGCGAGTTCGGCCTCGCGCTGGACGAGGAACGAGCGGTCGTCGACGTAGCCGGCGGCCGCTTCGAGCGCGTCTTCCGTGCCGATCTGTCGGAGCGCCCACGCGGCGCTGGCGCGGACGGAGTCCACGTCGTCGTCGGCGGCGACGTCCGAGAGCGGTTCGACGGCGCGGGTGTCGCCGATGAGACCGAGCGCGCGCGCGGCGGCCGAGCGGACGTTGTCGTTCTCGGTGACGAGTTTGTTCGCGATGGGCTGGGTCGCCTCCTCGGAGCCGATTTCGCCGAGCGCCTTGAACACGACCTTCTGGAGCGCGGGGTCGCTGTCGGTGTCGACGTAGTCGACGAGCATCTCGACGCCCTCCTCGGCGGCCATCTTGCCGATGGCCTTGATGACGCCCTTGTCGCGGCGCTTGGCCTGCCCCTCGATGGTCTCGTAGGCGCTGTCGTCGTTCATCCGCGTGAACGCCTCGATGCAGTACTCCTGCATGAAGTCGGACTGGAAGCTCTCGAAGGCGAGCGCGATCATCTCGACGTTGCCGCGCTTTTCGTGTTCCTTCAGCGCCGACAGCTCCGGCGGGTAGTCCTTGTAGTGGCCGAGCACGTCGTAGAAGCCCTGCACTTGGAGCTTCTCTCGCGTTTCGAGGTCGTCCCACTCCTGGGCGTCGTCGAGGCCGTCCGCGAGGCCGTCGGCGACCTCGATGAGGTCCGCGATGGTCTCCGCGTCCTCGTCGGCGTCGAGGTCGGCGGCTTCGACGGCCGCGATGGCGTCGTCGACGGTGGCGGTCAGCGCGTCCTCGTCGTCGCCGTCGACCGAGACGCCCGCGTCGAGCACGCCGTTGAACTCGTCGGCGAACGTCTCGACCGCGGCGACGATTTCGCCTTCGCCCTGCTCGGTCCACCGGGTGTCCGCGATGGTGGACTTGGCCTCTTCGAGCGTCTCGACGGCGTCTTCGGCGTAGGGACCGCGCTGGGATTCGAGTTCGTCGCGCAGGTCGGACAGGCGCGATTCGAGTTCCTCGGCGGGGTCGTCCTCGTCTTCGTCGTCCGGTTCGGGCAGGTCCGCGGCCTCCACGTCGGCCTCGATGTCGTCGAGCGTGGCCTCGACCTCGTCGAGGTCGGCTTCGGTCTCGGCCGCCTCGAGAGCCTCCTCGGCCTCGGTCAGGCGCTCGTCGAAGCTCTCGGGCGAGAGTTCTGTCGTATCGTCGTCCCCGTCACTCATATGCCGGAAGTCCGTTCGACTGTAAAAAGAGCGTTTCCCTTCGCTTCGCGTCTCCGGGTGGCACCGACCGCCGATTCCATCCGGGTCACTTTTTCGCGGCCCGTCCGTTCCTCCGAGCGTGACCGGTCCAACCATCGCCGTGCCACAGCGCGCGGCGTTCGACCTCGACCCGGCGCGAAACGAGGCTGACGTGCGCGCCCGCGTCGCCGACCTCCCCGAGTCGGTCGACATCGCGCTGTTCTCCGAGTACGCGCTCACGGGCTTCGTCGCGGACAACCGCGCCTTCAGCGGTGCAATCTCGCGGGAGCGCGCGACCGACTTCCTCGCGTCCGTCGCCGCCGACAACGAACTCGACGTGCTCGCGGGCTACCTCGAACGCGACGGCGAGACGCTCTACAACGCGGCCGCCTACGTCCGTCCCGACGGCTCCGCCGCGGTCTACCGAAAGCGACACCTCTGGGGCGGCGAATCCGAGGTCGTCACGCCGGGCGACGAACTCGTCGTCACGGACACGCCCGCCGGACGGACGGGACTGCTCACCTGCTACGACCTGAACTTCGTCGGCGACAGCGCCGCGCTGACCGACGAGCGAATCGACGCCCTGTTCGTCGTCGGCGCGTGGCCCGCCGCCCACTCGACGAACTGGCGACTGCTCTGTCGCGCCCGCGCCCTCGACGGGGTGCGGTGGCTCGTCGGCGCGAACCGGACGGGGAGCGGAACGGTCTCCGGCTCCGCGGGCTCGGGGTACGCGGGACGCTCGCTCGTCGTCAGACCCGACGGCGTCGTCGCGGCGGCGCTGAACCGCGGCGAGCGCGACCTCGTCTGGACGCTCGACCGCGACCTGCTCGCCGAACAGCGCGCGTTCGTCGGGTCGGAGGAGTAGCCGAAACCGGACTGCATCACCGGAACCGAGGGGGGTTTTTCCGACCCCGCCCAATCGGGGTCGATGACGGACACGCTCTTTACGCCGCTCTCGCTCCGCGACACCGAGGTTCGGAACCGAATCATGGTCTCGCCGATGTGCCAGTACTCCTCGACCGACGGGTTCGCCGAGGACTGGCATCTCGTCCACCTCGGGAGCCGCGCCGTCGGCGGCGCGGGCATCGTCATGTCCGAGGCGACGGCCGTCTCCCCGGAGGGTCGCATCTCGCCGAACGACCTCGGCATCTGGTCGGACGACCACGTCGAGAAGCTCCGGCAGATAACCTCGTTCGTCTCGTCGATGGGGAGCGTACCGGCAATCCAACTCGCCCACGCGGGCCGGAAGGCGAGCAAGTCCCGGCCGTGGGAAGGGAGCGAGCCGGTCGCGCCCGAAGACGGCGGGTGGACCACCGTCGCCCCCAGCGACGTGCCGTGGCCCTACGAGGGCGAGGCCCCGCCGCTCCGGAAGCTCTCGACCGACGGAATCGACGGCGTCGTCGACGACTTCCGCGCCGCGGCCGAGCGCGCCCTCGACGCCGGCTTCGAAATCGCCGAGGTCCACGCGGCCCACGGCTACCTCCTCCACGAGTTCCTCTCGCCGGTCACGAACCGCCGCGACGACGAGTACGGCGGCTCCTTCGAGAACCGGACGCGGCTCCTCCGCGAGGTCACGGAAGCGGTCCGCGAGGTCTGGCCCGACGACAAGCCCGTCTTCGTCCGCATCTCCGCGACCGACTGGCTGAACGACCGCGAGTCGTGGGACATCGAGCAGTCGGTCCGCCTCGCGGCCGACCTCGACGACCTCGGCGTCGACCTCGTCGACGTGAGCGCCGGCGGCATCCACCCCGACCAGCGGATTCCGAACACCGGCCCCGGCTATCAGGTCCCCTTCGCCGAGGTCATCCGCGAGGAGACCGACGTGATGGTCGGTGCGGTCGGCGGTATCCGAACCGCGCGCCACGCCGACGAGGTCGTCAGCAACGGCCGGGCCGACCTCGCCATCGTCGGGCGCGAGCACCTCCGCGACCCGTACTTCGCGCTCCACGCCGCCGAGGAACTCGACGCCGACGCGGCGTGGCCGCCGCAGTACCAGCGCGCCGTCCCGCGCCGGTAGGGTACCGACCCCGACCCGCGCGGGTCCGCCACCCCTCGAATCCCTCGAACGCTTATCCCCGCGGCGGTCCAACCGTGGGCCATGAGCGACCGACGACGCGACGACGACATCCTCGACTTACTCGACGAACTCGGGGACACGCTCGACGAACTCGGCGCGGAACTCCGCGAGGAGCGCGACCGCGGTCGCGGCCGCGACCGACGCGGCTACGGCGACGACCGCTTTCGGCCCCCGCGTCCGCCGACGTTCGGCGAGGTACTGCGATTCACCGAGTCGTACACCATCCCGACGGTCATCGCCGTCCTCGAAGCGACCATCGCCTCCCTCGAACTCCTCCGCCGTCTCATGCGGCTGTCCGACCCCGGCCGCGCGATGGAAGACGCCAGAAGCGAGACGGAGTCCCGGATGCGGAACGTCCCGAAGAGCGCCGTCTCCGGCGTCGACCGCGCCCTCGACGAACTCAGAAACGCGCTGTCGGAGGCCGACCTGCCGACGAACCCCGAGGCGCGCGACGTGATGGACCGCGCCCGCTCGCTCGCCGACGAACTCGACGAGCGAATCACCGAGGCCGAGCGCGAGCGAACGACCCGAGAGCGTCGCTGGCGCGAGGACGAACGCACGTTCGAATCGGAGTGGCAACGGCGCGACGACGCCCGGCGTTCCCGCGACGAGGGCCGCGCCTCCAGCGACGCCGAGCCGATCGGCACGGGGCCGGTCCGAATCGACGTGACAGAGGAGGCCGACCCGGACGGCGGGGACGACGAGAGCGACGGGCCGAAGGTCGACGTCGACGCCGAACTGGAGTCGATTAAGCGCGAGGTGAAGGGCGGTGAGGCGGGCGACGACGACGGAGACGGGTCCGACGCCGATGCGGGCGACGAGCCGAGCGACCGCTGAGCGGCGGCACGCGCGCCCTCCGTGCGGAGCGATTCCCGGTTACCGCGCCGGTCGAACGTCCACGCGAACCACGTCGCCGACCCACGCCGCGAGCGCGAGGAGCGCGATGCCCGCGCCGCCGGTCACGAGGACGGGCGTGAACTGCACGCCGTTGACGAGGACCAACAGCGCGAACAGCAGCGAGATGACCCCCACGACCGCCAGCGCCGACGCCGCGCCGACGCGCCACCACGCGAGGCCGGTCGTCTTCGACTTCCCGCGGACGACACGGGAGACGCCCGCGGCGACGACGCCGAGGCCGACGAGATAGGCGGCGAAAAACAGGTCGTAGCCCGCGCCCGCGGAGCCGAACGCGACTTCGAGGGCGTCGAAGCCGACGATGAGCAGGTACGTCGGCAGTTGGAACGGTTGGAACTGGACGCCGTAGCCGAGGCCGTACAGCCCGGCCAACACCGCCGTGGCGACCGCCGCGTCGCGCGCGAAGGTGACGCCGCTGGTGCGGTTCATACGCGAGATAGAAGGTGTAGTTATATCAACACTCGCCCGCTCAGAGCGGTTCGAAGCGGTAGCCGTCCCACTCCTGACTCGCGGGCTCGCGGATTCCCGCGCCGGGTTCGCGGAGTTCCTCGCAGTAGACCGGGCGGACCTCGTCGCCGATGTCGACGTCGTCCTCGCCGGTGACCTGCCCGATGGCGCGGACGGGTTCGCCGTCCACGTCGAACTCGACGATTGCGAGCGTGTTTGGCTGGCGGACGCCCGGCGGCGTCGCCGTGGAGGTGGTCCACGTCAGCACCGTCGCCGTGTAGTCGCTGAGGTCCACCGTGCCGACCGGTTCCTCGCCGCCGGGACCGACCGGGTGGCCGGGGTAGGTGATGCTCCCGTCGGGGTAGCGGTACGCCTCCATCGCGGGTTCGTCGTCGGACATTATCGGGACTCCATGATGGTCGTGGTCACGCAGTTGCCGAAGCCGCCGACGTTGCACGCGAGGCCCACGTCGGCGTCGACCTGCCGCTCGCCTGCGTCACCGATGAGCTGTTTGTAAATCTCGTACACCTGCGCGACGCCCGAGGCCCCGAGGGGGTGGCCCTTCGACTTCAGGCCGCCGGACGTGTTGATGGGAAGGTCGCCGTCGCGGTCCGTGACGCCCTCCTCGACCGCCTTCCAGCCCTCGCCCTTCTCGAAGAAGCCGAGGTCCTCCGACTGGAGGAACTCGAGGATGGTGAACATGTCGTGGAGTTCGGCCACCTCGATGTCGTCGGGTTCGAGGTCGGCCATCTCGTAGGCGATTTCGGAGGAGTTGACGACGCCGCCCATCGTGGTCGGGTCGGCGCGCTCGTGGACGACGTGGGTATCGGTCGCGCCGCCGATGCCGGAGATGACGGCGTAGTCGTCGGTGTACTCGCGGGCGACCGACTCGGGGCAGAAGACGAGCGCCGCCGAGCCGTCGGTGATGGGACAGAAGTCGTAGAGGCGAAGCGGGTCGGCGACGACCGGCGAGTCCATGACGGTGTCGAGGTCGACCTCCTTGCGGAACTGGGCGTGGGGGTTGTCGACGCCGTTTTTGTGGTTCTTGACGGCGACCTTCCCGAGCGACTCCCGCGGGGCGTCGTAGGTGTCGAGGTAGAGCCGTGCGGTCAGCCCCGCGAAGGAGGGGAGCGTCACGCCGTGTTTGTACTCCACCGGGTGCGTCAGCGAGGCGATAACGTCGGTCGCCTCGGCGGTCGAGCGGTGGGTCATCTTCTCGCCGCCGACGAGCATCGTCATGTCGGACGCGCCGGAGGCGACCGACTGCCACGCGGCGTAGACGCCCGCGCCGCCGGACGAGGAGGTCTGGTCGATTCGGGCGGTGTAGGCGGGCATCGCCGCGAGGTCGTGGGCGAGGGCGTTCGGGACGCCCGTCTGGCCCTCGAACTCGCCGCTCGCCATGTTCGAGACGTAGAGGTGCTCGATTTCGTCGGGTGAGACGTCGGCGTCCGCGAGCGCGGCCTGTCCCGCTTCCGCGAGCAGTTCGCGAATCCACGCGTCTCGCTGCCCGAACTGGGTCATCGATGCACCGATAATCGCTACGCGGTCCATACGCGCACGTCGTCGCAGCGCGATTTAAAACCGGGCAATCCCTCGCCGGCACGTCTCAAACCGTTTATCAGTCGGTCGCCCGAACGACCGGCCATGGACGCCGAACGCCTCGCGCCGACCGTCGGAATCGTCGGCGCGCTGCTCCTCGCAATCGCCGTCGCGATTCCCGCCGTCGCCATCGAGGGTGGGGACGGACAGGTGGCCGCCTACTACGCCGCCGGTCCGGTCGGCATCTCCTTCGTCGGGATGCTCGCGCTCCTCGAAATCATCGTCTTCCTCTCCGGCGGACAGGAGCGGACCGACCCGGCGACGGCCGCCGGACTCGCCTTCGTCCTCTCGCTTTCGATGCTCGGCATCGCCGCGCTGTGGTCGTTCTCCATCGACCCGACGCTCCTGTTCAGCTTCGACCAGCAGTACTCGTGGCTCACCTACCACCGCTGGTCGGTCGTGGCCGCCGCGTTCGTCACCTTCGTCGGCGGCGCGTGGTACGCCCGCGGCGTGTTGTAAGCCGGCGTCGGCGGTGCCGGTGTCGACGCCGGTATTGACTCGTTTTCTCGCGCTCCGCTCTCGGAGCGCCGCGTCGAATCACCCCGACGGTGTCCCTCGATTTCACCGCACCCGAGTCGAAAGGCCCTTAACAGTCGATGGATAATGAGGGAGTGGACTAGGTCGGGCAGTTAGGCCCTGCTCTTCACCCGCGAAATAGGTCTTCAGCGGGGACCGAACACGGGCGCGTCCGGTCAGACCGGCGCGGGCCCCGGAAGCCAACGTAGAAACCTCGTCCTTCGGGGACAGCGGCTCCGCGTACCCCTTCCGCAGGGAAGGGTTCGCGCGGTTCATCGGTGGTACCCCGCCAGGCGCGGAAGCGAGCAGCGGACCATCGGACGTGCGTCGCTCGAGGGATCGCGGGGTGGAGGAGGCAACCGGGATTCCCCACGTCGGAACGCCGGGCAACCTCGCTGTCCACCCATTCATACCTCATCGCAGTCACCCGCCGACCGGCCGGTCTCTCGGTCGCGGATTCGACGTACAGCGTCTGAGAGCCCTTGCTCCGGCGGTGCGTACCGCACGCGCGACTGTCGGCACTCGGCGAACTGAAATACCGCACAAGGGGTCTGTTTCCCCGGGGGAGACGCTTACTGTTTGTTCTCGGCTTCCGTCTCGGTCGCTTCGGCCGCGGCCTCGGTCTCGTCTTCTTCTTCGTCGTCGTCGCTCTCGCCTTCCTCTGCGCCCTTCTTCAGTTCGTCTTCAATCTCCTCGCGGCCGCGGCGGAACTCGCCCATCGCCTGGCCCGACGACCGGGCCAGTTGGGGGAGTTTGTTCGCGCCGAACAGGAGGACGATGATGAGCAGGACGATGAGCAGTTCTGGGCCGCCCGGGAGTCCGGGGAACAGCGGAATGGAATCCAGCATTACGTTCGGTTACGTTCGGGGGGAAGATAAGAGAGACGGTCCGGGATTGAGACCCGAAGTCGCCGTAGTCCGCGTATCTCGGGGGCTCGTGGACGTTCGAGCGGCACGACGGACCGAGCGTCGGACCGACCGCGTCAACCGCGTATCGGTCCCGCCTCAACCTCGGAACTGACCGCGTCAGCCGCGGGCCAGCCCCGCGTCACCGCCAACTGGTCCAGCCGCCGTCGACGACGATGGACTCGCCGGTGACGTACTTCGAGAGGTCGCTGGCGAGGAAGACCGCCACGCCGGCCACGTCGTCCGGTTCGCCCTGCCGACCGAGCGGAATCATCGCGTTCAGCTGCGCCATCTGTTCCTCGCTCGTCTCCTCGGCCCCTTCCGGGCCGATTTTGGTCTTGATAGCGCCGGGGTGAATCGCGTTCACCCGGACGTTGTCCCCGCCGAGCCCGTGGGCGAGCGAGTACGAGAGCGTCCGGACGGCCCCCTTCGACGCGCTGTACGTCGGGTAGTTACCGTTGCCGAAGATGCCGTTGACGCTGGAGACGTTGATGATGCTTCCGCCGCCGGACTCGACCATCCGCGTTGCGGCCGCCTGCGCCCCGAAGTAGACGCCCTTCAGGTTGATGTCCATCATCTCTTGGAACTCCGCTTCGGTGACTTCGAGGAACTCCTCGGGCCGCCAGATGCCGGCGTTGTTCACCATCACGTCCACGCCCCCGAACGCCTCGGCGGCGTCCATCGCCTCCTCGAACGCGGCCGGGTCGGTCACGTCGAGTTCGACGTACGTCGCCGACGAGTCGGTGTCCGATTCGATTTTCTCGTGGGTCGGCGCGCCGCCTTCCTTCGGCTCTTCGCGGATGTCGCAGACAACCACGTCCGCGCCCGCCTCGGCGTAGGCCAGCGCGATTCCCCGTCCGATACCCGAGCTACCGCCGGTGACGACCGCGACGCGGCCGTCGAGCAGACTCATCTGTAATACACCTCACACGAATATGGTGGGAACGATAGTTAAGGATGACCGCCAGTTCCGACGACGTGAGAGTCGCTGAACGCTCTCCGTGGCGAACAGCGGTCCGGAGAAGATGCACCGGCTGGGAATCGAACCCAGATAATTGGCTTGGAAGGCCAATGTCTTACCATTAGACCACCGGTGCTCATTTCATTCGCACCGTGCATCGACGGACTCCGTCCGTCTCAACACCGGTGCTCGCTCGCTTCACTCGCTCGCACCGAGCCTCGGTCTCGCTTCGCTCGGCCGAGACACCGGTGCGCGCGAACGTCGCGTCTATCCCTTCATTCTCGACGCCCCAATAAGGATGTTACCTTTTCGGTCAGGCGACGAGGGAGGTCGATTCGCCGCCCTCTGCGGGGTTGTCGGGGGCGCTCCCGAGGAACTCGAACTCGAACTCCGTCTCGGCCTCGGTCTCACCGTCGACGACGACGACCGTCACGTCCCGCTCGTCGGGGATGGCGATGCCTAACTCGCTGTCGGCGTCGGTCGTGCCGGCGGTCTCGCCGTTTATCGTCACCGTCGCGTTCTCCACGGGCGTCCCGTTCCGCGTGACGACCACCGTCACGTTCTCGCCGGCGGAGACGTTCCCGTCGAAGCTCACGGTGAGGTCGCTCTCGGCGTCGACTTCGGCGCGCTCGCCGTCGTCGGTCCCGTTTTCGCCCGCTTCGACCTCGGCGTTCGCCTCAGCCTCGGCCTCGGGTTCCGCGTCTGCCTTCTTTTCCGCGCCGACCTTCGTAATCGGCACGTCCGTCCCGGACTCGCTCACGACGGGCTTGAGGATGTACTTCCCGCTGCCGCCCGCCTCGAACGCCGTGATGTCGAAGACGAAGTCGACGGATTCGCCGTTGCCGACTTCGAAGTCCGTGTTGAGCTGAAGCTTGTTACTCGGGAGCTTCACGTTGACCCGTTCGCCGGTCTTCAGCGTCCCGTTCACGTCGCTCACGTGCACGAAGACCTTCGTGTAGTTGCCCTCCGGCACGTCGTACTCGCCGACGAGACTCGCGTTTTCGCCCTGCAGTTCGGTCAGGTCGACGGTCACGTTGTCGACCTCGTAGGTGACGCTCGACTCGCCTTCGGCCGCGTCGGTGTCGTTCGCTTCGGCCGATTCTTCGACCTCGGCGTCGGCGTCGGCGTCAGCGTCGACCGACCCGTTGGTCGAGGCGGACGCGTTCGTCGCGTTCGCCGTCGCGTTGGCTTCGAGTTCGACCTCGACGCTCGCGTTCGCCTCCGCGTCGGCGTTCGTGTCGTTCTCGGCGGACTCGGAGTCTGCGTCCTCGGTTTCGACCTCGGTCTCCGACTCGGCGTCGCCGTCCGCGCGGACGAGCGTCACGCGTTCGATGGTGACGTTGAGGTGTTCGAAGTCGGCGATGGCGTTCTGCTCGTCGCTCACGTAGAAGTTCACGGTCCCCGTCCGGGCGGCGTCGCCGTCGGACGACGCGGTCGTCGTCGCGTCGGCGGCCCCGTCGGTCTGCGTCTCGGTCAGCGTGCCGGTCCCGCCCGCGCAGCCGGCCAGTACGACCATGAGCGCGAGCAAGACAGTCGCAAGTCCAGTACGTTTCATCGTGGGAGACCGTACTGGCCGAGAGAACTTTAGAAGGGTGTTCGTACGCCTCGGTTTTCACCGAATTTCGCCGAATTACGGCCTCAGTCGTCCGCGTGTGACTCGTTAAACTGTTTCGCCTTGTCGAGCAGTCCGGGGGAGATACCGGGCACGTCGTCGACGCTCACCGCGCCCTCGGCGCGAATCTCGTCGAGGCTCTTGGGGAACTCGCGGAGCTCCATGTGGATGGCGATGCCGGCTTTCGCTCCCTTGCCCATCGCCACCGGAATCTGGTTGTGACCGGGGGTGATGTCGCCGACCGCGAACACGCCGTCGACGTTGGTCCGGCCGTGGTCGTCCACCGGGACCGTCTCGTCGTCGTTGAGCTCCACGTCGAGCGCCTCGAACAGCGTCGTGTTGTAGTTCGAGCCGTACATGGCGAAGCCGCCTTTGTACTCGCGGACGGTGCCGTCTTCGAACTCGAAGCTCTCCAGCCAGCCGTCGTCGCGCTTCGTCATGCCCGAAATCTCCGATTCGACGATGTCGACGGGGTGCGCGCGGACGAGTTCGTCCGTCTCGTCGGACCACGTCGGCTCGTCGCCGCGGAGCAGCAGGTCCACCTCGTCGGTGAAGTTGAGCATTATCATGGCGACGTAGGCCGCGGAGTCCGAGTGGCCCATCACGTACACCGACTCGTCGACGAACATGTAGGCGTCGCAGTGCAGACAGTAGTGCAGGCCCTTCCCGGTGCGGGGAAGTGGCGGGTCGGGTCGCTCGTCGTTGAAGCCGACGCCGAGGACGACGCGGTCGGCGACGAACTCGCCCTCGTTGCCGACGAGGCGGAACCGGCCGTCGTCCAACCGCTCCGCGTCGGTCACGAAGTCGCGGTGGATGTCGGTCCCGTAGTCTTCGAGTTGCCCGCGCGCCGTTTCGAGGAACTCGTTGCCGGAGACGTCCTCGGTGACGCCGATGACGTTGTGCGTGTCGAGCATCATGGCCGCGCGGCCGCCGCCGCGGTCCACGAGCGCGGTGTCGTGGCCCAGCCGCGTCGTGTAGAGCGCGGTCTGGAGCCCCGCGGGGCCGCCGCCAACGACGACAACCTCGTACTCCCGTGGTTCGTCGGTCTCGGTCATACACGGAGATTCGTCCCGGCGCTCTTAAGCCCACATCACCTGTGCGCGGCCGGCATCCACCCGGAACGTGTTAGCAATTAACACTGCGAGCCGCGCCCGCGACGCCCGCAGTCCCCAACCGACGTTCAGCGGCCCGCGACGACGGCGTAGCAGTTCCCGCTGGACACCGTCGATTCGACGACCGCGAGGTCGCTCGCGTCGAGGTCGGCGTCGAACTCGTCGGGCGCGTAGATGTGGTAAAATCGGGGCACCGTCTCGCCGCCGGGGAGCGTCCAGTCGACCGTCGTGTCGAAGCCGTCCTCGCGGTCGAACGTGTCGTGGGCGGTGCTCCACGCGCTGACGACCGCGCGGCCGTCGGCGTCGAGCACGCGCGCGAGTTCGTTCAGGCTCGCCACGCGCGCCGCCCGCGGCGCGAGGTGGTGAATCGTCGCCACGTACACCGCGAGGTCGAAGGCGTCGTCGGCGAAGGGGAGCCGCGAGGCGTCGCCCTGCACGAGTCCGGCGTCGAAGCCGCGCTCGGCCGCTCTCGCGACCGCCTCGTCGAGCAGGCCGCGGCTCACGTCGAGGCCGACGACTTCCTCGGCGTGCGCGGCGAGGAGTTCCACGTGCCGGCCGTTGCCACAGCCGAGGTCGAGCGCGCGGGCCGCCGCCCCCGACTCGGTCGCGTCGGCGACGAACGACTCGACTTCGGGCCACGGGTACTCGCGGGTCGACGCGAAGTGCGACGCGATGCGGTCGTACGTCTCGCGGACCCCGTCTCGGGGTTCGTCTCCGTCCATGCCGGTCGGTCGAGGCGGCGAGACAAAGACCGCACGGGTCGCGGGCGCGGCCGGCGGCTCCGGTCGTCGGCCGAGCCGCGCCGGTTCAGATGAACATGAACGTCACGTAGGTGATGACGAGCAGGACGGCGGCGTGTTTGACCCCGTCGGCGACCTGTCCCTCGCCGAGCTGTCCGGCGATGAGTCCCGAGCAGAGCCCCTGAATCGCCGTGACGTGGAAGAACAACAGCGTGTAGGAGGCGGTGTTCACGTCGCGGAGGCCGGAGAACGCGCCGGAGGTGACGCCCGCGACCTCGCCGGAGCCGATGGCACCGGCGCTGGCCTGCTCGACCGCCGGGATGAACGACACCGTCAGCGCGGCGACGATGCCGAGGAAGACGAGAAACGAGATGTAGATGACGAGCAGGTAGGTGACCATCTCCTGGTTCCGCTCGCGGGCGAGTCGGCGGCTGTCTTGGGCCTCGTTGGCCGCGATGCGGAGCACGGGCGCGAGGTCGCCGCTCGCGCTCATCGCGTTGGTGATGAGCGTCACCGACCGCGACACCATCGGACTCGTCGTCCGGCGGTCCATCCGCCGGAGCGCGGTCTGGGCGTCGGCCCCCCAGTCGATGTCGCGGACGGCGCGGTCGACCTCGTCGCCGAGGGGGCCGAGGTCCGACGCGGACACCCGGCGGAGGCTCTGGACGACCGTCAGTCCGGCCTCGTTGACGCTCGCGAGGCGGTCGAGGAAGTCGGGCATGCTCCGCTCGATGGCGCGAATCCGCCGCTTCCGAAGCTCGTGAAACGCCGAGACGACGACGAGCGCGCCGATTGCGGCCTCCACGACGTGTTGGTCCACCGCGTCGGCGACGCCGAGGAGCGTCGGGTCCGCGGGGAACGTGGTCCGCAGGGCGACCCAGACGAGCCCCAGCGGAACGGTGAGCGCGAGCGTGGCGAGCGGATGGCGGCCGAGGGTGTCGAGCGGGCGGTCGAACCAGTCGCGAACCGCGCGGAACCGGTCGTAGGCGGCGAGTCGCTCGCGGTTCGCGCGCCACGGGTCGCCTCCGGCGTCGGTCTCGCCGCCGTCGGTCGCCGGGGCCGAACCGACGCCGCCAGTCGCGTCGATGCGCCGGAGCGACGCGCCCGCGGTCTCCGCGTCGTCGTCGGCGACCGCCGCGCCCCGGAGCGACTCGGTGATGCTGTCGATGTAGACGACGAAGCCGAAACTCGCCAGCGGGATGCCGAGGTAGCCGACGATTCGGATGAGCGTCAGCGTGTCCGCGAGGACGAGACCGATGACGACGAGGACGGTGATGAAAAACAGCGGCCCGGCCACGAGGACGGTGACGTACACCTCGGCGAACGTCGACAGGAGGTCGAGATACTGCTGTTGTTGAGCCTCCGCCTCCGCCTGAAACCGCTCGTACTGCTCTTGGAGGAACGACGAGAGGTTGCGACCGCTCCCCAGCACGCTGGCGAGGTTCTCGGCGAACTCTTCGAGGCTCGGACTCGGCGTCCGCGTGGCCATCGTCTGGAGGGCGGAGAGCACGTCGGTGCCGAAGGCGTCCATGTCGCGGACGACGATGCTGACCTCCCGCGCCGCCTCGCCGTAGATTGCCTCGTTTCGGGCCAGCGTCTCCAGCACCTGCGGGAACGGCATCCCCGACCGCGACAGCGCGAAGACGAACGCGACCGTCCGCGGGAGCGTCGCCTCGATTTCCGACGAGCGGGTGCGGGCGCGCTCGGTGAGGACGTACCACCGACCCCAGTAGACGCCGAGCGCGAGGAGCGCCCCGAGCGTCGCGCTCGAAAGCAAGAGCGCGAGAAACAGGTCGCGGAGCGGGAGCGCCTGGATGCTCGTGAGCCCGCCGAGGAAGCCGAGGGCGGCCGGAAGAACTTCGCGAATCGCCTCGGACTGAACGGCGAGCGTTTCGAGGGTCACCGCGGCGAGATAGACGCCGAAGACGCTCCCGGCGACGCCGAAGACGGCCGCCATGAGGAGCGTCCGCGAGGCGTACACGCGGTGGGTGACGCTCACGTGGGCCGCTCGCAGTTGGTTTCGCTGCTCCCTGCGCCGGGGGTTCTCGTTGGCGACGTAGAAGCCGAAGACGGAGAGGGAGACCCGCGAGACGAGGAGGTCGGCCGAACGGCTCACCGGCGACAGGACGACGGGGAGAACGAGGAGGACGGCGAGAACGAGGGGGAGCAGGTACAGGTACTGCGCGGCGGCCATCTCAGGCCTCCGTGCCGGCGTCGACGATGTCCTCGTCGGCCTCGACGCGCCGCATCACGTCCTCGGAGTCCGCGTAGTACTCGTTGATGAGCGCGGTGAACCGCCGGTAGTCCGAGACGTCCTTGTCGAGGAGGTACTTGAGGAACACCTCGCGGCGACGGAGTTCCCGACGGAGCTCCGTCCGCGACCAGCCGTTTTCGCGCTGGATTTCGGTGAGCAGCGAGCTGTCGTTCTGACTGAACGTGTCGGTCTCTGGCTCCCACGCGAACGCCGACGAGTAGTCGAGTTCGCCGGTCCGCTGGTCGATGTCGCCGATTTCGCCGATAGTCTGCGAGCGGCGGACGCGCTCGCCGTCGTGGCGGGTGAGCGTCTGGACGCACAGCAGGTCGAGCGACTGCACCATCGCGCGCGGGACGTTGATGGGCTCGTTTTCGAGGCGGTTGATGACCGTCTCGATGCTGTCGGCGTGCATCGTCGAGAACGTCGTGTGCCCCGTGTTCATCGCCTGGAACAGCGTCACGGCCTCGTCGCCGCGGACCTCGCCGACGATGATGTACTCGGGGCGGTGCCGGAGCGCCGAGCGAAGCAGGTCGTACATCGAGATGTCGGTCCCCTCGTGGAGGCGCTCGCGGGTGACAGACGACAGCCAGTTATCGTGGTAGAGCGCGAGTTCGCGGGTGTCCTCGATGGACAGCACCTTCGACCGCGGGGGGACGAACATCGACACCGCGTTCATCGAGGTGGTCTTCCCCGAGGCGGTGCCGCCCGCGAAGATGAGGCTCTTGTTGTGTTCGATACAGAGCCACAGGTAGGCCATCTGCTCGATGGAGAACGTGCCGTAGCGAACGAGGTCGATGGGCGTGAACGGCTCTTCGGCGTAGAGGCGGATGGTGAAAGCCGACCCGCGCGGGGTGACCTCCTCGCCGAGGGCCAACTCGGCGCGCGCGCCGTTCGGGAGCGTCGTCCCGAGGACGGGGTCGCCGACGCTGATGTGCTGGCCGGAGCGCTGGGCGAGGCGGATGACGAAGTTGTCGAGTTCCTCGGCCTCGAACGAGACGTTGGTGGCGATGTCCGTGTACTCGTCGTGGTAGACGAAAAGCGGCAGGTCGTAGCCGTCACACGAGATGTCCTCGATGTGCGGGTCCTTCATCAGCGGGTCCAGGCGACCGTAGCCGTGGAAGTCCCGCCGGAGGTAGTACAACAGCGTGTAGAAGGTGTTCATGTCGAGTTCCAGCCCGTACTGTTCGAGAAGCGACTGGAGCTCTTCGACGAGCGCCGACTCGGTCCGCGGGTCCGCCTCGCGGCGGTACAAAAGCGGGTCGCGCACGTCGGTTCGAACGCGTTCGAGCAGCGACGCCTCGAACTCGTCGAGGTCGGGTTCGACGGTGTGGTACTGGTGGGCGGTCGCGTCCGTGTCGTAGGTGACGACGACGTAGGCGAATGGGGCGTTCACCCAGTAACGCTCGACCTCCTCGTGGCCCTCGGGAATCTCGTAGGTCCCGAGCGGCGTGTCGTCCGGCGTCAGCGGGAGCACGTCGAGCTTCGACCCCCGGAGCATCTCCGCGGTCCGGCGCAGGAGCCGCTGGGTCTCGGCGGTCGCGGCGTCGAACTCCCCGTCGGCGAGGAGTCTCAACACCCCTCGGTCGCCCCGCGGGTCGCGCATCGCCTTCGTCTCGCTCGTGATATCTCGTGCCATCGTCACCCGGTTGGTTGGTCGGGAGGTATGGGGGGTTGGAACTTAAAAGGTCCGCGCGGGAGACTGTCACTCGGCGAGAACGACCCGGCCCACGGCTCGCGTTCAGGTCCGGTCGACCGTCAGGAGCACGCCGGCGAGAACGAGCGAGATGACGACGCCGAGCGGGAGCGGGATGCCCGGAAGCCCGCGCGTCGCGAGCAGATACGTCGACGCGGCGAGGACGACGCCGACGACGCCGAGGAGGCCGCCGAGGACCCGAACGGGGTCGACCGGCCCGGCTTCGACCCGCTCGTCGCGCAGGTAGTAGACCAGCGAGAACAGGACCGCGAGCGCCAGGACGGCCGCGCCGACGACCCACGCCTGGTAGGCGACCGCGACGGTCTGTCCCGACTGGAGCGACAGCGCGGACAGCGGGCTCCTGACCGCGACGCGGCTGGAGAGGCCCCACGCGAACTGAATCTCGGCGAAGGGGAACCGGACGAAAAGCAGGCTCACGCCCGAGAGGTTCGGCGTGTACGTGACGTTCCACGGGAGGAGCGCACAGAGCCACGTCGAGACGACGGCCAGCGCACCCGCGTGTTCGGAGCGGACCCAGACCATAGGACAATCGCACGGGCTGACAGGTAAAAACTACCGACAGTAGGGGCGGGCCGACGAGACGACGGGGCCGCGGTCGGGAACGAACACGCCCGGCCACCCCTCAGGAGAGCCGTTCGGGGTCGCCGTGAGTCAGGTCGCTCGCCTCGGCGTCGCCGGTGTTGAGCGTCTCGGTCGGCTCGACGAGGAGGACCTCGGTCGGTTCGAGCGCCACGGGCCGGTGTTCGACGCCGCGGGGGACCACGAGGAGGTCGCCCGACCCGAGTACCGCGTCGTCGCGGTCGCGGAACTCGATTCGAAGCCGCCCGTCGCGGACGAGAAACAGCTCGTCGGTCTCGTCGTGGGCGTGCCAGACGAACTCGCCGTCGAGTTTCGCGACCTTCACCGCGTAGTCGTTCAGCTCCGCGGCGATTCTCGGGGCCCACGTCTCGTCGAACGACGCGAAGCTCTCGTCGAGGTTGACGGGTTCCATATGCGGTCCGCTCGCGGCGGCGGCCGATAACCGTTGCGTCGAGAGCGCGTCGAACCGGCGTAATCGGCCGGTTTCGGCGTCGGAACGAGGGTCCGGCGGCGTCACGTTAATAGGCCGCGCAGTACAATCGACAGTACGGAATGCGGCGTGACTACTTCGAACTCGATGTCCGCGATGTCGATTGGTACGAGGACGACGGCGACCCTCGCCAACCGACGGTATCTATCGACTTCTACGGCCCGGCCGAGGAGCTCCGGTCGCGGTTCCTCTCGACCAGCGGCGACGTGCTCGCCGCGGAGGAACTGGACGTCTCCTTTCGGCTGCAAGACTCCGTCGACGACTCCGACGCCCGAGGCGTCGTGAGCGTGACGGACCGACTCACCGGCGACTACGTCCTCGAACTCAACGCTCGCGCCGACGACGTGTTGGACTTCATCCGTGCGGCCCGCGAGTACGGGCGCGCCGCGGGCGACGACGAGGGCCGCTACCGCGTCGACGTGGCCATCGAGGGCGACCACTTCGAGACCTTCGAGAAATCGACGTTCCTCGTCTACGACGGCGACGGGACGCTCCTGCGGAGCCAGAGCCTCATCCCCTCGGGCGTCGAACTCTGACCGAGGCCCTCGGCGGGGCGACCGCGCGGACGACGTTCTCTCTCGACGCGTCCCTCACGCTCGTTCGTGTACGATATCGGGGCGAACCACGTCTTCTTTACCGACCGCTCCCACAGAGAGTACCGTGAGAAACGTAACCGACCGCACGAGAAACCCGTTCGACATGCGACCGTCGTGTGACCGGTACGTCCCCGGCTACGGCGACGCCAACGCCGACTTCCACGTCATCGGCGACCACCCCGGCGTCCACGGGGGCATCGAGACCGGTATCCCCTTTTCGGGGGATGCGGGCGACAGACTGTTCCCGGCGCTCGAAGACGGCGAGTTGCTGGCCGAGGCGGGCGACGAACCGACGGTGAACCGCACGTTCTTCTCGTATCTGCATATGTGCGTGCCGGACGGGACGCCGTCGGCGGCCGACTACACCGACATGGAGCGCTTTTTCGACGCGGAACTCCGCGCCATCGCCGCCCACGTCCTCCTGCCGGTCGGCGCGGTGGCGACGAAGCACGTCCTGAACAACTACACGTCCGTCGGCTGGAAGACCGACGTCGACATGGAGACGCTCCACGGGAAAGAACTCCGCGGGAGCGGCTTTCTCGTGTTGCCCATCAAGGACCCCGACGAGTGGGACGACGGCGACCACGACGAACTCGTCGCCGGCCTGCTGGAGCTCCAGTCGACCGACTTCCGCCGCGAGTCAGACCTCGGTCGCTTCATGCCCGGAGCGGACCCGTACCTGGTCAGATAGCGTATTTTCCGCCGTATTCGACCGTCGTCCGCGGATTCGATAGATTCTTCACGATTCTGCCGTTCGTTCGTCCAGTAACAACCATGAAGGTTACGATATGTTCAGTTGATGCGGCTATATGACTCACATAAGAGCATATTTATCCAGTCGTTCTGGAGGGCGTGGTTCTAATTGGCGATAACAAAGGACTTTTTACAACTAGTGTCCAACGTGGTGTTGACGCGCGTGGTTCGATTCACTTCCGCCGGGCGCGTCAGGCAGCTGTGAGACTGGTGCTCCTCACAGTGGCTTGGTCAGTCCGGGGACCTGCGCTCGGCCGCGGTCCCCGCTCTTAACTCAGACACGAGCGACAGCTCGGTTTCTCGCCGTCACGCGACCGCGTAATACCTCCCGAGAGCGGTCGATGTCGGATTAGAGCCTGTCCGCGAGTCGCTTCAGCGCGCCGTATCCGTACGCCGTGACCGGTTCGCCGTGTCCCATGGCGACCACGTCGACCGGCGGACAGCGCGCCGCGAACTCGCGGACGCTCCGCCTGTTCTCCGCGGCGTCGGTCGCGAGTACCCCCGGCAACAGCCCGAGGCTCCCGTTCGACTCGCGGACCATGTCGCCGACGAACGCGACGCCGTGGTCCTCGTGGACGAACGCGGTGTGGCCGGGGGTGTGTCCCGGCGTCCGATACGCGACGAAGCCGCCGGGCTCGTCGCCGTCGCGGACGACCTCCACGGGGTTCGTCGGTCGGTCGAGAAACGACGTGAGCACGCGCTGCGCCGCGCCCTTCGCCGACCGGAGCGACGGCTTCGACGCGCCTGTCAGGTGCGAGGCGTCCGGCTCGGCGAGGTGAATCGGCACGTCGTCGCGGAGGCTGAGCGAGGCGAGCGTCCCGACGTGGTCGAGGTCGAAGTGGGTCACGAGCACCCGGTCGATAGCGCCGGGGTCGAGGTCCACGCGGGCGAGACCGCGGAGGAGTCGGTCGCGGTCCCGCGGCGTCCCGGCGTCGACGAGCACCGTCTCCGAGCCGTCGGAGACGAGGTACGCGTTCACGCCGCGGAGTCGGAACCGCCGGACCGAGTCGGTCGGGATGGCCATACCGAACCGTCGGACGCGAACGACAAAAACCGTGGGCGACGGCGACGCCGCGGTTCGAGACGTTACCGCGAGGCGAAGAGATACCGACCCGCGTCGACGACGAATCCGCCGGCTCCGAGGAGCGGACAGACGACGAACCCGAGGAGGTCGACCGCGACGGGTCGCCCGACGCCGACCGCGCCGGCCGCCACGAGCGCCAGCGGCACGGTCGCCGCGAGCGCGTAGAACCACGTGGTCCACGCGTGGCCGAACCGAGCGATGACAGCGGCGAGCGAGACGGCGAGCAGCGCCGCCGCGACCGGGAAGACGAGCACCGTCGGCGTCGACGTCGAGGCCGCGGCTTGCAGGGCCGCGAGGCTCGGCAGCGACAGCGGCGACGACGCGAGGAGTCCAGTGGCGGGCGCGGCGGTGTCGAGCGACGCGAGCGCGGTCACGAATCCCGCGCCGTCGCCCGCGAGGTGCCACGCGAAGCCGCCGAGGTACGCGAGGAGCGCGAGGAGCGAGACGCCCCACCCGTACCAAAGCGGGTTCGTCGACCCGGACGCGGTCGCTGCCGCCGACTCGGACCCGCCGCGCTCGCGTTCGAACCGGCCGGTCGTCCCCGTCCGACCGGACTGCGAGTTTCGGGCGCGGGTGCGCGACGACCCGCCCGCGGTGGTCGACTGTGTGGAGCCCGTGGACCGCGACGAGGACGACGAGGAAGCCGACCCCGAGGTGCGCGAGCGACTCGTCCGATTCGACCGCGACGAACTCGCGGTCGAGGACGAAGACGACGCACGTCCGGAACTCGACCGTCGGGAGGACGACGACCGGGACGACGAAGAAGTGGACCGCGACGAGGACGACGAGGACGAAGACGATGTTGTGGACGAAGACGACCGCCCCGACGACCGACTCGAAGTCGACCGGTCGCCGGCGTTCGACCCGCCGGAACCGCCGTCCTCTCCGGCTTTCCCGGGGTATTTGAACTTCGTCAGACCGTCGAGGCGCTTCTCGACGTACGTCCCGTGGCCCATCCGGTCGTAGTCGGCGCGCTCGGCGTCGTCGGTGAGGACTTCGTAGGCCTTCCGGACGACGGTGAACTGCGCGGTCGCTCGCTCGTCGTCGTTGACGTCGGGGTGGTACTCCCGAGCGCGCTGACGAAAGGCCTGCTTTATCTCCGCCGTCTCGGCGTCGCGTTCGACCCCGAGGAGTTCGTAGAAGTCCACCGGCATTCGACGTGCGATTCGATGCAACGCCGGCTTTTGAATGTACCGGGCGTTCGGTCGGCAAGCCGGGCCGTCAACGGACCGGCCGACGGCGACCGCCCGACAAACCGCGGGACGCTGGGGCCGCCAAGACCATTCGGAATAATCATGAAGCTCGACGGCCAGGTGGCCGCATGGAACGGATACGGCTGGGTAACACCGTCTTCGAGGGCTTGAACAACGCCTACCTCCTCCCCGGCGACCGGCCGACGCTGGTCGACGCCGGCGTCGCGACCGACTCGGTTCGCCGAGACCTCCGCGAGGGACTCGACGCGGCCGGCTACGGGGTCGCCGACCTCGAAGCAATCGTCCTCACCCACTGGCACGCCGACCACGCCGGTCTCGCGGGCGAACTGCAGGCCGAAAGCGGCGCGCCGGTGTACGTCCACGCCGACGACGCGGGCATCGTCGCGGGCGACCCAGACGCCATCGCGGCCGAGCGCGAGATTCGCGAGCGCCGCTTCGGGGAGTGGCGTATTCCCGAGGAACCGCTCGCCGAAGTGACCGCGTTCCTCGACGGCCACGACGACCTCCGAGGCGACCGCGTGGACGTGACGCCCGTCGAGGACGGCGACCGCATCGCCGCCGGCGACGGCGACCTCGAAGTCGTCCACCTCCCCGGCCACGCCGCGGGGCTGAGCGCCTTCGCCTTCGACGGCGAGCGCGGCCGCGAGGCGTTCGTCGGCGACGCGATTCTCCCGAAGTACACCCCGAACGTCGGCGGCGCGGACCTCCGGGTCGACCGCCCGCTCGAAACCTACCTCGACAGCCTCGCGCGCCTCGTCGACCTCGACTTCGCGCGGGCGTGGCCCAGCCACCGCGACCCCATCGACGACCCCGCCGGCCGGGCGCGCGTCATCGCCGAGCACCACCGCGAGCGCACCGAGCGCGTCGTCTCGGTCCTCGACGAACACGGCCCGGCCGACGCGTGGACCGTGAGCGCGCGCCTGTTCGGCGACCTCTCGGCCATCCACATTCTCCACGGCCCCGGCGAGGCGTTCGCCCACTTGGACCACCTCGTCGCCGAGGGCGTCGTCGCGGCCCCAGACGGCGACGGGCGGTACGAACTCCTCGACGCGGACCCGGACTTCGACGAACTGGTCGCGGTCCCCGAGACGAAACGTTAAAACGCCGCTGGAGGGAACGGAGAGCCATGGAACTGCGGGTCATCGACAAGACCGACGAGGAACTCCGCATCGAAATCGGCGGCGAGGACCACACCTTCATGAACGTCCTGAAGGGCGAACTCCTCCAGACCGACACCGTCACGGCCGCGACCTACGACGTGAACCCCGAGCAGTCCGGCGGACAGACGGACCCCGTCCTCTCTATCAAGACGGAGTCCGGCGTCGACCCCCTCGACGCGCTCGCGGAGGCCGCCCGCGGCGTCCAGCGCACCGCCGACGACTTCACCGACGCCTACCGCGCCGGTATCGACGCGTAATCTGCGGGTTCTCTCTCGTTTCGCTCCGACCGTGAGCGGCGCGTTTCTCGGTTACTCGTCTCCGCCGCCCGGTCCCTCGTAGTCCTTCTCGCCGGCTTCGATACGGACTTCGAGCCAGTTCTCCATCGGGACGAGCGGACACTCGTAGCGCGGCGAGTAGGCGCAAAACGGGTTGTACGCGTCGTTGAAGTCGACCACCCACCGACCGTCGTCGGTCCGGTCCGCGGCTTCGAGGTCGAGGTAGCGGCCGGCCCCGTAGGTCTCCTCGGTGTTCGTCTCGTCGCGGAAGGGAACCCACAGGCGGTCCTCGTCGGCGTCGGCGCGATAGGCGTCGAGGGAGTATGCCTCTCCGTCGACCTCGAACTCGAAGCGCCCCCACGCGAGGTACTCGCGCTCGCCGTCGGTCGAGGTGCCGATAGTGATGCGCTCGGGGTCGTCGTACGCCCGGAGTTCGAGTTCGAACCGGAGGTCGGGGTCGGGGTCGAAGTAGTCGAGGCCGTCGAAGAACTCCCGCTGGTCCGGCGGAATCGGCGAGTTTCGGTCCGCGGCGAGATAGCGGTCCTTCTCTTCGCGGTGCGTTCGGAGGGCGTCGAGCCACGGGTCGTCGGTCATCTCGGGTCGAGATACGGCGCGCGAGCGGGTTAAGATTAGTTCCGACTGTGCTGGGGGCGCACGACCGGCGGGCAGGGTCGGTGGCGGGCGGGGCCGGCGGCGGGCGCGGAAAGAGGGACGAAGAAGGACGAAGAAGGACGAAGAGGAGCGAAGAGAGACGAAGAGTGTCGGAGAAGGGACGCGGACGCTTACAGTCGCACCGGCACGTCGCGCTCGTCGAGGTACTCTTTGACGTCCTGAATCGTGTACTCGTCGAAGTGGAAGATAGAAGCGGCGAGGCCCGCGTCCGCGCCGGCCTCGGTGAAGACCTCGTACATGTCTTCGGGGCCGCCACAGCCGGAGGAGGCGATGACGGGCGTCGAGACGCTGTCGCAGACGGCCTTCGTCAGCGGGATGTCGTAGCCGTCTTTCGTCCCATCGGCGTCGATGGAGTTGATGAACAGCTCGCCCGCGCCGCGCGATTCGGCCTCGCGGGCCCACTCGACCACGTCGACGCCGGTTCCCTCGCGGCCGCCTTTGACCGTACACTCGAACCAGCAGGACTCGCCGTCGACCTCGACGTAGTGCTCGCCGTCCTCGTCGTAGCGTCGCCGGGCGTCCACCGAGATGACGATGCACTGGCTGCCGAAGGAGCGCGCGCCCTCCTCGATGAGGTCGGGGTTCTGGAGCGCCGCGGTGTTGATAGAGACCTTGTCCGCGCCGGCGCGGAGCGTCTCTTTGATGTCGTCGCGGGTGCGGATACCGCCGCCGACGGTCAGCGGGATGAACACCTCGTCTGCGACCTTCGAGACGGTGTCGAGCATCGTCTCGCGCCCCTCTGCGGAGGCGGTGATGTCGAGGAAGACGAACTCGTCCGCGCCCGCCTCGTTGTACAGTTTGGCCATCTCGACCGGGTCGCCCGTGTACTTCAGGTCCTCGAAGTTGACGCCGGTGTAGACGGCCGGGTTCCCGTCCTCGTCGAGGTCGACGTCGATACAGGGGATGATGCGCTTCGTGAGCATTCGCTACCGAATCGTTGGCGAAAGAGCCGTTTCACCGTTTCGACTACGGCAGGTGGTGGGCGGAATTCCGACCACCTCGCCGAGTCGCTCGGTGTCCGCGAGACTGAGCCGGTTCCCTCGCCGTTCCCCGCGGTAGAGCCACCTTGATGACCCGTCCGTGAGAACCACGACGCGATTCCAGTCCGAACGATGGTGGATTCAGCCGAGCTACTCAGCCTACTGGTGGTCGTCGAGTTCGTGGTGATGGCCGCGATAGTGGCGCTTCTGGTCCCGCTCGACGCCGCGACTCCGTTCCTCCCGCTCGCGCTCGCGTTTGTGGTCGTGCTGTATCTGTCCCGGACCTGACCGTGCTGTTCCGGTCCTGCCCCGTCCGGCGAGGCGTTCTCCCGCGACTGGCTGCCGACTCGCCGCCCGCTCCGGCCGCGCCGGTCGCGCCGTCCGCGGACGACGGTTAGGTGCGTTTTTGTACCGCGAACCCGTCGCCCCGCGTATGAGCGACGACCACGACCACGGCGGCCACGGACACGACGACCACCACGCGGACGAGGACGCCCGCGTCACCTCTCCGATGCAGGAGTTCTCGATGAGTCAGGTCACGACCGGTATCCTCGTTCTCGTCGTCGGCCTCGTCGTCGTGTTCGGCCTCCCGCTGGCGCTGGCGTAAGCGCGCTCGGGACCCCCGGAACCGGCAATTTGTACGAACTTCCGCGTTCTCTCCGCTTTTACGACCCCCGGCGCTACGACCCGGCGTGAAATCTATCGTCGTCACCGAGTACGGAAGCTCCGACAGCCTCGAACTGCGCGAGACCGAGACGCCCGAGCCGGGGCCGGGCGAGGTCCGCATCGCCGTCGAGGCCGCCGGCATCAACTTCGCCGACATCATGCAGCGGCGCGGGACCTACCGAGACGGCCCGGAGCCGCCGTACACGCCGGGAATGGAGGCCGCGGGGACCATCGACGCGGTCGGCGACGGCGTCGACCGCGAGGTCGGCGAGCGCGTCGTCGCCATGACCGGCGGCGGGGCGTACGCCGAGTACGTCACCACGCCGGCCCCGACGCTGTTCGACGTGCCCGAGTCGATGTCGTTCGCCGAGGCCGCCGGCTTCCCGGTCCAGTTCCTCACCGCGTACAACTGCCTCCACGAGTGGGGCGACCTCGACGACGACGAGCGCGTGCTGATTCAGGCGGCCGCCGGCGGCGTCGGCACCGCGGCGGTCCAACTCGCCGCCCACGCCGGCGTCGAGACGTTCGGCACGGCCAGCACCGAGGAGAAACTCGACCTCGCGGCCGACCTCGGACTCGACCACGGCATCCAGTACACCGAGGAGGACTTCCGCGAGGTCGTCGCCGACGAGACCGACGGCGCGGGCGTCGACCTCGTCCTCGACGGCGTCGGCGGCGAGACGTTCCGGCGCAGTCTGGACGCCCTCGCCGACTTCGGCCGACTCGTCACCTACGGCGCGGCGTCCGGCGACGCGGCCGAGGCGGACCCGACGCGCCTGCTGTTCGAGAACAAGTCGGTCATCGGCTTCCACCTCGGAAGCGCCATGCAGCAGCGTCCCGAATCCATCCTCGGCGCGGTGCCGGAACTGTCCGAACTGCTCGCCGCGGGCGAACTCGACGTGGTCGTCGGCGAGACGTTCGCCCTCGAAGACGCCGCGGCGGCCCACGAGTACATCGAAGCCAGAAAGAGCAGCGGAAAAGTCGTCCTCGAACCGTAGCGAAAGCGGCGTGACGCGGCACCGCGTTTTTTCAGTTTAGTTTCGGTTCAGTCGAGTTCGCGAGCCAGCACGTCGCGCAGATCGGCGATATCGGCCGCGTCGTAGGCGGCCTCGTCGCCGTCGACCGCGACCGAGAGCGTCGCGTCGTCGGTCGTCGTTCCGAGGTCGACGACGGGCACGTCGCCCGCGAGGTCGCGGAGCGCGGCCTCGTCGGTCGTCTCGACGACGACACGACCGGGCGTCTCCTCGAACAGCGAGACGTAGTCGGCGACGGACACGTCCGCGCCGACCTCCTCGGTGACCATCTCGGCCAGCGCGACCGCGAGGCCGCCGTGGCTCACGTCGTGGACCGCGACCGTGGCGTCGTCCGCGGCGACGGCCTGAATCGTCTCGACCGCCGTCGCGGCGTCGGCGTCCTCGGGGAGCGCCGGGAAGGCGTCGGAGCCGCCGGCGTGTTCGAGGACCGCCGAGCCGCCGAGCGCCCCGCCGGAGTGGCCGACGAGGAACAGGTCGCCCTCGCCCGAAAGCGAGAGGCCGGGCGAGGAGCCGTCCGCCTTGCCGACCATCGCCAGCGTCGGCGTCGGCGGAATCGGGCCGGAGACGGAGTCGTTGTACAGCGAGACGTTGCCGCCGACGACCGGGACCGAAAGCGCCCGGCACATGTCGGCGAGGCCGTCGACGATGCCCTTGAAGCCGCCGTACACGTCGGGCTTCTCGGGGTTGCCGCCGTTGAGGCAGTCGACCGTCGCGAGGGGCGACGCGCCCTTCGCGGCGAGGTTGGTCGCGTTCTCGAAGGCGACGGCGCGCGCGCCGTCGTAGGGCGCGGCGGTCGTCCAGTTGGGGTCCGCGCCGCCGGTGAACGCGAGTTTCGTGTCGGCCTCGGGCACGTCGAGGAGCGCCGCGTCGTCGCCGGGGCGGCGGGCCGTCCGCAGGCCGACCTCGTGGTCGTACTGGCGGTAGACCCAGCGCTTCGACGCCGTGTTGGGGTCGGCGACGACCGCCTCGAACGCCGCTTCGAGGTCGAACGCGGGCAGGTCGCGCGTCGCCGACTCGGGTTCGACCGAGTCGAGGTCGTTCATCGGCGCGCCCTCCGCGAGGAACTCCGGCGGCACGTCGACGACGGGTTCGCCGTCGAAGGTACAGACGTAGTTGCCCTCGGCGACCTCGCCGATGACGGCGCTGCCGAGGTCGAAGCGCGCCGCGAGTTCCTGCACGCGCTCGACGTTCTCGGGGGTCACCTCGTAGCACATGCGCTCTTGGGACTCCGAGAGGAGAATCTCGAAGGCGTTCATGTTCGGCTCGCGCTGGTGGACCTTCTCGAGGTCGATTTCCGCGCCGAAACCGCCCTTGGCGACGAGTTCGGAGGACGCGCCGCCGAGACCGGCGGCCCCGAGGTCGCGGGCGGACTCGACGAGGTCCTCGTCGATGAGCGCCTCGTTGCACTCGATGAGCAGTTTCTCCGTGTAGGGGTCGCCGACCTGCACCGCGGGCCGGTCTTCGGTCTCGGCGTCCTCCGCGAGGTCCTCGCTGGCGAAGGACGCGCCGCCGAGGCCGTCGCGGCCGGTCGAACTGCCGACGAGAACGAGTTTGTTACCCGCCTTCTGCGCTTCGGCCGTGACGAGGCGGTCGGCCGAGAGGAGGCCGACGCAGGCGACGTTGACGAGCGGGTTGCCCTCGTAGTTCTCGTGGAACGAGGTCGAACCGGTCACCGTCGGGACGCCGATGGCGTTGCCGTAGTCGGCGATGCCCTCGACGACGCCATCGAGGAGGTACCGCGAGTGCTCGCGGTCGAAGTCGCCGAAGTAGAGACAGTCGGCGAGCGCGATGGGGTACGCGCCCATCGAGAGGGTGTCGCGGACGATGCCGCCGACGCCCGTGGCCGCGCCATCGTAGGGGTCGACGTAGGAGGGGTGGTTGTGGCTCTCGATACCGAGCGTGATGTAGGTGTCGTCGTCCAGAGCGACGACCGCGGCGTCGTCACCGGGACCGATGACGACCTGGTCGCCCTCCGAGTCGAACGCCGACAGAAGCGGGCGAGACGACCGGTAGGCGCAGTGTTCGCTCCAGAGGTTTTCGAAGAGTATCTCCTCGGCCGGCGTCGGGTCTCGACCGAGTTCGGCGACGACGAGGTCGCGGTCCGCGTCGGAAAGCGTCATTCACTGGTATGGTCAGAACGCACATTGTAAACCCTTTCTATGTGCACGAACGTGCGTAAAATGTGGTCGGAGTCGCCGTCGTCGCCCGCATCCGACTCACGCGGGCGTGTACGGCGGCGACTCGGCGCGGATTATCTCCGTCAGCTCGTGCATCTCGTCTTGGAGCAACACGAGCAGGTCGTCCATCGTGACGATACCCGTCAGCCTGCCGCCGTCGGTTATCGGCGCGCGCCGGACGCCGTGTTCCCGCATCTGCCGGAACAGGTCGAAGACGCCCACGTCGGCGTCGACGGTGAACGGTCGCTCGGTCATCGCGTCTTTCGCCGTCATCCCGCTCGCGTCGCCGCCGGCGGCGACGCACTTGAGCGCGATGTCTCGGTCAGTCACGATACCCTGTATGTCGTCGCCGTCCGCGACGACGATGGAGCCGACCTTTCGGTCCTCCATCAGCTTCGCCAACTCTCGAATCGGCGTGTCTTCCCTCGCTGTCACCAGTTCGTCTCTCGGTCGTGCGATGTCTCGTACGGTCATCTCTCTCACCCCGGTGGAACCACGCGGTGTGGGTACGCCACCGTCCGAGTAGTTCGTCGCCCGCGATATTATTTCTGTATTCTTACATTTCGTCCAGTTCTGGCGGTATGTCGGCGTTCGCGGAGTGTCTGCGGGTGGTGACGGTCTCTCGCGTCGGCGTCATCAACGGGTGGAGTGCCCCGAGACACCCCAGCGCCGTGCGTGAGGTACACACGCCAATCACACCGGGACCGGGGCGCTTTTTTAGCCTCCATCGTTAGGAGACGGTGTGTTATCGGTCGAGTTGCACTCGCATTCGTCTCTGTCCTACGACGGCCGGGACCCAATCGAGTACCTCCTCGAACAGGCGGTCGCGGTCGGCTTGGACGCCCTCGCCGTGACCGACCACGACGAGATAGACGCCAGCCTCGAAGCCGCGGAACTCGCGGCCGACTACGGACTGGTCGGCATCCCCGGGATGGAAGTCACCTGCGCCGCGGGCCACGTGCTCGCGCTCGGCGTCGAGGAACTGATTCCCGCGGGGTTGTCGTACGACGAGACGCTCGACCGCATCCACGACGCCGGCGGCATCGCCGTCGTCCCGCACCCCTTCCAGAAGTCGCGTCACGGCGTCGCCCCGCACATCTCCAGCGCGCAACTGGCCAGCGCCGACGCCATCGAAATCTACAACTCGCGGCTCCTCACCGGCATCGCCAACCAGCGCGCCGAGCGGTTCGCCAAGCGGCGGAACCTCCCGATGACGGCCGGGAGCGACGCTCACATCGCGGAGATGGTCGGACAGGCCGTCACCGAGGTCGGCACCGACACCCGAAGCGCGGAAGCCATCCTCTCGGCCGTCGCCGAGGGACGAACCAGCGTCGTCGGCAACAAGACCCCGTGGCGTATCTCGTTCCGGCAGGCCGCGGGCGGCGCGACCCGGCGCCTGAAACACGCGCTGACGGACCTCTTTTGATGCGCGGCGCGTCCCCCGACCTCGTCCGGCGCGCCCTCGCCGAGCGCGACCCGCTCCCCGGAACCGCGGGCTTCGCGGGCGAACTCGACGGCCGACTCGTCCGCGACGTGCTCGGTCGCCAGCCCCTCTTCTCCGAGCGCGACGACCCAGAGCGGTGGTCGTTCGACCACCGCGACCTCGACGACCCGGTCGCCGTCCCCGCCGGTCACGCCCGCGAGACGACCGGCGAGGCCGCCGGCGACGACGAACGCGTCTGGTCGCTCCCCGACCCGCCGGCAGCCACCGACCGCGACGCCGCGCTCGAACGCGTCCGCGACGCGGTCTTCGACTCGGTTCGGTCGGTCGACGACGACGGTCTCGCCGTGGCCTTCTCGGGCGGCGTCGACTCCGCGGTCGTCGCGGCCGGCGTCCCCGACGCCCCCTGTTACGTCGCCGGCTTCGAGGGCTCCCACGACGTCGCCGCCGCCCGCGAGGCCGCCGCCGCGATGGACCGCGACCTCGCCGTGGTCGAACTCACCCACGAGGCGCTCGAACGCGCCGTCCCGGAAATCGTCGCCGCGCTCGGCCGGACGAACCCGATGGACGTGCAAATCGTCCTTCCCCTGTACCTGCTCGCCGAGCGGGTCGCCGAAGACGGCTACGACCGCCTCGCGGTCGGACAGGGCGCGGACGAACTGTTCGGCGGCTACGCCAAAGTCCAGAAGGCCCCCGACGACCCGCGCGTCGAGGCCGAAACCGTCCGCGGGGCCGCCCGCGAGCTGATTCTCACGCTCCCCGACCAGCTCGAACGCGACCTGCTCGTCCTCCGCGCCGCCGGGGTCGAACCCGTCGCGCCGCTGCTCCACGACCGCGTGGTCTCGGCGGCGCTCCCGCTTCCCGGCCAGTTGCTCGTCGACGGCGACCGGCGGAAGGTCGCGCTCAGGGAGGCCGCGAGCGGCGTGCTCCCCGAGTCGGTCGCGGAAGCGGACAAGAAGGCGGTCCAGTACGGGACCTACGCCTCGCGCGAACTCGACCGGCTCGCGCGGCAGGCGGGGTTCAAGCGGCGGATGGAGAACCACGTCCAGCGGTACGTCGAGTCGTTGGTGGAGTAGGTCGGCTCCTGTCGGTCTCGTCGCTCCGTTCGACTCAGTTCTCCGTCTGACTCAGTTCTCCGTCTCGTCGCCGACGACCTCGATGGCCTCCAGCGCGAACTGCACCGTGTCGGGGTCGAGGTCGCTCTCGCGGAGGGCCGACTCGTCGTACCACGACCAGACCTCGGGGTCGGCCTCGCCCGCCGCGGGGTCGATGTCGCGGGAGTCCACGCGGGCGTAGAAGATGTGGTCGATGTGCTGGTGACCGACCGAGCCGTCGCCGTGGACGTTGATGTCGTAGAGCATCTGCTGGCGGGGCTGGGGGAGCGCCCGGCCGTCGGGCGCGGGGACGGACGGCGTGTCGTCGACGAGTTCGGGGTCGAGACCCGTCTCCTCGCGGACCTCGCGGAGGCCGGCCTCGTGGGGGAGTTCGTCGCGGTCGACGTGGCCGCCCGGCGGGATGCGGATGCCGAGGCGCTCGTGTCGGTGAAGCGCCACCGCGCCGTCGTTGACGATGTACACGGTCGAGGTGAAATGTCGGGTCGTCTCCATGGCTGTGGCTCCGGAGCGAGCGGCATGGCTGTTGCGAAACGAGACGAAACGGAGCGAGACGCGGCGGGGCGAACCGAACGAACCGGCCGGGTTAGGGCAGTTGGACCTGCTCTTCGGCTTCGAGGAGTTCGTGGTAGCGGTTGCGGATGGTGACCTCGGAGATGTTGGCGACCTCGGAGACCTCGTTCTGCGTCACCTTCTCGTTGGTGAGAAGCGAGGCCGCGTAGACGGCGGCGGCGGCGAGGCCGACGGGGGACTTGCCCGAGTGGACACCCTGTTCTTTGGCGTTCTTCAAGAGCTGTCGGGCGCGCCGCTCGGACTCGTCGGAGAGGCCGAGTTCGCTGGCGAACCGCGGGACGTACTGCTCGGGGTCGGCGGGCTTGATTTCGAGCTTCAGCTCGCGGACGACGTAGCGGTAGGTGCGGGCGATTTCGTCCTTCTCGACGCGCGAGACGCTCGTAATCTCGTCGAGCGACCGCGGGGTGTCGGCCATGCGGGCGGCGGCGTACAGCGCCGACGTGGCGACGCCCTCGATGGAGCGGCCGGGGAGCAAGTCGTCGTCGAGTGCGCGGCGATAGATGACCGAGGCGGTCTCGCGGACGTTATCCGGGAGGCCGAGCGCGGAGGCCATGCGGTCGATTTCGCCGAGCGCCTGCTTCAGGTTGCGCTCCTTGGAGTCGCGGGTGCGGAACCGCTCGTTCCACGTGCGAAGTCGCTGCATCTTCTCGCGCTGGCGGGACGACAGCGAGCGCCCGTAGGCGTCTTTGTTCTGCCAACCGATGTTGGTCGACAGCCCCTTGTCGTGCATCATGTTCGTCGTGGGCGCGCCGACGCGGGACTTCTGGTCTTTCTCCGAGGAGTTGAACGCGCGCCACTCGGGGCCGTGGTCTATCTCGTTTTCCTCCACGACGAGGCCGCAGTCCTCACAGACCGTCTCGCCGTGTTCGGAGTCGGCGACGAGACTCTCCGAGTCACACTCGGGACACGAGAGCGTCTGCTCCCGCTCGGCGTCGGTCTGCTCGGTATCTTTCGCATTCTCATTGCGCACGCGCGCGTTGCCGGTCGTGAAACGTCGGACACTTTCTGTCATTTGTGTGCGAGAGAAGCAACTGGGAACGGTCGTTCTCCGTCTATTCGTATTGACCCTCGTTACTTATATCTGACGGCGGCAGAAGGGCGGAATGGGCCGTGTTCGCAGGGTCGGTTCCAGTCGTCTCGTCGGCGAGCTCGCCCGGGCGGTCCCACCCCGCGGACCGGAGGAAACGACCCACACCGAAACTCTTACTCCCGGTCTCCGTCACCTCCGATACATGAGCGATACGCCCGTCGACGCCGACGAGGTTCGACACGTCGCCGAGTTGGCGCGGGTCGACCTCGACGAGGACGAGGTCGAGGAGTTCGCGGCGCAGTTCGCGGACATCCTCGGCTACTTCGACGCCCTCGACGAGGTCCCCGAAGTCGACCGCGAGGACGAACTGGTGAACGTGATGCGCCCCGACGAGGTCCGCGACGGCCTCACCCAAGAGGAGGCGCTCTCGAACGCCGCAGAGACCGAAGACGGCTTCTTCAAGGGCCCGCGGGTGTCGTAGATGTCGCTGAACGCCTTCATCACGAAAGAGACGCTCGACGGCTCCGACGACGGCCCGCTGGCCGGCAAGACGGTCGCCGTCAAGGACAACATCTCCACGGAGGGGCTGCGGACGACCTGCGGCTCCGCGATGCTCGAAGACTACGTCCCGCCGTACGACGCGACCGTCGTCGAACTCCTGAAGGACGCCGGCGCGACCATCGTCGGCAAGGCCAACATGGACGAGTTCGGCATGGGGACGACGACCGAGACCTCGGCGTTCGGCCCGACGAAGAACCCCGTCGACGAGTCCCGCGTCCCCGGCGGCTCCTCCGGCGGCTCCGCGGCCGCCGTCGCCGCCGGCGAGGCCGACCTCGCGCTCGGCACCGACACCGGCGGCTCCATCCGCTGTCCCGCGGCGTTCTGCGGCGTCGTCGGCATCAAGCCGACCTACGGCCTCGTCTCGCGGTACGGCCTCGTCGCCTACGCGAACTCCCTCGAACAGATCGGCCCCATCGCGCCGACCGTCGAGGACGCCGCCGCGCTCCTCGACGTCATCGCCGGCCCCGACGACCGGGACGGCACGACCCGCGACGCCGGTGCCGACTCGAACTACGCCGCGGCCGCCGACGGCGACGTCGAGGGGCTCACCATCGGCGTCCCGACCGAGTTCGTCGAGGGCGCGGACGAGGGCGTCGAAGCGGCGTTCTGGGCCGCGCTCGACGAACTCGAAGCGCAGGGCGCGGAGTACCGCGAGGTCAGCATGCCCTCCGTCGAGAAGGCCGTCGCCGCCTACTACGTCATCGCCATGTCCGAGGCGTCGTCGAACCTCGCCCGCTTCGACGGGGTCCGCTACGGCAAGTCCGGCGGTTACGACGGTAACTGGAACGAGGCGTTCGCCCGCGCCCGCGAGGACGGCTTCGGCTCCGAGGTCAAGCGCCGCATCCTCCTCGGCACCTACGCCCTTTCTGCCGGTTACCACGACAAGTACTACGCGAAGGCGCAGGACGCCCGCGCGTGGGTCAAACAGGACTTCGACGAGGCGTTCGAGGACGTGGACGTGGTCGCGTCGCCGACGATGCCGGTCCCGCCGTTCGAACTCGGCGAGAGCCTCGACGACCCGCTGCAGATGTACCTCGCCGACGCGAACACCGTGCCGGTGAACCTCGCGAACCTCCCCGCCATCTCGGTGCCGGCGGGCGAGACCGACGGCCTCCCGGTCGGTCTCCAACTCATCGGGCCGAAGTTCGGCGAGGAGACTATCGTCCGCGCCGCGTCCGCGGTCGAGAACTAACACGAGAACGGCTTTTCACGGCACCGAGCGCCGACCGAGTCGCTCGGTTCCGCGTCGTCGGTCGTCGTCGCGGGTGGACTATCCCCGAAACAGATTCATCACTTCGTCGGCCACGTCCGACTCGACGCCGAGCACGTAGCGGTGACCGGCTTCGAGGACGGTGTCGGGGCCGCCGATTCGGTTCCCCTGATAGTCGACGATGATGAGACTCCCCTGTGGGAGCCGAACCTCGTCGAGTCGCTTGCCGGCGACGGGCGCGTCTTCGGCGACTTCGACCTCCACGATTTCGACGTTGCCACCGATGTCTTCGATAGTTCGAACGCCGCCGTTCGCGATTTCGTTGGTCGCCGCCCGCGCGCCGAGTCGCTCTGGGAAGACGAGTCCGTCCACGAACTCCTCGTAGAGTTCGTCCGGCGTCCCGGTGATTCGCATGACGGTCCGAACGTCCGACATCCGCTGCGCGGCCAGGCAGACGGCGAAGTTGGTCGACTCGTCGTCGGTGAGTGCGGCCACCACGTCGCTCCGCTCGGGTTGGGCCTGTCTGAGTATCTCCGGGCGGGAGGCGTCCCCCTCGATGACGGTGGCGATGTACTTGTCGGCGACGTCCGGGATTCGGTCCGGGTCCGCCTCGACGATGACCACGTCGTGGCCCCGGTCGGAGAGGAGTTCGGCCGTCCGCAGGCCCAACTCTCCACCGCCGGCGACGACGACGCGTAAATCGTGTGTTACTGGGTCGGGCATGTGTGTGAATTGGTGTCGGTGTGTAGTAGTCGTCTCGGTGCGGTGTTTCGTCGGCGGGTAGTCTTCGGACGCTCGGGTCGATTCGTCGGTCAGTCGTCGGCTCCCTCCGCCGGTTCAATCGGCTCCGGGTCCTGAATCTCGGGCGGTCCCGCCGGGCCGACGTCGTCGCGCCTCGACAAGAGGAGGTAGACGCCGCCGCCGACGACGAGCCAACCGATGGCCAGCACCCAGGTGAACCAGTCGATAAAGAGGCCCAAAAGCACGTTACAGACGATGCCGAGGACCGGAGTGACGGGGTACAGCGGCACTTCGAAAGGTCGCTGTAGGTTCGGCTGTCGCCGCCGAAGCCGAATCAACGCGTAGTTGACGATGATGAACCCCAGAAGCGAGAACAGGCTCGCAAGGTTCCCGACGATGCGGATGGGAACGACGAGGACGGCGACGAGCATCACCACGGCCGACGCGAGAATGGCGACGAGCGGCGTCCCGTACCGGTGGTGGAACCGGCCGAGGCGGGCGGGTAACTGTCGCTCGCGGCCCATGGCGAACGCCACTCGGGACGACCCGATGACGACCGCGTTGAGCGCCGAGATGGTCGAAAAGACCGCCCCGAAGGCGATGAGCGCCGCGCCCGTTCCGACTATCGGGAACGTCGGCATGAAGCCCTCCGCCGCCTGCGCGATTGCCGTCTCGCCCGCGCCAGCGAGCCCGTCCGCGCCGAGCGTCCCGATGGCGACGAAGACGACGAACAGGTAGACGACCACGGTGACGGCGACCGAGAGGAGGATGGCCCGCGGGATGTTCACCTGCGGGTTCTCGACTTCCTCGGTGACGGTGGCGATGAGGTCGTACCCCTGAAACGCGATGAACGTCAGCCCCATCGCGGGGAGGACCGACAGCGCTCCCTCGGTGAAAAGCGGGTCGAACTCCCCCGCGTCCGCGGCCGTGAGACCGAACGCGACGAACACGCCGAGGATAGCGATTTTGAGTAGCGTGATGGCTGTCTCGCCCCGTCCCGAGGCTTCCGTCGAGAGGGCGTTGAGCGCCACGAGCGTCACGACGGCCCCGAGCGCGTACAGGACCGGCGGCCCCGGAAGGGCGTAGCCGTAGATGTGCCCGAACTCGACGAAGTTCGAGGCGAACCCGAGCGCGTACAGCGACCCCGCGATCATGTACGTGAACCACCGCGTCCATCCCATGACGAAGGCGACGGGTGCGGAAAACACCTCACGGACGTACGCGTACCCGCCGCCGTTTCGCGGAATCGCGGCCGCGAGTTCGGCGTACGAAAGCGCCGTGAAGGTCGTCACGCCGCCGTTGAGGGCGAACGCGACGATGGCCGCCGGGCCGGAGATGTCGACTGCGAGCCCCGTCAACACGAAGATTCCCGCGCCGATCATCGCGCCGATTCCGACCATCGTCGCGTCGAGCAGACTGAGACTCACCGTCGGTTCGCGCCCGCCCGAGTGACTCACGGGCGGACCCTCGCTTGGTCGCGGGACCGACTGGCCGGGACCGTCATGTGTCCACATATACCACATCTGTTGATAAATATCCGGTCCACCACCCCGACCGAGACGCCGTAGACGCGCGGGCGGGCTGGACGAACACTCGGTTTACCCTCCAGTAGGGTGACCGAACACGCGGCGACGCCTCATTCGGTAGCTGTTTGCGCGGAAAGTCCCCGTTTGACCAACGAAACGACATGCCGACAGTTTTTCCACCACCCGATGCGCACGCCGGAACGTCATGTACATCATCGTCGTCGGTGCGGGCAACATCGGCACGCCGCTCATCGAAATCGCCACCGAGGGCGGCAACGAGGTCGTCGTCGTCGAGCGCGACGAGGCGAAGGCCGAAGCGGCCGCCGCGACGTTCGACTGCCTCGTCCTCAACGACGACGCGACGGTCAAACAGACACTCGACGAGGCCGGCGCGGACCGCGCCGACGCCATCATCACGACGACGGACAAGGACGCGACCAACATCATGGTCTGCCTTCTGGCGAAGGAGCTCGACATCCCCGACATCGTCTCCGTCGTCCACAACCCCGAGCACATGAGCCTCTACCGCCAAATCGGCGTCAACACGATGGAGAACCCCCAGCGACTCATCGCGGAGTACCTCTACCGGGCGGTCAAGCGCCCGTCCATCGTCGACTACATGCGCATCGGCGAGCACGCCGAGGTGTTCGAAATCCGCGTCGACGAGGACGCGCCGATTGTGGGGATGACGATTCAGGAGGCTGCCCAGGAGAACCTCCTCGACGGCGACACTCTCATCGTCGCTATCGAGCGCGAGGGCGACGACGACCCCGTGACGCCCCGCGGGAACACGACCATCGGTTCGGGCGACCTCCTGACGGTCTACTCCGCGAAGGGCGCGACGCCCGACGTGACCGACGTGTTCGGCCACTACGAGGACCACTGATGCCCCGCCGCGGACGAACCGTCTCGGGATGGCCCGCCGACCTCGCGGTCATCGGCCGCGACGTGGGCTCGCTCCTCGCCATGGAGTCGGCGCTGATGACCGCGTCGGTCCTCGTCGCGGTCGGCTTCGGCGAGTGGTACGCCGCCCTCGCGTTCCTCGTCGCCGGGGGCGCGACGGCGTTCGTCGGGCTGGGCGCGCGGAAGGCGTTCGAAGACGCCCCCGCGCCCCGCATGAAACACGGGATGATAATCGCCGCCGCGGGCTGGTTCGCCACCGCCGCCTTCGGGTCGCTTCCCTTCTTCCTCACGGCGCAGTTCGCCCCGCAGAGCGTGTTCACGGCGCTCGTTCCCACCGGGGTCGACTACGCCCAGTCGAGCCTCGTCTACTTCCGCGACCCCTTACACGCCCTGTTCGAGAGCATGAGCGGGTGGACCGGCAGCGGACTCACGATGGGCATCCACGAACCGTCGCTCCCGCGGACGATTCAGTGGTGGCGCTCGCTCATCCAGTGGGTCGGCGGCGTGGGCGTCATCGTCCTCACCGTCTCCATCCTCTCGCGGCCCGGCAGCGGGAGCTACGCGCTCTACCGCGGCGAGGCCAGAGAGGAGAAGATTCACCCGAGCGTCGTCTCGACGGTCCGGACGGTGTGGAAGATTTTCGTCGGCTACACGCTCCTGTCGGTGGTCGTCCTCTTTTTCGCCATCCGCGCCAGCGACTACGGGGCCGCGCTCCCGCTGTGGGAGGCGGCGTGGCAGGCGCTCAACCACGCGATGACCGGCCTGTCGACCGGCGGGTTCGCCGTCACCGACGGCTCCATCGGGACGTACGACTCGCCGCTCATCGAGACGGTGTTGCTCCCCATCATGGCGCTGGGTGCAATCGCCTTCCCCGTCCACTACGCCGTCCTGAAGAACCGCGACGTCGACCGCCTCTGGGGCGACCTCCAGACGCGTTGGCTCCTCGTCCTCTTCGCCGTCGGCGCGGTCGCGCTGGCCGTCCAGAACCTCGTCAGTCTCCCCGCGACCGCGGGGTCGGCGTTCGTCGAGACCGCGGACTACTTCGGACTCTCGGGCGTCGTCGGCGGGCCGGAGTCGGACGCCGTCCGCGACGCCGCGTTCCACTGGGTGAGCGCGCTCACCTGCACCGGCTTTCAGGCCGCGCCGCTCGGCGAGTGGTCCGACGGCGGGAAGATTCTCCTGTCGGGGGCGATGACCCTCGGCGGGGCCGCCGGGTCGACCGTCGGCGGCATCAAAATCATCCGCGGCTACACCATCGCCCGCGGCATCCGCTGGCAGTTCTCCCGCGTCTTCCTCCCCGAGAGCGCAATCGTCAACATCGAGATGAACGGTCGTCGCCTCTCGCGGACCGAGATGGACCGCGAGTTCTCCGAGGCGGCCATCGTCTCGATGCTCTGGCTGCTGTTGCTCGTCGGGTCGAGCGTCCTCCTCGTGAACCTCGCCGGGCCGGAGTTCACCTACGCCGACGCGCTGTTCGAAGTCGCGTCCGCGCAGGGGAACGTCGGCATCTCGACGGGCATCACCGGCCCGTGGATGAACCCGTGGGTCGAGACGATGTTCCTCTTCAACATGTGGGTCGGCCGCCTCGAAATCATCCCGGTGTTGGTGTTCGCCCGGTCGGTCATCTACGGGCTGAATCCCTGACGAAAAGCGGCACTGACTCCTGTTTTTCGGCGCTATCGCCGCCAGTACTCCGGCGTAAAGATGACCAGCACGGGCAGAATCTCCAGTCGGCCCACCCACATGAGAAGCACCATGTACAGCTTCGAGCCGTTGGAGAAGTCGAGATAGCTCCCCATCGGGCCGACGATGCCGAAGCCCGGCCCGACGTTCCCGAGGGTCGCGGCGACGGCGCTCATCGTTTCGAGGATGCTCACGTCGAAGCCGGTTCGCGCGGCGTCGAGGTGGAGCAGACCGGTCGAGACGAAAAAGAGCACGAGGTACAGGAGCGTGAAGGCGTAGATGCCGCGGATGGCCCGCTCGTCGACCGCGCGGCCCGCGAGCCTGACCGGGCGGACCGCCTCGGGGTGGGCCGTCGTGAACAGCTCTCGGCGGAGCGATTTCACGATGACGTACCAGCGGACGATTTTGACCGCGCCGCCGGTCGACCCGCCGGAGCCGCCGATGAACATCGCGAAGAGGAGGCCGTACTGCGTCGGCGCGCTCCACGCGTTGAAGTCGATGCTGGCGTAGCCGGTCGTCGTGACGATAGAGACGACCTGAAACACCGACTGGCGGACCGCGGGTTCGACGTTGCCGATGATGGCCGTGCGGATACCTTCGAGGTAGAGTTGGTCGTAGGTCTCGCCCGCCGGCGCGACGGACATGAGGCCGTCGCCGAGGAAGAGAATTCCGGCGAGAATGGCCGAGATGACCCCGATGACGCCGAGGTAGGACTTGAACTCGGTGTCCCGGAACAGCCGCTTCGGCTCGCCCGTGAGGACGTGCCAGAAGAGCGCGAAGTTGGTCCCGGCGGCGACCATGAAGGGAACGATGACCCACTGCGCGGCCGCCGAAAACGCCTCGATGCTGCGGGCCTCCGGGGAGAACCCGCCGGTCGGCATCGTCGTCAGCCCGTGGGCGATGGCGTTGTACACGTCCATGTTCGGGGCGTTGCCGGTGACGTGCAGGCCGTAGAGGAGGACGATTTCGAGCACCGTGAGGCCGAGGTACGCGCCCCAGAGCGCGCGGGCCGTCTCGGCGATGCGCGGGGTGAGTTTCTCGATGCCGGGGCCGGGCGCTTCCGCGTCCATCAGCTGTGCGCCACCCACGGAGAGTTCGGGGAGGATGGCGACCGCGAGGACGACGATACCCATCCCGCCGAGCCACTGGGTGAGCTGTCGCCACATCATGATGCCGCGGGTGTGGGAGTTAAACGAGATGTCGCCGAGCACCGTCGCCCCGGTCGTGGTGAAGCCGCTCATCGTCTCGAACAGCGCGTTCACCGGGCTCCCGAGGGTCGACTCGGGGTGGATGGGCGACGCGAGGAAGGGGATGCCGTGGGCCTCGATGAGAAACGGTATCGCGCCGACAATCGTGACGGCCAGCCACGTCACCGCGACCATCAGGAAGCCCTCGCGGGCCCCGATGTCGGGCTCGTCGGCGAGCCGTTCGAGCCCCGCGCCGACGAGGACCGTGACGGCCATCGTGACGACGAACGGGAGCACCGACTCGCCGTAGTACAGCGCGACCACGAGCGGGAAACAAAGAGGGACCGCGAGATACTTCAGGACGGTCCCCACGAGACGCAGGCTGGCTCTGTAATCGACCCGCAATTTCATCCGTGGACTAACGTACCGAGCGCCGGGTTCTTCCCTGTTCGGGTTCGCGGTCGCCCGCGCGACGACGTGACGGGGTCGAGTGTTCGGCGCAGAACGAGGGGCCGTGCGGCGACGGACCGACTTACAGGTTTGGTCCCACGTCGTCGATGACGCAGCTATCGACGAAGACGACGACGTGGTCGCCGGGTTCGATGACGGTGTCCCCGCGGGGGGTGATGAACTCGCGACGGCGGGTTATCGCGCCGATGACGACGCCTTCGGGGAGCGTCGCGACCGACTCCCGAATCGGCTTGCCGGCGAGGACGCTCTCGGCGTCGATTTCGATTTCGAGCACCTCGGCCTTGTCCGATTCGATGAGTGCGACGTTCTCCGCGCCGCCCTCGCGGGTGAACCGCGTTATCTCTTCGGCGACGACCTCGCGGGGGCTGACGCCCACGTCGACGCCGACGGCCTCGAACAGGTCCACGTACGGCGTCGTGTCGATGACGGCGACGGTGCGTTCGACGCCGAGGCGGGCGGCGAGCAGCGACACGAGCAGGTTCTTCTCGTCGGAGTCGAGCGCCGAGACGAGCAGGTCGGCGTCGCCGATGTACTCGCGTTCGAGGAAGTCCACGTCGGTCGCGTCGCTCTCCATGACGATGGTCCCCGGAAGCATCTCCGCGAGTTCGCGGGCGCGCTCCGCGTCGTACTCGATGAGTCTGGGCTTGAAGCCGCGCTCTTCGAGCAGGCGGGCGACGTGGTAGCCGATTTCGCTCCCGCCGACGATGACGACCTCCTCGGCGGTTCCCGGCGGTTCGTCCGGCGAGACGGAACTGGCGAACCCTTGGACGCTCTTGGGGCTGCCGATGACGACGACGCGGTCGCCGGGGCCGATGACGGAGTCCCCGCGGGGGATGGTGACCTCGCCGTCGCGGAGGATGGCCGCGAAGGTCAGCGAGTCGAACCGGTCGGCCTCGCTCACGGTCTGGTTGGCGACGGGGCTCTCCTCGTCGACTTCGAACTCGGCCATCTGGACCTGCCCGCCCGCGAAGGGGTCCACGTCGCGGGCGGCGGGGAGGCCGACGACGCGGACGATGGACTCCGCGGCGAGCAGGTTCGTACAGACCATGAAGTCGATGCCGAACGCCTTCTCCGAGCGCTGCCACGTCCGGAGGTACTCCGTGTTCTTGACGCGGGCGATGGTGAACGCGTTCGAGATGGCCTTGGCGGTCGCGCAGGCGACGATGTTCGTCTCGTCGTCGTCGGTCGAGGCGATGACCATGTCGGCGCGCTCGACGTCGGCCTCTTCGAGCGTGTCCACGGAGGTTCCGTCGCCGTGGAGCGCCAGCACGTCGAGCGAGTAGTTCAGTTCGTCGACGCGCTCCGGGTCGCAGTCGATGACGACGACCTCGTGGGTCTCGTCGAGGTCGGCCGCGATGGACGACCCGACCTGTCCGGCACCGATGATTATCACGCGCACCAGAGACCAGCCCCTGTCATACCCCTGTGTTGGACGGCGGGCGCGTATGTGCATTTCCCTTCGCGAATACCCCGGCCACCGTCGCTCACGACCCCGGTTTCGCGTGTATCGTGAGTTCAACGCGCCGCGGCCGCCCCTCGATGTCGGCGACGATTCGCTCGACGATTCGCTCGGCCTCCTTCTGGAGCACCGGTCGGAGTTTGTCGATGACCCAGCCCAGCGAGACGAACCGCGGGAGGTCGATGTCGCCCGCGGAGACGCTGTCGGGGTCGTACTCGACCTCGAAGAAGACGCGACAGGCGGTGTCGGCGTCCGACGGGGCCCCGTCGGGCAGGTCGTCGAGTTCCTCCACCCGCCAGCGGCCGACGGCGTGGACGTCCTTGGTGATGGTCCAGTCGATGCGCGTCGGCGGGGTGACGTCCGTCACCTTCGACTCGGCGGTGTAGGTGAGCTTCCACCACGAAAAGTACAGGGCGTACCGCGTGCCCGGCGACCCGTCGCCCGACTGTCGCACGTCTCGCAGGTGCTTCGAGTAGTCGGCGTACCGCGGGAAGTCCACGAGGAACTCGTATATCTCCTCGGGGGGCAGGTAGACGACGGTGCTGACGGCTATCTCGTCCACGAGCGTCGAATGGGGTCGGCGGGACCAAAGCCTTGTGGGCCGCGTCGCCCGTTCCCGCGGGACCGACAGCCGTCGCAATCGCAACCTATAATCGGCCGGTGTCTCGACCTAGAGCCGAGATGGTGGGGGGGACGCTTCGGGACGTCAGAGCCGAGATTCGGTCGCTGGCGCGTCCCGACGGCGACTACGCGATAGTGTGCGGTCGCACTGGTTCGGAGCCCGGTGCCGCGACGGGCCGGCGGTTTCCGGACCGGCGCACCGCCGGGGCGGCCGCGGAACTGACGAGAGATTACCGGGCGGCGCTTCGGCGATACGACCCGAACATCCCGTACGACGACCCGCAGGTGTACGAGGTGTCGAAGGGACCGCCTCGGTCGGCCGCAGCGGGGTCGGAAGACGACTACACCCGCTACAGTGCCTTCTGTCACGACACCGCGGGCGCGCTGTTCGAGGCGCTGTCGGAACTCGGCCACCGGGAGGCCGAGACCGCCGCGATGGAGACGTACCTCACGCTGGCCGAGGTCGTCGACGACCACGACGACTTCTGTCTCACCTTGGTGTGGAGCCTGATGAGCGAACTGGACGTCCGCCTCTCGCCCGCCGAGCAGCGGGCGGTCGTCGAGGCGGCCGCGGACCTGTTTTGTCCGACTGCGACGCCGAACCCGGTTGACGCGACGCTCGGGCACCTCGAAACGGCCGGCTTCGTCGAGGGCTACTCGGTACGGCCGATTCCCGACGCCGAGGCCGATGTCGGGACCGGCGGGATGTCCGAAACTGACGTCCCCACGAACGCCCGTACCGACGCTCGGACCGACGGCGACGACAGCTCTCGGACGTGGGAACTCACCTTTGGCGACTACGCGCTCGCGGAGCGGACCGGCCGGATTCCGACGCTCCCCATCGCCGTGTCGCTCCTCCGCCGGACGCCCGGGCGGGCGGTGCGCTTCATCGACGGCGAGGCGCTCTCGGACGGTCGCTGGCGGCTTCGCGTCCGGATGACCCCGGAAGGCGACTCCGCGGGGCTCGTCAGCGTCGAGGCGGCCGAGAACCGCTGGCTCAACGACCCGAGCGCGTCGCTGGGGCGGTAGCGCGCGTCTCGCGCGGCACGGGATTCGGCAGACTTCGGCGACATCCGCACGGTTTTACTCGCCGCTGAGCTATCGCACGGCATGAGCGAGACGAATCCACGAGACGCGCTCGTCGTCGGCGGCGGCGTCGCTGGCCTCACCGCCGCGACGTTCCTCGCGCGCGCCGGCCTCGACACCCTCGTCGTCAACGACGGCGAGCCGATCGTTCGCCGAAACGCCCACCTCGAAAACGTCCCCGGCTTCCCGGCGGGCGTCAACAGTCGACTGTTCACCGACCTGCTCTCCGAACAGGCCGACCGAAACGGCGCGGACCGACTGACGGGCCGGGTCACCGACCTCGACGTGCTCGGCGACGACGACGACCCGCTGTTCCGCGCGACCGTCGAGACCGACGACGGCGAAGAGACCGTCGAGGCGTCGCGGGTCGTCGCGGCGTCGTGGTCCGACGCGTCGTACCTCGAAGACACGGGCGTCGACCTCCGCGCCGCCGGGTCGAAGACCTACGTCGACGTGGACGACCTCGGCCGGACCGCCGTCCCCGGCATCTACGCCGCGGGGCGACTGACCGAGATTTACCACCAGGCGGTCGTCGCCGCCGGCGACGCCGCGGAGACGGCCATCACGCTGGTCCACGATTCGGGGACGGCGTTCTACAACGACTGGGTCGCGCCGACCGGCTACTTCACCGACCGCGGCCGCGAGGTGCCGCCGGCCTGCGAGGAGATAGACGCCGACGAGCGCGCCCGCCGCGAGCGCGAGTCCCGCGAGGTCATGCGCGAGTTCTTCGCCGAACCGCACGACGAGCCCCAGCGCACGCACCCGAGCCTCGTCGACGACGAACTCGGGCGACTCGACGAATAACCGACTCCGATTCGCGCGGGTGCGGTCCGAGACCACCCCGCGCGGACGCGAATCCTTTTAACCGATAGCGGGCGCAGAGACGAGTGAATGCTCGAAGGTGTGAACGTCGCGCTCGGGGTGACGGGGAGTATCGCGGCCGTGAAAGTCGTCGAGTTGGCGCACGAACTCCGACGGCGGGGCGCGTCGGTCCGCGCGGTGATGACCGACGCCGCGACGGGAATCATCCACCCGTGGGCCGTCGAGTTCGCCACCGACAACGACGTCGTGACCGAGATTACCGGCCGCGTCGAACACGTCGAACTCTGCGGCCGCGAGGGCTGGGCCGACGTGTTCCTCGTCGCGCCCGCGACCGCCAACACGGTCGGCAAGATAGCCGCCGCCGTCGACGACTCCCCCGTGACGACCACCGCGACCACCGCCATCGGCGCGGGCGTCCCGGTCGTCGTCGCGCCCGCGATGCACGAGCCCATGTACGACCACCCCGGCGTCCTCGACGCCATCGAGCGGGTGCGGTCGTGGGGCGTGGAGTTCGTCGACCCGCGCGTCGAGGAGGGGAAGGCGAAAATCGCCACCGAGGAGGCCATCGTCACCGGCGTGGCGACGGCGACGACCGAACAGTCGCTCGCCGGGAAGTCGGTCGTCGTCACCGCCGGCGCGACGACCGAATCCATCGACCCCATTCGAACCCTCTCGAACCGCGCCTCCGGTCGCACGGGTCGCGCCGTCGCCCGCGCGCTCGCGATTCGCGGCGCGGACGTGACGCTCGTCCACGACGGTGACGACGTACACTACGCCGACGTGCTCGCCGTCGAGTCGGCGGCCGAGATGCTGGAGGCCGTCGAGGCCGCGGTCGACGCCGACGCCGACGCGCTCGTCTCCGCGGCCGCCATCTCCGATTTCACCGTCGAGGCGGCCGACCAGAAGATTCGCTCCGGCGAGGCGCGCACGCTCGACCTCGAACCCGCGCCGAAGCTCATCGACGCGGTCCGCGGTTCGCATCCCGACCTCACCATCGTCGGCTTCAAAGCCGAGACGACCGGCGACGACGAGGCGATGGTCGGCGAGGCCCGCCGCATCATGGACCGCGTCGGCCTCGCGTTCGTCGTCGCCAACGACGCCTCCGTCATGGGCGCGGACGAGACCCGCGCGCTCGTCGTCCGCGCCGACGAGACGAGCGAGTACGTCGGGTCGAAAGACGGACTCGGCGCGCGCGTCGCTGACGAACTGAAAACGGAACTCTCGTAAAAAACGACCCGGGCCGGCTCGGGACTACGCGAGTAGTCCGACGAGCACGCCGCCGAGTATCAACACGACGAGTGCGATACTCGTCGCAATCGTCGCGCGAAGGCTCCCGACGGTAATCGAGTCCGCCTCGGTCCGTCCGAGGCCGCCGGCGACCCGACGCAACGCGGGGTACGGGTTCGCAATCGCGCCCGCGACGTCGTAGGACGCGGTCGAGACGACGCGGTCGACGGCGGCGAAGAGACCGGTCGAGCCGCGAACCAGCGCGCGGGTGCCGTAGAAGACAGCGGGATTCAACACGGCGTCGACGTCCGGCACGTCTCCGACCTTCGAGAGCGGTTTCTTCACGACCACGAAGCCGACGACCCCGAGCACGGCGAGCGCGAACCCTTCGCCGAGGTGGCTGAGCGTGAAGGGGTGCGCGTCGGCGGTGCTTCCGGGCAGTATCGCGAACAGCGCGTCTGGGTACAGCCCGAAGGCGACACAGAGCCCCGCGACGCTGAGCATCGCGACCGACTGGCCCGTCCCGGCGCGGTCGAGCGACCAGTCGCGGTCCGCATCGCGGAAGAACGCGTAGTAGCCGAACTTGATGAACGACATGAACGTTCCGACGCCCCCGGCGAGGAGGAGGTAGAAGATGCCGTCCAGATGCTCCTTGTGGGCGGCGGCGGTAATCATGCCCTTGCTGACGAACCCGTTGAAGCCGGGGAAGCCGCTAATCGAGAGGGCGGCGACGGTGAACGCGAGCGCGGTCGCCGGCAACGCCCCGCGGAGGTTCCCCAGGTACTTGAGGTTCTCTTCGCCGGTCCGCGAGAGGACGACGCCGGCGGTCATGAACAACAGCGCCTTGTAGAGGATGTGGTTGTAGACGTGCGCGAACGCGCCGGCGGTCGCGAGCGCCGTGCCGATGCCGACGCCGGCGACCATGTACCCGACCTGCGACTGGATGTGGTACGCCAGGAGCCGTCGCATGTCGTTTTGCATGAGCGCGTAGCCGACGCCGACGACGGCCATCGCGGTCCCCATGTACGCGATTGCGAGGTTCCCGTCGGGGAACGCGCGAGCGAGGCCGTAAACCCCGGTCTTCGTCGTGTAGACCGACAGGAAGACGCTCGCGGCGAAGTGGGGACGCGGATACGTGTCGGGAAGCCACGTGTGCAACCCGACGTATCCGACGTTGACGCCGATACCGAGCGCCGCGAGCGCGGCCGGAACGCCGGCCGCGATACCGCCGGTCGCCGAGAAGAGGAACGACCCCACCTCGACGTAGTGCCAGACGATAGCGCCCATGAGCAGGCTGCCGCCGAGCCCGTGGGCAATCGCGTAGCGGTAGCCCGCGCGCACCGCTTCGCCGCCGTAGTCCCAGACGAGAAGCGTGCTCGTGACCGCCATGAGTTCCCAGAAGAACACCATGGTGAGCCAGTCGCCGGCGAAGACCGCGCCGAGGCTCGTCCCCACGTAACCGAGGGCGTAGGCCGTCTGGATGTTCCGCGCGTCCGACGAGTACGAGTAGAGGACGGCGGCCGCGCCGATGAGGCCGAAGATAATCCCCATCAACCGGGAGAACTCGTCGACGTTGAACAACACGGCGTCGAAGCCGAGGAACGTCACCGGCAGGTGTGCGCCGGCCGGGGCGAGAAGCGACCAGACGGCCACCCCGCCGGTCGAGAGCACGCCCAGCGCGTGCCCGACCCGACGCGAGACGAACGGCATGACGAGCGCGACCGCGAGCACGACGAACGCCGGCGGCAGGAGTGTGGCTGTCGACATCAGAACACCACCCCCGTCACGTCGGCGACGACGCGCTGGACGAGCGCGAGGAACACCGCCGTCTGGGGAACGACCCCGAGGACGATTGCGCCGGCCGCGGCAATTGTAATCGGGGCCATCATGAACCACGTGCTCTCGGTGCCGAGTCGACGACGTTCCCACCCGCCGGCCGGTGCGCCGCCGTGGTGGTGGTCGTGGTCGGATTCGCCGTCGGTCGCGGCGTCGTGGTCGGACTCGCCGTCGGCCACGGCGACGTGGTCGCTCGGATTCCGGTCGACGGCGTACTGCTCACCCTCGGCGACCGAGTCTTTCGACCCGCCGTCGGTGACTGCCCGCACGCCGCCGATGGGGAACTCGATGAGCGGTTTCGCGTCCGAGTCCTCCGGCGTCTGGAAGAACGCCTGGTAGATGACCGGCCAGAAGTAGCCGATATTCAACAGGCCGGACGCCAAGAGCACGAACACGAAGACCGTCTGTCCCGTCTCGATGCTCCCGATGAGGAGGTACCACTTGCTGACGAACCCGGCGACCAGCGGCAGGCCGGCCATCCCGAGGCTCGCGACGGTGAACGCAATCATCGTCAGCGGCATCCGCCGGCCGATTCCCGCCATATCGCTGATATCGTCGGTGTGCGTCTCGACGTGAATCACGCCCGCACAGAAGAACAGGGTGAGCTTCATGAACGCGTGGGCGGGGATGTGGAGCAGCCCGCCGACGAGCGCCGCGGGGGAGAGTAGGGCCAACCCGAGGACGATGTACGAGAGCTGGCTGACCGTCGAGTACGCCAACCGCCGTTTGAGGTTGTCCTGTCGGAGAGCGATGATACTCGCGACGACGATGGTGAACGCGGCGACCGCGGCGAGCGGAAGGCCGACTCCGAGCGAGCCGACTGCGTCGGGACCGTACACGTCGAGGATGACGCGGGCGATACCGAACACGCCGCTTTTGACGACCGCGACGGCGTGGAGCAACCCGGAGACGGGCGTCGGGGCGACCATCGCGTCGGGGAGCCACGAGTGGACCGGCATGAGCGCGGCCTTCACGCCGAAGCCGGCGACGAGCAGCGCGAACGCGGCCCGCGCGACGACCGGGTCGGCGTTCGCGAGCGCGGCGATGCCGCCAGCGGAGAACTCGACGGTTCCGGTCGTCAAGAACACGAGCGCCGTCCCGGCCAGGGCGGCGACCCCGCCACCGAAGGTGTACGCGAGGTACTTCCGACCGGCCTTTCGGGCCTCCTCGGTCTCGTCGTGCGTGACGAGCGGATACGTCGCCACCGTCAACAGCTCGTAGAAGACGTACAGGACGATGAGGTTCGAGGCGAACGCGACGCCGAGGGCGGCGCTGACGCTCCCCGCGAAGGCCGCGAAGTACCGCGTCTGGGCGTGTTCGTCCAGCCCGCGCATGTAGCCGATGCTGTAGAAGCTCGTGATGAGCCACAGGAGGCTCGCGAGCAGGGCGAATATCATCCCGAGCGGGTCGGCCCGGAGGACGAACCGAACTCCGGGGACGAACGTCCCGAGGTCGGTGACGTACGTCGTCCCGTTGAGAACCCCCGGAACCATGCTTGCGACGATACCCAGTGCGGAGACCGCAGAGAGGACGGTGAAGCCCTCCCTGACGTTGGGACTGCGTTTCGATGCGACGATAGTGACGATACCGACCGCCGCGGCTAGCACCGCCGCGAGCGGTCTCAGTGAGAAAACGTCTGTCATTTAGAAGTACACCTCCAGTGCCGGTTGGATGACGGTGATGAGGTCGGAGCCGAGAACGCCGAGCACCACCGCGGCGACCGCCGAGACGACGACGACCGCGCGCATGCCGAACGACACCTCGACGGTTTCGTTTCCGCCGTCGGTCGAGACGGCGTCCGCCTCGGGTTCGGGCGCGGTGAAGTACATTCGCTCGATGACCCGGCCGAAGTACGCGAGGGTGAGAAGCGTGCTCACCACGACGACGGCCGCGACGGACCACGCGCCGGCTTCGACCGCACCGACGACGATGTTCCACTTCCCGACGAACCCGACGGCCGGCGGGATGCCGACCATCGAGAAGGCGAGCACGGCGAACGCCGCGCTCGACACCGGTGCCTTCGCGGCGAGTCCCGCGAAGTCCTCGACCGTCCGCACGCCGAGACCGGTGGCGAATACGCCGACGGTGAGGAACAGCCCGCCTTTCATCACCGCGTGGCCCACGAGGTGGACGACCGCTCCGACGAGCGCCGTCTCGTTCGCGAGGCCGATTGCGGCGACGACCAGACCGAACTGCGAGACCGAGGAGTACGCGAGCATGCGTTTGAGGTCGGACTGCATGACCGCGAGGACCGCCCCGACGACGACACTCACCGACGCGAGCGCCACGAGGGCGTCGCCGGCGAGCGAGACCTCGTCGAGGAACTCGGTCGTGTACACCGCGTAGATGATGCGGACGAGCGCGTAGCCGGCCGCCGTCGAGACGAGCGCGGAGATGTACGCGCTGACGGTGTCGGGCGACTCGGCGTAGGCGCCGGGCTGCCACGTGTGCAGCGGGAAGACGGCGACCTTGACCAGGAGGCCCGTCACGATGAGCCCGAAGCTCGCCAGTATCGCCGGCGAGGAGTAGCCGACAGACGCGACCGCCTCGGTGAGGTCCGCCATGTTGAGCGTCCCCGTCATGATGTAGAGGTACCCGACGCCGAGCAGGTAGAGGGACGCGCCGATGGTCCCGACGAACAGGTACTTGAGGCTCGCTAACGCCGCGCTCGGCGACCGACCGCTGGCGACGAGGGCGTAGGTCGCGAGCCCCGTAATCTCCAGGAAGACGTACAGGTTGAACACGTCAGCGGTCGCGAAGACGCCGGAGATACCGGCCGTGAGCAGTGCGAGTTCGCTGTAGAACGCGTTCGAGTGCGGCCCCGCGCGGCGGGCGTAAGCGAGCACGCCGAGCGTCGAAAGCGACACGAGCACGAGCAGCGGCGCGGAGATGCCGTCGGCGACGAGTTCGATGCCGAACGGCGGTTCGAACCCACCGACGGCGTACGAGATCCGGCCGACGTCGAGAACCCGCGCCGCGACGGTCGCGGAGAGTCCGAGGTGGACGAGGCCCATCGCGGCCGCGACGAACCAACCGATTCGCTCGAACCGCCCCCCGAGAGCGACGGGGAACAGCGACGCGGCGATGGGAACGACCACGAGGAGGACGAGCGCGTCAGTCATCGACCTGCACCTCCTTGATGACGTCTTCGTCCAGCGAACCGTAGCCGTCGTAGATGCGGATGACGAGCGCGAGCGCGACCGCCGTCAGGCTCACCCCGACGACGATAGCCGTCAGGATAAGCACGTGCGGAAGCGGGCTCACGAACGTCTCTTCGCCGTGGCCGACCACGGGCGGAGCCCCGCCGTCGACGTACCCGGTCGTCACGAAAAACAGGAAGATGCCGACCTGGAAGATGTTCATACCGATGATCTTCTTGACGAGGTTCGGACTGCCCATGACGACGTAGAGTCCGATACCGAACAGCAGGATGCTCGCGACGTAGTTGTAGTGCGTCGTGAGGAGGTCGATCACGCGTCGTCACCTCCGGAGTCGTGGTTGAATCCACCCGCGAGGTTCATGAACAGCGAGACGATGACGCCCGCGACGATTGCGCCGATGCCGAGTTCGACGAGTTCGATACCGTACTTCACGCCGTGGCTGATACCGTAGGCGGCGTACTCCAGGAACGCCCCGTCGAACGCGAGCGCACCGATTCCGATACCGACGAACGTCGTCGCGCCGACGCCGACGAGGAGTCGGATGACGCTGTCGTCGAGCCACTCGCGCGTCGGCTCGATACCGAACGCGAACGCGAGCATGATGATGCTCGACGCGACGATCGCGCCGCCCTGGAACCCGCCGCCGGCGGACTCCGCGCCGTGGAACATGACGAACAGCCCGAACGTGAACACGAACGGGCTGACGACGCGAACCGTCGTCATGATAATCGTACTCTCGACGTACGCGCTGAGAGAGCCGTCGGTGGCGCTCATACGTACACCTCCTTGCGGAGGACGACGAGGACCGCGAGCCCCGCCGCGAGAACGACCGCGGCCTCACCGAGCGTGTCGAACCCGCGGTAGGCGGCCAAAATCGCCGTCACGACGTTTTCGACTTCGGTCTGCGGATAGGCGTTTTCGAGGTAATACCGGGTGATCTCCGAGGTCGCGACCGGCGAGGTCGGGTCGCCGATAGTGGGGAGCGACCGAACCGTCGTGAGCAACACGCCCACGAGACCGGTCGCGATTATCGCGGGCCCCCACGCGACGCGCTCGAAGAGTCGGTCCCCGCCCGGCCGGACCGTTCGGACGATTGCCAGGAGGAACAACACCGTCGTGACACCCGCCCCGACGGCCGCTTCCGTCAGCGCGACGTCGGGCGCTCTGAGGAGGATGTAGACGATTGCGACGCCGAAACTGAACCCGGCGAACGCGATAATCGCGCTGAGGATGTCTCGGAGGAAGGCAACGGCGAGCGCGGCGAAGACGACGAACGTCAGCAACACGCCGTAGAGGAGTAACTGCACGTTCAGTCGCCCTCCTCATCGCTCGCGGTCCACGGTTCGATACCTTGGTCGTGGGCCGCCCGTGCGATGGCGTGAGCGGCCGTCGGGTTAGTGATGAGCATGAACAACAGAAGCAAGACCGTCTTGACGGCGGAGACCTCCGCGCCGAACAGGAGCGCGATGCCGCCGAGGGAGAGCACCGTTCCGAGCGTATCGCTCTTCGAAGTCGCGTGGGCGCGGGTGTAGAGATCGGGCAGTCGGATGATTCCGACGACCGCGACGAAACTGAAGAAGACGCCCGCGAGGACGAGTCCCACGACGAGGTATTCGAGAGGCGTCATCTCAGAGGACACCCCCGCGCTCGACGATGAACTTGGAGATGGCGATGCTGGCGAGGAAGTTCAAGAGCGCGTACACGAGCGCGACGTCCAGGAATCCGGAGAGACCGAACGCGGCGGCGACGAGCGCCAACACGACGACCGTGTTCGTCCCGATGGCGTTGATCGCGATGACGCGGTCTTCCATCGTCGGTCCGCGGACGACGCGGTACAGGAGGACGACCGCGAACGTGATGAACGCGCCCGCGGCACCGAGTAACACCGTCTCGAACGTCGAGAGCTGTCCGAGCATCGTCACTCGTCACCGTCCGTTTGGTCGTCGTCGGTCCACGAGGCTATCGTCCCGCGCTCTGCGGGCGTCGGGATACGAGCCGCCGAGCGTCCGTAGAAGACGAACCGAACGGCGCGTTCGAGCGCGCCGCCCGCGAGGCCGTCTCGGGCGGAACCGGTGAGCGAGTGAATGATGAGACTGTCCCGGTCCATATCGACGGTCAGGGTCCCCGGCGTGAGCGTGATGCTGTTCGCGAGGGTCGTCACCGAGAGGTCACCCCAAATCGCCGCCCGGTACCGCTGCATCTCCGGGTCGATGGGGAGGTCCGGGTGGAGGATGATGTAGGCCACGGAGAAGTTGGCCTTCACGATCTCCCACAACAGGTAGGGAACGTAGAGGAGAAAGCGGGCGATTCGGGCGACGCTTCCGGTCGCGGACGGCGTGTTCACGAACGAGATGCGCGCGAAGACCGCCGTCACGACGCCGGCGGAGACCGCGCCGGTGACGAGGTTGAACGTGTCGAAGACGCCCGCGAGGAGGAGGTAGAACCCGAACGAGACGCCGAACATGGCGAGGGCCTTCGAGACGTTCGCTCGGCTGGGAAGTCGGCTGCGCTCGACGACGCGGTCGACCGGCGCTTCCTCGACCAGTAGCCCCGACCGCGCGAGTTCGAACTCGAGGGGCTGGAGCATCGGCGCGCTCCCGCCGGGTTGGTACTCCGGGTCGAGAACGATGCGGTCGAGGCCGCGGTCACGAGCGTACTCGAGGAGTACTTCGGCGAAATCGTTCGGTGAGAAGAGGTATCGGTCCTCGCCGACGACGGCGGTTTCGATAGAGACCGAGACGTCCTCGGCGTCGAGGTCGCCGTCGTCGTCGTAGTCGAGGTCGTCGTTCGCCCAGACGCGCGCCCGTTCGAGGGTTTCGGCGACGGCGTCGGCCGCTGAACGCTCGCTCTCGTCGACCAGTTGCCATCGGACGGGGTACACGAAGTGAACGGTCGATTCTTCGCCGGTCTCCGAGGCGATGCGCCGCGCCTCGCGGACCGCGTATGCGACGGTGTTCCGGAACGTGGACGACTCTCCGACCGGAACGAGAATACGGGAACTCGTATCGGGCATCAGCCACCTCCGAAGTCGGACCGGACGATTCGTCGGGACGTTCGATACTGGCTCATTGGTACTACGTGTCTGTAGCGAAAGCCAAGCAAAACCCTTTCCGCTATCCGACGGTCAGACGCGGGTCGCAGTGTCCAATCGAAACCGCTGAAACGGCGTCGACATCCGGGGTTACGGCTCGTTCGTCGAGTCTCCGGCGAACGGGCTGTAGGGACAGGTGTACTCGTTGCGGATTATCTCTTCTTCCGCAATCTCGAACCCCATATCGCTGAGTTCGCGCCCGATGCGACTCAGGTCGTCGCTGTTTCGACCGAGCGCGACGATGTGGACGTTCTTCTCGCCGGACATGATCTCCCGAACCGAGATGACTCCCTCGACCGAGAGGGCGTTCTTCGCGAGTTCTTCTCGCTTCGAAATCGGCGCCGTACAGAAGATGATCGTGTGGAGCTGGTAGCCGAGCGCCTCGTAGTCGATGTCGAGGTGGCTCCCCCGGATAATCCCGCTCGATTCGAGCTTCGAAATCCGGTTTCGAACCGTGCTCGAAGAGACGTTACGTGCGGACGCGATATCGTTTCCCGACGTGTGTCGCGCGTCTTTCTGCAGCGCATAAAGGATGTATCTATCGAGCTCGTCGATGGATGTCGACGCCATGAGCCGACCAATGGGGCTCCTGAAAATATGTGTTTTGGTCGCGTAAACCACCGACGAACGCGCGGAACGCGGTGAACTGTCCGCCGGGGTCAGAACAACCGACGGTCGAGCGCGCGCATGAGTCGCCCGCGCCGAGCCGCGTCCTGACCGTGAACCGCGAGTACCGAACCGCTCCACTCGTCGATGACCGCCTTCGCGTCCGACGCCCCGTTCCACTCGTCGGCGGCCACAACGAGGAGGTCGCTCTCGGTCGACGGGGCGTGGCGGCCACCGTCCGTGGAGAGCGTCCCCATCTCGACGGGAGCGCTACACAGCTCCGCGATGTCGGCTTTGTACTGTTCGAGGGACTGTCGCCGGGCCGCCGAGTCGGTGGTGTCCCCGCAGTGGCTCAGGTGGATTCGACCCTCGGACTCGCTCGCCAGCGCGTCCGCGACGGCGACTTTCGTCGGGTCGTACGGCCCCTGGCTCGCGAGCAGTTCGACGGTGTGAATCCCGTCGAGTTCGGGTCCCTTGAGTAGACCGGCTTCGCAGGGTGCGTGGCGGAGAATCCACGACGTGTCGGTTCCGAAGAGCCGCTCGCTCACGCGCTTTGTCCCCGTCGGGTGCTCTACGAGGAGGAAGTCGACGTCCTGGTTGTCGGCGTAGTTGACGACCGCGTGTCGCGTGTCGTGGGTGACGATGGTGCCGCACCGTATCGGCACGCCGAACTCGTCGTCGAGCTCGTCGGTCTGTCGTTCGAACTCGACGTCTGCGGGCGATTCGACCGCTGACGCGTAGGCCAAGGACGTCTGGTCCGGCACCGTCTCGAACCGCGCGACCGTGACCCGCCCGTCGTTGGCGCGAGCGAGCCTCGAAGCCACCTGAATCAGCGCCCGCTCTCTGGCTTTCGAGATGTCGTGCGAAATCGCCACGAGGGCGTGGTACTCGTCGCGGTGCGCTTGGATGGCCGCTTCGGCTCGTTCGACCGCGTTGCGGCTGACCTCTTGGCGAACAGCGTCGGCGGCCGCGCCCTCGCGGTCGACGCGAGACCGGGCGTAGACGAAGAACCAGAGGGCGCCCGCGATTGTGAGAACGACCGCGCCGACGAGCGGGACGGTCCCCATCTGCGTGAGGAGGACGAGACCGCTGACCGCGCCGAACACCTGCATCCACGGGTACAGCGGCGAGGTGAACGACGGTTCGTACTCGACGTGTCCCTCTCGGAACGCGACGACGGCGAGGTTGATGAGGACGAACACGAGGAGCTGGAACGCGCTCGCGAGCTTCGCTATGTCGAGCAGCGGAACGAACGCGATGAGGAGCAACAGCACGACGCCCGTGAGGGTAATCGACGTGCTCGGGGTTCCGAACCGGTCGCTAATCGTCGACAGCGACGGCGGGGCGAGTTTGTCTCGGCTCATCGCGAACGGGTACCGCGACGAGGAGAGAACCCCGGCGTTCGCGGTACTGACCAGCGCGAGGACCGCAGCCACGACGACGGCGACGACGCCGGCGGTTCCGAGCGACGCCTCCGCGGCGAGCGCCATCGGCGTCGCGCTCTCGGCGAGGACGCCGCGGTCGGTGACTCCGACCATCACGGCGACGATGAGGACGTAGAGGACCGTCGTGAACCCGAGCGACCCGAGGATGCCGAGCGGGATGTTTCGGTCGGGGTCTTCGACCTCCTCGGCGACGCTCGCTACTTTCGTCACGCCCGCGTAGGAGACGAACACGAGACCGGTCGCGGTGAGCAAGCCGCCGACTCCGCCGTTGAAGAACGGACGGAAGTTCGTCGACTCGACGGTCGGCGTCCCGCCGAGGACGAACCAGACGAGCGCGACGAGCATGATGGCGACGATTCCGACCTGTAGCCTCCCGGTCTGTTTCGCCCCGACGAGGTTGACGACGACGAGGAGCGCCGCGAGCGCGAGCGCGACCGGCGTGACGACCGTGGAGGGGACGTCGAACAGCAACAGCAGGTACGGCACGCCGCCGACGAGTGCGAGCGCACCCTTGAACGAGAGCGAGAACCACGTGCCGATACCGGCGATGGTTCCCAACAGTGGGCCCATCCCTCGCTCGATGAACAGGTAGGTGCCGCCGGCTTCGGGCATCGCCGTCGCCATCTCGGATTTCGACAGCGCCGCGGGCAGCACGAGAATGCCGGCGATCAAGTACGCCAGGATAACCGCGGGACCCGCGATGTCGATCGCAAGCGCCGGTAAAATGAAGATTCCGCTGCCGACCATCGCCCCGATACTGATCGCGAGCACCGAGAAGAGACCGAGGTCTCGTTCGAGCGTTTTTTCCACGTTTATCCTCCCGCTCGGGCGTCCTCTGCCGGTTCGGCGCTCGACCCGACGACCATGTCAGTGACGAGCGACGTGACGCAGATGACTTCCACACCGAGGTCCTCGAACACGTCCGTGTTCTGCGGGTCGTTAACGAGTACGGTGATTCGGTCGACGTCGAACGTCGTCCGCGAGGCCTGCGTGAGAAGCAGGTTCGTCGGGTCGACCCGCCCCACGACGATGACCGCGTCCGCGTCTGCGTTCCACGCGGTTCGGAGGGACTGTGGCTCGTCGAACGCCGCGACTCGCGCGTCGATACCGCGTTCGATCGCGTGGGCGACCACTGCCTCGTTCTCGTCGATGAACGTGACGGATTCGTACTCCTCCAGTAGTCGCTCGGCGAGCGCGCGACCCGCGTGCTCTCCACCGAGTACGAGTGGTTGGTGTATCATGGGTATGGTCGTGACTCAAACTGGGCGCAGCGTTCGGTCACTCACGCTATCTATGGGACGGAAGCTTATATTTCAATCGGGTTTTGTAGCCAATCGACAAAATGAAAGGATAATATTTGTCGAATCGTCCTAGGATGCTGGAGAAGGCGGAACCGACCCCGAACCACTACGCTGTCTGTTGGTTTTGAGATGAGATAACTGAAAATCCGGGTACTGTAGTTCATTAAAAACCAATGTGTTTGTGCGATATCCCGATCGCGGACACGTTTCGTAACGGTTCCTGCCAGCCACGAGGGGGTCGAAACGCCGCCCTCGAGACCGGGGTCAAATCAGGGAGTCAGGTCTCGTAGTAGACGACGGTTTCAGGTGGTCTCCGGCCGGATTTGGCGGGGGCGAATTATTACCTCCAGTGTGACCCTCAAATTTATAATACTGACTCACAATCGGACATCTATGATACGTCCAGGCGCGCGCTCCGGGCAGGGAGACGCGCAGCGTCAGGGCAAGGGGGGAAACGAATGATAATCGACCCGTCACGGATGGCATCCGTCAACGGACCGGGGCCCGACAGCGAGGTCGCGATGGACGCGCTTCGGGGGACTGCGAAGGGGGCAGTCTCTCTGGTCGCCGTCTACGGTGCGACGGCCTTCGACCTGTTTCACGTCGGGGAGTCGGTCCGCGAGGACTTCGGGAGTCGCGACGAACTCGTGACGCACCTGAGTTCGCTCGCCGAGGAGACTCGGCGCGAGTTCATGGAGCGCGGGCTGTTTTCCGGGCTTAGTCCGGTACAGAACAGCGTCGAGTACCGGTTCGAGGAACGCGACGGCTACGGTGTGTTGCAGGTCTACTGCGGCGGCCGTGGCATGCTGCTTTTCGTCGAGCCCGACGAAACCGTCGAACCGCTGGTGAAGACCGCGTCACAACTTCTCGGCGGGATGTAACCGTCCACGGAGCGGCGCGCTCCGTGCGGAGACCGTCGTCGGAGAGCGGTCGCGCTCGGCGTCGGTCGGTCCACGGTAGTCGATACCGCGAGACGTGGGTCGGCGTGTCCGAGAGCCATCGAACCGCCACATTTTATGCCTAACCGGGGAAACGAGCGCCATGGACCAGTTGCGTCAGTCCCTTCTCGACGCGCCGATCATCGAAAAAGGAGATTACGAGTACTTCGTCCACCCCATCAGCGACGGCGTTCCGATGCTGAAACCGGGGCTCCTGCGCGAGATCGTCATCAAGATCATCCGCAAGGCGAACCTCGAAGACGTGGACAAAATCGTCACGCCCGCGGCGATGGGAATCCACATCTCGACGGCCGTCTCGCTCATGACGGACATCCCGCTCGTCGTCATCCGCAAGCGCGAGTACGGCCTCGACGGCGAGGTCTCGCTCCACCAGCAGACGGGCTACTCCGAGGGCGACATGTTCATCAACGACGTGAACGAGGGCGACCGCGTGCTCGTCCTCGACGACGTGCTCTCGACCGGCGGCACGATGAAGGCCGTCCTCGACGCGCTCGACCACATCGGCGCGGACGTCGTCGACACCGTCGCCATCATCAAGAAGGCCGGCCCGAACGAACTCGACGACTCGGACCACCACGTCAAGACGCTCATCAACGTCACCGTCGAAGATGGCGAAGTCGTCATCGTCGACGAACACGGCGACGACTGACCCGACACCGACGCGGCCACGACGCCTCACCGTCGCGCCGCCCTCCCCCGCGGATTTCCGCCTCCGCGGGGCCTTTTTGTGGCCGGACCGTACCCGGGAGCGATGACATCGGCGCTTTTCATCGTCAGCGAAGACGGCTACTGGGGAGAGGAATGCATCGAGCCGCTCACTACCCTGACCGACGCCGGAGTGGACGTGGCGGTCGCGACGCCGACGGGCGCGCCGCCGGTCGTCGACGAGCGCTCTATCGACCCCGAGGAGGTCGGCGAGGAACTCGCCGAACGCGTCGTCGAGGTCCACGAGAACGACGAGCGACTGCAGAATCCGGAGCCGATTGCGCAGGTCGACGCCCGCGAGTACGACGCCGTGGTGTTCCCCGGCGGCCACGGAACCGCGTGGGACGTCAATCAGGACCGACACGCCCGACAGGCGCTCTTGCAGGCGGTCGCCGGCGACGACTCGAAGGCGCTCGTCGTCTGTCACGCGGTCGGCATCCTCGGGTTCACCCGCGAGGCCGACGGCTCGTTCCTCGTCGAGGGACGCGAGGTCACCGGCTTCCCCAACGAGTGGGAGGAAGGCATCGTCGACGAAAACGACCTGATGCCCGACGGCCGAAAGCTCCCGTACTGGGTCGAAGACGAGGTGAAGGCCGCCGGCGGCGTCTGGGACGCCGAACTCGACAGCGACACCAGCGTCACGGTCGACGGCGACCTCATCACCGCGCGCGGTCCCGGCTCCTCGTCGGCGGCGGCGCGGACGCTCTTGGACGAGTTAGACGCGGCATAAGCGGCACCGCCCGGTGGCAACGAACCATCGTGGGGAACCCTTTTTCGTGACTCGTCCGTCGGTTCCGTCGTGAAACTCGCAGGGCTCTCGCTCGAACCCGGAGAGCGGTTGAGCGGGTCGGAACTCCGGTCCCGATTCGACCGCGGAATGACGGGCCGCGGCATCGAAATCTGCTACGACGACGACGACCAGCGGTATCTCCGCCTCTTTTCGAGCGACACCGGACCGTACGGTGACGACGTGACCGGCGGCCAGTTCACGTACATCGGAGAGGGGCGGACCGGCGACCAGACGCTCACCGGTGGCAACAAGTTCCTCGCGCGGGCCAAACACCATCCGTTACCGATATTTTTCTTCCATCGAGGGTCGGCCGGGGCTGACTGGGAGTACCAGGGTCAGGTCGAAGTCGTCGACTACGCGCACGGCCCGTTCGAGGGAGACGACAGGGACGTCTACCGATTCGTGCTCCGCCGCCGTCACGAGAGGCGAGAGCGGATCGACGAGGAAGAAGCCGCGGCGGACCTCGCGCCCGCGGAACGCACCGAGACGACGCGAAGCCGAATCATTCGAAACACGGCGCTTGCGACCGAGTTGAAAGAGCGGTACTCTCACACGTGCCAGGTCTGTGGAGAGCGTCGCCGTCGAGGAGTCCACGACGGCTACGCGGAGGCGCACCATCTCAAACCGCTCGGGCGGCCCCACGACGGCCCGGACGTCGAGGCGAATCTCCTCGTTCTCTGTCCGGACCACCACGCTGACTTCGACTACGGAATGATAGCCGTCGACCCCGAGACGTACACTATCGCCCACGCCTACGAACGCGAGTTGGACGGCACCTCGCTTTCGGTCCGCGAGGACCACGACCTCGACGCCGACTCCCTCGACTACCACAATCGGACCGTGGCGTCGTTTTAGACCGACCGACTACTCGATTTTGAACACGGCCTCTTCGATGCCCTCGCTTCGACACTCCGGGCACCGCGAGGGGTAGTTCACGGGGTCGTCGAAGGCGCTGAAGCCGCAGTGTTTGCACTCCGGCGGCGCGACGAGGAACTGCTCGCCGTCCGCTCCGTGGACTGTTTGAGCGACGTGCTGGAGGTGGCCGTACACCGACGACACCGAGACGCCGACGCTCGCCGAAAGCTCGGAGGCCGTCGCGGGGTCGTCGCGGAGGGCGTCGGCGATGCGCTGGCGGGCCGTCGTGTCGGACTCCCGGGCTGTCATATCGCTCGATTGGGAGTCGAAGGGAAAATCCCTTGCGCCGCCTTCCGCCCGGAAGTGTCAGCAGAATAGAGAGGATGCAAAAAGGCCTTGTCCACGTGGCGGGATTTGGGGGATATGAAGGCAGTCGTCCTTGCCGGTGGGTACGCAACGCGTCTGTGGCCGATTACCAAACACCGACCCAAGATGTTCTTGCCCGTCGGCGACCAGACGGTCATCGACACCATCTTCGAAGACCTGGAAGCCGACGACCGGGTCTCTGAGGTGTTCGTGAGCACGAACGAGCGCTTCGCCGGCGCGTTCGAGGAGTACATCGACGAATCGCCGTTCGAAAAGCCGACGCTGTCGGTCGAAGACACCAGCGAGGAAGACGAGAAGTTCGGCGTCGTGGGCGCGCTCGCCCAGCTCATCGACCGCGAGGAGGTCGAAGAGGACCTCGTCGTCATCGCGGGCGACAACCTCATCAGCTTCGACGTGGGCGACTTCGTGGACTTCTTCTACGAGAAAAACGAGCCGTGTCTCGCCGCCTACGACGTGGGCGACAAGGAGCGCGCGAAGTCCTACGGCCTCGTCGAACTCGACGGCGACCGCGTCATCAACTTCCAGGAGAAGCCCGAAGACCCCAAGAGCACGCTCGTCTCCATCGCCTGCTACGCCTTCCCGGCGGACGACCTGCCCAAGTTCGACGAGTATCTCTCCGGCGACAACAACCCCGACGAGCCCGGCTGGTTCATGCAGTGGCTCCAGCAGAACGGCGACGTGTTCGCCTACACGTTCGACGGCGCGTGGTTCGACATCGGCACGCCCCAGAGCTACCTCGACGCCGTGGCGTGGTACCTCGGCGGCGAGAACTTCGTCCACGAGTCGGCGACGCTCACGAACACCGAGGTCGGCACCAACGTCCACGTGATGGCCAACGCGGTGGTCGAAGACTCCGTGCTCGAAGAGTCCGTGGTCTTCCCCGGCGCGGTCATCCGAAACGCGGAGCTGAAGAACTCCATCGTCGACGAGGAGACGCACATCGAGAGCCTCGACCTCTCGAACGCCCTCATCGGGGCGCACTCGCGGCTGACGAACGGCCAGTAACGCGAACGCGGTCCGAACTGTAACCGCGGACGCTCTTTCTTAGCCGAGGTACGCGTCGGTGATGCGGAGCCTGCCGTGAGTCCCCTCCCACTCCGTCTCGTACTCCAGTTCGATGGGGCGGTCCATGTGCGGGCCGTCGGTGACGAGCGTCTCGAACTCGCCGCCCTCGCCGAGGATGTGGACGCCGTACTGCTCGTTGAGCGCCTCCAGTTCGTCGAGCGCGTCGGCGTCGAGCGTCCGGCCGAGCCACGACTCGTCGAGGCCGTGGGCCGCGACCTGGATGATGGTGATTTCGAAGCCCGCCTCGAGCATGGCGTCGCCGAGTTCGCGGGGGTCTTCCTGCCACAGCGGGGCGAACAGGTCGATTCCGAGGCGGTCGCACATCGCCTGAATCCGGTTGGTCTGGAACTCACTTTCGATGGCTCCAGCCGTGACGCCCGCGAGGTCGATCTTGGATTGGAGGTCCGACAGCGCCGCTTCGAGGGGTTCGAGTTCGGCGTCGCCCTGCGCGCCCGAGTCGTCGGCGTCGGTCGCTTCGAGGTCGCCGGGGTGGACCTCGACGAGTTCGATGCCGGTGCTTTCGGCGGCGAGCGCGGCGAGGTCGGTCGCCGGCACGTGGTACATGTACGAGTCGTCGCTGGGGTGGACGGTCAGAAGACGGGTGACGTTCAGACCCTCCTCGAGCGCGCGGTAGAGCGCCCACGAGGAGTCCTTCCCGCCCGAAAAGAGGCTGACCCACTCGGCTGTCATGGAGGCGATAGCGTGTTGGGGGAGATAGGCGCTACGGTGTGGACGCCGCGGACTCGTTTCGAGCAGCTCGCATTACATGTAACCCAAGTCGCGAAGCCGACCCATCAGGTCCTCTTTGTCCTGCGCGCGCCCCTCGCGTTCCGCGCTCGCGCCGAGGTCCTGCACCCACGCGGGTCGGTCGTCGGACTTCGCGGAGCCGGATTCGGTGCCGAGCGAGCGGTAGCCCTCGAAGTACTTCGGCGAGACGGGGAGGTCGGCGGGTTCGACGCCCTCCGGGAGGTCGTCGAGAGCGGCGGGGACGTGGCCCGCCGGGTAGCCCTCGACCGAGTCGGGGACGATGTAGTTCCAGAACGCCGCCCACACGTCGGCCTCCTCGAACTGGAGGATGGAGTGGACGCGGTCGTGCGGCGGATATCTCTCGGAGTCGTGACGAGGGCTGAAGAACGTCTCGTCGGCGCGGGCTTCCTGTTCGTCCCAGCGGACGCCCGAGAAGACGCCGTCGAAGCCGCGGTCTTCGAGCGTGTCGTTGAGCGCGACGGTCTTCAGCAGGTGGTTGCCCTCGAAGGTGTCGGCGTCGAGGACGATGGTCTCGCCCTCGTAGCCGAGGCGGGCGAGTTCGCGGCGGGTGTCGTCGCCGAGCTCCGAGAGGGGAATCTCGTCGCCGGGCGACGCGCCGAGTCGCGCGAAGTCCTCGTTGCGGGCGACGACGAGGTCGAGGCCCCATCGGTCGGCCCACTCGCGGACGAACGCCTCGGTCTCGTCGAAGTGCTCGAAGTGGTCGATAAAGACGACGGGCGGGACGGGAACGCCCATGTCGGCGGCGACCTCGCGGACGACGTAGAGGACGAGCGTGGAGTCCTTGCCGCCGGTCCACATGACGGCCGGGCGCTCGTACTGTTCGAGGGCGGTCGCGGTCACCGCGGCCGCTTTCTGGAGTTTGTCTTCGAGCGTCGGGTAGTCGGCGGCGGTCTGGTCTCGGCCGTCGGCGTAGTCGAGGTCGAGATAGTCGGGGAACGCGAGGCTCATGCCACAGATGTCGCTCGCTGAGGATATCCCTGTTTCCGCTGCGAGACAGTCGCAGTCGCGGTCACTCTCTGCAGTCGGCGTCGGGGAGCCAGCGTCGAAAAAGAACGTCTCGTCGGGTTAGCCGTCGACCGACTTCACATGTAGCCGAGGTCGCGCAGGCGCTCCATCAGGTCCTCTTTGTCCTGGGCGCGGCCCGCGCGCTCGGTCGTGTTCTCCATGTCCTGCAGCCACGCCGGTTCCTCGGCGGACTTGTCGGTCGAGACCTCGCTGCCGAGACTCCGGAAGCCGGCGAAGTACTTCGGCGAGACGGGAACGTCCTCCTGCGTGACGCCCTCGGGGAGGTCGGTGTCACTCGTGGGGACGTAGCCGTCCTCGGGGTAGTTCTCGACGGTGTCCGGGACCGCGAAGTACCAGAAGGCGTCCCAGACGGCGCTCTCTTCGAACTGGAGGATGGGTTGAATGCGGTCGTGCGGGGGGTAGATGTCGGGGTTGTGACGGGGGCTGAAGAACGTCTCGTCGGCGCGGGCTTCCTGTTCGTCCCAGCGGACGCCGGAGATGACGCCGTCGATGTCGTACTCCTCGAGCGTGTCGTTGAGCGCGACGGTCTTCAGCAGGTGGTTGCCGACGTAGGTGTCGAGCAGGAAGGGGAAGGTGTCCTCTTCGTACTCGAGGATGTTGCGGATGTGGTGCTGGTTGTGCTCGGAGAGTTCCGAGACGGGGATGTCGTCGCCGGGTTCGAGGCCGTTCTCGTCGACGTACGCGCCGACGTCCTCGTTGCGGGCCCAGATGACGTCGAGGTCCCACTCGTCGGCCCAGTGCTTGACGAAGTCCATGATCTCGTCGAAGTGCTGGTAGTGGTCGATGAAGACCGCCGGCGGGACTTCGAGGTCGTAGCGCTCTGCGACCTCCTTGATGAAGTAGAGCGTGAGCGTGGAGTCCTTGCCACCGGTCCACATCACGGCGGGGTTCTCGTACTGCTCGAGTCCCTGCTTCGTGACCTCGATGGCCTTCTCGATCTTGTCCTCGATACTCGGGTAGTCCTCCGGCGTCTCGCCCTCGCCGTCGGTGTAGTCGACGTCGAGGTAGTCCGGGAAGGCTTCGGCTTCCGACATGATGTGTAATTACATCTAATTAGGCGGTGTAAATGCTTTTTGCCCGAGGATTAGTGTGATGCGTGATACCGCCGAACACGATTTGGGCCGCTGACTCACGTGGCTCGGCGGTGACGGGGTGGGAAGATACGACGCGGTTAGGAGATGAACTTGTTGTCGCGCCAGTTGATTCCGCTGTCCGAGGACCCGTTCTGCTGGGGGTTCTCGACGACTTCGACGGAGGCGGCGCGGACTTCGCCCTCGACGATGCGCGTCGCCTGGAGTTCGTCGCTTTCCTCGGTGATAGCGGTCAGCGTCCCCTTCTCCGAGAGCATTGCGATCTCGCGGAGGACGAGGAACATCGGGTACTGGAGCGCCGTGTTCTGGAGCACGGTTTCGAGGTCGCCTTTGAAGCAGGCGAACTCGACGAGTTCGGAGGGAATCTCCTCTTCTTCGTCGTCTCCCCAGTTGGGCGCGCCCGCTCGGGGCGGCTCTTCCTCGTAGACGCGATTTTCCGTCACGCTCGCTTTCAACTGGGCCGTCGGCGTGTACTTGCTGAGGTTGTCGTCGGCGGAGACGGCTTTGATGATGAGGGTGTTGTTTCGGCGGGTGATGTCTACGTTCTCGACCTCAGGCGGCAGTTCTGGGTCGTTTTCGAAGTAGTCCATCACGTCTTCGAGTGGCAGTTCCAACGTCGAATGGAGTCGATATACGCGGCCTGACATTGTTGGCTTCGGTATCGACGAGAGCCACGGTGCGGGCGCACCCGGATGGCGATACCTGTGTGCATGTACGAGTTCGAGGCTTATATGGCCTCCCCTTCTCGTTAGGCGACAGATAAGAAGTCGGCGTCGGGCCGCGGTCCGGCGGTCTGCCGGGGTCGCTTCCGGCGGTCAGTTCGCGCCGGTCAGCGTCGCTTCGAGTTCGCCGCGTTCGTCGAGCTCTTCGAGGATGTCGCTGCCGCCGACGAACTCGCCGTCGACGAACGTCTGGGGGATGGTCTCCCAGTCGCTTTTCTCCTTGAGCGCCTCGCGGTAGTGCGGGAGCGCGGGCAGCACGTCGACGGTCTCGAACTCGTCGACGTACTGGGAGATGAGGTCGACAGCCTTCGCGGAGTAGCCGCACTGCGGCATCAGGCGGTTACCCTTCATGAACAGGACGACGCGGTTGTCCGCGACGGCTTCGTCGACGCGGGACTGTACTTCCTCTGGGTCCAAGCTCTCCGGTTGGAACGTCATGCGCCCAGATAACCGCCGGGCGGACAAAGGAGTTGCGTCGCCGGTGGGTTCGGTCCGCAGGGCCGACTCCGACTGCGCGGCGGCCCGTGCTGGGCGTTACTGCTCGCCGACGCGGACGACGTTGATGAGCGAGTGAACCGGGACGCCGTCTATCTCTTCGACGCCCTGCTTGTCGACGATGACCACGCACGCGAGGGGTTCGCCGCCCTCGGAGCGGATGGCGTCGATAGTCTCGCGGAGGGTCGTACCGCTCGTCACCGTGTCGTCGACGATGAAGCAGTTCCGTCCCTCGACGGGGGCGAAGTTCCGGGAGAAGCCGCCGCCGAGGTCCTCGATGTCGCCTTCGTCCCACTGGTGTTTCGCGGGCGAGTAGGCGGCGAGGGTCGTTTCGAGTTCGCGCGAGACGGAGGTCGCGAGGGGGACGCCCGCCTTCTCGATACCGACGGTCACGTCGGCCTCGCCGTTCGTCTCCATGAGCAGGTCGGCGAGTGCGCGCCCGACGTAGGTGAGACGCTTGCCGCCGCTGCCGATGGCGTTCCAATCGACGTGGATGTCGTCGGGGCCGTCGGGCTCTACCTGGGGTTCGGGTTCGGTCGCCGCGCCGCTCCGTTCGACCAGCCAGCTTGCGGTCTCGCGGGAGACGTTCAACTCGTCGGCAATCTCGCCCTTCGAGAGGCCACGGTCCGCGAGCTCCGCCGCGCTGGCGATGAGGTCGTCGACGTTCTTCATACAGTATCGAATTCGATGGCCGTTTTTATAGTGGTGTCGTCGTCTTCGAATGCTGCTTCGAACTCCGAAAGCGGGTGGACGCCGGTGACGAGGTCGCGGAGGAACCACCGCGGGAGCTTGGTGAACGTCACGGTCGCGGCCTCGAAGTGCTTGACGTGGGAGTTGACGCTGCCGACGAGCGCCTTGTTGTGGAGAACCATCTCGCGGTGGAACGCGCCGGCGTCGACCTCGAACTCCCAGTCGCTCGGGACGCCGAGGAGCGCCGCGACGCCGTTCGGCGCGAGCGCCTGCACCGACTGGATGGCGTGTTTGGGGAACCCGGTCGCCTCGTAGATGAAGTCCATGTGCTCGTGTGCGTCCGGGATCTCCTCGACCGAGGTCTCGCGGGAGTCGACGTAGGTCGCGCCGAGCTTCTCCATGATGTCGATGGTCGGGTCGGGGCGGTCGCGTCGACCGAGGCAGTAGAGGTCCTCGTAGCCCTTATCGTCGGCTTTCAGCATGGCGAGCGTCAGGAGTCCGAGGCTCCCGTTGCCGAGGACGAGCGCCGACGAGGGGGTCCAGTCGAACGCGGAGCGGCTCGCGTAGGCGTGCTCGCGGGCCTTCTCGGTGATGGAGATGGGCTCGATGAGGAAGCCGAGTTCGGCCTGCGAGCGCGGGATGCGGACGAGGTAGTCCGACGGGCTGGTGAAGTACTCGGACATGAACCCGTGCGCGCCGACGATACCGCGCTCGGCGTACATCCCGTCGGGAGCCATGTCGGGTTGGTCCTTCTCGAAGTACTCGTTCGTCCCGGACGCCGGCGGGCGGCGGACCGTCGGCACGACGATGTCGCCTTCCTCCAGTTCGGTGTCGTTCGGGTCGACGACGATACCGACCGCCTCGTGGCCGAGCACGAGGTGGTCTTCGCCCTCGGGGAACCCCCCGTGGCCGCCGGCGATGACCTCGTGGTCCGTCCCGTCCACGCCGACCCGAAGCGTTCGGACGAGCGCCTCCCCGACGTCGGGTTCCGGTCGCGGCTTCTCGATGACGACCGGTTTGTCTTCCCCGCGCTTGACGGCGATTGCTTTCATACCCCCACCAATGCACCACCCCACCAAAAGACTTATTCTATGATGAGTAAATAATTCAGCCACGGTGAGCGCCCTGCGTCGTCGCACCAGCCCATGACGAACCGCCTCGCGCGGACCAGCCTGTCCAGCCCAACCGTGCCGGCGCTCGCCGAACCCGTGCCCGAACCGCACCGAAGCCGATACCCCGTGCCCGTCGGCTTCTGAGGCGGTCTCGGTTTTCTCCTGACGGTCGCTCGGCTCAGCGACGCGTTCGACCGACCGCAGCAAATAGCGTACCGCTTCGCCGGGCCGACGTTCCAACGACCCGGTCGACGGTTTAGTTCTCGATGTCGTCGACGAGTTCGTCCGCGAGACCGACGTACGTCGCGGGCGTGAGCGCGAGCAGTTCCTCGCGAGTTTCCTCGTCAACGTCGAGGTCCGCGAAGAGGTCGTGGAAGTCGTCGAGGGTCACCTCGCGGCCGCGGGTGAGCTCCTTCACTCGCTCGTAGGCCTGCGTGTCGCCCTCGCGGCGGAGAATCGTCTGGACGGCCTCGCCGATGATGGCCGGCGTGTCGTCGAGTTCGTCGCGCATGACCTGCTCGTTCGGGACGACCTTGCCGAGGCCGGTCTGGGTCTTCTTGTAGCCGATGAGGCAGTGGGCGAACGCCGCGCCGATGTTCCGCTTGACCGTGGAGTCCGAGAGGTCGCGCTGGAGGCGCGAGGTCGTCACGTAGTCGGCGAGGAACGTCAGGTCCGCGTTGGCCTTCGAGAGGTTGCCCTCGGAGTTCTCGAAGTCGATGGGGTTGACCTTGTGCGGCATCGTCGACGAGCCGGTCTCGCCCTCGACGGCCTCCTGTCCCAGATAGCGGTCGGAGACGTAGAGCCACGCGTCGCGGTCGAGGTCGACGAGGACGTTGTTGACGCCGCGGACGGCGTCGAACAGCGCCGCGAGGTCGTCGCAGGGGTTGACCTGCGTGGCGAGCGCGGTGTGTTCGAGGCCGAGCGACCCGACGAACTCGCGGGAGAACGCCCGCCAGTCCACGTCGGGGTAGGCGGCGACGTGGGCGGCGTAGACGCCCGACGCGCCCGCGAGCTTGCCGGCGAGTTCGTCGGTCGCGGCCTCGACGCGGGCGAGCGTCCGACCGAGACGGGCGGCGTAGACGGCCATCTCCTTGCCGAACGTCGTCGGGGTCGCGGGCTGCCCGTGAGTGCGCGCGAGCATGGGCACGTCGCGGAACTCCCGCGCGAGCGAGACGAGTTCGTCGCGGGTGTCGCGGAGTTCGGGCACGAGGACCTCCTCGACCGCGCCCTTCACCATGAGACGCTGGGCGAGGTTGTTCACGTCCTCGGAGGTGAGCCCGAAGTGAATCCACGGGTGGACCGACTCGTCGGTCTCGGTTCGGATGAAGTACTCGACGGCCTTCACGTCGTGATTCGTCGCCGAGAAGCCTTCCGCGCCCTCGACTTCGAGCCGTTTCACGAGGTCGGCGTCGTCGGCGTCGAACGCCTCGTAGAGCGCTCGGAGGTCGGCGCGCTCGCTCTCGGAGAACGAAAGCGGCGTCGCGTCGAGGTCGGCGAGCGCGAGGAGGTACTCCACTTCGACTTCAACGCGGGCGCGCATGAGGGCGGCCTCGCTGACGTGCGGCGCGAGGGGTGCGGTTCGGGAGGCATATCGCCCGTCGAGCGGGGACACCGCGTACAGCGGGTCGTGCCGGTCGGCGTCGGTCATGTCTGAGTCGTCACGATGGGGGAGGTTAAACGCCGGGGGTTCGTCGCCGCCGCGGAGGCGATACTTGCGCACAAGTATGCCCACTCAGACGCGCTCTGCGGCTGCGTGTCGTCGCACATATACACAATCGAGTATATATTGCCGTCGAGGACCGCAACCACTTTGAGGGCCGCGAGTCCCCTTTCTCACATGGTCACCATCGCCGGTCTCGCGAGCAACCGCGGACGAAACCTTCGCAACGTCGCCGACCGCGCCCCCGGCGGGGCGGAACTCGGCGTCGTCGTCTCGAACAGCGCCGACGCGCCCGTCCTCGACTGGGCGGACGAACACGGCATCCCCAGCGAAGTCGTCGAGCGCGGCGACGACGAGGCCCGCGAGTCCCACGAGGAGCGCATCCTCGACGCCCTCGCGGACTACGACTTCGACCTCGTCTGCCTCGACGGCTACATGCGCGTGCTCACCTCGACGTTCCTCGACGCCGCGCCGACGACGCTCAACGTCCACCCGTCGCTGCTCCCCGCGTTCCCCGGCATGGACGCCCACGAACAGGTGCTCGACGCCGGCGTCAAGACGACCGGCTGTACGGTCCACGTCGTCAACGAGGAGGTCGACGCCGGCCCCATCGTCACGCAGGAGGCCGTTCCGGTCTACACCGACGACGACGCCGACGACCTCAAATCGCGCGTCCTCTACGACGCCGAGTTCAAGGCCTACCCGCGCGCAGTCCGCTGGTTCGCCGAGGGCCGCGTGACGGTCGAAGACGATTCCGTCACCGTCGAGGGCGACGTCGACGCCGGGCTGCCCGAGCGCCGCGTCACCTCCGAGGACCGCTACGACGAACTCCGCTACGGCGAGAACCCGCACCAGGACGCCGCGGTCTACGTGGACGAGACGTGCGACGAGGCGTCGGTCGTCGGCGCGCCCCAGCTCAACGAGGGCGCGAAGGGGCTTTCGTACAACAACTACAACGACGCCGACGGCGCGCTGAACATCATCAAGGAGTTCGACGAGCCCGCCGCGGCGGTCATCAAGCACACGAACCCCGCCGGCTGCGCCACCGCCGACACGCTCGCGGAGGCCTACGCCGACGCCCTCGCCACCGACCCGATGAGCGCCTTCGGCGGCATCGTCGCGCTCAACCGCGAGTGCGACGCCGAGACGGCCGAACTCATCATCGACTCGTTCAAGGAAGTCGTCGTCGCGCCCGGCTACACCGACGACGCGCTCGACGTGCTGACCGAGAAGAAGAACCTCCGCGTCCTCGATGTGGGCGAACTCGGCGACCGGACCGAGACGTACACCGAGAAGGCGCTCGTCGGCGGGCGACTCGTTCAGGAGCGCGACCTCTGGACGCCGACGCTGGACGACCTCGAAGTCGTCACCGAGACCGAACCCACGGACGAGCAGTTGGAGACGATGCTGTTCGCGTGGAAGGTCCTGAAGCACGTGAAGTCCAACGGGATTCTCTTCGCCAAGGGCACCGAGACGGTCGGCGTCGGCATGGGGCAGGTCTCCCGCGTCGACGCGGTCGAACTCGCCGCGATGAAGGCTGAGGAACACGCCGAGGGCAAAGACGCGCAGGGAGCCGTCATGGCCTCCGACGCGTTCTTCCCGTTCCCGGACGGCGTGGAGAAGGCGGCCGACGCGGGCATCGAGGCGGTCATCCAGCCCGGCGGCTCGGTGAACGACGAGGACGTCATCGAGGCGTGCGACGAGCGCGGAATTGCGATGGTCTTCACCGGCCAGCGGTGCTTTAGACACGACTGAGCGGAGCGAAGGAGCGTCTAAAGCTCGAAGCACGACCGGAGGGAGTGCTTCGGTGTTTCCGCCACGATTAGTGACGGAAGTCAGTGAGATGAACGAATGTGAGTCTCGCGCGATTTTGGGCACGACTGGGCATCTCCTCTCTCACTTCCAGACGCCCCGAGACCGTTCCCACGTCCTAACACCGACGGTGTCCCTTCAAGTGTCGGCGAGGCGAACACAGAGGTATGTACGAACACATCCTGGTGCCGACCGACGGGAGCGAGGGGACGATGCAGGCGGTCGAACACGCGCTCGAACTCGCCGACGCGGAGTCGAAGATTCACGTGCTGTCGGTCGTCGACCAGCGGGTGTACCTCGCCGCCGGCGGCGACCAACAGGACGCGGTCATCCAGTCGCTCCGCGACGACGCGGTACAGGCGGTCGAGCGGTGCGCCGAGAAGTGCGAGGGGAAGGCCTCGACGGCGACCGCAATCCGCGACGGCGTGCCGCACCGGGTCATCCTCGACTACGCCGACGAACACGACGTCGACGTGGTCGTCATGGGAACCCACGGGCGGACCGGTCGCGACAAACTCACCTCGCTCGGGAGCGTCACCGAGCGCGTCATCGAGAACGCCAAGCGCCCGGTGCTCGTCGTTCATATCGACTGACTCCGGCGCGTTAAGCGCACTCCGGTGACGTTCCGGGTCGCCCGCGGAGCGTCGCCGATGACGGCGGTGGCGGTCGGGGCTGTCGGGCGACCGGCGTCGTGTCGCAGGAGTGACGTGGAGCGTTAGGCCTAAGCCCACCGTCCGGTTTCTCACGCGTATGGAGTACCACGAGGCGGTGAACTTCCTTTTCGACCTCCGGCGGTTTCAGGTCAAGCCGGGGACCGAGTCGATTCAGCGGTTGCTCTCTCACCTCGGCGACCCCCACGAAGGCGTGTCGTTCGTGCAGGTCGCGGGGTCGAACGGCAAAGGAAGCACCGCCCGGATGGTCGACGCGATACTGCGCGAGTCGGGCGCGCACGTCGGCCTCTACACCTCGCCGCACTTCGACGACGTGCGGGAGCGAATCCGCGTCGACGGCCGGAAGATTCCGAAGGCCGCGCTGTCGACGTTCGTGGCCGAAGCCAAGCCGTACCTCGTCGAGCGGGCCGCCGACGGCGAGCCGCTGACCTTTTTCGAGACCGTGACCGCGCTCGCGCTGTGGTACTTCGACCGCGCGGACGTGGACGTGGCGGTCCTCGAAGTCGGGATGGGCGGCGAACTCGACGCGACGAGCGCCGTCGACCCGGTCGCCAGCGCCGTCACCAACGTCTCGCTCGAACACACCGCCGTCCTCGGCGATACCGTCGCGGAAATCGCGAAGACGAAAGCGGCCGTCGCGCCCGCCGACGCGCCGCTCGTAACCGGGGCGACCGGCGAGGCGCTGTCGGTCATCCGCGAGGAGGTCGGCGACGTGCTGACCGTCGGCGACGCCGGCTCCGACGCCGACGTTCGCGCCTCCTACGGCGGCCGCGTCAACCACCAGGAGGCCGCCGTCACCGTCGAGACCGACGACGAGACGCTCGACGTTCGAATCCCGCTTTTGGGCGCGTATCAGGCGCAAAACGCCGGTATCGCCGTTTCGATCGCCCGGCAGGTCCGCCCCGACATCGACGAGGAGGCGATTCACCGCGGCCTCCGAAACGCCCACTGGCCGGGTCGGTTCGAGGTCATGGGCACGGAGCCGACGGTCGTCCTCGACGGCGCGCACAACCCCGACGCCTGCGCGCAGGTCGCCACCGTCCTCGACGAGTTCGACTACGACGACCTCCACCTCGTCTACGGGGCGATGCACGACAAGGACCACAGCGAGATGGTCGGAGCGCTCCCGGAGGTCGCGTCGGTCGTCACCTGCAAGGCGGACATCTCGCGGGGCGAAGACCCCGAGATTCTGTCGTCCGTCTTCGAGCGACTCGACGGCCCCGAAGTGGAGACCGGCGGCGCGGTCGCCTCGGCGCTCGACCTGGCTCGCGCCCGCGCCGCCCCGGACGACTGCGTGCTCGTCGTCGGCTCGCTGTACGTCGTCGCCGAGGCGCGCACGACGTGGACGCGGGCGGTCGTCCCGAAATCCCACCGCACCCTCGACGACGCTCGCCGGACGCTCGAACGCGCGAACGTGTCGGACGCCGCCGACCGGGGGGCGCGCGCGAAGCGGGCGGTCAATCGAACTGTCCACACCCGCGTCCAGCGCCGACAGGCCCGAGTGCTCCGCGAGGAACTGCTGTCCGTCGGCGGCGACTGCGCCGTCTCGGGCCACGAGTTCGGCGGCGAACTCGTCGACGTGGTCCTGACCGGGACGCTCGACCAGTTCGAGCGACTGACGGCGGCCCTCGAAGCCCGGCCGTACGCGCTCGCGGGGGTCGCAGCGGAGATTCGGGAGGCGTTCGGCGCGAGCGGCACCGACCGCGACGACGCCGGCGAGTACCCGTGGGACGACGGCACGGCCGTCATGGGTATCCTGAACGTGACGCCGAACAGCTTCCACGACGGCGGGGAGTTCTACGACATCGACGACGCCGTCGAACAGGCGCGGGCGATGGTCGACGCCGGGGTAGACATCATCGACGTGGGCGGCGAGAGCACCCGTCCCGGCGCGGACGAGGTCCCGGTCGACGAGGAGATTCGCCGCGTCGCGCCCGTCATCGAGGCCATCGCCGACCTCGACGTGCTCGTCTCGGTCGACACCCGGAAGGCGGCCGTCGGCGAGGCCGCCCTCGACGCCGGCGCGGACATCCTCAACGACGTGACCGGCCTCGAAGACCCCGAGATGCGCTTTCTCGCGGCCGAGCGCGACACGCCCGTCATCGTGATGCACAGCATCGACGCGCCGGTCGACCCGTCCCGCGAGGTCGACTACGACGACGTGGTCGAGGACGTCATCGACGAACTGACCGAACTGGTGTTACTCGCCGAGAAGGCGGGCATCCCCCGGCGGAACCTCATCGTCGACCCCGGTCTCGGCTTCGGGAAGTCGAAGGCCGAGAACTTCGAACTCCTCGGGCGCGCCGACGAGTTCGCCGCGCTCGGCTGTCCGATTCTCGTCGGCCACTCCCACAAGTCGATGTTCTCGCTCGTCGGCGAGGAGCCGGGCGACAACCTCGCGGCGACCGTCGCGGGCACGACCATCGCCGCCGACCGCGGGGCCGACATCGTCCGCGTCCACGACGTGCCGGAGAACGTCGCGGCCGTGAACGTCGCGCTCGCCTCGCGGGACCCGAGCCGGTTCGAAGGCGACTCGGAGAGCGAAGACTGAGACGCGGCTGCCGGCTCAGGTCCCGCGCTTCGACAAATTCTTGTCACACACTTGATTCGATTCGCGTATGTCCCTCCTCCCGTACTGGCTCTCGACGGAGTTCCCACACGTGCTGGTCGTCGCCGTTCCCCTCCTGTTGATACTTCTCCTCGCCGGCGGCCTCGCCGCGAAGGCGGTCGCCTCGCGGGTGCTCGAACCGCGGCGGGACCTCGAACGCCGAGTGGCGGAACTGGAAACGAAACTCGACGAGCGGTCCGACAAGTGAGTGGCGTTTCCCGGTCGTTCGGGAGCCGAATCAGGTACTGGACCGGGAGCCGGAGGCCGGGTCAGCAGTCGGAGCCGGTGTTTTTCTGCGCCGGGTGCCTACTCTCTCTTCGTGTGCACACTCATCCTCGCGTGGCAGGTGTTCGAAGACGCGCCGGTCGTCGTCGCCGCCAACCGCGACGAGCAACTCGGCAGGCCCGCCGAACCGCCACGGCGGTGGGACGACGGCGACGGTCCCGCAATCGTCGCCCCGCGGGACGCCGAGGCGGGCGGGACGTGGGTCGGCTACAACGACGCCGGCGTCTTCGTCGGCATCACCAACCGCTGGGTCGAGGTCGCGGGGGGCGGCGAGCGTTCCCGGGGGCACCTCGTCCGCGACGCGCTCCGCCGTGAGACCGCCGAGGACGCCGCCCGGTTCGTCGAACACGCGGTCGACGACCACACCTACGACGGCTTCAACCTCGTCGTCGCCGACGAGAACGCCGCGCTGTTCTTCGAGTGGGACGGCAGCGTCTCGGTTCGGAACTTCGACCCCGGCGTCCGCGTGGTCGTCAACGTCGGCACGCCCGACTCGTGGTTCGTCCCCGAGCGACGGCCCGAAGTTGGGGAGCGGCAGGCCGACAACGCCCGGCGATTGGAGGAGGCGCTCCAGCCCGAGCCCGACGAGTCGGTGACTGCGTGGCGCGAGCGGGCGAAGGCGGCGCTGGGCGACCACGATTTCGGCGTCTGCGTCCACGACCCGGAGGGTCGGTTCGGCACGCGCTCGTCGTCGGTCATCACGCTCGGCGAGGCGGAATTCGCCTACGAATTCGCCGACGGCCCGCCGTGTCAGACCGCCTTCGAACCGGTCGAACGTCAGGATTAAACCGCTCGCACGACGTGTAGGTGGTATGAGCGCGAGCGAAGCCGAGCAAGACCTTTCTTCCGACGAGCACGCGGGACTGGAACTCATCCGCGAGTCGGGCGGCATCCACCAGAGCGACTTCTGGAAAGAACTCGACATCTCCTCCCGGAAGGGGAGCCGCATCGCCGAGGTGCTGGAGTCGCTCGGTCTCATCAAGCGAACCGAGACCGTCTACAACGGCCACACCACCTACTACCTCGAACCCGCCGCGCGCGACCTCAGCTTCTCGATGCTGATGGCGGGCGACATGCTCTCGCCGCTCATCGGTGAAGAAGAGATAAACGCCAACAGCAACGCCTTCTCGCAGTGGCTCATGAACCTCGCCTACGAGGAGTACTGAGACGACTGCGGTCTCGTTCGAGAACCCGATAGACGACCGCTTTCCCGATTCTATTTCCGGTCCGTTTTCCCTTCCGTCCGGGTCTGTTTTCATCCCGTTCAGCGTCTCGCTTGCACCCGTCACCGACCGTGAGCGACGCGACGCTCCGCCCGCCGCGTCCGAGCCGACGGTGCGGTCGCTCGGGGGGATGGGAGTCGAAGAAGAACGCGCGAGAACGGGAACCGCGGGACGCGGTTTACTCTTCGGTCTGTTCGTCGTCCTCGGTCGCCAACAGGTCGTTGGCTTCGAGGTAGCTCTCGATTTCGTCGTTAGACAGCTCGACGAAGCGCTCGGTCTCCGCGGAGACCGTCGCCACGTCGACGCCGTCGGGCGAGGTGCCCTCCTCGCTGGTCGAGCCGATGGCTTCGAGCGCGAGTTCGATACCCTCGTCGAGGGTCAGGTCGTCGCGGAAGTTCTCTTCGAGGTGCTCTTGGTGGTCGCCGCGGTCGGCTCCGATGGAGACGGCCTTCCACTCGTAGGGGGTCCCCGAGGGGTCCGTCTCGTAGAGACGGGGGGTGCCGTTTTCGACGCCGCCGATGAGGAGCGCGACGCCGAACGGGCGCGCGCCGCCGACCTGCGTGTACTGCTGGATGTGGTCGGTGACTTCCTTGGTCAGCGTCTCGATGCCGATGGGTTCGCCGTAGCGGAGGCGGTTGACCTGCGACTGGCGGCGGGCGAAGTCGATGAGCTGGCGGGCGTCGGCGACGTGGCCGGCGCTCGCGATGCCGATGTGGTCGTCCGCCTTGTGAATCTTCTCGACGCTCGTCGGCTCCATCAGCGGCGATCGAGAGCGCTTGTCCGCCGCGAGGACGACGCCCTCGGGCGTTCGCACGCCGATGCTCGCGGTGCCGCGCTTGACGGCCTCACGAGCGTATTCGACCTGATAGAGTCGACCATCCGGCGAGAAGATCGTAATCCCGCGGTCGTACGCCTGTTGTTGCGCTTGTCCCTGCATGGAATATCACTCGAAATCGAGTTGCGTCGCGCCCGTGAACCCGTCCGGACCGCCGACGTCCAAGAGTGAGTCGCGGACGACGGCGGTTCGGGATTCGTTCTCGAACACGACGGTTCTCTCCTCGGAAATTCCGGCCCGGCCGTGTAAATACCTTTCCGAACAGGCACGCACTGTCCCCGAGACGCCTCTCACTCTCACCCCGACGGGGTCGCCGCCGACGGCGTCGATGCAGGCGAGCGCGGCCCGGGCGTCTTCGACGTGACCGCGACGGGCGCGGACGATAGTCTCGGCGATACCGTCGGCGTAGTCGAATCCGAGGACGGTGAGGTCGGCGTCGGCGCTCCCGGCGTCGCCGTAGAGGTTCTGGGCGGCGTACCAGAGTTCGCGCTGGAACGGCCCGCGGCCGAGGTCGGCGTCGGGCCACGTCTCGACTTCGACGGCGAGGTACCGCCGCCGCGGCCGGAGGTGTTTGGGCAGGTGTTTCATCGGCTCAGTTCACTCGTCGGCGGTCGGCGCTCGCTCGGCGACGAGGACGCCCACCTGCTCGTGGACGGACTCGACGGCCGTGAGGACGAACCCGGCGTCCGTGAGCGCGTCGGCGAGGAAGCCGACGGTCGCGGGGTCGTCCACCTCGGGCGAGTAAAACGGCTCGTCGGGGTCGGGCGTCCCGAAGAACATCACGTCGCCGAGGACGAACCGCCGGGGTTCGAGGTCGGCGATGACCCCGATTGCCTCGCGTTTCTCCTCGTCGGAGAGGTGGTGCATGGCGAAGTTCGTGACCACGATGTCGATTTGCTCGTCGTCGTCCACGTTCGGTTCGCGGAACCGGCCCTCGCCGAACTCGACGTTCTCGATGCCGACTTCGGCCGCCTTGGTTCGGGCCTGTTCGAGCATCCCCTCGCTGATGTCGCGGCCGACGACGCGCTTCGCGTCGGGGGCGAGCGCGAGGGCGATAGCGCCCGTTCCGGTGCCGAGGTCGAGGACCACGTCCTCGGGGGAGGGGTCGGCGTAGTGGACGACGAGCGAGACGCACGCGCGGTACTCATCGCTGTCTTGCGAATCGTCGTACTCCGCGGCGATGTGGGAAAAGCGGGCGGCGTGTTCCTCAATCGTCTTCTTCATACCGTCCTCGTTTGACGCCGGGGGCTATGAACGACTCGGACATGCGCTCGCGGTTGCGCGCCGCGAGGCGGCCCCACTCGCGGAGGCCGTCGAGCACCTGCTCGCGGTCGAAGCCGATGACCTCGCCCAGCCCCGCCAGCTCGCGGGGGCTCCGCAGGTGGAGGTGCGACGACGGGGTCGCGGAGACGACGTAGGGCGCGTCGTAGTACTCGACGAGTTCGCGGAGCTTCCGGAGGGCCGAAATCACCTGTACGCGAGTCCCCCCGTCGCTTCGAAGCACCGGACCGAAGTCGAACTCCACGCGGACGCCGTTGTCGCGGGCGGCCTTGGCGAGGACGTGATTGAAGTTGCCGTCGCCGTCCATCGGACGCGAGAGCACGTCCACTCGCGGCTGTTCGACGGCGAAGCGGTTGAGCGCGTTCGTGCCGCCGCGGAGGATGAGCAGTTCGCGCTGCGGGCGGTAGTTCCCGACCGCGCCGCTGGCGCGTTCCGGGTTCGACGCGTCGATTTCGACGGCGTCGACGAGGTCCACGTCGAGGTCGTCGCGCAGGCGGTCGTAGTCGGGGCTGGCGTCGAGCGCGCGGACGACGACGCCGTCGTAGTCGTACCGACCGGCGGCGACGGCGGCGCGGCTGGCCGTACTCTCGCCGTCGGGGTGTGCGTAGACCGCCTCGTACATACGCCGACACAGGAACGGGTGGGAAAAGGGCGTTGCGTTCCGGAGCTCCGGCGCGAGGGCGGGCGACGGACCGTCAGAACCGGGCGTACGCAGCGAACGACGCGAGGCAGAGCGCGGCGACGCCCGCACCGACGCCGAAGCCGGGGACCTCGAACCCGGACCGCGAATCGGTCGTCGTCGCCGTCGACGGCGGGGCCGTTTCGGTCGTCGTCGCCGTGGTCTCGACGTCGGGCGTGAGCGTCGAGTCACCGGGCATGTTGTGCGTCACGAGCGTGGCGTTTTCTTGGTAGATAGACTGCTGGTTGTGGCGAATCGAGACTTGAACCGGACCGCCGCGGAGCTGGGACAGCTCCGAGAGGTCGAACGTGACGTCGAACGTGCCGTTTTCGCCGACGCGGACGGCCTTCGAGACGAGGAACGGGTGGGTGTCACCCACGGACTTCACGCGGACGCCGATGAGCGTCCCGGACGAGAACGAGGTCGTCCCGTGGATGTGCTCGTCATCGGCCGCGTCGAGCGTGAGTCCCTCGCCGGAGTGGTCGATAACGGTGCCGTCGGCGGCGACGGCTCCCGGAAGCGACAGCGCGACGACGACGAGGAGGGAGACGACGAGATGGCGAGGGCGCATCGTCCGAAACGTATCGTTCGGACAACAAGTACGTTTTGATTAATTAACAGTTAGGCGGTGAGCGCGGCGACGGCGGCGCGGAGCGCGGCGGCCGCGGTTCGCACGTCGTCGGTGCGCACGTACTCTCTGTCGGCGTGCGCGACCGCGCCCTCGTCGTCGGCGAGGTCGCCGGGACCGAAGACGACGACGGGCGCGGGCGAGAAGTAGGAGGCCTCGGTCGCGGCCGTGAAGGGCCGGACGTCCGCCCGCCCGCCGGCGTCTCGGGAGGCCGCGGCGAGCGCCGTCACGAGTTCGTGGTCGGGGTCGGTCGCGAACGCTTCGAGGAACGGCGTCGGGCGCTCCGTGAGCGCGAAGTCGACGCCAACGTCGTCGGGCGCGGCGGCCCGGAGCGTCGATTCGAGTTCCTCGCGGAAGCCCTCGGCCGTCTCCGGCGGGACGCTCCGGCGGTCGACCACGAGTCGGCAGTCGGCGGGCACCTGATTCGAGTTCGCGCCGCCGTCGACCATCGTCGGCGTCAGCGTCGCCGGGCCGAGTTCGGGGTGGGCCTCGCGGTCGTCGTCGAACGACCGGAGCGCGTCGAGGACCGGCGCGAGCGCGTCCACGGCGTTGACGCCCGACTGCGGCTCGGCCGCGTGCGCGGCGACGCCCGACAGCGACACCGTTCCCTCGAACCGACCCTTCGCGGCCGTACAGACGTCGAGGCCGGTCGGCTCGCCGACGATGTACATGTCGCCGCCGAGGTCGAGTTCGGCGGCGCCCGTCGAGAGGAGTTCCTCGTCGGGCGTGATGGCGAGCGTCACTCGGGCGTCGGGGCCGGGGTCGGCGGCGAAGAAGGCCGAAAGCAGGGCCGCGAGTGGGCCCTTGGCATCGCAGGAGCCGCGGCCGTGGATGACGCCATCGTCGCGGTCGTACGGGACGTGCGGCGAGACGGTGTCGATGTGCGTGTTGAGGACGAGGTGCGTCGCCGGCTCCGCCGCTCCCTTCGAGGCGACGGTGTTGCCGGCGTCGTCCACGGTCGGGGAGACGCCCTCGGCTTCGAGCGTCTCGACCAGCAGGTCGCGCATCTCGCCCACGTCGTCGTTCGACGCGACGGGGACGGCCCGTTCGAGGAACGCCACGGGGTCGAACCCGTCGGCGTCGCCGCTCATCGCTCGCGGAAGACGATGTCGGCTTCGCCGTCGCCCTCGTAGACGGCCGGTCCGCCGAGGAGCGCGGAGCCCTCGTCGGGGACGGTCACGGAGAGCGCGCCGCCCGGCGGGGTGACGGTTACGGCGTCGTCACCGGAGACGTGTCCGAGTCGCTTCGCGGCCGCGACGACGGCGACCGCGCCGGTGCCGCAGGACTGCGTCTCGCCTTCGACGCCGCGCTCGAAGGTGCGCTGGCGGAAGCCGCCCTCGCCGTCGGGGGAGGCGAGCGTGACGTTCGCGCCCTCGGTGAACACCGGTGCGTGACGGACCGCCGGCGCGACCGATTCGAGGTCCACGTCGTCCACGTCGTCGACGAAGGCGACGGCGTGGGGCACGCCCGTGTTGACGGCCGTGACGGTCAGGCCCTCGACCTCGGTGTCGACGAGTTCGTCGTCGGACGCGAGCGGTACGTCGCGGGGCGCAAACGAGGGCGCGCCCATCTCGACGGTCACGTCGGTGCCGTCGAGGCTCGCGCGGCGGGTCCCGGCGGGCGTGTCTATCATGACTTCGTTCGTGCCGGTTCGCTCGGCGGCCCACGCGGCCGCGACGCGAGCGCCGTTGCCGCACATGGCGGCGACGGAGCCGTCGGGCTGGACGAGGGTCATGACGACCCGCGGCGGGTCGTAGCGCGATTCGAGCGCGAGGAACAGGACGCCGTCTGCGCCGCGGCGTTCGCTCTCGCTCAGGGTGATTCCGGCCTCGCGGTCGCAGTGGGTGCGGGCGAAGGCGGGTCGGTCCGGGACCGGGTCGTCTGCGTCGACGACGAAGAAGTCGTTTCCAGTGCCGTGGAACTTTTCGAAGGGAACGGTGTTGAGTACGCTCATGATTCTGTGTTGGTGCTTGGTCAGTTGGGGATGTGCTCGGATGCGGTTCGTTCGAGTGCGGTGACGTCGTCGAGGGTCTCGCGCCGGCGGGCCAGTCGGGGGCCGTCGGCGTCGAGGACGACTTCCGGGGGGCGCGGACGAGAGTTGTAGGTGCTCGCCATCTCGTAGCCGTACGCCCCCGCGTTGCCGAGCGCGAGACAGTCGCCGCGCTCGGGTTCGGGGAGTTCGCGGCCGTCGGCGAACACGTCGCTCGTCTCGCAGACGGGGCCCGCGACGATGGTCGAAACCGGGTCGGCGTCGGGCCGAGAGAGGTTCGAAATCGCGTGGTACGCGTCGTACATCGCCGGTCGGAGCAGGGTCGTCATACCAGCGTCGATGCCGACGACGGTCGTCTCGGGGGCCTCCTTCACGGTGTTGACCCGCGAGAGGAGGACGCCGGCGTCGGCGACGACGTAGCGGCCGGGTTCGATTGCGAGTCGCGCGTCCACCTCGCCGAGCGCCTCGCGGGTCGCGTCGGCGACGGCGTCGAGGTCGAGCGGCGGTTCGTCCTCGCGGTAGGGGACGCCGAAGCCGCCGCCCACGTCGACGAATTCGAGGTCGCCGACCTCTCGGGCGAGGTCGCCCATCCGGCGGACCAACTCGCGGTGCGCCGAGAGGTCGTCGCCGGAGATGCCGCTTCCCGCGTGGGCGTGGACGCCGACGAGGTCGAACTCGTCGCGCGCGTCGGCGGCGATGTCGGGGACGCGGTCGATGGGGATGCCGAACTTCGCGTGCCCGCCGGTCGTGACCTTCTCGTGGTGGCCCGCGCCGACGCCGGGGTTCGCGCGAAGGCAGAGCCGACCGTCGAAGCCGCGCTCGCGCAGGCGGTCGATAGTGTCCGCCGCGCCGACCGTGACGGTCATCTCGGGGTTCGACTCCCACCGCGAGACGACGTGGTCGAGGTCGGCGTCCGGCGGGTTGACCGCCGTGTAGCGGACGCGCTCGCCGGGGAAGCCGGCGTCGAGGGCGCGCTCGACTTCGCCCGCGGAGGCGCACTCGGCGTCGACGCCGGCCTCGCGGACGGTTTCGAGCACCGCGCGACCGGCGTGGGCCTTGACGGCGTAGCTGACGTGCGCCTCGGGGAACGCCTCGCGGAGTCGGTGACAGTTCTCGCGGACGCGACGGAGGTCGGTCACGTACAGCGGCGAGCCGAACTCGTCGGCGAGCGACAGCAGGTGCTCGCGGTCCCAGTCCGAGAGCCGCCGGACGGCCGGCCCGCCGCCGCTCATTCGCGCAGCGCCTCCTCCCGACGGGTGGCGTCGAGGGTGTCGTCCTCGATGTCGAGGGCGACGACCGCGGGCTTGTACGCGCCGCCGGCGAACAGGTCGTGGTCGCCGAGCGACGACTCCACGAAGCGCGTGAAGGCGCGGCGGTTCGCGGGCAGGTGGCCGTAGTAAATCTCCTCGTCCACGAGGTCGTAGACGGGGATTCGGGGCGTCAGAAGCGTGTTCTCGCCGACGATGGAGTTCTCGCCGACGACGAAGCCGGAGGTGACTCGACAGCCCGCGCCGAGCGCCGCGCCGTCTTCGACGACGACCGGGGCGTCCTCGACGGGTTCGAGCACGCCGCCGATGAGCGTGTTCGCGCCGAGCTTGACGTTCGCGCCGATCTGCGCGCAGGAGCCGACGGTGTCACAGGAGTCCACGAGCGTGCCGTCGCCGACGTGCGCGCCGACGTTCACGAACGAGGGGCTCATCATGATGCAGTCGGAGCCGAGGTACGCGCCGCGGCGGATGGCGGTGCCGTCCGGGGTGTTGCGCGTGCCGCGCTCGCCGAGGTCTTCGGTGTCGCGCAGGGGGAGCACGTCGTGGTAGCGGACGTCGCCGTACTCGCGGGCGAGCGTCTCGCGCAGGCCGAAGTTGAGCAGGATGCCCCGCTTGACCCACTCGTTGGCCTCCCACGAGGTCACGTCGGAGCCGGTCTTCTCGGCGGCGCGCACCTCGCCCGCTTCGAGGGCGTCGAGGAACGCGTCGAGCGTGTCGAGTTCGTCGACGGTCGCCGATTCGGCGTCCACGTCGCCGTCGTTGTATCGCTGCCACAGGTCTCGTACGTCGGATTCCAGGTTCATTCGAGTACCTCGGTGAAGTCGTACCACCCGGCGTCGCGGTCGGAGAGCCACGCCGCGGCGTCGAGCGCGCCGGCGGCGAAGACACCCCGCGACCCCGCGCGGTGCGTGAGTGAAAGAGACTCGTGATTTCCAGCCAGTAATACCTCGTGCTCACCGGCAATATCCCCCGCCCGGCGAGCGTGGACGCCGACTTCGCCCTCGGACCGGGGCGCTTCGCCCTCGCGGCCGTGGACGCGCGGGGACTCACCGCGTGCTTCGTCGATGTCGTCGAGGATGGTCAGCGCCGTTCCGCTCGGGGCGTCGCGCTTGGCGTTGTGGTGCGTCTCCGTGAGTTCGATGTCGTAGCCGTCGAGGGCGGGAACCGCCTCGCGGACGGCCCGGCGGAGCGCCGCGATGCCGCGCGAGAAGTTCGAGGCGTACAGCACCGGGACCTCCGATGCGGACTCGCGGAGCGCGTCGAAGCCGCCCTCGCTCAGCCCGGTCGTCCCGGTGACGAAGCCGACGCCCGCCTCCGCGCAGGCCGACGCGTACTCGATGCAGGAACCCGGGCCGGTGAAGTCGACCACGACGTCGGGGTCGCGCGAGGCGAGCAGGTCGGCGAAGTCGGCCGCGTCCTCGACGGCGACGCCCTCGACCTCGTCGCCGGGCGAGCGGCTGACCGCGAAGGCGACCGAGAGGTCGTCGCGGTCGGCGGCCGCGGCGAGGACTTCCCCGCCCATGCGGCCGGTCGCGCCGGTGACGCCGAGAGAGACCGTCACTCGGCAGCACCCCCGTCCGGAATCGCCTGTTCGGCTTCGAGGTCGGACAGCAGGCGGCGCAGTTCCTCGGTGTTCTCCTCGGTGAGGCGGGTGAGCGGCGGGCGCAGGCTCGCCGGGCCGTAACCCCGAATCTCCATGGCCTCCTTGACCGGGATGGGGTTCGTCTCGGAGAACAGGTGGCGGTTCAGCGGGGCGAGGTCGTGGTGGATGTCCCGGGCGCGCTCGTAGTCGCCCTGCAGCGCCGAGTGGACCATCGCGCCGACGCGCGCGGGCTCGACGTTCGCCGTGACCGAGATGGCTCCGACGCCGCCGACCGAGAGAATCGGGAGCGTGAGCGCGTCGTCGCCCGACAGCACCGCGAACTGCTCGTCTCGGGTCCGCTCGACGACCTCCGAAATCTGGCCGAGGTCGCCGCTGGCGGCCTTGTAGGCGGTGATGTTCGGGTGCTCGGCGAGCGTCGCGGCCGTCTCGGGCAGGATGTTGCTCCCGGTGCGCCCGGGGACGTTGTAGACGATCTGCGGCAGGTCGATTTCGTCGGCGATGGTCCGGTAGTGCTCGACGAGACCGCTCTGCTCGGGCTTGTTGTAGTACGGCGAGATGAGAAGCAGCGCGTCGGCCCCGGCGTCGGCCGAGCGCCGGGAGAGTTCGAGCGCCTCGCGGGTCGAGTTCGACCCGGAGCCGGCGACGACGGGCACGTCCTCGACGGCCTCGACGGCCGCCTCGACGACCTCGACGTGTTCGTCGTGGGTGAGCGTCGCCGACTCGCCGGTCGAACCGACGGGCACGATGCCGTCGACGCCGGCCTCTTCGAGGCGTCGCACGTCGGCCTGGAACTGTTCGAAGTCGATACTGCCGTCGTCGTGGAACGGCGTGGTCATCGCGGGATAGACGCCGCGGAAGTCGAATGATGTCATGTGTCGGTGATGGGTGTGGTGACGGTCGTGGGAAGGTCGGTATCGGTCGTGTGACCGGAACGTGCGTCAGCCGAAGGCCGCCCGAGACGGGGTCGCTACTCCCGCAACGAGCGATTCAGTACGCACGTTTTTTCGAAAAGAAAGCGGCACGCGACGCTGTCGAGGGTGTGGTGACCTCCGAGGGCCGCGTCGCGTCGTTCACACCGGATGCAGGTGCTGGAAGCGTAATATAACTTGCGTCGTCTGCAGGACCTGCCGGACATCGCCGGCCCGCCTCTGGCGGCTTTGGGGCACTCTCCGTCCGGTTTCCGGTCTCCGAGGTGGACACTCGTCCGACGCGTGCCCGCCTCCCCGGACGGTTATTAGCCCGCGCCGCCCAAGCGTCGTACGAATGACCGAGATTCACCCCGACCAGCGCGTCGCCATCCTCGCCGACGCGCAGAACCTCTACCATACGGCACAGAGTCTGTACTCGCGGAACATCGACTACTCGTCGCTCCTCAAGAAGGGAACGGCGGGCCGCGCGCTCACCCGCGCCATCGCCTACGTCATCCGAGCGGACTCGCCCGACGAGGGGAGTTTTTTCGATGCACTCGTCGACATCGGTTTCGAGACGAAAATCAAGGACATCAAGACGTTCGGCGACGGCTCGAAGAAGGCCGACTGGGACCTCGGCATCGCGCTCGACGCGGTCAGCCTCGCCGACCACGTGGACACGGTCGTCCTCTGTTCGGGCGACGGCGACTTCGAGCGGCTCTGTACCCACCTCCGCCACGAGGGCGTCCGCGTCGAGGTGATGGCGTTCAAGGAGTCCACCGCGGACGAACTCGTCGAGGCGGCGGACGCGTTCATCGACCTCTCCGAACGAAAAGAGACGTTCCTGCTGTAGTCGCAGGGCGATTATTCGAACTGCGGAATCACCGAGTCGCCGTCGATATCGGGGCCGGCCGTTCCGGCCGGTCCGTTCGAGCCCGAGTCGTGGGCCTCGAAGAAGGCGACCGCGTAGACGTACTGGAACGTCGCCAGAACCATCTGCGTCGCCAGCGAGATGGCGGCGATGGCGGCGATTTCGGTCGGCGAGAATCCGAGGCCCGCCTGCGCCGCCGCGGGGTTCGCCGCGTCCTGTACCTGCTGGACGTTCTGGAACGTCCGAAAGACGATGAATCCCGTGACGGGGATGCTGATGAGGAGGCCGACGACGAACCGGATGACCGAGTAGCCGAGCGAGGGGACGATGTTGTTCCGGACGAGTCGGTAGCTCTCGCCGAACGACTCGATTGCGCCCTTGTCGCCGACGACGACCGCGACGGGGTAGAACTGAACGAGGAAGATGACGACGAAGTACGCCAGCCCGATGAGGCCGAGCACGGCGAGGCCGACGAGGAAGCCGCCGCCGAGAGCGAAGTTGGAGACGTCGCCACCGCCGGCGGCGAGGCCGCCGAGGCCGAGCGAGATGGCCATGACGACCGCGGCGATGAGGAACACGATACCGAAGGCGATGACGATGCCGAGTTGGACGATGTTCGCGAGGAGCATCGGGACGTACTTCTCGCGGCCGACGTCGGTCAGGGTCGAAAGCGAGGTCGACCCCCCGCTGTCGACCGCCTCGTCGGCCATCCCGTAGAGGCCGGCGGCGACGAACGGCGTGACGAAGAACGTCACCGCCATCAGGGCGGTCGGGACGATGGGTATCTGCGCCAACTGCGTGGCGAGTTGCGGGAGCGTGACGAGACCTAAGGCGAGCCCGGCGAGGAACAACACCGGGTTCGAACGGATGCCTCGGAGGGCGGTCTGGAGGGAGCTAATCGCAGCCATACCTCGACGTGTCGATGCGATAATACGTAAAACGGGTGGGTCGAGACGGCGGCGTACTGGGGTCGCGGCCGAGCCCGCGAGCGGCGTGTCAGGCCGTTGGCGTCGCCAGTCGGGCGACGGTGGCGACCGCGCCGAACGCCGCGATGGCGGCGAGCACCGTCGGGAGCCGCCAGTCGAGCGCCGTCTGGGTGAGGAGCGCGCTGCTCGCGAGCAGCAGCACAGTCCCCACGGCGGCGAGTCGAACGTCCACAGACATACTCCGACGGGGGTCTGTCCCGTACTTAGGGCTTTCCGTCTCGAACGTGCGTGCTAACCCGGTACACGCGGCCGGGCGGGACCGCGACCCACTTTAGCCGGCGGGGCGAACGACTGGGTATGACCGAAGGTCACGCGACCGATTTGGACGACCTCCGGGTCGTCGCCGACTACCAGTTCGGGGCCGGCGCGGGCGACGCGCTGTTCCCGACCGACGCGGACATCGAACTCTCGCGCTCGCGCAGCGGCCGCCCGCGACAGGTGTACGTCGAGGGCGACCGCGTCACCTCCTACGGCACCGACGGCCGGTTCACGCTCGGCGTCGCCGGCGGCCGCCGCCTCTACGACAGTCTCGACGGCGACGCCTACGTCGTCCGCGTCGGCGACGAGTCGGTTCCGTTCGTCAGCGACGGCAAGAACGCCTTCGCCAAGTTCGTCACCGACGCCGACCCGGCGGTTCGCTCGGGCGACGAGGTGTGCGTCGTCGGCCCCGACGGCGACCTGCTGGGCGTCGGTCGCGCGGAACTCTCCGCGGACGCGATGCTCGATTTCGAGGCGGGGATGGCGGTTCGCGTCCGCGAGGGCGCGGACGAAGAGTGAGGTGAAGTCGGGGAACTCGGACGTTACGCCGCTGTTGGGATTCTAGAGAGGTGGGAGAGATGGGGTGCGAGACGTAGAGGGTGAGTTCAGCACGACAAAGAGGCTCTACCCACAGACCACATTCTAAACCTCTCGTTCAGTTGGGGTCCGTATCAACTACCGTCTTAGCGTACTGATTTCGCCCAAATCGGTTCAATAATGTTACTTGGTTGGGGAGTCGTGATTTTCTATGGCTTCTGGGCGCTACCCTCGTATCACGGTTACTGAAGGCCCTCAACCCAGCAAGAAACCCTTCCAGCTCAGTATGGAGAAGCTACGCGATTTCTCATCCGATGCACCTGCTCAGATTCGGGGTTCATTTGAGAATCTTTCCTCCGAAGAGCAAACGGTTGGCTTCGGCGCAATCCAGCCGTACTCCAGTATCTGGAGTGAAGGCCAAGGATGGCTTGTTCTCATTCCGAGTGACCGTCAGGTACAGAAACACGCCTTCGGAACAGACGAACAGATTATCCCGGACCGCTCGGTCGAGGGGTGCTGGCAGACGAATCTTGTTCACTTCGTTCTTCCTGACGTGCTTAGATGGCAGTCACTCGATGCGGGAGAGTGCATTCAGACCGAATACACTGTACTGCATTACCCGGAGCGGGAAATATTGGAGGCCACGATGGACAAGTGGGTGAGTAACCGACCCGAAGATATGGGTTGTCTTCCCGCAGGGGAACACCGCTTTACCGAATCATTTGTGCCGAAAGTTAGAGCGGACACGACATGGGAAGAGTTTGAGTGGAGCTATACACTCACGATTGAAGAATAGCTCTCCATCTGCCGACTCGGACGACCGAAGCCCGGCAAGTTACCATGACCGATTCGCGCTCTATCCAGCACAGCCGCAACAAACAATCACCGGCAGAGAACTTCGACGGCGCCGGTTTTTACAGGTACGGCGCGAGGCCGAGCGCGGAGACGAGCGGGACGCCCGCGACGACCGAGCCGACGAGGTAGCCGCCTATCGCGCCGCCGTTGAGAAGCGGCAGGCCGGCGTGCGCCCGCCCCTTCATCACGGCCCACATCAGCCCGGCGAACCCGGCGAACGTCCCGACCATGGCGAGGAGCGCCGGGAGATTGAGTGCCGGGAGCGCACCGAAACCGAGCGACGGCGCTTCGGAGAAGAACGCGCCCGAGGCGACCATCACGGTCGGCATGACCGCGTCGCCGAGGCCGATGAAGAACGCGTCGCGGTCGCCGGGGTCTGACTCGTCGGCGTCGGCGTCGGCATCGGCATCGGTATCTGCGTCAGCCGCTTCTGCGTCAGCCGTCTCCGCGTCGACCGCACCCGCGGGTTCGCCCCCGTCAGTCGCGTTCTCGCCGTCGCCGACCTCGTTGGCGTCGCGGGCGAAGTCGTCGTCGAGAAGCGAGTACGACAGCGTCGTCGGGATGACGAGCACGACCGGAATGCGGAGGTCCATCACGCCCTCCGCGAGGTCGAGCATGTGCTTCGTCTTGTAGACGCTGATGGCGTCGTAGATGGCGAGGACGGAAAGGAGCACGATGGCCGGGAGGAGGCCGAAGCTGATGCCGAACAGGGCGGCCGCGCCGGCACCCATGAGCGCCCCGGCGGCGTCGATGACGTACCACTCGGGGTAGACCAGCAGGGCGAGGGAGACGCCCGCCGAGAGGGCGATGGCGACCAACCCGTTGGGGACGAGCGCGGCGAAGACGTACCACGCGAGCAGGCCGCTCGTGAAGACGATGACGAGGCGGATGAGCTGGTCGAGGTCGTACTTGAACGCCGCGAGCATGAACGCGGTCATGACGATAATCGCGCCGATGTAGAGGAGGCTGTTCGTCGGGTCGGTGGGGTCTTCGACCGTCTGGTACCCCTGTTCGAAGAACGTCGGCACGAGGGCGAGCGCACCCACCTGCACGACGAGGAAGATGAGGGCGGCGAGGGCGACCCCCCGATAGGCGCGGCGTGACATGCAGGGGCGTTCCCACCCGAGGAGTATGGGGGTTGCGCTCTGGAGTCGTCAGCGAGCGTAGAGCTTGTTGCCGACGAGTCGGGCGGGAGAGCCGTCGTCCGCCGTGACGGCGACGTAGGGGCGGTCGACCGGGCCGAACACGTCCACGATGCGGCCGACCGTCGACAGCGACTCGTCGAGGACCATGGTTCCGATGTCGGGCGTGTCGTCGTCGTCGAGGCGGACGATAGCGAGTCCCTGCGCCGTTCGGGAGACCGTGCCGATTCGCCGCATCAGTCGCGGAGGATTCCGACGTAGGCGGCGACCGCCTGCACGATGTCGTTTTTCGTGGCGTCGTCGGCGTTGTTCACGAGGACGCGCCCGCGGGTTTCGAACTCCCGAGAGTACCGCTTGTCCCGTTCGATGACGGCGTCGTAGCCGACCTGCTGGACGGCCTTCGCAATCTCGTCGACGGTCGGCGCTTCGACCGCCGCGGACTGGGCGACCCGTCGGCCCTCGCTGCGCGAGAGCGCGGCGTCGAGGTAGGCGGGGTAGATGACGTTCTCGACCATACCCGTGTGTCCGCCATCCGCCGGTAATACGGTTGTGGTCTCACGGAGCCGGACGACGAGAAGTGGAAAACGACGCGCGGGTCGGTCCGGTTACCGGCGACGCGCGAGCAGGACGACCGCGCCGATGGCGGCGAGGCCGACGACGACGCCGAATCCGGGCGCGTCGCTCTCGGTGGTCGATTCCGACGACTCGGTCGTCGCGGGCGACTCGGTCGTCGCGGGCGACTCGGTCGCGTCGGTTTCGGTCGCGTCCGCGTCCGCGGTCGTCTCAGTTGCGTTCTCGGTGGCGTCCGTCGCCGACTCGGTTTCGAGCTGCTGGTAGCGCTCGTAGGCGTCGGGGTGGACCGCTTCGAGAATCTCCTCGCTCGCCTCGATGGCGCGCGGGGCGGGCTGTTGGAGCTTGTGCGCCTCGATGACGATGACGTTGCCCTCCTGTATCGCCGTCGTGCTGTTGTACGCCGGACTGCTCGGCACCGGCGCGTGGTCGGGGACGACGATGTACTCGGGGTTCATGTCGACGACGAGTTCCTCGTTAATCTGGGCGAAGCCGGTGAGGTTCGCCTCCGCCGCGCCGTTGCGCAGGCCGGCGGTCGTCATGATGTCGGAGATGAACGTCTCGGAGCCGGAGGTGTAGCCGAAAAAGGAGTTGAGACCGACGGGACGCTCCGCGCCGTCGAGGGCCTGTCGCATGTGCTCCATCGACTCGCGCATCTCGCCCGCGCGCTCGACGCCGGCCTCGCAGTTGCCGGTCATGCGGCCGACGCGCTCGGTCTTGTCGGCGACGGCGTCGAGCGACTTCCCGGACTCGAAGACGACGACCGAGATGTCCGCCGAGCGAAGCTGTCCGACGCGGTCTGGCTCGGCGTTGTACGAGGAGTTCGGGACGAGCACGAGGTCGGGTTCGAGGCCGATGACGGCCTCGACGTTGAGGCCGCCGGAGCCGGAGACGTTCCCCTTCTCCGACGCGCCGTCGAGGTACATGGCGTACTGCGAGACGCCGACGACCTCGTCGCGCGCGCCGAGCTCCCACATGGTCTGGGCGGCGCTCGGGTTGGTCGTGACGACCCGCTCGGGGTCGTCGGTGATGGTGACTTCGGTTCCCGTGGCGTCGGTGACTGTCATCGGGAACGTACACTGCGCGGGCTGCTGCTGTGCGGTCTGGTCTACCGCGGCCGCGGCCGGTGCCGGAACCCCGGCGAACACGGTCGCGAGCGCCAGTAGGGCGACGACGAGTTGTCGGTTCACGGTAGTGGCCTCAGCGACTGTTCAATAAATATTTACCTACTGAAAGCGCGGTTGTGTTCAATGAGCGTTCGCACGCGGGCGACCACGTGGTCGCTCGGCCTCTCCGGGCTCTTGCTTCTCGTCGTCGTCGTGAGCGCCGGCATCGGGGCCGTGACCATCCCGCCCCGGACCGTCGCCGCCATCCTCGCCGACGCGGTTCCCGTCCCGGTCGGCGTCTCCCTCGGCGGCGCGACGGTCCTCCCCCTCGTCGGGCCGGTTCCGACGCCGACGCTGGAGTTCGTCTCGCCGTTCGCGTTCTCCGTACCGAGACCCGCCCGCATCATCGTGCTGTCGGTCCGCCTGCCGCGCATCCTCCTCGCGGCGCTCGTCGGCTTCGCGCTCGCCACCGCGGGAACCGTGATGCAGGGCTTCTTCCGCAATCCGATGGCCGACCCCTCCATCGTCGGCGTCTCCTCGGGGGCCGCCGTCGGCGCGGTCGCGACCATCGTGCTTTCGCTTTCGATTCCGTTCGGTCTCGAGGGCGCGGCCTTCGTCAGCGCCGTCGTCACCGCCTTCGTCGTCTACCTCCTCGCCAGCGAGAACGGTCGGACGCCCGTGGCGACCCTGCTTCTCGCGGGCGTCGCCATCCAGACGTTCCTCGGCGCGGTCATCTCGTTTCTCCTCCTCCAAAGCGGCGAGAGCCTCCGACAGGTCGTCTTCTGGCTCATGGGCCACCTCGCGGGCGCGACGTGGAGCGAGGTCGGCATGCTCGCGCTCGTCCTGCCGCTTCCGTTCGTCGTCTTGTTGGTCCACGCCCGCGACCTGAACGTCCTGCTGCTCGGCGAGGAGGACGCCCACGCCCTCGGAATCGAGGTCGAGCGGACGAAACAACTGCTCCTCGCCACCGCGAGCGTCGTCACCGCCGCGGCCGTCTCGGTCTCCGGCGTCATCGGCTTCGTCGGCCTCGTCGTCCCCCACATGCTCCGACTGCTCGTCGGCCCCGACCACCGGGTGTTGCTCCCGGCGTCGGCGCTGGCGGGCGCATCGTTCCTCGTCGCCACCGACACCGTCGCCCGCTCCGGCGGCGCGGAGATACCGGTCGGCGTCGTCACCGCCGCCGTGGGCGCGCCGTTCTTCCTCTACCTGCTCCGCACGCGGGAGGTGCGCTCGCCGTGAGCGACTTCGACCGCTCCGGCGACACCGACCTCGGTGCCGACGCGGACTCCGCCGACTCCGACCCCTTCGGCGACGCCGGCCCGGCGATTCGACTCGACGACGTGTCGCTCTCGCTCGGCGGACACTCGATTCTCGACTCCGTCTCCGTCGACGTGGGCGAGGGAACGTTCGTGGGCCTCATCGGTCCCAACGGCGCGGGGAAGACGACCCTGCTCCGGACGCTCAACGGCGCGCTCGCGCCCGACGAGGGGTCGGTCCGCGTCGTCGGCGAGGACGTGCACGCCCTGTCGTCGAAGGCGGCGAGCAGGCTCGTGGCGACGGTCCCCCAGACGACGAGCGTCACCTTCGACTTCCCCGTCCGCGACGTCGTCGAGATGGGGCGGACCCCGCACCGCGGGCGGTTCGACGGCTGGCGCGAGCGCGATACGGCCGCCGTCGACGACGCCATGCGTCGGACCGCCGTCGAGTCGCTTGCCGACCGTCCCGTCACGGAGGTCAGCGGCGGCGAGCGCCAGCGCGTCCTCATCGCCCGCGCGCTGGCACAGGAGACGCCCGTCTTGCTCCTCGACGAACCCACCGCCAGCCTCGACATCAACCACCAGGTCCGCACGCTCGAACTCGTCTCCGACCTCGTCGCGGACGGGACGACCGCGGTCGCGGCCATCCACGACCTCAACCTCGCGGCCCACTACTGCGACGCGCTCGTCCTCCTGTCGGGCGGGCGCATCCTCTCGGCGGGCGACCCCGCGGCGGTGCTCTCCGAGGAGCACTTACGCGAGGCCTTCGACGCCGAGGCGGTCGTCTCCCGCCACCCCGTCACCGGTTCGGTGTACGTGACCGCCCTCCCGCCGTCGTCGGACGACGCCAACGGTCGGGTTCACGTCGTCGGCGGGGGCGGCACCGGCGCGCGGGCGCTCCACCTGCTCTCGGCGGCCGGCTACGCCCTCTCAGCCGGCGCGCTCAACGAGGGCGACACGGACGCCGAGGCGGCCCGCCGGGTCGGCGCGGACCTCGTGACCGTGCCGCCGTACTCGCCCGTCGACGACGCCGCGCGGGCCGCGGTCGAGTCGCGGGTCGAAGCCGCCGACGTGACCGTCGTCGCCGACGTGGAGGTCGGAGACGGCAACCTCGCCAACCTCGACGCGGCCGCCGAGGCCGACCGCCTCGTCCTCGTCGAGGAACGCCCCTTCTCTGAGCGAAACTACGCGGGAGACGAGGGCTTCGCGGTCTACGAGCGCCTCCGGGAGCGCGGCACCATCGTCGAACCCGGTGACCTGCTCTCGGTCGTCGGCGAACTCGCCTGCGACTCGTTCCGCGAGCGCGGCGACGGCGCGGACGGCACCCGCGACGGCGAAACCGGTCCGGGCGACGCCGACGCCGGCGCGAACGACGCAGAACCGACCCACGACGACGCCGGTGGCGACGACACGGCGGCCGACCTGTTCTCCGATTAAGCTGTCGTTGCACAGCGCTACGCACAGCATATTCAAGGCCTGAGCGCGCGTCTAGTGGTTCGTTTTCTGAGAGGAACACGGACATGAAACTCGCACTCATCGGTATCGGACAGGCTGGCGGCAAGGTCGTCGACGCCCTCGTCGACTACGAGCGGCGGACGAAGACGGGGTTCGTCGTCGACGCCATCGCGGTCAACTCGGCTCGCGCGGACCTCCGGGGGCTCCGAAACGTCCCCGAATCGCGGCAGGTGCTCGTCGGTCTGACGCGCGTCAAGGGCCACGGCGTCGGCGCGGACAACGAACTCGGCGCGGAGGTGACCGCGGAGGACGTGGGCGACGTGCTCTCGATGGTCGACGACCTCCCGGTCCACGAGATAGACGCGTTTCTCGTCGTCGCCGGGCTCGGCGGCGGCACCGGCTCGGGCGGCGCGCCCGTCATCGCGCGCGAACTGAAGCACATCTACACCGAGCCCGTCTACGGCCTCGGTATCCTCCCCGCGCGGGACGAAGGCGGCATCTACACGCTCAACGCCGCGCGGTCGCTCCAGACGTTCGTCCGCGAGGTGGACAACCTCATCGTGTTCGACAACGACGCCTGGCGGAAGACCGGCGAGTCGCTCGAATCCGGCTACGGCAGCCTCAACGCCGAACTCGCTCGCCGCCTCGGCGTGCTGTTCAGCGCCGGCGAGGGCGACGGCTCCGGCGCGGTTGCGGAGTCCGTCGTGGACGCCTCCGAGATAATCAACACGCTCGGGAGCGGCGGCGTCTCGACTATCGGCTACGCCGCCGTCGAACTCGACCGCCCCAAGCGCGGCCTGCTCTCCCGGCTCTCCGGCGGGAAGGCCGACGCCGAGGACGGCGGCGACTCGACGAACCGAATCACCAGTCTCGTGCGCCGCGCCGCCCTCGGCCGGCTCACGATGCCCTGCGAGATTGCCGGCGCGGAGCGCGGCCTCGTCGTCATCGCCGGCCCGTCGGACGTGCTCTCGCGCCGCGGCATCGAGCGCGCGCGGACGTGGCTCGAAGACGAGACCGGGACGATGGAGATTCGCGGCGGCGACTACCCCGTCGACTCGGACTTCGTCGCGGCGGTCGTGCTCCTGTCGGGCGTCTACGACGTGCCGCGGGTGAAAGAGTTGCAGGCGGTCGCCATCGAGACCCAACGCGACATGCTCGCCAAGCGCGAGTCCAGCGCGGCGTCGCTCGACGACCTCGTCTCGACCGGCGACGACCGCATCGAACCGCTGTTCTGACCGTCTCTCCGGCGGTTCCTCTCACGTTCATCACGGGGAAGGGTCATAGTGCCGCGGTACCAATTGACGACCGATGGCCGAGTACCCGCTGAAACAACGGTTCGTGCTCGACACCTCGCTGTTTCTCTCCGAGGAGATTCGAGACGACGACGAGACGTTCGAGGAGGGAATCGAACGGCTCCTCGACACCATCGCCGCCGCGCGGCTGGACCTGAACATCTCGTGTTACATGCCGCCGTCCATCGCCGCGGAGCTGGAACACATCCTGCGCGAGCGCGGCGTCTCGGAGGACGTACTCGGCAAACTCGACACGTGGGTCATCAAGAAACACCCCGACCGCTACGAGGTGTACATCCCCGCGGAGGTCGTCTACCGCTTCATCGACGAGATGTCCGACCGGGTCAACCGCGGGCTCCGCGTCTCCGAGAAGGCCGTCCGAAAGGCCGAGGAGTCGAAACAGCGGTCCAACGGCGGGTCGAAGCTCTCCGACGTGGACAAGGTCATCTCCGACCTCCGCGAGGACTACCGCGGCGCGCTCAGACAGGGCGTCCTCGACTCCCGCGAGGACTTCGACCTCCTCATCCTCGCCCGCGAACTGAACGCCGGCGTCGTCACGGAGGACACCGGCATCATCAGTTGGGCCGCCGACTTCGGCCTTCGAAACCTCCGCGGGCGGGCGTTTCCGACCCTCTTAGAAGAGTACCTCATGGCGCTCGACAGCCCGCGTCCGTGGAGCAAGGGCGACGACGGCGTCGACGCCGACCGACTGTAACGCCGCTCTCACTCCATCGCGTCGAGGTCGACGAAGCTCCCCTCGAACGCCGATAGCCACCGGGTTAGCTGCGCTTCGGGCGTCGCGTCGGCCGGGTAAATCGTGCACTCCTCGCGCCCGTCGGGATGCGTGGTCATCCGAGACGCGAGCCGCGGGCGGACGGGGTGTTCGCGCCCCGAGTCCGGCGGGTGCGCCGGCTCCGACCCCATCAGCGGTCTCCGCCGAGGGCGACTTCGAGCCCTCGGTCGTCGTTCAACGAGACGGTGACCGACTCGACGCTCGACCGGTACTGGTGGGTGTGGGTCCCGTTCGCCCGCAGTTGGAGCGTCTCTTCGAGCAGGGCCGCCTCCGAGAGCTGTTCGACCTTCCGGTAGGTCGTCGACAGCGGCACGTCGCACACCTCGGAGAGGTCCTGTGCGGTCATCGGCTCGGTCGCGCTCTGTAGCGTCGTGAGGATTCGCCGGCACGCGCGGTCCGAGAGCGCTTCCAGCACCTGTTCCGCCTCCAGTTCGGCGGGCTTCGGTCCGGTCGGCGTGCGTCTGAGGCCGGTCTGCATGCTCGCCCGTAGATTAGCCCGCGTCGCCCGTCGAAGGGCACCCAGAATATGCGGGGCGCTTTATACACCCCGCGACCCGCCGTGGTCCGCGCGACGGCAGTCGGCGGGGGAAACGAACCACGATATAAAGGCCCGGTGTATCGGGGGTGTTTATATCAGGGGGTGGAGCGACTGCATACTCTTATGACGAGCGCAGCGGGCATCAGAGCGGAGTTGAAAGTGACGGGGCCGGACGGCTGTCCGGTCGCGACCGTCTCCGAGGGCGACACCTCGGGCTACGCGCTCTCGCGGAGCATGGCTCCCAACGAGCGCGGGTCGGTCGTCGAGGAGTTCGTCTTCGACGACGACGCCGAGGTCCCGGAGGAGATGGAGGAGTTGTTCGAGTACGGCGACGGGAGCGTCTACCGGTTCGACCGCGAGGGCGGCATCGGCTGTCCCTGCGAGCGCGTCGAGGCGTTCGACTGCCCGGTCGTGGACGTCCAGACGCGCGACGGCGCGCTGTTTTTGACCTTCCACGCGCCCGACGTGGAGACGCTCCGCGACGTGGTCGCCTCCCTTCGAGAGTCGTCGGGCTCTGTGGACGTGCGCCGACTGCTCCAGTCGTCGTCCGACGAGTCGCGGGACCTCGTGTTGGTCGAGCGCGGCCAGCTCACCGACCGTCAGCGCGAGGTGCTGGAGACGGCCCACGAGATGGGCTACTTCGACCACCCGCGGCGCGCGAACAAGGGCGAGGTCGCAACCGAACTCGGCATCACGACCTCGACGTTCTCCGAGCACCTCGCCATGGCGCAAAAGAAGCTCATGGGTGCCATCCTTCAGGGGTGACGAGATGAGACGCGCCGACGGGGTATCAGCCCCCCGCGAATGCAGGGTGCGCCCCCTCGGGTCTCCGCGGCGTACCGCTACCCGGTGAGCAACGATGCGCGAGTTCGACGTGACCTGTCCCGAGTGCGGCGAGCGCTATCGGGTCAACGAGCCGATGATGCGGACGCTCCGGGAGACCGGCTGCGTCCTCTGTACCGCGCCGCTGAACGACGCCCTGCGGTCCGCGTGACGCCGACGCCGGCCGGCCTGCCCGCGGACTGAGGGGCGAGGAGTTCACTCGCCCGCGACGACGCGCGGACGACGACGCGAGGACGACGACGCGCGCTTACTCGACGACGACGACGCCGACCATGCCGAGCGTCTCGTGCGGGACGCAGACGTACTTGTACTCGCCGGACTCCTCGAACGTGTACTCGAAGGTGTGGCCCTCCGAGACGGTGAGTTCCGACTCGAACAGCCCGTCTTCGCGGTTGACGACGTTGTGGGTGCCGCCGTTTCCGGTCCACTCCCAGACGACCGTCGTCCCCGGCGAGACCTCGGCTGCGGCGGGGGCGAACGCGTAGCCGCCGCCGTTGCCGTCCGCGCCGACCGCGACCGTGACGGTGTCCTGTCCCGTCAGGTCGTGGACGCCGTCGTAGTTCCCCGTCCGGTCGAACCAGCCGCCGAAGTCCCGCATCTCGCGGTCGGCGGTGTCCTCCCCGCCGGACGAGTCGCCGCCGTCGTCCGCGCCGCCGGAGCCGTCGCCGGACGAACTCGAACAGCCCGCCAACAGCGCGATACCTGTCGAAGCCGCCGTTGCGCGGAGAACCGACCGCCGGGTGAACCGTTGCGTCATTAGCTGGCCGTAGTGAGTGGCCGAACAAGTCTAAAGCTTCGATTCCCACGCGCTGAAAACGGGCGAAACGAGCGTGGCCACTCCACCCGAAGGCGACGACATGGACGACGACGACCCGAGGCGACGACCGCGAATCGACGGCAGCCGCCAGTGGGAAGTGTTCTACCGCGACGCGTCGGCCGAGCCGATGCGCCACGTCGGCAGCGTGAGCGCGCCCGCCGAGGACCTCGCGACCGAGCAGGCGCGGACGCTGTTCGGCGACGGCGACGCGGACCTCTGGCTCGCGCCGGCCGACGAGTTCCTCCGACTCGGCGGGAACGACCTCGCCGCGAAGGGCGACGCGGCGGACGGCGAGACGGCGGGGGCCGCCCGCGGTGCCGAAAACGGGGTGTCGGTCGAGTGATTTCCATCAGCAAGCTCCTGTGCGGGCAGGGCGCCGAGGGCGACGGCCTCCGCTACGACGACCCCGACGCCGACATCGACCAGATACGCGAGGAGAAACAGAAACGTCCGGTCGTGGTCTGGAACGCGACGCGGCGCTGTAACCTCTACTGCGAACACTGCTACGCCGGGGCCGACCTCGACCCCGCACAGGGCGAGCTCTCGACCGCCGAGGCGAAGGGGCTCATCGACGACCTCGCGGCCTACGACGTGCCCGTCCTGCTGTTTTCGGGCGGCGAGCCGCTCGTCCGCGAGGACCTCGTCGAACTCGTCGACTACGCCACCGACGCCGGCATCCGGGCGGTGCTTTCGACCAACGGGACGCTCATCACCGAGGAGAAGGCCCGGGCGCTCCGCGACGCGGGGCTCTCCTACGCCGGCGTCTCAGTCGACGGGTTAGAGGAGCGCAACGACCGCTTCCGCGGGAAAGACGGCGCGTTCGACGCCGCCGTCCGCGGCATCGAAAACTGCCTGTCGGTGGGGCTCAAGACCGGCCTCCGGTACACCATCACCGAGCACAACGCCGCCGACATGGAGGACGTGGTCGACCTGCTGTACGACGTGGGCGTCGACCGCTTCTGCTTCTACCACCTCGACTACGGCGGCCGCGGCGGCGACATCGCCGACGCCGACCTCGACGACGAGGCCCAGCGCCGCGCCGTCCGCCGGCTGTTCGACATGACCCGCGAGTACCACGCCGAGGGCGAGGAGATAGAGACGCTTCTGGTCGGCAACTACGCCGACTCCGCCTACGTGGTCGAGTACGCCCGGGACGAACTCGACGCCGAGCACGCCGAGCGGATTCACCGGTACCTCCGCGTCAACGGCGGCGACCCGACCGGCGAGCGCGTCGCCGACGTGGACTACCGCGGCGACGTCCACCTCACGCAGTTCTGGCAGGGCTACAGCCTCGGCAACGTCCGCGACCGGCCGTTCGGCGACATCTGGAACGACGAGTCGAACCCGCTTCTCGCCAAGCTCCGCGAGCGGGAAGAGCATCTGACCGGCAAGTGTGCTTCGTGCCAGTATCAGGACGTCTGCCGCGGCTCCTCGCGGCTTCGGTCGCTCGCGGCGACGGGCGAACTGTTCGGTCCCGACCCGCAGTGCTACCTGACGCCAGAAGAGCGCGGCGCGGGTGCCGACGCGAGTCCGGGCGCGGCCGACTGAAGTTCCCTTTCACCCGCTGGGAACGCACCCTACGCGGCTCTGTTGAAACCCTCAGGTTCTGACAAGAGATACGTGACACAGACAGAGAGTGCATTCAGCACTGACGTCCGATACCATTCGATGGGGAAGAGAGCTGCTGGTCAGTCCTGTCCGAACTGCGCGGTGATGGGTATTCACAGCCGTCATGACTATCGCGCTCCCCTCGTGACACGACACTATGAACGAGACGGCCCTCCAGAAGCGGCTAGATGCCGCCCTCTTTCTGTTGGTAGCAAATTTACTGCTGATGATTGGGATTGGACTCAAATACGCGACTGAAACATCGGTCGGCGTCCTCGTACTTATGCTGTTGATAGGATACGGGTTCCTGCGGGGGGACGGCACCCCGATGAGAGAATAACCCATTCACACCGAGTACTGCAAGTGCGTTCCACTATCAGCTGCAACTGCTGAATATGCGCTCTGTATTCAGCACGACCGCAGAGATCTCTCTGGATGCTGTCAGAAGCAGCGTGCAACACTCAGAGAATGTATTCAGCACGGTCTCTGAGACCACCTCAATCCCTGTCAGGTGATGTGTGCTGAACTTAGAGGCAGTTTGTTCACGAACACTCACTGTTTCGGACGGTGAATTGCGTTGAAGACCTGTCGTCAGCCCGCTCGTAGACTACACTGAGGTCTGTCGGGAGTTGGTCCTGTGCCTGAAGCTCGACCTGATAGCGATACGATGCTCCTGCACAGTCAACTTTCTCAGGGGGTTCTGATTCGGTCCACCGTGGATACAATACCAGCTCTGCGCGCCTCTCGGCGGTGTCGTATTGGAGTGACTGGATGGTGATTGTCCGGCAACTGTTGGTTGAAAACCAACCGGTGAGTGTCGCGCTTTGAGCGTCACAGTCGGCAGACAGTGACACACCCTCCTCGTTCTCTCCAGCAGTCCCATCATATGTGACGGTCGTAACGTTCGCCGTCAAGCCTCCACTCTCCGTCTGCGACGTTGGTGTCGGAGATGTGGTCCCAGTCGGGTCATTCGTTGAGAGACAACCTGCGCTGGTTAATCCGAGTGTCACAAGGAGGGCACGACGATACATAGGCCGACAATATGTCTACTCTCCTAAGTGCTTTCCCTGACCGACTAGCTCCCTGTATTCAGCACGGCTTCAGAAAACTATCAGCGACTGAGGGTTTCAACAGAGCCCCCTACGCTTATTTTTCGGCGAGTCCAACCGCGGCTATGGAAACCAAACGAGGGGTCCCGAACATCCTCGGGAACGGTCTCGTCGGCGTCGGACTCGTCCTCTTCGCCGTGGCGGTCGCGGGCGCGGTCGGCGTCGTGGACGTGCGCTTCTCGCCGGGGGTCTACCTCATCTTCGTGGCGATTAGCTTCATCCTCGCGTGGCTGTTGCGGTCGCTGACGTAGGGAGCCGAAGAGAAATCGAGTGGGGTGAAACCCGAACGCCGAGCGCGGAGGTCGCTCGCTCGCCTTACTCGGCCGCGCCCGCGGCCGCCCGCTTTTCCTCGCGTTCGAGCTCTTCGAGGTAGTCGTCGGCGTCGAGGGCGGCCTTCACGCCCATGCCGCCGGCGGTCGCGGCCTGCTGGTAGTGGTAGTCGACCACGTCACCCGCGGCGAAGATGCCGGGCACGTCGGTCGCCGTCTGGCCGCCGCCGGAGCCGCCCTTGGCGACGATATAGCCGTCGTCGTCGCGCTGGACGCCCGTCCCCTCGAGGTAGTCGGCGTTCGGCGTGTGGCCGATGGCGTAGAACACCGCGCCCACGTCGAAGTCGAACTCCTCGGTCTCGGGGTCGTCGAGCTTGTCGCTCGGGTGGCCCTCGGGGTTGCGGACGAGCGTCACGTGGTCGACGCCCTCCTCGGGCGAGCCGTGAAGCTCCGTCGCCTCGGTGTTGAGCATGAGTTCGATTTCGCCCTCGTCGACCTTCTCCATCAGGCGGTCGACCCAGTAGTCCTCGGCGCGGAACTCCTCGCGGCGGTGGACGAGGTAGACCGTCGAGGCGAACTTCGTGAGGAAGTTGGCCTCCTCGACGGCGGCGTCGCCCCCGCCGATGACCATGATTTTCTCGCCGCGGAAGAACGCGCCGTCGCAGGTCGCACACGTCGACAGGCCGTAGCCCATCAGGTTCTCCTCGCCGGGGATGCCGAGGGTGCGGGCCGACGCGCCCGACGCCGCGATGATGGCGTCCGCGGTGTACACGTCGCCGTTCTTGAGCGTGACCGTGAACGGGCGCTCGGAGGCGTCCACGTCCTCGATGATGCCGTGGCGAATCTCCGTGCCGAAGCGCTCGGCCTGCTCTTTCATGTTGTTGATGAGCTCCGGCCCGGAGATGCCCTCGGGGAAGCCGGGGTAGTTGTCGACCTCGGTCGTGAGCGTGAGCTGTCCGCCCGGCTCGTCGCCCTCCAGCACCAGCGGCTCGTTGTTGGAGCGGGCCGCGTAGATGGCCGACGAGAGCCCGGAGATGCCCGAGCCGGCGATGATGAGTTTCCTGTGTTCCACGAACGAATCGGCGTCCTCTGTCATAGCCGATAGTTCGCTACACCGGTGTCTTAAGGTTTCGCTGTATTGCGAGGAGCGCTACAACACCGGCACGATAACGCATGCCACAGCGCCGCCGGCGCACAGAGCGAAAGACCGGTATCCGTCGCCGACGCATCACTCCGCATGGCCGCCGACCTACAGGAGAAGACGAACCGCTACGAGGGGATGCTCGCCGACGCGCTCGACGAGGCGGTGCAGGCCGTCCCCGACGACACGCACCTCGGCGACGCAGCCGCCGACTGCCTGGAGATGGCCGAATCCTACCTCGACGACGGCCGGCACTTCAAGGCCGACGACGACTGGGTGAACGCGCTGGCGTCGTTTTCGTACGGCTACGGCTGGCTCGACGCGGGCGTCAGGATGGGGCTGTTCGACATCCCGGACGACTCGCACCTGTTCACGATGTGACCCGCTTCGCACCTGCCTCGCACCCGTTCGGCGTGTGACCGGTTTTTCTCCGGCGGGGTCGTACGAATACGCGAACAGATGTCCCCGACGACCGCCACCGCCCGCGTTTCGGACGCACAGCGAACCCTCGAACAGCGGTTCGCCAACCCGTTTCTGCGTCGCGTGCTCCGCTCACCGCTCCATCGACTCGCCAGTCGCTGGTTCGTGCTCGTCTCTTACGTCGGTCCCAAGAGCGGCCGGCGGTACACGTTCCCCGTCGCCTACGCCGTCGCGGGCGGCGGTCTCGTCGCCGTCACGCCCGAAGCGGAGAGCAACTGGTGGAAGAACTTCCGCCGGCCGATGGCGTGCCGCCTGTGGTACCGCGGCCGGCGGCGGGACGCGACCGGCGAGGTCGTCACGGGGGAGTTCGCCGCGGACCTGCTCGACCGCTACGCCGCGGCGCACAGCCTGTTGGCTCGCGAACTCGGACTCTCGGAGAACGGCGGCGGTCGCACCGCGGCCGACGAGGCGGCGCGAGACGACCTCGCAGTTGTGCTGTTTCGGTTCGACTGACTACTCGAAGCGGAACGTCGCGCCGTCGGGGCCGTCTTCGACCTCGACGCCGAGCGCCGTCAGGTCGTCGCGCAGGTCGTCGGCGCGCTCGTAGTTGCCGGCATCGCGTTCGGCCTCGCGCACGTCCAAGACGAGCTGCACGAGGTCTTCCGCGACCGACACGTCGCCGCCCTCGCCCGCGCCGCCGAACGAGAGCCCGAACACCTCGCCGCCGAGGTCCTCGAACGCCTCGATTGCCCGCCGGAGCGCGCGGTAGTCGTACTCGTCGGCGTCGGCGACGTGGCGGTTGACCGCGCCGGCGAGGCCGAGCAGCTCGGCCATCGCCTCGCGGACGTTGAAGTCGTCGTTCATCGCCTCGCGGAAGCGCTCGTGGGTCTCGGTCACGGTGTCGCGGAGTTCCGTCGCCTCGACTTTCGTCCGGGCGTCGGGGCTGTCGACCGCGTCGACGGCGGCCTCGTAGGCCCGTTCGAGGCGCTCCCAGCGCTCTTCGGCCTCGGCGATGGTCTCCTCGGAGTACGTCTGTTCGGAGCCGTAGGCCGTCGAGAGGTAGAACGTCCGAATCACGTCCGCGCCGAACTCGTCGAGGGCGTCGCCGACGGTGAAGAAGTTGCCGAGGCTCGAACTCATCTTGTCGCCCTCGGTCTGGAGCAGGCCGACGTGGAGCCAGTAGCGGGCGAACTGCTGGCCGGTCGCCGCCTCCGATTGGGCGATTTCGTTCTCGTGGTGCGGGAACACGAGGTCGCGGCCGCCGACGTGGATGTCGAGGGTGTCGCCGAGGTGCGTCATCGACATCGCCGAGCACTCGATGTGCCAGCCGGGTCGGCCCTCGCCCCACGGCGACTCCCACGTCTCGCCGCACGGCTCGTGGAGCGGTTCGAGGTCGGGGTTCCGGTGTTCGGCGGCCGTCTTGGGGTCGACCGCGCCGGCCTTCCAGAGCGCGAAGTCGGTCGGGTTGCGCTTCTCGGAGCGCTCGTCTTTCGTGGCCCGCGACTCCAGTTCCTCGAGTTTCTGGTTCGAGAGCTTCCCGTAGTCGTCGAACGTTGATACGTCGAAGTAGACGGAGCCGTTTGACTCGTAGGCGTGGCCGCGGTCGACGAGCGTCCGAATGAGGTCGATAATCTCGGGGATGTGCTCGGAGACGCGCGGGTAGACCTCGGCGCGCTTCAGGTTGAGCCCGCGCATGTCGCGAATCACGTCGCCGACGAAGTGCTCGGCGACGCTCGCCTCGTCGTCGCCGAGGTCGCCCTCGCCGATACGGGCGGCTATCTTCTCGTTCACGTCGGTGAAGTTCTCGACGTGGCGCACGTCGTAGCCCTCGTAGGCCAGCCAGCGGTGCATCAGGTCGGCGTGCATCCACAGGCGGGCGTGGCCGAGGTGGGCGTCGTCCGAGACCGTCAGTCCGCAGACGTAGAGCAACACTTCGTCGCCGTGCGACTCGAACTCCTCGCGCTCTCCCGTCAGGGTGTTGGTCACGGACAGGGTCATCACACTCGGCTACTTCCGGGACCACTTTCAACCCGTCGGAAGCGCGGTCGGTCTCTCGGGGCCAAACGTCTCCCTCTCGCAGTCGTCACCCTCGCGGCCGTCGCCCCCGTCGCCGCCGCTACTTCGTCCACTCCGGACGGTCGGCCTCGCCGCGACGAATCTTCGCCAGCGTCTCCTCCGAGAGCAGTCGCTTGACGAACGCCGGAATCCGGTCCGTCGGGTCGCCGTCGGTCGCATCGCCGTCGGTCGTGGCCGGCCCCGCTTTGCCGACTCGGTCGCCGGTCGCGTTCGTCGGTGTCGTGTCTCTGCTGACCGCGCGGTCGGCGTTCGTCGCCGACGCGAGCGCGTAGTGGCCGCCTCTGGTCGCGACGCCGCCGTCGGTCGTCGTCTCCGCGCGCCGGCGGAACGATTCGAGGTCGGCCTCGCGGTCCAGACTGTCGACGGCCGTGTCGAGGTCGGCGGCCTGTTCGGCCTGCTCGGAGACGCTCTCGGAGATGCGGTCTATCTCCGCGGTCACCTCGTCGACCTGCGTCGCCGCGTCGTCGACGAAGGTGGCGATGTCGGAGGTGAGCGTCGCCTGCTCGTCGGTCGCCCGCGCGACCTCGTCGATGCCGTCGGTCACGTCGGCGACCGAGTCGGTTATCTCGTCGAGGCTCTCGACGGTCGATTCGACCCGCTCGATGCCGTGGTCGATGTTCTCGTCGGCCGACGACAGCGCCTCGGCGGTGTCCTCGATATGGTCGGTCACGTCCTCTATCATCTGGCCGATGCGCTCGGCCTGCGACTTCGACTCGTTGGCGAGCGACTTCACCTCGTCCGCGACGACGGCGAACCCGGAGCCGGCCTCGCCGGCGCGGGCGGCCTCGATGGAGGCGTTGAGCGCGAGCAGGTTCGTCCGGTCTGCCACCTCGTCGATGACCTCGACGATGTCCTGAATCTCGTCGATGGCGGCCACGAGCGCCTCGACGTTCACGGTGATCTCGTCGCGGTCGTCGCCGACCTGCCGCATCGCGTCGATGGCCTCGCCGGCCTCGGCGCGGCCCTCCTCGGCCCGCGTGGTTGCCTCGTCGCTCCGCGAGGACACGTCGTCGGCGGTGGCCGCGACCTCCTCGACGGTCGCGCTGAGGTTCGACAGCTCGGCGGCGATTTCCTCGGTCATGTCGGCCTGTCGGGCCGCCAGCCCCTCGATTTCCGCGATGCTCTGGCTCGTGCCGGCGGTCTCCTCGTGGAGCTGGGACGCGACCGACTCCAGATTCCCGCGGCTCTCCCTGGCTCGGCGGACCTCCTCGCGGACGTCCAGCGAGTACGAGTAGAGGTAGGTGGCGTTGACGACCTGTCGGTCGAGGTTGAGCCCGCGGACGACGGCCATCATATCGGCGAACGCCTCCTCGACGGCGCGTTCGACGCGGTCGGCGTCGTCGCCGGACAGCGACTCGGTGGCGTCGGCGACGGCGCGTTCGACGCGGTCGGCGTCGTCGCCGGACAGCGACTCGGTGGCGTCGGCGACGGCGCGTTCGCGGAGTTCGTCCGCGAAGATGCCGGTGACGTTGGCGAACATCCCGCCGAAGTAGTGCAGCGGCATGTCGAGTTTGTCGTGGAGCAGGCCGATTCGCGTGCGCGCCGCGTAGTGGTTCCGGTCGTAGTTCCCGTCGGTGAACGAGCGGTAGTAGCCGGAGACGACCGCGCGGAGGCCGTCGAGGTCGGTCTTCGAGCGGTCGATGACGTCCGTCGTCCGCTCGTTGGCGAGAATCGGCTCGACGAAGCCGTCGACGAGCGCCTCGTCGCGGGCCTCGACGACGCCCCGGAGGTCCGCGAGGCGCGCGGCGTCCTCGTCGTCGAAGCCGACGAACGACTGCCGCCAGCCCAACTCGTCGGCGTCGAGGTCGAGCTCGTCGAGGAGTTCCGTGGATGAAAGCGAGATGTTCCCGGCGTCGTCGCGGGGGCTGGGCGAAACCATTGACGTACTCACCGGCTCCGAGGTAATAAGCGCCGGCCGCCGGCTATCACGGTTGATAGCCGGAAATCAGACGTATAAATCGCTGACGGCCGCTTCGACCACGCGGAGGGCGGCGGCCCCCTGTCGGCGCGGAACGACCACGGCGAGCGCGTCGCCCGCGACGCCGGCGGCGTCGACGACGACGGACTCGGCGTCGAGTCGGGAGAGGACGGCGGCGAGGACTTTCGGGTCGACCTCGCCCTCAGCGATGATAGCCGTGAGCGGGCCGCCGCCCGCGAGGTCGACGCCGGCGACCGAGAGCACGGGGTCGCCGTCGGTCTCCTCGACGTCCTCGCCCACGAGGCCGACGCCGCTTCGCATCGTCACGGCGGCGTCTCGGGGGTCGGCTTCGAGCGGCGGGAGGTCGGCGGCGAACCGGCGGAGCGCGGCCGCGACCGCCTCGTCGTCGCCGAGGTCGAGTTCGGCCGCGGCGGCGGCGTAGTTGACGACGCCCGCGCGGAGCGCGGCGAGGAGGTACGGTCGTTCGCGGACTGCGTCGCGAGCGTCGGCGGCGAGGGACATGTCTGCCGGGTCGTCGGGCGCGCGCAAAAAAGCGCCGCTCGCCGGGCGCTGTCGCGGTCGTCCGCGGGTCGCGACTCCCCGCGCCCCGTCTCGCGTCTCCTGAACGAGTGGCGAACGCGAGTTGTCCGAATCCGAAGATTCCTTTCTTCGATGCGAAGTCCATAAGACAGTCGCCTCGTAACCCCCGGACATGCAAGCCCTGGTCATCGTGGCGCACGGGTCGCACCTGAACCCGGATTCGAGCGCCCCCACCTACGACCACGCGGACACGGTCCGCGAGGTGGGCGCGTTCGACGAGGTGCGGACCGGCTTCTGGAAGGAAGAGCCGTCGATTCGCGAGGTGCTCCGGACCGTCGAGGCCGACGAGGTGTACGTCGTCCCGCTTTTCATCAGCGAGGGCTACTTCACGGAGCAGGTCATCCCGCGCGAACTCCGCCTCGAGGGGTGGGACGTGGCCGACTGGGACTCCGACGGCCTGTCGGCGTCGCACGTCACCCTCTCCGCGACGGACGTGCCCGAGAAGACGATTCACTACTGCGGGCCGGTCGGAACCCACGCGGCGATGACCGACGTGTTGGTCCGCCGCGCCGAGACGGTCACCGGCGACCCGAACGTCGGCGAGGGCTTCGGCCTCGCCGTCGTCGGCCACGGCACCGAGCGCAACGAGAACTCCGCGAAAGCCATCGAGTACCACGCCGACCGCATCCGAGAGATGGACCGCTTCGACGAGGTGCAGGCGCTCTACATGGACGAGGAACCCGAGGTCGACGACGTGACCGACTACTTCGAGTCCGAGGACGTGGTCGTCGTCCCGCTGTTTATCGCCGACGGGTTCCACACCCAGGAGGACATCCCGGAGGACATGGGCCTGACCGACGACTACCGCACGGGCTACGACGTGCCCGCCGAGGTCGACGGCCACCGCATCTGGTACGCCGGCGCGGTCGGGACCGAGGGACTCATGGCCGACGTGGTGCTCGAACGCGCCGCCGACGCGGGCGCCGACATCGGTAACAGCCTCGAAGTCGTGCGCGAACGCACCCGGAAGACGCCGCAGGAGGCGAACTGATGGGGCACCACCTCGACGCCCTCGTCGACGCCGCGGCGACCGGCGACGGCGTCTCCCTCGACGGGTTCACCGTCTCCCGTTCCGACGACGGATTCCGCCTCGAAACCGCCGATTCGACGCTGAACGGGCTCACGGAAGGAGGTCTCCGCGAGGCCCTCGCCGACTACGACGACTACGCGACGAACTGGTACTTCTGGTCCGAGGTCGTCGGCGAGTCCAGCCCCCAGCGGCGGGCGTTCCTCCGCTGGGTCGAGGGCGCGTCCGTCGATGCGGGAGGCGACGACGGTGGAGACGGAGACGGAGACGACAGCGAGAACGACGGCGACGCCGCCTCAGTCCCCGAGCGCTACGACGCCCTCAGAGACGGGGTCAGCCGCGAGTGGGGCCAACTGCTCGTCACGGTCACCGTCGACGACCACGGCGAGCGGTCCTACGAACTCCGCCACGCCGACGAGGTCGACGCCGACCGCGACGACCTCGACCCCTACCGCGAACCGCTCGCGGCCCGCCAGTTGGCGACCTACGACGAGAAGGGGCGCTATCGCCCGCTGAAGACCGGCAACAACCTCGCCGGCGGCTGGGTGTTCCCCGACCTCGACGCTCGCGACCTCGTCGAGACCGTCGAGACGTTCTACCCCGCGTCGGTGCCGAACTGGTACCGCGAGCGCCGGGGCGAACTCGACGTGGCCCACTGGGAGGACGCCATCGGCCGCCAGACCGGGATGTACAGCGTCGTGAAGACGTGGAACCGCGGCGACGGCCACGAGCACGTCGACTGGGTCGCGGAGGCCTGCTGCGACGACAGCCAGTGCGTCAAGCGCCGCGAGTGGCAGTACGACGACGACACCGACCTCGACGTGGACGGCGGCGACGGCGCGTTCCCGTGCCGCGAGCCGTGTTCCGTCGTCATCGCGGCGTCCCGAAAGTGGACGCGGCTGGAGGGCGAGGGGACCCAAACGTACGAGTTCGAACTCACGCCCTCGGAGAAGGAACAGGTCGAAGATATCATCGAGGCCGTCGCGGACGACCGCACCGACGACATCCGCGAGGGCGACGTGTACGAGGGCGCGAACCGCTACCGGGCGCGGTTCCTGCGCGCGAAACTGTTCGACGACGAGGGCAACCTCGGCGGCGTCCCGACCGACGCGTCCGACGACGAGTAGGTCGCGCCGCGAGCGCTCCGCGTTTCGTTTTCCGATTTCGTCACCGCATCGTCAGCACCAGCGCCGCGAGGACGCCGCCGACGACGACGCCGGCACCGAGGGTGATGGCGAAGCTCTCGAACACCGACGCGAGCGCCACCGCGAGGACGAGCGCGACGAGCGCGAGGCCGAAAAGCGGGGCGGCCCGCGGGTCGACGCTCGGGAACACGTCGGCGATGCTTTCGGTCACGCTCGGCTCGGGGTCGGGTTGCTTGGGCTTCGAGAGCGTCTCGTCCACGTCGACCGGCGGTTTGCCGCCCTCGCCGGGTTCGACGGTCACGTCGACGTACCTCGTCTCCGAGCCGTGGCCGGAGACTATCTTCAGCTTCCCCGACACTGGCTCCGGCGGCGGGGTGACGAACACCTCGACGTGCTTCGTCTGGCCGCCGTCGACGAAGTGATTTCCTTCGGACAGGCTCGCCGCGCGCGAGAGTTCGTCGTCGATGTGGAGGTGGACGTGCACCGCCTGTCCCTTGTTCACGAGTTCGACCGAGAACGGGCCGTTCGTTGCGAACGACGGCGCTACCGAGAGGTCGTGGGGGCGCTCGTCGTTCAGCGTGACGGTGAGCGGCGCGTTCGACACGGCTTCACCGTCGATACGAGAATAGAAAAACGTTCAGGTCCGATGAGGTGCGCGCCTCAGTCGTCGCGCATGTCCGGCGGCAGGAGGTTCGGGATGCCGTCCTCGATGGGGTACACCTCGCCGGTGACCGTACCGATGAGCCGCCCCTCGAGGATTTCGTCGCCGTCGCGCTCGTCGACTTCCAGCTCGAGTTCGCTCTTGTCGAGGGGGTCACAGAGGATGTCCATCAGGGATTCTTTCATCGTCGTGACGGTGGATTGCGCGAAGTAAAAGCGTACGGGTTCGCCGCCGTCGCGGCGGGCTCGGCGGAGGGGACGGCCGCCGCAGTCGCGTCAGCCGCGAATCGGTGGCCGGTCGTCGAGGCTCAGTTGTCGAACGGGTTTTCGAGGTGGACCGTCTGCTCGCGGCCCGGGCCGACGCCGACGGCGTAAATCGGCACGTCGAGTTCGTCCGAGAGGTATTCGAGGTAGTCCTGTGCGGCGTCGGGGATGGCGTCGTAACCCTCCTCGGCGACCGCCGCCCAGTCCACTTCCGGCCACGTGTCGAACTCCTTGAGGACGGGTTCGCACTCGCCCCAGCGCTCGGTCGTCGCGGGCATCGTCAGGCGTTCCTCGCCCTCCAGTTCGTAGGCGTGGCCGACCGTGACCTCGTCGAGGCCGGCGAGCACGTCGAGGTGGTTGACCGCGATGCCGGTGAACCCGCTGACGCGGGCGGCGTGGCGGAGCATCGGCATGTCGAGCCAGCCGATGCGGCGCGGACGGCCGGTGACGGTGCCGAACTCGCCGCCCTTCTCGCGGATGAAGTCGGCGAGTTCCTCCTCGCGGTCGTCGTCTTTCAGTTCGGTCGGCATCGGGCCCTCGCCGACGCGGGAGAGGTAGGCCTTGACGATGCCGACGACCTCGCCCTGTCCGACGACGGTCGGGCCGACGCCGGTGCCGGTGGCCGCGCCGCCCGCGGTCGGGTTCGAGGAGGTCACGTACGGGTAGCTCCCGTGGTCGATGTCGATGAGGGTGCCCTGTGCGCCCTCGAACATCACGTTGTCGCCGGCCTCGCGGCGCTCGGCGAGGAAGTCGCCGCAGTTGACGGCCATGTCGTCCTCGCGGAGGCGGCGGCCGATTTCGGTGTACTCCTCGACGAGCGCTTCGACGTCGCACTCCTCGCCGGCTTCGAGGCCGTACACGTCCTCGATGAGCGCCTTCTTCTTGGGAACCACGTACTCCAGTCGCTGGCGGAGCACGTCGGGATCGAGCAGGTCGCCGACGCGGATGCCGCGGCGGCCCGCCTTGTCCTCGTAGGTGGGGCCGATGCCGCGACCGGTCGTGCCGACGGTGAGGTCCGAGTCGGCCTTCGCCTCCTCTTCGATGTTGTCGAGGCGGCGGTGGTACGGCATGATGACGTGCGCGCGCTTGGCGAGGCGCACGTCGGGGTCGAGGCCGCGCTCGCGGAGGTCGTCGATCTCGGAGAACAGCGTCCGGGGGTTGATGACACAGCCGTTTCCGAGGACGCCGACCTTGTCGCGGACGGCCCCGCTCGGGACGAGCGAAAGCTTGTACTCCTCGCCGTCTTCGACGACGGTGTGGCCGGCGTTGTCGCCGCCCTGATAGCGGACGACGATGTCAGCGTCGCCGCCCCACAGGTCGACGAGCGCGCCTTTGCCCTCGTCGCCGAGTTGCGAACCGACGATGGTAACAGTCATACGTCGGCCGTTCCCCGCGCCGCACTAAACAGATTACGGTCGCGGCCGACGAGCAATGCACATTCGTGCCTAATTATCGAGTCGTCGCCGAAGAATACGCCATGAACACGCATTGGCGTGACGACGGATAACACAACGGTTAATTAGTGTCCTCGTTAAGGTCGCGTTATCTCATTATTCGCCGACCCGGAGGGCAAGGCTTAAAGCCTCCCAAGAAGAGTTAACAAATGGCATGATAGACCGACTTGAGAAGGAAGTCGATATGTTGGAGCGCCATCTCCAGGTCCTGAAGATGGTCATCGAAAGTGAGCCAATCGGCATCGTGAAGATGTCCAACGAGACAGGCTACCCGCACCACAAGGTCCGCTACTCCCTCCGCGTTCTCGAAGAAGAGAACCTCATCGAACCCTCCAGCCAGGGCGCAATCACCACCGAGCGCACCCAAGAGTTCGTCGACGAACTCGACGACAAGCTCGACGAAATCGTCGGCAAACTCGAATCGATGAAGATCGAGGAAGCGGCCGAAATCGAGAACTAACCACACTTCAGGCGCACGCGGTCGTTCTATCCTGTTTCGTCCGACGAGTCTTTCCGGGCACGACATCGGACCGACCGCGTTAGCTGCGCTTCGATTCAGTCGGTACCGAACGGTTCCGACACGACACCACGGACACTCGCCGCGGACGCGCTCCGAGCGCCGCGGTCGTTTCACTATCGTTCAGTAACGTCGACAGCCGCGGCGCTTCGCGCGCGACCGCCGAGCGGAACGCGAGAACGAAAAATAACACAGCGACGGCGCCGGTCGACGCGAGCCGTCGCCGACTCAGAGGTCGGGGACGTTCAGGTGGAACTCGCCGCCGCGGGCCTCCACCAGACAGAGGTGGTACCCCTGCTTCCGCGAGAGCTTCACGAAGCTCTTGCGCTTCGACCGACTCAGGAGGCCGCCGCCGGTCTCGGCCGTGGCGGCTTCGAGCGCCTCCGGCTCGAAGAAGCTCCTCGTGACGACGAACGCCGAGCCGAGGGTCTCTTTCGCGTCGGCGACGGCCTTCGAGTCCTTGATGAGTTGGGTGACCATCGGCTGGGTCGCCGGGTCCCGCGAGTCGTTCAAGTTCGCCACGAACAGCGGCTCGCCCATCTGGTCGCGGACGATGACGTCGAACTGCCGCGACTCGGTTTCGCCGTCGCCGATGGGCACCGAGACGCTCCCGTACAGCTCGATTCGGTCGGCCTTCGGAATCGAGTCGAAGACGCCGGCGAGGCTCGACCGGTTGCCCGTCTCGCCGATTTCGTAGAGCAGGTCGGTGACGACCCACTTGGCGAAGCCGTACTCGGGCGTCCCGCGGAGGAACTCCTCGTAGGGCTGGCCGTCGATGCCGAGCCCCTCCGTGTCGAACGTGGTGTGGTGTTCCAGCCGGAGGTTCTCGATGACCTCCTCACGGGAGGCCTGCCCGTCGTGGGCCTTCTCCAGCGTCGCCTGCCCTTTCTGGGCGTAGCGGACGAAGAGGTTCGTCCCGCGGAGCGCCTCGTCGGCCGACATAGACCGGTCGGTCGACCGGACACCCGCCTCGTCGAGCCGGTCGCGGAGGCGTTCGACCTCGGATTCGAGTTCGGCGACGCGGTCTTCGAGCTCCTCGGCGCGCGAGCGGTGTTCGTCCCGCTCCTCGCGGAGGGCGTTTCGCTCGGATTCGAGCCGGTCGCGCTCGGTCGCCAGCGCCTCGACTCGTTCTTTCAGCGACTCGGCTTCCGCCGGGTCGACGGCGGGCTCGTCCGGCGTCTGTTCGGTCGGCTGGGACTGCTGCTGGTTCGACTGGTCTTTCGGCGACGGTCGCGCCTCGCCGCCCGTCCCACTCCGGGACGGACGGTGATGCGTCGCCTGCGTCGTGTTCCCCCGACGGCTTCGGGGGGTTCCGGGGCGGTCGTCCACGGCCTCGCCCTTTGCGTCGCGGGGGTCGAGCGAGGGTATCGACCGGGCGTTCCGCCACTGCGCCTCGGCGGAGAACACGTCGTCGTCGGTCGCGCCGTCCTCCGCGAGCGGGTCCGGAGACGACGCTTCCCCGTTCTTCTGCGGGGCGTCGGCGACGACGGGCCCCTCGGACATCGGCGAGGCCGGTTCGTCGGACGCCGGCCGGTCCGTCGCTGCCGCCTCTGTCTCGGTGGGCTCCGGGGACTGTGACTCGATGGGGCCCGCGGACGGGTTGTCGGTCGTCTCGGTGCCGTCGTCGCCGGGCGTCGATGGCTCCGGGTCGGCCGCGGTCTCGGCCGGGGGTTCCGCGCTCGCCGGGGTGTCGGCCGTCGCTGGCTCCGGCTCCCCGTCGGCGGGGTTGTCGTCGCCGTCGGCAGCGCGCTCCGACGCGACGTCGTCGGCTGCCGCGGTCGTACTCGGCTCGTCCGCGGTCGTGGTCGTCGGCGTCTCCGGCTCTTCGGACGTGTCCGTCACGTCGGCCTCGCCGCCCGCCGCGGCGACTCCCGCGGCGTCCTCGTCCTCGTCGGACTCGGGCTCCGGGATATCGACGAGGTCGAGGTCCACGTCGTAGACTTTGTAGATGCCGACCTCGTCGCTCGCGCGCTCGAACGCGTCGTCGCCGGTGACGAGTCGCTTGCTGTTGCCGACGAAGGCCGCGCTCATCGACTTCCCCCCGTGGTAGACGACGTAGTAGTCGCCCGAGAGCACGTTCTCGGACAGTTCGACGTAGCCGGTGAAGCCGCCCGCCGAGAGCGTTCCGTCGGCGTCCCCCAGCGGCGTCTCCTCGGTGTAGTACTGCGCGCGGATGTCGCCGCCGGTCTCCCGCATCGCGTACAGAAGCGGCAGCGCCGGGTCCGGTGCGCGGTGCGCCTCGAACGATTCACCCTCGAAATCCGCGACCGTCCCGTCGAAGACGCCGAGGAGACGGCCGTTGAGCATGAATCCCCACGTCATGCCAGCGACGACGGCTCCTGTGAAGCCGTCGTCCGCGAGCGACCGGAGGCCACCGTAGCCTCGTCCGGCGGGCGCGGAGTCCCACCCGGTCACCGCGTCGATAATCTCGCTATCCATTTGGGGTTACATCACCGGAACCGAATCAAATACTTTCCGGGCGAATCGAGCGAACGTTTCGTTCAGTTCACACTTCAGCGTGCCCACTGTAACCGATTCGCTCGCACCCGTCGGGCCGGCGTCGGGAGAACGGTTATACGAGTCCGCCGAGACGGGGCGGTCGTGACCAGCCACGACGACCGGTTCGTCCACTACCTCCGCGCGAAGGAGTCGGTGGACGACCGCGCGCTCCACCGACCGACCCTCGCCAGTCTCATCGACCGGCTGGAAGCGCGCGCCGAGTCGCGGTCGGGACAGCCGCTTCGCGTCGTCTCCGTCGGCGCGGGGACGGGCGCGATGTGTCGGCGACTCCTCTCGTGGGGCGTCTTCGACGCGCACGACGAGATAAAGTACGTCATGGTCGACCGGAAGCGCGGGATGGCCGACCACGCGGCCGCGGCGTTCGCGAAGTGGGCGCGCGCCGCCGGCTGGACCGCCGAGCCGACGCCCGACGGCTTCCGCATCGAGCGCCACGGTCGCAGCGTCTCTCTCACCTACGTGACGAGCGACCTCTTCGAGGCGATGACGGTCCTCCCGAAGGCCATCGACCTCGTGGTCGCGCACGCGGTCCTCGACGTGCTCCCGCTCCGCCGCGCGGTCGACGCGCTCCTCTCGCGGCTGACGGACGAGGGGCTCTTCTACGCGCCTATCACGTTCGACGGCCGAACCGCGTTCCGCCCGAGTCACCCCGACGACGACGCGGTTCTCGGCGCGTATCACGAGACGATGCGCGGCGGCGAACGCGCGGGGCCGGACACCGGTTCCGACCTCCTTTCGGTCCTTCCCGACCTCGGCGCGCCGGTCGTCGCCGCCGGCGGCTCCGACTGGGTCGTCCACCCGCCGCACGACGACGAGGCGCGAATCTTCCTCGACCGCGTCCTCGGCTTCGTCGAGGAGTCGGTCGGCGAGTCGGCTGCGGTCGACCGCGAGAGCCTCGACGGGTGGCTCGAGGCCCGGCACGACGACCTCGCGGGCGACGAACTCGCGTACGTCGCCCACAACCTCGACGTGTTGGCCGAACTCGACTGATTACTCCGGAACTGACGCGTTTCCGTCGCCTTCTCTCCCGACCCGGCCCGAGACGTAGCCCCAGTCCCGAGCGAACCCGAGCAGGAGCGCCGCCGCCGCGACGCCGGTCACGAGGGGCATCCACGCGTCGAAGACGCCGGGAGCGAGCGCCAGCGGGACGACGGCCATCTGGACGCCGGCGAGGACGCGCCGCGAGGCGCGAGGCGGGAGGTCGAATGTCGGTCGGCCCGCTCGCTCGCGGAGCCGGAGGCCGAGGAGAAAGACGTACCGCGCCGCCCCGACCGAGAGGTACCACCACGCGAGTTCTCCGAGGAAGACGCCGGCCAGCGGGGCCACGAGGAGGCCGAAGGCGTCGACCGCGGTGTCGAGTCGCGCGCCGAGTCGGCTGACGCGGTCGAGTCGGCGGGCGAGCGCTCCGTCGAGGGCGTCAAGCGCGGCCGCAGCCCCGTAGCCGACGGCGGCGGCCCACGCCCACGACGGGCTCAGCGGCCCGTAGAGCGCCACGCCGGCGATGCCCGCGACGCCCGCGACGAGGAAGCCGCGAGCGAGCGTGACAGCGGTCGGGAGCCCGAGGCCGTCGTAGGGTCGCCCCGGCTCCGACTCGGTCGCTCCGCCGCCGGGCGCGACGTTCTCGTCCGCGTTCGCGTAGGCGTACGCGCAGAGGCCGACGACGACGAGCAGGGTTCCGGCGGCCCACGTCGCCGCGGCGGTCTCGGGCGAGGGCTCGGCGCGCGAGACGAGCCACACCCACTCGGTCGCGAGGAGCGCGCCGAACCCCAGCGTGGCCGCTGCCGCCGCGCCGCCGGTTTCGAGCACGCGGCGTCTCGTCCGGCGGGTCGTCCGAGCAGTCCCCCCGCTGCTCCCCGAGAGCGTCACGGTCGCGGACTGTCGCCTCGGCTGTCGGACGGTGTGCTACACATACCCGTACTGGTGGACGGGCGCGGGTTAAGTATTCCTCGCGTAACAGGTCGGCGGGACCGACTCACGGGCGGCTATCTCCTCGGCGACGGCTCCGGAGTTCGACCGCGGCGAGGAGGAACAGATAGGTCGAGAGCCCGGCCGCGACGGCGAGTAGCGTCGCGCGTCCGAAGACGACGGCACCCAGGGCGGTTCCGACGACGGCGACCGCGACGGAGGCGGCCTGCACGGTTCGTCGCTCCCACAGCGCGCGGACGCTCGACGCCCGAAGCGACAGCGCCGCTTCCAGCGCGAGCGCCCCGACGACGCCGACGAGGACCGGCCCCGGTGTCACCGGCGTCCGTAGGAGGACCGCCGCGACCGCGGCGGGGACGAGCACCGACCCCGCGAGCGCGGCGTCCCGTCGGCGGGTCATGAGAGCACTACCGCGTCAGGACGCTTTTAGCCACCGGCGCTCATAGCCCGACTATGTCTATTTCGGGCGACGGCCCCGGGTTGTCGAAGGCGAAGCGGCGACTCGGTCGCTATCTCGCGGGAGCCGGGCTGTTGATGCTCGCGTTCTCCATCGCCTACCAGTGGGCGGCGGGCTTTTTCGCCGGGGAAGATATCACCTTCCTGCAGGCGGTCCACGTCGTCGTCGAGACGTTCACGACGACGGGCTACGGCGAACAGACCCGGTTTTGGGTCGACCACCCGCCGCTGCTCATGCTGTCGATTCTGATGCAGCTCACGGGCGTCACGACCGTCTTCCTCACGCTCCCGCTGTTTCTCGTCCCGCTCGTCGAAGACGCCCTGCGGACCGCGCCGCCGACGACCTCGACGCGCACGGACCACGTCGTCATCTGTACGTTCACCCCCCGCGGCGACGCCCTCGTGGACGAACTCGACTCGATGGACGTGCCCTACGTGATTCTCGAAGCCGACCGCGACCGCGCCGAGGAACTGTACGGCGAGGGCTACGAGGTCGTCCACGGCGACCCCGAGGCCATCGAGTCGCTCGAAGCCGCGAACGCGGCCGAGGCGCTCGCCATCGTCGCCGACGACGACGACGAGACGAACGCGAGCATCATCCTCGCCGCCAAGCAGGCCGCTCCCGACGCCCGCGTCGTCAGCCTCATCGAGGACCCCGAGGTCGCCGACTACCACCGCTACGCCGGAGCCGACCGGGTCGTCTCCCCGCGCCGACTGCTCGGCGAGAGCCTCGCCGGCAAGGCGACCACGTCCATCTCCTCGGAACTCGGCGACGCCATCGAAATCGGCGAGGACTTCGAGGTCGCGGAGCTGCTCGTCCAGCGCGGGAGCCCCGTCGAGGGGCGGACCATCGCCGAGAGCGGCATCGGCGGAGTCACCGGGGTCAACGTCATCGGCGCGTGGTTCACCGGCGAGTTCGTCTCCCCGCCCGCCCCGGACGCCGTCATCGACGAGCACACCATCCTGCTCGTCGTCGGCCGCGAGAAGCAGCTCGAAGAGCTCCGCGCGCTGACGCTGTCGTCGGCGCGGCGGTTTCGCCGCGGGACCGTCATCGTCGCCGGGTACGGCGAGGTCGGCTCGACCGCGGCCGAGACGCTGGCGAGTGCCGGCGTCCCGCACCTCGTCGTCGACAAGCGGGACAAACCCGGCGTCGACCTCGTCGGCGACATCACCGACCCGCAGACGCTCTCGGAGGCGAACGTCACCGAGGCTCGCGGCGTCCTTCTCGCGCTCGACAACGACACGACGGCGGTGTTCGCCACGCTCGTCTCCGAGCGCGTCTCCGAGGAGACGGAGGTCATCGCCCGCGCCAACGAGACCGAGAGCATCGCCAAACTCTACCGCGCCGGCGCGGACTACGTCCTCGCGCTGTCGACGGTCGCCGGCCGGATGCTCGCCTCGACGGTCCTCGACGAGGAGGTCATCGCGCCCCAGTCGCAGATAGAAATCGTCCGGACCCACGCGCCCAGCCTCGTGGGACGGACGCTCGCCGGGGCCGACGTTCGCGCTCGGACGAACTGCACCGTCATCGCCGTCGAGCGAAACGGCGCGCTCGTCACCGAAATCGGCCCGGAGTTCCGAGTCGAGGCCGACGACGACCTCATCGTCGCCGGCGTGGACGAGGACATCTACCGGTTCAACGAACAGTTCGGGTGAGCGGTCGCGGGCGAGGGTTACGGTCGCGGACGTGGGCGTGGCTCTCGGTCGGTGTACCGGACCCGCCGCTCGGCGGTCGAGACGTCCGACACGTCCACGTCGCGTCCGAGGACGTGGTCCGAACAACCCATGGCAGTGGACGCCCGTTACCATCCCTCGACAGGACGTGCCGGCGTCCGTGGCTCTCGGAGGAGTAGATTAAAAAAGAATCGGTCGCCGTCGCGTCGCGGCGACGGGGGTTACGCGCCGACTTCCGCGCCGACGTAGAGGACGACGACGAGGAATATCCAGACGACGTCCACGAAGTGCCAGTACATCGAGGCCGTGCTGACGGAGACGTGACGCTCGGCGGAGTACTGTCCGCGGAGCGCGCGGACGAAGACGATACCGAGAAGCACCGCGCCGAGGCTGACGTGGAGGCCGTGCAGGCCGGTGAGGCCGTAGAACGCCGACCCGAAGATGCCGTCGGTGATGGAGAAGTTCGAGTGGACGATGAACTCGTAGTACTCGTAGACCTGCCCGCCGATGAATATCACGCCGAGCAGGAGCGTGACGGCGAGGCCGAGGATGAAGTTACGGTGGTTCTCCTCGCGGATGGCGACGTGCGCCCAGTGGAGCGTGAAACTGGACACGATGAGGATGGCGGTGTTAGCCAACACCAGTGACCCGGTGAGATGCGGTAGCTCTTGCGGTGGCCACGTTCCCGCGCGGATGAAGAAGTAGTACGCGAACAGCGCGCCGAACGTCCCGAGTTCGGAGCCGAGGAAGGCAATCATGCCCCAACGGAGCTTCGATGCGCTCTTCTGGCTCGCGTCGCGCGACCAGAAGTGGCTCACGAACGCGTGGTACAACCAGCCGTAGAGTCCGGCCAGGAAGAGGAAGATACTGCCGATGAACACGGCGGGGCCTGCCGTCTGGCCGACGATTCCGTCCTGTGCCATGACGTACAGCCCGGCACCGGCGTAGATGCCCGCGCCCCCGACGGCGGTGACGAACGGCCACCAGCTCGCCTCGCCGAAGCCGCGCGGCCAGTCCTGAACCGCCGGCAGGTGATGGCCGTGGTCGTCGTGTGCTTCTTCGGTACTCATAGACGCCCGTTATGCTTGGGTTACTAAAAATCCTCCCAAACTGCGTTCGTCACGGGACCGCATGGGTCTCGGACCGCGGTTCCGACGGCGACCGCCGCGGGTGCGAAACACGGCGCTCGCGAGACCCGAAGCTGCCGGCGCGTTCGGCGGCGCTCGGCGCGAAGCGACGCGAGAAGAGAAGCGAGACAGAACCGGGCCCGACCGACAGCGCCTCTGCGTCGTTCAGTCGGCGTTCGTCGTCGCTCGGTGGAACGGCTGGCGCGAGATAATTTCGCGCATCTCGGCGAGCGACTCGGCGCTCGCGCCGTTCATCTCGGAGACGACGGCGAACACCTCTTGGCGGGAGATTTTGACCCCCTCACCCGTCACCGCGTGTTCGGGGTTGGCGACGAGTTCGCGGAGCGTGCCGACCGCGAGCAGGAACGGAATCGCCCACGCGGCGAGCGTGTTGCCCTCGCGGAGCGGCACCGTCTCCAGGTAGGTCTGGGCGTCGTCGAGGAACGACTTGGCGTGGTCGGCGGTCCGCTTGACCACCGAGGCCGCCCGGTCGTTGTGCTCGGGGGCGACGACCTCCTCTTGGGGGACGCCCGCGTCGTCGAGCCAGTCGGCGGGGAGGTAGACGTTGTTCTCCGCCGTGTAGTCGTCGTGAACGTCCTTCGCGATGTTCACGAGCTGGAGGAGCAGGCCGAACTCCTCGGCGGTGTCGTAGAGCCGCGAGCGGCGCTCGCTGTCGACGTTGCCGCGGGTCACGAGGTTCGTGATGAGGTTGCCGACGGTGCCGGCGGCGTAGTAGCAGTACTCCTCTAACTCCTCGCGGGACTGGATGCGGAGCCCGCCGGTCTGGGAGTAGCGTTCGACGAACATCGCCATGCCCGAGACGAGTTCGCGGACCGGCGGCGTGACCGCCTCCCGCACGTCCTCCGGAAGCGCCTCGAACGTCCGGAAGACCCGAGCGGTGTTGGCGACGACCATCCAGTCGTCGGACTGTTCGCCCTCCGGGGGGAGGTGCGGCTGTACTGCGCTCACGAACTCGTCGACGGTGGTGTCGTCGTCGGGGTCGAGCGCGCGGTCGTAGAGTCGAAGGAGGTGTGCCTGCTCGTCGGGCGCGATTGAAGACGAATCCTCCACGGTGTCGGCGATTCGACAGAGGAGATATCCGATACAGATGTGCGACGCCATCGGTTCGTCGAGGACGTCGACCGTGAGGGCGAAGGTACGAGAGACCCCCTGAACTGCATCGTGACACCAATCGAGGTCGTCATCAGTTGCCGGTGGCCGGGCATCGGCGTGTCGAGACATTCGAAGCGTACCGGTATTACGGAAGGGGGGATAAAAAGTCTCGTGGGGGAGTCCACGCTCAAACGGCCGAGACGGCGCAGGAGAAAATCATAAGCATAGTCGATGACAGACTCACGTATGGACTTCGCGCTCACTGCGGAGCAGAAGCAAATCAAGGACATGGTCTCGGAGTTCGTCGACGAGGAGGTCAAACCTCGCGCGGCGGAGATAGACGAGACCGACGAGTTCCCCGCCGACCTCGTGCGCGAGATGGGCCAACTCGGCTTGATGGGCATGCCCTTCCCCGAGGAGTACGGCGGTGCCGGCCTCGACTATCACTCCTACGCCATCGGTCTCGAAGAGATTTCCCGCGGCTCCGGCGGCCTCGGCACCATCGTCGCCGCCCACACGAGCCTCGCCGGCAACATGCTCTACGAGTTCGGGAACGAGGACCAGAAGCAGACCTACCTGACGCCGGTCAACGAGGGCACCGACATCGGCGCGTTCGCGCTCTCCGAACCCGGCGCGGGCAGCGACGTGCCGGCCATGGAGACCACGGCGGTCAAGGACGGCGACGAGTACGTCGTCGACGGCGGCAAGCTCTGGATTTCGAACGGCTCGGTCGCGGACACCGTCGTCGTCTTCGCCAAGACCGACCCCGACGCGGGCAACAAGGGTATCTCGTCGTTCGTCGTCCGCCCCGAGGAGGACGATGGCTTCGTCGTCGAGGGCACGGAGCACAAACTCGGCGACAAGGGCTGTCCGACCGCCGAACTCCGCTTCGACGACATGCGCATCCCCGAGGACCGGCTCCTCGGTGACGAGGGCGACGGCTTCGTGCAGGCGCTGAAGACGCTCAACGGCGGCCGCATCACCATCGCGGCGCGCTCTATCGGTATCGCCCGCGCCGCCCTCGACGACGCCGTGAAGTACGCCGGCGAGCGCGAGCAGTTCGACCAGCCCATCGGCGACTTCCAGGCCATCAAGCACAAACTGGCCGACATGGACACGAAGGTCCAGGCCGCGAAGCTCCTCATGCACAAGGCCGCGGACCTGAAGATACGCGACGAGACGTTCATCAAGGAGGCCGCGCAAGCGAAGCTCTACGCCAGCGAAATCAGCCGCGAGGTGGCGAACGAGGGCATCCAGATTCACGGCGGCTACGGCTACACCAAGGACTTCGCCGCCGAGCGCTACTACCGCGACGCGAAGCTCAACGAGATTTACGAGGGGACGAGCGAGATTCTCCGCAACACCATCGGCGACTGGCTCCAGAAGTAGCCGTCAGTCGACGACCGATTCGTCCGCGTCGGCTGTGTCGGCCACCCGGCGCTCTCCGTTTTCGACCCGCTCCGCGAGCCACGCGTGGTACGATTCGACCCGGTCTGCGCCCGCGTCGGTGAGGCCGTACACGTCGTAGATTCCCTCGGTTCGCCGTTCGAGGTGGTCCCCCTCGACGAGCGCGTCGAGCGTCCCGTAGAACGCTTGGGGGTCGATTCGGAGGTCGTAGTAGCGTTCCAGTCGGGTCTTCAGCTTCTGTCCGCGGAGTTCGCCCGCGTCGTAGAGGATGGCACAAAGGTCGCGCCGGCGGCCGCTCTGAAACCACATAGCTCACCCCTCGGCGGAGACACACACGTCACTTTCGTTCCGCCGGCCCGCCGCGACGACTCGCCCGCCGGAACCGGTAGTTTAGACAGTCCCTACTCCCTAGCGCCTCGCATGACCGACGCAACCAAAGAAGCGAACGGCGTCACCGCGCGGTACTACGTCACCGACTCTGAGCGCGTCCTCGAATTCGACCGCGACGGTCGAACCGCCGCCGTGGCCCAGAACATCGACGGCTACGCCATGCTAAAAGTCCGCCCGACCGCCGACGGCGACGAACTCGAACGCTACTACGGCTTCGACATGGCCTTGGACCACGCCGCGGAGCTCCTCGGCGTCTCGCCGCACGACCTGCCGGTCCCGGACGACGCGGCCGACATGGGGATGTGACTCTGGCGCGCGGCTCTCGTCGCGCCGATTAGCCCCAGTAGAAGCGCGGCCCCAAAAACAGGTAGCCGAGCGCCAAGAACAGCAAGCCGAACGAAAAGCCCTGCCCGAGCGTCCCCGAGCAGACGATGGCGAGGCCCTGCACCACGCCCATGACGAGCGCGTCCTGCGCGTGGAGGTCCGGGTAGGTCACGTCCGAGAGCATGAGCGCGGCCATAACCGCCGAGAGGACGACGAGTAACATCGGCTCGACGAAGCCGACGAGGACGCCCGCCGACAGAATCGTCGCGGCGAGCGTCGTCGGCACGCCGACCGTCTCGTCGGAGCCGCTGTCGTAGGCGGTGTAGAGCGCCAGTCTGACGACCGCGGCCGCGACGAACAGTGCGGCGACGGCGACGCCGGCGACGACCCGAATCCGGTCGAAGCCCCACATCTCGCGGACGACGGTGACGACGAGCAGGGCGGGGGCGACGCCGAAGGAGGCCACGTCCGCGAGGGAATCGAGGTACGGGCCCGCGTCGGTTCCCCCGTAGCGCCGGGCGACCACGCCGTCGAGGCCGTCGGCCATCGCGGCGAGCAGGATGGCCTTGGCCGCGAGGCGCACGTCGACCGCGGTCAGCACCGCCGCGACGAATCCGAGCGCCGCGTTCCCGGCGGTGACCACGTCGGCGGGCCCCAACCGACCGACGAATCGGGGTCTCATACCGATGCGATTGCGTACCTTCCCTTTCCCTCTTACGTTCCGTCCGTCGGTGGGCGGCTCCGCGCACCGACCTCGAACCGGCGGCGTTCCGGCCGGTCCCGGTCGATTCGGCGGTTCGGCGAGCGAACCATGCGACATTTATCGGTCGCGTCCCGAGAGGCGACTATGCGAGACCACGGGTCCTCGGACGGCGGTCGGACGCGGCGTCAGTTCCTCGCGGCGGCCGGAGCGGCCGCGACGACCGGCCTCGCGGGCTGTGCGACCTTGATGGCTTCGGGCGACGACTTCGACATCGGAATGACCGCGGTCGCGTTCGACCCGCCGACGCTGACCGTCGAGGTCGGCGACGAGGTCGTCTGGCGGAACACGAGTTCGCGCGGCCACACCGTTACCGCCTACGAGGGCACGCTTCCCGAGGACGCCGCGTTCTTCGCCAGCGGGAACTACGAGACCGAGCAGGCCGCCCGCGACGCCTACTCTAACTCGCTCGGCGGGCTCATCGGGAGCGGCGAGACCTACACGTACACCTTCGACGTGCCCGGCGAGTACGAGTACCTCTGTATCCCCCACGAGCAAGCCGGCATGGTCGGCACCATCGTCGTCGAGGAGTAAACTCGGCGCGTACCGTCGCGCCCGGGATTCAACGGCCGAGAGCGGCGTGGCTCTCGCTCCGCGCGCTATCGCGAAAAAGTCGAAATTCGAAGTCGGGCCGTCGGCGAGACGGGCTTACGCTTCGGTCTCTTCGTCGACGTCGACTGCGACGTCGTCCTCGTCGACGCTGACGGCGGCTTCCTCTTCGGCCTCGACCTCTTCGGGGCGGGCTTCGAGGGAGAACTTCTTGACCTCGACGCGGCGCAGGGGGTAGATGACCTTCGCGTCGCCGTAGATGGCCGACGAGAGGCGACCTTCGACGACGCTCTCGGTGAGCGCGTCGTAGGTGTGGCCCGTGATGGCCTCGCGGGTGAGCTTCGTCATGATGCGACGAATCTCGTGTTCCTGGCTGCGGTCGGCCTTCTTCGTGGTGAAGGCGACGGGCTGGACCTGGACGCGGTAGTCGTCCTTGGTGATAGCCGTGACGTTGGCCTCGATTTTGGACGCGCCGCGGCGGACGAGGCTACGGAGGTAGTCTCGGGTGAGCTCCTGCTGGATGAACTCGGTGTAGGCGGCGTCGCTGCCCACGTCGGTAATCTTGAACGTGAGCTTGACGTTGTTCGCGCCCTGGTCGTCGTTGAGTTCGCCGAGGGTGGACTCGACGGTGCGACCGTTGATCTTCTCGGGTTCGTCCGCGAAGGTCGAACCGAGTTCCTTACGGTCGAAATTCTCGGGAGCGATGACGGTGTACCATCGCTTTCCGCGCTTCTGCTTGGAGACGGATCGTTCACTCATGGTTAGTGTCTGTGTGCGTTCGTGTGGCTTCGATGACGGTCTCGGCGACCGTCACGTTGACGACGTAGTCATCGACCGTGGCGTGCAGGCCACCGGTCGAATCGCGTTCGATTGTGGTGATGAGTTCGTCCCCCTCGGCTCGGGTGCGCATCGACTCCGTGTTGTCCGGTTCGAGCGCGCCGGCGACGATGCCGGGGTCGTCGTGGGTCGTCCGCAGGGTCGAGCGCCGCGTCATCGGCGCACCTCCCTGACGGCCGCGACGACGTCGCTCGGCTCCGCCGCGGAGTCGAACGTCATCGTCGCCTCCGACGGCGACCCGGTCGCGGACGCGTCCGGCAGTTCGTCCGCGGCCGCGGCGAGGTCCTCGTCCAGTCCGGCGGGGCCGGTCGAGACGAGGGCCGCGGCACCGACGCCGACCGCGAGAACGGTCGGCTCGGGCGAGCGGAAGTCGCGGGCGAGCCTCGCCACCGTGGCGAGTCGCCCCGGCGACGACAGGTCACAGGAGAGCGCGTAGAGGCTCTCGTAGCGTCCCGTCGTCGCCTCGCGAAGCGCGCCGTGGGTCGCCTGCGCGTGGTCGCGCCACGCGTCGAGCGCCGCGTCTCGAACGCCGTGTCCGAGCGCCAGCGCGACGGCGGTTCCGGGCGACTCCCGGACGGTCGCGTCGAGCACGTCGGCGAAGCCGCCGACGGTTTCGAACGGCCCGTTCGGGGTCGCCTCCGAGCGCAAGACGCGCTCGACGGCGGTCGCCGCTCGGGCGGTCGCCTCGCCGGTCGTCGCGTCGATGGCGACGAGGGAGGCGACGCGTCTGCGGGCGTCCGCGTCGAGTTCGGCCGGGAGCGACAGTTCGGCGAGCGTCGCCTGCGCGCGCTCCCTGTCGGCCGAAAACGACGCGTGAACGAACGTCGAGTGCGCCAGCCCGTCTGCGAGGTCGCCCGTCGGGACGGCCACGCCGGGTCCGGCTTCGACGCCCGCGTCGGCCGCGGCGTCCGCGAGGTCGTCGTCCGGGGCTACGCCGGCGGTGTGGAAGCCGGCCAGCGCGACCGCCGGGTCGGGGTCGACCCCGAGTTCGCGGACGATAGAGACGGCGTCGGTCGGGTCGAGTTCGAGGTCCGCATCGGCGTTTGACAGGCCCACGACTGCCACAACGTCGTCGTTTGCGACAGTGTCCGGGGCGTCGGTCGCGCGGATGCGGAAGGGGACGTCGAGTGTCCTGAGCGCCCGGCCGATGACACCGGCGGCCGCGACGGCGGCACCGCTCGCGCTGACGCGGAGGCGAACGAACGTCGCCTCGCGGAGCGTCGCGGCGGCGTCGGCGGCGGGTGTCTGTTCGGCGGGGCTCACGGACATTCAGTTATTCTTCGAGGAGTTCGACAGCGACGTCGTAGCTGTAGGTGAAGTCGTCGTCGAGCTTGTCGCCGCGGTAGTACGAGACGAGGCGACGAATCTTCGATTCCGTGTTCTGCAGGGCGCGACGGTTGGACTTGTCCTGCTGGTTCTCCTCCATGTGCTCGCGGAGACGGACGGCGCGCTCCATGAGGTTACGGAGGTCCTCGGGGAGGTCGCCTGCGGCGTCGTTCTCCTCGAGGATGGTGGTGACCTTCTTGCCCGTGGCGAGCTTGACGTCCGGGACGGGAACGCCCTTGACGCCTTCGTCGCGCAGGGACAGGCCGATCTGGCTCGGGTCCTTGCCCTGTTCTGCAAGTTCGACGACGCGGGCTTCGATGTCAGCCGCGTCGACGTCGCTCCACTCCGGTGCTTCGTCTGCCACCGGCTTGTCCGAGCTGGACGAGCCACGGCGGCGGGTGTGCATTCGTGCCATTGTTGCGGGTTGGAACCGCACTGACCGCAGAAACGAGTACCCCGCAGTCGTCTCACCGACTGCTGGGGCACTACCGCAATCCCAAGCCCGAACCGGGCGAGTCAGATTTGCGGCCGTGCTGGATTCCCATCGGGTTGTCCACGCGCGCCGGGTTAAACCGTTTCGACTCGGATTCGACTCGGCCTCAACTCGCCTCGGTCGGAATCGAAGGGCTTCTAAACGGGCGACGGCTATCGGAGGATGCGGGCTCGTAGATCAGGGGTAGATCACTCCCTTGGCATGGGAGAGGCCCCGGGTTCAAATCCCGGCGAGTCCATCAACTTCTGTCGATACCACCGGCGAGCGCAGCGAGCCGCGTGTATCGACTGTATTGATGTCTGTTCGAGACGGGATTTGAGCAGCGAGCAACGCGGAGCGTTGCGAGTGAGTTCAAATCCCGGCGAGTCCACTCACTTCCTTTCGGTCACTTCGTTCCGTCAGTCGTTCGTGGACTCGCACTCGAACAACTGGTGGATTCCGGGTCAGCTGTTTGCCCCGCTACGGGTGTCCCACAAGTCCGGCAATCGGTATCCGAGCTACCGCGGCTGAAAAGAGCCGATGCGGCGCGCCAGCGCCTCCCGCGGCTCACGCCTCGTCTTCGAACACGCTCATGTCCTTCGCCGCGAGGTCGGTCACGTGCTTGACGATTTCGGGGTCGACCTGCGCGATGTCGTCCCCGTCGTGGACCTGTTCGTTGTGTCGCTCGATGGCGTCCGCGACCTCGGAGAGCGAAACGCGCGTGGTCGTGTCGCAGGCCTCGCACACGACCGGGACTTCGGGAGCGTCGTCGTCAGTCATACCGAATCGTTCCGTCAGCGACGGAAAAAACGAGTCGGTTCGTTGCCGGGAGCGGAGAAACGTTCGGAACGCGTCTCGGCCGTTCCAACAAGCCAATACGGGATAACGCCGACAGCGGTTACACGATGCAATACGGAGCCGGCGAGTATGAACTCGTTTTCAGGCGGTTGACGGGGACCAGCACAATCGAGGGGGAGGGGCGAACCTACCTAGAGAAGGATTGGGCGACGGACACGGCGTCGTACCCGGGGTCGTTCGAATCGCCGGAAACGTACGAGTATTGCTACGAGGGCGATGCAGTCAACGCCGAGGATTTGGTTTCGACCTACCTCACCGAGTGTCTCGGCGGCCTCGTCATCAATATCGACAGCACGCGGAATCATCCCGTCCTCGACGGCGAACAATTCGTAGAGTCGGCGTGGGAGACCGACAATCTGGACGAACACGGTCGATTTTCACGTGTCAGATTCGCGGACGCGATTGAACGGGGCCTCCGCGAAATCGCCGGACCGATGCGGACCGACACGTCTGAAACGGTTCTCACCGAAATATTCGACCGAACCGAACCCCTCGAGCGCTTGCGTGAGGCACTCGGGTTCTCCGGCGCACCAGACCTCGTTGGTATCGACCAACAGCTGTTCGGCGGCCCGGTTCTCGTGGAAGTCAAAGCACACACAGACCAGTTTCAGGACACCCAAGAGCATTGGATGGGGACGTTCCGAAACCTGTTCACGGATGTGTACGTTTGTGAAGTTCGGCCCGCGTAGGCAAGGCCCCGACGGAATGCGATCTGTGTCCGCACCCCACAGCAGTCGAACGATTCGAAGCCCTTATTTATTCGACCGGGGAATGAATGATTGCGTTTGAGGGCTCGTAGATCAGGGGTAGATCACTCCCTTGGCATGGGAGAGGCCCCGGGTTCAAATCCCGGCGAGTCCATTTCTGAACGGAGTGAAGAAATGGCGAGCAGAGCGCTCGCTGCAGCGAGCGCGTGGATTTGAAGCCCTGGAAGTCGCGCGCAGCGAACCGTGTGAGCGAGCACGTCTTCCTTCGGGTTCAAATCCCGGCGAGCCCATCAACTTCTGTCGATACCACCGGCGAGCGTAGCGAGCGGCGTGTATCGACTGTATTGATGTCTGTTCGAGACGGGATTTGAGCAGCGAGCAACGCGGAGCGTTGCGAGTGAGTTCAAATCCCGGTGAGTCCACTCACTTCCTTTCGGTCACTTCGTTCCCTTCAGTCGTTCGTGGACTCGCCGACGTCCCACTCGCTCCGTCTGCGGGCGACCCGCGAGTCGCCCGCATGTCATGCGAGACGGCAGTGCCGTCTCGTTCTGCTCGCGGGACTCCCGGTGAGTCCGGCAATTGAACCGGGTGATGAACCAATCGGGACTCGCCTGTGGGTGCTCTATCGGTCAATACACGCTATCTACTCGACGAGCGCCGCGAGCCCACCATCACCCGTCGCCGCGAGGGCGATTCCCGCGATGAGCAGGAGGACGCAGCTGAGCGTCAGGCCGATTGCGATGCCGATCCGCCTGGCGTTTCGGTAGTATATCTTCGTCGTCTCCTCGGGGAGTTCGTCGTCGTCGCCGCCCTCCAGGACCTCCTCGATGGCGCTGGAACTCGCTCCCGAGGTGCGACACGAATGATACGCCAAGAGGGTGAACCCCGTGGATAGCACCCACGCGAGTCCGCCGAACCCGACGCCGAAGTTCACCAACGCGGAGACGTCCGTCACGACGTCCGCTTGGAGGAGCACCGTGACGCCCGTCCCGAAGACGCTCGCGATGAGGACGTTCAGTTTCGTTATCTCGATGGCGTCGCCCGCGAACGCCTCGACCGTGCTCGCGTGGTTTCTCGCTTTCGCCCGCTCGCGGAAGTCGCGCTGGAGGCTCGACGCGATTCTGTCGCCGAGTTCGCCCATGTCGAACCGCCGGTGGCAGTTCGGACACAGCGTGACGAGGTTCTCGGGGGCGTCGGCATCGTCGGGGTTCTCGAAATCCCGCGCCGGGCGCTGATGGGCGACCTCCAAGATGTGCGAGCCCTCGTCGTACTCGCGCCCGCAGTTCTGACACGTGTAGTCGTCGCGGCGAAATATCCGCTCGCGGTCGATGGTTCTCCGCCTTCGCGTCGTCCGCCCGGTTGTCGTCTCGGCGTCCTCCGACATCGGTCACTCGTCTGTCTGTCTCGTATCCCGGTGAAATTCGTTTTCCTTGACACGGAACCGGTCGACGCGGCGCAGGTCAGCCCCAGCGAACGGTTCCACTTACCAGACTGTCAGGTACCCCGCGAGGTTTTCACCCCGCGTCGCCTTCAGTCAGGTAATGAGCGGTCGTCCCCGTGTTCCACTGGTCTATCGCGTCGTCAGAGACCGGACGGCGCAGACCTCGCCGATTGCGGTCGTTCTCCTGTTGGCGATTACGGTCGCCGGAACGACCGCCGTCGTCGCGCTCGGCGGGGTCGCCCTCGAGGAGACGAAACAGGAGTCCCAACTGACGCGCGCCGAGCACTCGATGACGCTGTTCGACTCGCGGGTCGCCATCTCCGCGCTCGGCGAGGGAGAGACGCAGTTCGTCGACCTCGGCGGGACCGGCGGCGGCACCTACGTCGTCGACGACGACACCGGCTGGATACGCGTCACGCACAAGAACTACACGGACGCCGGCGACGACCAAGAGCTCTACAACGAGTCGCTCGGGAGCGTCGAGTACCGCGACGGCGACGCCCGAATCGCCTACGAAGGAGGCGGCGTCTGGCGCACGCAGGACGGCGGGACGACGATGGTCTCGCCGCCGGAGTTCCACTACCGCGGCGCGACGCTGACGCTTCCGGTCGTTCGGGTCGCCGGCGACGGGTCCGCGTCGGGCGACGTGTCCGCGAGGGTCTCGGCGACCGAGCGCGCTCGGCGCGTCTACCCCAACGACACCGCGAGCTACGACACGATACCGGCCACCTTCGACAACCCCGTCAGCAACGGGACGGTCGTCGTGACGGTCCACAGCGACCACTACCGCGGTTGGGCCTCGTTCTTCGAGTCGCGGAGTGAGGGCACCGTGACGGTCGACGACACCAATCAGACCGCGAGCGTGGAACTGGAGACGCTCGGGCTCGTCGGCGAGTTCCAGATGCCGAACGAGGGCACGTCGGTCGACGTGCGCGGGATGGCCGCGAACCACAACGTCTCGGCGTTCTCGCTCACGCTCTCGAACGACCAGCACCTCCAGAACATGGAGTGGGGGATGTACTACGACGGCGACCAGAAGGACCTCGAACTCCACGTGCAGGCGGACGACAAGTGCAAGAGCGGGAGTTACGACGGCACGTTCGACCTGACGCTCTACTACGCCACCGAGGACGGCAGGTACCACGGTTGGCAGGCGACCGACCTCGACCCGGACACGAGCGACGCGGTGAGCATCGACTGCACGACCAGCACCCCCGAACTCACCGTCGACTTCACGAGTTCGGAGACGATGACCTACGGCGACATCCAGTCGGACAAGGGCTTCGGCAACCAGAACAAGTGGCAGTTCGCCCCCGAAATCGTCGACGGCGAGGCCTACGACAGCGTCACCTTCGACGAGCACGACGCCGACGGCGGCCAGACGTTCTCGAAGGCCGACGGCGACACCGCTCGGATGGACTTCGTCGTCAACCACTACTTCTCGCTGGCCGCGCCGCAGTTCGAACTGACCGTCACGGACGGTCCGGGCAACAGCCAGAGCGTCGACGAGGCAGGCTCGCGCGGCGAACTCGTCTACGACCAGGCCGAGGGCGGCCAGTTCATCACCTTCCTGCACGTCACCGAAAACGAGGTCGAAGTCGACGTCGAGTGAGCGACCGGAGCCGGCCGTGGCGGCGTCCTATCCTCAGTCGGCGAACGTCATATCGACCGACGTCGAGACGACGTAGACGCGGTCGGCCCCGTTCACGTAACACGAGACGCTCGGATAGCCGTCGGGCGTCGCGGCCGGGACGACCGGGTCGCAGGTCACGTCGGGACGGCTCGATAGCTCCGCGCGCCAGAGCGCCGCACGCGGGGAGCGAACGGTTAGATTCACGTCGTACTGCCCGTCGGTCCGCGCGGCCAACACGTCGCTCGCGGCCTTGTCGGCTCGGATGAGGAACGTCCCCGACCCGCCGACCGAGGTCGTCGCCTCCTCGTCGGGGCGCGTCACGAACGCCGGAATCAACACCCGCTCTTCGGTGAGCACGAACGACGGTCGCCGGACGAACGTCCCGCTGTCGCCGCGGGTCCTGAGGAGCGCGTCGAACGCGTAGACCACTCGTTCGTCGCTTGAATCGGCCGCGTAGACGACCGGCGAGACGTCGTAGGTGTTCGTGAAGTTGACCGACGGGTCCGACGTCAACTCCCCGGAGACGACGAACTCGACGGGGCGGTCGAGTGTCAGGCGGGCGTCCTGCAACTTCACCTCCGTGGCCCGACTCGGCGCGCCGCGGTCGGCGATGTCCTCCATGTTGTCGCCGAGGATGTCGAGGGCGCGCTCGGCGTTGTTGACGCGCTCCACGTCGCGGGCGTCTTGGAGACCGGTCATCCCGACGGCGGACACGAGACCGACCATCGAGAGGACGATGGCGAAGACGAAGACGAACCCGAGGGTGTCGCTCACCGCGCGGTCGCTCACGAGTTCACCTCCAGCCCCGACGACGGGTCGTAGGTGATGGTCACGTCGCCGCCGTCGACCCGGCTCGCGGTCAGCGAGGTCTCGGTCGAGACGGGGACGCGAACCGTCACCTCGGGGTCGGTCGAAGTGAGCACGAGTTCGTTCGGCGACCCCGACACCACCTCGATGGAGTAGGTCGTGCCAGCGACCCTCGGGGGCAGTCGAACCGTCGCCTCGACCCGCGACTCGCCCGGCGCGGCCCCGATTCGGTCGACCGATTCGACGCCGGCCGCGAGCCGGTTTCCGACCACGTCGAGTTCCGTCTCGGTGACCCGCTCGCGCTCGTCGGAGACGAAGCCGCCGGCGGCGACCAACAGCCCCGAGATGAGAACGACCGTGATGGAGAGCGTGAGGACGTAGCCGAGCGCCGTCGAGACGCCGCGGTCGGTCGAACGGGAGCGGGAGCGGGCGCGGCTCCCGCGGCTCCCGCGCCGAACGCGGTCCCCGCGTCCGTCCGGAGCCGTCGGCGGCGTCACGCAATCTCACCCGGCGCGACCCGAAGCTCTCGGTAGACGTACGTCTCGCCGGTCTCGTAGACGTACGAGACGGTGACGGCGTACAGCGCCTGCTCTGCGACCGGCGACGACCCGCTCTCGGCGGACGCGTACTTCGCCGCGTCGAACACCGTCGCGTTCGTCTCGTTCACGTACAGTTCGTAGCTCCCCTCGGCCTGCACGGCGTTCCGGTACGAGACCGCGACCGTGCCGTCGAGGTCGGTGTGGACCGCGTCGAGCGGGTCGCAGGCGGTCCCGTTGAGTCGGCCGTCGGCAACGTCAATCGTGACGTAATCGCCCGCGTCGGCCGCCACGCTACAGGTCGCCCGCGTCCCGCCGGCGTCCTCGACGGTCACGAAGGCCCGCGTCGAATTCCGGTAGACCTCCGTCTCGACGACGTTCGTCCCGTCGTCGACGACGAGTTCGAACGCCGACCCGCTACTCGTCGCGAGCGAGTCGCGCGAGACGTTGAACCGAACGCCGCGGACGCCGACGTCGCTCGCGAGCGTCCAGTCGGTCGACTCGCTCCCGTCCGTGAAGTTCCGCGCCGCGTCGGTCTGCGAGATTCGGGTGCCCTCGACGTGGTCGACGCGCGAGGCGTTCGTCGCGGCTCCCCTGACCGCGGCGAGCGTCGCGGCCGCGTCGCTCCAGTTGCCGAACGTCTCGTCGAACGAGCCGGCGAGTTCGGCGTACGTTCCGCCCTCGCGGTTGGTCTCGTCGAGGAGGACTCCCGCGCCGGCTTCGACCGTGCGGCCGTGGCTCACCGCCCCGTCGAGGCTCGTATCGGTCGTCCGCGTGGCGAGGTTCTCCGTGTAAATCGCGGTGTTGAGCGTCAGCGCGAGACCGACGAGGAGGACCGCGATTGCGAGCGCGGCGACGAGCATCAGTTGGCCGCGGTCGTCGCCGGTGAAGCGCGCGGCTCCCGTCGCCTCGTCGCTCGCGCGCTCGAAGGAGTCGGTCACATCCGCCATACGACCACCTCCACTTCGACGACGCCGTAGAGCGGCCCCGCGCTCCCGTCTTGGATGAAATACGTCTCGTCGCTCGCGGCGGCGACCGATTCGAGCGTCTTGGTCGTCTCGACCGCGCGCGGCTCGCCGCCCGGCGACGTTCCCGGCTCGGTCAGCGCGTCGTCGTCCGCGAGCGTCACGACCCGAGTCCGCGAGACGGCGTGGTCGCTCGGCTCGCCCATGAACACGAGGCGGGTCGTCCGGCGGACCTCCCGGTCGCGGAGGTAGTGCACGTAGACGTTGAACGCGATGCCGCGGTCCAAGAAGGACTCGTCGAGCATCGCCCCGAAGGCGGTCGGCGGGCCGCCGTCGACGTAGTAGCCGCGCGCGTCGATGCCGTAGAAGCTCCCGTTTTCGGGGTGCGTGAACAGCACCGTCCGCTTCAGCGCGCCGGTCTCGGCGGCCGCCGTCAGGACGCCGTCGGCGACGGCGGCCTGCTGGTTCTCGATGTGCTGGCTCGACGTACTCGCGGTCAGGGGCGTCACCGCGGTCACCTGCAGCGCGAACGTGACGCTGGCGAGGAGCACCATCGCGGCGACGATGGCTTCGAGCGCGTGGGCCTGTGCGCGAGACACGGTCACCACACCCTCACCGATAGCTCGTGGAGTTCGCCGTCGAGGAGGACGGCCCGCCGGGCGGCGACGACGCTCCGGGTTGTCGAGACCGGCTCGCCGGTCGTCTCGACGACGGTCCCACCCCGCGAGAGCGTGACGTTGAGGCCGTAGGACGCGTCGATTCCGGTCGCGGCGTTGGGGTCGGCGCTCCCGTAGTCGCAGTCGCCGGGCGGCGGGTCCCCGTCGAAGAACGCCTCGGTGCAGACCGCGTCGAGCACGTCCGGATTCTCGTCGTCGACGAGCAGGCGCTGGGTGAGCGAGTCGGCGGCGCGGTTCGCGACGAGCGGGCGGTCCTGTTCGGCCTCGAAGGGGTCGAGAATCTGCGGGATGGTGCCGACGACCCACGCGACCGCAAGGAGGAAGATGCCGACGCCGACGGCGAAGTCGATGGTCGTCTGGGCGCGGGCGCTCCGGCCGCTCGTCTCGCGTCGGTCGTCCGGCGGGCCGCGTCGCCGCATCAGCCGACCACCATCCACACCGCGAGCGAGAGCGTCTGGAGGATGACGACGAACTTGACCCCCGAGAGGAGGTCCGCGTTGCGGATGTAGCCGCTGATGAACCCCGAGAGCATCGCCTGGATGGTGACGCCGTGGAAGAACAGAAGCGACAGCAGGTCGGGGTCGATGCCGCCGCCGAAGCTCGGGCCGCCGGTCGTCGCGCCGCCGGAACTCGACGCCTGCGAGGAGAGGCCGGCCATCACGTCGAGGAACTGCGTCTTCAGGATGGCCATCACCGCCAGCAGCGTCACGTAGGTCATGAGGATGATTGCGACCTGCATCCGGGTCCGCGAGATGCGCTCGCGCTCGATGTCGTCTTGGTTCTCGGAGGCCTGCGCGGCCGTCGTCAGGACCTCGGTTATCTGGCTCGACGCCTCCTGGGCCTTCGTGATGAGCTTGACCGTCCGGGCGAGCCGCGGGATGTGGTACTTGTTGTTGAACTCGACGAGCGCCTCCTTGAGGCTCATCCCGTAGTGGACCTTCGCGTACATCACCTCGAACTCGTCGGCGAGCTTCCCCGAGGAGGTGTCCGAGACGGTCTTGATGGACTCGAGGAGCGTCTGGCCGGTGTCGTTCGCGCTCGACAGCTTTCGGAGGTTGTCGGAGAGCTTCCCGGTGATGGCCGCCCGCGAGTGGACGTTCCACTCGTGGAAGACGGCGAGCGGCACCGCGACGAGGTAGAACGGGACGTAGAACCAGATGAACGTCCCCCAGACGGGGTTGGAAACCATCCCGTCCCACGTCGTCGGGGCGGCACCTTCGACGACGGAGACGGCGAGGAGCGAGAGCGCCGCGGGCACCGTCAGCGCGAGGGTGAAAAGCGGATGCCGCTTGAAGAACAGATGCGGGCGGCGCAGGAGTTCTTTCGTCTTGAACGTCCCCTCGCGGGATTTGATGCGCGAAAAGAGGCTGAACTCGCCGACGTAGCTCTCGACGAGCCCCATGTGGACGAGCCCCTCGCGCTGTTGGCCCTGCAGGCGGTCGCTCTCGTCTTCGGGGCTGAGGAAGCCGTCGCCGATTTCGTCCTGCTTGACCGTCGAGACGAGGACGAGGAAGCCGACGCCGGTCAGCGGGATGAGCCCGTAGACGGTCGCGTACAGCAGCCTCGACTGGGCCTCCCCGAGCATGCTCATGATGACGAGGATGATGATGAGAAGCAGCGGAAACAGCGAGAGCGTCATGTACATCTCGCCGAACAGCTCCATCGTCTCCAGCGTCTGTTCTTGCTGTTGTTTCGCGGTCCGGAGGTGTTTGTCCTTCTTGTCGTCGAGGAAGCCCTGCATGTTGCCGCCGGAGTTGACGATAGAGAGCATGTCCGTCAGGAACTGCGAGAGGTCGTCCGAGGGGGTCAAAATCGCCTGCTGGCGGATGGCGTTTCGGTAGTCGGTGCCGAAGTACTCCGTCTCCTGAACGATGCTCTGGAACTCCCGGGAGACCTCGCCGTAGGTGTCTTCGGCGCGCGCCATCGCCTCCAGAATCTCCAGTTGGTTCAGCCCGCCCACCGAAAGGGCGTACATGAACGAGATGGAGTCCGACAGGAGCATGTTTATCTCGCGCTTGCGGGCGGACGCGGTCGAGTACGGAATCGCGACGAGCGTCCCGAACCCGCCTGCGAAGCCGAGCGACCCGAAGAAGAGCCCCGAGAGGACGACGGCCGCGGGCATCGCGAGCGACCGGAGCGTGGCCGCCGTGGACTCGCTTCCGACCGGAATGCCGAGGCTCAGCGAGTCCGCCGAGACGAGGCCGAGCGCGAAGACGCCGTAGCCGACGACCATCCCGACGAGCCACAGCGCGAGGCCGACGAGCACGCCGACCGCGAGCGCCCGCGAGAGGTAGAGTTCGACGGTGTCGGGCATCCGCGCCTGCTGCAGCTTTTCTTCGATGTCGGCGACGAACTCGCCGTCCTCGTCGAAGATGAGCTGAAACAGCGGGTAGAAGGCGTCGCCGAGGGTGTCGGTGCTGCGGTCGAGACCGCCCGAGGTCTTCGAATCGAGGTTGCTCATCTACTCGCCCTCTCCGGAGTCGGCCCCGCGAGCGCCCGCGTCGTCGGCCTCGTCGCCCTCGTGTGGGTCGTCGGCCTCGGCGGCCTCGAACCCGCCCCACGTCTCGTCGGCCGCGTCGTCGGCGTCGGCCTCATCGTCGGGGGCGGCCCTGTCGGGTTCGCCTCGCCCCGCCGTGCCGTCCGAAGCCGCGGCCGAGTCCGACTCGTCGTCGATACCGAACGCGCCGAAGAAGTCGTCGAGGTCCGGGTCGTCGCCGTCGGAGTCGGGGAAGGAGGGCGCGTCGTCGAAGCCGAACGCCCCGCTGGTGTCGCCGAAGCCGGTCGGCTCGTCGCCCTCGCGGTCCGCGTCCGCCTCGTCGCGCCCCGCCTCCAGCGCCGGCGTCTCGTCCTCGCCGTCGAGCGAGGACGGCCCGTCGTCGCCCTCGATTTCGGGGGTTTCGTCGCCGGCGTCCAGTTCGTCGCGGTCGTCTCCCTCGTCGAGTTCGGGGTCTCGGGTCGACGCGTCGAGCGAGTCGAGTTCGCCGCGCTCGCCGGGCGTCGCCTCCACGTCCGGCTCGTCGCGCATGTGGTTGAGCGCCTCCGCGACCTCGCCCACGTCGCGGTCGCGGTAGTCGGGGAACAGTTCGTCTTCGGCCCGGCGGAGGATTTCCTTCGCCAGCTTTCGGACGTGTTCCGGCGGGTCGGGTCGCGGGACCATCGCCTCGCTCTCGGGGTCGATGTTGATGTGGACCGACTCCATCTCCCGGAGGTCTTCGAGGCTCCGTTCGAGGTCGTCGGTCGCCATCAGCCCGAGGATGGTGTCCTGGTCGTTGATGAACGCCTGGAACGTCGCCGCGACCTGCGTGTAGGTGTTGAGCCCGCGGTCGATGAGGTACGCGAGGATGACCTGTCGCTTGAAAATCTCCAGTTCGAGCGTCTCCTGATTCCAGCCGCGGTCGAACTTGATCTCTTCGAGCGTGTTCGACGAACCCATCTGGAGGAACTCGTCGGTCTCGGCCTGCCACTGGTAGACGTCTTGGACGTTTATCTCGTCGTTCTCGGGGTCGTAGTGGTTGATTTCGGTGAGCGACTTGTTCCGGCGCACCTTGTTGCCGCCGACCCGCGTCGAGGTCTGGATGGACACGAGGTCGAGGGCGGTGAACATCGTCTTCGAGACGTTGATGGGCGCGGTCGTAAACCGCTTGAGCACCTCGCCGACCGAGTCGGCGTGGAACGTCGTGTAGGTGGTGTGACCCGTGGACATGACCTGAAACAGCGTCCGGCCCTCCTCGCCGCGAATCTCGCCCATGACGATGTAGTCCGGGCGCTGGCGGAGCGCGGCTTCGAGCAGGTCGAACTCGTCCACGTCGCCCTTGTCGTCGTCCGCGAACGACGGCCGGGTGACGGAGGCGATCCAGTTACGCTGGGGCAGTTCGACCTCGCGGGTGTCCTCGATGGAGACGATTTTCGTGTTCGACGGGATGAAAAGCGAGACGGCGTTGAGCGAGGTGGTCTTCCCCGACGCCGTGCCGCCCGCGAAGATGAGGCTCTTGTCGTTCTCGATACAGAGCCAGAGGAACGCCATCTCCTCCAGCGAGAACGTCGACCAGTTGATGAGGTCGATTGGCGTGAAGGGGACGTCCTTGAACTGGCGGATGGTGTAGTTCGTCCCGTGGTCCGACACCTCGCGACCGAGGGTGAGTTGCGCGCGCGACCCGTCGGGGAGCGTCGCGTCCACCTGCGGGCGGCGCTTCGAGATGCCCTTCCCGGAGCGCTGGGCGAGTTTCACGACGAAGTCGTCGAGTTCGCCCTCGCCGTGGTAGACGTTCGAGATGATCTGCTCGTAGTCGGAGTGGTAGACGAACACCGGCGAGTTGTAGCCGTCGCAGGAGATGTCCTCGACGTTGATGTCGTGTTTGATGCCGTCGATGCGCTCGTAGCCGATGAAGTCGCGGCGGAGGTAGTACTGGAGTTTCCGGACCTGGTAGTCGTTCAGGTCGTCGGCGTCGTCGGCGAGGACCGCCGGTTCGGGTCGGGCGGCGATACCGTCGATGCCGCCGAGCGGGGCGTCATCGTCGGCGTCGCGGGCGCGACCGCCGAAGACGGAACCGAACCCGAGTCGGGACCCGATGCCGCCGAGTCCGCCGAATCGCCCGGCGGTCGCGGGAGTCGCCGAAGAGCCGTCCGGCGACCCACCTCCGCCACCGAGGAGGCCGCCCAGTCCGAGCCGAGACGCGAGGCTCGGAGAGGCAGCCGACGCCCCGTCAGCGTCTGAGCCGTCGTCGCTTTCGCCAGCCGCGGATGCCGACGCCGGCGGGTCGTAGAGGTCGTACCGCGAGAGCAGTTCGTACGTCTCGGCCTCGATGACTCGTCCGCGGTTGTCGCGGCCGCCCTCGACGACGCTCTCGTCGCCGTACTTGATGGCGGTCCGAAGCTTGTTGGTGAGGAATTCCGTCAGGTCGTCTTCGATGCGATTCAGGTGCGGTTCGACCACGTAGTACTTCTTCTCGTTTTCCTTGACGGAGTGGAAGATGATGACGAACGCGTAGGGCTTGTTCACCCAGTAGCGCTCGACCTCGCGGAAGTGCGTCTTCTTCTCCATCGGGACGGCCTTCTCGAGGTCGTAGCGGTTCGCCAGCGTGGTCGTGCCGTCGACGCTGGAGAAGAACGCGTCCTCGTCGAACTCGGGGTCCACGTCGACCGTGCGCTCCTCGACGACGGCGTCGAGTTCCTCGGCGCGCTGGCCGGCCCGCGCGAGCGCGTTCTCGATGTAGTCGGGGTCGAACCCGAGCGCCTCCTCGGCGTCGAAGCGGACGATTTCGCCCTCGGAATCCCGCGGGCGGGAACCGTCGTCCTCGTAGTAGTACTCCCGCTTGTAGTGTTCCCACAGCCAGACGTCCTTGACGACGGGGGTCGTCTCGGGGTCGCAAAACGCCTCGAACTGCTCGTTGATGTTCGTCGCGTGCGCGCCGCGCTTACCGATGAACTCCGCCGCGTCGACCGGGTGACAGTCGAGGTACTCTTCGGGGTCGAGGTCGATGCGGTCCCAGTCGGTCCGGGTCGGCGTCGAGGCCGCCCGCTCGTCGTCTTCCTCCCACCGGGACGTGCCGGGCGCGTCGCGTCGCGTCCGCGGGTCGGTCCCGTAGAGGGCTTCCACGTCGCCGTCGCTTCCGTACTCCTCGAGAAAGTCTGCCCACGTGTACGACCCGACGCGCGCGTTCGACGCCTGCTCCGGAGCGGTGTCGCTCTCCACGGGCGGCGTTACATCACCCGTTAACGCCTTTCGCTCCCCTCCGTCGGCGTCGTCGGTTGCCATTGTCACCGGGTATCCGGGCCGATGGAAAAGTCTTTTTCTCAGCTAATTCACAGTTTAAGTCCTGTTTAAGTTGTATTTTTATACTATTTTATCAGGGAAGGTCGTGGCGACGCATCCAGACGGCCGGCTAAATCGGGGCTTTATCGCGGCGTGAACCGGGGCGAATCGAGGGACGCCCGCGGGATAGTTGTTTTCTGATATGTCGTGCAACACGGGAGACGGACCGTCGCCGTTGCGGGCCGGGATTCCGCCGTGGAGACGAAAGAGCGGTGAGTCAGAGGCGTTTGCGACGGGATTGGAACCGAGGGTTTGCGATTCTACCACGGCCGTGCAGCGAGGAGCGTCGCGACGAGCGAAGCGGGCGTGACGGGAATCCCGCGAGCAGAGCGAGTGGGACTCAGGAACGGCCGCTGAGCGAACGAAGTGGCGAACGGGTGTGACGGGATTGAGCGAATCCGGAGGATTCGCGATGTCCGTCGCGGCCGCTGAGCGAACGAAGTGAGCGAAGCGGGCGTGACGGGATTCGAACCCCGGTCGCTCACTGACGTTCGCTCCCCGATTCGAATCCCGCACGTTGCGTTATCGGATTCGCTCCGCTCGTCACGATAACGGGCGTGACGGGATTCGAACCCGCGATCGAGAGGTTAGGAACCTCTCGCCCTGTCCACTAGGCCACACGCCCTACGGCGCAATCTCTCAGGACTGGTCAAAAATCGCGTGGTTCGCCCTGCGCGGGCAGAAGAGAGAGAGTGAGCTGCGGTTAGTTCGACGATTTGGTCGAAGCGGATTCGGTTTCGACCGAGTCGGCCGAACTCTCGGTGGCGTCGTCTTCGTCTTCGTCGTCGCCTTTCATATCCTGCAGTTCGTCCTCGATTTCCTCGCGGCCGCGCTGGAATTCGCCGATGGCCTGCCCGGAGGACCGAGCGAGCTTCGGAATCTTGTTCGCGCCGAACAGCAGGACGACGATGAGCAGAACGACGAGCAGCTCGGGCCCGCCCGGGAGTCCCGGGAACAGTGGAGTGATGGTCTCGAACATCGCTATTTCTGCGTTACCTAGTGGCAATTATAGGCTTTTTGCCTTCTGCGGGTTCTGGAAAGACGGAATATCGGCGTACCGGAACTCCCGCATCGCCCGAATCGACGCGTCTCGGCGCGTAGCTCCTACGAAAAGCTTGTGGCCGGGGTGCCGGACGCGCTCGGGCGTTCCGCTGCGCCGACTGGGTCGGTCCGTCACCACCGGTCCCCTGAATTTCCGACGACGGTGAAATAATGTGTGCGGAGTCGAATGCCACCCGTATGGTATCAGTCGGCGACGCAGCCCCGGACTTCACCGCACCGCTTACCGACATCGACGGCGACATCGAGTCGTTCACGCTCTCCGAGAACCTCGACGACGCGCCCATCGTCCTCGCGTTCTTCCCCGCGGCCTTCACCGGCACGTGCACCACCGAGATGTGCACCTTCCGCGACCAGATGGCCAACTTCGAGGACGTCGGCGCGACGGTGTACGGCATCAGCATCGACACGCCGTTCACGCTGACGGAGTTCGCCGAGCAGAACGGCCTCAACTTCGGACTCATCAGCGACACGAACCGCGAACTCGTCGACGCCTACGACGTGGCGATGGACTTCGCGAGCCTCGGCGTCAACCGCGTGGCGAAGCGCGCGGTGTTCGTCGTCGACGGAGACGGCGAGGTCACCTACGCGTGGGTCAGCGACGACCCCGGCGTCGAACCCGACTACGACGCGGTCGAGGCCGCCGCCGCGACGCTCGAAGAACCGACCGAGGCCGCGTAGGCGCACCCCGCCACGCGACGCGTTAGCGCACCTGATTCGGAGCCCAAGTTCTTTTCTCTCCGTGCGACCACCTGCGGTTCATGAGCGATACCGAAGACACCCTGAACGGCGGCCGCGTCTACGACCCCGAGGCGGACCACGCCTTCCCCGACGAGAAGCTCAACGAGGTGCTCCCCGCGCTCCTCGACGACGAGGAAGTGACGACGCTCCTCGAAGCGCAGAACGTGAACGCGGTGACGCGCAAGGGCTACAACGACCACGGCCCGAAGCACATCGAAATCGTTCTGAACCGCGCGCTTCGGCTGTACGACCTGCTCAAGGCCGGCGGCTGCGAGTTCAACGGCGCGGCCGAGCAGGGACTCGACGAGGCCGACGAAGCGGTCATCATCGCCCTCGCGGCGCAACTGCACGACATCGGTCACATCGTCCACCGCGACAACCACGCGTACTACTCCATTCCGCTCGCGTCGGACGTGCTCGACCGCTTCCTCCCCGAGTTCTACGGCCTCGCCGACGCGGTCCGAATCAAGGCGGAAGTCCTCCACGCCATCCTCTGTCACCACCGCGAGGAGGACCCGCTCACGCTCGAAGCCGGCGTCATCCGCGTCGCCGACGCGCTCGACATGGAGCGCGGCCGGTCGCGCATCCCCTACGAGAAGGGCGGCCGCGGCATCAACACGCTCTCCAGCCGCGCCATCAACAACGTCGTCCTGAAGCCCGGCGAGGACTCCCCCGTCCTCGTCGAAATCGAGATGGTGAACGCCGCGGGCGTCTATCAGGTCGACAACCTCCTGAAGGCGAAACTCGACGGCTCCGGTCTCGAAGAACACGTCCGCATCGTCGCGGTCAACACGAAGTCCGACGACAGGCTCGTCGAGCGCATCGAACTCTAGGCAACGCGTCGGGAGTCGGAAAAATCGGGTCGCGGTCGACCGCCGCGGGTCGGTCCCGCGGTCGGCGTTGTTTTTCCTCAGTCGTTCGACTGCGCGAGGCGCTCCGCGCCGCCGACCGAGAGTTCGCCGCTGAGGGTGCGGTTCGGGTAGGGGATGTCGATTCCCTCCTCGTCGAACCGCTCTTTGACGGCGGTAACGTACTCGCCGCGGGTCTTCACGAAGTCGGCGCGGCTGGGCTGGGAAATCCAGATGCGCGACTTGAGCGTGACCGACGAGTCGCCGAGTTCGGTCAGTCTGACCGACGGCTCGGGCGTCGTCATGATTCCCTCGTGGTTTTCGGCCTCGTCGAGGATGATGTCGGTCGCCTGCTGGATGTCGTCGTCGTAGCCGATGCCGAACGGCACCTGCAGGCGGAGTTTGTCCTTCGCGACGGGGTTCTTGATGACGCCGTCGGTGAGCTGCGAGTTCGGCACGGTGAGCAGTTCGTTGTCGAAGGTGCGAACGCGCGTCACGCGGAAGGAGATGTCTTCGACGACGCCGGAGTTGCCGTCCCATTCAATCCAGTCGTTGATGCGGAACGGCTTGTCGGTGAAGATGAAGATGCCGGCGACGAAGTTGGCGATGACGTCCTGCATCGCGAAGCCGATAGCGAGCGTCGCGGCCGCGCCGATGGTGGCGAGCGACTGCAGGATGTTGCCGAGGCCGGCGAACGCGAACCCCGCGCCGAGGGCGACGAACGCCACGACGAGGGTCGCGATTTTCATCAGGGGCTTTTTGGCGTGTTCCTCCGCGCCGCGCCGGTCGAGGACGCGGTTGAGCGCGGACGACACGACCGCCTTGCCGACGATGTAGACGACGACGAAGCCGAGAACGAGACCCAGGAGCGTCCCGAGCGTCTCGGCGTACGGGACGTTCTGCTGGGTGAGGAGTCGACCGATGGCGCCGCCGTCACCCTGCAGTTGGAGCGGGAGTGCGAGCGCGTTCATCGGTGGTAGACCGCGGTCTTCCCCCTCGTCTCTATCAGTTCGGCGTTCACCCGGTCTGCGAGGTCAGCCGCCGCCTCGTCGACCGTCGTGCCGCCGAGCGCCGCCCGGAGGAACTTCGCTTTCACGAGGTTCCGGTCGGCCAGTTGGTCGTTGAGTTCGCCGACCACCGCTTCGATTCCGCTCTTACCCACCCAGACGGTCACGTCGACGTCGTGGGCCTCCTTTCGCAGCTCCTGCGTGTTCATGTGTGGCCTCCACTATGTGCCAGAGGGCTTCAATAGTAAGGCTTTGGCGGCCGTTTGGTTGTCGTACACACGCGAGAACGGGTCGATACTGCCGGAATCGCCGGCGGGCGGTCAGTACGGATAGCGTTTCGTCGCCCCGCAGTCGCATCTGACGACGACGCGGCCGCCGGCGCGGGTCCGGACGCGGGCGTTGACGCCGGGACGGAGGTAGGCGTCGCAGTCGTCGCAGGTGAACCGGCGGAACGCCTTCGGGAGGCCGCAGCGGTTCCGCTCTGCGACCCGGCGGGCGAGGCGGACGTACTCGCGGGCGCGCTCGTGGTCGCGGTCGCTCGCCGCCTCGCGGGCGAGGTCGTGGAGTCGGTCGATGCGCTCCTCCGCGATGTTCATACACGTTCGGGCGAGCGGCCCGGACAAAGACGTTCCGAACCGCGACGCGGAGCCGAAGCCGGTACTGTGATACCCCACCCGGAAAAACGGCGACTGTGCGCGTCCTGAACTACCTCGAGTTCGCCTCGCAACTCGAACGCAGCGGCATCGGCACCGCCACCGACCAGCAGCGGGCGGCCCTCGCCACGACCGACGTGGAGGTCGTCACCTCCCCGTGGCCCGAGTCGGCCGCCGCGGGTGCCGCGGGCCTCCTGCGGGGCGACGGGGTCGTCCGCGACTACGACGTGGCCCACTGCAACCTCATCGGCCCCGGGTCGCTCGCCGTGGCCGGACACGCCAAACGGAACGACATCCCGCTCGTGCTCCACTCGCACGTCACCCGCGAGGACTTCGCCGAGAGCTTCCGCGGGTCGACCGCGGTCGCCCCCGCCCTCGGGAAGTACCTCAAGTGGTTCTACTCGCAGGCCGACGTGGTGCTCTGTCCCTCCGAGTACACGAAGCGAACGCTCGAATCTTACCCGGTCGACGCGCCGATTCGACCGATTTCGAACGGCGTCGACACCGAGGCGCTCGACGGCTTCGAGGACCTCCGCGACGAGTACCGAGAGAGGTACGACCTCGACGGCATGACCGTCTTCACCGTCGGCAACGTCTTCGAGCGCAAGGGCCTCACGACGTTCTGCACGCTCGCCCAGGAGACCGACTACGACTTCGCGTGGTTCGGCCCCTACGACACCGGCCCGCACGCCTCGAAGAAAGTTCGATACTGGGTCGAAAACGCCCCGGAGAACGTCACGTTCACCGGGTGGATAGACGACATCCGCGGCGCGTTCGGCGCGGGCGACGTCTACCTCTTCGCGACGAAAAACGAGAATCAGGGCATCGCCGTCCTCGAAGCGATGGCCTGCGGGAAGGCGGTCGTCCTCCGCGACATCCCGGTGTTCGAGGAGTTCTACACCCACGGCCACGACTGCCTGAAGTGTTCGACCGACGCGGAGTTCCGCCGGGCGCTCGACCTGCTCGCCCGCGACCCCGACCTCCGGCGGCGACTCGGCGAGAACGCCCGCGAGACGGCCGCCGAACACAGCCTCGACCGCGTCGGCGACAGGCTCGTCGAGACGTACGAGGACGCGCTGTCCGGGCGACTCGAAGGCTGAGTGGCCGCCCCCCGACCGGCGAGTCTCGTTGGCCGACCCCCGGGAGGCGGCCGATTGATTCGGTAACACACGACAGTCCAGCGGGAAGTCACAACGGTTTATCCCGTCGGGGTCGCACGAACGGCCATGCAGTCGGTCGCCGCGTTCACCGACACGTACCTACCGACCGTCAACGGCGTCACCTACACGATTCAGACGTGGCGCGAGCGGTGGCACCGCCGCGGCGGTCGCATGGACGTGGTGTTCCCGGCGGACGAAGACTACGACCCCGAGCCCGGCGAGTACGGCGTCCGAAGCCTCCCGTTCCCGTTCTACGAGGGGATTCGAATCGGCGCGCCGCGGATTCCGGGGGCCGTCGACGACGTCGACGTGGTCCACGCCCACACCCCGTTCGGCCTCGGACTGGCCGGCCTCCGACTCGCCCGCCGGCGCGACCTCCCGCTCGTGGCGACCTACCACACCCCGACCGGCGAGTACGCCGAGTACCTCAGCTCCGTCGGCGCTATCGAGCGCGGCGTCGAGCGCACCGCCGAGCGGTACGAGCGATGGTTCTTCGACCGCGCCGACGCGGTCATCGTCCCGAGCGAGGACGCCGAGCGCCGCCTCGTCGACGAGGTCGGCGTCGAGGCCGAAATCGTCGTCCTCTCGAACGGCATCGACGTGGAGCGGTTCGAACCCGTCGAGGGCGACGACTTCCGCCGCCGCTACGACCTCGGCGACGGCCCCCTCATCGGTTACACGGGCCGCCACGGCTACGAGAAGCGTCTCGACGAACTCGTCCGGGCCGCGGCCGACCTTGACGCGACGCTCGTCTTCGGCGGCGACGGCCCCGCCCGCGACGAGCTGTCAGCCCTCGCCGACGACCTCGGCGTGGACGCGCACTTCCTCGGCTTCCTCGACCGCGAGGAGCTGCCGGCGTTCTACTCCGCGCTCGACGTGTTCTGTTTTCCGAGCCCCGTCGAGACACAGGGGCTCGTCGCGCTGGAGGCCAACGCCTGCGGGACGCCCGTCGTCGGCGTTAACGAGGGCGCGCTGGAGGACACCGTCCTCGACGGCGTGACTGGTTACCACTACGAGTCAGGCGACTTAGACGGCTTCCGCCACGGGATTCGGCGGGCGCTGGCGGAACGCGAGGCACTCAGCGCGCGGTGTCTCGACCGCCGTGACGAGGTGAGCGTCGACCGCTCTGTCGACCGACTCGCGGCGCTCTACGACCGGTTGGCGTCGGAATAAAAAACAGCGAGACCGACTGCGAAACCGCGTTAGTCGCGACCTTCGAGCGCGTCGGCGATGCGGCGCAGTTCGCGGTTCACGTCGCGGACCTCGTCGCGGAGCTGTCGGACCTCGCGGACGAGCTGTTCGTCGCTTCCGCTTCCCTGCTCGGGGTCGCGCGGGCCGCCGCCCATACTTCCGGGACCGCCGCCCATGCCGCCGGGGCCGCCGCCGCCGCCCATACCGCCGGGGCCGCCGCCACCCATCATGCCGCTCATCATCTGCGCGAACGGGTTGCCGCCGCCGCCCATGCCGCCGGGGCCGCCGCCGCCCATCATCTCTTCGGGGTCGGGGCGCTCGCCTTCCTCGCGCTCTTTCTCGCGGCGCTGTCGAATCTCTTCGACCCGCTCGCGGAACGACTTCTCCTCTTCGCCGTCGTCGCCCTCGTCGGGCGTCTGCGTCTCGTCTGCGGGTTCGTCGTCAGCCATGAGAGCGAGTTGGCCGTCCTCCCGGAAAGTGCTGACGGTCTCTGAGAATCGTGACGTCGCTCACCCGAACGCGCCGAGGCTCGACTGGAGGTCGCGGTCGGTCCCGCCGTCGCCGAGTTCGTGGCCGACGAGGTCGCGCATGTCGACCGCGTAGGTCGTCCCGCGGTGGTCGAGGACGAGCACGCGCCCCTTCACGCCGCGGACCGTTCCCGTGGCGACGGTTTCTGCGACCGGCGAGCCGTCGAGGTCGAGACCGTAGTCGAACGCGAACGTCTCGATGGGGTCGAACTGGGCGACGAGGGCGTCCCACGCCGCGGCGTCGACCGCCCGGCCGAACCCCTCGATTTTGGTCGGGACGCGGATGCGGTCCGGAATCTCGGTCGCCAGTTCGGCCTCGTACTCGCGGGCGACGCGACCGTCGGAGAACGTTCGGACGTGGGCCGCGCGGTCCGCGCCCTGCTCGCGCAGGCGGGTGTCGAGCCGCCACTCGCGGGTGACGCCGACTTTGAACGTGTCGGGGGCGAACGCCGCGAGGTAGACCGCGTGGTCCTCGTAGCAGTCCATCTCGTCTTTCAGACACGTCCCCGTGCACTTCGCGCAGACCCACGTGTGGCGGTGGTCCGAGCAGTAGGGTGCGCGGTCGTTGTCGCAGGAGACGTGTCGGTCGTCGTGGACGGTGCCCGCGCAGTGGCGCTCGCCGAGGCGGTAGTCGAGTTCGGTGCCGGGGTCGAGCGCGACCGAGTCGATGCCGCCGCTCTCGCTCACGAACAGCGCGGGAGTTCCGGTATCGTAGCCGACGACCTGCACGCTCCGGGGTAGGGAGTCGCGGTAGAAAGGTGGCTCGCTCCCGGGGCGAACTGCGGGGCCCGCCGGGCGTCGCCCCGCGGTGTCGGCCGCGGGTATCGGTCGGCGTTATTCGTACTCGGCGCGGAGCTCTTCGGCGAGTTCCTCGGCCGCGCGGCGGACGGCCTCGTCGCTCGACCCGTCGGGCTCCCAGCCGAGCGCGGAGAGCTTCTCGATGGAGAGGCGCATCTTCGGCACGTCGCCGGTCCAGCCGCGGTCGCCGCCGGTGTACTCGAACTCGGGGTCGAGGTCCAGCACGTCGGCGACGATGTTCGCGATGGTCGTCACCGAGGTGGTCGTCCGCGTGCCGAGGTTGTAGACGTTGTAGTCGCGCTCGGCGTGCTCGACGATGTGGCACATCGCGTCGATGCAGTCCTCGACGTGGAGGTAGGACTTCTCCTGTCGGCCGTCGCCGAGGATTTCGAGCGTCTCGGGGTCTTCGAGGAGCTTCTCGATGAAGTCGGGGATGACGTTGCCGCGCTGGTTCGGGCCGACGATGTTGGCGAAGCGGTACATGTAGACCGTGACGTCGTAGGAGTGGGCGAACGTCGACAAGAGGCCCTCGTCGGCGAGCTTGGAGGAGCCGTAGATGCTGATTGGTTCGAGCGGCGCGTAGTCCTCGGGCGTCGGTCGAGGGGCCTCGCCGTAAATCGTCGACGAGGAGGTAAAGGAGATGTTCGACACGCCGACTTCCTGCATCCGTTCGAGGATGTTGTAGGTCATCTCGGTGTTCTCCTCGAACAGCTGTCGGGGGTTGCCGTAGTTCGTGTCCGTGTAGGCCGCGAAGTGGAAGACGATGTCGAGGTCCTCGGTGACGGCCTCGGCGACGTCGTCGGGGTCGGTCATGTCGGCCTGTACGAACTCGACGCCGTCGGGGACCTGCTCGCGGTCCCCCTTCGAGAGGTCGTCGGCGACGACCACGTGGTTGTCCTCGGAGAGGCGCGCGGCGAGGTGAGAGCCGACGAGTCCCGCGCCCCCGGTCACGAGGACGCGCTTGTCGGAGAGTTCCAGCGACATGGCTCAGATGATTCGACCGAGTGATAAGTCCGTTTCCCCTCCGGGCCGCGGCCGGGCGTCGGTGACGGCCCGCGCTACCGGGGCCACGAGATTCCGGTCAGGTCCTCGCTCAGCCGCCACAGTTCTCGGACGTGCTTGGGGTCGGTCGCCGCGGCCGACGGCTCGGCCGGCGCGCAGTCGGAGAAGTACGACCCGGTCACTCCCGCGACGGCCGGCGACGCGGCGAGGTAGACGGGCGTGTCGGCGGCCGTCGCCGGCGTATCCGCGAAGCCGCCGACGAGTCGGTGCGGGAGTCGGGAGAGCAGGCCGACCCCGGCGCGGACGGGGAGCGAGGCGTCGCGCCACAGGCCGCTCGACGGGACGAAGCCGGGGTGACAGCAGTTCGCGGTCGGGCCGTCGAGCCTGTCGGCGAGCCCGACGGTGAAGAGGACGTTCGCCAGTTTCGACCGGGCGTAGGCGTCGAGGCCGTCGTAGTCGTCGAGGCTCGTCGCGTCGAGCGGGCCCTCGAACCGGCGGTGGACCTCCGAGGAGACGGTGACGACGCGGCCGTCGTCGGGAAGCAGGTCGCGGAGCCCGTGCGTGAGGACGAACGGCGCGAGGTGGTTGACGGCGAACGTCTTCTCCGCGCCGTCGGCGGTCAGTTCGCCCGTCGAGAAGTGCGCGCCGGCGTTGTTGACGAGCACGTCCACGCGGTCGGTCCGGTCGCGAACCGCCTCGGCGAGGCGGCGCACGGTGTCCCGTTCGGCGAGGTCGGCGCGAAAGAAGACCGCGTCGCCGCCGGCGTCCTCCACGGCCGCGGCGACGGTCCGACCCGCGTCCCGGTCGCGGCCGTGGACGAAGACGGTCGCACCGAGACGACCGAGGGCGAGCGCGGTCTCGCGGCCGACGCCGGAGGTCGCGCCGGTCACGAGCACGGTTCGGTTCGACAGGTCGGCGCGCTCGACGCCCGCGCCGACTTCGGGGCGGTGGCTCATGGATACGTCTGCGGCGGGCGCGCAGATAAACCTCGACCGCTGGGACGGGCGGACGAACGGACGGGCGGACGAACAGACGAACGAGCGAGGGACCGCCGCGCCGCCGCCCGCGTTCCGAAAGCGCCACTTTCCCCCGCCGTCTTCGGAGAGACATGCACAACGAACCCGAGGTCGCCGTCCTCCGGTACGGACACCGGCCGGGGCGCGACGACCGGATGACGACGCACGTCGGCCTGACGGCCCGCGCGCTCGGCGCTGACCGGGTCATCCTCCCGGACAACGCCGGCCACTCGATGGAGACCGTCGAGGACATCACGGGCCGGTTCGGCGGCCCCTTCGAGGTCGAACTCACCGAGGCGCTCAACGGCGTCATCCGCAACTGGGAGGGCAAGGTCGTCCACCTCACGATGTACGGCGAGCGCGTTCAGGACGTGGAGGCCGACATCCGCGAGGCGCACGCCGAAGAACCGCTTCTCGTCGTCGTCGGCGGGGAGAAGGTCCCCTTCGAGGTGTACGAGGGGGCGGACTGGAACGTCGGCGTCACGAACCAGCCGCACTCGGAGGTCGCCGGCCTCGCGGTGTTCCTCGACCGCCTGTTCGACGGGCGCGAGCTCGACCGCGAGTGGGAAGACGCCGAAAACCGGGTCGTCCCGATGGCGACGGGCAAGAAAGTCGTCCCGGCCGACGAGGAGTAATCGGACGCGTCGGCGCGCCCGCCGGCGGTTCTCCGCTGCCCGGGAGTAATAAGACTTAATGGCGTTCCTGACGCCATTTCGCACAATGGCTTTTGAGGAGTTACTGAACGACCCTGTTATCCAGAAGTACCTCCACGAGTTGGTTGGGCCCACTGGGATGCCGGTCGCGGCGGCACCCCCGGACGGCGAGGTCACCGACGAGGAACTCGCCGAGGAACTGCGGCTCGAGCTCAACGACGTGCGTCGTGCGCTCTTTATCCTCTACGAGAACGACCTCGCGTCGTATCGTCGCGTCCGCGACGAGGATTCCGGCTGGCTCACCTACCTCTGGACGTTCCACTACGAAAACATCCCCGAGAACCTCGAAGAGGAGATGTACCGCCTCCTCGAGGCGCTCGAGGAGCGACTCGACTACGAGCGGGACCACGAGTTCTACCTCTCGGAGCCCGCCGGCATCCGCTTCGAGTTCTCCGAGGCGATGGAGCTCGGCTTCCAGTGCCCCGAGACCGGCGCGCCCCTCGAACCGATGGACAACGACGACCTCGTCGACGCGATGGAACGACGCATCGAAGAGCTTCGAGACGAGCTCAACGTCGAAGTGACGGGGACGAACTGAATGGTCGTTCTCGCAACGAAGTGCTACATCGACGGCGACGCCCGCGACCGCGCGCTCGACAGCCTCACCTCGCTCGTCGCCAACGACATCGGCGACCTCGACGTGGAGTACGACATCGGCGTCCGCGACGACGATTTCATCTCCGTGACGGTCTCCGGCGACGACGAGACGGTCGCGCGCAACGTCCTCCGCGAGGAGTGGGGCGAAGTCACGCCGCACCTCTCGGCCGGTGAGACCTACGTCGGCACGCTCGAACACTGGGACGACGACGGCTTCGTCCTCGACGCCGGCATCGAGGTGCGCATCCCGACCGAGGAACTCGGCCTCGGCCGCGGCTCCGCGACCCAGATTCGCGACCGCTTCGGCCTCGTCCAGCACATGCCGCTGACGTTCGTCTACGGCGGCGACGACGAGCCCTCGCGGCTGGCCGACGAGCAGGTCGACCGCCTCTACGACTGGACCCGCGGCAGCGGTCGCGTCAACGTCAACAGCGCGACCCGCGGCGAGGTCCGCGCGACGGTCAACCGCGCTGGTCACGCGAAGGACATCGTGACCGTCGAGCGCCTCGGCCTCCTCGAACAGAGCATCGTCTGCCGGGACGAGACCGACCCGCCGGGCCTCCTCGCCAGCATCGGCTCGTACCTGCCGGCCGAACTGAAGTGCGTCATCGGCCAGTAAGACGATGAACAGGCGACTCCTCGTCGGTATCGCCGCGCTCGCCCTCCTCCTCGTGACCGCCGGCTGTCTCGGCGGCACCTCCAGCGTCTCGAACGACCGACTCGACGCCGCGCCCGACGGCGAGTACGCGTGGACCGCCGAGACGGACGCGCACATCACCGTCCAGGACAACGGCCGATTCCGCGCGGTCTACGAGATGAACGACTCGTTCGTCGAGCTCTACCGGTTCGACGGCTTCGGCAGTCGGACGCCGCTTCCGGTCGAGGCGGTCCGCTACCGCTACGAGAACGGGACCGTCATCAACGGGACCGAACTGAAGGCCCGCGGCGGCGACGTGACCCAGAACGACCGCATCACGAACGTCACGCTCCCCGCGGACGCCGGGAGCGCCGGCAAAGTCGCGTTCAGTTCGTCGTCCTCGCCGAAGCGGTTCTCGCTTCCCGTCTTCGTCGAGGGGAGCTACGAGGTCGTCCTGCCCGCCGACCGCCGCGTCGACTTCCCGATATTCGGGGCGGTTCGACCGTCCGGCTACGAGACCGAGGTCGTCGATGACCGGGTCCACATCCGGTGGCCCGAGGTGACCGACGGGAACGTCGTCGTGCAGTTCTACCTCCAGCGCGACCTCGGCATCTTCGCGGCGGTCGCCGCCGTCTCGGTGCTCGTCGGCGGCGCGGGGATACTCTACTATCGCCGGCAGATTCAGGCGCTCCGCGACCGCCGACAGGAACTCGGCTTGGACGTGGAAGACGACGACCGCTGACGGACGCCCGACAGACGCGGCGTCGGTCGGCCGACTCGGCTCGCCGGTGTGAACGCTTTTTTGCCTCGCAGCCCGCTACCTCGGGATATGCAAGTCGCCGTGGTCACCGTCGGGGACGAACTCCTCGCCGGCGACACCGTCAACACGAACGCCGCGTGGTTGTGCACGGAACTGACAGAGCGGGGCGTCTCCGTCGAGCGCGTGACGACGGTCCCCGACCGTGTCGCCGACATCGCCCGCGTGGTAAACGAATACCACGCCGAGTACGACGCCGTCGTCGTCACCGGCGGGCTCGGGCCGACCCACGACGACGTGACGATGGAGGCCGTCGCGGCCGCGTTCGGTCGCTCTCTGGAGCGGAACCCCGACGCCGAAGAGTGGCTGGAGACGAACGGCGGCTACTCCGCGGCAGACCTCGTGGAGGGGACGACCGACCTTCCCGCGGGGTCGCGGATGCTCCCGAACGACGAGGGCGTCGCGCCCGGCGCGGTCGTCGGCTCGGTGTACGTGCTCCCCGGCGTCCCCGGCGAGATGAAAGCCATGTTCGCCCGCGTCGCCGACGAGTTCGCGGGCGAGCGGACTCACGTCCGGTTCGTCCACACGTCGGAGCCCGAAAGCTCGCTCATCGAGCGGTTCGAGGCCGTCCAATCGGAGTTCGACGTGACCGTCGGGAGCTACCCCGGCGACCACGTCAGAATCAAACTCGCCGGGGCCGACGAGGGGACCGTCGAATCGGCGGCCGCGTGGCTCGAAGCGCGAGTCGAGTCGTACGAAGAATAGGGTCGGTCGGCCGACGGGTCAGCGCTGGAGGTACCAGAGCCACCCGGCGGTCATGAGGATACCCACGAGAAGCACGGTCGCGGCCGTCTCCGAGGTCGGCAGCACCTGTCCGGCGGATTCTAACGGAATCATGGATGACAATTGCTCGGTCCCCTTGTTAAACGGTGAGGTTCCGGCGACGGTCGGCCCGGGCTGAACGTCGCCGCCGTGGTCGACGCGCGCTGCCCGCGGCACCGCCGCTCGCGGCGGGCGGTTCGACCGCGGGCTACCGCGTCGCTTTTCCCCCGGGCGCGGGTTCGTTCAGTCATGCGAATCGGTGTCGTCGTCAACCCCGTCGCGGGGATGGGCGGCCGGGTCGGCCTGAAGGGAACCGACGGGAAAGTCGAGGAGGCCAGAGCGCGCGGCGCGGAGCCGCGGTCGCCGGAGCGGGCGCGACGGGCGCTCTCGCGGCTCTTCGAGGCCGACCCCGAGGCGGAACTGCTCGCGTGGGGCGGAGAGATGGGCGCGTCGGCCGCCCGAGACGCCGGGTTCGACCCCGACGTGCTCGGCGGTCCGTCCGGCGACGAGACGAGCGCGGCCGACACCGTCGCCGCCGTCGAGGCGTTCGTCGACGCCGACGCGGACCTCGTGTTGTTCGTCGGCGGCGACGGCACCGCGGCGGACGTGGCCGAGGCGCTCGACGGGACCGACGTCCCGATGCTCGGCGTCCCCGCGGGCGTGAAGGTCTACTCCTCCGTTTTCGCCGTCTCGCCCGAAGACGCGGCCCACGTCGTCACCTCGTTCGAGCGGACCGAGGCCCGCGAGGTCATGGACATCGACGAGGACGACTACCGCGCCGGCGAGGTCAGGCCGGAGCTTCGGGCGGTCGCGCACGTCCCCGTCGCCGAGGACCTCCAGTCGTCGAAACAGACCGGCGGCGGGACCGTCGAGGCGCTCGCCGCGGGCGTCGCCGACGACATCCGTGCGACCGAGGGCGTCACCTACGTCCTCGGGCCCGGAAGCACCGTCGGCGCGGTGAAAGCCGAGTTGGGAATCGACGGGTCGCCGCTCGGCGTCGACGTCTACCGCGACGGCGAGGTGCTCGCCCGCGACGCGACCGAGGCCGAAATTCTGACGAGTCTCGGCGAGGAGAACGTCATCGTCGTCACGCCCATCGGCGGACAGGGGTTCGTCTTCGGCCGCGGCAACCCCCAACTCTCCCCCGACGTGATTCGCCGCTGCGACGTGTCGGTCGTCGCCTCGCGGTCGAAACTCGACGCGATTCCGGTCCTCCGGGTCGACACCGACGACCCGGTCCTCGACGCCGACCTCCGCGGGTGGACGAAAGTCCGCGTGGGCCGGGTCGAGCGACGGATGATGAAAATCGAGTGAGCGGCGCACCTCAGTCGCGGTCGACTCGTCGCGCCAACAGAAAAATCGAGCGAGAGGCCGCTCCCGTCGACCGTCTCGTCAGTCGTCAGCCGGTGCCTGTTGTTCCGTGATGTACTGGACGATTTCGTCCGTTTCGGTCTTGAAATCGTCGAGGTCGGTCTCGTTCCCGTGGAGAACCGTCGAGAAGTACTTCGTGTCGGCGGCGAGGTTGACGGCCTCCCGGAGTTCTTCGTCTGTGACGCCGTCCAACCGTGCCTCTTCTTTGTGGAAGTAGGTACAGTACGGACAGTTGGTCGCGGCCGCGACGCCGACCCCGATGAGTGCTTTCTCTCGCCCGGATAGTTCGGTGTCTTTCCCGAGGTTGAGGTCGCGGAAGAGCCCCCAACTGTGCTCACTCGCCGGTTCGGCCAAGCTCTCCATCCAACCCGGGACTTGACCGAGCATTCCCTCCATCTCTTGTCGTGTGGTTTTCGATACCATCTTGCTCCCCGTTACCTCCGCAGTCCTGTCGCTAGGGAGGTACTTATTACGAGGTGTCGGAGCAGTAAAGTTATGAACCGTATGGACAGTCATAATCTGTCCGTATCGACGACGTTCCGGAGAAATGCGCCGTTAATACGCCGGTCTACGGGACGGTTCTCTCCCCCCGTCCCGGACGCTCGACGTGAATGATTTAATATTTGGAACCATCTCCAATGAGAACCACAAGGCATTATTCATGGAGGGTGTAATATAGTGAGATTTAAGGTCATTGGATGGATTCTGACTGACATGGAAACCCGGAAAGTCCAGCGTCTCGGTCCCTCCACGCTGGCGATGACGCTTCCAGCGGAGTGGGCCAAGGAACACAACGTCGAGAAGGGCGACGAGGTGACGATTCGGACGAGCGGCAAGGGAACGCTGACCGTGCTTCCCGAGTCGGTCAACACGGAGGACTCGAAGGCGACGATTCGCGCTGACAGTCTGAACGCGGAGGCGCTCGAACGCGCCATCGTGGCGCAGTACGTCCTCGGACGGCGCGTCATCCACATCGAGAAAAGCGAGGGTGCGCTCGATTCGGACCACATCAACGCCGTCTACAAGGCCGAGACCCAGCTCATGGGCCTCGGCGTCATCGAGGAGACGCCCGAGCGAATCGCGATTCGCTGCTCGGTCGACGCGGAGGACTTCACCCTCGACAATCTGCTCGAGCGCCTCGAAAACACGGGGAGCACGATGCGCGGCGAGGCCATCAAGGCGCTCGCCCACGGCAACCCCGACCTCGCCCAGCGGGCGCTCAACCGCGAGCGACAGGCGAACAAGATTTTCGTCCTCCTGCTCCGGCTCATCTTCACGTCCTACCAGAACCCCAACCTCGCGCGGGCGGTCGGCCTCGACTCCGGCTTCCCGCTCATCGGCTACCGCTCGGTGGCGAAGAACCTCGAACTGACCGCCGACAACGCCGAGGACATCGCCAACATCGTCATGGACGCCGAGGGGCACACCATCGACGTCGACCAGTCGACGATGCGGCGCATCCGCGAGTTCACCGACCACGTCGACGAGATTACGACGACCGCGGTTCGGGCCGTCGTCGAGCGCGACTACGACCTCACCATCGAGTGCCGAGAGCTGTTCCGCGAGATTAGCGACCGCGAGCGCGACATCCTCAACGACCTCCCGGAGATGGAAAACCAGAAGCTCCTCCAGATTCGCGAGGTGCTCGTGAGCCTCCAGCAGACCGCGCAGTACGCGATGCGGAACGCCGAAATCGCGTCGAACCTCGCGCTCAACGAGGAGTCGGACCACGTCACGATAGACTGAGAAACGACTGAGGAACGAAAGACCGCGGGCGGCGCGCCGTCGCGCTCAGTCGGCGATGACTTCCATCGCCTCGTTGTTCTCGGTCTCGGACGACTCTTTTTCGCCCGTCAGCGGGTTGCGACTGGCGATGCGGCAGTCGAACGCCGGATGCTCGCCGAAGTGCCGGAGTATCATGTGGCGCCGCGACCCCGTGATGCCGGTTCGGCCGATGTCCTCGGCCGTAAAGCGCTCGGGCAGGCGGTCGTACAGCCGACGCAGTTCGTCGAAGCTGGTGAACACCTTCGCGTTGCCGGTGGAGTCCGCGCCGCGGCGGGAGACGACGTAGCTGCCGTCCCGACGGTACTCGCCGGCCGTGCGGAAGAACTCTCGTTTCTCGGTCAGCGCCGAGCCGATAGCCTCCTGCAGGTCGGCAGCGGCGTCTCGGGACAGTTCACAGGACTGGTCGCCAAAGGAGACGACGATGGTTTCGTCGTCGCTCTCGACGGACACAGGGTTCTCATTACGGGAGAAGAACTCGATCAGGAGCGTGGGTACTCCGTGTCATATCATCGAATATCTCGTCCGACGGTAAAGGGTTGTCGGCTGAGTCAGGAATCACCGAAGATTTCTCGGCGAATCGGGACGGTCGAACGACGGTTCGACTCCCCGCCGCCGCGGGGCGGAACGCGGCCGCTACAGGAGGCCGTCGTCCGTCGTGGTGGTCCCGCCGTCCGACGTGGTGGTCTCGTCGTCCGACGTGGTCGTTGTCGTCTCGGTTGTCGTCGTTGTCGTCGTTGTCGTCGCAGTCGCGGTATCTGTCGAAGTCTCAGTTGTAGTCGCGGTCGAGGTGGTCGCGGTTTCCGTGGTCGTCTCGGTCGCCGTGGTCGTCGTCTCAGTCGCCGTCTCGTTCCCCGCCGACGCCGCCTTGTTTCCGAAGATGTCCGTCTCGAACGTCTTCTCGTAGGTCAGCGGGTCGAGCGGCACGCGGAGGGTCGTGCCGCCGGCGTCGAGGTTCGCGTAGAAGTCGATGCGCAGGTCGGTCGTCTGGTCGCGTTCGAGGTGCGAGACCCACCACTCGTCGAGTTTGTCGTTTTGGATGTAGGTCGTCGCCTCGATAGTCTCCGTCGACTTCGGGGAGATGACGTACTCGGAGTTCGTCGTCCCCTCGCCCACGTCCACGTCGTTCATGGAGATGTCGTAGCCGAGTTCGGAGACCGCAATCGGGTACGGCTTGGGGTTGTGGACGACGAACGTGAGTTCGAGCGCCGTGCGCCCGCCCGTGGACTCGCCCCACTCGGCGCTCGTCTCGTTGACGTACAACACGGGGTCCGAGACGACCGGCGAGTCCGCGTCTATCTCGCGGGTCTCCGTGGAGTTGAACGCCGACAGCAGGTCGGTGTCGATGCTCCGGGTTATCTCGGGCGCCTGGAAGGTCTGTCCCAGCGTCTCCGAGGAGACGTTGGCGTCCACGACGAGGTCCGTGTGCTCGCCGTTCTGGATGTGCGAGACCCACCACTCGGGGATGCGCTCGTTTTCGAGGGTCGTCCGGAGCGGGACCGCCGAGGTCCCCCGCCCGATAGAGACGCCTTCCTTCTCGCCCGTCGCCATCCGAATCCCGTTCATCTCGACGCCGTAGTCGACTTCGAGGCCCGAGAGGTTCGCGGACAGCGGGTTGGGGTTCGAGACGTACAGGTCGGTCTCGATGACCGTCGCCGTCTGGTTGACCCCGGCGAACCGGTTGTCGACCCGGTCGACGCTCGGCGCGCCGATGACGCCGGTCGCGTACGCCCCGCCGACGCCGGCCGCGACGAGCACCAGCGCGACGAGTGCGATACGGAGTTTTCCGCCGAACAGCGCGGATGTCAGTCCCATCGTTGTGGACACACGAGACTAGTGGTACATATGTCGAACGGCCGAGCGCGGGGTCGGTCCGTGGGACCGCACCGCACGCCTCGCGCCCCCGTCACGCCGCCCCACGACAGGCGGTGTCGAATGAACTAAGTGCGCACCCGCGAAGGTCGGAAACATGGAAACCAAGACGGTGCAATCCGACAAGTCCATCGGCTTTGCGGCGTTGTTCGGCGTGCTCACGCTCGTCGGCGCAGGGCTGATGGTCGCCGGACCGGACCAGTTGACGAAGGCGCTCGGATTCATGGTCGCGATTATCGCGGCCTCGCTGGCAGTCTGCGGTGCGCATCTGTTCCAGTAGCTATCAACGTTGAGGAACACGGGTAACCGTTAATAACGCCCATTCCCTAGACGGCCCGAGGATGACTGAGTACACCGACGAGGAACAACGCATTCTCGCCTACCTCCGCGACAGCGTCAGCCGTGGAGAGGGCTACTTCCGGGCGAAGAACATCGCCGAAGCCATCGGTCTCACCGCGAAGCAGGTCGGGTCCCGTCTGCCGCGGCTGGCCGAGAAGTCCGAGGACGTCGAAATCGAGAAGTGGGGACGCGCCCGCTCGACGACGTGGCGCGTCACCCGAAGCTGAGGCGATTCCACGGCTTTTTACTGTGGAGGTGTGATGGTATCCCATGACCGTCCGCGTGAAACGAACCTTCGAGTTCGACGCTCCCGGCGCGCGCGTCTGGGAGTTTATCGCCGACCCGGCCAAGCGAGCGGGGGCTATCAGCGTCGTCGACCGCTTCGACGTGGCCGACGACGGCCGCCACGCGACGTGGTACCTCGAACTGCCGATTCCGCTCATCCGCTCGACGGTGACCGTCGAGACCGAAGACATCGAAGTCGACGAGCCGACGCACGTCAAGTTCGTCGGCAAGTCGCGGGTGATGCGAGTGACGGGCGAACACACTATCGAAGAGCACGACGGCGGCAGCCGCCTCGTCAACGAGTTCATCGTCGACGGCCGGCTGCCGGGTGTCGAGGCGTTCTTCGAGCGCAACCTCGACCGCGAACTCGACAACCTCGAATCGGCGCTCCGGCGCGAGTTCGAAGCGACCGCCTGAGGCCGGAGACGACCGCTCATTCACGGTGAGTCCGGAGCGACGAACCGCGGGAACCGTGCGCTCACGGGGCGTGGGAACCCCTGTTGCGGTGGGTTTATACATCGCGGCTCCTAAGCGAAAGTCGCCGACGCAATAGGCGCTTTTCTCGCCAGTCGTCGGCGACTCCACATCCGCCGCACCCGCCGCAACGTTTCGGGGTCCGTTGCGGCATCCGAAACGACGTGGCCACGTCGTTTCACGCCCCCAAGCCCGGTGGGGGCACTCCCCTCGTCTCACTTCGCCAACTGGTGACACGAGATTCGGTGGGAGGCGAATTCGCCTCCGCCTTTTGACGACCGCTTCGCTCCGAGCCACGGCGCCGTCGGTCGCCGATACCGGCCGCGCCTCGGAGCGCACGCTTCTTTCCGCCGGGGGCCGTGGAGACACCATGACCGAGACGATTCGAGGCGACGTGCTGCACGCCATCCCGCCGGACGAACTCGACGAAGAGGACCTGTCGCCGGAACTCCGGGCGCTGGCCGACTCGCGGCACGTGCTCGTCATCCGGAAGGGCGGTCACCCCTCGATACTCGACCTCGTCTGGGCGTTCGTCCGCCGCGACCCCATCGAAGCGGTGACCGTCGTGACCGACCGCCCGGCCGAGGAGGACGAGGAGGTGACGCTGACCGTCGAGGAGACGGAGATGCCCGGCGTCTACGTTACGGCGGCCGCTCGCGGAGAGGAAGAGTCTGCGGACGACGGGTGAAACGACGGAACGAAAACGTGGGACAGATGCGGGGCCGCGGCGGGTGACCGACCTTACTCGTCTTCTTTGGTCTTGATGTCCGCGGAGAGGCCCTGCGCCATGCGAATCTCCTTGGAGTTGTTGAGCGTCCACGCGGTGCGCTCGGTGACGGCCTCGATGATTTCGCGGGCCGAGGGGTAGCCGTTTCCGGACTTCTTCACGCCGCCGAACGGGAGGTGGACCTCCGCGCCGATACACGGGAGGTTCCCGTAGGCGAGGCCGACTTCGGCGTGGTCGCGGAAGTAGTTGATCTGGCGGTAGTCCTCGGAGATGACGGCACCGGCGAGACCGTAGTCGGTGTCGTTCTGAATCTCGACGGCGTCCTCGATGTCGCCGGAGTACTTGAGCAGGGCGACGTGGGGGCCGAAGACCTCCTCGTGGGTGCAACGGAGGTCGTCGTGGGGGTCCGCCTCGTAGACGAACGGTCCGACCCAGTGGCCGTCGTCGTGGCCCTCGGGAATCTCGTCGGCGTCGAGTTCGGTGCGGTCGACGAGGACGTTCACGCCCTCCTTCTCCGCGAGTTCGTTGTACTTCGTGACCTTCTCCTTGTGGCCCTCCTCGATGAGGGGGCCCATGAAGGTGTCCTCGCGGAGCGGGTCGCCGACGGAGACGCTCTTGGCGTTCTCGACGAAGCGCTCCTTGAACTCGTCGTACACGTCCTCGTGGACGACGATGCGCTCGGAGGAGACACAGCGCTGGCCGGTGGTCTTGAACGACGACATCGTCGCGGAGTGGACCGCGATGTCGAGGTCCGCCTTCTCCGTGATGACGATGTTGTTCTTGCCGCCCATCTCACACGCGGCGAGTTTGCCGGGCTGTTGGGCCACCTTGCTCGCGACCTCGTGGCCGACCTCGGCGGAGCCCGTGAACAGCACGGAGTCGACGCGCTCGTCGTCGACGATGGTCGCGCCGGCGTCGCCGAAGCCCTGCACCATGTTGAACACGCCGTCGGGGATGCCGGCGTCCTCGAACATCTCGGCGATAATCTGACCGCACCACGGCGTCTGCTCGGCGGGCTTCCAGACGACGGTGTTGCCCTCGACGAGCGCGACGGCCATGTGCCAGAAGGGGATGGCGACGGGGAAGTTCCACGGGGTGATACAGCCGACGACGCCGCGGGGCTTGCGGCGCATGTAGGCGTCCTTCGCGGGAATCTCGGAGGGAATCACGTCGCCCTTGGGGTGGCGGGCGTCGCCCGCGGCCCACTCGACCATGTGGTACGCCTCGATGACGTCGGCGCGGCCCTCGGAAATCTCCTTCCCGCACTCTTTGGTGACGACCTCCGCGAGTTCTTCGGTGCGGTCGCGCAGTTCGTGGTAGATGTCCCAGAGGTACTCCGCGCGGTCGATGTGCGAGAGTTCGCGCCACTCCTCGTACGCCTCGTCGGCCGCGGCCGCCGCGGCGTCGACGTCCTCGGGCGTCCCTCGTCGGAACGTCCCCAGCGACTCGCCCGTCGCGGGGTTCGTGCTTTCGAACGTCTCGTCGCCGGTTCCGTCCGTCCACTCGCCGTCGATATAGTGTCGATATTCGTCCTGCGGCATATGACTCTAGACTCACAACTAGGATTAATAACCCCGGACCCTCCCATGGAAGGGACGCGCCCGAGTCGACGCGTCGGTCCGCCCCCGAGCGACCACAGACAACATCTTACGTAGCGGCGTATTACCCGGTGTATGAGCGAGCGCACGTCAGGTGAAGGCACGCGCCTCACGCTCGACCTGTGGCATCCGAACTGCTGGGCGATAGAATCGACGAGCGAGTACGACGGCGGCATCCTCGCACACGCCATCTACGACGCCCCAACCGCGGGCGTCGAGCGGTCGAACGGGCTGTTCACCGCCTACGGCGAGTCGCTCGACGAGGTCGAAACGCTCCTCGACGTCATCGCCGACTCGGACCTCACCGGCGAAGTGTTGGAACTGCAAGAGCGGTTCGACTCCCGCGGAAAGCACGTCGCGCCCGGCCCGGTCGCCCGCGAGTTCTTCTTGGAGTACGACCCGAGCGACATGATGTGTCCGCAGTTGCTCAAGCAGGGCTTCGTCCACAGCGCCCCCACGCAGATAGAAAACGGCCGAGAGCGGTGGGAAGTCTGGTTCGCGGGCGCGCGCGAGGAGATACAGCCGCGCATCGAGACCGTCATGGACGAGACCGGAGCCGAGATTCGCGTCGCCTCCATCTCCACGTCCGAGGGCGCGGAACCGGAGCGCAGTCGGCGGCTCGACACGCTCACCCGGAGTCAGCGGCAGGCGTTCGAACTCGCGCGCGAGGAAGGCTACTACCGCTGGCCCCGCGAGGTTTCCACCCGCGAACTCGCCGCCGAGATGGACATCTCGAAGACGACGCTGCTCGAACACCTCCGAAAGGCGGAATCGAAACTGCTCGACCCGCAGTAGCGCGAGGCGAGCCGAGGTCCCCGTTCCGACTCAGATGCCGGCGACGGCGCGGAGCGCGAACAGCGCGTTCGACTTCCGCTCGCGGACGCGCCGGTAGAAGTAAGAGAACCACTTGTCCCCGTAGGGGACGTACTGCCACATCTCGATGTCGGCGTCCGCGAGGTCGCGCTGGCCGTCCTCGCGCACGCCCATGAGCATCTGTACCTCGTAGGGCGTCCCGTACTGTTCGTGGAGCTGGCGGGCGTGTGCGATCATGTGCGGGTCGTGACTGCCGACCGCGACGCCGTCGTCGAACTCGGTGAACATGTACTCGAGGAGTTCTTCGTACACCTCGTCCACCTTCGACTTCTCCTTGTACGCGATGGACGCGGGCTCGTTGTACGCGCCTTTGACGAGACGGACCTTCCCGGGCACCTCCGCGAGGCGTTCGAGGTCGTCGCGCGTGCGCTTGAGGTTCGCCTGCACGCAGACGCCCACGTTCCCGCCCGTCCGGTGGCCAAGGTCGTCGACGGCGTCGAGGGTCACGTCGGTCGTCTCGTGGTCCTCCATGTCGACCCAGACGAACACGCCCTCGGCGTCCGCGGCGTCGACGATGCGGTCGAGGTTCTCCCGGAAGGCGCGGTCGCCGATGTCGAGGCCGATTTGCGAGGGCTTCACCGAGACACAGCCGTCGAGGCTCGTCGCGCCGAGTTGGCGGACGAGGTCGACGTACGCGTCGGCGTCGGCGTCGGCGTCGGCCCGGTCGGTGTAGTGCTCGCCGAGCAGGTTCAGTATCCCCGCGATGCCGTCGCGGTTCAGGGACTCGACGTGCGAGACCGCCCCGTCGGCCGTCTCACCCGCCACGAAGTTGTTCGCGATGGGGGGTATCATGGCCGGCTATTGTGAGACACGTACCCTAAAGAGAGACCCTACCAAATAATTCTGAAAAATATTGGTGAAATAAAACGCGGATGCTCGTTTCGTCCGGCGGGTTTCGCCGCACCGACCATGGACGGTTACAGGTATATTTACGATAATTGGGGAGCATAGCTTGTTATGTCACCACACGACATGGACCGCAGAACGCTGCTGAAGCTGTCGGGACTCTCACTTGTCGGGGCGACCGCCGGTTGTCTCGAAGGCGAAGACGAGGACACGACCACGGCCACGACGACTGAGGAGAGTGGCGGTGGCGGCGGCGAGGAGACCACGACGACCGAGGAAAGCGGTGGCAGCGGCGAGTCGTACACCATCGGCATGGTCGATTCGCTCACCGGGTCGCTCGCGCCCTACGGCGAGCGCAACACTCGCGGTCGCGAACTCGCGCTCGCCGCCATCAACGATGTCGGCATCGGCTCCGAGGGTGGGTCGCTGAGAATCTCCGTCGAGGACGACGAGAGTACGAATCAGGGCGGGGTCAACGGCGCACAGAAGCTCGTCAACCAAGACGGCGTGCCGCTCCTCATCGGCTCCGTCGGCTCGGGCGTCTCCATCGCCATCCACGACAGCGTCACCAACGACGCCGGCGTCGTCCAGATCAGCCAGAACAGCACGAGCCCCGAACTCACGTCGCGGCCGGAGCTGCTCCGCATGAGTCCCTCGGGGGCGGCGAAGGGGCAGGCGCTCGCCAGCCTCGTCAGCGACGACGGCCACGACACCGTCGCCGTCACGTGGATCAACAACGACTACGGGACGGGGCTGTCGGACGTGTTCGCCGAGACGTTCGAGTCCGAACTCGGCGGTACCGTCGCCTACAACGAGCCCCACGACCAGGGTCAGTCGTCGTACAGCGGCATCCTCACCGAGATGGCCTCGACGGACGCCTCGGCGTGGATTTTCATCACCTACGCGAACGAGTACACCGTCATGGTCAACGAGGGGTTCGACCAGGGCTACAACACGACCGTCGACTACTACGGCGCGGAGTCAACCGTCGCCGACTCCATCATCGAGAACACGGCCCCGGGGAGCATGGACGGGATGAAGGGTATCACCGAGAGCGCCCCGCAGGACCAGGAGAACTACCAGAACTTCGTCTCCGCGTTCGAAGAGAACTACGACGCGACGCCGACAGTCTGGTCGGCCTACGCCTACGACGCCGTCACGGTGGCGGCGCTCGCCATCGAGGCGGCCGACGAGTTCTCCGGCGAGGCGCTTTCGTCGGTCGTCCGCGACGTGACCCGCCCCGAGGGCGAGGAGGTCTTCAACTTCGAGGAGGCCGCGGCCGTCCTGCGCGACGGCGGCTCGCCGAGCGACATCAACTATCAGGGCGTCAGCGGTCCGGTCGACCTCGACGAGAACGGCGACCCGCCGGGCTACTACCAGATTTACAGCGTCCAGGACCACGAGTACGTCTTCGGCGACTACATCACGAGCTAACCATGCACGCACGGAACGGACGCCGAACGACCCTTCGGGGGGCCACCGAGCCGTGATACCGCTCCAAGTCAGCCCCTTCCAGTACGTCGCAAACGGCGTGGTGTTTTCGAGCATCATCGTCCTCGCGGCCATCGGGCTGTCGCTCGTCTACAGCATCGCGGACTTCGCGAACTTCGCCCACGGCGACCTCATGACCGTGGGGGCGTTCTCCGCGCTGTTCTCGGTCGGGTTCCTCCGACCGATGCTGGGCGACGCGGGCGTGTTCGGCCTGCCGCTTTGGTTCTTCCTCGCGCTCGCGTTCGGCATGGGCGCGGCGGCGGTCATCTCCGTCATCACCGACCGCGTCGTCTACCAACCGGTGAAGGGGTCCGACTCCATCGGCCTGCTCATCTCCAGTATCGGGGTCGCGCTCGTCTATCGCGCGCTCGTGTTCCTGTCGTTCGGAACCGAGCCGGAGCGCTACGGCGTGCCCAGACAGGGACCGATACCGTGGGTCCGCGAAACGCTCGGCATCGCGGTCACGCCGCGCAACCTCGTCGTCGTGATGCTCACTGTCGTCCTCGTGACGGCGTTGCACCTGACGCTGACGCGGACGACCCTCGGCCGGAAGATGCGCGCGACCGCCGACAACGCGGACCTCGCGCGCGTCAGCGGGATTCGGACGAGAGAGGTCATCTTCGCCATGTGGCTCATCGGCGGCGCGCTCGCCGCGGCCGGCGGCGTCTTCCTCGGGTTAGAGGAACTCGTCCGCCCGCGCATGGGCTTCGACATCCTGCTTATCATCTTCGCCGCCGTCATCCTCGGCGGCATCGGCTCCGTCTACGGCGCGATGCTCGGCGGCCTCGTCATCGGGATGGTCCACGAACTGGTTCCGCTTTTCAACCAGTGGGGAATCATCCCCGTCGGCTCGCGGTACGCCGCGGCCGTCGCGTTCGTCATCATGGTCGCCATCCTGCTCGTTCGCCCGAGCGGAATCGCGGGTGATAGCGGATGAGCGCCGTGTCCTCGTGGGTGAGCGAGACGCTCGTCCGCGACGCGACCGAGCGGCGCATCTTCGCGACGCTCGGACTCATCACGGTGCTGCTCGTCGTCGGCGTCCTCACCGGCGTCATCGGGCCGCGGTTCCTCCTGTTCCAAATCGCGCTCGTCGGGATGTACGCCCTGCTCTCGCTCGGACTCAACGTCCAGTGGGGCTACGCCGGGCTCATCAACTTCTCCGTCGCGGCGTTCTGGGGCATCGGTGCCTACTGCGCCGCGCTGTTGACCGCGCCGAACTCCCCGCTCGGACTCGGACTCCACCCGGTGTTCGGGTTCCTCGCGGCCATCGTCGTGAGCGCGTTCGTCGCGGTGCTCATCGGCATCCCGACGCTCCGCCTGCGCGAGGACTACCTCGCCATCGCCAGTCTCGGACTCGCCGAAGTCATCCGCGCCATCATCCTGAACGAGGACCAGTGGACCGCCGGGTCGAGCGGTATCAGCGGCATCCCGGAACTCCTGTCGTGGTTGCCGCTGACCGACGCCGCGACGACGGCCGCCGTCGTGGTCTTTCTCATCGCTGTCGTCTACCTGTTCCTCCGGCGCGTCCACCGGTCGCCGTGGGGCCGCGTCCTCCGGACCATCCGGTCCGACGAGGACCTCGCCAAGGCGCTCGGCAAAAACACCTACCAGTTCAAGATGCAGGCGTTCGTCATCGGCTCGGTCATCATGGCCATCGCCGGGGCGTTCTACGCCCACTTGAACCTCTACATCGACCCCTCCGACCTCGTTCCCCTGACGACGTTCTACATCTGGATCGCCGTCATCCTCGGCGGGACCGGGTCGAACCGCGGGGCGGTCGTCGGCGCGGCCGTCGTCATCGCCATCCGCGAGGGGACCCGCTTCCTCAACGACATCGGGTTCATCCAGACGCTCGGCGTCGACCTGGCCCCGCTTCGACTGCTGTTCGTCGGCGGGCTCATCATCCTCATCATGCGCTTCCGGCAGGACGGACTCCTTCCGCCGAAGGACGAACTCATCTGGCCGGCGGCGCGCGACGGGAGCGGTGCCGGCGGCGCGTCCGCGTCGGGTGCCGCCCCGGACGGCGGCACCTCCTCGAACGGGGGTGACGACCGATGAACGACGACGCGTACGAGGGTGCCCGCCTCGATAAGTCGGACGTCGTCCTGAAGACGACCGGCTTGGAGAAGGCGTTCGGCGGCCTCGTCGCCACCGACAGCGTCTCCATCGAGGTCCAACGCGGGACTATCACCGGGATGATCGGTCCGAACGGCGCGGGCAAGTCCACGCTGTTCAACCTCATCTCCGGCTTCTACGAGAACGACGCCGGTCACGTCACCGTCAACGGCGAGGACGTGACCGACCTCGAACCGCACGAGCGCGCCCGAAAAGGGCTCGTTCGGACCTTCCAGACGCCCCGGCGGCTGGAGGGGATGTCCGTCCGCGAGGCGATGCTCGTCGGTCCCGGGCCGCAGAAAGGCGAGTCCATCTTCTCGCTTTTCTTCTCCGGCTCCGACGTCACCGAAGAGGAGCGGGCGAACATCGAACAGACGCGCGAGTTGCTCGAACGGTTCGAAATCGGGCACCTCATCGACCAGCCGTCGACCGACCTCTCCGGCGGGCAGATGAAGCTCGTCGAGCTGGCGCGGGCGTTCACGACGAACCCCGACATCCTGCTTTTGGACGAGCCGGTCGCCGGGGTCAACCCGACGCTCGCGAACGACATCAAGCGGTTCATCCGCGAACTCAACGAGGAGGGTCAGACCTTCCTCATCATCGAACACGATATGCCGTTTATCATGGACCTCGCAGACCCCATCATCGTCCTCGACCAGGGGAAGGTGCTCATGGAGGGCTCGCCGGACGAAGTCCGCTCGGACGACCGCGTCATCGAGGCGTACCTCGGAGGGGCCGGCCCATGAAGCGCGCACTCGACGTCTCGGGCGTCGACAGCGGCTACGGCGAGGTGCAGGTCCTCCGGGACCTGACGCTCCACCTCGAATCCGACGAAATCGTCTGCATCATCGGGCCGAACGGCGCGGGGAAGTCGACCGTCCTCAAGACGGTGTTCGGCCTCCTCAAGCCGTGGACCGGGACGGTCGAACTGAGCGGGCGGGACATCACCGGCGAGGAGCCGGAGGACCTCGTCCGCGTCGGGATGGGCTACGTCCCGCAGGTGGACAACGTCTTTTCGTCCCTCACCATCGACGAGAACCTCAAGATGGGCGGGGTCGCCCGTGAGAGCGGCCTGCAAGCGCGAATCGACGAGCTGTACGACCAGTTCTCGATTCTCGACGAGAAGCGCTCGGCGAAGGCGCGGACGCTCTCGGGCGGCCAGCGGCAGGTGCTCGCGTTCGCCCGGGCGCTCGTGATGGAGCCCGAGGTGCTCCTCATCGACGAACCCTCGGCGGGCCTCGCGCCCAACATCGTCAAGTCGGTGTTCGAGGACGTGAAGAAGGTGAACGAACTCGGGACGGCGGTCCTGATGGTCGAGCAGAACGCCCGCGAGGGGCTCGGCATCTCGGACCGCGGCTACGTCCTCGACCAGGGGACCGTCGCCTACGAGGGCGACGCCGACGGCCTCCTCGACGACCCCGAAGTCTCGCGGCTCTACATGGGCGGCGCGGACTACGAGGGCGTCGAGGGCGAGTAGCCCGCGACTCGCGTCCGAACTCCCGCTGAACTGCGGTCCGCCCACGACCCCCGCCGTTCCCGGCGGGATGTGGCGTCAGTCGGGCGGAATTTGGGACATCGCTTATTCTTCGGGTGGCCCGACCACCGGTATGCGACTCACGAGACGACGAGCCCTCGCCGCCGCGACCGCCGGACTCGGACTGCTCGCCGGCTGTACCGGCGGCGACGACGCTGGAGAGACGGACGACGAGACGGAGCCGACTGGGCCCGCGACCACAACCGCGACGACGGCGTCTCCGGAGACGGCCACGTCGCCGGACACGACGGCGACGCCGACACCGACCGAGTCGCCAACGTCGGTGACCGAGTCGCCAACGCCGACGAGCGAACCGGCGTCGGACGACGGGTCCGACCCGCTCGTCACCATGGAGAGCGTCGCCTTCTCGCCGATGCGGCTGTCGGTCGAGTCGGGGACGACGGTCACGTGGGAGAACAGAGAGGCGCTTCGGCATAACGTCCGCGCCGCGAGCCTCGACGACGCGGCGACCGACTGGTCGTTTCAGTCCGAGACGGTCGGCCGCGACGGGCGGGTCACCTACCGGTTCGACGACCCCGGCGTCTACCAGTACGACTGCGGCGTCCACGGCTCGAAGGCGATGTGCGGGGTCGTCGTGGTCGGCGACGCGAGCTACGACGGCACGCTCCCCTGCGAGTGAGTCGGAGGACGTCGAGACACGGGGAACCGGAGACAGCTACGCCGCGTGCTTTTCTATCTCGCCTTTGAGCGACGCGGCGTCGAAGTCGTGGTCGGGCCGGATGTTGACGAAGTCGAGGAAATCGACGGCGTCCAAGAGCGCGTTCACCTCGTAGGAGTCGAGCGCCGCGGCGACGGCTTTCTTGGGACCGACGAGCGGTTCGAGCGCCGCCAGCCCGCAGGCGAGGTCGTACGCGCGGGCGTCGCGCATCCCCTCGTCGTTGACGTTCGTCGCGTCGATGAAGTAGATGCCGTCCTCGCGGACGAGGACGTTCTCCGCCCGGAGGTCGCCGTGGGCGAGGTGGTTGTCGTGCATCTCCGCGAGCGCCGCGAACAGCTCGGGCGCGAGCCGTTCGACCTCCTCCCGCGGGGCGGTGTCGAGGGTGTGGAAGTTCGGCAGGTATTCGAGGACGAGGACGCCGAGGCCGTCAACCTCGAACGCCTCGACCGGCGCGGGCGCTTGCAGGCCGATGTTTCGGAGTCGCTTCGTCGCTTCGAGTTCGTGTTCGGCCATCTCGAGCGGCGTCCCGAAGTGGCCGAAGAAACCCTCCGTCCCGCTGGAGAACGCGCCGAGGTTCCGTCCGGTCGTGAAGACGGCGTGGACGAGCGAGTTCTGTTTGGAGATGACCTTCACGAACCACTCGTCGTCGACGACCATCGGGGTCGAAAGCCAGTTGTCCGCCTCGAGAAATCGGATGTGGAGGGTGTCGCGGTCGTATCGCCGGGCGAGTTCGCGGGCGACCGTCTCCAGACGCGGCCACCCGAGGCGGCCGCGGACGAGCCGACGGAGGTCCATGCACCCCCGTAAGACGAGGGGCGGCTTAACCTCGTGGGCCTACGCCGATTCCTGTCGGACGGTCAACACGGGTGCGTCGGAGCCGCGGACGACGCGCTCGGCGACGCTGCCGATGAGATAGCGGTCGATGCCGCTTCGGCCGTGGGTGCCCATCACGACGAGGTCGATGTCTCGCTCGTCGGCGTGGCGGATAATCTCGCTCGCGGGGGTGCCCTCGGTGACGACGGTTTCGACCTCGACGCCGGCCTCGCGGGCCCTCTCAGCGACGCGGCCTAACACCTGCTCGCCGCTTTCGAGGAGCGCCTCTCGGACCCGTTCGAGCGAGAGCGCGGGCGCGGCGTAGCCGACCTCGCGCACGTCGGCGACGTAGAGCGCAACGAGCGTCGCGTCGTAGGTGCGGGCGTGTTCGATGGCGTGGTCCAAGGCGGCGTCGGCGCAGTCGCTTCCGTCGGTCGGAAAGAGGATGTGGGAGTACATACGAGAGCCTCGGACCGCGGCGCAAAAAGACCCGGACGCCTATTCCCACGCGGTGAGAGCGGACCAGCCGGGAATGGTCGGTCCGAAACCGGTCGGCCGCCCCCGCTTCGCCGCCCGCGACGGCACAATCCTTCATGGTCGTTCGATTAGTTTATGTCCGACACGGCGATAGTTGGTCGCATGGACTTCGACATCCCGGCCGAACACCGGATGATTCGCGACACCGTCCGCGAGTTCTGCGAGGAAGAAATCGCCCCCATCGCGCAGGACATCGAGGACGAACACCGATTCCCCGCGGAGGTATTCGACCAGTTGGCCGAGTTGGACGTGATGGGCGTCCCCATCGACGAGGAGTACGGCGGCCTCGGCGGCGACCAGCTGATGTACGCCCTCGTCGTGGAGGAGCTCGGTCGCGTCTCGGGCGGTATCGGCCTGTCGTACGCCGCCCACGTCAGCCTCGCGTCGAAGCCCATCGAGCTGTTCGGCACCGACGAGCAGAAGGAGCGCTGGCTCACGCCGCTCGCGACCGGCGAGTACCTCGGCGGCTGGGCCCTGACCGAACCCGGTTCCGGGAGCGACGCCAGCGACATGGACACCGTCGCGGAGCGGGACGGCGACGGCTACGTCATCAACGGAACGAAGCAGTTCATCACGAACGCGAGCGTCGCCGGCTCCGTCCTCGTGAAGGCCGTCACGGACCCCGGTGCGGGCTACGACGGCATCTCGACGTTCATCGTCGACCCGGAGAACGACGACGGCTTCGAGGTGACGACCGAGTGGGACAAGATGGGCCTCAACTGCTCGCCGACCTGCGAGCTCTCCTTCGACGACTGCTGGGTTCCGGAAGACCGACTTCTCGGCGAGGAGGGCGAGGGCTGGAAGCAGACGATGAAGACGCTCGACGGCGGCCGCATCTCCATCGCGGCGCTCTCGGTGGGACTCGCCGAGGGCGCGTACGGCCACGCGAAATCGTACGCCCAAGAGCGCGAGCAGTTCGACCGGCCGATTGCGAAGTTCGACGCCATCCGCGACAAACTCGTCTCGATGCACCGCAAGACCGAGCGCGCGCGACTGCTCACCCACAAGGCGGCGACGCGGTACGACGCCGGCGAGCGGGTCAGTCGAGAGTCCGCACTGGCGAAACTCGACGCCTCGGAGGCCGCCCGCGAAGTCGCCGAAGACGCGGTGCAGGTGCTCGGCGGCTACGGGTACACGACCGACTTCGCCCCCCAGCGGTTCTACCGCGACGCGAAGCTCATGGAAATCGGCGAGGGGACGAGCGAGATTCAACACCTCATCATCGGTCGCGAACTCGGACTCTAGGGACTCGTCGAAGCCGTCCTCTTCTCACTCCGAGTCGGCCATCACCGACAGCCGGGCGACGTACGAGAAACTGCGGACGTGGTCCTCTTCGGTCGGCGCGTCCTCGAAGTCCGAGGGGACGGTAAAAGAGACGACGCGCTCGCGAATCGCGTCGTGGGGGCCGTCGCCGATCCAGCCGATATCGCGGTAGTACGACGCCATCTCCAGCGCGCCGCGGCCGCCCAATCGCTCGACGAGGTGCACGCACCACTCGAGGAGCACCCGCTCGGCCCGCGGCGTCCGCGGAACCTCGTCGAGAAACGGCTCGCCGTCCGACGTGACCGCCGCGGTCGTCGCGAGCAGGCGCTCGTGGGCCACGTCGCTCCACGTCCGATTCGTCGGCGCGTCGACCCAGTCGAACGACCGGTCGCTGGTGTCCCGACGGGGTCCGGGTCCGCTCGGGCCTTCGGCGACGTTGGGACGACGTGACTCGCGCGGCATCTATCCCTGCGTGTGCATCCATCCGAATTAAGCGTTCGGGCGAACGTCCGAATATCGACATTTCTGCGCCGCGCGAGAACCGTCGGCGTTACTCGTGATGTTATCTCTGATAATGTAACCGACCATTCAGAGAATGAAGGCCTTATTAAGGCGTACGAGGCGCTCGAACCGGCCGCTCGTCTCTCAACCGAAACCAAGTATCAGCGTTGATAGAGAGGGCGAACCGCTTAAGTTCAGAAACGGATACACGTTTGATATCGCTCCGATGTGACACTCATCGGAAAGAATAGTTCCAGAGACTCACAGATGCGCACCACGACCAACTCATGACCAGCGTTGGGCAGTTCCCGTACGCGTACGCGCTGTTCGCCGCGGGCATCCTCGCGGGGGTCGTGACGCTCGTCGTCCTCGGTCGGTTCCGACTCTACTCTCGGCGGGTCCGCCTCCCGTTCGCGCTCCTGACGCTCTCCGGAAGTATCTGGGCCACCGCGTACGGCTTCGCCTTTCTCGCGACGACGCCGGGTGCCGAGTTGTTCTACGCGTATCTGGCGTGGGCCGGCGCGGCCGTCCTCCCCACGATATGGCTCATCTTCGCCCTCGTCTACGCCGGCGAGGACCAACTGCTCACCACCCGAATGGTCGGCTTCCTCGCCGTCGAGCCCGCCGTCGCAATCGCCCTCGCGCTGACGAACCACTCCCACGGACTCCTCGGGTCCTCGCTCGACCTCTGGGCGGCCAGCGCACCGGACACCTCCGGAGGAGCCGGTCTGCACCTTCTCGTCCCACCCGGTCCGGAACTCCTCTTCGTCGTACACGTGATTTACGGCTCCGGCGTCGCCCTCACCGGGCTGACCGTCATCGGAAAGACGTATCTCCGGAGTTCGAGCATCCATCGACGACAGGCCGGGTTCCTCGTCGTCGCCGGTCTCATACCTCTCGCCGCACTCGCCGGTGAGTTCTTTTTCCCGATTCGAATCAACCCGGTTCCCCTCTCTATCGGCGTCAGCTCGGTCGTCGTGCTCTGGGCGCTCTTCAGACACCAGCTGTTCGACATCACACCCATCGCCCGCGACGCGATTCTCTCGGAGATGCGGGACGCAGTCGTCGTCCTCGACGAACAGGACCGAATCGTCGAATCGAACGGTGCCGCCTCGGAGCTCCTAGAGCGGCCGGTCGACGAGTGCATCGGCGAGTCGGTCCTCGAAAGCGTTCGCGTTCCGGCCGAGGTCCGGACGGTTCTGGAGGGTCGAGACAGGGCTGAGGCGGTCGTCGAAGACGGAGGCACCTGTCGTTACTTCGAGATCCGTTCCGAGGCGGTCGGCGACCAGACGCACGACCGCGCACTCTTGCTCGTCTTCTACGACGTGACGGAGCGCCGGCACACCGAAGAGGAGTTCCGCGCGCTCATCGAGAACTCCCGGGACGTCATTACCGTCCTCAACGAGGACGGCGAACGGACCTACACGAGCCCCTCGATGACCGAGGTACTCGGCTATCAGACCGACGCGCTCGTCGGCGAGTCGGTGCTCGACCTCGTCCACCCCGAAGACAGAGAGCGGGTCGCCGGCTGCCTCGACGAGGTGATAGCCGGCGACTCTCCCGTGCGCTCGGAGTTCAGAATCCGCCACAAGAACGGCGTGTGGCGGCGGTTCGAGACGGTCGGTGTGAACCTCCTCGACGACCCCGCCGTCGACGGCGTCGTGTTGAACTCGCGGGACGTGACCAGTCGCCATCGCTACGAACAGCGCCTCCGGGTGCTGAATCGCGTCCTTCGACACGACCTCAGAAACGACATGAACGTCATCCTCGGCCACGCGGACCTCCTCCTCGACGAGCGCATCCCCGCCGAGTCGAAAGACCACGCCCGAACGATAAAGCGGAAGGCGTCGTCGCTGGTCGAACTCGGCGAGCAGACTCGCCACATCGACACGACGCTGACCCGCGGGTCGTCCGGAATCGAACCCGTCGAGGTCGTCGAGCGCATCGAGGCGCAGTTGGACGACATCGAGTCCGATTACCCCGAGGCCATCGTCCACCGGAGCCTCCCCGACGAGATGTGGGTCTCGGCGGACGACCTCATCGAATCGGCCATCAAACACCTCATCGACAACGCGCTCGAACACAACGACCGCGTCATTCCGGAAGTCGGCGTCACGGTCGAGCGGAGGGCGACCTCGACCGACTACGTGGAGATTCGAATCGCCGACAACGGGCCGGGCGTCCCCGACGCCGAGCTCTCCGTCCTCGAATCGGGGACCGAGACGCCGCTCCAACACATCAGCGGGCTCGGGCTCTGGTTGGTCCAGTGGATAATCGACCGCTCGAACGGTCGGCTCCGGTTCGCGGAGAACGACCCCAGGGGAACCGTCGCAATCGTCGGCCTCCGGAGCGCCGACCGAGCGGTCTCCGTCGGCGACGGCGGAACGGTGGCGACCGAGTCGGAGACGGACTGAGTTACGCAGCGACTGGGTGAGTCGAACAGAAAACGAGACGACCCGAGAGCCGAGCGTTCAGGCCGCGTCGCGGAGCCGCACCGCGAGTCTGTGTGCGCCCTCGGCCGCGGCGGTCACCGGGTCGTCGGGGACGACCACGCTCACCGGGCGGTCGAGTTCCGCGGCGAGACGCGCTTCGAGTTCCTCCACCAGTCCGGGAATGCACGCCATCCCGCCGGAGACGACGAGCGGGCGTGCGCGAGCGAGCTGATAGGTTTTCATGTGCGAGCTCGCCAGTCGCGAGAAGAAATCGCAGAGCTCGGCGACCACGTCGTCGAGATACTCGTCCAACGGCTCCATCACGCCCCGTTCGACGGTGAACTCGTGTGCGCCCTCGCTCCCGCGTTCGACCGCGTCGGTGAAGGGGTCGAACCCGCCGAAGTCGGCGCGGGTCTCCTTGTACTCGCGGGCGGTGGCGGGGTCGATCGTCACTCGCCCGCCCGTCTCGGCTTCGACCGCCTCGGCGATGCGCCGGTCGACGCGGTCGCCGGACGCCTCCGCGGAGACGAACGGGAGTAACCGCTCTCCGCGTCGGTACGCGCACGCTTCGAGGTTCGTCGCGCCGAGGTTGAGAGCGACGAAGACCTCGTCGACCGCCTCGATTCCGTCGCCGAGCGCCGGAATCGACGCGCACAGCGATTCGGGGAAGCCTCGCGCGAGCGCCTCACCGATGCCGCACTCGCCGACCGCGGTGCCGAAGTTCGCGAGGCCGACATCGTCGTCGACGGTCGGCATCGCGTACACGACGGCGCTCTCGGCGGGGAGGTCGTGTCGCGCGCAGAGTTCGCGGACGAACCGCTCGAACGACTCGGCGTCGCGGGCGGTCGCCGGGACGCCCGAGCGGAGCATGAACTCGACTCGCTCGGGCGACTCCCGGACTGTCTCTCCGCCGTCGTGGACGCCCTCGTCGCCGGCGGGCGCGTCTTCGCCGTCGGTCAGGCGCGAGGGGAGGTGAACCGTCCTCGCCGCGTCGCCGTCGTCGAAGGCGAGCGCCGTCCGGGCGCTCCCGAACTTGACGCCGACGGCCGTCGGCACGTCGGTCTCGTCGGACTCGGAGGTCACACCAGCGTCGGTAGCGGCGGCTGCGTCGTTCGTCATGCGGTATCAACTCGGTTCGGACTCGGCGGGCGGGTGGTTCGCGCAGTCATGGTATACACTCGGTTGTCGGAAGGAGAGACCGTATTCGAGACCCGTCGGTCGGCGTCACACCATCGAGGAGAGACGTGCGACGTAGACCAGACTCAGCAGGTGGTCGTCGACGTCGAGGTCGGTCGGTTCGTCGACGTCAGCGGAGAACCCGAGGAGGTAGTCCCGGAGCGTCTCCTCGACGCCGGGCGTGACCCAGTCGACCGTCTGGTAGTACCGGAGGGCGTCCATCGCCCGCTTGAACCCGCCCTTGAGGACGAGGAACTCGAGCCAGTCGAAGACGACGCGTTCCGCGCCGTACTTGTCCGGCAGCGAGCGGAGGTACGGCTTTTCGACGCCGTCTTCCTCGTCGCGAGACTGGTGGACGAGCAGGTGTTCGAGCTGGCTCGACCGGAGGGCTTCGGACGCCTCCTGTCGGCTCCGGTCGAAAAGCGGGTTGTCGAACCGGAACGGACTCCGGTCGTCGAACCGGCCGTCATCGAATCGGCTGTCATCGAATCTGCCGTCGTCGAATCGGCTGTCGTCGAACCGGCCGTCACCGTTCCGTCTGGGCCGTGGGGCGTCACGCGCGATACGTCGAAGTTCGTCTGGGTCGTATTCGTCCGGGTCCAAGTACATAGGTCACCTCGTTGGGGACGGCACGACTCCCCCGAGTCCCCCGACTCAGGGCGGCGGAGAGCGCGGAGCGCTGTCCGCGGTGTCACACGCGATATCGTACCGTTTCGGTGAAAGCATTCGAAGGAGGCGACATAAATCTATTCGAGGCGCTATCAGAACTGATATCTCGGATGGGGAGTCGAACCGGCTTCGGTCGGTTCTCACGCGTCGGCCGCTTTCGGTTCCCTGCTCGCGGGCGGCGCTCGACGCAGTTGAGACGGCCGAGAGACAGGAGAGACGGTCGTCGAAGCCGAACTTCGGCCGGTGACGCCCTCAGAGAACGTGGTTGCCGCTCTTCGCGCTCCGAACGCGGAGGTCGCCGGTCTGGCTGTCGAGCTCCAACGAGCGGCCGTGGGAGCCACCGACGTCTTCGGCGACGACGTCGATGCCGAACCCGTCGAGCGTCGTTCGCGTCGCGGCGACGTTTCTATCGCCGATACTGCCGTCGCCGTCGGCCGAGGTGAAGTCGAACATGGTGCTTCCCCCGGCGATTTTCGCGACGACGCGGTCTATGTCCGCGCCGGCGGCTCGCATCTCCGAGAGCAGGAGCTCGATGCCGGTGTCGACGAACTTCGCCGGCTCGCTGCCGTCGTCCGCCTCCGGGAGCATCGCGTGTGCGAGACCGGAGACGCCGGTCTCGGGGTCGTACAACGCGACGCCGATACAGGAGCCGAGACCGCTCGTGGTCAGCGTGCTCTCGTCGCCGGAGACGGCGTAATCGGCGATTCCGACCTTGATTCGACCGGAGCGAGCCGCGGGCGTGTCCGTGGTGTATACTTGCATTACTGGGTGCCTCTACGGAGGGTTCACGCGGCGGGAGAGAGCTTCCTGAGCGCCTTGCGCAGCTCCGTCTCGTCGGGGAGCGCGTAGATGTCGCAGGTGAACTCGTCGTCGTCCGTCCGGATGGTCGAATCGATGAGGAACGCGTACTCCTGAGACTGCGCGAGGTCGGTCGCGAGCGGGTCGATGATGGCCGACCCGATGTCGTGGACGTGCTTCGGCGGCGAGATGTCGATGGTCGTCTCGAGCGCGTTGGCCCAGCCGTCGAGGAAGCCGGAGGTGGTGATGTTGCCAATCTCTTGAATCGCGCTCTGGCGCATCGCCTCGTCGCCTTCCATGCCCGGCAGGAGGCTGCTCGCGATGTTCTCTGCCGACGGCTCGTCGAAGAGGATGGCGATGTAACCGCTCGGCGTCCCGCTGAACTCCAACACGACGCCGCGGCGGACCGCGTCGGTCAACGACATGGGGACGCCCTCGATGGGGACGAAGCTCAGCCGGCTCACCTCGACGGTCGTGTCGATGCCCGTCATCGCCGTGATGTCTTCCGAGGCCTGGTTCGCGCCGTCGTTTATCATCTCGGAGAAGGCGGCGAACGACTCGACCGGGAGCGCGCCGTCCTCGCCGCTCGCCTCGACGATGGTCCCGATGGACGAGGCGGTCGGCACCATGTACAGGTCGAACTCGATGGCGTTGTCCGCGGCCTCCAACTGGTTACGGAAGACGAGGACGTGCTCGTCGTCGCCGCCGTTCTCGAACCCCTCGGCGTCGACGTGGTCGAGCGGGCCGTCGTTTTCGTCGTCGACGTAGGTCGGCGTCGTGATGTCGACGGTGGTGTCGAGGTAGTCGGCCCAGCCGTCGATGAAGCCGCCGAGCATGATGTTCGCAACCTCCTTCAGGCTACTCTCGGCGAGTTCACCCTCGGCGTCGGTGGCGTTGATACCCGGCATCAGCGCGTCGACCAGACGCTCTGCGGACTCCGGCGAGAACGCCAACACGGTGTGACCGTCCAACCCGCCCGAAAAGCCGATGTGGACGCTCACGAGGTCGCGCTCGGCGAACTCGTTTTCGACGTCCGCCTTCGTCCCGAGTTCCACCTTGGTGACGTTGACGTACGTGTCGATGCCGGCGAGCGTGGTCAGCGAACCCGCGGCTTTCTCCGCGCCCGAGTGGGCGAGCCGACTGAACGTGCGAAGCGACCGGACGTCGAGATTCATGCCTCTGCCTGAATCACGTCGGCGATAGCCTGGAGCACGTTCGGCTTCTGGAACGGTTTCGTGATGTAGCCGTCTGCCCCCGCTTCGACCGCTTCGCGCATCTTCTCTTCCTGTCCGACCGACGTGCACATGATGACCGATGCGCCGGCGTCGAGCGACTTGATTTCGGACGTCGCTTCGATGCCGTTTCGAATCGGCATCACGACGTCCATCGTGACGACATCGGGTTCGAGTTCGCGGTAGAGTTCCACCGCTTCGACCCCGTTTTCGGCCTCGCCGACGACTTCGTGTTCACCCTCGAGGAGCTGTTTGAGGAGGTTCCGCATGAACGCAGAATCGTCCACGACCAGTACCTTGCTTGCCATACCTCCAGATTTCCGAAAATCACACCATAAACCCTTCCTCCCCATTATCAAGGATGATACGGCATTGGACGGGCGATTCGCCCGCGTCACATCGTGTCGCCCGGAGGTTCGGGAGCTCCGATGCTCGAACCGGAACCTGTCACCGTCGCATCATCGTCGACGCGGCGGGAACGAAGCGCCGGTCTCTTCGACGGCGTCGAGGAGGTCACCGATACTGTCGTCGCGGTCGAGTCCGTTCGCGGTCGCGAGCGCCTCGACGGCCCGACCGGGATAGGTGACCTGTACCTCCGAGGCTAAAAGCAGGATGCCGAGCACCTCGTCGGGCGGCGTGTCGGGGCTGCCGACAGCGTCGGCGTACCACGAGAGAAACGAGTTGACGACCTCGGTCACGTCGTCGGAGACGGTCTCGTGGCGGGTTACCTCGCCATCGACGAGGGCAGTGGTGACGAGCGCGTGGTCCGCGTTGACTGCCCCGACGCGCTCTGCGAGCAGCCGGCGGGCGAGCACGGCCCGTTTTTTCGGGTCTTTCGGGAGGACGAGTTCGGGAGCGCCGGTGTTCCGGTCGCTCTCTCCTCGCTCGCCGGTCGGCTCGGAGTCGGATTGGGTCGCTCCGTCCGGACCGGGCGGTCGGCGGTCGTCACCGTCACCGTCACTGCCCCCGTCGTCGACCGGCGCGGGCGGCCTGTTTTCTCCCGTCGAGATGACGTACCGGCCCGTGTCGAGCGCCGCGACGTGCTCGTCGCGGCTGATATCCAGTTCGTCCGCCCCGACGACACCCTGTTCCCGCGGGTGATTGGGAGGACGTTCGTCCTCGTCGTCCATCGGCGAATGCTCGGTGCCGTGGCATATAATCCCATCGTCACCGGGCGTGACAGACTCACTACTATGACTGAGAACGTGGCAGAGAGACAACCAACACATTGACAAGCGGTGCGTTCCGATAAATTTCCATCTATGGAGTCTGACAGGACCCTTTCCGCACTGGGGAACGAATACAACCCTGACATCCTCCGTGCCGCGGACGAACCGCACTCGGCACAGGAGTTCAGCGAGATGCTGGATATCCCCATCGCGACCTGTTATCGCCGAATCGAGGAACTGACGGCGGCGGGCCTCCTCGAACTTCACGACCGGGTTCTCTCCGACGAGCACCGCCGGACGAACGTTTACCGCCGCGAAGTCGACGAAATCGTCGTCCGCTTCGAAGGCGACGACTACACGGTCAGCGTCACCGAGCGCCCGGAGGTGAAGAACAAACTCGACGACGTGTGGCGGAAGATTACGCAGGACTGAACCGCTCCGGCTCCGGACTCTTTTCTTATATTTCCTGAGGTAAGTGTCGACTAGCGTCTCGCGTGAGCGTGCGAAGAAGTTTACTTATCGACGTACCGGCCGTGTGATATCATTCTTGATATTGGGGGCCGTAGCGTTATGTAGCACCTCTCCAAGTTGACGAGTGACGGTTCCCCGCTCCCCGCTGAGTGTGGGACCAAACCCACGAAACCCATGTTCGAAAACATCAAAGAAGACCGGGGTCAGGTCGGTATCGGGACCCTCATCGTCTTCATTGCGATGGTTCTGGTCGCCGCAATCGCGGCGGGCGTCCTCGTGAATACGGCTGGCTTCCTGCAAGCTACCGCCGAGGACGCTGGACAGCAATCTGTGAACAAGGTCACCAACCGCGTCGACGTCGTCAACGCGCACGGGCTGGTCAACCAGTCCGGTGAGGAACGCACGGTCGACCAAGTCTTCCTGACCGTCCGCCTCGCGGCCGGTTCCGGAAGTGTCTCTCTTGAAGACACGACGGTCAAGTACCTGAGTGAGACGACCGCGCGGACGCTCACCTACAACGACACCGTCAACAACGCTGACACCGCAGACCCCGCTAACCTGACGACGGGGAACAACTTCACCGCGGGCGTCCTCGAGGACAGCGACGGTTCGTTCGAGGTCCTCAACGAGCAGTCCGACCGCGCTGAGATCGTCATCAACACCTCGACGGTCGAAGGCTCCTCCGCCAACGGAACGGCGACGGGCCAGACGGTCAAGCTCGACATCACCAGCCGCAACGGTGGCACGACGCAGGTCATCCTGACGATGCCCCAGCAGCTCGCGGGTAAGGACGACAACGACCCGATCGCGCTCTAAGGAGATTCATATGTTTAACAAGATTACTGACGACGACCGCGGTCAGGTCGGTATCGGTACGCTCATCGTCTTCATCGCGATGGTTCTGGTCGCCGCAATCGCGGCGGGCGTCCTCGTGAACACGGCCGGCTTCCTGCAGGCGACTGCCGAAGACGCCGGTGAGCAGTCCGTGAACAAGGTCACCAACCGCGTCGAAGTCCTCAACACGCACGGAACGGTCGGCGGAGAGGCTGACATCGACAACATCACGCTCACCGTTCGTCTGGCGGCCGGCTCGGACGCGGTGGACATGAACGAGACCTCGATTAAGTACCTCAGTGGTGACAGCGTCGAGACTCTGACTAACCAGACGCAGTACGACGGCGACGGGACGGAGCCGAACCCCGACGCCGATGAGTTCGGTCTCACCGAGGTCACCGACGACGACAGTTCGTTCGGTGTCCTCAACAGCATGAACGACCGCTACGAGGTCAAGATCGACACCGCCGCCATCGAGGACAGCAACGGTGACGAGACCGACCTCGTCGGCGGCCTCTCGACGGGCGAGCAGGTCACCCTCGAAATCACTTCCCGCACGGGCGGTACGACGCAGGTCATCCTGACGATGCCCCAGCAGCTCGCGGGCAAGACGCAGGGCGAACCGGTCGAACTGTAACCCGACTTCACGCTTTCCGTTCATTTTATCGACCTCAGCCGCCGAGCGGCGGCGCTGTCGTGCGTCCGTAGACACCGCGCACACAGGAGCGATTGGACTGAGACGGCAACGCTCTCAGACGCCGGCATCGACCTCGCTCGGAGACAACTATCACAGTCGAGTCGAGACGGCCAGAGAGGCGAGGCGAGCCGATACGTCTACAGCGAATGACCCCGGGCGAAGTTGACGAGCGCGGCGCGCGCTCCGCGTCCGGGGACGTCAGAACAGTCGATTCGGCGAAGACAGAAAAGGAACCGTCGGGACCGGGGTCGCTCGCCGCCGAGTCCGCGGTTATTCGGTCTCTTCGCCGAACCACGGCGGCGACTCCCCGACCATGGAGAACCCGGCCGCCTGCTCGTATATCTTGATGCCGCCCTGTGCGATTTCCAGCGGGAACATCGAGTTCTTGATGCTCTGCTTGCGCATCTTCGCCACCCAGACGTAGCGGTTGCTCGTCGCGCCCGCGGGGCTCTGGATGAGGTAGATGTTCCCGTCGGTCAGGAAGTTCTCGAGGCCGATGTCGGTCTCGGGGAAGATGGCCGACTGCTCGGTGGTCAGAAGCGAGGTGAGGCCGCTGTCCTTCAGGATGTCGATGAACTTCAGGAGGTACTGGCGCTGTTCTTTTTCGTCGTCGAAAAACAGCTGGAACATCGTCAGCGAGTCGAGGACGAGTCGGTCGTAGTTGGTGTCCTGGAGGTCGCCGAGGATGCGGTCGAGCGTCGTCGAGAAGTCACCGTCGCGGAGGAGCGTCCGCTTGTCGTAAACCTTGATATCTCCGGACTCGACGTACTCGTGCCAGCGGTCGAAGCCGATGGACTCGGCCGCCTCGCGGATGTCGTCTTCGGTCTCCTCGAAGGTGAGATACAGGCCGCCCTCGTCGAACTGGTCGACGCCGTTGTAGAGGTACTGGAGGCCGAGGATACTCTTTCCCGTCCCCGGGTTTCCGCTGATGAGCACCGCGGCGTTCTTGACGATACCGCCGTTCAGGATGGAATCGAGTCCTTCGACACCGGTCTTGACTAGTTCTGTCATGATTGTGTTGGAACGTGTGTTGGCTGTCGGAAGAACGTCCGTGCCGACGCCGGATAATTCTTCTTACCGCCGCTACGGCGCCGTCTGACTTTTATTACATACTTGACGGGCGAAAATTCCGAACGTCTAAAATATCTCGACTGATAACGGGACGGGAACTTTCTTGTACCGACTTACGTACCTTGCACCAATGTTACCTGCTCCCCCGAGTCCGTCGGACCGCCCCGGCCGGTCCGCCGCTCGGCCGGGTGACAGGCCGTCGCTCGAACGAAGCGCCCCGCGAACGGTACGGAGGTGCTCGCTGCGAGCATGATGGAGTGGCAGAACGACGAAGACACGGCTGACGCCGGGGACGAAACGGAGACGGAAGAACAACACATGTCATCAGACGATGGACTTGGATTCGAGGAGGGGATAGACGACCTCTCCGACGAGTTTGGTGACTTCGGCGACGACCTCGACGACGGATTCGACGATGACGATTTCGGCGGATTCGACGACGACAACAGCGAGGAACTCGCAGAGCTCGAAGATCGCGTCGGCGAACTCGAGAACGAAGTAAGCGCCATCTCGTCGGGGATGAACACCGTCCGCGAAGAGAACAAACAGATCGGTGAGACCGTCGAAGAGCTCGACGACACGATTCGAAAACTGCTCGACATCTACGAGATGGTCACCCGCGGCATCAACCCGTTCGTCGACGACGCCCGCGAGATGGGCGGCCTCGACGGCGGCGGAGCGTTCGGGCTCTTCGAGGCGGAAGCCGAGGACGAAGAGCACCTCGACCCCGAGGTGGCGAACGCCGACGCCGAGTCGTTCTTCGACGACGACTTCGGCGAACTCGACGCCGAGGAGGGCGCGAAGGAAGCGGAACTCGCCGCGGAAGACGAACTCGCGGAAGCGGAGCGCGAGAGCCCCGCGGACGCCCTCGACGACGGCGACGAAGAGGCCGACGAAGCCGACGACTCGGGTGCCGCGGGCGGCGCGAGTTTCGACGACCTCAAAGAGCAGTACGAGGAGGGCGGCGGCTGGGACGAAGAAGACGAAGCGGAGGCGGACGAAATGGAGGCGGACGACGCCGAAACGGACCTCGCCGACGCGGCGGTCGACCTCGAAGACGGGTTCGAAGACGAGCCGGTCGGCGGCATCGAAGACGAGTTCGAAGCGGTCGCCGACGAGACCGACGACCCGAGCGACGAACCATCAGAGCCCGAACACGAACCCGAGGTCGAAGACGCCGACGGTGACGTCCGCAAGACGCTCGACGAGCTAGAGGCGGAGTACGCCACGGCGGCGATGGCCAAAGACGAGCTTTCGGACGACGACGAGGACGACGCGGCCGCCGAACCCGAGCCGTCCGCGGCGGTCGAGGAGTCCGACGCCTACCTGGCGGCTCTCCCGTCGAACTACGTCTCCGAGGTACTCGTCCTCGAATGGGTCGAACACCTCGTCGCGGTCGGCGGCGCGCTCGGCGCGTCGCGCGCGCTCCGCCAGTATCGGGAGCAGGACTGGATATCGCGCGCCGTCGAGAGCGAACTGAACGCCCACGTCGGACAGATTGCGCCGTCGGTCGCTGACGCCGACGGGGGCGAACTCCGCATCGACGACCACCAGACGAGCCTCGCGTACGTCTGCCGGCTCGCGGAGGACGTCCCGCGGGGCCAACTGTACGAGGAGTTAGTCGCCTACGGGAGGAGATTCGATGGGATTCGGTGTTAGCGGCTCGACCGCCGTCATCTTCCTCGGCGTCCTCGTCGCCACGGGGACGCTGTACACAGCGACGTCGAACGCGTCGGAGAACGTGCTCGAAGCGCAGGACGCCGACGCGGAGCGGGCCCTCGAACGGACGAACACGGACATCGCCGTCACGAACGCGACCTACGACGCGGGCAACGAGAGCCTCACGGTGAACCTGACGAACGCCGGCTCGGAGACGCTCTCGGTGAGCGAGACCACCCTGCTCGTCGACAACACCTACGTCGACGTGCCGGCGGCCAACGCGACCGTCGACGGCGACGCCGGAACCGACCTCTGGTACGCCGGCGAGAACCTCAGTCTCGTCGTCGACGCCGACCCCACGCCCGCACGCGTGAAAGTGGTTACCGGAAGCGGCGTCGCCGCCACGGGGGCGGTGAACTAAATGGCAGACATCTCCGTTCCGAGCCTCATCCTGTTCATCGCCAGTATCGTCGTCGCCGCCGGCGTCTCGGGCGTCCTCATCGACACCGTGACCGGCATCAGCAGTTCGCTCGACGAGCGCGGCGGCGACGTGAGCACGGAGATCAGAACCGACATCGAAGTCATAAGCGACCCGCAGGCGGGTGTCTACGACGGTGCGAACGACAACCTCTCGATATACGTCAAGAACACCGGCCTCAGGACGCTCCCAGCGACCAGCGGCGGCTTCGATATCATCGTCGGTGGACAGTATCAGACCAACGTCACGGTGAACGTCGTCGACGGCACCGAGTGGCGGCCGAGCAACGTCATCGAACTCACGGTGACGGACATCGCGTTGAGCTCGGGCGACTACCGGATGACCGTCGTCGTCGACGGTGACGAAGAGGTGTTCGAATTCCGCGTATCATGAGCAGTCAATTCTCTCTCGGGCTATCCGGGCACGACCGTCTCGAAAAGGAACTCGGCGGCGGCATCCCCAAGGGTGCAATCGTCCTCATCGAAGGGGACTACGGCGCCGGAAAAAGCGTGCTGTCGCAGCGATTCAGCTACGGCTTCTGCGACGAGGAAACGGTGGTGACGCTCGTCTCGACCGAGCTGGGCGTCCGCGGCTTCCTCGACCAGATGCACTCGCTTTCGTACGACATCGTCAAGCATCTGCTCGACGAGCGAATCCTGTTCTTACAGGCCGAAATCGACAGCAGCGGCGCGCTCTCCGGCGGCAGCAGCCAGAAGGAGCGCAAGCAGCTCCTCCGCCGGCTGATGGACGCCGAGACGCTCTGGGACGCCGACGTCATCATCATCGACACGTTCGACGCCATCCTGCGCAACGACCCGCAGTTCGAGGCGCTGGTCCGGCAGAACGACGAGCGGCAGGCCGCCCTCGAAATCATCTCGTTTTTCCGCGAGCTGACGACGAAGGGCAAGACCATCATCATCACCGTCGACCCGTCGTCGGTCGACGAGGGCTCTATCGGTCCGTTCCGCTCTATCGCCGACGTCTACTTCGAACTGGAGATGGTGGAGGTCGGAAACGACGTCCGACGGAACATCTTCGTGAAGCGCTTTGCGGGGATGGGCCAGCAGGTCGGCGACCGCGTCGGCTTCTCGGTCCGGTCGGGAATCGGGCTCGTCATCGAATCGAGGAGCGTGGCGTAGATGGCGAGCGAACACGGCTCCGCCAGGCTGTCGGACGACCTCAAGCGCCTCGCGATGCAGTGGCCGCACCTGCGGGACCACCTCAAGCGGTTCCGACAGATCACCGGCGAGTTCCCGATGCTCGTCGACGAGCCGGGCGACTACGAGTCCCGGCGTCCGAACATCATCTACCCGCTGGGCGGCCCCGTGTTCTGCCAGGTGTACGGCAACTTCGGCGAGACGACGAAGTACTACACCATCGAACCCGAGATGGACGACGACGAACTCGAGGTGTTCGGCCGGGTCAAGGACAAACTGCTCGAACGCAGCGTCTCGAAGCCGGCGCCCGAAGAAAGCGCCGACTACGAAGAGCGCATCGAGGAGTTGCTCTCCGAAATCGTCCACATCGAGGGCGACGACCGCGGGCCGCTCGGCTCGGTTGCCAAGCGGCTCGACGTGGCCGGCATCGAGGTCTCCCAGACGACCTACGACAAGATACAGTACCGACTCGTCCGCGACATCGTCGGCCTCGGGCCGCTCGAACCCATCATGCGCGACCCGGAGAACGAGGACATTCACGTCATCGGCCCCAGCCAGGTCGACGTCGACCACGGGACGTTCGGCCTGCTGGAGACGAGCGTCGAGTTCGACAGCACGGAGCAGTTCGATAACTGGCTCCGCAACATGGGCGAACGCATCGGCGACCCCGTCTCCGACGCCCACCCCATCGTGGACTCCACGCTCCCCGACGGCTCGCGTATCAACATCATCTACTCCGACGACGTGTCGCTGAAGGGGTCGTCGCTCACCATCCGTCAGGGCGACGACGTGCCGCTTTCGGTGTTCCAAATCGCCAAGTGGGGGACGCTCTCGCCCGAACTGGCCGCGTACCTCTGGATCGCGCTGGAGAACGAACGCACTATCTTCGTGGTCGGTGAGACGGCGTCGGGGAAGACGACGACGCTCAACGCCATCCTCTCGTTCATCCCGCAGGACTCGAAGATATACACCGCGGAGGACACCGCCGAGGTGCTCCCGCCGCACGACACGTGGCAGCAACTCCTCACCCGCGAGGGCCGCGGCTCCGACTCCGAAGTCGACATGTTCGACCTCGTCGCGGCCGCGCTGCGCTCTCGCCCCGACTACATCATCGTCGGGGAGGTCCGTGGTGAGGAGGGTCGCATGGCGTTCCAGGCGGCCCAGACCGGTCACCCGGTGATGCTCACGTTCCACGCGTCCGACATCGTCTCCATGATTCAGCGCTTCACCGGCGACCCCATCAACGTCCCCGAGACGTTCATGGACAACTGCGACATCGCGCTGTTCCAGAACCGCGTCCGCCGGGGCAACGACATCCTCCGCCGGGTGACGAGCGTGCAGGAAATCGAGGGCTACTCGAAGGAGATGGGCGGCGTCGTCACCCGCGAGGCGTTCTACTGGGACCCCGTCCAAGACGAGATCATCTTCCAGGGGATGAACAACTCCTTCATCATGGAACAGAAGGTCGCGACGCTCCTCGGTTACGACGACACGCGGAAGATATACGACGACATCCAGTTCCGCGCCGAACTCGTCCGCCGGGCGATTCAGGAGAACGTCCTCGGCTACCACGAGGTGAACGAACTCATCGAGGACTACCAGCGCGACGGCGTCGAGGGACTGCCGTTCGACATGGCGAGGGTGTAACGACATGGCAGGGGAACAGAGCGCGTCGATGCAGGCGGTGCAGGTTCGGGACTTCATCAGCGACATCATCGAGTCCTACGAGAAGATGCCGATGGCGCTGCCGCGGTACCTGCTCGCGGTGCTCGGCCCCGCCATCGTGTTCTTCATGCTCTCTCTGGCCGGCGCCATCGCGCTCCCGCTTCCCCTCCTCGTCCGCATTCCCGTGTTCCTCCTCGGGGTGTTGCTGTTGGGCGGGGCCGTCCTCTACCCGCGCCTCCTCGTCGAGCAGACGCGCCGCAGTCTGGAGAACCAACTCCACCTCCTCATCACGCACATGACCGTGCTCTCGACGACGAACATCGACCGCGTCGCCGTGTTTCGAACGCTCGCGCGCGAGGAGGAGTACGGCGAGCTAGCGACCGAGATGAACCGCATCGTCCAGCTCGTCGACGCGTGGAACCAGTCGCTCGACGACGCCTGTCAGCGCCGGGCCCGAGAGGTCCCGTCGAAGCCCCTCGCGGACTTCCTCGACAGGCTCGCGTACTCCATCAACGCCGGCCAGAGCATCGACGACTTCCTCCTCGGCGAGCAGAACGCGATGATTCAGAAGTACATCACCGTCTACGAGAGCGCCCTCGGGAACTTGGAGGTCATGAAGGACCTCTATCTCTCGATGATTCTGTCGATGACCTTCGCCATCATCAACGCCATCGTCCTCCCCATCCTGACCGGGACCGACGCGACGATGACCATCGGCGCGGTCATCGTGCTCTTCGTCTTCGTGCAGTTGGGGTTCTACTTCGTCATCCGGACGATGTCGCCGTACGACCCGCTGTGGTTCCACCAGCGCGAGTACCGGACGAAGGCGGACCGGCAGATAGACATCACCCTGTACGGCGCGGTCGGTCTCTCTATCACGATGGTGCTCGTGCTCGCGTTGGGCACGTTCAACCTGACCGTCGTCGGCGAGACGGTCCGGCCCATCATGATGGAACTCCCGATTCCGCTCCTCATTTCGACGCCGCTGACGCCGCTTGCGGTCCCCGGCATCGTCGCGCGCCGCCACGAGAAACGCATCGGCGAGCGCGACGAGGAGTACCCCGGGTTCATCCGCGCGCTCGGGGCGTCCGAGACGGCGAAACAGAGCACGACCACGGCCGTCCTGAAGACGCTCAAGACGAAGGACTTCGGCGTCCTTTCGCGGGAGATATCGCGGCTGTACACGCGGCTTCGGATGCGGCTCGACCCCGACCGGTCGTGGTTCTTCTTCACCGCGGAGACGAACTCCTATCTCGTCCAGAAGTTCTCCGAGATGTACAACGTCGGCCGGTCGATGGGTGGCAAACCGAAGCTCCTCGGCGAGCTCATCAGCCGTAACATGAACGAGATAATCAAGCTCCGCCGACAGCGAAAGCAGTCGACGGTCACCCTCATCGGCGTCCTCTACGGCATCACGGCCTCCGCGTCGTTCGCGTTCTTCATCGGACTGGAAGTCGTCGAGATTCTGGCGTCCTTCTCGACGCAGATGAACCTCGACAGCCTCCAGTTCGGGACGCTCATCTACGCCGGCGTCTACGACGTGCCCTTCATCGAGTACATGCTGACGCTCATCATCCTGTTTAACGCCCTCCTGTCGTCGCTCATGATTCGGATGGTCGACGGCGGACACAAGGCGAACGCCTACCTGCACTTCGTGATGCTCGTCTGGGTGGGCTCCCTGATGGCGGTCGCCACCTCGTCGCTCGCAGGAGCGCTGATTAGTATATGACTGAAGACGGACAACAGACCCGAGATTCGATGCCAGACGCGGCAGGCGAACAGACCCCACAGGAGGCCCGTTCCCGCGCGCCCGAGGGGGGCGACGTGGCGAAAAGCGACCTCCTACAGGCGTACCGCCGGAAGAAGTCCGAACCGTCGGACGAACGCGAAGAAAAAGAGCGGGCGCGCTCGAAGAGACAGACGGAAAAACAGACCAGCGACGGCGAGTCCATCGTCGTCGACTTCGTCGCCAACTTCGTCGCCGGCGGCAACGCCTCGTTCGAGCCCGTCAAGGGCCGCGTCCTGATGAGCCAGCGCCGGCTCATCCTCGCCACGTCGAAGGCCAAGACCGTCATCCCCATCACCTCCATCTTCGACATCGCCGTCGGACAGGTCCCCCCGGAGGTCGAGGAGTTCTTCGACTACACGGTGATGGTCGGCTACATCATCGGTCGCCAGCGCCGGACGACCGTCATCGGCGGCGACCGAGATACCATCGAGAAGTTCTCGCTGTTGCTGTTCCGCGCGGCGCTCAACGGCTCGCGCGCGCAGGTCACCCACCCGGCCCGTATCGGCGGGCGCGTCCTCGACACGGAGCGACAACCCTCCGGGCTCCACCTCGACTACGAGGCCGTCACGTTCCCCGACGACGACGGCCCACTCACGGAGAACGGCGACCCGTTCCACATCGACCTCGCGAGCGTCATCTTCTTCGAGGTGCTCGAACGGACCGTCGACGGCGAAAAGCGGCTGGTGCTTTCGGTCCAGCACGTCAAGCAGGGCCAGACGGTCACCTCCGAGATAACGCTCGACTCGCGACGGAAGATGAACATCCTCGGGCGCTACCTCCGACTCGTCTACCACTGGATAAAGTCCGGCGTCCGCAACGTCGAGGTCACGGAACAGGGCCTCGAAGTCCTCGTCGGACTGTACTCCGCCGGCGAGATGGCCGCGGAAGTCGACTTCAGCGAACTCCTCGGCGTCGAAGAGGCAGTCCTCGACGCGGAACTGGAGAAGCTCCACGAAGAGGAACTCATCGGCGACGACGAGCTTCCGACCTCGCTGACGCCGCAGGGGCGGTTCGTCGTCAACGAGGAAATCGAAGACGTGAACGTCTGAAGCTGTTTTCCGGCGGAACCGGTGCCGTCCGGTAGTTGCGAAGAACTATCAGTCCCACAACCAATTCTGTCACTATGCGGACGCGGACTTCGGCGCTCGTCGGACTGGGAATCGGAAGTGCGGTCAGCTACTCCTTCGGCTTCCGACACGGCAACGCGTTGGTCGGCGTCACCCTGCTTCTCACGTACACAATCGCTGGCTTCGGGTTCGTTGCCTTTCCCGCGTACCGCTGGCGGTGGTCCGGGCCGAACGACCACTTCTGGTACACGATAATCGGGGTCTTGAGCGCTCTGTTACCGATTCTTGCGATTCACGGTCTAGGCTTCGAACCCGGCGAGCGCGTGCGGGGCATCGTTCTCTTAGCCGGGGTCTGGTTGGGAGGCGTCTACGCCGGAATCGCGCTCGAACGCGCCTCGCGGCGCGCGAGCGACGACTGACGAGTGCGACGCGTCGCTCTCCGTCCGGCGACTGCGCCGCGAAAAACCGAGTGCTGACTACTGTTCGTTGATGGCGTCGGAGGCGATGCTGCGGCCGCGGGCGTTGAGCTGCACCTCGTGACGGACGCGAATCTCCTCGACGACGTTGTGGTCGATGAGCCGCTGAAAGAGTTCCTCGACTTCGTCCACGTCGAGGCCGAGGAAGCTGGGGATGTCGAACGGGGAGACGCCGGAGTACAGCGCCGTGAGGACCTGTTTGTCCGTCTCGCTCAGCTCGATAGAGGTCTCCGAAAGCTCCTCGCCCTCGCGGAGGAGCGTGTAGAGGAAACTGACGGCGCGGTCGGAGCCGGAGATGTACGTCTGGAGGCTCGTCCCCTCGTCGTCGGAGTGTTCGACCTCGATGACGCTCCGGTGTTCGTCGACGATGGTTCGCTCGCCGGTCTTCACGTCGCCGATGTCGTCGAGGCGGACCTCGACGAACTTGCCGCCGACGGTCGCCATGCTCACGGCCTCCGCTTCGACTTTGAGCCGGGACTTTTCCCACTCGGTGTTCTGGACGACGCCGCCGGCGACTGCGGGATGTCGCGCGAGGAACTGCTCGGTGTTGAGGAGCGCCCCGAAGAAGTCCGTCTCGAACTCGTCGTAGTCGACGGGCGCGAGCAGGACGACGCCCGACGGGATGTGGACGCTGAAGTAGTCGGAGACGGTCGCGATGCGCTGGTTCACGTCGTACCGGCCGCCGAACTCCTGTATCTTCGAGAGCTGAATCGTCCGCTTGCCGCCCGTGCCCGCGAGGATGAGCCGCCTGTTCGAAAGCAGGATTCGGCCGCTCGTCCAGTCGACGTCGTGTATCTCCCGGCCGTTCTTGATGACTTGAAGGAACCGCCCGCGGGTGTCTCCGAGTTTTTGCTCACCGGGTTTCATCGCTCACCTCCCGACCGCGGCGTCGCTCGCGCGGTAGATGCGGAGTCGTTTCTCGACGGGATCGAACTGCTGTCTACACGTCGGCGGGATGGTCTCTGTCATACCGATGGTGAGGTACCCGTCCGGCTTCAGCGCGGAGCCGAGCGTCTCGAAGACCGCCCGCTTCGACTCGGCGTTGATGTAGATGAACAGGTTCCGGCAGACGACGAGGTCGAACGTCCCCGGCGGCTCCTCGCGGATGAGGTCGCGTCGCTCGAAGCGGACCATGTCGGTGACGGCGTCTTTCACCTGGAAGGTGTCGTCGTCGCGGTCGACGAAGCGCTCCCAGCGGCCGATGGGGTCGAGCTGTTCGCCCACGTCGTTGGTCTCGGAGGCGCGGTACTCGCCCGCCCTGGCGGCGCGGAGAATCTCGCGTTTGATGTCCGTACCGACGATTTCGATGCGGCGCTCGTCGACGCGGTCGTCGTCGTGGGCGAGCATCGCCAGCGAGTAGGCCTCGCGGCCGTCCGAGCAGGCCGCGCTCCATATCTTGATGGGGTCGTGGCGGCTCCCCCGCGAACTCAGGTCGCGGAGCACCCCGCGGAGCGCCTCCCACACCTCGGGATTGCGGAAGAAACTCGTGACGTTGACCGACAGCGCGTCGAGGAGCGCCTGCTGTTCTTCCTCGTCGTCGGTGAGGAGGTCGTGGTACGACCCGTAGTCGTCGACGCGTCGCCGCCGCATCCGCGCGGAGATTCGGCGGTCGAGGTAGGCGTCGTTGTACGAACTCGTCTGGAACTGCAGGGAGTCTTCGATGTAGTCCAAGAGCCGGCCGAACGCCGGGTCGTCGGTCGCCGACGAGGGCATCAGTCGGCCGCCTCCTCGGCGGTGTCGGGGAGCTGGCTCGGGTCGAACTCGCGCATCGCCTGTTGGCCGTCGGCGGGGAGTTCGAGCGTCGAGACGTCCAGAATCGGGATGACGTTGCCGTCGCCGATGACGGCCGTTCCCGACAGCCCGCCGACGCCCGACAGCGGTCCTTGCAGGGGCGTCACGACGACTTCCTCCTGTTTCGTCACGCCGTCGCAGTGGAGCGCGACCTGCCTGTCGTCGGGACGGATGCGAACCACCATGCCGTCGTCGGGTTCGGGCGAGTCGATTTCGAGCGCCTCGCGGAGCCGAATCAGCGGGAAGATGGTCTCCTCGTGGACGATGACCTCCGCGCCGCTGACCGTCTGGACGCGGTCGCGCCGGCTTATCTCGTCGATGTACTTGATGGGGACGCCGAACTCGCGGTCTTCGACCTGCACGAAAAGCACCTTGATGATGGCGACCGACACCGGCAGCCGGATGTTGAACGTGCTTCCCTCGCCGGGTTCGCTCTCGACCGACACCGAGCCGTCGAGCGATTCGACGGTCGTCTTCACCACGTCCATGCCGACGCCGCGGCCGGACACGTCCGTGATTTCGTCGTTGGTCGAAAAGCCGGGGTGGAAGATGTAGTCGTACACCTCGCTGTCGGGCATCTGGTTCACCTCCTCGCGGGTCGCAACGCCCTTGTCGACGGCCTTCTCGCGGACGGCGTCGGCGTTGATACCGCCGCCGTCGTCCTCGACGGTCACGATGACGGTGTCGTGTTGGCGGCGCGCGGAGAGTCTGATGGTCCCCGTGCGGGACTTGCCGTTTTCCTCGCGCACGTCGGGTGCTTCGATGCCGTGGTCGACGGCGTTCCGGAGGACGTGCATCAGCGGGTCGGAAATCTCGTCGAGGATGGTGCGGTCGAGTTCGATGTCCGCGCCCTCGACCTTGAACGAGACGCGTTTGTCCTGCTCGCGGGCGAGGTCGCGCACGAGCCGGGGGAACTTGTCGAACACCTTCTTCAGCGGGATGAGCCGCATGTCCATCACGGTGTTCTGGAGGTTCGAGGATATCTTGTCCAGTTCGTCGAGCGTGTCGAGCGCGGTCGTCTGGCCCACGTCGATGGCGTTTCTGAGCTTGATGCGGCTCGTGACCAACTGCTCGACGAGTTCGTGGAGTTCGTCGAGCTGGTCGACGTCCACGCGGACGGACTTGACCGCGGAGATGGAGCGTGCCTCCTTTTTCTTCTCCGTGCCGGACTCCGATTCTTCGTCGCTCTCGGTCGACTCGGCCTCGTCGGCGTCTCCTTCGCTCCCGTCGTCGACGCTGGGTGCGTCGTCGGACGCAGCGTCGCTATCACTGTCACTGTCGACAGCGCCGTCGGCGTCAGTAGACCGGTCGGAGTCGTCCGATGCCGGGGCGTCAACGTCGGCGTCAACCTCCGACTCGGCCGCCGGAGCGTCGTCGGCGTCCGCGGCCTCGTCGCCGGCGGCGAGCGCGTCGGACACGTCGGTCGTCTCGACCGTCGAGACCTTCCAGAGCCCGCCGAGTTCGCTTTCGACGACGGCGGCGTCGCGCTCGGCCACGAACAGGTCGAAGCCGTCGCCGAACTCGCCGTCTTCGATGGCGTCGCGGTTCGGGTTCGCCCCGACCACGTCGAGTTCTTCCGGGATGCTACTGAGGAAGATGCCGGCGTCGACGCCCTTCATCTGGCCCGCGTCGAGTTCGACGTGGGCGTGGGTGAGCGTGGTCGCATCGAGCGCATCGGCGTCGACGCAGTCGGCGGCGAGAGAGTCGAGGTCGACCGACTCGCGGTCGGCCTCGTCAGACGCCGCCGGGTTCGAGTTTCCCGCGTCACCTCCGTCTTCGACGGCGGCGCGAATCTCCTCGACCGTGTCGGTCGGGTCGATGGTGGACTCGCCGTTCTCCTCGATGTCGTGGAGAATCTCCACGATGAGGTCCATCCCGTCGAAGACGAGGTCCATCCGCTCGGCCGTCACGTCGAGTCGCTCGTGGCGAATCTCGTCGAGGAGGTCCTCGACGGCGTGGGCGACCGTCGCGGCGTTGTCGAATCCCATCGCCCCGAAGTTCCCCTTCAGCGTGTGGGCCTGCCGGAAGATGTCGTCGATGGCCTCGGTGTCGTCCGGGTTCGACTCCAGCGACAGCAGGGAGTTGTTCAACTGCGTGATGCTCTCTTCGCTCTCGGTGATGAATGCTTGGTAGAGTTCTTCGTCCATGGTCAGGTAGTGAGCCCGCGGAGTGCTTCGTCTGCGATTCGCCCGTCGGCCGAGACGGTGTCGACACAGCCGGCCTCGATGGCCCGCTTCGGCATTCCGAAGATCGCGGAGGTCGATTCGTCTTGTGCGACCGTGTGGCCGCCCGCCCGCTTGATTCGGGTCATCCCCTCGACGCCGTCGCGGCCCATGCCGGTGAGGAGCACGCCGGCCAGCGGCGCGTCCACCGCCTCCGCGGCCGACGCCATCGTGAGGTCGATAGCCGGTTTGACGCCGTGAAGCGGCTCGTCGTCGGAGAGTTCGAGCCGGAGACGTCCGGCCCGGTCGCCGGTCACGAGGAGGTGGGAACCGCCGGGCGCGATGCGAATCTGCCCGGGGCCGATTCGCTCGCCGTCGCTCGCCTCTTGGACCTCGTAGTCACAGCGGCCGTCGAGCCGCGCCGCAAAGCGCTTCGTGAAGCCGGCCGGCATGTGCTGGACGACCAGCACGCGGAGGCCCGCCTCCTCGGGGAGCGCCGCGAGCAACCGCTCGACGACGTTCGGCCCGCCCGTGGACGCGCCGATAATCAGCGTCGAGCCCTCGGTCGGCAGCGACCCGCTCGTCCCCGAAGACGCCGGTTTCGACCCCGCGGTCGCCGTCGACTTCGGCTCCGTCTTCGGCGGCCGGGAGCCCCGGCGCGTCGCCGAGAGGTCGACCGCCGCGGCGGACTGAATCTTCTCGACCAGTTCCCGCTTGACGCGGGGCATCTCGGAGGTGACCTCGCCGCCCGGTTTCGTCACGAAGTCGACCGCCCCCCGGTCGAGCGCCTCGAACGTCACATCGGCGTCCTCCTCGGCGTGCGCCGAGAGCATGAGGACGGGCGTCGGACACTCCTCCATGATGGCCTCGACCGCGTCGAGTCCGTTCATCTCGGGCATCTCGATGTCCATCGTCACGACGTCCGGTCGGTTCGCCTCGACCACCGAAATCGCCTCGCGGCCGTCGGCCGCCTCGGCGACGACCTCGACGTCGGCGTCTTCGAGGAGCGTGCGAATCAGCGTCCGCATGAACCGCGAGTCGTCGACGACGACCGCGCGAGTCGGCTCCGCGCCGGCGGACGCGCTCATCGTCCCCACCCGGCGGTTCCGGGTCGGCGGGAACTCGACGACGCCGAGTGGCCCCCCCGCCGAGGGCTCGGTGGATTCGTTAGTGTGCCGTTTCGTTGACCGCTCATCTACCTCCGAGGTTCGGAAATCGGGTATATAAACACTCGGCGAGGATAATCACGGCTGATAATCGGGTACGTATCTTTATACGCTGAATCTCACCACTCTGAAGCAGACAGGTGGCGGCGGATGTCGCCGCCGGGGATGACCATGCGACAAGATGCAATCACGACCGAGATGAGCGCGGACGAGACCGACGCGGAGGACTCCGCCGAAGAAGTACAGGTGCTGGAATTCCAACTCGGCCCGGAGACGTACTGCGTCGATATCGAGTACGTGAGCGAAATCGTCGACAAGGGCCAGCTCACGGCGGTTCCGAACGCGCCGGACTACGTCGAGGGCGTGATGGACCTCCGCGGGCGGACCACGTCAATCATCAACCCGAAGTCGCTTCTCAGCATCGACGACGAGGGCGAGTCGAAGCGCATCGTCATCTTCGACCCCAACAAGTTCGAAGACGAGGCCGCGACCGGCTGGCTCGTCGACGAGGTGTACCAAGTCGTGCGCGTCTCGATGGACGACGTGGAGGACCCGCCGCTCGAAAAAGACGACTCCATCGAGGGCGTCATCAAGCGCGACGGCGACCTCGTCGTCTGGATTTCGCCGGTGCACGCCATCGAGTAGGGACGTTCTGCGACCGGCCCCGCTCTCGTTTTCGAGAACCTAATCGGCGAGCGACTGCTCTCCCGCCGCGACGCCCCGCCCGCCGGTGAGTAACACCACGACGAGCGCACAACCCACGACGACGCCCGCGAGGCCGAACGCGGCGACGTAGCCGGCGGCGTCGGCGACGAACCCGCCGAGCGCCGAGCCGACCCCGCCGCCGAGGCTCGAAAGCGCCGTGTACGCGCCGAGGGCCTCCCCGCGAATCCGGTCGGGCGCGAGTCGCGTCACCATCCCGGTCGCCGTCACCGCGATGACCGCCCACGTGACGCCGATGACGAGGAACGTCGCGCCGAGGGTGACGAGCGCGGCGAGCGCCGCGAACTGCGTGCCGACGACGGCGACCGCCGGGAAGGCGAGTCCGCGGGTCGCCAGCGCGCCGGCCTGGAGGCGACGGGGGTCGTGTCGCGCCGCGAACGCGCCGACCTTCGCGTAGCTCACCGCCGACCCGAGACTCGACAGGACGAACAGGGCGAACACCTCGTCGGCGGACCGGCCGGAGCCGACGAGGTACGCGGGCAGCGGCCCGAAGAAGACCGAGAAGCCGACGAAGAACAGCGTCGCGGCCGCGAGGTACCGGAGGAGTTCGGGACTCATCCGCGCCCGGAGGTCGTCGAGGTCGAGGCTCTGGAGCGCCCAGTAGAGCCGCGAGGGACCGTACGGGACCGCGCGGACCGAACGCCCGACGAGGCCGCTCTGTCGGCGGATACTGGCCGACACACGGGCGAACCGCCGCGCCGACAGCGTCGAGCGTTCGGGGTACCAGACGCGGACGAGGACGGCACCGAGCGCGGCGGCGACCGCGGCCGCGACGAGGAACCGCCGCTGGACCGCGAGCGCGTCGAGACCGAACAGGCGCGGGGCCAGCGCCGACCAGACCGCGCCGACGACGAGGCCGCCGAGCCAGCCGTACCCCTGATAGTGGTTGAGGACGCCGAAGCGGCGGTCCCAGTCCTTCGACGGGACGCCCTCGACGACGATGAGGTTCAACACCGGCGCGGCCGCGGCGACGACGAACCACAACAGGGCGTTGGCGACGAGGACCGCGGCCGGCGACGACACGGTGGCCGTGAGGAAGAGCGCGCCGGCGGTCGCCACGAGCGCGACGAGGATGAACGGTCGCCTGCGCTTCGCGCGGGCGGCCAGCCGGCCCCAGAGCACCGCGCCCGGCGCGCCGGCGAAGGCGGCGGTCGCGGCGATGAGGCCGACGAACAGCGCGTTCGCTCCCAGTTCGATGGCGTACAGCGGGACGACGAGCGACGACGCGCCCACCGCGGCGTAGCCCAGCGCCCAACCGAACAGCCACCGGTCGCGGTTCCCCGTCTTCGAACGTCCGTGTCGGTCGGTCACGCGTCACGAATGAAACCGGTGAAACAAAGTCGTTACCCCCCGAACGCGCGCGAAAAGCAGGACATATATAGTCTGAACAAAATCCTCGGACAACCATGCTCGGGAGCGAACCACCACACACGGGGGGATGGTCGTGACGGACGACTCCTCTCCCTCCTCGTTCGTGCAGTACGGTATCGACGACAAACCACCCCTTCCGACCGCTCTCCTTCTCGGCGCCCAACACTACCTCACCATGGTGGGCGCGAACATCGCCGTCCCCCTCATCCTCGCCGGAGCCCTCGGCATGCCCGCCGACGTGATTCCGCGGTTCGTCGGGACGTTCTTCGTCGTCTCCGGCATCGCGACGTTGATGCAGACGACGTTCGGGAACCGCTACCCCATCGTGCAAGGGGCACCGTTTTCGATGCTCGCACCGGCGCTCGCCGTCATCGGCGTAGCGACGGCGGCCGACCAGTCGGGCGTCGCGTGGCAGAGCGCCCTCTTGCAACTGCAGGGCGCGATTATCGTCGCGGCCGTCGTCGAGGTGTTCGTCGGCTACTTCGGCCTGCTCGGACGTCTCCGAAAGTTCATCTCGCCGGTCGTCATCGCGCCGACCATCGCGCTCATCGGGCTGTCGCTCTTCAACGCCCCGCAGGTCGCGTCGGCGACCAACAACTGGTGGCTCCTCGGCCTGACGCTCGCGCTCATCGTCCTGTTCTCGCAGTACCTCGACACCGCGCACCCGGCGTTCAAGCTGTTCCCGGTGCTGCTCGGCGTCATCGTCTCGTACGTCGTCGCCGCCGGCCTCTCGGTCGCGGGGGTCATCGCCCCCGGCGCGGCGGGCTACGTGAACCTCCAGACGGTCGTCGAGGCCCCGGCGCTCATGACCATCTACCCCCTGCAGTGGGGCTTCGCGGGCGGCGCGGGGACGACGACGGTCGCGCTTCCCGTCGTGGGCTCGGTCGCCTTCGGCATCCCGCAGTTCACGACCTCCTTTATCATCGGGATGCTCGCGGGCGTCGCGGCCTCGATGGTCGAGTCCTTCGGTGACTACCACGCCGTCGCCCGGCTCTCGGGCGTCGGCGCGCCCTCCGAGCGCCGCATCAACCACGGCATCGGCATGGAGGGCGTGATGAACGTCTTCTCGGCCGTCATGGGCGGCAGCGGCTCGACCTCCTACTCCGAGAACATCGGCGCTATCGGTCTCACGGGCGTGGCCTCCCGCTACGTCGTGCAGGTCGGCGCAGTCGTGATGCTCGTCATGGGCTTCGTCGGCTACTTCGGACAGCTCATCGCGACGATTCCCGACCCAATCGTCGGCGGCCTCTACGTCGCCATGTTCGGCCAAATCGTCGCCGTCGGCCTCTCGAACCTGAAGTACGTCGACCTCGACTCCTCGCGTAACGTGTTCATCGTCGGCGTCGCCATGTTCGCCGGCCTCGCCGTCCCCGCCTACATGGGTAACGTCGGGAGCGCGGCGGCGTTCCGCGAGGGGATGCGGCAGGTCGCGCTCGTCGGCCCCGTCCTCGGGACCCAACTCGTCGCCGACACCGTCTTCGTCATCGGTTCGACCGGTATGGCAGTCGGCGGCCTCATCGCCTTCTTCTTCGACAACACCATCGCGGGCACCCGCGCCGAGCGCGGCCTCGAAGAGTGGGAAGACACCGTCGAAGACGACGGCGACTTCGAGTCGGCGCTGGACCGGTTCCGCGGCGACGAGTCGGCGACGGCCGACTGAGCCGCCCTGACAATTTTTTAACTCGCAGTCGCTACCGCGGGATTCGCGGGCTGTAACGGCCAGTCGACCGAGAATTCGACCGCGGCCGAGACCGGATGGAGCGAGGGCAAGGGCGCGGTCCAGTCCTCCGTCCACACCTTCGAGATGGTCGGCAAGCACGCGTACTACTGCGTGCCTCACGAAGCCGCCGGCATGACGGGAACTATCGCCGTCGAGGAGTAGTCTCGTCGTCGAGGAGCAGGCTCAGGTCTCGTCGCGCCCGGTCCGCCCGAGCGCGACGAGCACGAGGTAGCCGACGAACCCGGCGACGAACAGCAAGGCCGGAATGGCGAAGGGACCGAACGTCTCGATGAGTCCGTCCACGGGACCGAGTTGGAGCATATCCAAGCCACGGCCGCGCTGCGGTTAACGTTCCCGGCGGGCGGTCATCGCGGGTGCTCCCGGCGGGCGCGGCGGACGGCTCCGGGCGCTCACTCGTCGTCGGCGCTGTCGTCTTCGTCCGTCGTCGCTTCCGCGTCCGCGTCCGCGACTTCGTCGGCCGTGCCCTCGCTCGCCATGTCGGGGGTGCGAGCCGGTTGCCGGACCCCACCGTTCGAGAGTCCGGCCGCGGGCGACTGCCGGGTCGCTTCGGTGTCCGTCGAGTGGACGTGAACGTCTCGCTGGGGGAACGGAATCCCGATGCCCGCGTCGTTCAGGCGCTTGTATATCTCGCGGTTGAGGTTGTGCGTCGCCTTTCCGCGCTTGAGCGGGCTGTTGACCCAACAGACGAGTTCGTACTCCAGCGCGTCGGGGCCGAACCGGCGGAACCGCGGCCGCGGACGCGGCGCGTCGAGGACAAGCGGCTCGTCGAGCGCGAGTTCGGTCAGCAACTCCTCGAACTCGTCCACGTCGGTTCCGTAGGCGACGCCGACCGGGACCTTCAGCCGGCGGCGGCGGTTCGGCGCGGACTCGTTGATGATTTTCGCGGCGTTGAGCACCGAGTTCGGCACCGTCACGAGCAGTTCGTCGCGGGTGAGAAGCGTGGTCGAGCGGATGCCGACCTTGACGACGGTGCCCGCCTCGCCGGAGTCGAGGACGACGTAGTCGCCGATTTTGTAGGTGTCGTCGAAGTACAGCGCGATGCCGCCGAAGAAGTTGGCGACGGTGTCTTTCGCGGCGAAGCCGACGGCGATGCCGGCGATGCCCGCGCCGGCGAAAAGCGGCGTGATTTCGATGCCCCAGATGTACAGCAGCGCGCCGATGGTTCCGACCGAGACGACGATGGTCCAGACGTTCGAGAAGACGGGCGCGAAGTCGTAGCGACTGCCCTTGTCCTTGACCGCCTCGACGAGGCGGTTGACGAGGCGGTTGAGCGCCCACGCCCAGACGACGATGCCGACAGACAGCGACGGCAGGCCGAAGAAGTCGTTGAGCGTCGCCGAATCGACGACGAGCGCCTCGGCGACCGCGGGGGCCCTGGAGAACAGGAAGATACCGGTCAACGAGACGGTGACGACGATGGGCCACCGAAGCTCTTGGACGACGATGTTGTCGAGCGAGGTCTCGGTTCGGCTGGTGTACTGAAACAGGAGGCGGATGACCACCTTCTCCATGACGAACGCGCCGCCGACCGAGATGAGGAGCACGAGGGCCGTCACCTCAAGCGCCGACAGGCCCGAGAGGAACGACGAGAGGTGTTGGCTCATGCCGCGGAAATCGCGGCCACCGGGGATAACGATTGCTCCCCTGACGGTCGCGGAGGCCGAAAGGTTTTGTTCGCCGCGGGCGCGAGGGCACACCAGATGTACCGATTCGGTCACTGGGGCGTCTCGCTCCTCGTGTTCGCCCCCCTCGGCTTCGCGCTCGTGCAGGCCGGCCGCCCGGAACTCGCGTTCGCCGCCGGCGCGGCGATGTGCTGGCTGGCGATGCTCCCCGACTACGACATGCGCGTCCCCGGCATCTCCCACCGCGGGCCGACCCACACGGTCCTGTTTGCGGCCCTCGTCGGCGGCGTCGGCGGCGGCGGCGCGTACCTCCTCGCCAGCAACGCCGGCCAACCCGAGGCCGCGGCGACGGCGCTCGGCGCGTTCGGCTTCGCCGTGGGCGCGCTCACCGTCCTCGCGCACCTCCTGGCCGACGTGCTCACGCCGGCCGGCATCCGCCCCTTGTGGCCGCTTTCGTCCCGGAAGTTCACGCTCTCGTTGTGGACCGCGGACAACACCGTCGCCAACTACGGCCTGTTCGCCGTCGGCGTGTTCGCCGTGGCCGCGGCGGCGTACCTCTCGGTCGCGCTCTGAGCGACCCCGGACTCGGGACGGCGAGCGCCCCTCGAACCTGAGGAATCGTTAAGGTCCGCCCGGGAGAGCGGAGACGCATGGACGACGACGCCATGCGCCGCTTCCCGGTGCCCGACCGCGACGACCTCCCGGACGACCTGCGCGAGCGCATCGACGACGAGACCGAGCGCGCCGGCTTCACCCCGAACGTCTTCGCCGCCTTCGCGTACAAGCCCTCGCACTTCCGGCCCTTTTTCGAGTACCACGACGCCCTCGTCGAGGACACCGACCTCGAACGCCACGAGGTCGAGATGATAATCGTGGCCGTCTCCGGCGTCAACCACTGTTACTACTGCAACGTCGCCCACGGCGCGCTGGTCCGCATCTACGCGAAAGACCCGCTGCTCGCGGACCAACTGGTCGCCAACTACCGCACCGCCGACATCCCCGAGAAGCACAAGACGATGCTCGACGTGGCGGTGAAACTCACCGAGTCGCCCGTCGAGGTCGGCGAGGACGACCTGCAGCGACTCCGCGACGCCGGCTTCTCCGAGGAGGCGGTCTGGGACATCGGCGCGGTCACGGCCTTCTTCAACCTCAGCAACCGCATGGCGATGTTCGCCGACATGCGGCCGAACGAGGAGTTCCACACGCTCGGCCGAGAGCCGCGCGACGACTGACTCGGAGGGTAGTAAACAGTACCACGGTCTGTGGTAGCAATCGGCGGAATCCTTATGGCCGATAGCGGTGCATTTCGACACGCAATGGCGAAAGGTAAGGTTGCATTCTTCAAGTCCTCCGGCGGCTACGGCTTCATCGAGACCGAAGACCACGACGACGACGTGTTCTTCCACATGGAGGACATCGGCGGCCCCGACCTCGAAGAGGGCCAAGAAGTGGAGTTCGACATCGAGCAGGCCGACAAGGGCCCGCGAGCGGTCAACGTCACGCGACTCTGAGTCCGGCGCGTTCCGCCCGACGACGACTCGACAGCGAACAGAGTTCTGCATTTTCACCCCGCCAGCCGCGGCGTTCGCGCCCCGCGGTCGCCGGCCTCGGTCGGGTCGTGGTCGCTCGTCGTCGCTCCGGTCGCTCGCCTCAGAGCGTTCCCGCTCGGCCCATCCGCCGAATCTCGTCGGCCCGCGCCCGGATGGCGTCCCACTCGTCGTCGTCCTTCCGGTCGACGTGGGAGTACATGAGCCCCATCCGGCCCGTTCCCCGGAGGCGTTCTTCGTTCTCCTTCAGGAAGTCCCAGTAGAGCGCGTTGAACGGGCAGGCGTTCTCGCCGGTCGTCTTCGACACCGCGTAGGGACACGACGAGCAGTAGTCGGACATCTCGTTGACGTAGTTCCCCGACGAGGCGTAGGGCTTCGACGAGAGCACGTCGGTGCCGAACGAGCCCATGGCGACCACGTTCGGCGTCGTCACCCAGTGGTACGCGTCGACGAAGCCGAGGTGGAACCAGCGGTCGAGTTCCGCCGGGTCGACCCCGTAGACGAGCGCGAAGTTCGAAAGCACCATCAGGCGCTCGATGTGGTGGGCGTAGCCGCGGTCGCGGACGTGACCCACGGCCTCCGAGAGACAGCGCATGTCCGTCTCGCCGGTCCAGTACGCCTCCGGGAGCGATTCGGTCTGGTCGAGTTGGTTCGCCGCGGCCAGTTCGGGCATCGACCGCCGGTAGACGTGCCGCACGAACTCCCGCCAGCCGAGGACCTGCCGGACGAACCCCTCGGCGCTGTTGAGCGGGGCGTCGCCCGCCTCGTAAGCTTCCTCGACCGCCTCGACCGCCTCGCGCGGGTGGAGCAGGCCGAGGTTGATGGCCGCCGACAGCAGGGAGTGACAGAGCGCCCACTCGCCGTCGACCATCGCGTCCTGATACGGGCCGAACTCGGGAAGGCGGACCTCGACGAAGTGCGACAGCGCCTGCTTCGCCTCCTCGCGCGTCACCGGCCAGACGAACGGTTCTGGCGACCCCCACGCGTCGGGGTAGCGCTCGCGGACGAACCCGATGACCTCGCGCGTCGTCTCGTCCGGTTCGAACCGCGGGGCCTCGGGCGGCGTCCACCCCTCCGGCGGCGTCTCTCGGTTCCGGTCGTCGTAGTTCCACTCGCCGCCGACGGGGCCGTCGCCGTCCATCAGGACGCCCGTCTCCCGGCGGGCGTGTCGGTACCAGTGTTCCTGTCGGTAGGCGTCGGCGTCGCCAGCCCAGTCGTCGAAGTCGGCGGGCGTCGTGAGAAACAGGTCATTCTCGACGAGCGTGAGCGACCCGCCGCGGGCGGCGACGAGTTCCCGAAGCCGCTCGCCCGCGCCGTGACTGGGCGGGTCCATCGCGACGAGGTCGTCACCCGGCGCGGCGTCGAAGTAGCGGTCGAGCCCCTCGCCGAACGTCTCGGCTTCGACGTAGGTCACCTCGTAACCGCGCTCGCGGAGGTCGTCGCGGAAGTGCCGCATCGCCGAGAAGACGAGCGCGAGCTTCTGGGGGTGGTACGGCAGTCGGTCGCCGAAGGCGTGGGCCTCTATCATCAGCACGCGGTCGTCGGACTGCAGCGGCGCGGCCGACGGGTCGAGTTGGTCGCCGAGGACCCAGACGGTCATAGGCGTCCCTTCGGCGGCGGAGAAAAGAGCGTGTCGGCCAGTCGATTGATTAGCGACGCGAGCCCGGTTGCGGGTCGACGTGCGCGGGCGCGAGCAGGTCCGCAATCGGCTGGTCGTCGAGCCACGACAGCAGGCGGACGAGCTGGTCCGCAGCGGCCTCGAACAGTTCCTCGCCGGCTTCGGGCGACGCGTCGGTCTGGTCGCCGAAGACGCCGTTTCCGGAGTTCTCGACGGCGTCGTAGAACGTCCGCGCGCCGTGTTCGCGGAGGTGGGCGTCGCTCAGGTCCACGACGCCGCCGTCGCGGGCCGAGTCGAGTTCGCCCTCGCGGACGAGGTCGCGGGCGATGTGCATGATCATTGAGGTCTCCTTCGGCCCGCCGTGGGGGCCGGGGTGGTCGAACAGGTCCGTCACGAGGTCCGGAATCGACTCGTCCCACATCCACTCGATGGCGTACATGGTGCCGTCGTCGCGGAGGCGGCGACCGACCTCCCGGAGGTGCTGGACGTTGCCGCCGTGGGCGTTGACGAACACGACCCGGTCGACGCCGTGGTACGCGAGGTTCCGCGTCATCGACTCCACGTAGTCGCGGAACTGCGGCGCGTCCACCCACATGGTCCCGTGGAACTGGCGGTGGTGGGGGCTGACGCCCACGTTGACGGTCGGCGTGCAGAGGTAGCCGGTCCGGTCGGCCGCCTCGCGGGCCAACGCCTCCGCGATGAGGTGGTCTGTGGCGAGCGGGAGGTGCGGGCCGTGCTGTTCCGTCGAGCCGAGCGGCACGACCGCGAGCGACGATTCGGCCACGTAGTCGCCGAGTTCGGGCCACGTCTGGTCCGCGATGTACATGGGCGTCACCAAGCGACGACGCCTAAAGAAAGGTGACAAAGGGGAAATGGGTTCCCCGGGCGACGCGGCTCAGTCCCGTTCCTGCGAGCGCAGTTCGATGCGGCGAATCTTCCCCGAGGAGGTCTTCGGCAGTTCCGCGACGAACTCGATTTCGCGCGGGTACTTGTACGGGGCCGTCTGCGCTTTCATGAACGACTGGAGTTCGTCCACGAGGTCGTCGGAGCCCTCGTGTCCGTCGGTGAGGACGACGAACGCCTTGACGATGCTGCCGCGTTCCTCGTGCGGGCTGGCGACCGCGGCGGCTTCCGCGACCGCCTCGTGGGAGACGAGCGCGTCTTCGACCTCGAAGGGGCCGATGCGGTAGCCCGCCGAGATGATGATGTCGTCGGCGCGCCCCTCGAAGAAGAAGTAGCCGTCCTCGTCGCGGGAGGCGAGGTCGCCGGTGCGGTAGTAGTCGCCCGAGAACGTCTTCTCGTCGAGGTTCGGCTTCTCGTAGTAGCCGTCGAAGATGCCGGGACAGCCGACCGGGACGGCGATTTCGCCGATTTCGTCGACGCCGACCTCCGCCTCGTTCTCGTCGATGATGGTCGTGCCGAGGCCGGGCGTCGGCTTGCCCATGCTGCCGGGTTTCACGTCGATGCCGGGGTAGTTCGTGAGGAGCGCGACCGTCTCGGTCTGGCCGTAGCCGTCTCGCGGGATGACGCCGAACGCCTCGCGGAACGCCTCGATGGGTTCGCGGTTGAGCGGTTCGCCCGCCGACAGCGCCTCTTTCAGTCGGAGGTCGTACGAGCCGAGGTCGCGCTGGGCGAACATCCGGTACTGGGTCGGGACGGCGCAGAGGCGGGTGACGCCCTCTTCTTCCATGATGTCGAGGAACGCGCCCGGTTCGAAGTCGCCGCGGTAGACGAACTGGGTCGCGCCGGTCGTCAGGCCGACGCCGACGGGGCTCCAGAACCACTTGGCCCAGCCGGTTCCGGTCGTCGCCCAGAGCAGTTCGTCGGAGAGGTCGTCGTCGGCCGTGACGCCCCACCAGTAGGGGGCGTTGACGAGTTCGAAACAGCGCATCCAGCGGTGGCGGTGGCGGACCGGCTTGGGCTGGCCGGTCGTCCCCGACGTGTAGTTGATGGACATCGGGTCTTCGGCCCGGAGGTCGGGGCCGTCGTGGTCGGCGGACTCGTCGGCGACGAGGTCGGAAAACGAGGTCCAGCCGTCGGCGTCGCCGCCGAGGACGACGAAGTTCGAAAGCGGCGTCTCGTCGCGCACCTCGTCGACCATGCCGACGAGCGACTCGTGGACGACGGCGGTCGTCGCCTCGCAGTCGTTCGCGCGGAACGCGATGTCCTTGGGCTTGAGCATCGAGGAACTGGGGACGAGCAGCGCGCCGCGCTTGAGCGCGCCGAGCTGGACGGCGAACACGTCGGGGTCGCGGGGAAGCAGGTGGATGAGCCGGTCGCCCTTCCCGACGCCCATGGATTCGAGCGCGTTGGCGAAGCGGTTCATGTCGTCCCGGAGGTCGCCGTAGGTCCGCTCCTCGCGGCCGCCGTCGGCGTCGCGGAACTTCAGGGCGACGCGGTCGCCGAAGGCGTCGGCGTGCGATTCGATGACCGCGGGGATGTTGTAGTCCTCGGGGATGTCCCACTCGAACGATTCCGACTCGGCCTCGTACTCGACTGCCATGGCTCGACAGACAGAACAGACCATAATAATTGTTCGTCCGGATTGTGCGAGGTCGCCGAGCCGTCAGGCCATCGGCGAGCCTTCCTGGGGGCCCTCACCGGGGGCGCTCACGCCCTCGTCGCCGTCGTCGGCGGACTCCCCGCGGAGCGCCAGCGCGAACGCGCCGAGGCCGACGAGCAGCACGACGAACTCGAGGACGCCCCCGAGGGGGACGAAGTCGAGGACGGCGAGGACGAACAGGCCGGCGAACAGCGCGGCCCAGCGGTTGTCGTAGTCCGCGAGCGACAGGAGCCACGTCCCGAGGACGAGCGCGCCGTAGATGCCCGCGACCCAGAGGGCGAGGACGAATCCGACCCCGCCGGCCAGCGAGAGCGGGATGCCCACGATGGTCAACAGCAGGAGCAGCAGGACGATGGGTATCGCGACGATGGCGAGGAGGCCGACGCCGCCGCTCCGCACGGCCTTCTTCGTCCCGAGGCCCGTCACGCGGCGGGCGAAGTCGGGAGCGACGAGGACGATAATCGCACCGAGGACGAAGTTGGCGAGCAGCCAGTAGCCCGAGACCACCCAGCCGGGGATGACCGGGGCTTCGAACTGGCCGAACTGGAACGGCGCGCCGGCGACGACGGGACTGGCGACCACGAGGTCGTCGACCTGTCGCACGCCGCCGTCGACGACGGCCGCGGAGTCGACGGTCGCGGTCGTCGCGTCGTATTCGAGCGAGCCGCCGACCCGAGCGGTCGGGCCGACGGCGAACTCGTCGGCCCCGACGCGGACGTTTCCGGCGACCGCGCCGTCGAGCTGGACGGTGCCGCCGGCGGCGTCTAACGACCCGCCGATGTCGGCGGTGTCGCGGACGAACACCGCGCCGCCCGCGAGGCTCACGTCGCCGCCGACGGTCCCTTCGAGGGTCGCGGAGCCCGCGACGCCGTCGAGGTTCCCGTCGACGGTTCCGGTCTCAGTCAGGAGGACGGTCCCGGCCGTCGCCGACACGTCGCCGGTCACCGTCCCGGCGATGACGACCGTGCCGCCGACGGCTTCGAGGTCGCCGTCGACGGTCTCGCCTTCGCCGACGACGACGGTCCCGCCGGCCGCCGGCCCTTGTTGTGCGGCCGCGACGCCCGCGAGCGACCCCACCACGAGGAGACTCAGGAGGACCGCGACCAGTTGTTTCGTTGTGAACATCGGAATCACCGAGGCAACGCCTCGGATGAATGATACGACTCGCAGCGGCATAAATCGAGAGAGACGGTTTCAAACCCCGAGAAACGGCCGTTTTACCTGAATCTCGTGAGTCGACGACCGGCCGAGAAGGGAGGGTCCCCGCCGCGGCTACCGCTTGGTCCACCTTTTTGCCGACTCGCGGGGATGTTCCGGCATGGAGTACACGACGCTCGGAGACACCGGCATGGAGGTCTCCCGCATCTGTCTCGGCTGTATGAGCTTCGGCACCCCGGAGTGGCGCGAGTGGGTCTTAGAGGAGGAGGCGGGCCTCGAACTGGTCGACCGCGCCATCGAACTCGGTATCAACTTCTTCGACACCGCGAACATGTACTCGAACGGCGAGTCCGAGCGCGTCCTCGGGAAGGCGCTGGAGGGCCGCCGAGACGAGGCCGTCGTCGCCTCGAAGGTGTACTTCCAGATGGACGAAACCGACCCGAACTCCGGCGGCCTCTCGCGGAAGGCCATCGAGCAGGAACTCGACAACTCGCTGGACCGCCTCGGGATGGACAGCCTCGACCTGCTGCAGATTCACCGCTACGACGACGACACGCCCATCGAGACGACGATGCGCGCGCTCGACGACGCGGTTCGCCGCGGCAAGACGCGCTACGTCGGCGCGTCGTCGATGTGGGCCCACCAGTTCGCCGAGGCGCAGTACACCGCCGACTCGCTCGGACTGGACCGCTTCGCCACGATGCAGAACCACTACAACCTGCTCTACCGCGAGGAGGAACGCGAGATGCTCCCCCTCTGCGAGAAGCAGGGCGTCGGCGTCATGCCGTGGTCGCCGCTCGCCCGCGGCTACCTCACCCGCCCCCACGAGGAGTTCGAGGCGACGACCCGCGGCCGGACCGACGAGCACGCCAAGGGCCACCCGTACTTCGAGGGCGGCGGCCGCGAAGTGAACGAGCGCGTCGAGGAACTCGCCGACGAGAAGGGCGTCAAGATGGCGCAACTCGCCCTCTCGTGGGTGCTCCACAAGGACTGGGTGGACGCGCCCATCGTCGGCACGAGCAGTATCGAACACCTCGAAGACGCGGTCGAGGCCCTCGACATCAAGCTCACGGACTCCGACATCGACTACCTCGAAGCGCCCTACCGGCCGGTTCGCGTCTCCGGGCACGACTAGGGCCAAGGGAAACAGCCTTCAGCACCCGCCGAGAGCGTCGGTTGTGTACCGGACACTCGCTCGAATCGCCCGCGACGAGCCGGAGACGGCGATTCTCGGCGTCGAGTCGCTCCTCGCGGCCGGCGTCCTCCTCGGCGTCGCGCTGACGCTCGTCTCGCCGCTCGCGTCGTCGCTCCCGCTCGCAGACGTCGGCTTCGGGCTCGCGGCCGCCGCGACGGTGCTTCTCACGGTCGTCTCGCTCCTGGCCGCGTCGCGGCGAATCGCCCTCCTTCTCACCGGCCGCGGCGGTCTGCGAATCGAGACGTTCTGGCGGCTCCTCGAACTGCTGCTCGCGTTTCTCGTCGCCGGCATCGTCGCGTTCGCGGTCCAGCTCGGCGAGTTCGCGGCGACCGTCCCCGACCCGCGGGGCGGCGGCGTCTTCGTCGGCCTGTTCTTGGCGTTCGTCCTCGCGGGCGTCGGCCTCGCCGTGGTCGTCTGCCTCCGCGGGATGTGGCTCGTCGTGAACGCCGAGCTTCAGTCGGCGCTCGACGGGGTCTGAGCCGCGCCGATGCCGTCGAGTCGCTTCACCGCCCGGAGCGCGACGACGGCGATTGCGACCTCGGCGAAGCCGACGACGAGGAACGACGGGAGGTAGCCGACCGCGTCGGCGACGACGCCCCCGACGAGGAAGCCGGCGAGGAAGCCGAGGCTTCCGAAGACGTTGAACCCGCCGAGGGCCGCCCCGCGCTCGCCCGGCTCGGCGAGGTCGGTCACGAGCGCCATCGTCGCGGGCGCGACGAGCGCGCCGAAGACGCCGACGACGACCATCAGGCCCGCCGCGAGTTCGAAGACGGGGGCGAGCCCGACCGCGATGATGGCAACCCCGTAGAGCATCGACCCCGCGACGACGGGGACGAACCGGCCGACGCGGTCGGACAGCGACCCGAGGGGGTACTGCAGGAGCGCGAAGGGGACGAAAAAGAGCGCGAGCACCCCGCCCGCGACGGCGGCGTTCGCGCCGAACGTCTCGCGGAAGTAGTACACGCCGACGAGGGCGAAGAAGCCGGCCGTCATGCGGTCGATGAAGCCGAAGGCGTAGGGGACCGCGAACGCCGGGCGCGCGGCCAGTTTCTTGAGGACGACGCCGACGCCCACGCGGGTCGAATCGGGCGTCCGGTCGGTGACGGTCGTGACGAGCAGCGCGACGGCGGTGAGCGCCGCGGCGGACGCGTACAGCGGCGCGAGCGGGTCGATGGTGGTGAGTTGGCCGCCGACGACCGAGCCGAGCGCCGCGCCGAGGCCGATGGCGATGCCCGCCGCGCCCATGTTCCGTCCGTTGCCTCCGGAGAGGTCCGCGAGCATCGTAATCGACAGCGAGAACGCGCCGATGGTCATCGCGCCGCCGACGAGGCGGACGGCGAGGACCGCCCCGAAGGTCGCGTCGAGCCACGGGAGCGTCGCGAGCGCGAGGAGCGCGACGTAGCTGGCCGCGCCGCCGAGCGCGCCCGCGACGATGAGCCACGTCCGCCGACCGAGGGCGTCCGAGAGCGCGCCCCAGACGCTGGAGAAGGCGACGAACGAGGCGAACTCCGCGACGAGAAAGAGCATCCCGGCCGAGAGGTCGTACTCCCCCTGTCCGCCGCCGAGGGCGGTCACGAGGTCGGAGACGCCCGGGTAGAGGAGCACCTGCGAGACGAGGACGCCCCAGACGGCGAGGGCGAGTGTCGCTCGTTCGCGGCGCGTCGAGTCCATACGGGGTCGGTCGGTCCGGACGAAAATAGCCCTGTCCTTGTTCGACTCGGTTGCCGTTACCCGAGGCGAACGGGGTCGAATTCGAGAAAGGCCGTCTCGTAGCCCTCGTGGCGGGCGACCTGCGGCGGCACGTCCACCGCGAGGTCCGCGGTCGCGTCGTCGCCGGCGAGCCCCGGAACCGACGCGCCGTAGTGGAAGCCGAGGTCGGCGTCGAGGCCGGGTTCGAGTCGGCCGTCGAAGCGGGTCGACCCGCCGGACGCGACGGTCGCGGTGAGCCCCAGCCGCGGGACGAGAAGGCGGTTGTAGGGCGTCTGCGGGGAGACAGCGAGGTAGGGGTCGTCGCCGAAGCGGTCGGCGTCGAGGACGGTGCCGACGAGTCGGAGGCTGCCCGTCGTCGCCGACCCGAGCGCCGTCCCCGGAAGCGTCTCGGGGGCGCGGCCGAGGGGAAGCCCGTCCATCTCCATCGGCTTGACCGCGCCGGGGTCGCCCTGCTGGTCGTCGAGCGTCGTGTACGGGAGGTCGTCGCGGTCGCGGGCGCTGTACTCGAAGTCCAGCGTCGCGGTCGCCGGGGAGTCGAACCGGCCGACGAGGTCGCCGAACAGGCGCAGGGAGGGCGCGCCCACGTCCACCGTCACCTCGTAGGTCCCGTCGCCGTCGAGGCCGAAGTTCGAACCGTAGTGAAAGCCCATCCGCTGGGAGAGCATCGCGTAGACGACCTCCTCGCTCACGAGGTCGCCGTCGCGGGCGATTTCGAGCGAGAGGCCGGTGTCGGGGACGACGACGCCCGTCTCGGCGTCCCAGACGGACGCCATGAGATGCACGTCGGCGCCGGCCTCGACCGAGATTTTCGACGTGCCGAAGCCGTCGCCCTCGTCGGACATCACCCAGAACCGGTGGGGATAGCTGTAGAAGACCCCCACCCGGAGGTCGCCGGCGTCCGCGCTCCCGACCATGCGCATCCCCTCGGTGTGGGTCGGGACGTACACCTCGTCGGGGCGGTTCGAGACGACCGGCGGTTCGTTCGACGTGTAGAGTCGACCGAGCTCGGCGAGACAGCCGGAGAGCCCGGCGGTTGCGACGGTCCCGCTCGCCGCGAGAAACCGACGCCGACTCGTCATGCCTCCCGGAGCGCGGTGAGGTCGTCGATGAGCGTCTGTTCGTCCGGTTGGTTGCCGCGGTAGGTCCGCTCGACGTAGCCGTCGCCGTTGACGAGCGAGACGAGCCCGAGGTGGGTGAACATGTAGTTGCCCTCGTCGTTCGGCTCGTTCTTCTGGAAGAAGACGCCGAACTGGTCTTCGACGACCGACTTCGCCTCGGCCTCGTCGGCGGGGCGGAGGAAGTGCCAGTTGCCCGCGTCCATGTCGACGTTCATCTGGTCGGCCTCCGCGCGGAAGGCGTCGGCGTCGTCGCGAGCGGGGTCGAACGTGATGGGGTAGAACGACACCTCGTCGGCGTAGCCCTCGCTGACCGAGTGAATCTGGACCTCTCGGAGCGCGCTGATGAGGACCGGACAGACGGTCATGCAGTTGGTGAAAAAGTACGTGTGGAAGTGCGGCACGTCGATGTCGCGCACGGACACCTCACCCCCCGCGATGGGGTCCGCGAGCGTCACGTCGGGGACCTGCTGTCCCCACGCCGGGTAGGGGAGGTCCTCGCTGGACACGTCGTTCTCGCGGTCGGGCTTCGACAGCGAGACGTTGGGATTGGCGTCGCCGCCGCCGAGACAGCCCGCGAGACCGAGCGCCGCGCCCGCCCCCGCGGCGCGGAGATACGTTCGTCGTTTCATTACCCACCGCTAGCGGCCCGATACTCAAATGCCGTTTGGTGTGCGTTTCGAACGCCAGCGCGCGTGTTCTCGTCTCGCACGACCGCGGCGAAATCTTCGACGCACACACCAGAACGGACTTCCCCGAGAGGTCCCTAGCCGGGGTATGTTCGACGGGTCTCCGTCCCGCCGGGAGTTCCTGAAGGCCGCGGTCGCGGCCGGGGGCGCGGCGGCGCTCTCCGCCTGCCTCGACAGGGCACCGGACGACCCCGTCCCGGCGGGGACCGACGCGTTCGAGACGCTCCCGAGCAGACAGCACGCGTGGAACGAGTTCTGCCGGGCTGACGACCACGGCAACGTCGAGATGCCCCGGCATCAGGTGCTTCTCTACCTCGACCTCGCGGGCGAAGGACCGCCCACCGAGGCCGACCGCGAGGCCGTCGAGAACGCCTTCCGCGTCCTCGACCGCGCCTACGAGCGGAGCCACGAGGGTGTCATCTGGTCGGTCGCCTACTCCCCGCGGTACTTCGACCGCTTCGACGACCCGCTCCCGGCGGGCGTGGACCTGCCCGAACCGCGGGCGCTGTCGCCCTTCGAGACGCCCGAGTTCGACCGGCAGGACGCGCTCGTCCACCTCGCGTCCGACCGCGCCGACGCGGTCCTCGAAGCCGAACAGGCGCTCCGCGGCGAGGTCGACGAGGCCAACGGCGTCGCCGTCGACGCCGACCTCTCGGGGGTCTTCTCAGTGGACTCCAGACGGACGGGCTTCGTCGGGGCCGGCCTCCCGGCGGAACACCAGTCCGACCTGAACGGCGTCCCCGACGGGAACCCCGTCCCCGAGGAGTCGCCGCTGTTCATGGGGTTCAAAGCCGGCTTCGCCAAGAATCAGGCCACCGAGGAGTACGTCACCATCGACGAGGGGCCGTTCGCGGGCGCGACCACGAAGCACGTGGCGAACGTCCGCCAGCGCCTCTCGGACTGGTACGACGAGGAAGACCGCTACCATCGGGTCATGAAGCTGTTTTCGCCTGCCCACGCCGAGCAGGACCTCGTCGAAGGCGTCGGCGACAACCTCGGCGACGACAGCGGCATCGACGCGATGCTCGACAGCCTCCGCGACGACGCCTTCGAGTTCGGCCACGTCGGCCACGCCCAGAAGGCCGCCCGCGCCAACCGCGACGACGAGGGCAACGTCAAACTGCTCCGCAGACACTTCGAGTCGGCCGACGACGGCGTGGCGAGCCTGCACTTCCCGTCGCTCCAGCGTGGCATCTCCGAGTTCGAGGCGGTCCGCGAGGCGATGAACGGCACCGACCTGACCGACGTGCCGACCGTCCGCCAGCGCGTCAACAACGGCATTCTGGAGTACATCTTCGTCAAGCGCCGCGGCAACTTCCTCGTGCCGCCGCGGGAGATTCGGTCGCTGCCGACGCCGACCGGCGAGGCTCCGGGGCTGGGCGACTGAGTCGGCCGCCGCGGGCTATCGGGCGGCCGACCGCCCGCCCCCTCAGACGTGTCCCAAGAACGACAGCGCCAGCCAAATCTGCCAGAGACCGGCGAGCACCATCACGCCCGCGGCGACCTTCTGGACCGAGCCGACGTGGCCCGACAGCGACCGGATTCGGTCGCCGCCGAGCGCGGCCGCGACGGTGACGACCGCGAGCGGGAGCGCGGCGGCCGCGGCGTAGGCCCCCAGCGAGACGACCGCCTGCGGGGTCGGGAGCGCGAGCGACTGCGTGACGACGCCGAGGAAAATCGGGACGACGCAGCCGGCGGCCGCGAGGCCGTACACCGCGCCGAAGACGCCGAAGCCGGTCACCGACGACCGGTACTCCGGGAGGACGACGTGGAGGCTCGGCGCGCGACCGGAGAACATGAGGACGCCGAAGCCGACGAGGGCCACGCCGACGAGCGGTTCGAGGAGCGCGAGGTGCGAGGCGATGCGGCCGCCGACGACCGCGAGCGCGCTCCCGATAGCGCCGAGGACGAGCAGGGCGGCGAGCGAGGCGACCGACCCGCGGACGGCCGCGCCGCCGAGGTCGGCCTCCTCGCGGGAGAGGTAGTAGCCGACGTAGCCCGGGAGAAGCGGGTAGGCGCAGGGCGCGAAGAAGGTGGCGACGCCCGCGCTGACGGCGAACGCGAGCGTGCCCGCGAACCCGGGGTCGAGTCCCAGCACGGGACCGAGACCGAACCCGGGCATCAGGCGACGTCCTCGACGGCGGCGCGGAGGTTCTCCTCGCTGGCGAGGCCGCGGTGGGTCCACGACACCTCGCCGTCGGCGTCGAAGACGACGAGGTACGGGAGGCCGTTCGCGCGGACCGCGCGCATCAGGTTACTGTCGGGGTCGTGGCCGACCGTCCAGTTCCCGTCGTGTTCCGCCCACCACGCGCGGATGTCGTCCATCGTGAGGCCGCCGCCGAGGCGCTCGTTCGTCACCGAGACGAACGCCACGTCGTCGCCGAACTCCTCGTGGAGCGTCCGAAGCGACTCCATCTGGGCGACGCAGGGCGCACACCACGTCGCGAAGAGGTCGAGGACGGTCGGCGTCCCGTCCGCCGGGATTTGTGCCTCGCCAGCCGTCGAGCCCTGCGCCTCCACGGTGTCGACGACGAGCGGGAGGTCGCCGGACCCGGACGACGCGGTGGCCGAGGCAGTTCCGGTGCCGTCGTCTCCGGTTCCGGCGGTCGTCGCGGTCGTCTCGGCGGACCCCTCGGGGGTCGAACCGTCGCCGAGACAGCCCGCGAGGCCGGCGACGCCCGCGCCCGCGAGAAGAGAGAGGAGGGCGCGTCGTCTCACCGGTCGTCACCTCGTCGGGGTCGGCGGAGCGGTCGCGTCGCGTGCATACTCGTGGCTAGTGAATCTCTGCGTAAAGAGTCGCTGGTGTCGTGCGCGAATCCCGCGAGAGAGGTAGTGTGCGAGTCGAAACCGGTTATCGAGCGTCCTCGACGGCGCTCTGGAGGTCGGACCACCGCGGGGGGGCCTGCTCGCCGTCGACGAGGACGGTCGGCGTCCCCTGGAATCCGCGCTCGTCGACGGCCTCGGTCCGCTCGGCCTCGATGAGCGGACGGTAGCGTTCCCGGGAGGCGGCCGCGGCGACCGAACAGCCGTCGAGGTCGGCGTCGTCCGCGAGCGACCGGAGCGTCGAGAGCGAGCCCTCGGCGTCGCCGCCGGTGAACTCCGACTGGTTCTCGTAGAGCGTGTGGGCGAACTCGAAGAAGGTCTCGTCGTCGGCCTCGTCCTGGACGGCGCGGGCCGCCGAAGCGCCCTTCCACGACCACCAGTCGTCGACCGGAATCGGGAGGTCGTGGTGGCGGTAGCGGACGACGCCCTCCGAGACGTACTCGGACCGGAGTTGCGGAGCGACCTCGACCGCGAAGGTCGCGCAGTGAGGGCAGGCGAAGTCCTCCCAGACGTCGACGACGACGCTCGCGTCCTCGGCCCCGATGACGGGCGTGGGGAGCGAATCGACCGTGTCGCGTGCGGGGACCTCGCAACCGATGGCGGCGACGGCGTCGTCGCCGGAACCGCCGCTTCCGCCGCCGAGACAGCCGGCGGTTCCCAGCGTCAGCGCACCCGCCGTGGCAGCGAGGTACGCGCGTCGTGTGTTGCGCATGGTCGGGGTCGGGGACGAACGAACTTAGATTCTCCGAGGCGAATCGCGGGGTTTCGGAGGCCCTTGCCGCTTTTCGTGGTTCGGTTCGGGAACCGCGGCGGCGGCGCGATGGACGGTCGGCGGCCTTTTGCCGGCTCTCTCCCGTCGTCGCTCGAACGACACCGCTTAAGCCTCGCGTGGCGTCACCCGACACGTGCCAACCGTCCACTTTCGCGGCCGGAAAATCGAGTGCGACCGCGGAGACGTGCTCCGCGACGTGCTTCGAGCGGCCGGCGAACCGCCGCACAACGGTCACTCGTCGTGGTTCAACTGCCGCGGCGGGGGCTCGTGTGGTACCTGCGCCGTCCGGGTTCGCGGCCCTGTGACCTATCGGACGAAAAAGGAGCGCCGCCGGCTCCGGTTCCCGCCGCACGACTCCGACTCGGGGCTCCGACTCGCGTGCCAGACGGTCGTCCTCGGCGACCTCTGGGTGGAGAAGTACCCCGGGTTCTGGGGCCAACGCGTCGAAGCCGACGAGAGCGAAACGGGAGACGCGCAGGACGCGGAAGACGCGCAGGACGCAGAAGACGCGCAGGGACCGACCGGCTGAGCCGGCGGCCCGGTCAGTCGCCGGCGACGTGGTCGTACCACGACAGCAGGTCGTCGCGGTCGCGGGTGTCCGGCGGGAGCTCCGAGACGCGGAACCACCGCGCGGCCGATATTTCCTCGTCGGGGTCGTTCACGCTGAGCTCCGCGGCCTCGTCGGCGCGGGCGCGGTAGACGGGCATCACGCCCCACGTCTGGTGGCCGTCGCAGCGGATGTCGACGCGGGTGGCCATCGCGAGGCCGCCGTAGTCGGCGGTGATGCCGGCCTCCTCGGCGAGTTCGCGCCGGGCGGCCTCGGTGAACCCCTCGTCGCCGTCGACGCCGCCGCCGGGGAGGACCCAGAGGTCGACGCCCTCGTGGCGGACGAGCAGTATCTCGTCGTCGCGGCGGCGGACGACGGTGTGGACGCCGTAGGGCGTCCCCGTGGACTTCACGCGGGCGGCGAGCGTGCGAAACCGCGGGCGGGAGACGCGGCGGGTGTGGACCGGTTCGAGGTAGTCGGCGTCGGCGTGGCTCCGGCGCAGGCGGTGGTAGGCCTGCTCGGCGCGCTGGCGCGCCTCGTCGGCGAGGAACCACAGGTCGTCGACCGTCATCGGCGCACGGCCGGCGGTCGATGTGCGAGCGGGCGACTCGGCATAGCTCACGGTTCGGCGCGGCTCCACAAATCGGCTTCGACACGCGCCGTCGCGAGGTGGAGCCGGCGACTTCGCGGCCAATCATCGCCCTTTTATCCGGTGACGCGGAACCTGTGCGTATGAGCTTCGAGAAAGACGACAAGGTCGTTCTGCACGACAAGCACAGCGAGTTCGACGGCGAGACCGGGACGGTCACGCAGGTCATCGAGAGCATGTTCGGCGAGCCGACCTACACCATCAGCTTCGACGAGGGCCAGGAGGTCGGCATCGCGCAGGACCAGCTCGAAGCCGCCGACGCCGACGACGAAGCCGACGAAGAGTAAGCGACCGACACCGACCGACGCCTCTTAGACCCACTATGCCACGCGTTCCGTTCCACTACATCGACCTCCGAACGTTCTGTTACGAGACGGAAGACGAAAAACGGGTCGAGGAGGCGCTGCGGACGTTCCTCCCCGACGAGTTCGACGTCGACCGCGTCGAGAGCACCGGCCACCACGGCGACCGCATCATCGTCTTCTCCGCGCGCGTCGAGCGCGCGAACGACGTGCGGCACGTCCTCGCCAAGATTCGCGACCTCCCCGACTTCGAGACGCTCCTCGACGAACTCGACCAGCGCGTCACGGACAACACGGAGTTCTTCCTGCGGCTGGACAAACAGGCCGCGTTCAAGGGCGAGGCCCGCCGCGGCGGCGGGCTCACGCTCCGCGCGAAAGTCGAGGCCTATCCGGCGAAGAAGGAGGCCGCGGTGGAGAACGCCCGGGAAGCCCTCCTCGGCGACGAGTAGGGCCGCGAGTCGGGCGAGCGCAGTCGCGCTATTTTACTGGTCTTTCCACTTGATGGAACAGCCCTGCGAGGGGGACTCCTCGACGGGGATGTCGTCGCCGGCGAGGAGCGCCTCGACGGCCGTGCGCATCTCGTAGTCGGTCACCTCGTCGTCGGGGCTCATCGCGTCGTCGATGCGGGAGTGGAACGCGAGTTCGAACCCGTCGCCGGTGTTCTCGAAGAGGAACGGGTCGGGCGTGCAGACCGCGCCGTACTCGGCGGCGACTGCCTGCGACTCGTCGCGGAGGTAGGCGGTGTACCCAATCGTGCCGTCCTCGACGAGTTCCTGCATCTTCTCGAAGGAGTCTTCGGGGCGGTCCTCGGCGTCGTTCGGGTTGATGCCGACGACCGCGAGGTCGTCGTAGGCGCTCGCGAGGTGGTTCAGTTCCTCGAACTTCGCCTTCGCGTACGGACAGTGGTTACAGGTGAAGACGACGAGGAGCGCGTCGTCGTCGGCGAACGACGAGAGGGAGTACGTCTCGCCGTCGGTGCCGGGGAGTTCGAAGTCGGGTGCGGCGTCGCCGCGTTCGAGTTCGGAGTCGGATTCCAGGAGTACCATGTCGGCGCGTTGGCCCGCGAGCATCAAAAGCGGTTGGCCCGCGGCAGTTCCGCGTCGCCTTCGGCGGCGGTGTGAGCCCGCTCAGTCGATGGAGACGAGGGCGATCGCGAGGACGGCGAAGCCGATACCGGCCGCCTTACGAACCGTCAGCGGCTCGCCGAGCGCGACGATGCCGACGACCGACGAGAGCGCGAGGAACATCCCGAAGATGGGGGCGACGATGGAGACGGGACCGAGCGCGAGCGCCCGGTAGTACGCGAGGATGCCGACCGCGAGGCAGACGCCAGCGCCGAGGACGTAGGGGAGCTTCGAACTCACGACCGAGTCCGTGACGCTCTGCCCGGAGACGACGATGACCCCGACGGTTCCCACGACGAGCACGCTGTTAGCGACCAGCGCGGCCACGTCGCTCGGAATCTTCCCCTGTCCCGTCGTCGCCACTTTCATCAGCGGCGCGACGAGGGAGTAGGCCCCGAGCGCGACGACCGCCCACGAGATGTAGTTCACGGATAGAACGGGGTCCCGAGTCGTGTATAGGGTTACGATTCGGCGTCGAAACCGCGCGAACGAGCCGGGATAACACGGGGACGGAATCGGAGTACTCAGTTTAGAATCAAGTACAAAATACGCCCCCAAGTAGACGAAGTAGACCATATACCGGCCACGTGCAAATTTTTATCAAGTATTATCGCATATTGGTGTGTATGTCCCAGGAAGTACAACCCTCGGTCATCGCGCACACGTGGGACGACCCGACTCGGTGTCCGTTCTGTCTCGACGAACTGGAGAGCGAAGGAGAGGGGTTCATGGACCACCTCGAAGAGAGCCCCATCTGTCAACAGGGGTTCGGCATGTGGCGCGACGCGGTCGCCGACGACGTTCGCGGCGAGTGGTCCGGATAGGCGGCCAAAAACGGTCGTTTTTCGCGACTCGGTCGGCTCACTCGGGAGCGACGCCGAGCTGCGACAGCATGGTCATGATGTCGGTGCTGTTCCACTCTTCGACGCACAGGCCGCCCTCGTAGCGTGCCTGCACCATACCCCACGTGTCCATCTTGCGGTGGGTCGCGGGGATGTCGCCGCGGGCGCTTCGGAGCGTCCCGTCGTGGGTGCCGGTCAGGTGATACCGGGCGTACACGCTGTCGTCCCGCGCCGCCACGTCGAACAGTTCCACGTGGAAGTCGGAGAAGGCGTCGTGGTACCGCCGGGCCCACTCCTCGACCGCGTCGGTCCCGATGATGCCGTCGGGGTCAGAGAAGGCGTGGACCTCGACCAGCGGGTCGTACTCCTCCCTGATGACCTCGTAGTCGCGTTTGTTCCACAGTTCGTCCGCCACGCGCAGGAACGACGCTCGGTGCTGTTGTTCTTTCTCGGATGTTGCTGCCATTTCCACCACCGTTCGGAGAGACGCGAGGCGACCGCTTAGTTATGAATTGTTGTCATCATGAACGTGGCCGGAGAAGGGAATCGGGATTCGGGCTCCCGCGACCGCGAAGTGTCAATGGAACTATCACCGCGGAGACGGAATCGCGGGGCATGTCCGCTGCTGTCTCGCCGATTGCGGTGTTCGTTCCGGCGCTCGTCTTCGGCGGCGCGGGGTTCGCGTTTCTGGGGCCGTTCGGTGCCGGGTTCGGCGCGGTCGTCGGCATCGCGCTCGGGGTGCTCGTGGGTCGAGGAGACGAGTACTGAGCGCGAACCACTGGAGTAACCGCCGCGAGCGAACGCGCCGTCGTCAGTCGCTCGGGGTCGCCTGCGGCCGCCGCGCCGACCCGTCGACCCGGCCGAGGAGCCACCGGGTCAACCCGAACGAGAGCAGGCCGAGGACCGCCACGACGCCGAAGGTGACGCGCACGCCGGCGAGGTCGATGAGCGCCCCGAACGCCGGTGGCGCAACGGCCCCGCCGAGCGAGATGCCGATGGTGACGACGGCGAAGTTCTTGCCGAGGTCGGCGCGCTCCGAGAGGCGGTCCGCGAGGGTCGACCGCGCCGGCCGGGAGACGCTGATGGTCCCGCTGAAGGGGAGAATCAACACGACGAGCGCGAGCGGGAGCGACCCGCTCGCCAGGAGCGCCGCCAGTCCGGCGAGCGCGGCGTAGCCGCCGAGGGCGACGTTGCCGGGGCCGACGCGGTCGGTGAGCGCGCCGCCGACGAGAATCGTCCCCGCGCCGACGACGAGCATCCCCGAGACGAGGAGGTTCGCCGCCCCCGGCGCGAGGTCGTAGCCGGCGGTGAGCAGTTGCGGCGAGTACGTCCGGATGCACCACGCGGCCGCCGAGGTGAGAAACGAGAGGAGCGCGAGGCCCATCAGCCCCGCCGACGAGAGGAGTGCCGACGCGCCCCGCCGAACGCCCGCGAGCGTGGGGCGAGACGACGGGCGGTCCTCCGTCGCCGGCTTCTTGATTCGCTCGGGGAAGCCGCGGGCGACCGGGAGCGCGACGAGCGCGAACGCCGCGCCGAAGACGGCGATGGCCGCGACGGTCCAGCGCCAGCCGAACCCGAGCGCGCCGACGCCGGCGGCGATGGCGTACGAGACGGCGAAGCCGAGCGACCCGCCGAGGGCGTGCAGCGAGTACGCCCGCCCGCGGTTCGTCTCCGAGGAGGCGGTCGCCAAAAGCGGGTAGTGCGCGGGGTGGTGGCCCGCGATGCCGACGCCGAGGAGCGCCTGCGAGGCGAGGAGCCACGGGTACGAGGGCGCGAGCGCGGTCGCGGCGATTCCCACCGCGCCGACGACGAGCGAGACCGCGAGGACGAGCGTCCGACTCCGCGCGTCCGAGAGGTAGCCGAAGGGGAGTTGCAGGAGCGTCACGACCCCGCCCTGAACGCCGATGGCGAGGCCGACGGCGGCGATACTCACGCCGAAGTCGTCGGCGACGAGGCCGATGACGGGCGCGAGCGCGACGAGGTAGGCGTGGTTGACGACGTGCGAGCCCGCGACGAGGCCGACCACGCGGCGCTCCTGTGTCTCCGTCACACCGGCCAATGGGGGGTGATTCGTGAAAAGCCCGCGGTCCGCGGCGATGTTGGTCCCGGGGTCGGATTAGCCGCGGCCGCGACGTTCCCCGCCGAGGCGCGCGCCGAGCCAGAGGTCGGCGAACGTGTCGAAGAAGTCCGCGCCGGTGTCGACGAGTTCGCGCTCGATGCCGAGCGCCTGACACCGCTCGTCCACCGCCGCGAGATGCGATTGGAGTCGGTCCGTGTACTGCCGCGCCGCCGACCCGCCGAAGTAGGTCCGGCGGGTCGCCTCGGACTCGGGGTCCTCGAAGATGGCGTCGCCCGTCGCCTCCGGGCCGAGTTCCTCGGGGGTGAGCACCTGCGCGACGAGCACGTCGTTCCGCGCGAGCGCGGCGAGGCCGGAAGCGACGTCGTCGGGGTCGAAAAGCAGGTCGCTCACGACCACCACGAGCGACCGCGAGCGGATGGTCTCGGCGTAGGTCGAGAGCGCGGCCGTGATGTCGCCGTCGCCGCCGGGCGTCGTCTCGTTGAGGCGCTCGACGAGCCGGAGCACTTCGCCGCGGCTCGACGCGTCGGTGTCGATGCGGTCGGGCAGGTCGCCGAGGAGCGAAAAGCGGAAGTCGTTGTTCTCCTCGGCCGTGAGGTGGCAAAAGCCGAGGCCGAGCTTCGCGCCGTACTCGAACTTGTTCGCGTCGCCCTCGCCGAAGTCCATCGAGGCCGAGGCGTCGAGGAGGACGTGGACCGTCAGGTTCCGCTCGGCCTCGAACCGCTTGATGAACAGCTCCTCGGTCCGGGCGTACACCTTCCAGTCGATGAGCCGCGGGTCGTCGCCGGCGGCGTACCGCCGGTGGTCGCTGAAGGTGAGCCCCTCGCCCACGTCCGGCGACTCCTGGTCGCCCTGCCGTCGGGCGTTCGAGACGCGCTTCAGCGAGGTGTCGAAGCGGTCGAGTTCGTCGAGGAAACCGGGGTCTATCATCGGTTCGTCACTCGTTCAACAGCCGCGCAATCACGTCGTCGGGGTCGAGCCCCTCGCGCTCCGCCCGGAAGTCGAGGATGATGCGGTGTCTGATGACCGGCGGGGCCATCTCGACCACGTCCTCCCACGAGACGTGGGTGCGCCCGTGGACGAACGCCCGCGCCTTCGCGGCGAGGACGAGCGCCATGCTCGCGCGGGGGCTCGCGCCGAACTCGACCTGCTCGTCTTCGCGGGTCTTGCGGACCAGTTCGATGGTCCGGTCGCGGATGTCGTCGGAGATGGGGACCTGCCGCACGAGCCGTTGGGCCGCGAGCAGGTGGGTCCGCGGCAGGACGCGCTCGACTTCGGGCGACGCGCCGCCCTCGGCGTACTGCTTGACGATGGACCGCTCCTCGTCGAACTCGGGGTAGTCGACGAGAATCTTCATCAGGAAGCGGTCGGTCTGCGCCTCGGGGAGCGGGTAGGTGCCGCCCTGGTCGATGGGGTTCTGCGTCGCGAGGACGAAGAAGGGGTCCGGAAGCTCGTAGGTCTCGCCCGCGGCGGTCACCTGCTTTTCCTGCATGGCTTCGAGGAGCGCGGCCTGCGTCTTCGGCGTCGCCCGGTTTATCTCGTCGGCGAGGACGACGTTGGCGAAGATTGGCCCGCGCTCGAACACGAAGTCCCGACCGTCCGGCGTCTCGCGGATGATCTCGGTGCCCGTGATGTCCGAGGGCATCAGGTCGGGCGTGTTCTGCACCCGCGAGAACTGCAGGTCCGTCGCGTCCGAGAGGGCGCGCACGAGCGTCGTCTTCCCCAGTCCGGGGTTCGATTCGAGCAGCGCGTTGCCGTCGCAGAGGACGCAGACGAGGAGTCGCTCGACCACGTCGTGCTGGCCGATGATGCGCTTTCCGACCTCGTCTTTGACCGCCGCGACGCTCGCCTGGAGGTCCTCGATGCTGAGGTCAAGGTCGTCGTCTGTCTCGACCGCGATATCGCCTTCGGCCGCGGTCTGCTGTCCGTCGTCTCCGAGCCAGTCTCGTTTGTCACTCATCGTCGTTCTCTCGTATCTTCAGGGTGTAGTCGCGAATCAGGTCGGCCTCTTCGAGCGTGTCGTCGGCGAGGTAGCCGGCGCGCTGGCTCTCGACGGCGCTGTCGCCGCCGTAGCCGGTCGAGTCGTAGGCCGCGGCCGACGACTCCGGTCCGTCGCCGCTCCCGCCGGTCCCGGCGACGGTGGCGTTCAACTGCTCCGAGCCGGCGTCCACGTCCTCGGGGTCGCCGAGAATCGAGCTCCCGTTCTGGAGCCCCGTCTCCTCGTCGGGTTGGTCGAGGCCCTCGCCCGCCGGCCCGCCGTCGCCGGCGAGTCCCTCGAACTGGATGTCCGAGACGGCCACCTGGATGCTCCCCGCCGAGAGGAGCAAGGCGACGAGCAGCGCGCCGACGATGCGGCGGGTCGGCAGGAGCTCAACCGACGACGACTCCCGCAGGCGGGACAGCACGTCGTCGTAGAGCGCGACCGACATGCGCGAGTCGCGGTTCGGGTTCCCCTCGTCGGCGACGAGGTCGCGGGCGGTCCGAAGCGCCTCGGCGACCGAGGGGTTCACCGCCTCGAACTGCTCGACCGGCGGTACCCGCATCAGGATGAGGTACTCCGCGACGCCGACGAGGAGGCCCACCGCGAGGGCGATCGGGACGGCGACGTGGACCGAGACGGCCGGGTCGACCCGCGGGAGGAAGCCGAGCGACACCGACGACTGGACGGGTAACTCGACGACCCGGAACGCGATGTTCGCCAACAGCGTCGCGACCGCGGCGTCGACGACGCTGGAGACGACGGCGGCCTTCACCGCCTCGCGGCGGACCTCGCTGACGGCGTCGGCCATCGCCTCGCGGCGGGTCGCTCCCGATTCCGAGGCGGCGGCCGTGTCTGGTGCGTCGGACGCGTCGGGTGCGTCGGAAGCATCAGGAACGTCGCTGCCGTCGGTGCCCGGTTCGGGCGGGGGTGATTCAGACACCGCTGCACACCGCCGGTTCGTTGCCGTCTTCGAACTCGGAACAGGCCCGCCGGAGGTCGGATTCGAGGTCGTCGACCCGGTCTTCGAGGTCGTCGATGTCGGACTGGAGCGTCTCTATCTGGGCCTCCAGTTCGGCGTTCGTCTCCTCCAGTTCCTCGTTATCCGTTTCGAGGCCGTCTATCTGGTTTTCGAGCCGGTTGCGCTGTTCTTCGAGTTCGTCGAGCGTCGCCGTGAGTTCGCTGATACGGTTGCGGGCGTCTCGGAGATTGCTTTCGGTCTCTTGGAGTTCGCTCCGCGTCGACGACAGCTCGCTTTGGGTCGATTCGAGCTGCGACTCCGTGTCTTCGAGGTTGTTCGCGACCTGCGAGACGTCGCCGCGGGTGCGTTCGAGGCTGCTGTTCAGCTCCTGGAGCTCCGCCTGCGTCGCCGACAGATTCTGTCGGGTTTGCGAAAGGTCCTGTTCCAGCGCCTCGTTTCGCTCGCGCAGTTGCTCGTTTTGCTGGTCGAGCGAATCGACCGAGTACTGGTAGAACATCGTCGCGCCGACGGTTCCGGCGGTGAGGAGGACGACGACGAGGACGAGACCGAGGTTCAGGGACCGACCCAGGGAACTCATATCAGACCACCTTCACTTTGCGTTCGACCCCGATACACTTGAAGACGCCGGACGAGCACCTCGGCGAGGTAGAGGAGGAACGCGGCGGCGACGAACGCGGCCGCCCAGTCGTCGCGGACGGGTTGGACGCCGGCGGCGTTGTCGCGGGCGGAGGCGGCGATTTCGGCCGCGTCCTCGGAGTCGTACATCGTCCCGCCGCTGTCGGAGACGGCGGCTTCGAGCGCGGCCGACCGACCGAACCCGGCGTACTCGGCGGGGTAGTTCACCGCGAAGGCCGTGTCGAGCACGTTCCGGTAGCCCGTCTCCGTGGGGACGACCGTCGCCTCGTAGACGCCGGAATCGACCGCCGAGAAGGACAGCCCCTCGACGCCCCGCGGGCGCTCGCCGCCGCGGTAGACGACGGTCGTCGGCTGGTCGACGCGGGTGTCCGCCACCTCGGCGACGCCGGTCGCCTTCCGCTCCGGGTCGCCGATGACGTAGTTCGTGGACTTCGTGAGCAGGAGCGAGTCGGGGCTCCGGAGCAGGCCGTCGAGCGTGCCGTCGCCCGCGTACGTGGTGATGGTGGCGACGCGGCCGAGGCCGTAGCGCCACGAGGCGACTGCGGGGGTCCCGTCGTCGGCCGCGACGAGGAAGTTCGCGCCGCTCCTGACCGACACGTCGTTGACGCTGCCGGGGTTCGCGGTCAGTTCGACGCCGGCGGTGACGAAGTCGTTCTGGTCGACGACCGTGAGACCGTCGCCGGCGTACTGGCGGTTCGACCCGCCGAAGAGGATGCGGAGTCGGTCGGTCTCGTCGGCCCTGAGGTAGTTCCCGCCGGACGCCCGCGCGATGGTCCGGAGGGTCTGTTCGTTCGGGCTCGGCCCGGTCCCGATGGTGATGACGCGGACCCCGTCGCGGCCGAGTTGGTCCGCGACCCTCGCGGCGTCCTGGAACCGGTCGTGTCCGTCGCTGATGAGGATAATCGTCCCGCGCCTGTCGCCGAGTTGCTGGGCCGCGCCCTCGAGGCCGACGGAGATGTCGGTCGCGCCGCCGGACTGGAGCCGGCGGATGAGGTCGGCTGTCGACTCGCGGTTCGGCCCGAGCGGGCGGAGCGGCGAGACCTCGTAGGCGCGGTAGTTGAAGCCGACGATGCCGACCTGGTTCTCGTCGCCGAGCTGGTCGAGCGCGTCGAGCGCGACCGACTTCTGGACGCGCATGCCGCTTTCCGCGCTGCCGGACACGTCGATGGCGAAGACGAGGTTCGTCTGCTGGGACGTGCCCTCGCCGGTCGTGACCGGGAGCATCGACGCGAGGCTCGACCCGTCGTAGCCGCCGTTTTCGAACGAGTTGCGCCCGCCGACGGTCAGGAGACCGCCGCCGTCGATGACGAACCGCTGGAGCGATTCTGTGTTGCCAACGTCCTCGGCCCGGATGTCCTGCAAGACGACGGCGTGGTACGCCGAGAGGTCGGCGGGGACGGCCTCGGCGGTCTCCACGTCGTACAGCTCCGAGAGGTAGTCGCGGAACGGGTAGTCCCCACGGGAGACGTACAGCACCCGCGGCGGCTCGACCACGCGGACGGTCTTGCGGAACACGTCGTTCGTCTGGAAGCGGTCGTCGCTCTCGATGCGGGCGGTGACGCGGTGGGTGCCGGTGGTCTCGAACGTCTGGGAGAACTCGACGCCGCCGGTCGTGTTGACCACCTCGCGGGCGACTTCCTCGCCGTCGACATCCACGACGAGTTCGACGGTCGCGCCCTCGGCGTCCTCGGGAACGACCCCGTCGACCTGCGCGAGGAACGCGTTCTCGACGCCGACGCTGGTCTTCGACGGGCCGCTGACGGTGACGTAGTGTTCGGCCTGGCTCGGTTCGAGCGCGACCGCGCTCACGGTCGCGTTGAGGTCGCGGGCGAGCGTCGTCGCGGACGCGAGGCTCCGCCCCGAGGTGACCCGCCCGTCCGAGACGAGGACGACCGTCCCGTCCGGTCTGAGGTTGGCCGCGACGGCGTCGCCGATGGGCGACTCCTCGCCGCGGGCGACCGTCGAGGTCGTGACGGGGACGCCCTCGGCCTCGATGTCCGCCGCGAGCTGCGACGCCACGTCCTCGGTGACGGCCGCACTGTCGGAGTCGTCGACGAGGAGCGTCACCTGCGGGTCGCCGTCGGTCATCCGCGTCGTGACGGTGTACGGGCCCGCGGCCGCGACGACCAAGCACAGGACGACGAGGAATCGGGACGCGAACAGGAGTCGCCGGGAGCGCCCGCCGGCGGTCCCGTCCGCCCCGCGGAAGATGAGTGCCCACGCGAGGAGCGCGGCCACCGGGAGCGCGACGAGGAACAGCGGGCGCTGCACGCCGATTGTCCGACCGGCGGCCTCGACGGTCCACGCGAGGGGAGTCAGCGGGGAGCCGGAGGCGACAGAGCCGAGCGCGGTCAGCGCGGCCGACGTCGATCCGAGCGCCGCCATCAGAGGTCACCCCGCCGGCGCAGGTAGGCCAACTCGACCATCGTCGCCGCGAGCGCGACCAGCGCGGCCCACTTGGTCAGCGGGTCCGGAACCTCGCGCTCTTCGACCCGCGTCGGGTAGTCCGAGGGGGCCGACTCGCCGTCGAGCGGCGCGGCGACTACGTCGGACTCGGCCTCGCTGAGGAGCGACGCCGCGAACCGCTCGTCGCCGACGCGGTAGAAGCCGGCGTCGGCGAGGCGGACCTCGGGGCCGGTCGCCTCGCCCGCGGGTGTCTCGACGGTCTGGTTCGCGCCCGCCGCGAGCGACCCGCCGGTCGCCCGGTTCAGCTCGGAGAGCGTCGAGCGCCCGGCGAGGTAGAACACCGAGCGCTTCCAGAACACGGGGTACTGGTAGTTGTACTTGAACGCCGAGCTGTCCTCCATGAAGCCGTAGTAGAGGACGCGGCCGGCCCCGCGGCGCTCGACGGCGACGAGCGAGGTGCCGCCGGTCGTGGTCACGAGCGACTGACCCGACCGGAGGTCGCCGGCAACGTACTCGGTCGGCGGCGGGAAGGTGATGTCGCGGGTTATCTGGTGGCTCTCGACGGTCCCGATGGTCGGGTTCGTCTCGATGCTCGCCTGCGAGACGAGCTGCAGGTCGCCGTAGTTCGGCGACTCCTCCTGTGCCTGAATCGCCACGCCGCCGCCGTCGGCGACGACCTCGCGGCCGGCCTCGACGTTGCCCGAGAGCAGGCGACCGGGGTTGACGTTGCTGTAGATGACCACGTCGTAGTTCGTCGAGACGGCCGTCGGCGGGTTGTCAACGGTCAGCGACACCTCGGGGATGACCGACAGCGCGGCCGTCAGGTAGCGGTTCTCGTCGTTCGTGAGGACGAGCACGTCCACCGAGGCGTCCTCGGGTGCCGCGACGTACAGCGCGTCGTCGGTCGGGAAGGCGTCGCCCGGCGAGAGTTCGGCGCGCCCGCCGCCCGCGGGGACCGGAAGCGTCGCGGTCGCCACGTCGCCGGGGTCCATCCGGACCTCCCGCGTGACGCCGGCGAGAGAGAGCGTCCGAGTCGTCGCCGAGTCGCCGTAGTTCTTCACCGTCACGGTGACGTTCGTGCCCGAGAAGCGCCGGTCGACGATACCGACGTTGCCCTGTCCGCCGCCCGCGAACTGCCGGAGTTCGACCACGAGGCCGCGGGCGCGGGCCTCGCGGACCGCGTCGCTCCACGGCGAGTCGTCGGCGAAGTCGCTCAGGACGACGACGCGGGCGTCCTCGCCGGCGATGGAGGCGGCGGCGGTAATCGCGGAGCGGAGGTCGCCGGGTGCCGCGCTCGCGCGCAGGCCGTCGAGGGCGGCGCGGGCGTCGGTCGCGCTCCCTCGGCGGAGCACCACGTTCGCGTTCGACCCCGCCGCGACGACCGAGGTCGTGCCGGAGACCTCGTCTCGCGCCGCGGCGAGAGCGCTGTCGAATCGGGTCCCTCCGCCGTCCCGGACGCCCATGCTCGCGCTCGTGTCCACGACGAGGACGGTCTCTTGGACCGTCTCCGACTCGGGAACCATCACGTACGGCGTCGCCAGCGAGCCGACGAGCGCGACGAGCGCGAGCAGTTGGATGAGGAGGAGCAGGCTCCGGAGCAGGCGGTCGAAGATGGGGTTCGACGCGTTTCGTCCCGCCGAGTCCGCGAGGAACCGGAAGGTCGGGAGGGTGCGCCGGACCGGCTCCGGCCGCAGCAGATAGAGGATGACGAGGGGGACCGCCCCCAAGAGGGCGACCAACCCGAGGGGAAACAAGAAGAACTCGTCGAGGGCCATGCCCGACCCGTGGCGCGCCTCCGGTATGTCTGTTTCCCTATTTGTTGACACGTTCCGAAATATCGACCTATCGGAATACGTGAATGTTCGGAGCGACCGCCCGCGGCGACTCACCCGTAGGATTACTGTCGGGAATTATATTGTCAAGCGAAAGTACGTCATTGCATAACAATGCACTCAAAGCATAACACGACACAATTTTATGCTCTAAAGTTATTTGTCGAGCTACGATGGGAACTGATAGGTACACACCGCGGTCGTACGACGACATCGCCCCGGAGCAGCGCCCGACGCTCAAACAGGCGCTCGTTCCGGTGCTCGGACTCGTCGCCTTCCTCGGTCTCGGGTCGGCGTGGCTGGGACTCGACCCGCACATCCCGCTCATCTGGAGTATCGCGCTGGTCGGTCTCCTCGGTCGTTTCGTCTGGGGCTACACCTGGGAGGACCTCTACGAGGGCATCGAACGCAGCCTGGCGATGGGGCTACAGGCGATTCTCATCCTGTTTGTCATCTACGGCGTCGTCTCGACGTGGGTCGCCGCGGGGACGATTCCGGCGCTGATGTACTACGGTCTCGACCTGCTGTCGCCGCAGGTGTTCCTGCCCGCGACGGCGCTCCTCGTCGGCATCGCCACCTTCGCCATCGGCTCGTCGTGGACCGCGGTCGGCACGCTCGGCGTCGCCTTCATCGGCATCGGCTCCGGCCTCGGCGTCCCCGAGCCCATGACGGCCGGCGCGATTCTCTCCGGTGCGTACGCGGGCGACAAGCAGTCGCCGCTTTCGGACACGACGAACCTCGCAGCCGCCGTCACGAACACCGACCTCTACGACCACATCCGCGCGATGCGAAGCGGGACGGCCGTCGCGTTCGGCCTCTCGCTCGTCGGCTTCGTCCTCCTCAGCCTCGGCATCACCGGCGCGATTCCGGCCGGCCAAATCGCCGAGATTCAGACCGCCCTCGCCTCCTCGTACGACATCACGCTCCTCGCGTTCCTGCCGCTCGCGGTCACGTTCGGCCTCGCCGCGGCGGGCTACCCCGCGCTGACGGTCCTCCTGGCGGGCGCGTTCGCCGGCGCGTTCACGAGCATCCTCGTGCAGGGCGCGTCGTTCGTCACGGCGTGGCAGACGTTCATGAGCGGCACCGGCCCCGAAACCGGCTCCGAACTCGTCAACAGCCTGCTCGCCTCCGGCGGCGTCTCCGGCTCCGCGTGGACTATCGCCGTCGTCGTCGCGGCGCTGACGCTCGGCGGCCTGCTCGAACAGACCGGCGTCCTCGCCGTCCTCGCCCACCGCCTCCAGCGCGGTATTCGGAGCCCGCGCCTGCTCGTCGCCTCCACCGGCCTCTCGGCGATACTGACCAACGCGCTCACCGCCCAGCAGTACATGAGCATCGTCGTCCCCGGCATGACGCTCCGCGACACCTACGACGAGTTCGGCCTCGACAGTTCGGACCTCTCGCAGGCCATCGAGTCCGCCGGGACGCCGACCGGCGCGCTCCTCCCGTGGCACGCCGGCGGCGCGTACATGGCCGGCGTCCTCGGCGTCTCGACGCTCCAGTACGCCCCCTACTACATGTTCGGCTACCTCTCGCCGCTCGTGCTGTTCGCCTTCGTCCTCGCGGGCGTCGGCTTCTCGGGGAACAGCACGGCACAGCCCGGTCCCGCCGCTCCGGCGGCGGACGACGACTGACGCGAACCCGCGCCGCGAACCGAACCGAAAACTCCCGTTTTTCTACCGCTCTAAGGCCGCCCTGAGCGCCCGCACCTCGTCGCGGACGGCGACCCACTGTTCGACCGTACCGGGGAGTTCGTCGCCATCGCGGTCGTCGCGTCCCTCGATTCGGTCGCGGACGGCACCGGGGTCGTCAACGTCCTCGAAGCGGATTGCGCCGCCGCCCGCGGCCTCGACCGAGACGGTCCCGTAGCCGAACAGCGACCCCGCGACGCCCTGCGAGAGCGCGCTGTTCTGGACGCGGTCGAGGGAGACGCGCTGGACGGTCCGAGACAGGACGCCCGACTTCCGGTAGAGCGCCCTGTCGGTGACGACGAAGCGCGTGTTGGTGACGCGGAGGTACGACCACGCCGGCAGGAGGAGTCCGACGAGGGCCGCGAGCGCGAGCGCCGGCGCGTCGTTCACGACGGCCACGGCGACGGCCGCGACGGCGATTGCGCCCCCGACGACCGCGGCGGGGATGACGGTCTGTATCCGCGGGCGACCCGCCCAGCGGACGGTCTCGTCGTCGCCGCGGGCCAGCCAGTCGTCGATGGCCGCGGCGGGCGCAGCATCGGCGTCGCCGGCCGTCGAGTCGGTCGCGGCGCGCTCGGACGGCGAGTCCGCGGGGCTCGAATCGCCGCCCGTCATCGCTCGTCGGTCGTCGCGTCGAACTCGAAGTCGCTCGGTTCGAGCGCGTCGGCCGACGCGTCGGCGTCGGAGTCGGAGTCGGTTCCGCCCTCGTCGGGACCGTCGTCGCCCGCGGCGGCGCCCTCATCGCCTTCGACGGCCCGCCGAATCGCGCGGAGTTCGGTCAGGATGTCGTCGAGGACGGCGGCCTTCCCCTCGGCGTCGGTCTCCGGCCCCGCGCGGCGCTTGATTCGCTCGTTGATGAGCGACTGGAGCGACTGCGGTTCGGCGACGTTCTGGAAGCTCATCTCGATGCCGCTCCCACCGGCGGTGCTGATGTTGACGGAGCCGTAGCCGAACTGCGCGCCGAGGAACGTCTGGCTGTAGGAAGTGTCTTGGACCTTGTCGAACTCGATGCGCTGGACGCTCCGAGAGAGGACGCCCGACTTCCGGTAGAGCGCGTCGGACGTGACGACGTAGTTCGTGTTCTTGTGCGAGAGGTACGACCCGACGAGAAGCGGGATGCCCACGAGGACGAGCGAGAGCGGGACGCCGACGATGAAGGAGGGCACGAGGCTGTAGGGATGCGGGGTGTCGGCCCAGAGCACCTCTTCGTCGTCGTCGAGGGTGAGCCAATCGAACTCGGCGTTCATGGCGGACACGTTTCCGCCGGCGGCGGAATAGTGTTCCGCCGGACGGGTCGGCGACGACGCCCGTCGCATGACACTGAGTGACACGACAATTCCGCCCGGTTGGGCAAACCATTTTACGGATGCCTGCAACGGACTGTCCATGGACAAGCAGTCACTGCTCGACTTGCTGCGTCACGACGCTCGCGAGAGCGTAGATGACATCGCCCGCCAGCTGGGCGCAGACGCCGAAGCAGTGGCAGCAGCGCTCGAGGAACTCGAAGAAGACGGGGTCATCCGCGGCTACCAGGCGGTCGTCGACTGGAACAACGTCGACGAGGAACACGTCCGGGCGCAGGTCGAAGTCGACGTCGAACTCGACCGCGAGACGGGCTACGAGGAGATCGCCCGCCGCATCGCGCGGTTCCCCGAAGTCGCCACGCTGCGACTCGTCTCCGGCGACTACGACTTCTTCATCGAGGTCGAGGGCGCGTCGATGCACGCCGTCTCGAACTTCGTCTCCGAGCGCATCGCACCCATCCCCGAGGTCACGAAGACGGTCACGCACTTCGTGATGGACTCCTACAAGGAGGAGGGCATCGAACTCGGCGACGGCGACGACGACGACCGGCTCTCAGTGTCGCCATGACGCTCGGCGACCAGCTTTCGGACCGCGTCGAACAGGTGCCGCCGTCGGGGATTCGGAAGTTCTTCGAACTCGCCGAGGAGGTCGACGACGTCATCTCCCTCGGCGTCGGCGAACCCGACTTCTCCGCGCCGTGGGCCGCCCGGACCGCCGCCATCGACTCGCTCGAACGCGGCAAGACCTCCTACACGTCGAACCGCGGGATGCGCGAACTCCGCGAGGCCATCTCGGAGCGCGTCACCCGCTACGGACAGGAGTACGACCCCGAAGACGAGATTATCGTCACGACGGGCGCGAGCGAGGCGGTCGACCTCGCGTTCCGGGCGTTCGTCGACCCCGGCGACGTGGTGGCGATTCCCCAGCCGTCGTACATCTCGTACACGCCGGGAGCCATCTTCGCCGGCGGCGAACCGCTGCCGGTGCCGACCCGCGCCGAAGACGAGTTCACGCTCACTCCCGAGGCGCTCGAAGCCGCCGGGGCCGACGAGGCCGACGTGCTGGTGCTCTGCTACCCGAACAACCCGACCGGCGCGGTGATGTCCGACGACGAACTCGCCGACGTGGCCTCGTTCGTCAGGGACCACGACCTCGTCGTGCTCTCCGACGAAATCTACTCGGACCTCCGGTACGAGGACGACCACGCCTCCATCGCCACCCACCCCGGCATGCGCGAGCGGACCATCGTGTTCAACGGCTTCTCGAAGGCCTACGCGATGACGGGGCTGCGACTCGGCTACGCCATGGGGCCTGCCGGAGCCATCGACGCGATGAACAAGGTCCACCAGTACGCGATGCTTTCGGCGCCCACGACGGCGCAGTACGCGGCGCTCGAAGCGCTGCGGTCGTGCGACGACTCCGTCGACGAGATGCGCCGCGAGTACGACCGCCGCCGTCGGTTCGTCCTCGCCCGCTTCGAGGAGATGGGACTCGACTGCTTCGAGGCGAAAGGCGCGTTCTACGTCTTCCCCGAGGCCCCCGACGGCGACGACGAGGCGTTCGCCGAGGGCCTCCTCGAAGAGCAGAACGTCGCGCTCGTCCCGGGGAGCGTCTTCGGCGAGGGCGGCGAGGGTCACCTTCGCGTCTCTTATGCGACGGGGATGCGCGAACTCCGCGAGGCGATGGACCGTATCGAGGCGTACGTCAGCGACTGAGACGACCCCATCTGTCCACCCCGCCCGTCGGCTCCACCCGTCCGCCCCGACCTGCCGGCAACTCCGTTTTTTGACCGACCGAGCGGCGCACCGTGGTGTGCGAAGGATTCACACATTTGGGGCGCGTACATCCAGCGATGTACGACGAAATCCTGCTCCCCGTCGACGGGAGTCCGGCGGCCGAACAGGCGATACCGCACGTGTTCGACCTCGCGGAGCGGTACGACGCGACGGTACACGTGTTGTTCGTCGTGAACACGACGCGGGACAACGCGGGTATCATCGGCGGGACGGTCCTCGAAACCCTGGAGCAGGAGGGCCAACGCGTCGTCGACGAGGTCGTCGAACGCGGCGAGAGCCGCGGCATCGAGACGGTCGGGGCCGTGCGGCGGGGCGCGCCCCACGAGACCATCCTCGACTACGCGACGGAACACGGCGCGGAGGTCATCGCGATGGCGACGCACGGCCGGACGGGCGTCGAACGCGTGCTCCTCGGGAGCGTCACCGAGCGCGTCGTCCGGACCGCGCCGGTTCCCGTGCTGACCGTCCGGGCGACGGGGTAGTCTGACCCGCCGTCTCGGGCGGTCGAAGCGGCCGAACACGCCCCAATCAGAGTGCACCATCGATAATGACACTTGGTGGCACATTTCGAGAGACCAACACGCAAAGTATTATTAAATATGGTTTCGTCGTGCAACACGAATGGTTTCGGGAGGTGACACGGACATCGCCGTGACGGAGGACACGTCCACGTTCCAACTCGGGCTGGACGACCTCAAGCGACGAGGGAGCGCGCTCCTCGTCGTCGGGTCGGTTCCGACTGAACTCTACTCACGCGCGTCCAAGCAGATGCTCGGCGCTCCCGACGAGCCTCGACGCCGCCTGTTAGTTCTCAACGACTCGACGCCGCTCGACACCCGCCTCGACACGGACATCCAACGCTCGAAGGAGTGGACCCGCGTGGTGCGGTACTCGACGCTCGAACGGAGCGCAGCGGCGTCGCCGTCACCGTCGGCCGCCGTACCGACTGCGGTCGAGACCTGCGAACGCCGGGTGAGCGGAGGCCTCGGCCAACTCGGCGCGGAACTCGCGACCGACGTGACCGAGTTCGACAGCCTCGCCGGGGGGCTCTCTCCGGCCGAACTCCGCGTCGCGTTCGACTGTCTGCCGTCGCTCCTCTCGCGGTACGAGCGGGACCACGTGTTTCGATTCCTCCACGTCATGACGTCTCACGTCCGCGCGCGAAACGGGATGGTCCACGTCTGGTCCCCCGGCGGCCGCGAGGACGAGATTAATCGGATGCTCGAACCGCTGTTCGACGCCGTCGTCGAACTCGACGTCGAGGGCGCGGAAGTCCGCCAACGCTGGCACCTCCGGCGGAAGGAGGTCTCGTCCGGCTGGTTTCCGTTGGAGCCGTGACGTTCTCGCGACCAATACGTTTTTTACCCTAATCGTGTCACATAGACTCAATGGAATCGTCCGGGCAGGGCAAGCGAGCTGACGCGTCTTCCACGCTGGAAGTCGGCTTTTCGCTCCCTTCGGAAGGCGCGGGGTTGGTCGTTCGGGATAACGTCGAACGCCACCAGTTCATGCTTCGCACGCCGTCGCCTGTCGCGCCCGAGCCGGCCGACCGGCGTCGGTTCTCGCTCCCGACGGACGCGGCGGTCCGCATCGAGACCGACCGTATCGGGTTGGCGGCGAACACGGTCGTCTGCGTCCGCGACGAGGCGGGGTCGATGCTCGCGCAGGTCGACCAGCAGGGACACGAGGAACTCGACGCGGCAACCTACAGCATCGAGCTCTTCGGTGCGGTCAAGACGTACCTCAGAGTCGAGGGACCGCTGACCGTCGACGCGAAGCCGCTCGAAACCGTCCTCTCGTTCGAGGAGCCGCAGACGGTGTACGTCGGCGCGCGGTCGTCGCACGAGAGCCCCGCGACGACGGTCACGACGACCGACGACCCGCTGGACGTGATGGAGGCCGTCTCGGCGTTCAGCTCCGCGCTCAAGACCACGAGCGTCGAGCGGTCGTACCCCACGCTCCGAGGTCACCCGCCGCTTCTCGAGTTGGGCGACGAACTCGACATCCCGGAGGGGCTTCACGTCCCCGAGACCGGCGTCCGAATCGAACTCCCGCCGACGCTGAGTCACATCTTCGTGGCGACGCCGTTGGCGTACTACCTCGGCGCGAGACTCGTCCCCGGTGACGCCCCCCGACTCGTCGCCGAAGACGGGTTCGTCCACGACTTCGACGGCCCCCACGGCTTCGAGGAGTCGGTCGCGCGCGCGCTCAAACGGACGTTCTTCCTCGACTGCGTCGTTCGGACGGAGGGCATCTACGACGTGCCGCTCCACGAGCGCCAGACGGTCGAGTCGCGGACGGACATCGACGTCGAGCGGCTGTACGACGCGTCGCTCGGCGAACAGCTCTCGGCGTACTTCGAGATACCCTACGAGCACATCGCCGACCTCGTCCCGGAGTGGAAGCTGACGACGCACGTCGCGCCGCAGACCGACAACATCGAGCTCCTGCCGTTCATCACGAACGACCTCGCGGTCGTCAGGACGCCCACGGGGACCGAAGTCCCCCACTCGGAGGTGCAAGCCGCCGTCGTCGACGATTTCCTCCGCGACGACATCGTCAGGAGCGCGGGCGCGACGACCCCGAACGAGACGTACGTCAAGCCCAGTTCGACCGACTCGGTCGAGCAGGCGTGGATAAGCGACGGAACGCCGGTCGGCGCGAGCAAGACCACTCCCGCCGCCTACCGGAACCGGCTTCAGCGCAAGCCGACGCAGGGAGACATCGGTATCACGGTCGTCTGCAACGACCCGGAGATGCTCGCCGAGACGGACATCGTCGACGACGTCTACGGCTCGCGCGACGGGCTGTCGTTCGACGTCGACGCCCACTACGACCTCAGCCGGGCGGAGCTTCGGGAGATACTCGCCGAGCCGACGGACTTCCTCCACTACATCGGCCACATCGACGACGACGGCTTCCAGTGTCGCGACGGCAGGGTCGACGCCGAGACGCTCGACCACGTCGGGACGGGGGCGTTCTTCCTCAACGCCTGCCAGTCGTACGACCAGGGACTCGCGCTCGTCGAGGCCGGCGCTATCGGCGGTATCGTCACGTTCAGCGAGGTCATCAACAGTCAGGCGGTCGGCGTGGGGCGCACGCTGGCCCGACTGCTTAACGGGGGATTCCCGCTGCAGGCGTCCCTCGACGTGGTCCGAACCGACAGCGACATCGCCCACCAGTACGGCGTGGTCGGGGACGGTGGGCTATCGGTCGTTCAGACCGAAAGTGGAGTCGCCGTACTCTGTGAGGTCGCACAGCTACCAGACGACGAGTACAGTCTCTCGTACAACTCGTATCCGACGTCTCGATGCGGACCCGGGTCGCTTATCATACCCGCCTTACCCGAGACGAACGAATACTATCTCTCCTCGCAGGGCCTCTCCGACATCAGGCTCACGGAGGCGGAGCTTCGAAACTTCCTCGCGTTAGAACAGATTCCGGTCGTCTACGACGATACGGTCTACTGGGACTGCGAATTCCTCTCGTGATTACGGGCCGTAGATGACTCCGGTGTTGCCGGCTGCCACGCTTCCCGCCTGTGAGAGCAGGAGCGTGAGCGTGAACAGGACGCCCATCATGCGGGGGTTCTGACGGAGGTACGCGACCATCTGGTTGCTGTCGTCGGACATGTGCACTTACCCCAAGGAGCGAGCGCGAAATATAATTTTTCGTGTATATCTGATATGAAAATAACTTAATTAAGTGAACACGTGTCGCAAGTAATCGTCGAGGTCGCAAACGGCGCTGTAGGCGCGCGAAAGCGGGAAAGAGAGGTGAAAGGGGTCGGCGACCGGAACGCCCGCACCCGATTAGGAGCTGTCGATGTCGACTTCGCCGCCGATGTCTCGGTAGACTGCGGAGATTCCCTCGGTCTCGTCGAGTTGGCCGAGCGTCTCGTCGAGCTCGCGCCGGAGTTCGGTCAACCGGGCGGTGAGCTGTTGATACTCCTCGTTTTCTTCGAGCGCCGCTTCGTCCTTTTCGGACTCTAAGAGCGCCTTCTTCGACGCGAGGGAAAACAGGTCCTGAATCCCTACGTCGTAAGCGTTTCGCAGGATGAGGTTAGAGACGGTGTCAGTCAGCGCTTCGCGCGAGACGGGCTTGACGAGGTAGTCGTCGAAGCCCATGGCGATGATATCGAAGTCGGGCTCGACCGCGGTCACCATCGCGACGCGGCACTCGAAGCCACGGTCCCGAATCTCCGAGAGCGCTTCGTCGCCCGAGAGGTCGGGCATTCGACGGTCGAGGAGAACAACGTCAACCTCGTCGTCGAGCTTATCGAGCGCCTCGCGGCCGCCGTAGGCGACACGAACGCTGTAGTCGTTCCTAAGCCAGGTTGCGTACAGATCGGCGAGGTCAGGCTCATCTTCAACGATGAGCACCAGTGGCTGTTCTGCGCTCATTGGTAGTGTAGGGGTGTTCCGGGGACGCTCACGAAACTCAATGTCGTGCAGTGGTATATCAAAATACCTCTTGTCTAACGCCGTCCGAAACTGCGCTTGTGCGCACTAATTGCCCCCCGGAGTTGTTATACATTCCGGCGAATCGAACAGATTTCACCTGTCAGATGTCTCTGATATCTCTTCGACGGTGATTCGGTTCGCCTCGACGTCCTCCAAGACCGCGCCCCACCCGCCGACGGTGTATGTCCTCTCGTCGGTCTCGACGGTCAGACAGACCTGTCCCGCGAGTTCGGAAAACGACAGCGTGTCCGTCGGCGCGGAGACCGCCGTGTAGTACACGTCGGTCACTTCGCCGGTGAACTCTATCGGGTCGCGCTCGTCGGTCTCGTAGCCTTTGATGTGGGTGATGATACGCTTCCCGTCGCGGATGAGCGGCTCCGTGTCCTGCACGAAGTGTCTGATGTCTGAATACACGAACGGGGGTTCGTCCGTCTGTGCGTCGTAGACGACTTCCCAGACCTCCCACAGCGCCGTCTGGAAGTACCAGTGGAAGACGTACGCCAGCGTGTAGTCGTCGACGAGGACGCCGTACTGGTTCATCGAGCTGTCGTGCGGCGCGAAACACGCGCCCGTCCGGTCGACGATAGCGACGAACGGCGTCGGGAGGGTTCGGTGTCTGACCTCCGTGGCGACTCCCTCGTACTCCTGTTCTGCGAGCGGTTCGAGTTCGTCGGTCCGCTCGGGATGCAACACGACCTTCACCAGCGCGCCGTTCTCGTACGCCTCCGAGAGCGCCGGCTTGAGTTCGTCGAACTGCTCGGGGGTGACGGACAGTTGCACCTCGCCGTCTGCCTCCCGAATCATCTCCTCGGCTCGGTTGAACACCGTCTCGAAGCGCTTGACGATGCTCAGCATGTGTCGGTCGACCGCGGGCTGCTGCCAGCGCGTCTCTATCTCGGAGGCGGCCTCGTCGAGCTGGACGGCGCGGCTCTTGAGGTCCTCCATCACCGACTTCGGGTCGCACGCCCGCGCGTGCAAACTGTCCTGTTCGTAGGTCTCGATGTAGCCTTTGGCCTCGAGGTCGCGGAGAACATCGTAGATACGGGCAGTCGGTACGGCGCAGGCGTCGGCGAGTTCGGTCGCACTCGCCGCGCCGAGCTGCAGAAGCGCGACGTAAGCCTCCGCCTGATACTGTGACAACCCGGCGTTCCGAAGTGCGGTCCGTAGCTCCGCGGTATCCATCGCTTGTAGATGCACGACATACATCCGTATTAATTATCCCATGTCCTCGTCCCGCTCGCGTGACAGGAAGTGGCCGCAGACGGGGGCGGAGCGTGCGGCGAGAGAAAGAACAGCGGAGCGGCGACCGGCAAAACGAGGTACGTCGGGGAACGGTTCGGGGGCGACGAAGCCGGGGTGCGGGAGAGCGCGTTACTCGCTCGGGCTGTAGTTCGGCGCTTCGTCGGTAATCATCACGTCGTGGGGGTGGCCTTCGGTCTGGCCGGCGGCGGAGACGCGGACGAAGCGGGCGCGCTCTTTGACCTCGGGGATGGTCTCGGCGCCGACGTAGCCCATGCCGGACTGCATGCCGCCGACGAGCTGGTGGAGCTCGGACGCGAGCGAGCCCTTGTACGGCGTCGCGGCCTCGACGCCCTCGGGGACGTACTCCTCGTCCTCGTTGTCCTCCTTGAGGTAGCGGTCGGCACCGCCGGACTGCATCGCGCCGACGGAGCCCATGCCGCGGTACTGCTTGTACTTCTTGCCGTTCATCGTGATGACGCGGCCGGGGGCCTCGTCGGTGCCGGCGAAGTAGGAACCGAGCATGACGGCGTCGGCTCCGGCGGCGACCGCCTTGATGGCGTCGCCGGAGTAGCGGATGCCGCCGTCGGCGATGACCGGGATATCGTACTCGGCGGCGACGTCGGCGACCTCCGCGACGGCCGAAATCTGGGGCATACCGGAGCCGGAGACGACGCGGGTCGTACAGATGGAGCCGGGGCCGATGCCGACCTTGATGCCGTCCGCGAAGTCGACGAGTTCGGCCGCGGCCTCGCGCGTGCCGACGTTCCCGACGACGACGTCCGCCTCGACGGACTCCTTGATCTCGCGGGCGGTGTCGATGACGTTGAGGTTGTGCGCGTGGGCGCAGTCGATGAAGATGACGTCGACGCCGGCGTCGTCGGCCATCTGCGCGCGCTCACCGTCGAACGGACCGACGGCGACGCCGCAGACGAGGCGACCGTCGTCGTCGCGGGCGGCGTTCTCGTGTTCGCGGCGCTGGAGGATGCCCTGCATCGTGACGAGGCCGACGAGGCGGCTGTCGTCGTCGACGATGGGGACGCGCTCAATCTTGTGGTCGTACATGAGTTCGAGCGCGTCGCGGGCGGTGACCTCGCGCTCGGCCGTGATGACCTCGTCCGTCATGGCCTCGCTGACCTCGTCGGACTCGCCGACCTCGAGGTACGGGCGGATGTCGGTGCCGGAGATGATGCCGAGGACCACGTCGTCGTCGTCGACGACGGGCGCGCCGGAGACGCCGGCGCGCTCCATCATCTCGTCGACCTCGCTGATGGTCTGGCCGGGGTTGGCCGTGACCACGTCTTCGCGGCGGATGACGAGTTCGTCGGCGCGCTTGACGCGCTCGATTTCGTGGACCATCTGCTCGGCGTTCATGTTGCGGTGGAGCACGCCGATGCCGCCCTCGCGAGCCATCCCGATGGCCATCCCGCTCTCGGTGACGGTGTCCATCGCCGCGGAGAGGATGGGAATGTTGAGTTCGACGTTCTTCGAGACGCGCGTCGACACGTCGGCGTCGTCGGGTTCGACGCGGCTCTCCATCGGGCGGAGCAGCACGTCGTCGAATGTGAGGGATTCGGGTACCCGTAGCTTCTCGGTGAAGGGTTCTCGGTCAGGAACGTCGTTCGCCATATCAAGCGTGGTTGCGGCGACGACAAAAGGGTTGCGAGATAGCACGGGCGTGTCGATGTATCGCAAACCAGTTCGGTGATATATGCATGTGCGTGATTATTCTTCGCATCGCCGGCGGACCGAGACGACCACCAGAACACGTGACGACACCCGCGAGCGACGGACGCCGTCGGCCGCGACCGCTCGGGGGTGTTCGTCCCCTCGTCACGGTGTACCGAATCACAAGACCATCGTGAATAATCACCATATTCACGAACTTGTACCACGGTATCTTCGATATTTCAATCTATATCCGACGAATCTTCAGCTCTTTTTATAAGGTAGACAGAGATACCTATGGTCCATGCGGTCGTATCCCACACAACGTTTAATACTCCTGTCCTAATGTAATCTTGTATGGACTCCACGCGTCCCGCCGCATCGCGCATTGCCGGTCAAACGACCTCCGACTCCGGCATTCTCTTTACAGCGATGTGGCAGACATTTAAACGGGAGTTCAATTTCGGACGAAATGGGCTTCGCGTGCAGAGCGCCAGCACGCCCCTGTCCGAATTGCGTTCGTATCGCCGCTTGGGCCATGGTGAAGGCCAGTAACATCGAATGAGTGTCTCACGCCACCCGGTCGCCCTTCGCCTCGAGCAACAGGTAGGGGGTGCCACCCGTCTGCTCGCAACCGTCATGGGGCTTCCCCTCATCGACGGCATATTCCCCGCGCTCATCATCGCGGGGGCGCTGACGACCTCAGCGGGCGACCCCTCGGTCGCGGGCATCCTCCAGACCGGCCTGCTCATCTTCGGTGGGTCCGCGACGGTCGCGGTCATCCTCGCCGAGATGGACGGCACGCGCCGCGAACAGCTCACGTCAATCCTCCTGCTCGGCGCGTTGCTCATCCCGGTCGCGGTCGCCGAGGCCGCCGTCGCGGAGACCATCGAGACGCTCCTGAACTTCGAGGTGTTCCACCGCTTCGCCGGCCTCGTCATCCTGGCCGTGGCGGCGAAGACGGCCTCCTCGAAGGTCGGCGAGTACCTGCCGTCGCCGAGCATCATCATCGGTCTCGGCCTCGTCGCGAGCTTCAATCCCGCCGGGTTCGAGCTCATCGTCAACCCCGACCCGATGCGCCTGCTCAGCGCCGGCGCGGCGGCCGGCACGGGCGTCGGCTTCGCCGGTGCCATCGCGCTGTTCGCCCCGCGGCTCCGCGGCAACGTCGACATCGACCTCTTCCGCTTCGGTAGCTCGGTCGCCCTCGGCATGCTGGCGCTCGACGTGCTCGGCCTGATGCCGACGCAGGCCCCCGTCGCTCTCGGCGTCCTCGGCGTCACCGCGCTGTTCGCGTTCGACCCCGGCTCCGACGGTGCGGACCTCGACGAGTTCGTCGACGACGCGTCCGACCCCGAATCGGCCACGCCGAACGCGAACGGCGCGGCCGCGGCCGGCCCGGTCGCAGACGGCGGCGACGACGTCGAGTCGTCCGAGGACTACGAGGCGTTGGTCGACAACGCGGACGAGACCGACGACGACTCGGAGCCGGGGTACGGCTACCCCGGCGAAGAGGAGTCCCGCGCGCCCTGGCTGTAATCCGCCGGGCGACTTTTTCTCCCGGCCGGCGAATCCCGTCGCATGCGACGGACCTTCGACGTTCGAACCGAGCGCCGGCTTCAGGTCATCGACGTGACGGACGAAGTCGCCGACGCGGTGTCCGCGAGCTACGACGGCGTCTGTACGGTTTTCTCGAAACACACCACCGCCGGCGTCTGCGTCAACGAGGCCGAATCGCGGCTGCTCGGCGACATCGAGTCGATGCTCGCCGAGGCGGTCCCCGACGACGGCTGGGACCACGACGAACTCGACGACAACGCCGACTCGCACCTCCGGGCGCTCCTCGTCGGCAACGGCGTCTCGATACCGGTCGCGGACGGCGGCCTCGACCTCGGTCGGTGGCAGTCCGTCCTCCTCGTGGAGTGCGACGGCCCGCGCACCCGGACCGTGACGGTTGCGACGCCCTGAACCGGACCGGGATGCGGCCGCGCGGACGCCCGCGGCGACGTGGACCAACCGCTGGCGGAGGGCTTACTTACTTCGGGACGGTTGCACGGGTATGAGCAACCGCGTCGTACAAGGACGGATGGTCACGCCCGAGACGCTCGCCGAACTCGTCGAGGGCGAGCGCCCGATGGACGCCGAGCCGATTCAGGACGCCGACTTCGACTGCCCGGAGTGCGGCGAGAACGTCATCCAGGTGGGCTACATGCCGAGCGTGACGGAGTTCGTGACGGCCTACAAGTGCCAGGAGTGCGACTGGGCCGACGACGACCGCGACGAGTAGAATCGAAACCCCTTTAAGAAAAATCGCCATACGAGAGAGTGCAGACAGCACGAATCGGGGCTGTGGCCAAGCCCGGCATGGCGACTGACTCCAGAGGCTTGGCGCCCGGGACGACACTCCAGCTGATATACTGAGCGGCCGACTGATCATCGGTCGTGTTGACGACCCTCTGGAGTTCCGAGGTGCCCACCGGAGATATCAGTCGATCGGGGGTTCAAATCCCTCCGGCCCCACTCTAACCTTAATCCTTTCGCAGGGTTTTAACAAGGAGCAGCGGCGCTGTAATCGACCCTGTGACGCGGGGGTGGCTCCCCGTGAGTGACTCTCCAAAACAGGAGAGTCACGGCGTCAGCGACGGGGACGGCGACCTCTGGTACGACGCCGAAGTCGACGAGTCGGAGCTTGCGAAGAAACGGGCTCACGAGTTCTCAGCGAAGCCGACTGAGCACGGCCGGAAGGTCGCGTTCAGCAGGCTCCCAGTCGAAGCGACTCGGTCCGGTGGTCGATACAAGAACTACTGGACGGACCCTGAACCTCCCTACGAAGCGAAGACTGACGTTCAAGATAGTCCCTCGCGCGACCCACCTTCACCAGAGAACGCGTGGCGACTCGTCGAGTACCGCTGTGGGCCCTGCCACAAGTGGTGCCTCGTCGATCACGGAGAGCGCGCCGCGAAACTGCGTCAATGCCGTGACTGCGCGCGGGTCCCTGCTGCGGAGGATGTAATCAAGGACCACCGAGTCACATCCTTGTTGTGGGCGCATTTGGCCGCCCGGGATTCCACCGCAAGGTCCGGAGAGGCGACGACCGTCCTGCCCGCGCCGAGCGCCCCGAGGCGCGGGAGGGAGGAGCCCGCCGGAAGCGAGGGCTCGCCCCTCGACCCGGAAGCCGGGCCGCACCGAGGGGTCCCCGACCCCGAGGGACGTGAAAAGCCCCAGCGGCGTCTGAGCGATTACGAAGTCGCGGACGACGGGGAGCGTGAGTAGCGATGGTGACCAGCCTTCCGGTGGGGTCGAAGGAACTCAACCGGGGGCTGAGCCTTGGCCCTCCAAGGAGACTAACTCTGTAGAGGCTCAACGCGAGCGTTCACGGGACTCTGACGAATCCGACGAACTCGTACACGAACGAGTTCTAGAGTTCGCACAGAAGTACCCGGAACTGGCCGAGACGCCCCTGTGCGAAACACACGGGCGCAAGCTGAGACGCATCGTTACGGAAGCGGACTGGCGAGACCAGTGGGTCGAACCAGAACAGCCCACCGAAAACGCGTTCCAAGTGACGGAGCTAGCGAAACGTGAAGCCTCGACGTGGGCGGACGCTCTGAGTGCCTTCCTCACCGCGCACGCACGGTACGACGGACTCCGCGCCCGGTTCGCCAACGAGCAGGGCGACGAGTTCGAGATACCGCTGGTAGATGCGTGGGGAGAAGAGTACTCGAAGAAACAGTACGCACGGGCGATGGCGCTCCAGCGCCAGATGGCCGGCGGCGACCGACCGAGTGGCGGTGAATCAATCGCGGCGTGGGACTCGCCCGCGACCGCGATGCTCACCCTCACCGCGTCGTCGGTTCCTGACGGGACTCGGGTACCGCCGGTAGAACATGCTGACGCCGTACACGACTCGTTCTCGTACGACGGCGTACGCGACACACTGCGCAACACGATGGAGTACCATCTTGGGCTCGACGCCGACCAGTGGGGCTACTGGCTACAGGCAGAGCCGCACGGAATGGGCGGCGACGGGAGCGGGATGAACGCGTGCTACACGCATCTCCACGTGGGCGTGTACTTCGATACGGAACCGCTTGGACTCGACGACGACCTGCACAGCGTCGGCTCCGAGTTCGAGCGGGTCATCGACAAACACGTCGAAGTGTGCGAGTACGCCGGTCGGTCGGCACACGACTACGATACGATAACCGACTACGTAGAGGAGTCGAACGGCTGTATCTCCCTGAACGCGAGCGTGGAGAACATGGGTTCGTACCTCGCGGCGTACATGGGCGGATACACCGAAGAACTCCTCGACAAGCCAATCGAGTACCTCGCGTGGGGCTCGATTTACTGGTCGGCGGCGCGCCGTCGTACCTCACGCTCGAAGGTGCTCACCGAAGCGATTGCCGCGGACGCCTGCGAACAGCGGGCTGAGTCCGACGAGTCGAACCAGACTGACGCGCACGGCGACGCGGTCGTGTGGGACGACGGCCGTGGCCCTGATGTCGTCTGCGAGTGCTGTGGTTCTGGATGGGCGATAGACCAGTCACGGCTCGACGCGCCCGTCTCCGACGACGACCTGAGCGACGCCCTCGACGCCGAAGGGAAGTCGGACGAGACTGAGCGCGAGCTGACGCTGGCCGAACGCTGGCCGACCGCGACCGCGGCGGCGAGCGTCGGAGAGTCGACCACGAAGACTCGAATACGGAAGCGCGTCGAAGCGGAGTTGAAGTACTGTAACGATGTACCAACGGTAGCCGGAATGCTCGGTCGGAACATGATAGACCCGAAGCACGCCGAGTTTGTCGAATCGGTGATGAACGGCGAGGACGACTCCGAACCGGAATCGTTCCGCCGGGCGTCGCTCGATTCCGAGTGGCACCTAGAGGCCATCGTCGACCGCGACGGCGAGGAGCACGCGCCGAACGGCGGCGGCGTCGACATGGCCCCGCTGAAGCTCCCGGTACAGCGCATCCTCGACGAGACGAGACTACAGCACAGTCTCGGACGTGGAGAGATGTGGCGGTGCTCGAAGTGTAACTTCGCGTACCACGACGACGGGACGATGCACGCACGTCACTTCGTCGGGGAGCACGGTATCACGGACCCAGAGAGCGCGGACCATGTCCTGCTGGTAGATGACTACTACGACGAAGACAGAGAGTGTATGCGGCACCCAGCGGAGCGGCACGACTCCAGATAAGGTCACTTATCAGGAGACGTGAATGCACAAGCAGAACGAGACGCATCACCAGCGAAACCACCGGTTTCGCCACCCATCCACCCGCCCCCTTTACGGGTCAGGGTGGTGGGTGCTCACTCGTCTAAAGTGAGTTCGCTAGCGTCAAGGTCACCAGAGAGGTACGCTCGACCCTTATCTGTAATTGCGTAGTACGCCTCTCGTTGCCGGACACGGTCGACTAAGCCCGTCTGTTCGAGCTTCTTTAGCCGTCTGTGGATGGTCGAGTACGAAACTGAAAATCCCTCTCGTTCGAGATTGATTTCCAGACCCTTGGGTGGAAGTGCAACGTCGTGCTCTTGGAAGTATTCGAGAATCGTGTCGTCGTTTCCCGTCATCCAAGAGACGCGTGGCCGCATGGTAGCACACGTTGTCAACAAGAGGGTATAATTGCAACTGGTAGGCGACAGTATGAAAAGAAATCTATCGTCTGTGAGTAGATTTCTTGCCAAGATATAAGTGATATCTGTCGTACTGTACCCTAACGGAAGCTACACGCGGACCTGACCGTGGTCGGGTCCATCCAGAATCAAAGCGGACCCAGTGCACCAACACTGGCCCGCGGTGGCTCCCGTAATCAAGCTACGGAAGCATGTTTACCAAGAATCCGAGGGGCCTTGAACCCCTACGAATCCCGGCAGAATCGACCTCGGCGGCACGTCTGAGTTTCACTTTCGCTAAAACCTTCACTTTCACTCCGGGGAGTGGATTCGGGGTTTATACGTCTACCCACCAACGTCTCTCTCGGTTGAAGGTCCGGCACGGGGAGAACGAGTCTGACAGGACTCTCCCCGCGCGTATCGGCCCCGATACCGAAGCCATCGAACCCAGAAATCAGGAATCCGGGAGTTCGGAGCCTCGGAACCAAGACCAGGAACCCATGACACCCTACGAAAGCCCCCACCGTAAGCGTAGCGAACGGAGTGTAGCCGAACCGGAGGTGCGGCACGATGAGTAAGGAACTCACCGTGCTTCAGCTGTCCGAGGAACAGCGGGAAGCTCTCGCCGACGGTCGAAGCGCGACCTTCGGTTTCGACGAGTCGATAATCTTCGTGACGCCGGAGGAGATCGACGCGGAGAGACTGGCCGAGTTCCTCGACGCCGAGGTGAACACCCGGCGGGTGACGCGGGAGGTGCTGTGATGAGCGACGAACTGCGGGACCTCTCACCGCGTGAAGCGCGTGAGCGGTTCCTTGCTCGACGGGCGCAGACACAGGCGAAAGCGACGATTCGGTCGTACCGGAATCGGCTGAACGCGTTCGTTCACTGGTGCGAGTCGGAGAACGTGGAGTCGATGGCGGACTTGAACGGCTGGCTCGTCGACGAGTATCAGGCGTACCGTGAGAGACAGGGCATGTCGCCGTCGACGGTGAAGGGTGCGGTTGTCGCACTGCGGCAACTGGTGAAGTACTGCCACCGCATCGAGGCCGTGGACCCGGACCTGCTGGACAAAATCAAGGTGCCGAAGCTGTCGAAGGCCCAGCAGACCAGCGACGAGACGCTGGCCGCTGAGGACGCGCTGAACCTGCTGTCGATGTACCGTGAGTCTCGTCGGCTCTACGGAACGGCGTGGCACGCGTTTCTGGAGGTGACGTGGCACACGGGCGCTCGGATGGGCGGCATCCGCGCGCTCGACCTCGGTGATTTCGATAGGGAAGAACGGTCGCTGGAGTTCCGTCACCAGCCGGAGACTGAGACGCCGCTGAAGAACAAGGAGGACGGCGAGCGTGTCGTCGGCCTCCCTGAGCCGGTGGTCGATGCTCTCGACGAGTACATCGCTCGTGAGCGGTCGGACAAGCGCGACGAGTATGGGCGTCAACCGCTGTTCTCCTGCCGACAGGGGCGACCGTCGCGGACGACGATTCGGTCGTGGTCGTACCTCGGGACGCAACCGTGTCTGTACAGAGATTGCCCCCACGGTCGGGAGCGTCACGCGTGTTCGTACACGACTCGCGGCGCTGGGAGTAAGTGCCCGTCTACCCGGTCGCCGCACGCGATTCGGACGGGGTCGATTACGTGGCAACTCGACCGCGGCGTGCCTATCGAACTGGTGGCTGAGCGTGTGAACGCGACGCCTTCGACGATTCGGCGGTACTACGATAAGGCGGACGTGCACGAGCGGTTCCGTGAGCGGCGTCGTGAACTGAGCGCATCTCTCGACATCCAGAACCATGACTGAGGGATGCGAGAGTTCGGCAGTTTCACGGGACACCGTGCCGCTGTCTGCCGATTTTACTCAACCCTCCGGCCCCACTCTAACCTTAATCCTTTCGCAGGGTTTTAACAAGGAGCAGCGGCGCTGTAATCGACCCTGTGACGCGGGGGTGGCTCCCCGTGAGTGACTCTCCAAAACAGGAGAGTCACGGCGTCAGCGACGGGGACGGCGACCTCTGGTACGACGCCGAAGTCGACGAGTCGGAGCTTGCGAAGAAACGGGCTCACGAGTTCTCAGCGAAGCCGACTGAGCACGGCCGGAAGGTCGCGTTCAGCAGGCTCCCAGTCGAAGCGACTCGGTCCGGTGGTCGATACAAGAACTACTGGACGGACCCTGAACCTCCCTACGAAGCGAAGACTGACGTTCAAGATAGTCCCTCGCGCGACCCACCTTCACCAGAGAACGCGTGGCGACTCGTCGAGTACCGCTGTGGGCCCTGCCACAAGTGGTGCCTCGTCGATCACGGAGAGCGCGCCGCGAAACTGCGTCAATGCCGTGACTGCGCGCGGGTCCCTGCTGCGGAGGATGTAATCAAGGACCACCGAGTCACATCCTTGTTGTGGGCGCATTTGGCCGCCCGGGATTCCACCGCAAGGTCCGGAGAGGCGACGACCGTCCTGCCCGCGCCGAGCGCCCCGAGGCGCGGGAGGGAGGAGCCCGCCGGAAGCGAGGGCTCGCCCCTCGACCCGGAAGCCGGGCCGCACCGAGGGGTCCCCGACCCCGAGGGACGTGAAAAGCCCCAGCGGCGTCTGAGCGATTACGAAGTCGCGGACGACGGGGAGCGTGAGTAGCGATGGTGACCAGCCTTCCGGTGGGGTCGAAGGAACTCAACCGGGGGCTGAGCCTTGGCCCTCCAAGGAGACTAACTCTGTAGAGGCTCAACGCGAGCGTTCACGGGACTCTGACGAATCCGACGAACTCGTACACGAACGAGTTCTAGAGTTCGCACAGAAGTACCCGGAACTGGCCGAGACGCCCCTGTGCGAAACACACGGGCGCAAGCTGAGACGCATCGTTACGGAAGCGGACTGGCGAGACCAGTGGGTCGAACCAGAACAGCCCACCGAAAACGCGTTCCAAGTGACGGAGCTAGCGAAACGTGAAGCCTCGACGTGGGCGGACGCTCTGAGTGCCTTCCTCACCGCGCACGCACGGTACGACGGACTCCGCGCCCGGTTCGCCAACGAGCAGGGCGACGAGTTCGAGATACCGCTGGTAGATGCGTGGGGAGAAGAGTACTCGAAGAAACAGTACGCACGGGCGATGGCGCTCCAGCGCCAGATGGCCGGCGGCGACCGACCGAGTGGCGGTGAATCAATCGCGGCGTGGGACTCGCCCGCGACCGCGATGCTCACCCTCACCGCGTCGTCGGTTCCTGACGGGACTCGGGTACCGCCGGTAGAACATGCTGACGCCGTACACGACTCGTTCTCGTACGACGGCGTACGCGACACACTGCGCAACACGATGGAGTACCATCTTGGGCTCGACGCCGACCAGTGGGGCTACTGGCTACAGGCAGAGCCGCACGGAATGGGCGGCGACGGGAGCGGGATGAACGCGTGCTACACGCATCTCCACGTGGGCGTGTACTTCGATACGGAACCGCTTGGACTCGACGACGACCTGCACAGCGTCGGCTCCGAGTTCGAGCGGGTCATCGACAAACACGTCGAAGTGTGCGAGTACGCCGGTCGGTCGGCACACGACTACGATACGATAACCGACTACGTAGAGGAGTCGAACGGCTGTATCTCCCTGAACGCGAGCGTGGAGAACATGGGTTCGTACCTCGCGGCGTACATGGGCGGATACACCGAAGAACTCCTCGACAAGCCAATCGAGTACCTCGCGTGGGGCTCGATTTACTGGTCGGCGGCGCGCCGTCGTACCTCACGCTCGAAGGTGCTCACCGAAGCGATTGCCGCGGACGCCTGCGAACAGCGGGCTGAGTCCGACGAGTCGAACCAGACTGACGCGCACGGCGACGCGGTCGTGTGGGACGACGGCCGTGGCCCTGATGTCGTCTGCGAGTGCTGTGGTTCTGGATGGGCGATAGACCAGTCACGGCTCGACGCGCCCGTCTCCGACGACGACCTGAGCGACGCCCTCGACGCCGAAGGGAAGTCGGACGAGACTGAGCGCGAGCTGACGCTGGCCGAACGCTGGCCGACCGCGACCGCGGCGGCGAGCGTCGGAGAGTCGACCACGAAGACTCGAATACGGAAGCGCGTCGAAGCGGAGTTGAAGTACTGTAACGATGTACCAACGGTAGCCGGAATGCTCGGTCGGAACATGATAGACCCGAAGCACGCCGAGTTTGTCGAATCGGTGATGAACGGCGAGGACGACTCCGAACCGGAATCGTTCCGCCGGGCGTCGCTCGATTCCGAGTGGCACCTAGAGGCCATCGTCGACCGCGACGGCGAGGAGCACGCGCCGAACGGCGGCGGCGTCGACATGGCCCCGCTGAAGCTCCCGGTACAGCGCATCCTCGACGAGACGAGACTACAGCACAGTCTCGGACGTGGAGAGATGTGGCGGTGCTCGAAGTGTAACTTCGCGTACCACGACGACGGGACGATGCACGCACGTCACTTCGTCGGGGAGCACGGTATCACGGACCCAGAGAGCGCGGACCATGTCCTGCTGGTAGATGACTACTACGACGAAGACAGAGAGTGTATGCGGCACCCAGCGGAGCGGCACGACTCCAGATAAGGTCACTTATCAGGAGACGTGAATGCACAAGCAGAACGAGACGCATCACCAGCGAAACCACCGGTTTCGCCACCCATCCACCCGCCCCCTTTACGGGTCAGGGTGGTGGGTGCTCACTCGTCTAAAGTGAGTTCGCTAGCGTCAAGGTCACCAGAGAGGTACGCTCGACCCTTATCTGTAATTGCGTAGTACGCCTCTCGTTGCCGGACACGGTCGACTAAGCCCGTCTGTTCGAGCTTCTTTAGCCGTCTGTGGATGGTCGAGTACGAAACTGAAAATCCCTCTCGTTCGAGATTGATTTCCAGACCCTTGGGTGGAAGTGCAACGTCGTGCTCTTGGAAGTATTCGAGAATCGTGTCGTCGTTTCCCGTCATCCAAGAGACGCGTGGCCGCATGGTAGCACACGTTGTCAACAAGAGGGTATAATTGCAACTGGTAGGCGACAGTATGAAAAGAAATCTATCGTCTGTGAGTAGATTTCTTGCCAAGATATAAGTGATATCTGTCGTACTGTACCCTAACGGAAGCTACACGCGGACCTGACCGTGGTCGGGTCCATCCAGAATCAAAGCGGACCCAGTGCACCAACACTGGCCCGCGGTGGCTCCCGTAATCAAGCTACGGAAGCATGTTTACCAAGAATCCGAGGGGCCTTGAACCCCTACGAATCCCGGCAGAATCGACCTCGGCGGCACGTCTGAGTTTCACTTTCGCTAAAACCTTCACTTTCACTCCGGGGAGTGGATTCGGGGTTTATACGTCTACCCACCAACGTCTCTCTCGGTTGAAGGTCCGGCACGGGGAGAACGAGTCTGACAGGACTCTCCCCGCGCGTATCGGCCCCGATACCGAAGCCATCGAACCCAGAAATCAGGAATCCGGGAGTTCGGAGCCTCGGAACCAAGACCAGGAACCCATGACACCCTACGAAAGCCCCCACCGTAAGCGTAGCGAACGGAGTGTAGCCGAACCGGAGGTGCGGCACGATGAGTAAGGAACTCACCGTGCTTCAGCTGTCCGAGGAACAGCGGGAAGCTCTCGCCGACGGTCGAAGCGCGACCTTCGGTTTCGACGAGTCGATAATCTTCGTGACGCCGGAGGAGATCGACGCGGAGAGACTGGCCGAGTTCCTCGACGCCGAGGTGAACACCCGGCGGGTGACGCGGGAGGTGCTGTGATGAGCGACGAACTGCGGGACCTCTCACCGCGTGAAGCGCGTGAGCGGTTCCTTGCTCGACGGGCGCAGACACAGGCGAAAGCGACGATTCGGTCGTACCGGAATCGGCTGAACGCGTTCGTTCACTGGTGCGAGTCGGAGAACGTGGAGTCGATGGCGGACTTGAACGGCTGGCTCGTCGACGAGTATCAGGCGTACCGTGAGAGACAGGGCATGTCGCCGTCGACGGTGAAGGGTGCGGTTGTCGCACTGCGGCAACTGGTGAAGTACTGCCACCGCATCGAGGCCGTGGACCCGGACCTGCTGGACAAAATCAAGGTGCCGAAGCTGTCGAAGGCCCAGCAGACCAGCGACGAGACGCTGGCCGCTGAGGACGCGCTGAACCTGCTGTCGATGTACCGTGAGTCTCGTCGGCTCTACGGAACGGCGTGGCACGCGTTTCTGGAGGTGACGTGGCACACGGGCGCTCGGATGGGCGGCATCCGCGCGCTCGACCTCGGTGATTTCGATAGGGAAGAACGGTCGCTGGAGTTCCGTCACCAGCCGGAGACTGAGACGCCGCTGAAGAACAAGGAGGACGGCGAGCGTGTCGTCGGCCTCCCTGAGCCGGTGGTCGATGCTCTCGACGAGTACATCGCTCGTGAGCGGTCGGACAAGCGCGACGAGTATGGGCGTCAACCGCTGTTCTCCTGCCGACAGGGGCGACCGTCGCGGACGACGATTCGGTCGTGGTCGTACCTCGGGACGCAACCGTGTCTGTACAGAGATTGCCCCCACGGTCGGGAGCGTCACGCGTGTTCGTACACGACTCGCGGCGCTGGGAGTAAGTGCCCGTCTACCCGGTCGCCGCACGCGATTCGGACGGGGTCGATTACGTGGCAACTCGACCGCGGCGTGCCTATCGAACTGGTGGCTGAGCGTGTGAACGCGACGCCTTCGACGATTCGGCGGTACTACGATAAGGCGGACGTGCACGAGCGGTTCCGTGAGCGGCGTCGTGAACTGAGCGCATCTCTCGACATCCAGAACCATGACTGAGGGATGCGAGAGTTCGGCAGTTTCACGGGACACCGTGCCGCTGTCTGCCGATTTTACTCAACCCTCCGGCCCCACTCTAACCTTAATCCTTTCGCAGGGTTTTAACAAGGAGCAGCAGCGCTGTACCGCCGGTTTAGCGGAAACCGGGAGGTGCGTTCTCTGTGAGCGATTCTCCACCAGAGAAGAGCGGCAGCGCCGTTGTGGAGGACGGATTAACAGCTCGGTAGGCCAGCCAGCACAGGTTATCCCCGAGAGCCACGAAGCGACCCTCACAGTAGAAACACGAGGGAACCCAGCGCGAACCCCACGGCCACCGCGGCCGTCAACCGAAACGCCTGCTCGTCGGGCACGCGGAAGACGCCCGCCGCCATCACCGAGATGGACCCGCCGAAGAGGCCGCCCCGAAACATCTCGGCAACCCCCGTGACCGAGTCCCTGGGGACCAACACCTGAAGCGCGACCAACCCCGCGAGCCCGAGGAGGACTAACGCGCCGTCGCGCCGGACGTCCCGCGGTTGCTTCTCCATACCCCGCAGTTGTTGTCGCTCGTTTGAAAACTATTGGCGTTCGGTTCGGTTCCGATACCACAAAGATACCAATAAACTATAGGCGCTTGGAGCGACGGCGCGGTATGGTACGGGACACAGCGCGCCGACTCGCGGCGTATCTGAGCAGGCGAATCGGCGACGGACTCCGGACGGTTGTCATCGCCGACGACGACGGGTACGAACTGGAGTATCTCCGCGACGACCTCTCGGAGCGATACACCAAAGAGACGTTGACCGAAGTCGTCTCCGACCTCCGCGTCGAGACGCCGTTTGCGACGCCCGGCATCGACACCCATCCCATCGGCGAGCGCCGCGCCGTGGTCCACTACTACGAGAACGCGTTCGTCCTGCAGTTTCCCTTCTCCGAGGCGGAGCGAATCATCATCAGCATCGGGACCGACGCCGGGACGGACCTCCTCCAGTTCATCGAGGACTGCCGGCGAATCGTCGACCGGGGCGGCTGAGCCTCGGTCCGTTGGTTGTCGAAGGTCCGACGACGCCGGGACGGTCCCCGGGCGACGCCGGCGCTGCACAACGATTTTCTCTCACGCGCCCGACGTGAGAGTGATGGAACTCGTCTCTGTCGCCGCGCTCGCCGAGAACCGCGTCATCGGCCGCGACGGCGAACTCCCGTGGCCGAGCATCCCCGCCGACAAGGAGCAGTACCGCGCCCGCATCGCCGACGACCCGGTGGTGCTCGGTCGGACGACGTTCGAGTCGATGCTCGACGACCTGCCGGGGAGCGCCCAAATCGTCATGAGCCGAAGCGAGCGGTCGTTTTCGGTCGACACCGCTCACCGCGCGGCGAGCGTCGAGGACGCGGTCGACATCGCGGAGTCGCTGGGCGCGGAGACGGCCTACGTCATCGGCGGGGCCGCCATCTACGCGCTGTTCCAACCGCACCTCGACCGGATGGTGCTGAGCCGCGTCCCCGGCGAGTACGAGGGCGACACGTTCTACCCCGAGTGGGACGACGACGAGTGGGAGCTCGACGACGAAACCGACTACGAGGGCTTCACGCTCCAAGAGTGGGTCCGCGTCGACCGCGACTGAGACCGTACCGGTCGCCTCCGAGTGCGCCCCCTGTGCGTTTCTGCGCCCGCGGCGGCTACTCGTGGGCCCCGTGCGACCCCGCGTCGTCGGCGTCGACGAGGTCTAACAAAAACGAGCGAATCTCCGCGGCCGTCTCGTCCCACGTCGGGTGCGCGAGAAAGCGGTCGCGGGCCGAAAGCGAGAGCGACAGCAGTCGCCGACGGTTCCGACACAGCGGAGCCACGGCGTCGGTGAGTTCGGCCGAATCGGTCGGGTCCACGACGAAGCCGTCCTGTCGGTGGGTGACGAGTTCGCTCGCGCCGCCGGCCGAGGAGACGAGCGCCGGCAGGCCGAACCCCATCGCCTCGACCGCGGCGATGCCGAACCCCTCGTAGTGGGAGGGGAGCGCGAACAGGTGGGACTCCCGGAGCGTCGCGGCGAGGTCGGCGTCCGACAGCCGGCCCGCGAAGGTCACGCGGTCGTCGATGCCGCTGTCGGCGGCGAGGTCCGAAAGCGAGTCGGCGTAGTCGGCGTCGACCGCCGCGCCGACGACCGTCAGCTCCCAGTCGCCGCGGACGCGGGCCAGCCCGCGGAGCAGGCCGTCGACGTTCTTCCGGGGTTCGAGGTTACAGACCGTGACGACCCGGAGCGGCCCGTCGGCGGCGCGGGCCCGTATCTCGTCGTCCCCGAGGGGCGCGCCGAACGACGAAAAGCGGTCGCCGGCCGGGCGCGCCACGACGCTCGGTTCGGGGTCGGTGACGGCCGCGACCGTCTCCTTCGTCGTCTCGCTGTTGAACACGAACGCGTCCGCGGAGCGGAGATACCGGGTCTCGACGGCGCGTCTGGCGTGTCGTCGCCACGCCCGGAAGCGCTCCAGCGAGTTGAGGTGGTGGACGACCGAGACGACCGGGACGTCGTCGTCGAGCGCGGCGTTCGCGCCGACCAGCGAGGGGTGGCACAGTTCGTCTTGCAAGAGCACGTCCACGTCGAGGCCGCGGAGGCGACGCGCGGCGGAGACGTTGTCTCGGAGTCGCTTTCGGTACGACCGCTCGGGGAGCGAGACGACGGTCACGTCGTCGCCGGCGGCGCGGAGCCCATCGACGAGTTCGGAGTCGTAGCGATAACCGCCCGAGCGGTCGTCGAGCGGGCCGTAGACGACGATTCCGACCCGCACGTCAGAGCGGGGTCTCGTAGGTCGCGCTCGCGGTGTCGTCCTCCCAGATGCGAACGGAGACGTGTTGGGGCGCGTCGAGCGACGCCGCCTCGACGAACTGTTCGCACACCTCGCGGGCGAACCGCTCGACGCTCGGGTTCTGCCCGGCGAACTCGACGAGTTCGTTCATGGTCTCGTCGCGGTAGCGAGACAGCGTCGCGTCCAGCGCGGCCTTCACGTCGTCGATGTCGACGAGATAGCCGTACTCGTCGAGTTCCGGCCCGGAGAGTTCGACCTCGACGGTGAACGCGTGGGAGTGGAGCTCACCCTCCGGCCCGGGGTTCGGAACCGTCAGGTAGTGCTGGGCGATGAGGTCCCTGCGAACCGAGACGCGGTACATGAACTGTCAAGCGTCCCGGTAGGTAAAGAGGATTTGGACGGCCTCGTCGGGGGCGTCTTCGAGGAGTCGGTAGGCGCGCTCGGCGGACTCGACGCCGATTCGGTGGGTCACGAGCGGGTCCAAGGGGAGGTCTTCGAGGTGGTCCCACGCCAGCGAAAAACGGCGGTCGGCGTCCCAGCGCCCACGGAGGTCGGGGTCGATGGTGCTGACCTGACTGCTCTCGACGCTGATGCGCGAGCGGTGGAACCGCCCGCCGAGGTCGAGCGTGGCGGGCTTGGTCCCGTACCACGACCCGACGACGACCCGGCCGTCGTACCGCGTCACCGACAGGGCGTCGTCGAGCGCGTCGGGGTCGCCCGAGAGTTCGAGCGTCAGGTCGGCCCCGTCGGCGGGGGCGTCCAGCGACTCGGGGTGGACCGCCTCGTCGGCACCCAGACTCTCGGCGATTGCTCTGCGCTCGGCCACGCAGTCGACCGCGGTCAGGCTCCCGAGCGGGAACTGCGCGAGGAGCGCGGTGGTCACGAGGCCGACGACGCCCTGTCCGAAGACGACGACGTGTTCGCCGATGAGCGGTCGACCGTCCATCACGAAGTTGAGCGCGGTCTCCATCGTCGGCAGGAGCGCGGCGCGCTCGTCGGTCACGTCGTCGGGGACGGAGATGAGTTCCGAGGGGGACGCCAGAAATCGGCTCTCGTGGGGGTTGAACGCGAAGACGCGGCTTCCGAGCCGCGAGTCGGGCACGTCGTCGCCGACGGCCTCGATTTCGCCGACGGCGGCGTAGCCGTAGCGGAGCGGAAACGAGAGGTCGCCGTCGAGTGCCGCGATGGACTCGTCGGCGGCGAGGTCGGTCGGGGCCTCGCCGCGGTAGACGAGTCGCTCGGTCCCGGAGCTCACGGCGGAGGTCAGGGTGCGGACGCGGACCTCCTCCGGTCCGGGGGCGGGAACGTCGCGGTCGCGGACCTCGACGCGTTCGGGGGCCACGAAGTAGACCGCGCGACCCTCCATCGTTCAGTCGTCTGCGGTCTCAACCGCGGCGTCGGCGAACTCGACGGTCGTGCCGCGGTGGCGGCAGTCTTCGAGCGCGTGCTTCGCCGCGAAGCCGGCCTCGTGGGCGTTCGACGCCGTGCCGACGCCGACTTTGAGTTCCACGTCCGCCTCGGCCTCGACGTGGTCGATGGCGCCGCGGTACTGGTCTTCGGTGAGGTCGGGCGTGACCGAGATGATGTTGTCGCCGCCGACGAAGAACGACAGCGCGCCGTGTTCCTCACGCAGGTAGCGCATGAGCGACGCGTAGCCCTGTTCGATGTGGATGAACGTGTCGAACTCGTTGAGGCGGTCGGTGTACTTGCCGGTCGCGTCGTTCACGTCGAAGTGCGCGATTTGGAGGTCGGTCGCCGAGCGGTCGGCCTCGGGGAGCGTCTCCCCGGAGAGCACCTCGCGGCGGTCGCCGTCCTGTGCGCTTCCGGCGCGCTGGATGCGGTCGGTGGCGCGTTCGAGCGCGACCGCGGGCGACCGGTCGACGCCGATACCGAGACTGAGCGTTACGGGATAGCGATTTCCGATAGATTCCTGCAGCAGTTCGTGGTCGTCGCGGTCGAGCCCGTTCGTGACCGCGACCATGTTGTCGAACCGGGTGAAAAACGCGTACCCGTCGCGAGAGCCGACGAACTGGGCCAAGTCGGCGAAGAGCCGCGACTGGAGCGTCTGGAGGTCCATCTCCCGCCGCGGGTCCGGGGTGACCGTCCACGGCCCGTAGTTGTCGATTTGGACGAGTGTCAGCTGCGTGTTCGTCACGGTAGACGAGTAGGGCGACGCGCATATTGGTCTTTGGTTCTGTGACGGTTCCGCCGCTACGTCGAACCCGACGCACGTGACGCTCGCGGCGCGCTCACCGCCGACGCGAGCGCGTCACGCCGTCAGAGTCGTCGGCGACTCAGGTCGACGACTCGCGAATCGTCCGGCTGGCGACCACGTCGAGGACCGCCCACGTCAGCACCCACACGACGAGCGCCGCGAGGACGATGGCCGTCGTCGACAACAGCGGGACGACGACGGAAAACGTGGCCACGATGGAGTAGGTCAAAAACAGCGCGACCATCGCCGTCACGAGCCCGTAGACGCCCATGGCGCTGTTGCCGGTCGCCGGCCCGCGCAGCCACCCGACCAACCGCTTCGAAGAGACACCCATACGATGACATATGCCACCAATGAACATAATAGTTCTCTCGGGCGAACGTTCAACAGCCCCGCCTCCCTACCGAGGACGATGGACTACCGAGGCGTGGTTTTCGACGTTGACGGAACGGTCGTCCGCGGCGACGAAGCGATACCCGGCGCGCTCGACGGCCTCGCCGCCGTCGACGCCGCCGGGCTCGACCGACTGTTCGTCTCGAACAACCCGACGAAGGCCCCCGTCGCCTACGAGGCGCGGCTCCGTCGGGCCGGAATCGACGCGACCGCCGACGAGATCGTCACCTCCGGCACGACGACGACGGCGTACCTCGCCGACAGACACCCCGGCGCGCGGACCTTCTGCATCGGCGAGCCGGGCTTCCACGACCAACTTCGTGACGCCGGGTTCGAACTCGTCCGTGCCGGCGACGACCCCGAGGTCGTCGTCGTCGCCATCGACCGCGAGTTTCACTACGACGACCTCCGCGACGCCAACAACGCGCTCCGCTCCGGGGCCGCCTTCTACGGCACCGACCCCGACGTCATCATCCCGACCGCGGACGGCGACATCCCCGGGTCGGGCGCGATTATCAACGCCGTCGCGGGCGTCGCCGAGCGCGACCCCGACGCGATTCTCGGCAAGCCCTCGAAGGTCGCTCAAGAGTTCGTCCTCGACAAGTTGGGCCTGCCGCCCGAGGAAGTCCTCATCGTCGGCGACCGTCTCGATACCGACATCGCGTTCGGCCTCGATGCGGGCATGGGCACCGCGCTCGTCCGAACCGGCGTGACCGACGAGGCGGCCCTCGCGGCGAGCGAGTACGAACCCGACCACGTCCTCGACGACCTCGGTGACATCGGGCGCATTATCTCGAAATAGCCGGCCTCAGCCGCTCTCGCGGCCAGACCCTGACTCCCGAGCCGCCGCTATTCCCACCTACACAATCATTATCGTTCTGACGCGACAACTACCGCGTGGGTGATGCCCATGTCCGGAAAGAAGATTCTGCTCCTCGCCGGCGACTTCGTCGAGGACTACGAGATTATGGTACCGTTCCAGGCGCTGCAGATGGTGGGTCACGAGGTCCACGCGGTGTGTCCCGAAAAGGAGGACGGCGACCGGTGTAAGACCGCCGTCCACGACTTCCGCGGCGACCAGACGTATCTGGAGACCCGCGGCCACGACTTCGCGCTGAACGCGACGTTCGCCGATATCGACCCCGCGGACTACGACGCGCTCGTCGTCCCCGGCGGGCGCGCCCCCGAGTACCTCCGCGGCTACGACGAGGTGCTCGACGCCGTCCGGCACTTCTTCGACGAGGGGAAGCCGGTCGCCGCAATCTGTCACGGGCCGCAGATTCTCGCCGCCGCGGGCGTCCTCGACGGCTACGAGATGACCGCCTACCCGGCCGTTCGCGCGGAAGTCGAGCGCGCGGGCTGTTCGTGGGTCGACGAGGTGACCGTCGACGGCAACCTCGTCACCGGGCAGGCGTGGCCGGACCACCCCGAGTGGTTGGCGGCGTTCCTCGACGTGCTCGGCACCGAAATCAGCCACGAACCGGCCGCCGCGGCCGCTGACGACTGATTGGCCGCGGCGCTCACGCGGTATCACGCGTGAGAATGTCTGACAAAGATTTTTATTAGGTGCGACGAAGGGAGTGGTATGGAAGAGCCGAACAGCCCATACTTCCGCGAACAGGTCGACGACGTCGTCGAATCGGACCCCCAAGACCGCGAGGTTATCATCGTGGAAGGCGAGGCTATGAGTCTTCGAAGCTATAAGAAGCGCCGCTACTGACCCGGCGGGGCGTCTCCGAACCCGCCGCGACACCCGCCGCTGGCGGCTTCGACTTCTGCGAAAAGAATGCGTATCGGCCCGAGCGGCGAGCGACGCTTAGAACGCGTCGCCGACGACGGTCACGTCGGCCTGCAGTTCGCCGCGGAGCGCGTCGTGGACGTGGCAGATGTCCTCGGCGAGTTCCGTGATTTCGGCGAACTCGTCGTCCGCGAGGTCGGACTCCACGTAGACGTCGAAGCTGATGCGCTCGAGGTCGTCGCCGTCGTCGAGGTCGGCGTCGGCGTCGATCTGGACCTTACCGAGGTCGTCGAAGCCCGTCTTCTGACCACCGACGCGGAACGCGGGGAGGAAACAGGAGGCGTACGTCGCGACGAGCGCGGCGTTCGGGTTCGGGCCCGTCTCGTCGGTCGCGTCGATCTGGAGGTCGAAGTCGCCGACCTGGCTCGTGCATGCGAAACCTTCTTCGCTGACAGTAGAGGTCTGGATGTCGGACATTCGTTCCGAGGAAAGGAGCGACCGACCCTAAAAGTTCCTCAATAGGACAACGGTGTGCACAAGCGACGACCCGAGACGGGCCGTCGCCGAGCGAGGCGCGGGGTTATTCGAGCGTGAACGACTCGTCGCCGTCGAGGGCGTGGACCTCGGCCTGACTGCCGGCGGCCTTCACCTCGCGCTCGAAGTCGCGCACGTCGATTTCGATGGCCGGGAACGTGTTGTAGTGCATCGGGAAGACGTGGTCGACGCCGAGCCAATCGGCGGCGACAGCGCCCTGCCACGGGCCCATCGTGTAGTGGTCGCCGACCGGGAGCGCGGCCGCGTCGGGTTCGAAGTACGCGCCGAAAATCTCGCGCATGTCGGTCATGAGTCCCGTGTCGCCGGCGTGGTAGAACGTCGTCGAGTCGGCGTCGGTCTCCTGTGTCGGCAGCGTATCGCTAATCATGTAGCCGCCGGGCATCCCGGCCTCGTGCTCGTAGCCGGTGTTGATGCCGTTGGTGTGGTCGGCCCGGACCATCGTGACGAACGCGTCGCCGAGTTCGACCGTCCCGCCGATGTTCATACCGATAGTGTCGTCGACGCCCATCTCGGCTTCGACGTAGCCGGTGAGTTCGGGCGTGCCCACGACCGTCGCGCCGTCGAACTCGCCTGCGTGGGCGATGTGGTCCGCGTGCCCGTGGGTGAGAAGCACGTAGTCCGGCGTCTCCACGTCGCTCGGGTCGAGAGACGTGGCGGGGTTGTCGAAGAACGGGTCGATGAGAAGCGAGGTGTCTCCGACCGTGACGTACCACGTCGAGTGACCGTGCCAGGTGAGTTCCATAGCACCCGAACGTTACACGCGAAATACACAAAAAGCTATTCGCAGGGGGCGGTGTGACCGCTTTTCGGCGGGCGCGCTCGTCGGGGATTCGTAGCGACGTTCCGGGAGTTCGTGGCGACGTTCGAGGAGCCGGCCCCGCCGCTCTCGTCTCGAATCCGACAGCAGAATCGGCCGCCCGAGTCCACTCGAACGAACTGTCCGGGACGGCCGATACACGCCCGTCACCCCACGGCCACAAAAGGGATGAGAATCGTGCAAGAATGTCCCACGTCACCGAGCGACTCGCGCGATGTAAAAGCCTATCACGCCCCCCGCCGACGCGTGGGGCATGCATCACGTCCGATTCCGCGACCCCGCGGGCGCGGTTCGAACCGGCGAGTGGCACGGCGATTCGGTCTCCTTCGGCGGCGAGCGCTACGACCTCGACGAGGTCGACGTGCTTCCCCCGTGCGAGCCGTCGAAAATCGTCTGTATCGGCCGCAACTACGCCAAGCACGCCGAGGAGCGCGACGAGGAGGTCCCCGACCGGCCGCTCCTGTTCCTCAAGCCGCCGAACGCGGTCGCCGGCCACGGCGACACCGTGACGCTCCCCGCGGGCAAGGAGAACGTCGAACACGAGGCCGAACTCGCCGTCGTCATCGGCGAGCAGTGCCGAAACGTCGCGCCCGAGGACGCCGAGGCGGTCATCGCGGGCTACACCGTCATGAACGACGTGTCCAACCGCGACGACCAGGATATCGAGACGAACTGGGTCCGCGGGAAGGCGTTCGACGGCTCCGCGCCCCTCGGGCCGGCCCTCGCCGACCCCGACCACCTCCCCGATGACGCGAGCATCTCGCTTCGCGTGAACGGCGAGACGCGGCAGGACTCCAGCATCGAACACCTCATCTTCTCGATTCCCGACCTCGTCGCCGAAATCACGTCCTACATGACGCTCGAACCCGGCGACGTCATCTCGACCGGCACGCCCGAGGGCGTCGGCCCGCTGGAAGACGGCGACCGCGTCGAGGTCGAAGTCGAGGGCGTCGGCGTCCTCGAACACCGCGTCAGACAGGACTGACCCCGACCGACGGTCCGTTTTTTCATCGTCGAGCCACGACCCGACCGTATGCGTGTTCCCCGGTTGACACTCGTCGGCGTCGCGATGCTCGCGCTCAGCGCCGTCGCGGGCGTCGCGCTCCTTCCCGTACTCCCCTCCTCGGTCGCGGTTCACTTCGGAACCGGCGGCGAGGCCGACTCGTTCGTCGCCGCCCCGCTCGGCGTGCTTCTCATCCCAGTCGTCGGCGTCGGCGCGCTCGTCGTCACCCGACTCGCCGGAGCGACGGGACGCGGAACCAGCGTTCCGCCCGTCTTCGATACGATACTGGCGACGTTCCTCGCGTACGTGCAGGCGCTCGTCCTCGCGTACAATCTCGGTGCGCGGTTCGATATGCTCGTCGCGGTCGTCCCCGTCGTCGTCACGTTCGGCGTCGTCGCCGTCGTCCTCGACCGCGTGGGACGAGAGGACAAACCCTATAATTAGGCTGGCCTAATTCCCGCCGAATGCGACTGACTCGACGGGACGCGCTGGCCGTGCTCGCCGGTCTCGGCGTCACCGGCGGGGCCGTGTCGCTGACGCAGTTCGACCCGCCGACCGCCGATTCGACCGGCAACGAAGGCGGGTCGACCGGTACGGGGGGAGCGGACGCCGGCAGCGACGACACCCCACCGGCCGCGGTGCGCGAGACGATGGTCGCCGCCGCCGAGGCGGTCTACCCGAGCGCGGCCGAGGGCGTCTCGGAGTTCGTCGAGGCCTACGTCGTCGGGCGCGCGCGAGACGACTCGCGTCGGGCCGCGATGGTCGACGCCGCGACCGAGTTGGACGACGTCGCCCGCGACTGGGAGGGCGCGGCCTTCGCCGACCTCCCCGCGGCCGACCGCGACCGCCTGCTCCGCGAACTCGGCGTCGACGCGGCCGACCCGATTCCGGACGGCACGCTCTCCGAGCGCCTCCGGTTTCACGTCGTGAACGAACTGCTCTACGCGTTCTACGCCTCGCCGACCGGCGGCCGCCTCGTCGGCATCGAGAACCCCATCGGCCACCCCGGCGGGGCCGAGAGCTACCGGCGGGCGACGATAGACGAGACCGAAACGGCCGACTCCGGGGGCGAGACCGGTGGATAGGACCCCCGTCGCCGACGCCGACGTGTGTATCGTCGGTGCCGGGCCCGCCGGCGGTCTCGTGGCCCATCGGCTCGCCGAGTCGGGCGCGACGGTCGTCGTCCTCGAAGCCGGGCCGCGGTTCGACGGCGACAGGCGGGAGCAACTGGAACAGCACATCCGCCCCGGCCTCGACGGCCCGTGGGAGATGGGCGGCCCGCGGGACGCGTTTTCCTCCACCGGCGACTCGTTCTACCCGCTGAACGCCGCCCGCGTGAAGGGCGTCGGCGGGTCGACGCTCCACTGGCAGGGGATGGTGATGCGCCTCCACGAGCGCGACTTCGAACTCGACACCAGACACGGCGTCGGGGCCGACTGGCCCGTCGGCTACGACGACCTCCGGCCGTACTACGCCGCCGCGGAGCGCGAGTTCGGCGTCGCGGGCGCGGCCGACAACCCCTACGCGCCGCCGCGGGACGAGCCCTATCCGCTTCCGGCCTTCCGGCCGTCGCACTCGGACTCCATCTTCGCCGAGGCCTGCGAGCGCCTCGGCATCGACATGCACTCGGTGGGCAACGCCCGCAACTCCGAGCCCTACGACGACCGGTCGCCCTGCGTCGGCTACGGGACGTGCAAGCCGGTGTGTCCCTCCGGCGCGAAGTACACCGCCGAGTCCCACGTCGAGAAGGCGGAGGCCGCGGGGGCGCGAGTCATCGACCGGGCGCGGGTCCGGCGACTCGAACACGACGAGGCGGGCGAGCGCGTCGTCGCCGCCGCCTACACGACCCCCGACGGCGAGACCCACAGACAGGAGGCGACCCAGTTCGTCCTCGCCTGCGGCGGCGTCGAGAACGTCAGACTGCTGTTGCTGTCCGACTCCGACCGCTACCCCGACGGCCTCGCCAACTCCTCGGGCGCGGTCGGTCGGTACTTCATGGACCACCTGTTCGCCGGGATGGGCGGCCGCCTCGACCGACCCACGCGTCAGAACCACGTCGGCTTCAACACCAGCGAGTGCCACCAGTTCTACGACGACGCCGACCCGGTCAACGGCCTCAAACTGGAGTTTCTCAACTACGCCGGCCCGTCGCCGGTCATCGACGCCCTCCACGCCGACACGTGGGGCGACGACCTGCTCGACCAGTTGGACGAGAGCTACGGCACGCACGTGTCCATGGGCGCGCTGGTCGAACAGCTCCCCCGCGAGGACAACTACGTCGGCCTCGACCGGGAGACGACCGACGACCTCGGCGACCCCGTCCCCGAAATACACTGGTCCGTCGACGAACAGACTGACGCCGCGCTCTCGCGGGCCAACGAGATTCAGGCGCGCGTGCTGGACGAACTCGGCGTCGAGGACCGCTGGACGGTCGGCCCCGACGAGACCGGCCCCGCGTACCACCACATGGGGACGACGCGGATGGGTGACGACCCCGAATCGAGCGTCGTCGACGCCGACTGCCGCGCCCACGACCTCGGCAACCTCTGGATTTCGGGGTCGAGCGTCTTCCCGACCGGCGGGGCGATGAACCCGACGCTCACCATCGCGGCGCTCTCGCTTCGGCTCGCCGAGTCGCTTCGGGCCGAACTCGAATGAGGACCTCACCGTCCCGGAGTACGCACGCTTAAGAACCGCGACCCGCATTTTCCGACCATGCAACCACGGGACCTCTCCGCACACGCTCCCTACGTACCCGGCCGCGGGACAGAGGAGGTCGCCCGCGAACTCGGGATGGACCCCGAGGACCTGACGAAACTCTCCTCGAACGAGAACCCCCACGGCCCGAGTCCGAAGGCGGTCGCCGCCATCGAGGACGCCGCGCCGACCGTGAGCGTCTACCCGAAGACGGCCCACACGGACCTGACCGAGCGCCTCGCCGACAAGTGGGGCCTCGAATCCGAACAGGTGTGGGTCTCGCCCGGCGCAGACGGCTCTATCGACTACCTGACGCGCGCGATGCTCGAACCCGACGACCGGATTCTCGAACCGTCGCCCGGCTTCTCGTACTACTCGATGAGCGCCCGGTACCACCACGGCGACGCCGTCCAGTACGAGGTGTCGAAGGGCGACGACTTCGAACAGACCGCCGACCTCGTCCTCGACGCCTACGACGGCGAGCGCATGGTCTACCTCACGACGCCGCACAACCCGACGGGCTCCGTGCTCCCGCGGGAGGAACTCGTCGAACTCGCCGAGTCCGTCGAGGACCACACGCTCCTCGTCGTCGACGAGGCCTACGGCGAGTTCGCCGACGTGCCCTCGGCCATCGACCTGCTCTCGGAGTACGACAACGTCGCGGTCCTGCGGACGTTCTCGAAGGCGTACGGGCTGGCCGGCCTCCGCATCGGCTACGCCTGCGTGCCCGAGGCGTGGGCCGACGCTTACGCCCGCGTGAACACGCCGTTCGCCGCCAGCGAGGTCGCCTGCCGCGCCGCGCTCGCCGCGCTCGACGACGAGGAACACGTCGAGAAGTCCGTCGAGTCGGCCCGGTGGTCCCGCGAGTACCTCCGCGAACAGCTCGACGCGCCGACGTGGGAAAGCGAGGGCAACTTCGTCCTCGTCGAGGTCGGCGACGCGACCGCCGTCACCGAGGCCGCCCAACGCGAGGGCGTCATCGTCCGCGACTGCGGGAGCTTCGGCCTGCCTGAGTGCATCCGCGTCTCCTGCGGCACCGAAGCACAGACGGAGCGCGCCGTGGACGTGCTCAACCGAATCGTCTCGGAGGTGCCGCCGGCGTGAGAGTCGTCGTCACCGGCACCCCCGGCACCGGCAAGACCACCGCCACCGAGCGCGTCGCCGACGACCTCGACCTCGACGTGGTCCACCTCAACCGACTCGTGAAGGACGAGGGCCTCTGGAGCGAACGCGACGAGGAGCGCGACACGCTCGTCGTCGACCTCGACGCCGCCCGCGACCACCTCGGGGACTGGGACGGGCTCGTCGAGAGCCACCTCGCACACCACTTCGAGGCCGACCGCGTGGTCGTGCTTCGGTGTCGCCCCGACATCCTCGAACAGCGGCTCCTCGACCGCGGCGAGTCCGAGGCCAAGGCCCGCGAGAACCGCGAATCGGAGGCGTTGGACGTGATTCTCGGCGAGGCCGTCGAGTTCCACGGCGAGGACTCGGTGTACGAGGTAGACACGACCGACCGCGACCCAGACGCCGTCGCCGACGACATCGCGTCGGTCGTCGCGGGCGAGCGAGAACCCTCGGCGGGGACCGTCGACTTCATCGACTACCTATGACGCTCGACCAGTACCGCGACACCGCCGACAAGCTGCTCGCCCCGTTCGTCTCGGTCGCCGACGCCGCCGGCCTCTCGCCGAACGGCGTGAGCGTCGTCGCCTTCGGGTTCGCCGTCGCCGCCGGCGTCGCCTTCGGCCTCGCCGACCCGCTTTGGTACGGCCTCGGCGCGGTGTTCGTCTTCTGTAACGGCTGGCTCGACCTCGTCGACGGCGCGCTCGCCCGCGAGCAGGGCGTCTCCTCGAAGGCCGGCGACCTGCTGGACCACGTCCTCGACCGCTACGCCGACATCGTCGTCCTCGTCGGCCTCGCCGCCGGTATCGACTCGTTCGCGCTGGGTCTCGCCGCCGTCACGGGCGTCCTGATGACCTCCTACCTCGGCACGCAGATTCAGGCGGTCGGGCTCGGCCGCGCCTACGGCGGTCTCGTCGGGCGCGCCGACCGACTGGCGCTCATGGGCCTCGTCGGCCTCGCGTCCGCCGTCTACACCGGCACGCTCGGCGGGTTCACGCTCGTCGGCTGGCTGCTCGTCTTCTTCGCCGTCGTCGGCCATCTCACCGCCGCCCAGCGCTTCTGGGGCGCGTGGAGCGACCTGAGGTAACCCGACCGACTGCCCGAGGATGTTGCCCGCTACCGCGGATTTATATGTTTCAGATTATCACCAGAGAACGAATCGAATGAGACACAACCGCGCAACACACACTCACATACTCGCGCAATTTCGCCACCGGGCCCCACGATATCTGTTTTCTCGAACCGAGAGTGAGCGCCCTCGGTGCTCGGCCCTCGTCGAGTGATGTTCGTCCTCGACGCGGCGGGCGTCGTCGTCCACGCGGGAGAGGGATTCGCGGCACACCTCGGGACGGACACCGAGGCGCTCCGCGGGCGACCGTTTTCGGACCTCCTCGCCGACGGGGACTGGCCGGAGGTTCGCGAGGCCGCGGACGCCGTGCGAGCGGCGAGCGGGTGGGAGAGTCGTCGGTGCCGCTGCCGGCTCTCGGGAGTCGGCGGCGGGGCGACCGGAGCCGTCGGGGTCGAAATCGAGTTCGCCCCGTACCCCGGCGGGGAAGTCGGCAGTGGCGGAGCCGGTGACGGAAGCGGAGACGCCGACAGCGTCGCCACGGGTGCGGGCCGGGTCGTCGGCGCGGTCTGTCGCGAACTGCCGGAGCCGGCGGCCGCGCGACTGCACACGGAGCGCGACCGGTTCGACCACCTGTTCGACCTCGTCGACGACGCGGTCATCGAGTTCGAAATCGTCGGCGTCGAACCGATTATCCGGGCGGTCAATCCGGGGTTCGAGGCCGTCTTCGGCTACGACGCGGCCGAGGTACGCGGCGAGTCGCTCAACGACTTCATCGTCCCGCCGAACGCCGACGACGAGGCGGTCGACTTCGACCAGCGGACCGCCGACGGCAAGGCCAACCACGCCATCGTCACCCGCCAGACCGCGTGGGGGAGACGGGAGTTCCTCTATCGCGGCATCCCCTACAGCCGCGGCGACGGGAGGCGGTACGGGTTTTCCATCTATTCGGACATCACCGGTCAGCGCCGCGCCAGAGAGCACCTACAGGTGCTCCAGCGCGTCCTCCGGCACAACCTCCGAAACGAGATGAACGTCGTCCTCGGCATGGCGGAAGAGATACGCGAGGCGACGGCGGACCCGCGCGTCGACCACGCGGCCGCGCGAATCGCCCAGCACACCGAAACCCTCCTTCGGGTCAGCGAGAAGGCTCGGACCGCCGCCGCCGTCCTCGACGACCAACGACCCGACGAGGTGGTCGACGCGACCGCGACGGTCCGCGCGGTCGTCGAGTCGCGGCGAACCCGATACCCCGCGGCGACGTTCGACCTCGACCTCCCCCCGTCGCTCCCGGTCTCCGTCGGGCCGAAACTCGCGCAGGCGCTCGCCAACGTCGTGGAGAACGCGCTGGAACACACCCCCGAGGACGTGACGGTCCGCATCGAGGCGGCGGCGTGCGAGAACGACGCGACCCTCCGCATCAGCGACGACGGCGACGGTATCCCCGAAATCGAGTGGGCCGCCGTCTTCGGCGACGAGGACATCACGCAACTCAGCCACGGTTCGGGGCTGGGGCTGTGGGTCGTCAAGTGGGTTGTCGAGTCCGCGGGCGGCCGAGTCGACTACGACCGAAGCGACGGGTGGAGCACCGTCCAACTGGCGCTTCCGCTGGCGGACGAGGCGCGGTGCTGACTGTCCCGGAACCCCGCCAAAACTACTATGAGGTGACACGAACGACGACGATTCGTGCCCCCCATCGTTCCGTCGCCCGCGGAGGCGACGCTGTTCTTCGTCCCGGTCGTCGTCCTCGTCGCCACGTCGCTTTGGGTCTCGCAGAACGCCGCCGCCCGCGGCCACGGGTTCCCGAACCTCCTCGGGGCGCTCGTCGCCTTCGTTCCGGTCGGACTGGTCGCGTACCTTTTGTTTTTCGTCAGCGGGTCGTCGAGGCGGCGACCGGCGTCGAGGACCGAACGCGCCGCGCTCGCCGTGATGCTCGCCGGTGTCGCCTCGTACGTCGCCGGCGCGTTCACGCTCCCGCCCGACCCGTTCACGCAGGGGCGCTGGCTCATCGTCGCGTTCGTCGCGCTCCTGCCGGTCTCGTACGTCGTCGTCTATCGGCGAGGCCACCGCGTCGTCACGCGACCCGTCCGTCGCCAGATTCGAGCGCGCATCGGGCGCGAGTGACGCGGACGGTCGCGTTTCGGTCGCGTTTCGGTCGCGTTTCGGTCGCGTCAGTTGCGCCTCGGTCGCGTCGGGTTAGTGGCCGGTGGCGTGCCTTTTATACGCGGCGGGCGGGTACGTGAGTGTATGCCTCAGTGCGAGATGTGCGGCTCCGACCAAGCCTCTCTGAAGACTGTGAAGGTCGAAGGCGCAGAACTGCAGCTGTGTGACGACTGCGCCGAGTTCGGCACGGAGGTCCGCACCGAGTCGACTTCCAGCGCGAGCACGAAGTACTCCACCTCCTCCTCGTCGGGCTCGAACTCCTCTCGCTCCTCGGGGTCGTCTTCCTCCTCGTCGTCGAAGCGGCGTCGCCGCGACATGTTCGACGACATGGACGAAATCGCGACCGACTACGACGACCGCATCCGGCAGGCGCGGGAGTCCCGCGGAATGAGCCAAGAGGAACTCGCCCAGTCGCTCAACGAGAAGGCGAGCCTCATCCGCAAGCTCGAACGCGGCGACATCATGCCGCCGGACTCCGTCCGGAAGAAAATCGAGCGCAAGCTCGACATCTCGCTGGTCGAAGGCGAGAGCGACGACGACTCCGAGTGGTCCGGCGGCGGCTCCACGACGACCACCCTCGGCGACGTGGTCAAGCGCAAAGACTGACGCGACCCCGCCCCAGCGACTGCCGCCGACGCCGACACCGCCGATGCCGGTGCCGACGGCCCGTCCCGGGAACCGCGCGGCCGAATCCCCCGTTCCGTTTATCACGATTTTCCGCCCGCGAGACGCCGTCTCGTGGCAATCGCGGCCCCGAAAACCAATTTATTAGTCTCGCCGGACGCGACTTCGACTGTGTTCATCCTAGTCAACCTCAAGGCGTACCCGTGTGACCCGATCGAAGTCGCCACCGCCGCGCGCGACGTGGCCGAGGAGTCCGGCGTCCGCATCGCCGTCTCCCCGCAGGCGGCCGACATCTCCCGCGTCGCCGACACCGGCGTCGAGACGTGGGCCCAGCACGTCGACCCGAACGGCCACGGCAGCCACACCGGCAGCACCCTCGCCGAGGCCGTCGCCGAGGCCGGCGCGGTCGGCACGCTCATCAACCACTCCGAAAAGCGCCTGAAGCTCGCCGACATCGACGGCTCCGTCCAGGCCGCCGAGCGAGCGGACCTCGAAACCTGCGTCTGCGCCAACAACCCCGCCCAAATCGGCGCGGTCTCCGCGCTCGGCCCCGACTCGGTCGCCGTCGAGCCGCCGGAACTCATCGGCGGCGACGTCTCCGTCGCGACCGCCGACCCCGGCATCGTCACCGACGCCGTCGACGCCGCGGCCAACGTGGACGACGACGTCGATGTCTACTGCGGCGCGGGCATCTCGACCGGCGACGACGTGGTGACCGCCGAGGAACTCGGCGCGTCCGGCATCCTGCTCGCCTCCGGCGTCGCCAAGGCCGACGACCCGCGCGCGGCGCTCGAAGACCTCGTCTCCGGACTGTAAGCGCGTCAAAACTCTCCTTCCGACCGACGGCCCGCGTGTCGACGTCTACTCGCCGTCGGCTTCTTCTTCGACGAACGACGCCTCGATAGCCGCGACCGTCTCCCGGAGTTCGTCGTCGCCCAAGAGGTCCGCGTACTCGTCGCTCACGAGGTCCGGCAGCGCGTACTCGTACTTCCCGCGGCCGGCGTGGCGGATGAAGCCCGCCCGGCGGAGCGACCGGTTCCGGCCGTAGGCGAGGTGCTGGTCGCCGGTCTCGCCCGCGGCGACGTGGGCGGCGAGCGGGTCGGAGATGCCGCGTTCCCGGTAGTGCGCGAGCATTCCGTGGTGGACGTCTCCCAGCGCGTTCACGATGGCCGTCATGCGGTCGACCACGTCGCGGCGGCTCTCCGCGCCCGGCGCGGGGTGGAGTTCCGCCGGCTCGAAGTCGCCCATCTCGGCGGCCGCCATCCACGACTCGTCGTCGGCCGGCGCGGCCGCAGCGCCCGCGTCGCCCGCGCCGTCGGCCTCCGCCTCGTCGCTCTCGGAGAGCAGTCCGTGCGTCGGCCACGGCGGCCCGGACGGCGCTTCGAGCGGTCGCCGAGGCGGTGTGTCGCCGGCGTTCTCGGTCCCGTCGCCGCCCTCAGCGGCGGCGTCGGCCGCCGCGTTCGCCACGTCGCCGTCGGTGGCCTCGTTGTACTCGCCGAGCGCGGCCTGCTTTTCGGTGGGGCGGTTGAGGTTACGGCCGTCGCCGCCGCGGTAGGGCGCTTCTGCCTTCTGGAACATCGCCTGCGCGAACTGGTCGGCCATCCGCGAGAGGTCTCGCGCCTCCTCCAACTCGCGTTCGAGCTGTCGAATCTTCGCGTCCTTCTTGTCTATCTCCTGTCTGAGGTCGGCGATGCGGCTCTCCTGTCTGGCCTTCTCGTCGGAGATCTCCTTGAGGTCGGAGACGAGGTCGCCGTCGACGGACTTCAGGTCCGGACGCTCGAAGTCGTCGAGGCCCGGCGTCGCGCCCGCGTCGAACGTCTGTTTCTTGTGGAACTGCACGCGTCGAATCGACTCGGACCAGTCGGTGACGAGGAAGCCCTCGCCGTTGCCCATGTCCTCGATGGCGTCGGCGTACTCCGACCCGAGGATGCGCCCGACGACCTTGGTGTCGTTGCGCCACGTGAGGCGGTGCCAGACGAGCCAGTCGCACTGGGTGATGAAGTCCTTTTTCACGTCGGCGGGGCGCTGGGAGATGCCGACGACCCCGAGGCCGTGTTTGCGACCGCGCTTTCCGATTTTGATGAGCATCTTGCCCGCCTCGTCCATCCCGCCCTTCTCGGGGATGTACTCGTGGCACTCCTCGATGAGCATCAAAAACGGCTTCTTGAGCTTCTTCTCCTTCGCGAAGAGGTGTTTCGCGACCTCCGTCACCAGTTCGTCGGAGGCCGCGTCGTCGAGGTAGCCGGACACGTCGAGGATGATGGGAACGTTCTGTTCGAGCGCGAGCGTGGCGAGTCGCTCCGCGTGCTCGGGGCTCACCTGGATGTCGCACTCCTCGTCGGCCCCGGCGTGGAGCAGTTCGAACTCCTGTTTGAGGCCGTAGTACTCGCCGTCCGTGTCGACGATGAGCACCGGGAAGTTGGCCGACAGCAGGTTCTCGATGATGACCGACGCCGTGTTCGACTTGCCCGACCCGGACTTGCCGGTGACGAACCCCCGACCGGTGAGGATGTCGACCACCGGCAGGTCGACCGTCGTCCCCGGCTCTTCGACTCCCTCTCCCCCTGGACCGTCGCTGATCTCGGCGACCGAGATGGTTTCCGTGTCCGAATCCGTCATCCGGTTTGGTGGACTCCCTCGGAGGCCATAGTTCCTCCCCCTCGCCCCGTCGGTCCCGCGGCGTCAGTCGAACTCGACGAGCGACGACTGGCCCTCGTGCGAGCGGGTTCCACCGCCGGCGTTCGGGGGCTCGTCGTCGCTGGTATCGTCGCTGGCGCCGTCGCCGACGCGGTCGTCTGAGATGTCGTCGCCGCCGGCCCCGGCCGACTCCCAACCGTCGAGGCTCGACTGGTCCGCGTCCGCGAACGAGAGCTTCGAGACGCGGACGCCGAGCTTTCGGACGGTCGTCTCTTCGAACTCGGCGTCGAGTAAGTCGAGCGCGACCGACTCGACGAGTTCCGGGTCGTCCACGGGCCCGGAAAGCGACGTCGCCCGCGTGTTGATGTCGAACGGCGGGACGACCACCTTGATGCCGATGGTCCGGTACATCGCCCCGCGGGAGTTCGCGCGGTCGGCCACGTCGGCCGCGAGGGCGCGGACGACCTCCCGCTTGTCCCCGATGTCGTCGGTCGGCTCGGTGAACGCAGACTCCCGCGAGAGGCTCTTGGGCCGGCCCGTCGGCGTGACCGTCCGGTCGTCGTAGCCGCGGGCCCGCTCGTGGAGTTCGCGGCCGCGGGAGCCGAACTCGGCTTCGAGGACCGAGGCGTCGGCCTCGGCGAGGTCGCCCGCCGTCTCGATGCCGAGCGAGCCGAGCTTTCGGGCCGTCACGGGGCCGACGCCGTGGACCTCCTCGACAGGGATGGGTGCGAGAAAGGACCGCACCTCGCCGGGGCGGACGACGACCAGCCCGTCGGGCTTGTCGAAGTCGGAGGCGATTTTCGCGGTCGACATGTTCGGCGCGACGCCGATGGAGGCCGCGACGCCGACCTCGCGGGCGATGCGCTGTTTCACGTAGCGGGCGAAGCCCTCCGCCAGCGTCCGGTCGCCCGAGGCAGCGAGGTCCCACGCGGTCCGGTCGGTCACGTCGAGGTAGGCCTCGTCGATGCTCACCTCGCGAACCACGTCGGCGCAGTCGTGGAGAATCGCCTTCACGTCGGCGGCGACCTCCTTGTAGAACTCGAGGTCGACGGTGCGGTAGTGGCCCGCCGCCGCGGGGTCGCCGTCGGGGCCGAGACCCTCGATTCGCGGGAGGCGTTCGAGCGCGGTCGAAATCGGCTGGGCGCTCTCGACGCCGAACTCGCGGGCCTCGTAGCTCGCCGTGGCGACCGCGCCGTGGCCCTCGCCGGGTTCGTAGCCCATGCCGACCACCACCGGCTCGCCTTCGAGCTCGGGCTCGCGCAGGCGCTCGCAGGCGGCGTAAAAACAGTCCATGTCGACGTGAAGGACGATGCTGTCGGGGCCGTCGTCGGCGGTCGTGCCCGGCAGCGTCTCCTCCGCCATGGTCGAGGGGACGGGCGCGACGTACCTGAAGCTTCAGATAGCGCGGCGAAAGTAAAGCGACGGGGAAGGACGCGGCGGGTCGGTCGCGGCGGACGAAATCGGTCGCGTTACTTCAGTCGCTCCTGCAGGAACGAGGGGTGTGCGGCCGTGACGCCGTCGATAGACAGAATCTCGTCGGAGATGACGTCGCCGAGGGAGTCGCCGTCGACGGCGCGGACCTCGGCCATCAGCATGTGGTCACCGGAGGACGTGTACAGCGCCTCCACCGAGTCGAGTTCCTTGAGGATGCGCGTGACCTCGACGTAGCGCTCGCTGGTCGCGTCGATGCCGACCATGGCGATAGACTGCCCGGCGAGTTTCTTCGGGTCGATGTCGGCCGAGTAACCGATGATGACGCCGTCGTCCTCGAGTTTTCGGATGTACTTCCGAACCGTCGGCTTCGACACGTCCGCCCTGTCTGCGATCTGGGCATACGACGCCTTCGCGTCTTCCTCCAAGACCGCGAGGATGCGTCCTTCCGTGGACGTGGTTTCCATGCCCGTTGGTTTTCCGACGGGAGAAAAATATCTTGCGAATCCGAAAAGGGTTCTCGGTCACATCGAACCGGCGCGGCCGCCGGCCGTGAACCGAGCGCCGACTACCGCGTCGTCGGCGTTACTTGTGCTTGTCGAGGAAGTTGTCGAACGTCCGCTCCCACTCGTAGGAGTCGTCGAAGTAGCGCTCCGCGAGCGGCTCTTCGGGCATCTCGCCGATGCGCTGTTTCTCCTGCTGGTAGGACGGGCGGTCTTCGTCGACGTAGTACCGGCCGGTGAGGACGGTGCCCTCGTGGAGGGCGTTCTCCGTCTCGAACATCATCTCCGAGGCCTCCGAGCGGTTCGTGTTGTCGAACTCGTAGTCTTCGGAGTCGTTGATGTCGATGTACGGGACGTACTGACGGGCGTCCTTGTTCCACGTCGGACACTGCGTGAGGAAGTCGACGTGGGAGAAGCCGTCGTGCTGGATGGCTTCCACGATGATGTCCTTCGCCTGGTTCGGGTTGACGGCGGCCGTCCGCGCGACGTACGACGCCCCGGCGTTCAGGGACATCGAGAGCGGGCGGAGCGGCGTCTTAGCCGAGCCGTGGGGCTGGGTCTTCGACTTGTGACCCATCGGCGACGTGGGCGAGGTCTGGCCCTTCGTGAGGCCGAAGATCTCGTTGTTGAACACGATGTAGGTGATGTCGTGGTTCTCACGAGCGGTGTGCATGAAGTGGTTGCCACCGATGCCGTAGCCGTCGCCGTCGCCGCCGGCGGCGACCACGGTCAGACCGGGGTTCGCCAGCTTCGCGGCGCGGGCGATGGGCAGCGAGCGGCCGTGGATGGTGTGGAACCCGTAGCTGTTGAAGTAGCTGTTGAGCTTGCCGGAACAGCCGATACCGGTCGTCACCATCATCTCGTCGGGCGAGAGGCCGAGTTCGGCCGCCGCGCCCTTGAGCGCCTTGAGGACACCGAAGTCACCGCAGCCCGGACACCACGTCGGCTGGGGTTCGAGTCCGGGGGTGAACTCGTTTTGGTCCTGCTCCGTTTCTTCACCGATTGCGCTGAATGCACTCATGATTTATTCACCCACCTTGGGGACGAACTTCGTGCGGTTGTCTGGGAGCTCCTCGCCTTCGAGGAGCGCCGTCTCGAAGCCCTCGACGATGTCGGCGGGCTCGAACGGGTTGCCGTTGTACTTGAGGAGGCTCGACATCTGGTCGCCGTAGCCGCCGAGTTCCTTGGAGATGAGTCCGCGGAACTGGGCGGAGGCGGTCATCTCGACGACGAGCGCCTCGTCGACGCTGTCGAGGAAGTCCGCGACCTGCTGTTTCGGGAACGGCATCATCTCGGAGACGCCGAGGACCTTGACCGAGTGGCCCTTCTCGTTGAGAACGTCGGCGGCCTCTTCGACGGTGCCCTGCTGGCTGCCGAAGGTGATGAGGCCGAGGTCGGCGTCTTCGTCGCCGTAGACCGTGTTGAACTCGCCGTCGGCGTCGAGTTCGGCGCGGATGTTGTCGACCTTCTGCATGCGGCGGTTCATCTGCGCGACGCGGTTCTCGGGGGACTCCGAGATGTGACCCGCGGGCATGTGCTCGTTACCCGTGGCGAGGTAGCGACCGCCCTTCTGGCCCGGCAGCGAACGCGGCGAGACGCCGTTTTCGGTGTCGTGCTGGAAGCGCTGGTACTTGCCGGAGTCGTCGTGCGGCGCGTCTTCGAGTTCCGCTTCCGTCAGGACCGAACCGAGGTCGGCGTTCGGCTCCTCGTCGAAGACCGACGCCGGGACGTTCGAGAGTTCGCCCCCGAGCTTCTGGTCGTAGAGGACGATGGACGGAATCTGGTACTCGTAGGCGATCTGGAACGCCTTGCGCGTCTGGTAGTACGCCTCGGCGGCGGTCCCGGGCGCGAAGACGATGCGGTGGGAGTCGCCCTGCGAGGTGTACAGGACGTGTTCGAGGTCGGACTGCTCGGGCTTCGTCGGCATGCCCGTCGAGGGACCGGCGCGCATGGCCTCGACGAGGACGAGCGGCGTCTCGGTAATCTCCGCGAGACCGAGCGGCTCGGACATGAGCGAGAAGCCGCCACCGGAGGACCCGGACATCGCCTTGACGCCCGCGTGGGAGGCACCGATTGCCAGCGCGGCCGCGGCGATCTCGTCCTCCACCTGCTCGGAGATGCCGCCGAGTTCGGGGAGGTTCTGGGTCATGATGGTGAAGACTTCCGTCCACGGGGTCATCGGGTAGCCCGCGATGAAGCGGCAGCCTTCGTCGATGGCACCGTACGCGATGGCGTCGGAGCCGGAGAGAAGCACCTGCTCTTCGTCGTGTTCGCCGGTCGGCGCGGACACGTCGGGAGCCTCGACGTCGTACTCCTCTTGGACCATCTCGTAGGCGTCGTCGAAGACGGTCAGGTTCGGTTCGAGAATCTTGTCCGGCATCGCGTCCGACATCAGGCTCTTGATGACGTCGGGTTCGATGTCGGCGATGGCGCACGTGACGGCGACACCGGCGGTGTTGCGCATGACCTCGCGACCGTGTTCGCGGGCGATGGTGCGCAGGTCGATGTCGTAGACGTGCCAGTTGTTCTCCTCGACGCGCTCGTCGAAGTCCTCGATCTCGGAGGCGTCGAGCAGACCGGAGTCGTAGACGATGACGCCGCCTTCGTTGAGTTCGTCGAGGTTCTCCGAGAGCGGCTTGATCTCCTCGTTGCCGTAGTAGGCACCTTCGCTCGGGTTGCGGGCGAAGGAGTCACCGAGCGCGAGGAGGAAGTTGTACCCGTCGCCGCGAGACTTGACGGGGTCTGCGCTCACGCGCACTTCGGTGTACGTGTGGCCACCGCGGATGCGCGATGGATAGTGGCGATGCGTGAAAACGTGTAGCCCCGCTCGCATCAGGGCTTTGGCGAAGTTCTGGCTCGTCGAGGCGATACCGTCACCGGAACCCCCTGCGATCCGCCAGATAAGTTCGTGGTCAGTCATATGTTGAGCTCACGGCCCCGCTGGGGCGCTACCTGAAAAGTTGGGGAGGGTCCGATTAAAGACTTTGCTATGGATTAACAAGGAAAGATAATGAAGGACTTAATATTGTTAAACTGACTCACCCTCCCACCGTCAAAAGTGGACGAACGGGCTGTCACGCCCGCCGAATAGAGTGAACGATAACGCGGAATCGGATTCGCTACTCGTTGTCCGGACTGGACGGGTGGTACGGCGTGTCGTACTCGCCGGCCTGCCCGTCGAGGCGGTCGGGGTTGATGCGTCCGCCGAGGAGCATGAAGTCGAGGATGGTCACGTAGAGCATCGCCTCGACGACCGGGACGCCGCGGGGCGGGAGGACGGGGTCGTGCCGGCCGACGACCTGAATCTCCTTTTCCTCGCCGGTCTCCCAGTCCACGGTCCGTTGCTTCTTCGGGATGGACGTGGGCGCGTGGAGCGTCAGTTCGCCGTACACCGGTTCGCCGGTCGTGATGCCGCCCTGGATGCCGCCGTGTTTGTTGCCGACCGGACGGGGGTCGCCCTCCTCGTCGAACTCCCAGTTCTCGTTGCGGTCGTGGCCGGTCCACTCGCGGGCCTCGCGGCCGAGACCGAACTCGAACGCCGTCGTCGCCGGCACCGACATGAGCGCCTGCCCGAGTCGGGCCGAGAAGGAGTCGAACCGCGGCGCGCCGAGGCCGCGAGGGACGCCCTGCGCCTCGAAGTATATCGAGCCGCCGATGGAGTCGCCTTCCTTCTGGTACTCCTCGATGAGTTCCTGCATCTCCGCCGCGGTCTCGGGGTGCGCACAGCGCACGTCGTTTTCCTCCGTGTGCTCGCGCAGGTCGTCGAAGGAGACCTCCGGCGCTTCCACGTCGCCGATCTGGTTCACGTGCGCCTTCACCTCGATGTCGTAGTCGCTCTGCTCGATGACCTGCTTGGCCACCGCGCCGGCGGCGACCCAGTTCACCGTCTCGCGCGCGGACGAGCGCCCGCCGCCGCCCCAGTTGCGCGTGCCGAACTTCGCCGAGTACGTGAAGTCGCCGTGGGAGGGCCGCGGCGCGGTCACGTAGGGCTCGTACTTGCCCGAGCGGGCGTCCTTGTTCTGGACGACCATCCCGATGGGCGTGCCCGTCGTGTAGCCGTCCTGCACGCCGGAGTTGACGACGACGGCGTCCGGTTCGCCGCGGCTCGTCGTAATCATCGACTGGCCCGGCTTCCGTCGGTCCAGTTCGTGCTGCACGTCTTCGACCGAGAGCTCCACGCCGGCGGGACAGCCGGACACCGTGACGCCCATCGCGTCGCCGTGGCTCTCGCCGTAGGTGGTCATCCGAAAGAGACGACCGAATTCGTTGCCGTTCATTACCCGCCCCTCGGGTGGCCGCCCATTTAGTGTTTGTAGAAAGGTGCAATCGTGGGCGGTGGTTCGGCGACCCCACGTTCATGGTCGACGACGACGAATCCGCCGTATGGAACCGACGCCCCCCACCGGCCCCGCCGCCTCCGACCTCGACTCCGACTCCGACGCCGCGTCCGGACTCCGCGGCCGCTTCGAAGCGGCGTTCTGGGAGCGCCACGCCAACCCGTGGAGCGCCGGCACGCGAATCCTCGTCTATCCCGTGTTGATGTACGCGGTCTACCGACGGAACCGCCGGCTCTTTCTCGCCGCCGTCGCGTTCACCGCGGTCAACCCGGTGTTGTTCCCGCGGCCCGCGCGCACGGACAACTACCTCAGCCGAATCGTCCTCGCCGAGCGCGAGTGGCTCGACGCCGAGCGCGGGACGATGGGCCTCGACTACCCGAACGTGCTCAACGTCCTCAACGTCCCGGTCACGCTCTACGCCTTCGTCTCGGCGATTCAGCGCAACCCGGTCGGCACGCTCCTCGGTACGCTCGGCGTGATGGTCCTCAAGCTCTGGTGGGTCGACGCCGTCGTGCGAGAGACGGGCGTGACGGGCCACGGCCCCGAGGAAGCGAAGTCACCGGAGTGAGTCCAGTGTCGCCGTGGCAAACGGAATCAGCATCTCGTCGGGGTGGAGTCCGCCGTGCATGCCGACGAAGCCGAGGTTCCCCGGCTCCTCGTCGCCGTACCAGACGCCGAGGTTCCGGTGGACGACCACGAGGTCGCCGAGTCGTCGCTCGAACGTCGGCGAGGGGGCGGGGCCGAACAGTTCCCGCTCCAGCACCTCGCGCTTCCGGAACACCCGCGCGTCCAACTCGGTCGTGAGCAGGTCGTAGACCGGTTCGATTCGGTCGTCTCTCAGATGGAGGTGGACGTTCCGCGGGCTCCCCGAGAACCGAATCGGCGTCCCGTCCGTGAGCGTCCGCAGGTCGGAGACGAGGTCGAACGGCGGCTCCGAGAGGTCGGGGTTGCGCTCGGGGTCGGTGTCGACGAGGCCGTGGTCGGCGGTGAGACAGACGAGCGTCTCGCCCGCGTCGTCTTCGTCGGTCGCTTCCGCGAGCGTCGCTATCGCGTTCTCCACGCGGTCGAAGGTCTCGTCGACCGTCTCGCGGTACGCCTCGGAGTCGACGCCCTCAGTGTGCGCCACGGCGTCGGTCTGCGGAAGGTACGCGAAGACGTAGGACGGGTCCACGGCCGACTCGACCGCCTCCTCGAAGGCGTCCGAGAACGTCGAGAGGTCCTCCGGGTCGTAGGTGTGCGGGACCGTCTCCTCGGACGGGAACGGCGTCACGTGGTGCGTCTCGACGCCCGCGGCGGCGAGGTCGGGATAGACGCTCTCGCAGTCGGCCACGTCGGCGCGGTCGATTCGCTCCGGCTGGGTGCCGTCCTTCCGGAGGAAGGGCAGCGCCTCGAACATCTCGTCGGCGTCGGGGTCGTAGACGTTCCAGCCGACGACGCCGTGCTCCGACGGCAACGCTCCCGAGTGGAACGTGTTCATCGCGGCGGCCGTCTCCGACGGGAAGACGGTGGTGAGCGGGGTGACGCGGCCCGCGCGCTCGAACTCCCGGAGGAAGGGAATCCGATCGCGCTCGCCGTCCCACTGGGCGAGGCCGAAGCCGTCGACGAGGAAGACGATCACCCGTGACACGTCGTCGTAACCCGCGGTGGCTTCGGCGGGGAGCCGCGGTCCGACGTCCGCGCCGAGCAGGTCGGCGAGGGTCCCCGGAATCCGCGAGAAACACCAGTCGTCGTAGGCCGGCAGGAGATAGTCGCCGTCCGACTGTCGCTCGCGGAGCGCCTGCGCGTCGGCGTCGAACATACCACGGTCGGCGTCCGGGCGGGCGAAAAAGATTTCGTCGGCCGGGGGCTCGGTGCCGCTCTGGCCAGCCGAGGTGGGCGGTGCGCCCCGGTCAGTTCTCGGTCATCTCGGCGCCGAGGTCGGACATCGCCTCGAAGAAGTTCGGGAACGACACGTCGACATGCTCGCTGCCCGCAATCGTCGTCTCGCCGTCCGCGACGAGGCCGGCGACCGCGAGCGACATGACGATGCGGTGGTCGCCGCGGCCGTCGACCGCCGCGCCGACGAGGTCGGTCTCGCCGCCGTGAACCGTGAGCCTATCTTGTTGTTCGGTGACGTTCGCGCCCATCTTCGCGAGTTCCTCAGCCATCGCGCTCACGCGGTCGGTCTCCTTGTACCGGACGTGCTCGCAGTTCTCGATGACCGTGTCGCCGTCGGCGATAGCGCCGAGGACCGCGATGGTCGGGAGCAGGTCGGGCGTGTCGCCCACGTCCACGGTCGTGCCGGTCAGGTCGGCCGCGGAGACGGTCAGTTCGCCCGCGTCCTCGTCCCAGTCCACCGTCGCGCCCATGTCGCGGACGATGTCGACGATGGCGCTGTCGCCCTGTGCGGACGGGCGCGCGCCCTCGATGACAACGTCTTCGCCCTCAGCGCCCGCGACCGCGCCGGCCGCGAGCAGGTAGGAGATAGACGAGAAGTCGCCGGGGACGCTGTACGCGCCGCCCTCGGGGGCGTACGACTGGCCGCCGGGAACGGAAAAGCCGTCGTCGGTCCGGGTCGCTTCCACGCCGAAGTCGGCGAGGAGTTCGAGCGTGATATCGACGTACGGCGAGGACTTGAGTTCGGTCGTGAGTTCGACGTCGATGCCCTCCTCTGTGACCGCGCCGGCCATGAGGAGCGCGGTGATGAACTGCGAGGACACGTCGCCGGGAATCTCGACCGTGCCGCCGGTCATGCCGTCGCCGACGACGAGCGGGGCCTGCCCGTTTCGGCGCGTGCTCTCGGCGCGGCCGTCGAGGTCGAAGACGGCGTCGAGAAGTGGGCCGTGGGGGCGCGACCGGAGCGAGGCGTCGCCCGTGAGGACCGTCAGACCGTCGCCGAGGGCCGCACAGCCGGTGACGAGGCGCATCGTCGTCCCCGAGTTCTCGCAGTTGACTACGTCGCCGGGCGTGCCCGGGCGACCGCCGAAGCCGGCGACCTCGACCGTCTGGCCGTCGCGGTCGACCGACCCACCGAAGGCCTCGACCGCGCGCATGGTCGCCTTGGTGTCGGCGCTGACGAGCGCGTCGCGGACGACCGCCTCGTCGCTGTAGCCCGCGGCGAGGACGGCTCTGTGGGTGTAACTCTTCGACGGCGGCGCTCGGGTGCGTCCGGCGACCCGAGACGGGGAGACGTGCGCGTCCATACGCGAGGGGTCGGCAGGGTCCGGTATCAGGGTACCGGACGCGGCGACGTTCTCCCGGACGGCGACGGAGGCGCGGTCACTCGGTTTCTTGTTTGCCAACAAACATATATCGCGGGCGAGCGTACTGTGTTCGGGATGAGCGCCGCGGGCCGCGGCGTTCCGCCGCACCCCGCGCGCGACGAGTTCCGGCGGCCGATTCGCGGCGCGTCTCCCGCCCGAAGAGGCGTGTCGCGGAGTCGATACCGGAACCCGCCGACCGCGACGCGAGAGCTTTACTACCGGCCGGGCGAACCCCGGAGTATGGAACCCGATTTCTCACCGCTGGCCGAGTTCCTCGGCGACGAGTTCGACGGCTATCTCATCTCGGCCGACGGGAGCGACTCCAACCAGCTGTACCTCTCTGGGTTCGACGCGCCGGACCCGTACGTGACGCTCTACACGCCGGAGGGAATCCACCTCCTCGTCTCGACGCTGGAGTTCGGCCGCGCGAAGAAAGAGAGCCGCGCCGACACCGTCTCGCGGCTCTCCGACTACGACTACCGCGACAAGCACGCCGAACACGGGGCAGTCGTCGGGAAGGCGAAGACGGTCGCGGCGTTCCTCGCCGACTACGGGGTCGGGTCGCTCGCGGTCCCCGCGGACTTCCCGCTCGGCACCGCCGACGCCCTGCGCGAGGAGGGCGTCACAGTCGAGGCCGAGGCCGACGACGTGCTCACGAACATCCGCGCGGTGAAGTCCGACGAGGAAGTCGAGCACATCCACGCCGCACAGGACGCCAACGAGGCCGCGATGCGGGCCGCCGAGGGCCTCATCCGCGCCGCCGACGTGGCCGAGGACGGCACGCTCACCTACGAAGGCGACCCGTTGACGAGCGAGCGCGTCAGGGAGGAAATCGAGGTGACGCTCCTGCGACACGGCTGCGCCCTCGACGAGACCATCGTCGCCTGCGGGGCCGACGCCGCCGACCCGCACGACCGCGGGAGCGGCCCGCTGCACGCCGATGAGGCCGTCATCATCGACATCTTCCCGCGCGACAAGGAGACGAAGTACAACGGCGACATGACCCGGACGTTCGTGAAAGGCGAGCCGTCGCCCGAGATACGCGAGTGGTTCGACCTCACCGAGGAGGCGTTCGAGGCCGCTCTCGACGCCGTCGAGCCGGGCGCGACCGGTAAGGACGTACACGATGCCGTCTGCGACGTGTACGAGGCAGCCGGCGAGAGTACGCTCCGCGCCGACCCCTCGGCCGAGACCGGATTCATCCACAGCACGGGTCACGGCGTCGGCCTCGACGTGCACGAACTCCCGTCGCTGAGCCCGAGCGGCGAGGAGCTTCGCCCCGGTCACGTCATCACCATCGAGCCGGGGCTGTACGACCCCGAAATCGGCGGCGTCAGAATCGAAGACCTCGTCGTCGTCACCGAAGACGGCTACGAGAACCTGACTGAGTACCCGGTCGAACTCGTCGTCGAGTAGCCGGCGCGAGAGCGCGGAATCGGAACGAGCGCCGAATCCGAATCCGAATCGGCGTCGGCGGAGAAAATCAGCTATCGAGGGCGTTGTCGCCGGTCGAGCCGCAAGCGGCGGGCGCGTCGGTCCAGCCGGAGTTGGCCTCGCGCCACTGTTTTAGCAGGTCTTCCAGCGCATCGCCCGTCTCGGGCGTGAGTACGCCCGCTGCCTGCCGGACGACCGTCCCGTCCTCGATGAAGAGCGCGTAGATGTTGCCCTCGCCGAGCAGTCCGAGACGGCGCTGGAGCGCGGTCTTGTCCACCCGCGCGATGAGCGCGTTGTCGTGGGTGCGGCTCCGAGCGGCACCCGGCGACATTCCGCCGCCGGACATCGGTGGCATCATCCCGCTCCGTCCGCCGAGGACGAGCAGTTCGTAGTACTCGAAGTGTCCGTACGTCTCGCACAACTCCGTTGCGAACCCGCGCCACGACCCGACCAGCGACTGCTGGCGGCGGTCGAAACTGATGAGCACGAGCGTCTGTTCACCCTCTAAGTCGTCCGGCAGGACGACTTTCTGGCCGCTCGTATCTCGTGTCGGGAGGCGAGGGAACTCCATGGGCTAGGCGATTCTCCACCAGTAGATAAGTCTAATTGCCGATTCGACAAACCGTCGCGTCGAGAGGACTGTCTCTCTAGCTGCGACGACGTATGAACTCATCGCGAGTGGTTTCGAGTTCATTCGTTATAAACGTCCGCTCCCGAGACTCAGCGCCGATAATCGGGGTCAGCGTTCGTATTCGGGGTCGAACAGTTGGGCCGACATCGGTCCCGGTTCGCTTCCCTCGACGACGGCGTACGAAGAGAGGTCGTCGACGCCCGCCTCGGACAGCAGTTCCTCGTCGTAGAACGCATTACCGGTGCAGTCAGTCGGGTCGCGCGAGAACAACTCGGCGACGGCGTCGCACAGTATCTGCGGGGTGCGCCAGTCCTCGGGCGTGCCCATCCCGAAGTGTCGCGTCGCCTCGGACTCGATGGCGGAGACCGGCCACAGTGCGTTCACGCCGATGTCGTCGGCGTCGAGTTCGCCCGCGAGCGACTGCGCGATGAACGTCATGCCGTACTTCGAGAGCGCGTAGGCGACCTTGCCCGGGGCGGGGCGAGCGGGCATCGGCGGCGAGAAGGTGACCACGTGGGCGTGGTCGCTCTCGCGGAGGTGCGGGAGCGCGGCGTGCGTCGTCGCGTACGCCCCGCGGGCGTTCACGTCCATGAGGAGGTCGAACCGCTTCGGCGGCGTGTCCTCGAAGCCCGCGATGTGAATAGCGCCCGCGTTGTTGACGACGAAGTCGATGCCGCCGAAGGCGTCGACCGTCTCGTCGATCGCGGTCTGCACGGAGGCGTCGTCGCGCACGTCGAGTTGACACCAGATGGAGTCGCCGCCGCGCTCGCGTATCTCCTCCGTCGTCTCGACGATGGTCCCGGGGAGGTTCTCGCGCCCGTCGACGGTCTTGCCCGTCGAGACGACGTTCGCGCCCCGGTCGGCCAGGTCGAGCGCGATGGCCTTCCCGATGCCGCGACTGGTTCCCGTGATGAAGGCCGTCCGACCCTCGAAATCCACATCATCGAATGCCATAGTTTCCTATCGGTCATCGACCACTTGATGGTTCGTACACCGGGCGTCGGTTGAACGTGGTTTGCGGGCCGGGTGCAGGTGGGCGTCTCGCCACACCCGCCGCCACCGATTCCCTTTTGGCCGCTGCACCTCCACACCCGTACCGATGGACGTGCTCATCGTCGGCGCGGGCGCAATGGGACGCTGGTTCGGCCGCACCGTCGACGCCGACCTCGCGTTCGCCGACGCGGACCCCGAGAGCGCGGTCGCCGCAGCGGACGCGCTGGGCGGCCGGGCGGTCCCGCTGGACGGCGACGAGCGGTTCGACGTGGTCTGTCTCGCGGTTCCGATGCGACTCGCGGCCGACGCCGTCGCCGACAACGCCCACCGCGCGGACGCCGCGATGTGCGACGTGACCGGCGCGATGAAACCGCCGGTGGCGGCGATGCGCGACCACCTCCCCGACCGCGAGCGACTCAGCCTCCACCCGCTTTTCGCGCCGCACAACGCCCCCGGCAACGTCGCCGCCGTCGCCGACGAATCGGGGCCGAAGACGGACGCCCTGCTCGCCGACATCGACGCGGCCGGCAACCGCGTCTTCGAGACGACGCCCGAGGAACACGACGCGGCGATGGAGACGGTGCAGGCGGCCGCCCACGCCGCCGTTCTCGCGTTCGGCCTCGCCGCCGACGACGTGCGCGAGGAGTTCGCTACGCCGATTTCGGCCGCGCTCGACGAACTCGTCGCCTCGGTGTCCGGCGGCACCCCGCGCGTGTACGCGGACATCCAATCTTCGTTCGGCGGCGGGGCCGACCGCGTCGCCGACGCGGCCCGCGCGCTCGCAGCGGCCGACGACGAGGCGTTCGCCGACCTCTACCGGCGCGTCTCCCGCGGCGACACCGGAGTCGGCGCGGGTGCCGACCGCGTCGCCGACGACCGCACCCGCGACCAGACCGACAAGCACGACCCTATCGAGTGACGAGTGAAGGGAGACACCGACGCCGACGCCCCGTCGCGGGCCCGATTCCCGCCGCGCGGGCGACGGCGACTCGCTCCACAGCCCACCGATGATAGACAGAGACGCCGTCCGCGACAACGCGAAGTACCTCAGAAACGTCCGCCCCATCGACCCCGACGAGATAGCCGACTACATCGAGGGCGCGCCGCACCCCGCCGTGGTGAAACAGACGCTCCGCGAGGAGGCCCACGACCTCGGCCTCTTCGAGCGCGACGACGGCACGTTCGTCCCCGCGAACGACGACCCCGCGCCGTTTCAGAACTGGTCGCCCGCGGCCTTCCCCGACGACTACTCCTTCGCCCTCGAAGACCTGCTCATCGGGCGCTACGGCGCGAACTGGCACGTCGACGACTCCGGCGACCGCCTCCGGGAGCGCGTCCGCCAACTCAAGGAGGACTACTACCGGGGCAACCCCGTCGAGTACGACGAGGACGCCGCGCTCGGCTACGGGATATACCACCTTCCGGACTACTACGCCGCCGTCGGCTACGTCCTCTCGGACCTCGCCGAACGGAGCCTGCTCCCCCGTAATCCCCGCGTGCTCGACGTGGGTGCCGGAACCGGCGGCCCCGCGCTCGGTCTGCACGACTACCTCCCCGACGACGCCGTCGTCGACTACCACGCGGTCGAACCGAGCGCCTCCGCCGACGTGCTCGACCGGATGCTCGGCGAGACGCGCCGGAATTTCCGGACGACCGTCCACCGCGAGACCGCCGAGGCGTTCGACCCCGACGGCGAGTACGATATCGTCCTCTTCGCCAGCGTCCTGAGCGAGCTCGACGACCCGGTCGCGGTCGTCGAGAAGTACCTCGACGCCCTCGCCGACGACGGCGCAATCGTCGCCATCGCGCCGGCGGACAGAAACACGAGTATCGGCCTCCGCGAGGTCGAACGCGAGGTCGCGCCCGCCGACGGCGACGTGACCGTGTACTCGCCGACGCTCCGCCTCTGGGACGGCTACGCGCCCTCGGACCGGGGCTGGTCGTTCGACGTGAAGCCGGACCTCGACGTGCCGGGGTTCCAGCGCCGCCTCGACGAGGGTCGCGACGGCGACGAGGACGAGGGAACCTTCGTCAACGTGGACGTGCAGTACTCCTACAGCGTCCTCCGGACCGACGGCGAGCGTCGCCTCGACGTTCGCGGGAACCCCGCGCGGTTCGCCAAGATGGCCGAGATGGAGCGCCACGTCACGAACCGCATCGACCTCCTCGCGGTCAAACTGAGCCACGACCTCTCGGAGGGCAACAACCAGGTGTTCAAAATCGGCGACGGCAGCGAGGCGGTCGACCACTACGCCGTCCGCACGCGCGAGACCGTGCTGAACGCCGACGTGGCCGACGCCGACTACGGCGACGTGCTCGTCTTCGAGAACGTCCTCGCGCTCTGGAACGACGACGAGGAGGCGTACAACCTCGTCGTCGACGACGAGACGCTCGTCGACCGCGTCGCCTGAGCGGGGCGCGTCGGCCGCCGCCGTTCCTCGGGACACGTTGCGTCCGACGGGTGGCTTTTTGCGCGCTCCGTCCCCAGTCGGACCATGAGCGAACCCAGCATCCTCCTCACCAACGACGACGGCATCGAGAGCGTCGGCTTCCGCGCGCTCTACGACGCCCTCTCGGAGTTCGCCGACGTGACGGCGGTCGCGCCCGCGACGGACCAAAGCGCGGTCGGCCGGAAGATGTCCACCGACGCGGTCGTCACCGAGCACGAACTCGGCTACGCGCTGGAGGGGACGCCCGCCGACTGCACGGTCGCCGGCTTAGAGGCGCTGTGTCCCGACGTGGACATGGTCGTCTCCGGCATCAACAAGGGAGCCAACATCGGCGCGTACGTCCTCGGCCGGTCGGGGACCGTCAGCGCCGCCGTCGAGGCCGCGTTCTTCGACGTGCCCGCCATCGCCCTCTCGCTGTACGTCCCCGCCGGCGGCGACCTGCCGTGGCACGAGAAGGCGACCGACCCGCGGGACTTCCGCGAGGCGACCCACGCCGCGTCGTACCTCGTCAAACACGCCGAGCCGGCCGGCGTCTTCGAGCAGTGCGACTACCTCAACGTCAACGCGCCCATGCGCGACCCCAGCGGCGACCCGGCGGACATGCAGGTGACCGTCCCCTCGGAGCTGTACGACATGACCGCGGAGTTCGAAAACGGGACCGTGAAGCTCCACGACCGCGTCTGGGAGCGGATGCGAACCGGCGACATCCCGGACCCCGACGGCACCGACCGCCGGGCCGTCGTCGAGGGCCGCGTGTCGGTCTCGCCGCTGACCGCGCCGCACACGACCCACCGCCACGAGGCGCTGGACGCGCTCGCCGAGACGTATCTGGAGTGAGCGCCTGAGGGCAACAAAACGTATGTCGGCGGGGTCTGAAACCCCGACGAGACCGATGACCCTGTTTCTCCAAGCCGCCGCCGAGTCGGGGAGCGTCACCGGCTTTCTCGCCACTATCGCGGTGCTGTTTAGCATCCCGCTCGTCATCCTCCTCCTCGGGCGACTGTTCGAGCAGTTCTTCTGAGGTCCGCGACTGCGGAACACCTGCCGACCGGACGGGACGGTTCATGTGGCGGTTCACGAGACGATTCACGTCACTGCACCTCCCACGCGACCCGACTTTCCACCGTCGCCTTTTCAACCCATTAGTGTGGGGTAGTTAACATGAACCGCAACGAACTCAACGAGTATCTGAAACAGCGGCCGCTCTTGGGAGGTCTCTGGGTCGTCGCGGTGCTCGGTGCGGGTACGCTGCTGTGGCTGAAACTGCTCCGACCGGCGCAGTCGGTCGTCGACATCGTTTCGAACACCGGCTACCAGTTCGTCTTTCTCGTGATGGGCGGACTCTGTTACGTGGCCTTCGTCGGCTTCTCTCGGGCGGTGAACTGATTTCTCACTCCGCCGCCCGGCGACTGTCCACCAGCAGTTTGTACGCGAGGCCGACGACGCCGGCGAACACCGCGAGCGCCCCGGCGAGCGAGGCGAGGATTCCGAGAGCGAACATCAGTCCGAACCCGTAGCCCGCGAGGGCGACGCTCCCGACGGTCAAAAACACCCAGCCGCCGAGGATGACGGCAAAGAGCGCGATGGCGTCGTCTTCGGTCGCGTAGCGGAGAGCGTCGCGGGCGGAGACGCGTGACATACCGAACGCGTCGCCGAGGTCGGAGTTGGACCTTTCGGTCGACCGACACCAAAGATTGAATCCCGGGCCGGCCGACGGACGCGTATGTCCGAAGCAGATGCGGTCGAGCGCGTGGACGAGCCGGGAACCGTCGAGTCGCTCGCCGCGGACCTCCGCGCGCTCGGCGTCGCGGCCGGCGACACCCTCCTCGTGCACTCGTCGCTCAGTTCGCTCGGCTGGGTCGCCGGTGGCCCGCAGGCGGTCGTGGACGCCCTCGAGACGGTGCTGACCGACGACGGGACGCTGGTCATGCCGACCCACACGGGCCAGTACACCGACCCGTCGGCGTGGGAGAACCCCCCGGTCCCCGACGGCTGGGTCGACGTCATCGGCGAGTCGATGCCGCCGTTCCGCCCCGACGTGACGCCCACTCGCGGGATGGGCGCGGTGCCCGAGTGCTTCCGCAACTACCCCGGCGTCGTCCGCAGCGAGCACCCGACGGTCTCCTTCGCGGCGTGGGGCGCGGCCGCCGAGGAAATCGTCGGCGGCCACGAACTCGACGACGGCCTCGGCGACGGGTCGCCGCTGGCGCGGGTGTACGACCGCGGCGGCGACGTGCTCCTGCTCGGCGTCGGCCACGGGAACGACACCTCGCTCCACCTCGCCGAACACCGCGCGGACTTCGAGAAGACGCGGACGACGGAGCGCGCGCCGCTGCTCCGAGACGGCGAGCGCGTCGTCGTCGAGTACGAGGACATCGAGGTCGAGACCGACGACTTCGAGGAAGTCGGCGAGGCGTTCGAGACGGCCGTCGGCGCGACCGAGGGCTCGGTCGCGGCCGCGACGGCGACGCTCCTCGACCAGCCCGCGCTGGTCGACTTCGCCGAAGACTGGTTCGAGTCGAACCGCTGAAGTGGAGTGCTGCGGCCGACTCGGTCGGCTCGCGACGACGGACGCGATGCTGGATTCGACGCGCCCGCTCGCCCGCTCGCCCGCTCAGGCGAGCGTCGCGGTCAGCGTGATTTCCGGTCCGGCGAGCGCCTTCGACACCGGACAGCTCTCCTTCGCGCGCTGGGCGAGTTCGGCGAACGTCTCCTCGTCGATGTCGGGCACGTCGGCGTCGAGCGTCAGGTCGATTCGAGAGATTTCGAAGCCGCCGCCGTCGGCCGGGTCGAGGTGCACGTCGGCCGATGTGTGGAGGCTCGTCGGCGCGTAGCCCTCGCCTTCGAGGAACGCGGTCAACTGCATCGAGAAACAGCCGGAGTGGGCCGCGCCGATGAGTTCCTCGGGGTTCGACCCGAGTTCGTCCTCGAACCGCGTCGGGAACGTGAACGTTCCCTCGACGGTCCCGCTCTCCGTCGAGAACTCGCCGCTGCCGTCTTTGCCACCGGTCCAGGTCGTCTCCGCTTTGTGCGTGGGCATCTCACGCACGCCTACGGTCGCCAGCGATATGGAGGTGACGACGAGGAGCGGTTCGAAGAAGGTCGGCGGGACTCGGCGGGGCTCGGCCGGAGCCGGGAGTCGGGGCGGGGCGCTACAGGCCGCTCCAGAGCGCGGCGACCCCGAACCCGACGATGACGACGCCCGCGAGTTGGTTCACCCGCCGGAGGACCGCCGGGGTGACTCGCTCCCGGACGCGGTCGACGGCGGCGCTCAGGACGAGCCACCAGAGCGCCGACCCGGCGAAGACGCCCGCGACGAGGACCGCCGCCGCCAGGTAGTCGCCCGAGACGCCGACGCCCAAGCCGGCGAAGATACCCACGAAGGCGAGTATCGTCACCGGGTTCGTCAGCGTCAGGAGGAACGTCGACCCGAAGTCGGCGACGAGCGTCCGGGGGTTCGAGTCGGGCGGTGCGACGGCCGACTGCTCGGTCGTCGGTGCCGACTCGACGGACGCCGGGTCGCCTCGAATCGACTGCAAGCCGATGTACAGGAGGATTACCCCGCCAGCGAGGGCGATTCCGTTACGGTGTCCGAGCAGGACCGACGAGAGCGCGGCGAGGCCGAACCCCGCGATGGCCCCGTAGACCGCGTCCGCGGACGCCGCTCCGAGTCCGCTGACGAAGCCCGAGAGACGGCCCTTAGAAAGCGTTCGCTGGATGCACAGGACGCCGATTGGACCGACCGGTGCGGCTATCGAGACGCCGAGAACGAGTCCGCGGACGAAGATTCCGATTGTGGTCGTTAATAGACATCACCTCGTGGCCGCTTCGATGCGTCGCCGGGTGATAGCTCTATCGCCGGGGGTCGAACGCGGACCGGTCCGGGGCGAATCGGATGCCGGCCCACCGGCCGAGACCTGCCAATCAATCGAGTTTCTGCGCGAACTCCACCTGCTTTTCCTCGAAGCCGGCGTCCTCGTAGAACGACCGCGCGCCGCGGTTGTCCCACTCGCAGGAGACCTTGAGGTGGTCACAGCCCGACTCGCGGGCCCGCCGTCTCACCTCGTCGACGACCGCCGAACCGTACCCTCGCCCCCGGTGGCCGTCTTCGACGTACAGGTTCACCAGCCGCGTGTATTTCGAGTACTCCCGCGAGGGGTGCTCGCCGAGCCGCGTCGTCGCGAACCCGACGACCTCGCCGTCGACCTCGACGAGGTACTCGGTCACGCCGTCGCTGTCGAGGTGCGCCCGGAACGGGTCTTCCGGCACGTCGGTCGAGGATTCGTAGACGAGCCCGTTGAGGTCGGCGTACCGCTCCATCTCCGTCGCGAGGTCGTACCACAGCTCGACGAGTCGGGGAACGTCGTCCGCCGTCGCTTCTCTCAGTCGCATCGGTCTGTCGTCCGTGGGGATGCCCGCCGACGCAATCAACGTTGGTGCCGGCCGACGGAGGCCGATTAGAACACCCCTGTGATGAAGCCGAGACCCATCAGGACCAACACGGCCGCGGAGAACGCCGGGAGATACGGCGTGTACTTCTCCACCTCGTCTTCGTACTGCTGGTAGCCGGCGATCAGCAGCATCGTCAGCCCGACGATGCCGACGATGACGGTGACGGCGTAGGCGCTCATCAGTTCGAGGCAGTAGTTCGACCCGGCGCAGAGCGCGATAATCTCGAACTCCTCCTCGTGGGCGAACCCGAGGACGAACGCGAACCACGCGATGCCGAGGAGGCCGCGGTCCGCGGCTTCGTCGAGGTCGCCGTGTGAGTGAGAGTGGGAGTGCCCGCGGTCGTGCGAATGGCCCTCCTCGTGCGAGTGACTGCTCTCGTGTGAGTGGTCGTGGTCGTGAGTGTGCCCCTCTCCGTCGTCGTGCCCGTGAGTCCCGTGAGCGTGTCCGTGAGTGTACTCGCGGATGCCGAGCGCGATGAGTAAGACGCCGGCCACGAGGCTGACCTGTCCGCCGATTTGGACGCCGCCGAGTATCGTGATCGGCTCGTTGACCTGCGTGAGGTCGAAGTACTCCTTCGCGTAGAAGAACACGCCCACCATCGCGATACTGCTGACGAGGTGGCCGACTCCGAGGATGAAACTCGCCGCGAACCCGTACACCCACTTGTTCGCTTGGTCGAGCGCGTACGAGGCCGCGACGGGCCAGCCGTGACCCGGTTCGACGCCGTGGATGGCTCCGAGAGCCACCGCGCCGACGACGAGCCCGAGCAGTTCGTTCGAGGCCATGTACTACCGTATTCGTGGAAAACGAGAGGTATAGGGGTTGTTAATACCGAATCGGGGGTGTCGTCATAACGGGAACTCTTGTAGCTGCGCACGTCAGTTCGAGCCGATGCGGACGAGTTTCAACATCCCCGACGAACTGGTCGAGGAGTTCGACCGGGCGTGGCGCGACGAGGGCATCGAAAACCGGTCGCGGGCGGTTCGAGAGGCCATGCAGGAGTTCATCGAGTCCCACGCCCGACTCGAAGACGTGTCCGGCGAGGTCGTCGCGCTCGTCGGCTTCGACTACCGCCACCACGACGTGATTCGCGAGCTGCACGGGGCGCAACACGAGTTTCAGGACGTCATCCTCAACACGAGCCACACCCACCAAGGCGAGTGGTGTCTCGAATCGCTGTTCTGCCGCGGCCCCGCGGAGCGCGTCCGAGAGCTAACGTACCGACTCCGGGACTTCGACGCGGTCCGGCGGGTGAAGGTGATGGTCATCCGCGAGTGACGCGGCGTCAACGGCCGCGTCGCGCCGAGCTACCGATGCTGCCGCTGTTCGGCCCGTCAAGCCTTCACTTGGTGTGACAGATTCCGTCTACTTCGCCGCATCCTGTCTGGCACGGGGGAGCGACGGTGGTTTACCGGCGACTAACGAAGCAGCCGGTAGATGAACTCGAAGCGGTGGCTCCAACGGCATCAAGTTGCCGTCTATGCAGCCTTCGTTCTCTCGGCCGTCGGAGTCGGCGTCTATCTTCCGAACTCGGCCCCGCTCTCCGAGTCGCTCATCGACCCGGTGCTGGCCGCCCTGCTCTACGTCACGTTCCTCGAAATTCCGTTCGTTCGGCTCCGTCGCGCGTTTCGGAACGGGCGGTTTGTCGCGGCGGCACTGGGTATGAACTTCTTGGTCGTCCCCGTCGTCGTCTGGGGACTCACTCGGTTCCTCCCCCAGCGACCGGTCATCCTCGTGGGTGCGTTCATGGTGCTTCTGACGCCGTGTATCGACTACGTGATTACCTTCACCGAACTCGCAGACGGCGACGCCGAGCAGATTACAGCGACGACCCCGGCTCTGATGCTCGTCCAACTGTTGTTGCTCCCGCTGTACCTGTGGCTGTTCATGGGTTCGACGGTCGCAGCGGTCATCGAACCGGGGCCGTTCGTCGAGGCGTTCCTGGTACTCATCGCGCTCCCGTTGACGCTCGCGTGGCTTACCGAAGCGTGGGCGGAACGGTCGTCGAGGGGCGACGCGTGGCAGGAGGCGATGGGGTGGGTACCGGTTCCGATGATGGGCGCGACGTTGTTCGTCGTCATCGCGTCGCAGCTCCCCCGGGTGCAGGGTTCGATCGAGGAGATTGCAGTCGTCATTCCGGTGTACGTCGCCTTCCTCGTCGTCATGCCGATACTCGGACGACTCGCGGCGGGAGTCTTGCAGATGGATGCCGGGGAGGGCAGGGCGCTCGTGTTCACGTCGGTCACCCGTAACTCGCTGGTCGTCCTGCCGCTTGCACTTGCGCTTCCGGCGGGTTACCGACTGGCACCTGCGGTCGTCGTGACCCAGACGCTCGTCGAACTGGTCGGGATGGTCACGCTCACGCGAGTCGTCCCGGCGTGGCTCGTCCCGGACTCGCCGAAGCGACTCTCACTTCCCGAACTGGTGACTCGCGAGTGAGGTCCGTGGAAACCGTATCCTCGTGACTATGGGAACCGTGTCCTCGCGAAGACCGAGGAACAACAGAACAACGGCCCAAAGAAGAGTCGACTAACAGAACTCCGATGTGCGGTCTTGGAACCCCGAAACCGGCTACCGGTTCTGCCGCTGTTCGGCCTTGTTCAGCGAGCTGAAATCCATTATGCGGAACTGCGCACTTTTCCGGTTTTTCTTCACTTCCAGACGTGGAAAATCACACCGTCTCGAATGATTCGATGACCTCACTGGTCGTGAACACTGGCACGAGGTCTTGTTCATCGAAGTCAGAATCGTCGCTCCACACACCTGCGTCACGAGCGAGCGCGCAGGCTACGTACAGCACGTCGTCGGGGTCGGTGTCGCCTATCGCCTCTTTCGCTTCCTCAATGTACGGGTAGAACTCGCTGGCCGGTACCGTCTCGATGTACTGAAACAACAGTTCGATGAACTGCTGTACTCTGTCTGAACCCATCCCTGATTTCTCAACGATGAGGTCTTCGTAGTTCCCGATTTCGTCGTGGACGAACTCGGGCGTCAGGAGTTCCGGTTCGAGCGTGACGATGAGTTCACGAGTTTTCGAGTGAGCGATGAGTGCAGAGATGACGACGTTTGCATCAACGACCAACTTCATCCGTCAGAATTACTCCGACTCTTCTTCGACGCGCTTCCGTGCGCTCTCGTTGATTTTGGCGGCTATCTCGCTCACATCCGCATCGGTGAGTTCACTGTCGGCGGTGAGTTCGTCCATCAGTTCGAGTTTCTCGATTTTGCTTCGGATGGCCTGCCGAGTGACCTCGCTCCAGTTGATTTCCGGGTGTTTCTCCATCTGCTCCTTGAGAGCGTCGTCAACGCTGACCGTGATGGTGGGCATACAGAAAACTGTGGCGGCACAGAATACTGTGTTTTTCGGTGCCACCACGTTTGTCAGAGGTTTGTTTATGTCGCTCCGATAACTGTTCAACACGTATGCCCTCCGAACGGTATCCGAACGTAGACGTTACCGGTGATTCTCAACCGAGGGACGTACCGTTTCGAGTCAGAGCCGAGAAGTTACGCGATTTCTCACCCGATTCCCCCGCTCGGGTTCGCGGGTCGTTCGAGAACTGCTCTTCGATGGAGCAAACGGTTGGTTTCGGGCCAATCCAACCGTTCTCTACTATTTGGTGTGAAGGCGAGTGCCTGCTCGTCGTGATTCCAATTGACAGAGAAATTCAACGATACGCTCTCGGAACCGACGAGCAGATTATTCCAGACGAACCGGTCGAAGGTTGCTGGGAGACGAACATCGTTCGCCTCATCCGCCACGACGTTCTGCGATGGCAGTCACTCGATGCGGGCGAATGTATTCAGACCGAGTACGCCGTACTCCACTACCCTGAACAGGAGATACTGGAGGCGACAACAGACAAGTGGGTCGGCTCTCAGTCCGAGAGCGACGACTGTCTCCAAGCAGGCGAGTACCGTTTCGAGGAATCGTTCCAGCCAAAGTTCGGAACGAAGGCGACGTGGGAGGAGTTCACGTGGGGGTTCACGATTACTATCGAGGAGTGAACAACAATCGGAAAATCACGATATAGTGCCTGAAATACTCGAAATCGACGTTTTTTAGCGAGATTGCCGTTGCTCCGCCTTGTTCATCTCGATGAGCAGCCGGAAAATCGCCTTCACGAGGTTCGAGTCGACCTCGAAGTGGGCCGCGTTCTGCCCGGCGCGCTCCATCACGCGCTCTTCTTGGGACTCGTCGGTCGTCGGCAGGTCCTTCTCGGCTTTGACCTGCGCGACGGTGTCGGCGACGTAGGTCCGGCGGGCGATGAGTTCGACGATGCCGCGGTCGATATCCTCTATCTCCTCGCGGAGTTCGTCGAGCGACATGTCCTGGAACGGTTCGGCTGCGGTGTCGGTGTCGTCTGTCATTGGATTCGTGCTCCGTCGGTTCGGGTGGTCGTCAGTCGGGTCTCTCCGTCGCGGGCGTCCCATAGTTCTCTGACGCGTTCGAGGTCGGCGCGGTCGCCGACGGCGACGACGCTCGGGCCAGTCCCGGACAGCGAGACGCCGTCGGCGATGGGCATCGCCTCGACGGCGGGGTCGGTCGGGAAGTCCAGGGCGGCCGAGAAGGCGAGGCCGTTGACGGTCATCGCCTCGGCGTAGCGGCCTTCGAGCGCGAGGTCGGCGACGAGGTCGGCCATCGGGGCGACGTTCTCGCAGCGACTCACGTCGGCGTCGGCGCTGTAGGCGCGCTCGGGGGGCGTCCACACGAGCACGTCCCAGTCGACCTCGTCGCGGACGATGAGTTCGTCCTCGGTGTTGTCGGTGACGACGACGCCGCCGACCATGGAGGCCGAGGCGTCGTCGAACGCGCCGGTCGCCGTGACGCCGACCTCGCGGGCGGCGCGGACGCCCATCCGGCAGGCGTCGAGCCGGGAGATGTCGGCGTCCGGGCCGGGGCCGACCGAGCGACCGAGCGCGGAGAGCGTCGCCAGCACCGTCGCGTTGGCCGCGGCGCTGGAACTCTTGAGGCCGGCGGCCATCGGCAGGTCGCTTTCGGTCTCGACGGTGCCGCCCTCGCCGTCGCCGAACGCCTCGACCACAAGCTCGACGCAGCGCTCGATGAGCCGCGTGTCGGCGTCCGGGGCCTCCGCGATGCTGCCGCGGACCGCGCCGGAATCGTCCAGTTCGACCGACGCGGTGGTCTCCGCGTCGATGGCGAACGCGGAGCCGGTCGCCGTCGCGAGGGCGTTCAAGACGGTGCCCGCCCCGAGGGCGGTGGCTCGGCCGTGCATACTTGCCGGAGGTCGGCACATCGTGTTATGTGTGGCGGTCCGTGCCGTTTTCGCCCGTAGGTTCGGGGACCGACGCGGCGGCGGCGCGTTCGATTCCGACGCCAGCGGGTCGACCCGAGACGCGACGTTTTTGCCGTCCCCGCGGCAACGGTGAGCCATGAGCGCCCGCAGCGATATCGCCCCGAGCACACTCGGCGTCGAACTCCACGACTACGGCGTCGAAGTGGAGTACATCGACAACCGAACCACGGTCTACCGGGGCGTCCCCGAAGCGGTCACGGGAACGCTCGCCACCGCTCCCGGCAAGGAGGTCCACGTTCTCGTCACCGACCCCACCGAGACCGAGGGCGTCATGATGTACGTCAACGACCTCAAGAGCCACGACGACGTGCTCGAATCGAGCGGCGTCGGCCGCGTCATCCTCGGCGAGGGCGAAGAAGAAGAGCTGTTCCCCGGCGTCCTCGTCCGGCGTGTGCCCGGCCACCGATTCGAAATCGAGGCCGACCCCGCGGTCGCCCGCGGCCGCGTGTTCGTCTTCGTCGAGGACGACTGGGCCGAGCACTCCTACGAGTTCGTCACCGAGTGATGCTCCGGAAGCGCTGGGAGCCGCTGGAAAAGCGGACCATCGGAAAGGCCCCGGAAGCCTACGGCTACTACGAACTCGGCGACGCGGACGGCGACCTCGTCGGCCGCGGCGTGGGCGTCCTCCGCGACGAACTGAAGGAGGCGCTCGCCTATGGCGACGCCGAGCGCGTCCGCTGGGAGCGTGCGACATCGCTGGACCACGCCGAGCGACTCGCAGACGAACACGACCCGGTGTAGCCGCCCTCGCACCCGCCGCGCGCCGCTACTGCAAGTACGACGGACTGTCCGTGTCGCAGTTCTCCTCGTGGGCCTCGGCGTCGGTCTCCACGTCGAACAGCATCCCGCACTCTTCGCATCGGTACCACGTCACACCGTCTTTCTCCGTCGTGGCAACCATGCGTATTGTTACCGCGCCGTCCCGGAAAACGGTTACTCCGGGCGAACCCTCAAGGGTCGAGCGGCCGAACCGGGGGGTATGTCAGAAGATGGGGTGACGCTCGTCGTCCGCGCCGCGGAGAAACGCGACGCGGGCCGCGGCATCGCCCGCCTCCCCGAGGCCGCCCGCCGTGAACTCGGCGTGCTCAGCGGCGAGACGGTCGTCATCGAGGGGTCCCGAGAGACGGTCGCGAAGATGTGGCCAGCCCGCCCCGGCGCGGCGGCGGGCGAGATGCTCGTCGACGCCGACACGCGGGCCAACGCCGGCGTGAAAATCGGCGACAGCGTCCGCGTCAGGAAGATAGCCGTCGAGGACGCGCGCTCGGTGACGCTCGCCGGACCCAGCGCCTTCGAGCGGACCAGCGTGGACCGCGAGACCATCGAGGAGGTCGTGAAGGCGGAGCTTCGGAACCGGCCGCTCCGCGAGGGCGACCGCGTCCGCGTCGAGCGACTCGGCGGGGCCGCCCTCGTCGTCAGCGAGACGAAGCCTGAGGGCGTGGTCCGCGTCACCGACGCGACGGCGGTCTCCGTGACGGCGACGAGTTCGAAGGGCGCGAGCGAGACCGTCCGCGACGCCGTCAAGAGCGTGACCGGCGGCGACGGCGGCGACGCCGGGAGCCGCGGCCGGGCGACGGGCGTCACCTACGAGGACATCGGCGGCCTCGACGACGAGCTCGACCTCGTCCGCGAGATGATAGAGCTCCCGCTGTCCGAACCCGAGGTGTTCGCCCATCTCGGCATCGAGCCGCCGAAGGGCGTCCTCTTACACGGCCCGCCGGGCACCGGGAAGACCCTCATCGCGAAGGCCGTCGCCAACGAGGTCGACGCGAGTTTCACCACGATTTCGGGCCCGGAGGTGCTCTCGAAGTACAAAGGCGAGTCCGAAGAGAAGCTCCGCGAGGTGTTCCAGTCGGCCCGCGAGAACGCGCCGGCCATCATCTTCTTCGACGAAATCGACTCCATCGCGTCGAAGCGCGACGACGGCGGCGACCTCGAGAACCGCGTCGTCGGCCAACTGCTGTCGCTCATGGACGGACTCGACGCCCGCGGCGACGTGGTCGTCATCGGCGCGACCAACCGCGTCGACAGCCTCGACCCGGCGCTCCGCCGCGGCGGGCGCTTCGACCGCGAAATCGAAATCGGCGTCCCGAACGAGGCGGGCCGCCGCGAGATTCTCGACGTGCACACCCGGCGGATGCCCCTCGCCGAGGGCGTGGACATCGACCGACTGGCCTCTCGAACCCACGGCTTCGTCGGTGCCGACCTCGAATCGCTGGCCAAGGAGGCCGCGATGACCGCGCTCCGGCGCGTCCGCCGCGAGGGCGGGGGCGGGGACGGTGGCGGGAAGGTCGCCGTCGCGGACATGACCGTCACGCGCGCCGACTTCGAGTCGGCGATGGCGACGGTCGAACCCTCGGCGATGCGCGAGTACGTCGCCGAACAGCCGACCGAGGGCTTCGAGGGCGTCGGCGGCCTCGACGACGTGAAGCGGACGCTCGAACGGGCGGTGACGTGGCCGCTGACCTACGCGCCGCTGTTCGAGGCGGCCTCGACCGACCCGCCGACCGGCATACTCCTGCACGGTCCACCGGGGACGGGCAAGACGATGCTCGCCCGCGCCATCGCGGCCGAAAGCGGCGTCAACTTCATCCACGTCGCCGGCCCCGAACTGCTGGACCGCTACGTCGGCGAGTCCGAGAAGTCCGTCCGCGAGGTGTTCGACCGCGCCCGACAGGCCGCCCCGAGCATCGTCTTCTTCGACGAGATAGACGCCATCGCAACCGACCGCGACAGCGCCGGGTCGGACTCGGGCGTCACCGAGCGCGTCGTCTCCCAGCTCCTGACGGAGATGGACAACGCCGCCGACAACCCGAACCTCGTCGTCCTCGCGGCGACGAACCGCCGGGACGCGCTCGACCCCGCGCTCCTCCGACCCGGCCGGCTGGAGACCCACGTCGAGGTTCCCGCCCCGGACATCGAGGCACGCCGCGCCATCCTCGACGTGCACGTCCGCGACAAGCCGCTCGGCACCGACGTGGACCTCGGCGACGTGGCCGCTCACATGGACGGCTACACCGGGGCCGACGTGGCCGCGGTCTGCCGCGAGGCGGCGCTCCGTGCGATTCAGGACGTGGCCGACGCCTACGAGGGCACCGAGGCGAACGACCACGCCGACGAGGTGCGCATCACCCGCGCGCACTTCGATGCGGCGCTGGAATCTGTCTCGCCGACACAGGTCTGACGGGGCCGACCGCCGGAGAACCTCCGTTCCCGCTCACCTGCGAGATTATCTCGTTTCGCCGCGTACTGTGTCTCATGTTCACTCGCAACAGAGGTGTGTCGTGAACGCGGCGTGGCGGCGGAAGGTCCGCCGAGAGTGGGACGCGCTCACCGGCGGCCCGCTCTCCGCGACGTGGTGGGTCACGAAAGCCGGCCTTCGAGTCGCGTTCGCCGAGGCCACATTCATGTTCCTCGTGTTGTTGAACAACGACGCGGACGCGGTCTCGGCCGTCGCCGACGGCGAGGCATCGGTGTTCTCGCTCGTCGCGGTCGTCCTCGGGTCGCCCGAGTACCTCGCCATCGCGGGTATCGTCTTCGCCGTCGCGCTGTTCCTCCCGTTCCTTCCGCGGCGCAACGAGGCGACCAATCGCTGGGAGTAGGCCGTAGCGCGTGGGAAGAGACGGCCGGCGACGACCTCGCCCCGAAGTGCCACCGCGAAGTGCCGCAGGGACCGCGCGGTTCACGCCAGTCGCGCCCGGTAGTAACTCGACTCGGTGTTCGGCACGGTCACCTCGCGCACGTCGAGGCCCGCCTCGGCCGCGACCGCCCGGAGCCGGGCCGGCGAGACGAGAACGAAGTCGAGCATCGGCCCGCGGAGGTCGCCGTACTCGACGCGGAACGACCGTCGGGCGACGCCTTCCCGCGGGTCCGACCGGTAGCCGAAAAAGCGCTCGGGGTCGATGCGCGTCGGGTCGTACGAGTCGACGACGACCTCGCCGGCGGACGAAACGAGGTCGGCAAACGACGCGAGGAGGTCGGCGAGTCGGTCCAGCGAGCCCGCGAGTCCGACCTGCGTCCCGTTGGCGAGGACCGTCTCGAAGCCTCCTGCCGGCAACCCCGCCCGACTCGCCTCGACCGGCGGGTCGAACATGTCGCCGACGACCGCCGCCTCGACGCCGCGCTCGCGGGCCGCGCGAACCGCGTTCGGGCTCACGTCGAAGGCGACGACGTCGCCGCGCCCCTGTACGGCGAGGGCGTGCTGGCCCGCCCCGCACCCCACGTCGAGGACGGGCGTCCGAAGCGAGTCGACGAACTCGCGCTTCGCGGCGGGCCACCGCTCCGACGGGACGAGATAGTTCTCGTAGATGTGCGCGTCGCCGGCAGTACCACGGGCGTCGTCGCCGGCGCGGTAGACGCACGGGGCGCGCAGACAGCCGCGAACCCGGTCCAACATCGCCAGTCCGAGGGCGTCGTCGGGCATGACGAGTCGTTCGTCGCCCTCGTGTAAACTATAGTTAATGTGCTGTTAGATAGCACTCACCATGAACTGACGGGAGCGTCAGTCCAGCCGGTCCAAGTCGCCGTGTAGCTCGCGGTTCATCACGTCCGCGACGAACAGTCGGATGCGCTTGTGGAGTTCCGCTTCGGTGTCGTAGGTCTCGACGCGGAGGTCCCAGCGGGCGCGCGCCGCGCGAATCATCTCGCTCGTGACCGTCGCTTCGTGGACGAAGACGATTCTGTCGCCGTGCGTCTCGGAGAGCCGTTCGAGTATCGACCCCGCCTCCTCGCCGACGCCGAAGTTGTGGCCGAGAAACGGCAGCACGAACACGGTGGCGTTGCTCGCCTCGGCGAACGCGAGCGACTGCGTGGCGGCGTCCACCTCGTCGGTGCTGAGGTCCGCGTCGACGGCGAGAAAGGCGTTGACGCCCGGGTCCGCGCGGAGGCTCCCTTGCACCCGTCGGAGGAGCGCGAGCGCGTCGTCGACCTCGTCTCGCGCGGCGAACAGCTTTCGAATCGGTCCGGGGAGGTCCTCGATGTCGATGGCGGCGAGTTCCTCCTCTGAGAGGACGTAGTTGAGGTTGAACGACTTGTACGGACCCATCACGTAGACGAGAAACCGGTCGTAGGTCGTCCGCCCGAGCGCCGCCCGTATCTCGTCGCGCGAGATGGCGTCCGTCATGGACACACGTACCGCACGGTAGTATATAAAATTCGGATTTTTCAGCGAAGTTCGACTCAAGAACCGTTAAATCGATACGCTCCGTCTAGCGAACCGAGATGGCGACGAACGACCCGGTCGATTCGGACGGGCTGCCCGAGGACCCCGCCGAGTTGCTGCCGCCGACGAGCGTCCTCACGCTGGACGAGTACCTCGACATGCAGGCCGCACTCGGCGACCGGACGCGCTTCACCCTGCTGTACCGACTGGTCCACTTCGGCGAGCGAAGCCCGAAAGCGCTGGCCGAGGCGCTCGACGTGCAGGCGAACACGCTCCACTACCACCTCAACAAACTCGTCGACGCCGGGTTGGTCGAGAAGCGAAAACGGTCGCAGGCCGACGACGAGGGGCTGTTTTCGTACTACCGCGCCACGTCGCTCGGCTCCGACATCCTCGAACACGGCGTCGAGGAGCTCATCCGGCGCGAGCGCGACTACCGGGACGCCTACGCGTCGGAATAGCGGCGTCACGGACCGACCGGCGCGTCTCAGCTCCCACCCGCCCGCTGCCGAAGCCGCCGCCTATTTGGCGCTCGCTCGCGCAGGCTGAAGCGATGTCCAATCTCCTCCCCGAGGAAGCAAAAGAAAAGCTCGTCACCGTCTGCCGCACGGCCGTCGGCGACAGCCTCCGGTCGCTCACGTACTTCAGCCGCTTCGACTACGTGCAGGTGTACCTCCGCGAGGACCTCGAACAGGAGGCCGACCTGAACTCCTTTATCGGCAACGAGTGGCACGACTTCAAGATGACCCAGGACGCCTACCGCGGCTCCGAACTCGGCGACTACGAGTACACGATTCGCGTGTTCGAAAACGGCTACCTCGTCCGCATCACCGTCGAGGACTTCGGCGTCTTCGTCACGACCGACGGCATCTCGATGCAGGACTTCGAGGCGCTGGCGGCCGCGACGACCGAGATTCTCGACGAGTGGGCCATCGAGGAGTAAGCGGCCGAACCGGAATCCGTCCCGTCAGTCCCAGAACGACTGGGTTCGGGCGTACTCGCGCTCCCGTTCGAGGATGTCGCGGTAGAAGTCGTCTTCGTCCTCGCGGAGCTTGTTGATGATGCGCGCGGCGTTGTGCGGGCCGACCCCGCGGGCCGCGAGCGCGACGACCGCCCGCTTGCCGTGGGCCTGCACCAGACTCGCCGAGCGGTACGCCCGCTTCGTCAGTCGCTCCTGTTCGTCGTCTTTCTCCGGCGCGCGGACCGCTTTCACCGCCTCGTCGTCCCACGGATTGAGCGCGGCGACGCGGGTCGCGCCGCACTCGGGGCACTCCACGGGGGCGCGGACGCGCTTTACCTTCGTCTTTCGAGTCCAGTCCTTGCAGTGGAGACACGCCAACAGCACGCGGTCGTTCTGAATCCGGTCCCGAACCGTCTCGATGACGCTCGCGTCGGCGTTCTCGGGGACGAGCAGGTCGGTTCCCGACCCGCGGCCGCCGGTGCCGATGGCGGTGGGTTCGCGGGCAACGGCGAGTTCCACGTCGCCCTCGCGGACGCGCCGGAGCAGTTCGACCGTCTCCTCGACGGCGAGGTCGGTGTGGAACACCTCGCGGACGGCCTCGTCGTAGACGGGCGTGTCCTCCAGCGCGGCGAGGAGTCGGTCGCCGCCGAAGCGGCCCTTGCCCTGATAGCGCTTGAGCGCGCCGAACTTCGCGGCCACCTGCGCGAGCGTGAACTTCAGCGAGTCCGATCGCTTGAGCGCGAGTTCGAGCAGCGCCTCGACGTGGTCGGGGTCGGTCTCGCGGAGCACCTCGGCGAACGTCGTCGGGCGGACCTTCCCGGGCACGTCGAACTCGACGCGGTAGGGGTCGACCTCCATGCCGACCGAGGAGCCGGTCCGCTGGCCGATGAGCGCCGACAGGAGCCGACCGAGCGTCTCGTTCACCCGGTGGCCGTACGGCGAGTTCAGCGTCACCTTCCGGGGCGAGCCTTCGAGGACGAGCCTGTTCGCCGTCGGAATCGGTGCGTCGGCTTCGACCTGTCTCTCGATGGGGCCGAGCGCCGAGCGGACCGTGGCCTCGTCGGTCGGATAGCGCATGGCGATGTCGCGGGCGACGGCCTCGCGGTCGGCCCCGGATTCGAACTGCGGCGCGGCCATGTCGCGGAGTTCGCCCACCTCGCCGGCGACCGGCGCGGGCACCGGAATCTCCGAGCCGACCCACGACGGCACCTCGCCGCCGGGGTCCTCGATGGGCGAGACGTTCACTCGCGCCTCCTCCTCGTCCACGTCGTTGACGCGCCACATCTCGCCGCGCTGGATGAACGTCGCGCCCGGCGAGGCGAAGTTGAGGACGAACTTCTCGTCGAGCGTCCCTATCTGCCGGCGCGAGGAGATGTCGTGAACGTCGTAGGTCTCCTCGTCGGGAATCATCGAGAGGTTGGCGTAGAAGTACTGCCACGTGCCGCCGGACTTCTCGAGGAGGTCTTTGTCCTCGTCGAGCCAGAGGAGGCGGTTCCCCGAGAGTTCGCGGACGACGGCGCGGAAGTCGTCCTCGGCGAGGTCGCGGAAGGGGTACGCCCGCGTGATAATCTCGTAGGCGCGACGGGCCGACACGTCGCCGTAGTCCATGACGACGCCGACGATTTGGTTAGCGACGGTGTCGAGGCTCCCGTGGTGGACGCGGGCGGGTTCGACCTCGCCGGAGACGGCCCGCCGGGCGATGGCGAGCGCTTCGAGCGTGTCGTCGGGGTGGTCGGTGACGACGGTCCCGCGGGAGACGACGCCCAGGCGGTGCCCCGCGCGGCCGACGCGCTGGAGGAGCCGCGACACCTCGCGCGGGCTGTTGTACTGGACGACGTGGTCCACCCGACCCACGTCGATTCCGAGTTCCATCGACGACGTGCAGATGAGCGCGTCCAACTCGCCGGCCTTGAAGCGGTCTTCCACGTCGATTCGAACGTCCTTCGACAGCGAGCCGTGGTGGACCTCGATTGGGTCGCCGAGCGCCTTGAACCGCGAGCCGAGCGCCTCCGCGGTCTGTCTGGTGTTGACGAAGACGAGCACGGACTCGTGGTCGCGGACGACGTCTCGAATCGTCCGGACGTGGCTCGCTATCTCGGGGTCGGTGGCGAGTTTGCCCGCCAGCGCCTCGTCCTCGTTCGTCACCTCGGGGCGGACGACTTCGAACTCGACGCGGTTGTCCACGTCGACCTCGATGACCTCGAACGGTCGGTCGCCGGTCAGGAACTTCCCGACCTCCTCGGGCGACCCGACCGTCGCCGAGAGCCCGATTCGCTGGAACGGCCCGGCCAACTCGCGGAGGCGCTCTAACCCGATTGTCAACTGCGCGCCGCGCTTGGCCGACGCGAGTTCGTGGACCTCGTCGACGACGACGTGGTGCACGTCCGACAGCGCCGTCCGCAACTTCTTCCCAGTGAGCATCGCCTGCAGCGTCTCGGGCGTCGTCACCAGCACGTCCGGCGGGTCGTTGGCCTGCTTCTGTCGCTGGTACTGCGTGGTGTCGCCGTGGCGAACGTCGATGTCGACGTCGAGCTGTTCGCCCCACCAGTCGAGCCGCTGGCGCATGTCGCGGTTCAGCGCCCGAAGCGGGGTGATGTAGAGCGCCGAGATACCGAATCGGTCCTCGGCGTCGGCGATGGCCGAAAACACCGGCAGCATCGCCGTCTCCGTCTTGCCGGTGCCCGTGGGCGCGATGATGAGGCTGTGTTTCCCGTCGGACAGCGGGGGAATCGCCCGGCGCTGCGGCTCGGTGGGCGTCGTGAATCCGCGCTCCGAGAGCGCGTTTCGAACGGGCGACGAGAGCGTCGCGAAGGCGTCCATTCCGGCGGCGGCCTCGCCGTCTGGCATCGCCCGAGGTTACGGTTCGAAGCGATTAAGCGCACCGCTCGGGGCGGTCCCGACCGGGAGATTCATGTCGCCCGTGAATCAATTTCGGGCGTGTCCCCGAAACGAGTCTACTGGTCCGCGTTCCTCGTCTTCGGTCTCTGTGCCGCCGTCGATATCGCGCTCGACGTTTCCGCGGGAGACGTGGGTATCAACACCGCCGCAGCGGCCGCGGGCGTCGTCGTGGTCGGCTACGCGTCGGTCGTCGCCCTCCGCGACCCCGACCGTGCTCGGGTCCCGTCGGACTGGGGCCCGCTCGTCTACCTCGTCATCGTCGGCGCGGCGCTCTACGCGTTCGGCGTCGCCCTCCAACTGTACTCGGTGGTGATGTGACTCCCGAACGGTCGTTCTGGCTGTCGCAGGCCGGCTTCACCGGCGGCAATCTCCTTATCGTCCTCGGCAATCAGCGGGGCGACCTCGCGGCGTGGCAACTGGTCTTCGCGGCGGTGCTGGTGCTCACGACCGTCTGGTTCGTCGGCTACGCCGTGCAAGAACGAGAGGAGGGCGTGCCGGAGTTCTTCCGCGAGTGGACCGGCTGGCAACGACTCGCCAACGTGACGGCCGTCTCCGTGTTCGTCCTCGGCACTCTCACGTTCGCCTTCGCGTAGGAGTCGAAAAAAGCGGGAAGTCGCGTGTGACGACCGCGACGATTTCGGCCCCTCAGACGTTCCGGTAGTCGCCCAACCGCGTGCCGTCGAGCAGGTAGGCTTCCCCGTCCGCGAGGCCGTCGGGCAGGAACGGCGAGAGAAATCCCTGACCGGGGACGTTGACCCACGTCCCGCCCGAGGTGTCGTTGAACGCCGGGAACACCACGAGTTCGGCGTCGGCCCGCGCCACCTCCGCGGGGTCGACCTCGTAGTGCTCCGCGAACACCTCGGGAGCGAGAGTGCCGCGGAGCCAGACGCGCTCTTTCCGCGCGCCGCCGACCTCGTCCTCCAGCCTGACCGCCGGGTGCTCGTGAGCCGAACAGACCACGTCGGCGGCGAGCACCTCCCGCGAGGGCCACGTGTGGCCGTGGCAGAATCCCACGTCGCCGAGGCGGACGCCCGCGGGGTCTGTCACCTCCACGTCGTCGCCGAAAAACGCCGCGAGGCCGCCGTCGTGGTTGCCGGGGACGACCGTCAGTTCGGCGCGGTCGGCCACGGCGTCCGCGAACTCGCGCAGTTCCTCGGCCTCGTCTCCCTTCGGGTCGCCGATGCGGTGGCCGAGGTCGCCGAGGACGACCAGTCGGTCGGCGTCGGTCCGGTCGAGAAGCGACAGCAGGCGCTCGCGGCGGACCGCGGCCTTCGACGGGAGTTCCACCCCGCGTTCGTACCGCAGGCCGGCCTCGATGCCGGCGTGGTAGTCGGCGACGACGAGCGAGCGCTCGGGGAACCCGCGTCTGCTCGTCCGCGCCACCGCGGCCGGGTGGCCGGGAATCGGTTTGACGAGCGGTCCGGGCACGGCCTCAGATGGCCTTCAGCACGCCGTCCTGCGGCTCGTAGCACCGACCGCCGAGGAGCGCCTCCTGGATGGCGTCTTCGACCGCGCCGGGGTCCGCGCCGTACTCGTCGACGACGGCCGCGACGACCTCGTCGTGGGACGCGCCGTCGCCGTCGTCGAGGTCGTCCATGGCGTCCACGACGACCGATTCGAGGTCGATGTCCTCGGCGGCTTCGTCGGCGTCGGCCTCGCTCTCGGCGTCGTCCGACCCGACGTCGAGCGTCGGCTCGGGTTCGGACTCCGGTTCGGCGTCGACCGCCGGTTCGGGTTCCGGGGCGGCGTCGGCCGCGGGTTCCGGCTCCGGTTCGTCGGCGACGGGTTCGGATTCGAGTTGCTCGGTGAGGTCGTCCGCGTCGGGCACGTCGATGTCCGCCTCGCCGGCGGGGTCGACGTCCGCGCCGGAGGTGAACTCCGTGCCGAACTCGGACTCGATTTCGGCCCGCTCGTCCTCGTCGAGTTCGTACATCCCGTCGGGGTCGACCGACTCGTCGGCGTCGGTGGTCGCGGAGTCGGTCGCCGCGTCGGTGGACGACTCGTCGGCCGCCGCGGCCGACGCGTCCGTCTCGGGTCCGGGGTCGTCGAAGCCGTCCTCGAAGTCGCCGAGCGTGCCGTCGTCGGAGCCGCCGAAGGTGTCGGCGTCGGCCGTCTCCGCGTCGGTGGTGTCGTCCTCGAAGTCGCCGAGCGCGCCGTCGTCCGAGCCGGCGTCGAAGTCGGGCTCCGAGTCGGCGTCGAGCGAGTCGGACGCGAGGTCGGGTTCCGCCGCGGGTTCCGGCTCTGCGTCAGCTGTCGTCGACGGCGCGGTCTCCGGTTCTGACTCGGACGCCGGCTGGTTCTCGGTCGCGGTGGTCGCCTCGGCGGCGACGGGTTCCGAGTCGGGCGCGGGCTCCGACTCGGGTTCGGCGTCCGCGACGGAGTCGGTCTCTGGCTCTGCGACGGGCTCGGACTCGATGTCGGCGTCGGCCCCGGCGTCGAGCTCGGATTCCGCGTCGGCGTCAGCGACCGACTCGGCGTCCGGGTCGGCGTCGAACTCGCCCGCGTCGGGCTCCGAGTCGTCGAGTTCGTCCCCGTCGTCCGCGTCCGCCTCGTCGACCTCGATATCGACGCTCGCGGCCGGTTCGAGGTCGAGTTCGGGGAGCGGGCCGAGGACGGCGTCCCCGCCGTCGCCGGGGGCGACGTCGAGGGGGTCGACTTGGTCGCGGTCGCCCGCGACGAGTTCGAGCGCCTGCACGGCGACTTCGCGCAGGGCTTCGAGGTAGGTTCGGGTCGTCCCGTAGTGGTCGATGGCGCGGGGGACGCCCTCCGCGAGCGTCGAGTCCACGCCGCGCGCTTCGAGCGCGCGAGTCAGGTCGTCGCCGCGGTGGGACATCGACAGCGCCTCGTCGAACACCGCGATACGGCGGAGCGTCGCCTCGGCGGCCGAGACGATCCAGCGGTCGCGCACGTCGGCGTCGACGGTGTTGACGCTCTCGGGGCGGACCGAGGAGTAAACCACGTCGGCGTCGTCCGGTTCGTACGTCCGGGCCTTGCCCGCGAGCGAGACGAACGCCGGGGGCGTCGCCGCGTCGAGGTAGGCCATCGGCTCCGGCTGGTACTGCCCGGCGTAGGTGACGAACGCGCCCGTCGGGTCCGCGATGCGCCCGCGGAGGACCTCGTCGTTGACGTGTTCGACCTCGGTGAGCACGCCCGCGACGAACGTCCGGTTGAGTCGCGCGCCGGTGGGCGTGACCACGTAGTTCGGCGCGCGCTCCTCGTCGCTCTCGGAGTACGAAAGCGAGGCGTCGTCGAACTCGGCGGCGAAGACGCGGTAGGCGATTTCCCGCGTGCCGACGACCGGCGAGGCGCTCATGCGCGCACCTCCGTGAGGAGGGCGGCCGCGCGTTCGGCCGGGTCGTCGTCGGTCTCCTCGAACTCGTCGGCTTCGAGGTTCGCGCCGTACTCGTCCACCGAGAGGTTCCCGCGGACGCGGTACTCGCGACCGACGAGCGTGTCGGCGATGTCGTCGGCGACGACCTCCTTGTCCATCGCCTCGCGGGCGGCCTCCATCGCGTCGGCCATCGTCCCGCCGTAGATCTCCTCTGTGAGGTCGCGGTCGAGGATGGCGGTCACCGTGCCGGTGCCGTCGTCGAGAATCGCCTTCACGCGCATGTCGTCCTCGCCGTCGACCTCGCCGTGTTGTCGGCACTGGCCGTTCTGGACGACGCGACTGCATTTGGGACAGCGCTCGATGAGTCCGGAGCCGTCGCGCACTTCGAGGACGTTGCCGAGCACTTCCACGTCGAACATCCCGCCGGCGTCGACGGCCTCGCCGATTTTCAGGCGGGGCGCGGAGTCGGTCACGGCGACGGGGTCGTCGAGGGCCTCGAGCGTCGTGAACTCCGAGAGGTTCACCTGCGGCACGCCGCGGAACTCCCGGACGTACACGTCCGAGAGACGGACGCTCGCGCCCTCTTTCACGTCGGGGCGCGGTGCCCAGTCGGTGAAGGGGAGCCGGCCGGTCTCGTCGGCGACGACGCCCGAGAGGATTGTCGTCTCGCCGTTGCGGCCGTCGATGGTGCGCGAGTCGACTTCGAGGACGCGGACCTCGACGGTTCGGCCGCGGTCGCCGGCCTGCAGGTCGATGAGGTCGGCCTCGCCGCCGATGCGGTCGTCGTAGGGCGTCTCGACCGTCTCGGACTCGACGCCGACCGTCGAGGACGCACCGATGTTCAGTTCGGGCTTCCCGTCCCACTCGCGGACGCCGGCGTTACCGATGACGACGGAGTCGCCCGGTTCGAAGCCGAAGTCCTGCCACGCGGTGTAGGAGATGACGCCGGACTCGTCGGCGAGTTCTCCCTCGCGGATGGTCTGTTCGTCGCCCTGATAGACGATAGAGCGGGTGCCCACGGTGAGCACGCGGACCGTCACGGAGACGTTGCCGCCGTCGGGGTCGATGTCGGCGATTCGCTTCGTCGAGGGCGCGCCGTCGCTGCCGCCGGAGCTTCCGCCGCCGTGCTTGCGGCGGACGCTCTGTTTCGCCTCGTCGAGCGGGACGCTGTACTGCAGGAGGTTCTGCAGGTCGGATTTGACCTCCTCTTTGTCGACACCGAGGGCGGAGGCAAGCTCCTCGGCGTGCTGGTCGAGTTCCATCGAGTCGGGATTCGCCCCCGTCGGATAAAAAGTGTTGCCGGGCGTGCGGGCGGCGACCGGCGGGCGAATCACTAAGTGCTCGCGTGTCAGTTGGAGTCGTATGTCGAACGACGAGACCCCGGACGCCGACGCCGACGACGAGGAGGTCTCCTTCTCCGTGACCATCGAGGACGGCTGGACGACCATCGTGATGGAGGGCGACAAGGACACCGCGGTCGTCGTCCGCTCGGCGTCCGGCGAGCGAATCTACCTCCCGCCGGAGGGATTCGACGCCGAGGCGGCCACCGACAGCGCGTACCAGTCGTCGGACAGCCCCTACCAGTCGGCGTACGACTCGCCGTACCAGTCGGTCCAGACCGACGACTCGCCGTATCAGTCCGCCCGCGGCACGATGCCGCGAGAAGGGATGGTGCCGACCCGCGGTGGCTACCGGATTCGCCACCCCGAGCCGGTGACCGACGTGCGACTCCTCCGCTGAACGGGGGTCGCCCGCTCAGTTCGCGTCCGCCTCGTCGGCGTCCGCGTCGCTGGCTTCGACTTCGTTTTCCGCCCCGGCCGAGACGTCGGTGTCCCCGTCGAGGATGCTGTGGTAGTACTCCACCGTCTCGTCGACGACCCGGTCCCACGTGTACGGTTCGTACTCCGGCTTCCCCTCCAGCGAGAGGCCGTACTCGATGCCGTCGGCGATAGAGCGCGAGTCGGGTTCGACCTCGATGACGCAGTCCTCGGGGAGGACCTCCGCCGCGCCGCTCTCGGTGGCGACGACGCGCGTGCCGGTCGAGAGCGCCTCGACGATGGTGATGCCGAACGGCTCGGACAGCGACGGCGAGACGAACAGGTCCGCCGAGGCGTAGTAGTCGCCGAGGGCCTCCTCGGGGACGTAGCCGGCCCACTTGATGCGGTCTTCGACGCCGAGCAGTTCGGCGAAGCGCTTGAGTTGGGCGGTGAGGTGACCCGACCCGCCCATGACGAGCGTCACGTCGTCGCGGGCGAGTTTCTCCATCGCGTAGACGAGGTGCGAGATGCCCTTCTGGTCGGTGTGCCGGCCGACGAAAAACAGCATCTTCCCGCCGATGCCGAGTTCCTCCTTGAGGTCGCGCCCCGTCGTCTCGCACTCCGAAAAGCCGTTGTAGATGACGTGGCAGTCGCCGCCGTACTCCCGTTTGACCTTGTCGGCGAGGAGTTCGCTCACCGCGAGCAGGTGGTCACAGCGCTCGGCGATTCGGCGCTCGGTCTCGACTTCCCGCTGCGGCGGGTCGATGTTGCGGTCGGACGAAAGCGAGTGGAACGTGGTCACCCACTCCACGTCCTCGTTGTTCGATTTCGCGCGCGACCCCGGCCCGTAGCCGAACCAGTCGTGGGTGTGGACGATGTCGGCCTCGGCGGCGCGCTCCGCGAACGTCGACCCCAGCCGTCCGATTCGGGTGATGATGTCCCCTTCGCCCGTCGGGACCCCGACGATTCCCTCGCGGTCCGGCGCGTACTCGGCGGGAAGCACGAGTTCGATGTCCACGTCATCCCGGTCTTCGAGTCGCTCGAACATTTCGCCGACGTGCGTGTCGAGCCCGCCGCTGACGTTCGGCGGAAACCCCCACCCCAGCATCAGGACCTTGGCAGTCATAGATGCCACAATGTACCACAGAGGCCTATTTAATTCCTGTCCGGCAATACTGCGACGGCACCCCACCGAAAGGCGTTTTCGCCGCGGCGACGACCCGCGAGTATGCACGTCCACGTCAACGCCGCCGCCAGCCTCGACGGCAAGCTCTCGTCTCGCCGCCGCGAGCAGGTGATGATAAGCGGCGACGACGACTTCGCCCGCGTGGACGAGATTCGCGCGGCCGCAGACGCCGTCGCCGTCGGCGTCGGAACCGTCCTCGCCGACGACCCGCACCTCACGCTCGACGACCCCGACCTCGTCGCGGCCCGCGAAGAACGGGGCGACCCGCCGCATCCCGCCCGCGTCGTCGCCGACTCGCGCGCTCGAACTCCGACCGACGCCCGGATTCTGGACGACGCGGCGACGACCTACGTGCTCGTCTCCGAGGCCGCGCCCGCCGACCGCCGCGAGGCGCTCGACTCCGCCGGCGCGGAACTCGTCGTCGCGGGCGCGGAGCGAGTGTCGCTCCCCGACGCCTTCGACGCGCTCGAATCGCGCGGCGTCGACCGGCTCATGGTCGAAGGCGGCGGGGAACTCATCTTCTCGCTGTTCGAGGCCGGCCTCGTCGACGAACTCACGCTCTACGTCGGCTCGATGGTCATCGGCGGCCGCGACGCGCCGACGCTCGCCGACGGCGAGGGCTTCGTCGCCGACTTTCCCAAGCTATCGCTCCGCGACGTGGAGCGCGTCGACGACGGCGTGCTCCTGACCTACGACTGCTGAGGATCGCTCCCTGAACCCGGCCGATTTCGCCGCGAACACGGAGTTTCGCGGTCGTGCGTCGGCACGCAAACAGGCGCAATGGGTAAGAGTGTCGCGCCGATACGTGGAGGTATGAGCACTCCGAAGACAACCGATGCACCCGTCCACGTCGAGAGTTCGGACCACCTCGACGAACTCATCGCCGACAACGCGGTCGTCCTCGTAGACTACCACGCCGAGTGGTGCGGCCCGTGTAAGATGCTCGAACCCACCGTGGAGGAAATCGCCGAGGAGACCGACGCCGTCGTCGCCAAGGTCGACATCGACGAACTCCAAGAACTAGCCCGCGAGAAAGGAATTCGCAGCGTCCCGACCCTGCAGTTCTACGCCGGCGGCGAGCAGGTCAAAGAGGTCATCGGCGTCCAGAGCAAAGAGGACCTCGTCGACATCATCGAAGCCGCCGCGTAACTCGGCGTCCGCTCGACTCGACTCGACTCGGTTCCTCAGTTTTCTCCCACGGCGAGCGACGGCGCGGCGCGCGCTCGGGGCGGCGTCGCTCGTCGGGGCGGTTCGGTCGAAAAGCGATGTCAGAGGCCGCTCAGAAGGGCGCGTCGGACACGTCGGGTTCGAACCCCGCGCCCGGTTCGTCGTCGTAGAAGCCGCCGGTCGAGGCGTGGACCGCGTCTATCTCCTCGAACTCGGCGACCATGCGCGCCTTCAGTGCCTGAATCGTCATCGGCGAGATGCCGCATCCGGAACACGCGCCGGTGAGTGAAATCCACACCTCGCCGGTCTCCTCGTCGATTGCCTCGATACCCGCGTCGCCGCCGTGCATCTCGATTTGGGGGAAGTTCCGCCGCATGAACAGGTCGAGCCGTTCTTCGAGGGACTTCTCCGACGTCTGCGAACTCATACCGAGAGGTGGGGTGCGGGCGAGCATAACGATTGCTCCGAACGGGTCGCGGCGAATTTCGCGAGACGCTGTCGGGGGAGTCGGTCGGCGAGGGCTTTTTACCACGGAGAGAGTATCGGAACCTATGATTTCACTCGACGAGGCAGTCACGGCCCGCCTGGAATCTCACGGCGCGCGGTTCGAGGTGCTCATCGACCCCGACGCGGCGCTCTCGATAAAGCGCGGTGAGTTCGACGGCGACCTCGAAGAGGTCATCGCCGCCGAAGACGTGTTCGAGGACGCCTCCCGCGGCGACCGCCCCGCCGAGAACGACCTCGAGAAGGTGTTCGGAACGACCGACCCGCTCCAGATAATCCCCGAGGTCGTCAAGAAAGGGGAGATTCAGATCACGGCCGAACAGCGCCGCGAGATGCAAGAACAGAAGCGCAAGTCGCTCATCAACCGCATCGCCCGCAACGCGGTCAACCCGCAGATGAACGACTCGCCGCACCCGCCGGAGCGAATCGAGCGCGCGCTCGAAGAGGCCGGGTTCAAAATCGACCCGATGGAGCCGGTCGAGTCGCAGGTCGACGACGCGCTCGACGCGCTCCGACCCGTGTTGCCAATCAAGTTCGCCGAAGTCACCGTCGCCGTCCAACTCCCGGCCGAGTACGCCGGCAGCGGACAGGCACAGATTCGGAGCTACGGCGACCTCGAACGCGAGGAGTGGCAGAACGACGGCTCGTGGGTCGGCGTCATCACGTTCCCCGCGGGGATGCAAAACGACTTCTACGACAAGGTGAACAACATCACGAGCGGCACGGCCGAGACGCGCATCGTCAAGGACGAAGACGAACTCTGAGGCGCGTCGGCGAGTCTCGAACGCGAACTACCCCTTCTTGAAGCCGACGAGGAAACCGCCGGAGAAGCCGGCGGAGATAGACAGGGTCGAGAGCACCGTCGAAATCCAGTCCGGCGGCGCGCCGGTCGCGGCGTCCTGCGTGGCGCTCACGAGGCCGCCGGTGAGGCGCTCCCAGTCGACGGTGATGATGCCCCGCGATTCGAGGAACTTGAACACGGCGAGTTCGAGGCCGACGATGACGGCGATGAGCTTCGCGACTTTCTTGGCCGCGAAGCCGATGATACCGCCGATGACGGCCCCGCTCCCGAACTCGATGCCGAGCTGCTGCGGGTCGATGCTCAGTTGCAAGGGGTCCATACGGCGAACATCCCGCCCGTTGGTATAAGTGATTTGTGGGGAGACTGTCGCAGTCACCGAACTGTCAGGTCGCGTCCGGGCAACCTACAAGAGTCCCGGCGTCCAAACGCGGCCATGGAACGGGAGGTGACGGGACGCCATCTCGACGCGTGACCCCGGCCGAGCGGGGCTTAAGTGCCTCCGGCGGCTAGTACCGACTGACACAGTGCAGGCTACGTACCCCACACTCGAGGTGCGGCGATGAGTCGCGTCGTCGTCGCGAAGCGCGTCGACCGCGGCGACGCCGACCTCACGGAGATTTCCGACCTCGCCCGCGCGGCGGGCTACGAGGTGGTCGGCGAACTCACCCAGACCCGAGAGGAGGACGCCGCGTTCCACTTCGGCGAAGGGAAGGTCGGCGAGTTAGCGTCGCTCGTCGCGCGTGAGGACGCCGCCGCCGTCGTCTTCGACAACCGACTGGGCCCCTACCAGACGTACAACATCGCCCAGAAGCTCCCGGACGACGCGGAGGTCATCGACCGCTTCACGCTCATCCTCGAAATCTTCGGCCAGCGGGCCAACACCCGCAAGGCGCAGCTACAGGTCGAACTCGCGGAGCTACGCTACGAACTGCCGCGCGCCGAGGCGAAGGCGTCGCTGGCGAAGCGCGACGAGCGCCCCGGGTTCATGGGCCTCGGCGAGTACGACGAGAGCCGCGAGCAGGACATCAAGGCCCAGATTTCGCGCATCAAGAACGAACTGGACGCCATCGCGGACAAAGAGGAGACCCGGCGCGAACAGCGCCGCGAGTCCGGCTTCGACCTCGTGGCCCTCGCGGGCTACACGAACGCCGGGAAGTCGACGCTGATGCAGCGGCTCGCCGCCGACCTCGAAGTCGGCCAGAACGACGACCTTCACCCGGACCTCGACCCGACCGCGGAGTCCCAAGACAAGCTGTTTACCACCCTCGGGACGACCACGCGCCGCGCCGAGACGGGCAAGCGCGACGTGCTTCTCACCGACACCGTCGGGTTCGTCTCGGACCTCCCCCACTGGCTCGTGGAGTCGTTCAAGTCCACGCTCGATTCGGTCTACCGCGCCGACCTCGTGTTGCTCGTCGTGGACGCCTCCGAGCCCATCGAGGAGATGCGCGAGAAGCTCGTCACCAGCCACGACACGCTCTACGAGCGCAACGAAGCGCCCATCGTGACCGTGTTCAACAAGGTGGACAAGGTCGAGGCCGAGGAACTCGAGGAAAAGCGCGCGGCGCTGTCGGCGCTCGCGCCCAATCCGGTCGCCGTTTCGGGGCTGACCGGCGAGAACGTCGAGGAACTGGCCGACCGCGTCGAGGGCGAACTGCCCGCGTGGAAGCGCGAGCGACTGCTGTTGCCGATGGCCGACGACACGATGAGCCTCGTCTCGTGGCTCTACGACCACGCCCACGTCGAGGCCGAGGAGTACGAGGGCGAACAGGTCCACGTCGAGTTCGAGGCGCGACCCGCAATCGTCGAGAAGGCGCGGGCGAAGGCCGCCGACCTCTCCGCGCCGGCCGACTCGGCCTGAGTCGAACCGTCGGAGCCGCCCGCCTCGGCGCGGGACGGCGGAAGTCGGACCGCTGACCCGACTCAGTCGAGCGTCTCTTTTTCCTTCGTGACGACTTCGACGTCCGAGATGCGCGTCCCCGGATACTGGCCGTCGTCGTTTTTCTCCGCGGCTTTCACCATGTCCCAGACGACGTTGAGGCCGGTCGTCACGCCCTCTAACGCCTCCATCTCACAGCCCGTCTTGCCGGTCGTGCCGACCGTCACGGAGAGCGTGACCGACTCGTCGGCCACCTCGAACTCGGTGTCGACGTTCGTGATGGGTATCTGGTGGCACATCGGAATCGTCTCCCACGTGTGTTTGACGGCCTGAATCGCGCCGATTCGGGCCGTCGCCAACACGTCGCCCTTCCCGATTTCGTCGTCGCGGATGGCCCGAACGGTGTCGGCGCTGAGGTGGATGGTCCCGCGTGCGACCGCGCGGCGGCGGGTGTCCGGCTTCGCCCCCACGTCGACCATCTGAACGTTGCCCTCCTCGTCGACGTGGGTCAGGTCGCGGTCGTCCGAGTCGTTCGACTCCGAACCGGCGCGGTCGTCGCTCATTCCGCGTCACCTCGGAGGCCCGCAGGCAGTCGTTCGAGCAGGTCGGTCGCGACGAGGCCGCCGCCGAACTCCTCGGCGGCGAGGTCGCCCGCGCGGCCGTTCGCGTAGGCCGCGACGGCGGCCGCGTCGAGCGGGGGCAAGACGGCCGCGAGCGCGCCGGTCGCGCCCGCGAGCACGTCGCCGGTCCCGCCGACGGTCATGCCGGGGTTCCCGGTCCGGTTGACGCGGACCCCGTCGCCGTCGGAGACCACGTCGTACGCGCCTTTCACGAGGAGCGTGTGGCCGAGGTCGGCGGCGAAGTCGCGGACGAGGTCGCGCCGCGTCTCCCAGTCGGCGTCGGTCTCGCCGCCCATCTTCCGCAACTCGCCCTGATGGGGCGTGCAAATCAGGGTCGCCTCGGTCTCCACCTCGGGGACGACCTGCAGGGCGTCGGCGTCGACGACGGCGGTCCCGTCGTAGGCGGCGAGGAACTCGCGGACCGCGTCGAGCGACTCGTCGGCGTCACCGAGACCGGGGCCGAAGACGACGACGTCGCGGTCGGCGGCGAAATCGAGGAGGTCGGGGACGTGTTCGGGCGCGAGTCGGTCGCCCGAGAAGCCGCGGACGATGAGGTTCTCGGAGTAGCCCTGCACCTCGCGGGCGACGGCTTCGGGACAGGCGACGCGGGCGAGGTCCGCGCCGGCTCTGAGGGCCGACTGCGCGGCGAGCGCGGGCGCGCCGGTGTACGGACCGCCGCCCACGACGAGCACGTCGCCGTGGTCGCCCTTGTGGCTCTGTGCGTCGCGGTCGAGCGCGAGGAGGTCGCCGGGGCCGGTGAACAGTTCGGCCGCCTCGGGAATGCCGATGTCGGCGACGACGACCTCGCAGTCGAGGTCCCCGAGACCGGGCTTGTCGTCGTGGAAGGTGACGACGCGGTCGGCGTCGACCGCGAGACCCGCCGCCTCGCCCGTGTCGGCGTCGACGCCGGAGGGAACGTCGACCGCGAGGACGGTCGCAGCCGATTCGTTGATGGCGCGGGCGGCCGTCGCCTCGGGTTCACGGAGCGCGCCGGCGACGCCGGTTCCGAGCATCGCGTCCACGACGAGGTCGGGGTCGCCGAGGTCGAAGGCGGCCGAGTCGGCGACGGTCCGCCGGTCGGCCTCGCCCGCGACGAGGGCGTCCCAGTTCTCGCGGGCGATGTCGGTCGAAATCGTCTCCGGGCGGCCGAGCAGGTGAACGGTCACGTCGTACGCCTTCAGGAACCGCGCGGCGACGAGCGCGTCGCCCCCGTTGTTGCCGCGTCCGGCGACGATTGCGACCGACGCGCCGGGGTCCGCGAGGTCGCGGCAGGCCCGCGCGACGGCGTTCCCGCTCGACTCCATGAGCTGTTTCCGCGGCACGCCGAGCGCCTCGGCGTTCAGGTCGACCGCGGCCATGCGTCGACTCGTAATCATACGCCCCCGTTGGCCCGGGGCCGCGTTAACACATGTGGTCGCGGGTCGGATTCGCAACGCTTGACACGGCGGCGACTGAATCCGGGGTAGTGACTCGCCGCCTCTTCGGAACTCTCTGCGGTCTCGTCTTCCTCGTCAACTTCGGCCGCGTCGCGTTCCCGCCGCTCGTCGAGACGCTCCAGACGCAGTTCTCCGTCGGCCCGGCGACCATCGGCGTCGTGACGAGCCTCGTCTGGCTCGGGACCGCCATCCCGCGAATCCCCGTCGGCTACCTGCTCACGCGCGTCTCGCGGTCGAAGGTCGTCCTCGGGTCGGGCACGCTGCTCGTCGTCGCCGCGGCGTTCACCGCGAGCGCGACGTCGGTGCTGACCCTCCAAATCGGCGCGTTCGGCCTCGGCCTCGCCTCGGGCGCGTACTTCGTCTCCGCGACCCCGCTCGTCGGCGAACTGTTCCCCGAGCGCGTCGGCCGCATGGTCGGCATCCACGGCGCGGCCAGCCAGGTCGCCGCCGTCGTCGCCGCGCCCGTCGTCGTCATCATCCTCGCGTCGTACACGTGGCGCGAGACGTTCTGGGTCCTGGCCGCCGCCGCCGCGCTCGTGACGCTCCTCCTCTACGCCGTCTCCCGCGACGGGAGCGCGGGGGCCGGAACGGGCGCTGACCGCGACTTCTCGGCCGCGCTCGGCCACTGGAAGCTCATCCTCACGGGCATCCTCCTCATCGCGCCCGCGGGGTTCGTCTGGCAGGGCCTGTTCAACTTCCTCGTGTCGTACATGACCCAAGCGAAGGCGTTCGACGCCGCCACGGCGAGCACGATGCTCACCATCGTCTTCGCCGCCGGCGTCCCCGCGTTCTCGCTGTCGGGCCGACTCGCCGACAAACTCCCGCACGTCCCCTACATCTTCGGCCTGCTCGTCGCCTTTATCGGCGCGCTCGTCGCCCTGACGTACGCGCAGGGCTTCGTCGCCGTCGCCGTCGTCGTCGCGGTGCTCGGCTACGTCATCCACAGCCTGTTTCCCGCGCTGGACACGTTCATGCTCTCGTCGCTGCCGAGCGACGCCCGCGGGAGCGCCTACGCCGTGTTCAGCGGCGCGGCGCTCCTCTTGGAGGCCAACGGGAGCGGCGCGGTCGGCTTCCTGACCGAGGCGAACTACGCTTTCGAGGCGGTCTTCCGGACGCTCGCCGCGGGGCTCGCGGTGTTCGTCGCCGCGCTCGCCGTCCTCTACGCGCTGAACCGACTGCCGGGCGTCGACCGGACCGGGGCGGACCGGAGCGCGCCCGAGCGCGCCTGACCTCCCGAAACGGTTTACTTCCCGCACCGAAATGTCGATTGTATGTCAGGGTTGCTCCCGTCCGACGGGTCCGTCGATTCGAGCGTCGAGACCGCCCCGCGCGTCCACTGGCTCGACGACGACGAGACGGAGCAACTCCTCGGCTGCCTCTCTTGTGACACCGCCCGCGACCTGCTGTCGTGCCTGCAGGACTCGCCGGCGACGGCGACCGAGCTCTCGAAGCGGGTCGAGACTTCCGTCCAGAACGCCCGCCACCACCTCGGGAACCTCATCGAGGCCGACCTCGTCCGCGTCGCCGGCACCCGCTACTCCGAGAAGGGGCGCGAGATGAAGGTGTACGCCGCCGCCGCGCCGTTCGTCGTCTGCGTCGGCGGCGACGGCGGGGACCGCGAGGCGTTCGCCGAGGCGATCGCCGCCTTCCTCGAATAGCGTCGCCGGCCCGGCCGCCATCCCTCGCGCGAACGTTCAAGTGCGAGTCCGCGGCCAGTCACCGACACCCCTATGGCCGTCGCAACTGGACCACAGAGCGTGACCTGGCAGGAGGTGTTCGGCCACCCGGAGGCGTACCCGGAGCAGGCCGACGGAATCGAGACCGCGATACAGACCGCCCGAGACGACGGGTTCGCCGTCGTGGAGGGCGCGTGCGGGACCGGCAAGACGATGCTCGCGCTCACCGCCGGCATCGACCTCGTCCGCGACCCGGACTCCGACTACGAGCGCGTCTTCGTCCTCACGAGCGTCAAACAACAGCTCCGGCAGTTCGAAGCCGACCTCCGAACCATCAACGAGAACCTCCCGAGCGACTGGAAACCCGTCTCGGGACTCACGCTCGTCGGCAAGTCCGACGTGTGTCCCTACAGCCGCGAGGGCTGCGGCGGCATCGACGACGCGACCGTCTACGACCGCTGTGAGGGCCTCCGCGACCGGACCCGCGGGCTCGTCGGCGACGGCGGCCGGACCAGCGCCGAGGCGCTCGCGAAAGACGCCCGCGAGCAACAGACCGGCCTCCTCGACACCGGTTCGACGACCGCGGGCCCGAACTACCTCGAAACCGCCGGCGACCCGACGCCGTACCCCAAGTCGATGCCGGACTACGAGGACGTGGAGTACTGCCCGTTCTACGCGAACTTCCTCGCTGACCTCCCCGAAGACGGCGACCCAATCGAGGCCGTTCCCTTCGAGTTCGACGATAAGGGCCTCATCGCGACCGAAGACCTCGTCTCGCTGGCCGCGGGCGCGGGGTCGTGTCCACACTCGGTGATGGGCGCGCTGTTGCCCAACGTCGAGGTCGTCGTCGGCAACTACTACCACGCGTTCGACCCGACGACCGTCGGCACCTTCACCGGCGCGCTCGTCGACGACTCGACGTTCGTCATCTGCGACGAGGCGCACATGCTCGAACCCCGCGTCCGCGACCTCGTCTCGGTCGGCGTCGGCGACCGGACGCTCCGCGACGCCGAAAGCGAGTTCACCCGCGTCATCCAGCCCGTGAAGTTCGACGACGCCGGCAAGTCGACCGTCGACGCCGAACTCGTCCGCGGAGAGCTCCAAGAGGCCGACGTGACGCTCCGCGAACTGGAGGAGACCCAGGACTTCATCCGCGACCTCCGGGAGGAACTCGACCGGCGCGTGACCGCGCACCTCGACCGCGAGTACGTCGGCTGGCGCGCCGACCTCACCGAACTCGAAGACGAGGAACTCCCCCTGCGCGACCCCGAGGAGCCCGGCGTCGACGAACTCACCGAGTGGGCCGAGGAGAGCGGCCACGACGAGGGGACGTGGGTCCGCGCCGAGGCGACCGGCTCGGCGGTCGCCCGCATCCTCGACTCGGTGGAGGAAGACGACAAGCGCCGGGCCGCGCCGGCGGCGGGGCGGGCGCTGGCGACGTGGGCCTACGCGGACCACGAAAAGCACTTCCGCGAAATCGAGCTCGAGCGGACGTGGGACGAGATGGAGCCGCCGGAGTCGTGGCGTCGCGCGTACAACGCCCGGCTGTCGGTCCACAACTGCGTCCCCGGCGAGGCCATCGCCGAGCGCCTCGGCGACTTCGGCGGCGGCGTCCTGATGAGCGCGACGCTCGAACCCATCGACGTGTTCCGCCGCGTGACCGGCCTCGACGCCCTCGCCGACGACGGCCGCCCGGTCGCCGAGCGGACGTTCGGCCTCGGCTTCCCCGAGTCGAACCGCGCGAGCTTCGCCGTCGACGTGCCGAAGTTCACCCACAGCAACCGCGGGCCGCCCGGCGAGGAAAACGAGACGCGGCTCGCGTACACCGACGCCGCCGTCGAGGTGTGCGAGCGCTCGCCGGGCAACGTCCTCGTCGGGATGCCGAACTACGCCGAGGCCGAGTGGATGGCGGGCGCGCTCGAAGCCCGCGTCGACAAGCCCGTCCTCCTCGACGAGTCGTCGGACGACGGGGCCACGGAGCGGCTCAAGCGCGACTTCTTCGGCGGCGACGGGAAGGTGCTCGTGACGAGCCTCCGCGGCACGCTCACCGAGGGCGTCGACTACAGCGGCGACAAGCTCTCGGCCGCCGTCGTCTGCGGCGTCCCGCTCATCAACACGTCGTCGCCGCGGACCCGCGCGGTGAAGACGGCCTACGACCGCGAGTTCGGAAACGGCTTCGAGACGGCGCTCACGGTGCCCGCGGTCAGAAAGGCGCGGCAGGCCATCGGGCGCGTCATCCGCGGGACCGACGAGGTCGGCGTCCGCGTCTTCGTGGACGCTCGGTACGCCCGCGACTCGTGGAACGGCGTCCGCGACTACCTGCCGGAACAGGAGCGCGAGGAGTTCAGGCCGGTCAGTCCCGACATGCTCGGCTTCGGCCTCGACCGGTTCTGGTCGTCGGTCGAGTAGTCGCGGGCGCGCCGCGCCGCGGCCGGCGTGCCGAGGGCCAGACGTGTCGTCAGGAGAGCGTCAGCGTTCGTCGTCCCACGCGTCCCGGCAGTCGTCGTCGCAGAAGTGCCGCGCCTGCACGGCGCCGTCTTCGACCCACGTGACGACGCGGTGCGTCGGATTGTTGGCAACCGGCTCCCCGCACGTCGCGCAGGTCGGGGCGTCTTCGGGGTCTACGTTCTCTTCCAAATCGGACGTGGGATCGACCATCGACAGCCAGATGGCGGTCCCGGGCACTTCAACCCGTCTCCGCCGGCAGAAGTCGCCCGGCGGGGCGGATTCTCCCGCGGAACTGTGGAATCCACACCCGCGCGAGGGGAACCGAAGCTATGTATCACTCCGTACTCCCACTTGGTGCAACGTTTTGTAACCAACGGGTATTGTCAATCACTACCACACTTAGTGAAGGTTATGTAATCGCCGTCGCGTGTGTATAGGTGACGGCGAATGTCAGAAGTGCCCGCCTCTCAGGACTCGGTTGCAGGGACCGCTGACCGCACCGGCGCGGATACCACCGGGGATTGCTACCTCCATAGCGTCGTCGTCACCTATCGAGGGAGCCCCGACCAAGTGACCGTTTACCCCCGGCGCGACAGCTGCTGCGACCGAATGGAGGCGTGGTTGACCGCCGACGCCGACGCGTTCGTCTCGCTCGACGAGATGTGCTGATTCGTCGCCGCCGCGGTCGCCGCGCAGCCGACGAGAACGCACGCCGCCGATAGCTCTCCCTGCCGCCGCGTCGGCTCAGCCGACGAACTCGGCGTCGGACAGCGTCTTTTGTACCGCCTCTTCGCCCACCGCCGCCGCCAGCGCCTCGAAGCCGGCGCGCTCGGCGCGGTCGCGGGCGTTCGCCACCAGCCGCGAGACGATGAACTCCGGCGTGGACTTGCCGACCGTCCCGAACCGCGGCTGGTAGTCCACGCGCAGTTCCAACTCGTCGGTCAGGCCCTCGGCGAAGATGCCGTCGATGCGCGCCTCGGGCGGGAGCGGGCTCAGTTCGTCCGCGAGGTGCGTGACGTAGACGCCGAAGGCGTCGCGCTCGACGGTGAGGTTCACGAGGCCGTTGAGCAGGTCGGCCGCGCGGCCCGGCTCGGTGATGGCCTCGAACTCGTCGACGAGCATCAGCGTCCGGCCGTCGCCCGACAGCGGCGGCACGATGGACTTGAGCGTCGATTCGAGCACGCCCGCGTTGAAGCTCGCGTGCCGGCGGTGGAACACGACCGAGTCGAACCGGCCGACGACCGCCGACTCGGCGGGGACCGGAAGCCCCATCGACGCGAGGATGGCGACCTGCGAGAGCGTCTCCAGAAGCGTCGTCTTCCCGCCGCTGTTGGCCCCGGTGAGGACCGACACGCGGTCGCCGACCGGCGGCGTCGGCCCGGCGGCGCACGCGAGTTCGTGGTCGCCGACGGCGTAGGAGACGGGCTGTGGGTCGTCGATGAAGAGGTTTCGGGCCCCGCAGACCGCCAGCCCCGTCTCGGCGATGTCCGGCCGCGTCAGGTCGTACTCGTCGGCGAACCGCGCGAGCGACAGCGACAGCGCGACCTCGTCGACGGCCTCGACCGCGAGGTCCACGTCGTCGCGGGCGGCCCAGATGCGGTCGCGTAGCTCCTCGGCGACGGTCTCCTCGCGCGCGGTGACGTCGGCTTCGAGGTCCTCGACGAGCGCCCGGAGCGACGCGCTCACGAAGTCGGTCGCGTCGCGGGCGTCCTCGGCGGCGACCGCCTCGACCTCGCCGCGCGAGAGGTCGGTCTCCTGGGCGACGTACTGGACGAACGCGGCGCGGAAGTCGTCGAGCGAGCGGACGCCCCGCGACTGGATGGTTTCGAGCACGTCGAACGAGCCGGATTGGAGTTCGTTCGCGGTGTCGAGCCGGCTCCGCAGGCTGTCGAGGCGGTTGTCAGCACCCGCGGCGACCGAGCCGTCCTTGTCGACGTAGCCCAGCGCGCCGAGGGCGTCGCGGAGGGAATCCGGGTCGGCCTCCTCCAGGGCGTCGAACGGCTCCCCGCGAAGTCCGGCCTCCCGGAGTTCGAGCGCGGCGCGAACGGCGGCGCGCTCGGTCTCGCCGGCCTCGTCGTAGTCGCGGAACGTCGCTTCGACGGCGTCGCGGGCGTCGTCGTCGAGGTCGGCCCACGCCTCCCGCGCCGCGAAGACGCGGTCGAGGCGGTCGCGCCGGTCTCCGACGGTCGGGAGCGGCGTCAGCACGCGGATTCGGTCGGCGGCGTGTTCGGTCAGCGCGCGGTCGCTCGCGAGCGACAGGAGGTCGTCGTACACGTCGCGGGCGTCGCGGGTCGACAGCGCGTCGATGCCGGCCTGTCCGTCGGCGCGGCGGAGGATGCGAACCGCCCGCCCGCGCGTGACGCCGGCGTCGACGAGCGCCCGCACGTCGGCCGACTCGATGGCGGCGACCGCCCCCTCCCTGCCGAGAGCCGATTCCAGTCGGTCCGAGGTCTTCGGGCCGACTCCCCAGTAGTCTTCGAGTCGCATACCGGGGGCGTCTCGCCGGGCGCTCTTAGGTCCATCCGTCGGCCGGTGCCGCCGCTGTTCGAGGGGGAGTCCGCGAAGAAAATATCAGTGTGACGTGACGCGCTGGTCGGTGTCGGGGTCGGTGTCGGTCGCCTCGTCGGGACGGAGCAGGTGTCGGCCGGGCACCGACTCCGCGTCGAGGTCGAGGTCGCGGGCGGCACCGACCGCGAGCGCGGTCGTGAGCGTCCGGACGGCGTGCTCGTGGTCGGCCCGGCAGTCCCGGAGGGCCATCGGGCCGATTCCAAGTCGGTGGTACGGTTCGAGGTCGGCGCTGGTGAGCACCCCGCGGTCGAGGTAGTCTGTGGCGATTTCTACGAGCAGCGAATGCACGTGAATGAGCTCGTTTTTCTTCATGGGTTGCACGTATGTGCTCATCCGGCGTAAATGGCGCGGTGGTGCGTGCTTTTGGTCTTGTATCTGCCTCGGCTAGAAATGAATGTACGCGCCGGGGACACGAACGAAACACCCGTCGCTCGTCGGTCGATTTCGCGGAAAGGGAGTTGGGGTTTGGGCAGGGACACGTCCCCAGGGCGGAGAGAGGGGGTAGGTTGTCGATTCCGCCGTAGGGTCGTGCGGGCACGACGAGTGACCCGGGCAGGTCACTGTGGCCATATAGTCGAATGGCGCGGTCGGTACTAATTCACGGCCCTACGTGGTTAGGGACGGCTCGGGCCGACCGAGAAACGCACAAGTCAGTGGGGGTTAGAGTCGGGGTATGCACGCACGACGGGACGCCGGTTCGAGGGGGGGTCGAGACGGATGACCGACGGGGCTCCGCAGTCGGTCGACGACCCGTCTGCGACGGAGCGCGAACTGCGCCAGCGACTCGACATCCTCGCGACGTTCAACGAGGTCGTCGCGGACGTGAACGAGGCCATCGTCGACGCCGGCGGGCGCGCGGACATCGAACGGCAGGTCTGCGAGCGACTCGTCCAGACCGACGAACTCCGGTTCGCGTGGGTCGGCGTCGTCGACGAGGCGACCGGCGACGTGGAGCCGACCGAGTGGGCCGGCGTCGAGGACGGCTACCTCGACGAGATAGACGTGTCGGTGTCGGCGGAGCGCCCCGAGGGAAACGGCCCGGTCGGCCGCGCGGTCCGGTCGAACGCGGTGCAGGCGACCCACAGCATCGCCGACGAACCGGCGTTCGGGCCGTTCCGCGAACCGGCGCTCGAACGCGGCTACCGCTCGGCGGCGTCGGTGCCGCTCGTCTACGACGACGCGCGCTACGGCGTGCTCACGATGTACGCCGAACACGAGCGGGCGTTCACCGCGGAGCTCGCCGAGCCGATTTCGAATCTCGGCCACGCCGTCGCCCACGGCATCGACACCCACGTCCGGCGGGAGCGCGAGCGCGAACTCGAACGCCGCGAGCAGGCGTTTTCGCGCATCGTCGAGGACATCGAGGAGTACGCGCTGTTCCGCCTCGACGCCTCGGGTCGCGTCGAGAGCTGGAACCGCGGCGCGGCGGCCATCAAGGGCTACGATACGGAGGAGATACTCGGCGAACACATCGAGACGTTCTACACCGACGAGGACGCCGAAGACGGCCTGCCAGAGCGCCTTCTCGACCGAGCGCGGACCGAGGGCCGAGCCGAAAACGAGGGGTGGCGCGTCCGTGCCGACGGCACTCGCTTTTGGGCGTCTGTCACCATCACCGCCCTGACCGACGACACCGGTGAGGTCATCGGCTTCGCCAAGGTGACCCGCGACATGACCGACCGGAAGCGCCGCGAGCGACAGTTGGACGCGGTGTTCAACAGCACGTTCCAGTACATCGGGCTGGTCGAGCCCGACGGAACGGTCCTCCGGGTGAACGACGCCGCGCTCGACCTCGTGGACGGCGACCGCGACGACATCGTCGGACTGCGGGCGTGGGAGACGCCGTGGTGGCGCGGCGACGACGAGCGAATCGCCGATCTCCGGGCCGCGCTCGACCGCGCGGCCGACGGCGAGTTCGTCCGCTACGAGGTCGAAATCGAGCGACAGAACACCGACCGGCCGGTCGTCATCGACTTCTCCGTCACCCCGGTCCGCGACGACGACGGCGAGGTGTCGCTTCTGGTCCTCGAGGGCCACGACATCACCGCTCGCAAGGAGCGAGAGCGGGAGTTGCGGCGCGAACAGGAGCGACTGGAGTTCGTAAACCGCATCATCCGCCACAACCTCCTCAACGGGCTCAACGTGGTCGGCGCGCGGGCGGACATCGTCGAGGACTTCGTGGACGACGCGGGGCTGACCCACCTCGAAACGATACAGGGGCGCGTCCGCGAGATGACCGAACTCGTCGGGACGATGCGGACGTTCATGAAGGTCATCGTCGAGCGCGAGTCCCACGAGTTCCGACCGCGTCGAATCGACGAGGCGGTCGACCACGGCGCGGAGTCGCTGCGGAGCGAGACCGACGCCGCGAGCGTCGAAGTCGGACGGCTCCCCGACGTCTCGGTCGTCGCCGACGATCTGCTGGACGAGGTCATCGAGCACCTGCTGAAAAACGCCGTCCAGCACAACGACAAGCCGAACCCGGCGGTCGAAGTCGAGGTTGGGGCCGGCGACGACGCGGTCGAACTCCGCGTCTCCGACAACGGCCCGGGCGTCCCGGACGAGGAGAAACACCGCATCGTCGACCAGCGCATCGAGGACCTGTCGAATCCGGGCAACGGGTTCGGGCTGTTTCTGGTCCGCGAAATCGTCGAGAGCTACGGCGGGACGGTCGCAATCGAGGACAACGACCGCGGCGGAGCCACGTTCGTCGTCACGCTCCCGCGAGCGTGAGTTCGGCCCGGGGCCGTCTCGCGGGTCGGTTCGCAGTCGGTCGCGGGAGTTCCCCGTCCGTCGGAGACGACCGAATCGGGTCACTGAACCGCCTAAATTCCACCTGCTGCGATGGGCAGATATATTACTGTTCGCCGTTACTGTGTGTTCGATACGATGGTCACCGAACGCTCGGCGCGCGAGAGCCCCGAACAGCGGGCCGCCGAGCAGGTCGTTCTCGTGGTCGACGACGACGAGGACCTCGCAGACACCTGCCGGTACTGGCTCGACGGCGAGCGGTTCGCCGTCGAGACCGCCTACGGCGGTGAAGAAGCCCTCCACCGACTCGACGACACCGTCGACGTCGTCCTCCTCGACCGCCGAATGCCGAACGTCACGGGCGACGACGTGCTCGACGAGATTCGCGAGCGCGGCCTCGACTGCCGCGTGGCGATGATGACCGCGGTCGAGCCCGACACGGACATCGTCGACATGCCGTTCGACGCCTACCTTGTCAAGCCCGTCTCGGAGTCGGAGGTCAAAGAGACGGTCGAAGAGCTGCTCGTGCGGTCGGGCTTCGAGTCCGAGGTCCGCGAGTACTTCGCGCTCGAATCCACGGAGGCGGCGCTCGACAGCCGCGACGTGGAGGAGCTCCGCGAGCCCGAGGCGCTGTCGGACCTCCGCGGTCGACTGGAGGCGGTCCGAGCCGAACACGAGGCGGCGATTCGTAACCGCGAGGCGCAGCTCGACCGCCTGAACCGGACCAACGAGCTCCTCCGCGACATCGACCGGGCGATAATCGACGCGCGGAGCCGCGACGAAATCGAACAGACCGTCTGCGACGCGGTCGCGAGCGCCCACGAGGCCGCGTTCGTTCTCAGACGCACCGCCGCCGGCACGCTCCGGTGTACCGCCGCGGCGGGCTACGGACTCGACCCCTCGGGCGTCGACCTCGACTTCGTCGACGAGGCGTTCGACATCGACGGAACGGTCGAAGACGGCTTCGCCTTCGAGGACGTCTCCGAGGCGCACCGAGCGGCGGTCTTCGGCGACGACGCCGCCGACCTCGACGCGGTGTCGGCGCTCTGTGTCGCCATCGACTACCGCGAGACGGTGTACGGCGCGCTCGTCGTCTACGACGAGACCGACGGCTTCGACGAGGAGTCCGCAGGACTGTTTTCTGACCTCGGCGCGACCGTCGGCAACGGCATCAACGCGACGCAGAGCAAGCAGCTTCTCAACGGCGACAGCGTCGTCGAACTGGAGTTTCAGGTCGGCGGCGGCGCCGGCGTGCTCGCCGGTCTCTCGGCGACGCTCGACTGCCGACTCTCGCTGGACGGCGTCACCCGAGCCGGCGACGAGCTCACCTGTTTCGTCAGCGTCGCCGGCGCGTCGGGGTGCGACGCGGTCGCGGCCGCTATCGACGCCGCCGACGTCTCGCAGGCCCGCGTCGTCGCCGACGGCGACGAGGAGTCCGTCGTCGAACTCCGCACCGACGCCGAGGCGGTGCTGTCGACCGCCATCGACCACGGCGCGAGCGTGGAGCGGTTGACGCTCTCCGAGGGGAGCGGCACCCTCGCGCTCCACGTCGCGGCCGACGCCGACCACGGCGCGCTCGTGGAGGCGGTGACGACGGCCGCGGCCGGCGTCTCGGTCGTCGCAAAGCGCGAGGTGGAGCGCTCCGTCCAGTCGGCCGACTCCTTCCGGCGGACGCTCGACTCGAAACTGACAGACCGGCAGAAGACGGTCCTCGAAACGTCGCTCGTCTCCGGCTACTTCGAGTGGCCCCGCGGGAGCACGGCAGAAGAGGTCGCCGACTCGCTCGGCATCTCGCCGCCGACGCTCCACGAACACCTCCGGACGGCGGAGCGGAAGCTCATCGAGACGTATTTCGACGAGCTGAACCCCGCGTCGGCGGACGACTGAAGCGGGCGGTCACGGACCGTCGGAAGGAGATTAGTCGAGTTTGGCTTCGGGCGCGTCGCCGACGAATCGGTCGGCGGCGTCGAAGACGTCGCGTTTGGTGACTGGCTTCGTGAGCACGGCGTCAACGGGGAGGTCGGCGAGTTCGTCGCCGGGCGCGGCGCTGAGCATGACGACCGCGAACGACGACGGGTCGACCCGTCGGGAGAGTTCTTCGAGGACGGACTCGCCGGAGAGACCGGGGAGGTTGTGGTCGAGGAAGACGAGGTCGACGCTCTCGTCGAACGTCTGGAGGGCCTCACGCCCGGAGTACGCGACTCGGACGCGGTAGCGGCGTTCGAGCCACAGCGCGAGGCTATCGGCGAGGGCGGCCTCGTCGTCGACGAGGAGGACAGTCGGCGCGTCTGGTGTGGGTGGCTGTGTCATGGCTCGGACCGTGGCTACGTCGGTGTGGCGGAGGCGGTCGGTCGGGGTCGGGCGTGGTCTGCCGAGGGTGGCCGGCGGTCGGCGGGGGTATCGCTCACGCGTCGTTCATTCGCTGGGACCGCGTGTTCCCGCAGCGCGTACAGCGCGTGACACGGTACGGCTCGCGGGAGAACTCGCGGTTCTCGCGTTTCCGGCTCTCGGTCTTGATTTCGATGGAGACGTCGTGCGGCGTCCGGGACTCACACGACTGGCACTCTTCGACGAACTCGTTGTTTCGGGGACTGCTTTTACTCTTCGACATAGAGTGGTCGTAGCAGTAGCTATGGACTGCGCGCCGTTGAATACGGAACCTAATCGATTTGGGACACGACCAATCGAGAGGCGGCGGCCGCTCGTCGGTCGAAGGAAACTACTCCGCGGGGACGATTTTCTCGTCGTACTTGTCGCGGAACTCTTGGATGAGCGTGCCCATCTGGGCGTACCAGTCGTTGAGCATGCGCTGCATGTCGTCCGCGACCTCGTTGGGGTCGGTCGGATGGTAGACGTGGTAGTAGCCGCCGTGTTCGTAGTTCACCTGTTCTTTCTGGATGAGCCCCGCCTGCAGGAGGCGCTGGATGGAGCGGTACGCGGTCGAACGTTCCCGCTCGACCGCCTCGGCGACCTCGTCGACGGTCAGGTGTTCGTCGGTCTCGACGAGCACCTCGAAACACCGTCGGTCGAGTTGCTTCAGTCCGTGGAGACACTCGAGGAGTCCCTCACACTCCATGTCCGATTGCAGGTATTCGACCATCGAGCTAGCCATTATCGGTTCGGGCTACGTGGTCAGCCCTCAAAAGGGTTTGTATAGTTTGCACAACACCGGGCGAGAAACGGCGTCCCGGTGTCGTGGATTCGCGTTCGATGCGAGTGCGGTTCGCGTGCGAGCCGTCGCCCTCAGTCGGCGGTGGAACCCCCGGTGGTCGAGGGCGCGCGCATGGACTTCACGGCGCTGTAGAGCACCGCGCCGGAGACCATGAGCGCCGACCCGAGGATGAGCGCGAGGCTGACGTAGTCGAGGACGCCCATGCCGAGGTAGTTCCCGGCCTGCCGCACGGCGACGGCGAGCGCGCCGAGGAGCAGCATCAGGCCGAAGTAAATCTTGATCTCGTCCTCGTCGACGATGGAGGTCGCGGCGGAGCCGACGCGCGCGCCGAGCGCCGACCCGGCGAGGAGCGGCGCGACGATAGAGAGGTCGACGCCGCCGGACTGCGCGTAGAGGAACGAGCCGATACCGCCCGAGAACATGATTTCGAACAGGTCGGTGCCGACCGCGATGGGCACCGGAACGCCGATGAGGTAGAACAGCGCGGGCATGCGGATGAAGCCGCCGCCGACGCCGAGGAAGCCCGAGAGGAGCCCCGTGGCGAACGCGACCAGGAGAATCATCCACAGCGAGACTTTGACGCCGCCGCGGAGGGTTATCATCGGCGGGAGCGAGTAGCTCTGAATCTTCTTGGCCAGTTCGGGGATGTCGTCGGCGTCGATGTCGGCGTCGCCGTCCACGTCGTGGCTCACGCCGCCGCCGTTGCCGCCCTTCAGCGCCTCGTAGGTGACGAACAGCCCGATACCGCCGAGAAGCAACACGTACGTGACGCTGATGATGTTACCGGCGAGTCCGAGCTCTTCGAGGTAGAGGACGATTTCCTTCCCGACTTCGAGGCCGACCGTGGTCCCGATAATCATCGAGATGCCGAGTTTGTAGTCGACCTGTCCGAGGTCGCGGTGCTTCAGCGTCGCGATGACGGAGGTCCCGAAGACGAACGCGAGCCCGGAACCGACGGCCACGCGCGAGGGATAGCCCATGACGAGCAGCGCGGGCGTCACGAGGAACGACCCGCCCATGCCGAAGAAGCCGAACAGGACGCCGATGAGAACCCCGAACGCGACGAAGAGGGCCAGCATCCCGGCAGACATGCCGAGTAGTTCGAACACGCTCACTCACCACCGATGGCCTTCCGAACGGTCGGTCCGAGTGCGGCGGTCAGCGCGCCGTACCCGACGTACAGCACCATCGCCTCGACGAGGACGACGCCGACGAGCGCGGCGGCCTGTGCGTTCCCGCCCAACGTCTCGATTCCGAACATCTTACCAGCACCCCTCGGGGTGCCCGGAGTGTATTGCACGCATCATACTATCTTGTACACCGCTGGCTAACCGGAGTGAGGATATAACGCTTTTGGGAATACTGTACAATACCATATCGCTGTTGCATACTCGTAAGTTATAGAATGGACATAGAAATACCACTAAATCGAGCTATATTTTGTATCACGAGACGTTACGAACATATTTGTCCGCTATCTATGACAAAATAGTTGTTTGCTTCTTGTGCAATACTATATCTGGCCGGTTACAATCGCATAGACTCGGTCGAGAGCCGCTCACGACGACGTTCTCGGACATCGGCGGCGAGCGTCGACCGTCGACTCGCGGAGGAAACGACCACCGACTGCTCGACAGCGCGCGCGAGCCGCGGCCCATCGGCGGCGGTTCGCCGACAGGGAGGCGAGAACGTCGTCGCCGTCGCTCTGCGGGCGACGGACGGGAAAAGAACGAGATCGGATTCGCCGACGAGGGGTTCAGTCGGCGGAGGTGCCGGTTACGGCGCTCTCGGCGCGGCGGGCCCGCCAGAGCCCCTGCAGGTACGCGCCGACGAACATCCCGCCGATGGCGATGAGGATGGGGTAGTTGCCGACGCCGAGGCTGGCGTAGGCGGCGCCGGGACAGATGCCGGAGATACCCCAGCCGGCTCCGAAGACGACCCCGCCGACGACGACGTTCTTGTCGAACGACTTCAGGCGGCGGCCGTAGTCGCGCCCGGTGAGGGGCGCGCGGTCGCCGAACGCCTCGGCGAGCGCGAAGACGGTGCCGGTGACGACCGCGGCCCCGCCCATCACGAAGACGAGACCGAGGTCGTCGAACTGAAGGAAGTCGAGGACGACCTCCGGGCGGGCCATGTTGCTGACGGCGAGGCCGAACCCGAATATCAGGCCGCCCGCGACGACGACCAGCATGAACCCGAGTCCGCGTTCGTCGTCGCTCACGGCGACACCCCCAGCGCGCTCAGGAGCTGTGCGACCCCGATGGCGACGAGCATGAACGTGGCGACGTTGACGAGCGAGGTCCGCGAGCGCGAGCCGACGCCGCAGACCCCGTGGCCGGACGTACAGCCCTTCCCGATTCGGGTGCCGACGCCGACGAGGACGCCGCCGACGGCGAAGCGCCACGGTTGCACGTCGGAGACCCACCAGCCGTCACCGAACAGGACGGTGTAGATGGCGGCCCCGGCGACGATGCTCAGGGTGAACACGACCCGCCAGTCCCGCGAGGCGACGTACTTCGCCTTGTTGAACCGCGGGAGGTCGGAGGCGTACGACAGCGTCGATTCGAGGAAGGTGCTCGCGCCGGCGATGATGCCCGTCCCGAGGTAGATGACGGCGGTCCCGAGGCCGATGAGGAGACCGCCGAGCGCGTAGTGCGCGATACCGTTCGGAAAGAGCCCTTCGACGAGGAGCGGCGTCAGACCCGACATTTAGTTCGTGAGGGCTTCGTTGCTGGCCGCGCAGTTGTTCGGCCCGAGTTCGAGCTCGAAGGCGCGGTCGTCGTCCGACTCCTGCACGCCGAGGTTCGTCTCGATGATGTCGACGTAGTTGGCCGGCCGCGGCGGCATGTCCGAGAGGATGAACTCCACGAACTCGTCTTTGGGCATCGAAAGTGCGTCCATCGTGTCCTTCAGTTCCCCGAGCGTGGCGGTGTAACTGCCGTCGGCGGCGGGGATTGCCGCGTCGCTGAAGTGCGCGGAGGCGACGATGGCGTCGTCGTCGTGCGAGAGGACGCGCTCCTGCAGCGAGTCGTAGAGCATTCCGGCCGCGTCGGGCGCGCCCTCGTCGCCGTCTTCGAGGTCGGGGCGGGCGACCGACTCGATGAACAGGCCGTCGCCCGTGAACAGCACGTTGTCGACCGCGTAGGTCGTCATGCCGGTCGTGTGGCCGGGCGTGTGGATGGCCTCGATGTCGGTGTCGCCGACGGTGAGCGTCTCGCCGTCCGCGATTGTGTCGTAGGGCGTGTCGTAGTCGACGCCGCGGTCCTCGGCGGCCTCGGGGATGACGCCCGTGACGCCGTGGTCTTCGACCAGCGTGCGGACCCCGCTGATGTGGTCGGCGTGGATGTGCGTGTCGACGGCGTACTTCAGTTCCGCGCCGAGGGCCTTCGCGTCGGCGACGTACTCGTCGGCGAAGTACCGAAGCGGGTCGACGACGGCCGCCTCGTCGCCGTCGACGACGAGGTACGCCAGACAGCCGCTGGAGGGGCGCTGGTACTGCGCGACGAGCGCGTCGCCGTCGGTCTCCAGTTCGGTGTACTCGTAGATGCTCGCCCAGCCGTTCATCCCGCGTTCGAGCGCCACGGCGTCGTAGCCCTCCTGAATCAGGAGCCCGGCGACGTACTCCGAGGAGTGGCCCTTCGCACAGAGGACGACGAACTCCTCGTCTTCGGGCAGGTCCTCGAACAGCGCCTCGTCGAGCTCCTCGTCGAGGAACTCGAAGTAGGGGATGTTGACGTGGGAGACGTTCTCGCCGTCGATGCGCCAATCCTCGTGTTCCGACGGCACGCGATTGTCGAGGATGGTGAGCGCCTCGCCCTCGTCGATGCGGGCTTTCAGCGTCTCGGGCTCGATGACTGGCACGTCGACTTCGAGTTCCGGCAGGTCTGGAACGGTCATGTATGCATCACCCACTATCGGGTGGTTCGACTTAAGCTTTCGGATGGTAGTTTGAATTTCTTGCAATACTAACTCAGAATATATCGTCAGAAGGTAGTGCGATTTCGCACTCGTGCGAGCGTGTAATGACGCTAATCCCCGTTTAACCGCCGATTTCGGCATGCATCGCTGTCGAGCCTAAGTATTGTGTAGTCTACCCAAGAACCGACACACTTTTACGAAGCACCCCTATATTGTGGAATACACCCAACACAGGTGACCTCGAAAAATGAGTACATACGAACCCACCGAAACCCTCGACGTGAAAGGACTGTCCTGCCCGATGCCCGTCGTCAAGACCCGCGGCGCGGTCGACGACCTCGAAAGCGGCGAGATTCTGCAGGTCGTCGCGACCGACTCCGGTAGCATGAGCGACCTGAAGGGCTGGGCTGACTCCACCGACGGCGTCTCCATGCTCGACCAGGAAGAGGCCGAGGAAGACGGCGACGCGGTCTTCCGCCACCTCATCCAGAAGGAATGAGCTCGGACGCCGACGCGCCCGTCGACGCGGGAGCCGCCTCCGTCGAAGACCTCCGCGCGCAGGTCCAAGCCCTGCAGGAGGAGGTCTCCGACCTTCGGGAGGCCACCGACGACGACGGACAGAAGTCGATGACCATCATCGCGACCAAAGGCACCCTCGACATGGCGTACCCGCCGCTCATCCTCGCCAGCACGGCGGCCGCCTTCGGCTGGGACGTCGTGGTCTTCCACACGTTCTGGGGGCTCGACATCCTCCACGAGGAGAAGTCGAAGAACCTGAAGCTCAGCGCGGTCGGCAACCCGAGCATGCCGATGCCGAACGCCGTGGCCGCGTTGCCCTTCATGGACAACGTCGCCACGAGCATGATGGAAAAGAAGATTCAGGAAAACGGGACCGCGACCGTCGAGGAACTCATCGAGACCTCCCTCGACATGGGCGTGGACCTCCAGGCCTGCCAGATGACCATCGAGCTGATGGGCTACGACGAAGCCGAGTTCTACGACGGCGTCACCACCGGCGTCGGCGCGGCGACGGCCCTCCAGCACATGGCCGACGCCGACGTGCAACTCATGATTTAGGCCGGTCCGTCGTCTCCACCGGCCATTCAATCCCCCACTCCACCCCAACCCACACCACCCAACCCAGCCAATCCCTGCGGTTCCCTTCTTACGTTCTTCGGACGCGATGAGTGCCGCGGCCGCCCGCCGTTCTGCGGTTGACGCGTGAAAATCAGAGCCTCGTCGGGCGCGCCGTCGCCCGTCTCAGACGTTCCAGCCGTCGCCGAACGACTCGAACCGTTCGAGGTCGTGGCCGAACAGCACGTCGCCGCCGGTCCGGCGTTCGAGTTCCTTCACTTTCTGGAGGCTCTCGAACCAGTCGCGCTCGCTCCAGAGCAGGCCGGGGCCGAGCGGCACCTCGTCCGTGTAGTTGCCCTCGACGTAGCACTCGTCGCCCGCGACGAGCACGTCGCCGTCGGGCGTCTCGATGTGCGCGCCCAGCACGCCGGGGGTGTGACCCGGTAGGTGGACGAGCCGGAAGCCGTCGAACAGCGTGTGCTCGCCGCCGTGGACGACGTCCCAGTTCAGGTCGCGGTCGAAGTCCGACGCGAGGTACGCGATGGAGCCCTCGGTCGTCTTCGCCGAGTAGTACGCGAACTTCAGTTCCTCCTCGTGGACGTATATCGGCACGTCCGTCCCGGCGAACTCGGCGAGGCCGCCCGCGTGGTCGAGGTGCAGGTGGCTCATCACCACGGCGTCGATGTCGCCGAGGTCGTAGCCGACCGAATCGAGGTCGCCTTCGAGCGTGTGTTCCGCGGCGTCGACGTACTCGAACGCCTCGTACAGCGGGGCGGGCCAGTAGCCGTCGCCCGCCTCGGGGTTCGCTCCGGTGTCCCACAGCACCGTCCGGTCGGGGCCGTCGACGACGGCGTTCCAGACGACGAACTCGGCCGTTTCGTGGTCGGGGCTTCGGTTCGACGCGCTCCCCATGGTGTACCCGTCGAGGACGTACCCCATATCCGTGAGAACGCGACCGCGGTCGACCAGATGGACGCTGATGTCACCCATACGCCGGGATTAGGACGGAGCCGGCATAACAGTTCAGGCAGACAATATATGTCCGCCGGGCACGAGAGATACGCGCCGTCTCGGCCCGTTCGGTCCGAGTAACGACGAAAACGGCCGAAAAACGGCCGCTGAGCGCAAAACTGGAGTCGGAGTCGCGCCGGGCGACTACTCGCCGGGGCCGACTTCCTCGAACGGCTGGACGATGACGAAGCCGCCTTCGCCCGCGAATTCGAGCTGGTAGGACTCGCCCGACGAGCGGCCGAGCAGGCCCTTGATGTTGATGTCGCGGTTCGACGACGGCGAGACGGTTCCGCTCCACGCGACGGTCGCGTTGGGGTCGGTCTTGGCCGGCGTCTGGAGGACGATGGGCTCGCCGTGGGTCGTGATGGCGACGTGGCCGGGGCCTTCGAGGAAGACGTTGAACAGGCCGCCGGAGGACGCCCCGGCGATGCTCGTCAGCATCTTGATGTCCCAGTTCACGCTCGACTCGAACGCGAGCACGTCGTTACCGTTGACGCTCAGTTCCTCGCCCGCGTCGAGTTCGAGAATCTGGACCTCCTTGGCCTGGTCTGCGAGATAGAGGTGCCCGGTTCCGGTCGCCTGCATCATGACGTCGCCCTCGCCCGTGGCCTTCTTCTTGAGCATCCCCGTCAGGCCGCCGGCGGACTTCCGCTCGAAGGAGATGTCGCCGGTGTAGCCGACCATCGACCCGGCCTTGGCCATGACGCTCCCGTCGAGAGCCACGTCGAGTAGTTTCGAGTTTTCGAGTTCGAAGGATTCGCCGCCTTCGGACGGTGCGTGCGTGCTGACGAATTCGTCTAAATCCATTGGAGTCACCGAGTCGCAGCGGAGACGACTCTACCGGAGAGGCGACTGTCAGGGATATAGTTCTATGTGCCGCGAGAATTCGAAACGCGGAGCGACGACCGAAGGGCGTCCGGCGCGCTCAGTCTCGCCGACTTCGGTGGCCGGGGTTCCACTCGGCGTCGAGCGCCTCGTGGGTGAAGGGGACGGCGTCCTCGCCGGCGTAGGTGGCGACCAACTGGCCGTCGCCTTCGAGGTAGTACTTGTAGGTCGTCAGCCCTTCGAGACCGACCGGGCCGCGGGCGTGAATCTTGCCCGTCGAGATGCCCACCTCGGCGCCGAGACCGTAGCGGTAGCCGTCGGCGAACCGGGTCGAAGCGTTGTGGAAGACGCTGGCGGCGTCGACGCCGGTCATGAACGTCTCGGCGCGCTCGGTGTCGCCGGTGACGATGGACTCCGTGTGTTTCGAGCCGTGGGCGTTGATGTGGTCGACCGCGTCGTACAGGTCCGAGACGACCTTGATGGAGAGTTCGAGGTCGCCGTACTCGGTGTCCCAGTCGTCGTCGGTCGCGGGGTCGACAGCGACGTGCTCGCGGGTCGCCTCGTCGCCCCGGAGGACGACGCCCTCGTCGCGGTAGCGCGCGACGACCGTCGGCAGGAAGTCGGCGGCGACGGACTCGTCGACCAAGAGCGTCTCGACGGCGTTGCAGACCGCGGGGTACTGCACCTTCGCGTCGAGGGCGATGTCGGCCGCCATGTCGAGGTCGGCCGCCTCGTCGACGTAGACGTGGCAGATGCCCTCGGTGTGGCCGAGGACGGGAATCTGGGTGTTGTCCTGGATGTAGCTGACGAACTCCGAGGAGCCGCGGGGCATCACGAGGTCGACCATGTCGTCGAGTTCGAGCAGGCGGTCGACCTCCTCGTGGGCCTCGATGAGCGTCGCCCAGCCGTCGGGGAGCTCTTCGGTGGCGGACAGAATCGTCTCGTACAGCACGCGGTTCGACTCGCTCGCCTCGCTGCCGCCCTTGAGGATGACGGCGTTGCCGGACTTCAGCGCCAGCGCGGCGATTTGGACGAGCGCGTCGGGCCGCGATTCGAAGATGGTCGCGACGACGCCGATGGGGACCGAGAGCTTGTACAGTTCGAGGTCCGCGTCCAGTTCGCGCGCTTCCAGCGTCTCGCCGAGCGGGTCGTCCTGCTCGGCGACGGACTCGACCATCCCGGCGATGTCGTCGAGTTTCGCCTCGTCGAGTTTGAGGCGGTCGACGAGCGCCTGCGTGTACTCGCCGTCCGCGAGCATCGCCTCGGCCTCCTCGACGTCCTCGCGGTTGGCCGCGAGAATCGCCTCGCTGTTGTCGCGGATGGCGTCCGCGATGGCTCCGAGCGCGGCGTCGCGGTCGGCCGCGTCGACGTTGGCGAGGCGCAGCGCCGCCGACTGTGCCTGTTCGACCTGCGCGGTCGTGTCTCGCTCAGTCATCGAGTTCACCATCGAGGGGGAGGAACATTGTTCCCACCGATTCGCGCTCGGCGATCTTCGCCAGCACGTCGGGTTCGGTCGACTTCGCGATGACGGCGGGGATGCCGTACTCGGCGGCGTCGCGCGCGCCGCGGACCTTCGTCTGGATGCCGCCGAAGCCGCCGGTCGAACTCGCGGTGACGATGTCCTCGACGTCGCTGTAGTTGTCGCCGACGACCTCGATGCGCTCGGCGTCGGGGTCCTCCTTCGGGTTCCCGGTGTAGACGCCGCCCACGTCGGTGAGCGTCACGAGCAGGTCGACGCCGATGCCGACCGCGATGTTCGACGAAATCATGTCGTTGTCGCCGATTTGGAGCTCCTCGGTGGCGACCGCGTCGTTCTCGTTGATGATGGGCACGACGCCCCACTCCAACAGCGTCTCGACCGTGTTCCGGAAGTTGGTGAACCGTTCGGGGTTCTCCAGGTCGTGCTGGGTGATGAGAATCTGGGCGACCTTCCGGTCGTAGCGCTCGAAGCTCTCGGTGTAGCGGTGCATCAAGAGGCTCTGGCCGACCGTCGACAGCGCCTGCGACGCTTCGAGGGTGTCGCGGTCAGCTGTGGGATGGTCGAGGCGGCCGATACCGGCACCGACCGCGCCCGAGGAGACGAGAAGCACCTCCTTGCCGCGCGAGAGGAGCGATTCGATGTCGTCGACGAGCTTGTCGAGCTTGTCGTCGTCGAGGTTGGAGTCCTCGTCGGTCAGCGAGTTCGTGCCGGCCTTGACGATGACGCGCTTCGCCTCGGCGGCGGCGTCGCGGGCGGCGGCGACCGCGTCGGGGTCGGGCTCGGCGACCTCGGAGGTCTCCGTCGTCTCGCTCACCTCACTCATCGGCGAAGTCCTCCGCGAGCTCCTTCGACCGGCGCTCGGCGGCGACGACCGCCTCGGTGACGGCCTCGTCGGCGGCGCTGTCCCAGAGGACCTCCATCCCCTCGATGGTCGTCCCGTTCGGCGAGCAGACCGCGTCGATGAGTTCGTCGGCGCTGCGGTCGTCCTGCACGACGGTCTCGGCCGCGCCCTTGAACGTCTGGGCGGCGAGAATCTCGGCGTCTTCCTCGGAGAGCCCGCCCGCGACGCCGGCCTGCGTGACGGCCTCGATGAGATAGAAGACGAAGGCCGGGCCGCTGCCGTTGACCGCGGTGGCGATGTCCATCTGCGACTCCTCGACCTCGACGAACTCGCCCACGTCCGAGAGGAGTTCGCGGACCTCGTCGGTCAGGTCGCCGGTCGCCGCCGCGGCCATGTCGCGGGTCTCGGCGGCGAGGTTCGGCATGATGCGGACGACGCGGGCGTCGGTGCGCGCCTCGACGAACGAGGTCGGGACGCCCGCGGCGATAGTGACGAGAGTCTGGTCGGGAGACAGGTCGAGTTCCGAGAGGACGGCCTCGACGATGTCGGGCTTGACCGCGACGAACACCACGTCGGCGTCGGCGGCGCGCGACACGTCGTCCGTCGTCGCTTCACAGTAGTCGGCGACCGCGGCGAGGGCGTCGGGGTCGAGGTCGCAGGCGACGACCGAGTGACCGCCCGCCTTCCAGAGCCCGGTGAGGAGGGCGCTCCCCATGTTTCCGCAGCCGATAACGCTCGTGCGTACCATTTGCTGAGTCAAGGTACGACGCTCAGATAGTAACTGCGTTCCGGTCAAGCGATGCCAAACCGGAAAACGAGTTGTCAGTTCTCTCCCCGGTCTCGGGTCGCCTCAGAGCGCGCCCTGCCGGTAGATGAGGTTGCGCTGAATCTCGTTCGCGCCCTCGTAGATAACCGGGATGCGAACGTCGCGGTAGACCCGCGAAATCTTGTACTCGTTGAGGACCGACCGACCGCCGTGGAGCTGCATGCCGCGTTCGGCCACGTCGACGGCCGTCTCGGTCGACTTCGTCTTGGCGGCGGCCGCCCAGAAGCCGGCGTCCTCGTTGGTTTCGACCTTCTCGGCGGCGCGCCAGTTGAGCGCGCGGGCCGCCTCGAACTCCATGCGCATGTCGGCGAGGATGTGCTGGACCGCCTGGAACTCCGAGACGTTGCGGCCGAACGCCCGCCGCTCGTGGACGAACTCCCACGCCTCCTCGATGGCGGCGGCGGCGAGGCCGAGGCTGTGGCCGCCGACGATGATGCGACCGTGGTTAAAGAAGTCCGCGAGCATGTAGAAGCCGCCGCCCTCGGTGCCGATGAGGTTCTCCTCGGGAACCTCGCAGTCGTCGAAGACGATGTGGCCCTGCTTGGACGCGCGCATGCCCATCTTCTCGGGGATGTGCTCGGCCTCGTAGCCGGGCGTGTCCGTCGGCACGATGAACATCGAGTAGTTCGAGTAGCGGTCGTCGGTGTCGGCGGTCTTGGCGTACACCGTCAGCCAGTCGGCCTCGACGGCGTTGCCGACCCAGTACTTCTCGCCGTTGAGGACGTAGCCGTCGTCGGTCTTCTCGGCGGTCGTCTCCATGCCGGCCATGTCGGAGCCGGTCTGCGGCTCGGACACCGCGAGCCCCGAAATCTGCTCGTTTTCGGCGACCGGGCGGAGCCACTTCTCCTTCTGTTCTTCGCTGCCGTAGTCCTCCATAATCTCGCAGCCGAACGAGGCGAGTTGGAGCGTCAGCGCGATGCCGGCGTCGGCGCGGTAGAACTCCTCGGAGATTGCCAGAATCTGCTGGAGGTCGAAGCCCTTGCCGCCGTACTCCTCGGAGATGTCCTGTGCGACGAGCCCCGCGTCCATCCCCGCCTGGAGGACCTCGTGGGGGTACTCGCCGGACTCGTAGTATTCCTCCGCGACCGGTTCGATGTGCTCTTTGGCGAACTCGCGGGCCTCCCGCTTGAGTTCGCGGGCGTGTTCGGGCACGATGGAGTCGTCGAGAAGTTCCATGTCCCGACATAGGATTGTACAGTAAAAATAGTGTATGGAACCAGTCTAAACTTCAAACTGGTTCTTCGTTAGAACCCACGACCGACCCGGCGCTCACTCGTCCGACGGGGCCTCCGCGTCGGGCGTCTTGCCCTCGATGAGCGAGGAGTCGTCGTACTGGTCTCGGAGCACCTTCTTGTCGAACTTGCCGGTCGCGGTCTTCGGGACCTCCTCGATGAAGACGACCTCGTCGGGGGCCCACCACTTCGGGAACTCGTCTTCGACGAGCGCGACGAGTTCGGCCTTGAGCGCCGCTTCGTCCGCGCCCGCCTTCGGGACGATGAAGGCCACGGGGCGCTCCTGCCAGCGCTCGTGGGGCACGCCGATGACGGTCGCCTCCGCCACGTCGTCGTGAGCCATGATGCTGTTTTCAAGTTCGACCGACGAAATCCACTCCCCGCCGGACTTGATGACGTCTTTCGCTCGGTCGACGATTTGGACGTAACCGTCTTCGTCCACCGTGACCACGTCGCCGGTCTTCAGCCAGTTGCCCTCGTAGTCTTCCTCGTTCGCGTCGGGGCGCTCGAAGTACTCGGTCGTCACCCACGGGCCGCGCACCCAGAGTTCGCCGAAGTCCTCGCCGTTCCACGGGACCTCGTCGCCGTCGTCGTCGACGACGCGCATCTCCAGTCCCGGCGCGAGCAGGCCCTGCTTGGCGCGCTTTTCGTACTGTTCTTCGGCCGGGAGGTCCTCCATCCCCGGCTTGAGATGCGCGACGGTGCCGACCGGCGACATCTCGGTCATCCCCCACGCGTGGAGCACGTCCACGTCGTACTCCTCGTCGAACCGGCGGATGACCGACCTGGGCGCGGCCGACCCGCCGATGATGATGCGTTCGAGCGACGAGATGTCCGCGTCGTTCTCGTCGAGGTAGTCGAGCAGGCCGAGCCACACCGTGGGCACGCCCGCGGTCATCGTCACGCCCTCCTCCTCGATGAGTTTGGCGAGGTCCTCGGGCGTCGGCGACGGGCCGGGATAGACGTGTTTCGCGCCCGCCGCGGTCGTCGAAAACGGCAGGCCCCACGCGTTGACGTGGAACATCGGCACGACCGGCATGATGACGTCCTCCGCGCCGATGTCGAGACCCGACTTGGGGAGCGTCGCCATCGTGTGCGCCCACAGCATCTGCTGGGAGTACTCGACGCCCTTCGGTTCGCCGGTCGTCCCCGACGTGTAGCACATCCCCGCCGGTTGGTCCTCCGGGAGGTCGGGCCAGTCGTACTCGTCGGGGTAGTCGGCGATGAACGACTCGTAGTCCGTCACCGGGGATAGCCCCACGTCCTCGGGGACGTTCGAGGCCATCACGACGAACTGCTCGACGGAGGCGAAGGCGTCCTCATCGACCGCGCCGGCGAGTTTCGGCGCGAGCGACGGGTCCACGAAGATGATGCGGTCAGCCGCGTTCTCGACGATGTACTGGATGTGGTGGTCGGGGAGAAGCGGGTTGATGGTGTGCAACTGCGCGCCCATCGACGGCACGCCGAAGTACGTCTCGAAGTGTCGGTTGTGGTTCCAGCAGAACGTCGCCACCCGGTCGCCGTCCCCGATGCCGGCGTCCGAAAGCGCCCCCGCGAGCCGTGCCACGCGTCCCTCGTACTCCGAGTACGTGTAGCGTTCCAGCCCTTCGGCGGTCCGAGAGACGATTTCGCGGTCCGGAAAGAGCTTGCCCGCGCGCCACAGGAACGGCCGAAGCGTCTGGTTGGTAGCACCTACCATACAGTCCACTTGCGGTAAAACGTAATGATTGTTTGGACGCAACCCGGCGAGACGCGGGCTGTGGGTTTTGCTTCACCCGCGGGCGCGTTCACTCCTCGTCGCGGTCGGGAGCGGGTTCGTCGTCGCCGCCGTCGCCGTCGTCGATGTCGCCCTCCGCGCTCTCGACGTCACCGCGTTCGTCTTCGTCGGCTATCGCCTCACCGTCGTCGTCTCTTGTCGCCTCGCCACCGTCGTCTCCGCCACGTTCCGCGTCCGCCGGGTCGGCCTCGGCGTCGTCGATGGCGGCCCCGTCGGCGTCGCTCGCGGGCGTCACCTCGTCGACTTCGGCCTCGGATTCGTCGGCTTCGCGTCCGCTCTCGGTCGCGCGCGCTTCGTCGCGTTCCTCAGCCGCCGCGCGCTCCGGTTCGGCCTCCGCGACGGGCTTGGCCGCGACCAGTCGCTCGCGGACCGCCTCGCGGTCGATGGTCTCCGAGACGGTCCGCGGGAGTTCCTCCGCGGTCTCGATCAGTCTCGGACACTTGAACCCGGCGAGCCGCTCGCGGCAGAAGGCGTCGAGGTCCTCGTCGTCCGGGGGGTCTTCCGGGTCGGCGGGGACGACGAGCGCGGCGACGCGCTCGCCCCACTCGGAGTCGGGGACGCCCAACACGACGACGTCGTCCACCGCCGGGTGTTCCCGCAGGACCGCCGCGACCTCGCCGGGGTCGACGTTCTCGCCGCCGGTGATGATGCGGTCGTCCTTCCGGTTCAGGACGTACAGGAGGCCGTCGTCGTCGCGGTAGCCGATGTCGCCGGTCCGGAGGCCGGCGTCAGTGAAGGCGTCGGCGGTCGCCTCCGGGTTCCGGTAGTAGCCGGGCGAGACGGTCGGTCCGGAGACGACAATTTCGCCCGGCGTGCCGGGTTCGACGGCGGTGCCGTCCTCGTCGACGACCCAGAGGTCGGTGAAAAACAGCGGTCGCCCGACGGTCCCCACGTCGTCGAACGCCTCGTCCGGGGTCGCGGTGGCGACCTGCGAGGCCGTCTCGGTCATGCCGTAGGTCGGGTAGACCGGCACCGAGTAGTTCCGACAGCGCTCGACGAGGTCGTCGGGGGCGGGCGCGCCGCCGAGGAGCACCACGCGGAGCGAATCGGAGAGCGTGCCCCTGCTGTCGAGCATCCGCTTGAGCATCGTCGGCACGAGCGAGACGCCCGTCGCGTCGTACTTGCCGATGTCGTCGGCCGCGCCGCCGGCGTCGAACCCCTCGCGGAGGACGACGGTCGTCCCGTACAGCGGGCCGCGGAGAATCGGGCCGATGCCGCCCATGTGGTGCAGCGAGAGCGTGACGAGCCACCGGTCGTCGGGCGAGACGCCGAGTCGGAACGCCCCGGCGACGGCGTTGGCGAGCAGATTGCCCATCGTGAGTTTCACCGCCTTCGGCGTCCCGGTCGTCCCCGAGGTGAAAAGCAGGAGCATCGTCTCCGAGAGCGACCAGCCCGCGGGTTCGACCCGCTTCGGCGCGATAGACGAGAGGTTGATGACGCCCTCCCAGCGCGGGTCGTCCACGGAGACGACGGGCACGTCGGTCGTGGCCTCGACCGCCGTCGACTCGGTGGACTCGCCGCAGACGAGCGTCGTCACGTCCGCGAGTTCGACGTTGCGGCCGACCTCGTCGGGGGTGAGTCGGTCGCTGAGCGGGACGAGCACCGCCCCGAGCCGCGTCGCGGCGTGGATGAGTCGGACGTAGTCCACGCCGGGGTCGAGAACGACGCCGAGGTGGTCGCCGGCCTCGACGCCGAGCGCGGCGAGTTGGCCGGCGGTCTCGTCGACGAGCGCGTCGAGTTCGCGGAAGGTCCACGAGTCGCCGGTCGCTGCGTGGATGAGCGCCTCTCGGTCGGGCGCCGCGGCGACCCGGTGGGAGAGCCAGTCGCGCATCGGTCCGGCGAACCCGCGACCCTCGCCGCCGGGTGCGGAGCCGTCAGCGGCGGAGCCCTCATCGCCACCGTCTGAACTGCCGGTGGCGGCTGCGTCGTCGTCGGTCGACCCGTCCGCGGGCGCGTCGTCGTCGGCCGTGTCGTCGGGGTAATCTCCCGTCATCGCTCAGTGCGAGACGAACTCGACGAGGACGCCCCCCGTGGACTTGGGATGGAGGAAGGCGACCTCGTGGCCCCACGCGCCGGGGCGCGGTTCCTCGTCGATGCGGTCGACACCGGCGGCCTCGGCGGTCCGGAGCGCGGCCTCGATGTCGTCGGTCTCGATGGCGACGTGGTGGATGCCGCCGCCGCGCTTGTCGAGGAACTTCGAGATGGCACCCTCCTCGTGGGGTTCGAGCAGTTCGAAGTAGCCGTTTTCGAGTTCGAGGAAGACGACCGACATGCCGTCGAACGTCTCCTCGTGGGCCACGGGCGCGTCGAACAGCTCCGCGAACAGCGCGGCCAGCCCGGCGGCGTCGGGCGTGGCGATTCCGACGTGGTCGAAGTGCATGTCACCAGTTCGTCGGGCGCAACGGATAAACCCAGACGGTTCGATACTCATGTCATGATAGTAACTACAACTGAGTCGGTCGTCGGCCGCGACATTGAGGTGACGCTGGGTGCCGTCCGCGGGAACACGATTCGCGCTCGGAACGTCGGCCGCGACATCACGCAGGGGCTCCGGAACATCGTCGGCGGCGAGCTCAAGTCCTACACCGGGCTGATGGCCGAGGCGAGAGACGAGGCGACAGACCGGATGGTTGCCGAGGCGGAGGCGATGGGTGCCGACGCCGTCGTCGGCGTCCGGTACGTGACCGCCGAGGTAACGCAGGGCGCGGCCGAGATTCTGGCCTACGGGACCGCCGTCAAACTCGTCGGCGACGACGACGCCGACGCGGAATCGGCGTCCGAGTCGAACGCCGACGTGGCGTGAGCCGACGATGACGCCGACGTCCCGGCGCGCCGCCCGCGACCCGCGGCGGCTCGCGCGCGGGTTCGCTCGACTCGCAACAGACCGGGCCACAGTCGCCGTCTTCGCCGTGCTCGCGGCCGCGTGGGCGGTCGGCTTCTTCGGCGTGTTGCCGAAGGAGATTTGGTTCGTCGACTTCCCCGCGCTGGTGGCCGCCTTCTTCTTCGACACGCTCGCCGCCAACGAGTTCGGCGTCCGCGAGACGGCGACGTTCTACCCGGCGCTCGCCGTCTTCGGCTACCTCCAAGCGATGCTCGTCGTGGCGGTCGTGCGGGTGCTTCGAACCCGACTCGCCGGGGTCGGTGAGTGACCTAAGAGCGGGAAACGCGTCGAGAGCGGGAACGAAAATGAGCGCGGAAGCGCGCGTCAAGAGCGGGACGCGGGAGTCGTGACGGTCGAGAGGGGTGTGACGGCCGTGAGGGGTGCGGTGGTCGTGAGTGGCGTGGAGCGTGCGGGGTGTGTGAGGGACGCGAGCGGGGGCGGTGTGGGACTCACGGCGTTCGGCCGGTCCTCAGTCGCGGGCGGTCCGGGCGACCGTGACCTCGACGGGGACGCCGGGCACGTCGACCGTCAGCATCGAGCGGTCGGCCCGGGTGACGACGGCGCGGGCGACGGCGACGATGGCGGCGACGGTGACGGCGACCGCGAGCGACGCCACGGGGAAGGTGACGACCGCGACGACCGCGGCCATCGACGCGAGCAGGACGGCCTGCGTCGCGAGCGAGGGCGCGGGTCGGTGATGGGAGGGTCGGTAGTCGGAGACGGTACGACTGTCTCGGGAGCGTCTTCGTGACATTCGTCTGGTGAGGTGGACAATCGGATGCGATACCGGGGGCTCTCCGGTCGAAGAGCCCCGCAACGCGACGGCCGCCGCTCGAAACGTCGAGCGACTGGTGGCGCGAACCTCGCGCCGACAGACGGCGGCCGGGCGTGTGACGGGTTTAGAATACGATAAGCGGCATCATAAGCCTCGATTGTCTCCACTCGGGGGGTGATAATAAAACTCGTTAGCCGGGTGAATGTATAATTCGAGTGACTAGTTGGCACGGGGCGAGACGGGCTGGGCGGTCGGACTGAAGGGAGACGGAACGCGACCGCCGGCATTGGTTGCCGCCGAGTCTCGGGGGCCGACTCAGGCCATGCCGGGTTCGTACTCGCCGAACTCCTCGCGGAGGACGCCGCATATCTCGCCGACCGTCGCGTAGGCCTTGACCGCCGTGACGATGAGCGGGAGGAGGTTCTCGTCGCCGTTCGCGGCGGCGCGGATGTCCTCCAGAGCGGCCTCGACGGCCGCCTCGTCGCGGTCGTCCTTCCGGGCTTCGAGCGACTCGACCTGCTTGGTCTCGTCTTCTTCGGCGACCTCCTGGACCTCGACGGTCGGCTCCTCGTCCACCTGATACTCGTTGACGCCGACGATGACGCGCTCGCCCTCCTCAATCTCGCGTTGGCGCTCGTAGGCCACGTCCTGAATCTCCCGCTGGACCCACTGGTTCTTCACGGCGTCGAGCATGCCGCCGCGCTCGTCGACCTCGTCGAGCAGGTCGAACGCCTCGTCTTCGATGTCGTCGGTCAGCGCCTCGACGTAGTAGCTCCCCGCCAGCGGGTCGATGGTGTCCGCCGCGCCCGACTCGTGGGCGAGAATCTGCTGGGTGCGGAGCGCCGTCCGAACCGACTTCTCGGTCGGCAGCGACAGCGCCTCGTCCTTCCCGTTGGTGTGCAGCGACTGCGTGCCGCCGAGGACGGCCGCCAGCGCCTGATAGGCGACCCGGACGACGTTGTTCTCGACCTGCTGGGCGGTGAGCGTCGACCCGCCGGTCTGGGTGTGGAACTTCAACTGCATCGACTTCGGGTTCTCCGCGCCGAAGCGCTCTTCCATGATTTTCGCCCACATCCGCCGGGCGGCACGGAACTTCGACACCTCTTCGAGGATGTTGTTGTGGGCGTTGAAGAAGAAGGACAACTGGGGGGCGAACTCGTCCACGTCGAGGCCGGCGTCGACCGCGGCCTGCACGTACTGGATGCCGTTACCGAGGGTGAACGCGACCTCCTGGGCGGCGGTCGACCCGGCCTCGCGGATGTGGTAGCCGGAGATGGAGATGGTGTTGAACTTCGGCGTCTCCGCCGCGCAGAACTCGAAGATGTCCGTGATGAGCCGCATCGACGGCTCCGGCGGGAAGATGTAGAGATTCCGCGCGATGTACTCCTTCATGATGTCGTTCTGGATGGTGCCGCGGAGCTCCTCGCGGGGGACGCCCTGCTTGTCGCCGAGCGCGACGTACATCGCCAGCAACACGGCCGCCGGGGCGTTGATGGTCATCGACGTGGAGACCTCCCCGAGGTCGATGCCGTCGAACACCGTCTCCATGTCGTGGAGGCTGTCGATGGCGACGCCCGACTTCCCGACCTCGCCGGCGGCCATCATCGCGTCGGAGTCGTAGCCCATCTGCGTCGGCAGGTCGAACGCGAGCGACAGCCCCGACGAGCCGTTGTCGATGAGGTAGCGGAACCGCTCGTTGGTCTCGGCGGCCGTCCCGAAGCCGGCGTACTGCCGCATCGTCCAGAGCCGCCCGCGGTGCATCGTCGGATAGACCCCGCGCGTGTAGGGCTTTTCGCCCGGGAAGCCCACGTCCTCGTCGTAGTCCACGTCGGCGTCGTCGGGCGTGTAGAGCCGCTCGACCACGTTTCCGCCCGTGTCCGTCGTGAACTCCTCCTTTCGCTCCCCGAAGCGGTCGAGGGTCGGCCCCAGCGTCTCCTCTTCCCACTCGGCTTTCGCCTCCCGAATCTCTTCGAGCTCGTCGGGATCAAACATGGTCGAAGATGTGGTTTGTCCCTACTTAAGCGTACGCGGGTCGGCGAATCGCGGTGCTGCCGCCGACTGCGGGCGCGACGAGGGCGGACGCGAGACCGCGAGACCGAGACGACGGACGCGGTGAGGGCGGAGCGCAAACGCGCCCGCGACGGAACCCACGAATCCGGCCGCTGCGACCGATTTTATGTCGCTCGCGCGCCCTGCTTCGCCATGGACATCCTGACCGACGAGACGCGGCGGTTCCTCGCGGCGACCGCGCCCGAACACGACGCGGTGCAGGCCGAGATGGCCGCGTACGCCGACGAGCACGGTTTCCCGATTATCGGCCCCGAAGCGGGCGGCGTCCTCCGCGTCCTCGCGCACCTCGCGGACGCGGAGCGGCTGTTCGAGTTCGGCTCCGGCTTCGGCTACTCCGCGACGTGGTTCGCCGAGGGGATGGCGGACGACGGCGAACTCTACCTGACGGAACACGACGCCCACGAACTCGACATGGCGCGGGACTTTCTCGACCGCGCCGGCCTCGCCGACCGGACGACCTTCCTCGAAGGCGACGCGCTCGACCTGTTCGAGGGCGTCGACGGCGAGTTCGACCTCGTGCTCTTGGACCACCAGAAACACCGCTACGCCGAGGCGTTCGACCTCGTCGCCGACCGCGTCACGGAAGGCGGCGTCGTCGTCGCCGACAACGTGATGCGCGGCCCCGTCGACTTCGGCGCGCTCACCGACTGGAGCGAGGGGCAGGCTGAGGCGCTCGACGGGGCCGACGCCGACACCCGCGGCATCGCGGCGTTCCTCGACGCGGTGCGGGCCGACCCGCGGTACGAGACCATCGTCCTCCCGGTCGGGAGCGGTCTCGCGGTCAGCACGCGGGTCGAGTGAGCCAGCGAGCGTCGGCCCGGGCTCGCCCCGCCGCGCACCGACGTTCGCCACGCTTTTGAGCGCTCACCCCGACCCTTCGGGTATGTTTGGAGGCGGCGGGATGAACCCACGCAAAATGCAGCAAATGATGAAGCAGATGGGCATCGACGTGACGGAGCTCGATGCCGAGGAAGTCGTCATCAAGACGGCCGACGAGGAACTCGTCTTCTCTGACGCGCAGGTCACGCGCATGGACGCGCAGGGCCAGGAGACCTACCAAATCGTCGGCGAGCCCGAGACGCGCGAACTCGGTGCCGGTGACGACGGCGACGACGAGGCCGCGCAGGCCGCCGACGCCATCCCGGCAGACGACGTGGCCATCGTGGCCCAGCGCGCCGGCGTCCCCGAAGACGAGGCCCGCGAAGCGCTGGAGGCCGAAGACGGCGACCTCGCCGCGGCCATCTCGCGACTGGAGTGATACTCCTCGTCCACGGCGACCGGGAGTACCTCCGGGCGCCCGGCGACGAGCTGCACACCGACCTCGGGATGCTCACCGTCCCCGAGGACGTCGAAGCCGGCCAGACGCTCGAAACCCACATCGGCGAGGAGTTCCTCGTCCGCGAGCCGCGCGGCCCGGACCTCTTCAACCACTTCGAGCGCACCGGCGCGCCGATGATGCCGCGCGACATCGGCCTCATCGTCGGCCACACCGGCGTCGCGGCCGGCGAGCGCGTCCTCGACGCGGGCACCGGCACGGGCGTCCTCTCGGCGTACCTCGGTCGCCTCGGCGTCGACGTGACGACGTTCGAACGCGACGCCGAGTTCGCCGACGTCGCCCGCGAGAACATGCGACTCGCCGGCGTGGAAGAGCGCGTCGACGTTCGCACCGGCGACATCACAGACGAGGTCGACGACCTCGCGGCGTCGGCGTTCGACGTGCTCACCCTCGACACCGAGAACGCGCCCGAGGTCGTCCGACACGCGCCGGACCTCCTCGTGACCGGCGGCTACGTCGCCGTCTACTCCCCGTTCGTGGAGGGCACGCGCGCGGCCGTCGAAGCCGCAAGAGAGGCGGGCCTGTCGGACGTGGAGACGTTCGAGACGATTCAGCGGCACATGGACTTCAACGACCGCGGGTCGCGCCCCTCGACCGCCGGCGTCGGCCACACCGGCTACCTCGTCTTCGCCCGCAACGAGTGAACGACGCCGACGCCGCCGGGCCAGCCCCGCTTTCGGTCCGTCGGCGTCGCCTCACCCGACGCGGCGAATCACGCGAAACAGCTCTTCTCTGAACCGCTCCGGCTCGATTACCTCGCGGAGCGCCGCCGCCGTCTCCGCGTCGCCGCCGCGGACCTCGCGGGGGTACGCGCCGCCGGTCAGGAGGAACTCGCCGTCGACCGGCGTCACCGCGAGGTAGGCGTCGGCCGCGAGTTCGACCCCCGCGAGTTCGACGGTCGCGGCGTACCGGACCACGTCGGCCTCGGCTTCGGTCCCGCCGTCGCCGGCGGAACCAGTCTCGTCGCCGCCACCGACTCGAACCCGAAGCGTCCGCGACTCGACGCGCCGAACGTCCGAGAAGCCGCGCGCTCCGAGGCGGGATTCGAAACCGGCGCTCGCGCGCTTGCCGACCAGTTTCGTCAGCGCCTTCGACGGCGGCGTGTGCGGCCGAATTTCGAGGCGGCTGGCGAACAGGAAGCGCCACGGGCCGTCGGCGGTCGCCGGGACGCGCTCGCGGATGGTGGCGTCCTCGTAGACGACGGTTCGGGCGACGACGCTGACGGGACCGAGTTCGAACGGCCGGTCGGTCGCGTCGTCGACGCGGACCCACCCCTCGAGCGGCGGGAGCGTCGGCGGGGCGAGCGCGTCGGACATACCCCGCGTTACGGACGGAGGGCTGAAAAAGGCGAGTCGCTCAGTGGTCGTCTTCGCGCCACTTGTGGTCGCACTCGACGCAGGTGAAGAAACGCGTCTCGGACTCGTCGGCCGAGCGGATCTGCTTCATCTCGTAGCGCGCCACGTCGTGGCCGCACTTCGGGCAGATGGTCTTCGTCGTCGGGCCGATGTCGGCGTTGTCCACGTCGGACATGTCGACGACCTCGCTGGACTCTTGGCCCTCGGTCGTGACCATCGATTTTTCCTTTTCGCTGTCGCGCGCTTTCTCGTGGCCGTTCGGACAGACCCAGACGCCGTCTTGCGGCGTCATCAGGGACCCGCAGTCGTCGCAAAACTCCATGATAGTACGTCCTACCGCTTGAGGGACTTAAGCGTCAGGATTGCGCCCCGCTCGCGGGGTGAGCGCTAAAAAAGCCGGTGTCGAACGGGCGGCTCAGGCGTCGCCGTCGGACTGCCCCGGCTCGCCGAGCGCCTCGATCGGCATCGCGTTGTTCAGTTCGTAGTACAGGTCCTTCGCGTCGGCGAACTCGGCCGTGAGGCAGTTCCCGACCAACTCGCCGAGGTCGGCGTTCCCGTCGGCCATGAGCACCGTCACACCGTCGAGGGAGGCCGCGGCGTCCCGGCGCGAGACCGGGTACGAGAGGTCTTCGAGGAGGGATTCGACGCGGCCGAGCGTGATGGGATCTTGCACGATTATTCATTATACATGCAGCGCCTTAGCAGTTGTAGGAGCCGTGCTAGCACGGGTATCACGGAGTACGGACGAAGCTAATTGACCGATTGCGCCGTCGAAACGGGGCTTCACGTCGGTTTCCTACTCGAAGTCGGGGTCGCGCTTGTCGAGGAAGGCGTCCATCCCTTCGCGCTGGTCGTGGGTGCCGAACAGGCCGCTCCAGACGCGGGCCTCGAAGTCGAGCGCGGCGTCCCGCGGGGCGTCGTGGGACATGTTGATGGCGGCTTTCGCGCCCGCGAGGGCGTGTCGCGGCTTCGACGCGAGGTCCGCGGCGAGGTCCTCGACGTGCGAGTCGAGTTGGTCGTGGGCCACGACCTCGCCGACGATGCCGTACTCGTGGGCGTCGCTGGCGTCGATGCGCTCGCCGAAGAAGATGAGTCGGCGGGCGACTTCGTCGCCGACGAGCGCCGGCAGGCGGACGCTCCCGCCCCACCCGGGCATGATGCCGAGGTCGATTTCGGTCTGGCCGAGCAGCGCGCGCTCGGAGGCGACCCGGAGGTCGCACGCCAGCGCGAACTCCATGCCGCCGCCGAAGGCGTAGCCGTTGATGGCCGCGATGGTCGGCGCGGGGAACTCCTCCAAGCGCGTCGCGATGCGGTGACCCTGCTCGGCGTACGCCTGCGCGGCGGGCGACCCGATGTCCTTCATGTAGCCGATGTCCGCGCCCGCGATGAACGCCTTCTCGCCCGCGCCGGTGAGGACGACCACCCGCGCGCCGCCGTCTTCGGCCTCGTCGAGCGCGTCTTCGAGCGCGTCGAGCGTGTCCGCGTTGAGCGCGTTCATCTGCTCGGGGCGGTCGATGGTGATGGTCGCCACGTCGCCGTCCCAGTCGAGTCGGAGGGTGTCCCAGCTCATGGTCGAGCCGACGCAAGGGACAGGGATAATAATTAACGTTCCGCGGTCGCGCTGAAGAATCCAGAACAACGTTATACCCCCTCCGTCGAATCCACCGATATGACGCTCTCCGACGAGGCGAAAGAACGCCTCGCCGACATCGTCCGGCTCCAGCCGACGAAGAACAAGGAGTTACAGAACCGCTGGGACCTCGAAAGCGGGAGCGAAGTCCACCGCTACCTCGAGTCCGAGCTCAAAGACTACTACTACCGCGACGACAACAGCCTCATCCGCGCGACGGCCGAGGCCGCCGAACTCGTCGGCGTCGAACCCGGCGTCGAGGGCGACGACGAGGCCGAGTCCGTGCCGAGCGTCATCCGCGTCCCCTCGCTCGAAGCCCGCGTCTTCGAGGTCGTCGCCGGCCCCGACGAGCGCTCCGAGAGCGTCGTCAGCGTCCTCAACAAGCTCCGCGAGGAGTTCGACATCGACCCCGACGTGGACGACGTGCGCCGGGCGCTCCAGAGCCTCCGCCGCAAGGGCGTCATCGAGGTCGTCTACCGAACCGTCCCCACGTTCCGCCTCGCCGTCGAGCGCGACGAGGTCGACGTGGAAGTCGTCTAACCGCTCGTCTCCGCGGTCGCTACGCTCGCCGCTCGAACACCAGCGCGTAGTGGTACGGCGGGATGTCGATTTCCGCCGTCACCGCGAGGCCGGTCGCGTCCTCGACTATCGCGGCGGTCTCTTCGGGACCGAGCCGTAGCTCGGTCGGCGGGCCGCGGGGCTCGCCGGCCACGGTCGTCTCCGACCGGGGGAGCGGTCGCCAGTTGACGACGACGAACCGGCCGTCGTCGGCGAGGACCGACTCGACTTCAGTCAGGAACTCGTCGCGGTTGTCGACCCCGTGGAACGCGTTCGCGAAGAGCGCCACGTCGACGGGGTCGGACACGTGCGCCGATAGCTCGCGGGCGTCGCCGCGAACCGTCGCCACGTTGTCGATGCGCTGCTGGTCGGCGAGGTGTTCGAGTTCCGCGAGCAGTCGGTCGTCGAGGTCAACCGCGTACACTGGGGCCGGCGCGACGATTCGCGCCGCTGGGAGCGCGAAGTAGCCGTTTCCGCAGCCGATTTCGACGACGGTGTCGCCGGTCGACAGCCCGAGCTCCCGAAGCGTCTCGCCCGGCGTCGGCCAGAGCTTTCCCCACCAGTCCCAGTCCGGCAGGCTCGTGTTCTGGAATCGCTCCATACTGCCCGGTCAGAGGGGCGCGAATTTAGGCGTTCTCACTATCGCGTTCGGCACGGTCTCTGGCGCGCTCGCGCCGCGCGTCCAGAATCCGGCGCACGCCCTTGCCGGGGCCGCCCTCGATGGGCCAGCCCTTCATCCGCCACGCCGGGGGCTCCGGCTCGAACGACGGACACGAGTGGGCGCACTCGCGCTGGCTCTGATAGCAGTCTTTCGCGGCGCACCGCGGGACGAGCGCCCGCCCGCGCCGGTCGAGTTCGAAGTGCCGGCAGTCGGGGCGCATCGTGTCCACGTAGTTCCGCCAGCCGCGGTCGTAGGCCCGCTCAGCGAGGACGAGTCGCCGCCGGGCGTCGTCGGGGTCGGGCGAGAGCGAACTCGGATGCCACAGCACCTCCGCCGAGTCGCCGTCGACGCCGAGGATGCCGACTTCGACCGGCAGGTCCTCCAACAGAGCGGGTTCGACCCGCCGGCCCGTCACCTCGGTGGCGACCCAGACCTCGTCGGCGAGCGCCCGCGACACGTCGTGTTCGAGTTGGTCAGCGAGCGCGCGGGCGGCGCTGGCGTCGAGGTCCGGCTTGTTCTCGATGGCGACGACGCGCTCGACCCAGTCGGGGTACGGGGCGGTCCGGCGGTACTCGACGCGGTTCCGCGAGCCGCGGCGCTTCTCGACCAGTCCGAGCCCCGCGGCGCGGTGGACCGCCGGCACGACGTGTCGCCACGGGAAATCCGGTTCGGGAATGGCGTCTCGGTACCACGCCCACTCGGCGGGCGCGTGGCGGACGACGCGCAAGAGGTCGGAGTCGAAGCCGTCGGTCGAGAGGGCGCGCCGGGCGGCGAACGCCTCGGGGTCGACCTCCACGACGACGGTGTCCCAGCGGCGCTCTCGGGTGCCGAGCTGTCGGGCGACGAACGCGGGGCGCGGGCCGTCGGGGTGCCACGCGCGCTCGGCCCAGCGGCAGACCCGCAGCTCGAAGGCGAACTCGGGGTCGCGGTCGGCGGCGTCGCTCACGACCGGGAGTTGCGGCGGGAAGCCGAAGGCGTTTCGGTCGGGTGGCTTCGGGGTGCGACCCGACGACGACGCAGACGACGCCGCGGGTGTTGCCCCCGCGCCGACTCGCGGCGCTGTCGCTGGCTCTCGTCGCGTCTCGGGCGTCGGTCGAACCGACCGACGCTACTTCAGGTACTTGTGTTCGCCCTCGTTCCGCTCGGCGAGTTCGTCGAGGAACTCGTGTGCGCGCTCGAATATCTCGCGGGGGCCGTCCTGCGTGATGGTGTTGATGGCCTGCTCGTAGTCGCGCCACTGGAGGTCGCGGTGCTCCGTCGAGAGCTCCGCGGACGCCTCGAACGAGCGCGCGATGAAGAGGTGAACCGTCTTGTGAATCGTCGTACCGTTCGCCTCGAAGACGTAGCTGTAGTCCTCGCGGAAGCCGTCGATGAGACGGAAATCTTGGATTCCCGCCTCCTCTTTGACCTCCCTGATTGCCGTTTGCTGAAGCTCCTCGTCCCCTTCGACCCCGCCCTTCGGGAACTCCCAGTCCCCGGGACGGCTCTTCAGGAGTAAGTACTCCCTCCGGCCGCGGGTGTCGCGGAAGAGAATGGCTCCAGCGCTAACCGCTTCGACTGCCATTACCCGAAATAAACGTGCCACCCTTTAAGAGGGTATCGGAGATTGTAGCGCGTTCGCACGGTCGTTCGTTCGGGATTCGGGTGGCGGAAGCCCGGAGTCCCCGGTTCGTGTAGATGCGCTTTTACCGTCGGAGCGTGCAACAAGGAGTAGTACCCAGCTATGGCCTTCGTCACAAAACTCACCTTTCAAAGCGGTGATAAGGCGGTCCTCGACCGAGTGGTCGACGACCTCAAGCAGTTCGTCGAGCGGAAGGGCGCGGAGTGCCGCGGCCCCCACTCCGACCAGCCGAAGCAGGTGAGCGTCCCGCAGTATCGGACGCTCCAGCCCGGCGACCAGTTCTCGTCGTGGTCATACCCCGTGTACACCCGTCGGCTCGAAATCCACGGCGCGGACCAGATCGCCCGCGAGGTCGGCCTCAAGGAGTTCCCCGACAGCGTCCACCTCGAAATCGAAGTCGAACAGAAGAAACCGCTCGGTCACCGTCGCTGACGGCGGTCACGGAGCGCGAAAGAAGACGCGGGTCTGCGCTTTTTTGTCTGTTTTTCGACCGCTCAGGCGTCCGGCCCGAGGACCTCGACTACCTCGCCGGTACCGACGTGATTGGTCGCGTCGAACGACGTGACCTCCAGCCGAACCTTGTCCTCGACGGCCGCGCCTCGGCCGTCTTCGACCCGGATGACCGAGTCGCCGATGCGGACGGTGAGACCGTCGCCGTTGCGCTCGCTGACGTAGGCCGTGATGACCTCGCCGGGTTCGAACGTCGGCGTCGCGGTGCGGAACGTCCAGCCGGCCAAGAGCTTATCGAGGCGGCTCATACGCGGCTCACCTCCTCGCTCGTGCGGTCGGAGACGTACTCGCGGCCGTAGCCGGTCCACGCGGCGAACAGGAACACCGCCACGAGGAACCAGCCGTGGAACACGTAGGGGAAGACCGACGCGGGGTTCACGAGCATCTCCGCCGTGAACCACGGCGTCGCCTCGCCGCCGACGAGGCCCTGCATGGCCCCGTAGCCGGCGAGCAGGCCGCCGCCCCACGGGAAGATGTAGCCGAGCGCCGAGGTGTTGGCGTCGAGGATGTTGGCGCGGCGGTAGCCGTTGATGTTGAAGCGCTTGCCGAGCGTGGCGACGTAGGGCGCGATGGCGATTTCGGCCGCCGTGTTGATGGTGACCGTCGCGTTGACGAGCGCCGTCCCGACGACCATCGTGGTCTCCGCGCGGCGGACCGTCGTGGCAACGCGGTCGATGACGAGTTCCTGAATCGCGTCGAAGCCGCCGCCGGCGCGCATGATTTCCGCGCCCGCGACGAGCAAGAGCGTCAGGACGATGAGCGGGAAGAAGCCGGCCGCGCCGGAGTAGACGCTCCCGCCGACGCCGACCTGCCCCGCGGGGACGGTCTCGACGACGGCCCCGAGAAGCGGGAGCGCCTCGACCGCCTGCGTGAGCCCGTTCTGCGGCGCGCTGAACAGGAGCATGCTCCCGACCGAAACGTCCACCAAGTTCGCCGCGCCGAGCGCGACGTTGAACGCCGCCGCGAGGAGCAGTCCCCACGAGACGGCCTCGATGATGTGTCGGCCGCGGACGGCGAGCGCGATGACCACGGCGATGTCGAGCAGGTGGACGAGTCCCCACGGCGACACGGACGCGGAGACTTCGCCGGCCACGTCGACGTACGGCATGCCGCCCCAGACGCCGGGGATTCCGAAGCCGGCGACGAGGTACGCCGCGATTGCGAGCGTCGCCGCGACGACGGCGTACTTCACCCGCGAGGCGACGACGCCGCCGATGTCGGCGTCCTGCGTGACCGCGGAGACGATGGTGGTGTCACTGACGGGCGCGAGGTTGTCCCCGAACACCGCGCCGGAGAGAATCGCGCCGAACAGCAACACGGGGTTCGCACCGAGGAGGAGTCCCGCCGGGAAGACGAGACTCGTGAAGGCGATTGCGGTGCCGTAACCGGTGCCGATACCGGTCGCCAACAGCGCCGCGAGCAGGAACGTCACGGCCGGGAACAGCCCCGGGCCGACGTTCAGGACCGTGGCCGCCCAGACGAGGCCGTCGACGAAGCCGCCGACCTGGATGGTCTCGGCGAACATGCCCGCCCAGAGCCACGCGACGACCGCCGTCGCGGCGACCCGGCGGGTCATGCCGGCGAAGACGACGTCCGCGTAGTCCTTCCAATCTCCCCGGACGAACAGTAGTCCCACGATGAGTCCTGTCAGCATCCCCGCGACGAGGCCGGTCGTATCGCCGATACCGAGGATACCACTCTGGAAAATCGCCCACGCGATGAACAGGGCGATGGGCAGGGCGCTCACGAGGCGCCCGCCACGGAAACTGAGCTCGATGTCCGGTTCTTCTGGCATCGTTTGTCAGAGATTGACTGTGATATATAATAGGCACGAATTTCCTCCAACTATTTCTTCCAAACTTGAGTTTCTCGGCCACGAAACGTCGGGAGCGTTTATCATCGCCGGGAGAAAAGAGTCCGGACATGAGCAACCGAGCGACGATGGACGACCTCGTCTCGCTTCGCCGCGACCTGCATCGCCACCCCGAACCCGCGTGGCGCGAGTTCTACACCACCGCCCGCCTCGTCGACGAACTGGAGACGCGCGACCTCGACGCGCTCTACGTCGGCCCGGAGATACTCGACGCCGACGAGCGCATGGCCGTCCCCGACGACGCCGAACTCGACGCGTGGTTCGAGCGGGCCCGCGAGGCCGGCGCGCGCGAGGACGTTCTCGACCGCCTCGTCGGCGGCTACACCGGCGCGGTCGCGGTCGTCGAACGCGGCGAGGGCCCGACCGTCGGGCTCCGCGTCGACATCGACGCGCTCCCCATCACCGAGTCCGAGGACGGCGACCACCTCCCGGCCGCCGAGGGCTTCCGCTCCGAGAACGAGGGCTTCATGCACGCCTGCGGCCACGACGCCCACGCGACGATCGGTATCGGCGTCCTCGACGCCGTCCTCGACTCCGACTTCGAGGGGACGTTCAAGGTGTTCTTCCAGCCGAGCGAGGAGCAGGTCGCCGGCGGAAAGGCCGTCGCCGAGGGCGGCCACCTCGACGACGTGGACTACCTGCTCGCGCTCCACGTCGGTCTCGACCACCCGACCGGCGAGGTCGTCTGCGGCGTCGGCGGGTTCCTCGCGGTGTCGCACTTCCGCGCCGAGTTCACCGGCGCGCCGGCCCACGCGGGCGCGAAGCCCGAGGAGGGAAAGAACGCGAACCTCGCGGCCGCGGCGGCCACGCAGAACCTCTACGGTATCTCCCGGCACTCCGACGGACCGACCCGCGTCAACGTCGGCCTGATGGGCGGCGGCACGGCCACGAACATCGTCGCCGAGGAGGCGTTCATCGAAGGCGAGGTGCGCGGCGCGACGACGGAACTCATGGAGTACATGGAAGACCGCGCCCACACCGTCATCGAGTCGGCGGCCGCGATGCACGACTGCGAGGTCGAAATCGGGGTCGAGGGGAAGGCCCCGAGCGCCCGGAGCGACGACGCGCTCGCGGCCATCGTCGGCGGCGTGAGCGAGGGGGTCGAGGGCGTCACCTCGATTCTCGAAAGCGACGACCTCGGCGGCAGCGAGGACGCGACCTACCTCATGCAGTACGTCCAGGACCGCGGCGGCCTCGCGGCCTACGTCGGCGTCGGCACCGACCACCCCGGCGGCCACCACACCCGGACGTTCGACGTGGACGAAGCGACCATCGGCATCGCCGTCGACGTGCTCGCCGGCAGCGTCGAACGAATCGCCGCCGGCCGCCCCTGAGGCGAGCGAAGCAACCCTGAGTCGCGCCGAGAGCGCCGTTCGAGCGATTTCCGACCGCCTCGACTCGCCGGACCGACGCGCGCTCGACCGACCTGCCCGCGACGAACCGCCAGCGGTTATTTGTCCCCCCCGTGCATAGCCGGCAGCGATGGGGCTCCTCGGAGGTGAATCGACCGAAGACGCAGACCTGCGTCCGGGTCTCGCAGTCGTCGGCATCGCCGTCGGCGTCGCGGTCGTCCAAGTCGCCGTCTTCCCCGACAGCCCCGAGGTTCACTGGCTCCGGTTCGCCGTGGAACTCCTCTTGGTTCCGATTCCGCTCGCCGGCGCGTTCGTCGTCGGGAGCGTCCGCGACGTGCAGACGGTCTGGCGACCGCTGTACGCCGGGACCGCGCTGTTCGCCGTCTACGCCGTCAGCGACGCGGTCGACGAGGTCGTCGTCCAGCCCGAGGCGTTCACGCTCGTCTTCGAGGACGGAGCGCTCCTCGTCGGGTCCGCCGCGCTCGCGGTCGGCGCGGTCCGGTGGTCGACCCACCGCGACGCCCGCGAGGCGGACCTCCGCCGCCGCAACGACCGGCTCGACCAGTTCGCGTCGGTCATCACGCACGACCTCAGAAACCCGCTGAACGTCGCCCAGATGCGGCTCGAACTCGCCCGCGACGGCCACGGGACCGAGCACCTCTCGACGGTCGCCGACGCCCACGACCGGATGGAGGCGCTCATCCAAGACGTGTTACAGCTCGCCCGAGCCGGCGAGTCGGTCGGCGAGGTCGAGCGCGTCAGCCTCGCCACCGTGGCCGCGGACGCGGTGACGAACACCAGCCTCGGCGCGTCGGGCCTGACCGTCGAGGCCGACGCGGAACTGCTCGCCGACAGGGGACGACTCACCGCTGTCTTCGAGAACCTGTTTCGGAACTCGGTGGAACACGGTTCGACAGGCCGTCGGGATACTCCCGGCGACACTGTGGAACAGGGTTCCACGGGCAGTCGGATTTCATCCGACGACGCTGTCGAACGCAGTTCGACAGGCGACCAGACCGCGTCTGACGCCGTCGAGCGCGGCGCGGCAGGTGGTCGACCGTCGGCCGACGAGGCACCGAATCCGGGGGTCAGACGACCGGTGCCGGACGCCACCGACGGGGGAACGCCCGGCGTCAACGTCCGGGTCGGTCCGCTGGAAGACGGCTTCTTCGTCGAGGACGACGGCCCCGGCATCCCACCGGAAGAACGGGAGCGCATCTTCGAATCGGGCTACAGCACCGACTCGCGGGGGACCGGCCTCGGCCTCGCTATCGTCTCCGGCGTCGCCGACGCGCACGGCTGGGAGGTGGCGGCGACGGACGGCGAAAACGGGGGTGCCCGGTTCGAGTTCCGAAACGTCTCGTTCGCGGCGGAGTCCGAGGTCAGTACTTCGGGTCCGCGCCCGTGAGTTCGTAGATGTCGTCCATGATGCGGTCCCGCTCGACCTTCCAGCCCTCGAGGGCGCTCGGTCGGGTCGGGTAGCGGCCGTAGTGGGCCAGCAGTTCGTCGGCGAGGCGCTTGATTTTGAAGAACTCGTAAATCTGGCTCCAGTGACCGTAGCTCGACGCCGCGGTCTGCGCGAGGAGGACGGGGCCGAACGAGGTCGTTCCGGAGTAGAGCGCCTCGGCGAGCTTCTCGCCGGGGATGGAGGCGATGAGACCCATCAGGTCGTCCACGTCGACGGCGGTCGAGAGGATGTTGTACACGTCGAGGCTGGCGTAGCGGCCGCCGAAGTGGTCCATGACGCGCTGGTTGTAGCGCCAGAGCATCTCCTCGCTCACGTCGCCCGCGTCGAGCGCGATTGCGGCCTGCTCGCCGGCGTACTTGCCGGCGTAGGCCGCGCCGGCGATGCCGCCGCCGGTCGTCGGGTTGACGTGGGCCGCGGCGTCGCCGACGGCCATGTAGCCCGGCGCGGTCGCCGAGTCGTAGGGCCGGCGGGTCGGGAGCGCGGCACCGAGCTTGTCGATGACCTCCGCGCCCTCGAACTCGGGGCGCTCCCGGAGGTCCTTCTTCAGGTCGTCGACGAGCTTCATCGGCTCCTCCGTCATCTGGAAGCCGAGGCCGGCGTTGATCTCGGTCTCGGTCCGCGGGAAGTACCAGACGTAGCCCGCGGCGACCTCGGCCGGCTTGAACACGAGCGCGTCGGACCACTCGACGGGTTCGGGAACCTCGACGACCTCGCGGTACGCCGACGAGAAGTGCTGGTAGGAGACGTTCGTGTCGAAGGTGGCGTCGGAGAAGTCCACCTTGTCCTGCAGGAGCGACAGCGAGCCCGCGCCGTCGATGACGATGTCGGCGTCGTACTCGACGACCTCGCCGTCGTGTTTGCCGACGATGCCGGTGACGGTGCCGTCGTCGTCCTGTTTCACGTCCTGGACGACCGTGTCGTAGTGGAGTTCGACACCGGCCTCGTCCGCGCCCTCGATGATGAGGCGGCCGTACTCCCAGCGGTCGATGACGGCGAGTTCGCCGGGGACCGGGATATCGAGGACGGTGTCCTCCTGCGGAATCTCGAAGCGGCCGTGGTCGACCTCGGTGTTGGTGAACGCGGGCTCGATTTTCGACTTCGGAATCGCCTCGGGGAAGGCGTCCGCGCCCTTCAGGGCGTCCCCGCAGGCGATGTGCCCCGCTTCCTCCGCGGACTTTCGCTCGACGATGGTCACGTCGTAGCCCGCGTTCGCGATGGTGGCGGCGGCGTAACAGCCGGAGGTTCCCGCGCCGACGACCACCACGTCCACGGACTGGGTCCGTGGGCTCGCCGAGGAGTCCTCGGCGGTGTCGTTCTCGTCTGTGGACATGGTATCACCTCCATATCGCGGGCTGAAAACTCTTTACTCCCGCACCGACCGTTCGGGAGGGGTTCGACGGAGACCGGCCCGCCCGAGATGCGGCGCTCGAACGGGCGAAAACGGAGAACAGGGGAGCGGAAAAGACGGGGGAAACGAGGATTCCGGGTCGCTCAGCGGTTGTCGTCGCCGGTGTCGTAGTGCTCGCCTGCCGCCTCCGGGATGCGGGTGCGGCCGACGAGCGCGAGGACGACGAGGACGGTCACGTACGGAATCGTCTGGATGAGCGAGTCGGGGATGGCGTAGCCGGGTACCTGCTGGAGGCGAATCTGGGCGGCCTCCAGCCCCGCGAAGAGGAACGACGCGCCGAACGCGCCGATGGGGTTGTAGTTCCCGAAGAGGTACGCCACGATGGCGATGAAGCCCTTCCCGTTGACCATCGTCTGGTTGTTACCGACGAACTGACCGAGGCCGAGCGACAGCGCGGAGCCGCCGATGCCGGCGAGGAAGCCCGAGAGGAGGACGCCCGCGTAGCGGACGCGGCTCACGTCGACGCCGACGGTGTCGAGCGCCTTCGGGTTCTCGCCGGACGCGCGGACGTGGCGGCCGAACGCCGTGCGGTTCAGGACGTACCACGACGCCGGGACCGCGACGAGCATCATGTACACCGCGGGGTCGGCGTCGAAGAACGCGCCGAAAAACGGGATGTCCGAGAGGACGGGAATCGTCCACGTCCCGAGGGTCGTCCCGAGGTTGTCGGTGTTGACGCCGCCGTAGTAGACGGTCGCCGCGAACGGCGCGAGACCGAGCGCGATGAGCCAGACGGCGAGGCCGGCGATAATCTGGTCGGCCTTGAATCGGATGCAGACCACGGCGAACAGCGCCGAGAACAGCACCGACGAGAGGATGCCGGCGAAGAAGCCGATCCAGATGGCCGGGAGACCGAGGACGGTCATCTCGGGGCCGACGACGGCCGTCGTGATGACCGCGGTGAACGCCGAGATGATGAGCAGCCCTTCCAGCCCGATGTTCACCACGCCAGCCTTCTCGGAGAAGATACCGCCGAGCGCGGCGAAGGTGATGGGTACCGAGAGCCGGAGCGCCGACGAGAGCGTGCTCCGACTCGTGAGGATGGCGAGGAAGTTGCCCCAGATGCTGCCCGGGAACGCGAGACCGAGGAGCGCGATGAGCAGGAAGACGCTCAGCGCCCCGCCGGCGAGGGTCGCTCTGTAAGACAGTTCCGTGTCGCGGAGTCGGTCGATGGTGGTCGTACTCATTCGTCGTCACCTCCGAGGGAGCCGCCGTCCGTGGCGACGGTCTCGCGGTCCGGTTCGAGGTCGATCGCGGAACCGAGCATGCGGAAGAACTCGGGCATCGCGACGAACAGGATGATGAGGCCGCGGAGGACGCCGACGAGCTGTTTCGGGACGCCGGTCCCGAACTGAACCGCGAGCGAGCCGGATTTGAGCGTCCCGAACAGGAGCGCCGCCGGGACGACCCCGAACGGGTTGTTCCCCGCGAGGATGGAGACGGTGATGCCGTCGAATCCGAGCGCGGGGACGCCGGCCTGCCACTTGCCCATGACCATGAGCACCCAGATGGCGCCGCCCATGCCGCCGAGCGCGCCGGAGAGGAACATGCTCGTGACGGTCGTGCGCTTGGCGTCGACGCCGCCGTACTCGGCGGCTTCCGGCTGTTCGCCGCTCGTCCGGAGGTCGTACCCGAACGAGGTCTGTTCGAGCAGGAACCAGACGGCGACGACGAGCGCGAGACCGAACGCGAGCGCGAGAATCGAGAAGTCGCCGCCCTGCGGGAACGCCACCGGGAGGAGCGTCGCCCAGTCGGGAAGCGGCGTCGTCTCGACGACCTGCGAGTCGGGGTTGCCGTAGAACTCGCTGACGAGGACGAACGCGATCTGCGCCGCGATGAAGTTCAGCATGATGGTCGTGATGACCTCGTTGGCGTCGGCGTACGCCTTGAGCGCGCCCGGAATCGCGCCGTAGAGACCGCCGACGAGCGCGCCGACGATGACGGCGAGCGGAATTAAAATGAGGCCGCCGACGAGACCCGACGGGAGCAGCGGCGCGACGAAGAAGGAAAACAGCGCCGTCGCGAGGCCGCCGAGGACGAGTTGTCCCTGCGTCCCGATGTTGAACAGGCCCGCGCGGAAGGAGACGGCGACCGAGAGGCCGGTGAAGATGAGGAGCGTCGTCTCCTTGAGCGTGAGCGCCAGTCCGAAGCTCAGCGGGTTCCAGTCGGGGTTGAGCGGTTTGAGAATCCCCGGTCTGTTCACGAGGAACGGCTCGCCGAGCGCCCCGTTGAACAACACGAGGTACACCTCGACGGGGTCGTAACAGAAGCCGGTCCCGAACAGCGTCGTCGCCGCGGTCTGGCACGTCGTGATGCGGCCCGAGACGAGGATGATGACCGCGCCGACGAGCACGGCCATGACGAGCGCGGCGAAGCTGATGAGGATGCGCTCGGTCGCGGAGGCGGCCGTCAGCCGTCGGAGGACGGCCTTCGCGTTCTCGGTCGCGCTCATTTGGCGTCACCCACCGGCGGTTCCGCGTCGGTCGCGTCGGCGTCGGGGCGTTCGCCGGCCATGAGCAGGCCGATCTCTTCTTCGGTGGTGTTGCGTGGGTCTACGATGTCCATGAGTTCGCCGTCGTGCATGACGCCGAGGCGGTCCGAGAGGCCCTGTACCTCGTCGAGCTTCGAGGAGACGAGGAGCACCGCTTTGCCCTCGGCTCGGAGGTCCAAGAGCCGCTCGTGGATGAACTCCATCGCGCCGATGTCCACGCCGCGGGTCGGGTGGGTGGCGACGACGAGGTCCGGTTCGCGTTCGAACTCGCGGCCGACGATGAACTTCTGTTGGTTGCCGCCGGAGAAGGACTCGGCGTCGGCGTCGGCGTGGGGCGGTCGAACGTCGTATTCGTCGATGATTCGCTCGGCGTGGTCGCGCGCGTCGGACCAGTTTATCCGGCCGTCGGCGGCGAACGTCGGGCTGTGCTGGCTGCCGAGGATGCCGTTTTGGACGAGGTCGAAGTCCATCACGAGCCCGCGCTCGTGGCGGTCCTCGGGGATGTACGCCATCCCGTCGGCGATGCGGGAGCGGCGAGAGGCGCCGGTGATGTCCCGGCCCTTGTAGGAAATCGCCCCCCCGGTCGGCGTCCGCAGGCCGGTGATGGCCTCGACCAACTGCGACTGGCCGTTGCCGTCGACGCCGGCGATGCCGAACACCTCGCCCTCGCGGATGTCGAACGACACGTCGGAGACGGCGGGGATACCGCGGTTGTCCTCGGCCGAGAGGTGCTGCACCGCGAGCACCTCGTCGCCCGGTTCCTGCGGTTCGGCCTTCGGTTCGAGGAGAACTTCGCGGCCGACCATCAGCTCGGCGAGCTCCTCGTTGGAGGTCTCGTCAGCCTTGACGGTGCCGACGTTCTTCCCGTCTCGGAGGACGGTGATGTCGTCGGCGGCGTGCATCGCCTCCCCGAGCTTGTGGCTGATGAAGATAATCGTCTTGCCTTGGGCGGTCAGCTCCTCGAAGACGCGGAACAGCTCTTCGACCTCCTGCGGGGTGAGGACCGCGGTGGGCTCGTCCAGAATGAGGATGTCGGCCCCGCGGTAGAGTGCTTTCAGAATCTCGACGCGCTGTTGAACGCCGACGCTCACGTCTTCGATGGCGTCGTCGGGGTTCACGTCGAATCCGTATCGGTTCGAGAGGTCGATGACCTCCTGGCGCGCACGCTCCCGGTCGACGGTCGTGCCGAACCACTTGCGCGGTTCGTTGCCGAGGACGATGTTCTCGGCGACCGTCATGGGGTCGACCAGCATGAAGTGCTGGTGAATCATGCCGATTCCGGCGTCGATGGCGTCCGCGGGCGAATCGAAGTCCCGCGGTTCCCCGTCCACGTGGACGGTCCCCTCAGTGGGTTCGTAGAGCCCGTAGAGGATGTTCATCAACGTCGTCTTGCCGGCCCCGTTTTCTCCCAGAAGTGCGTGCACCGTGCCGCGCTCGACGGTCAGGTCCACGTCGTCGTTCGCCACGACGCCGGGGAACCGTTTTGTGATTTCGTCGAGATGAACAGCGGTGCTCATCTTGACCCTTTTTTCGGGGGGGTTCGCTTAAACTCGTGGGATTCGAGTCGGCGCGGGAGTGGTCCACACGGAGCGTCGCGGCGGTTCTCGGGGAGTTCGAACCGTTCAACCCGCGAGCATGTTCGGCCGACCGCGGTGTGAAAGCGGCAACATTGACCCCAAGATTCGGGAATGCCGTCGCTCGGCGGGCGGCGTCGAAAGAAATGTGAGTGTCGAGTGCGGCGTTACTCGGTCGTCGTCGGAATCTCGATGTCGCCGGCGATGATAGCCTCGCGGGACTCCGAGAGCGAATCCTTCACGTCCTGCGGGATTTCGGAACCGAGTTCCGCGCCGTAGACGGCGGCGACGCCGTCCTCTTCGAGGCCGAGCGTCGTGGTGGAACCGCCGTTGAACTCGTCGTTGACGACGTTTTCGACGGAGGTGTACACCGCCGACTCGACGCGCTTGACCATCGAGGCGAGAATGACGTCGGCGTAGTTCGGTTCGGTCTGCGACTGGTCGGAGTCGACGCCGATGGCGAACTTGCCCTGTTCTTTGGCCGCCTGGAAGACGCCGAGGCCGCTGCCGCCGGCCGCGTGGTAGACGACGTCAGCGCCGTTGTCGTACATCGAGGTGGCAATCTCCTTGCCCTTCGCGGAGTCGGAGAACGACCCGACGTAGGCCACGTCGACGGAAATTTCCTCGTCCGCGTGCGCCACGCCGGCCTCGTAGCCGGCCTGGAACTTGCGGATGAGCTCGGTCTCGGTGCCGCCGACGAAGCCGACGCTCTTCGAGTCGGCCGTCGTCGAGCCGGAGCCGGCCGAGAACTCCTGGGTCGTGATGAGGCCGGCGAGGTAGCCGACCTGGAACGAGCCCTGCTCCTCGCGGAACAGGTAGCTCGCCACGTTGTCCTCGTCGACCACGTCGTCGACGATCATGAACTTCTGGTCCGAGAAACTCGGCGCGGTTTCGGAGAGCGCGGACTTCTGCGCGTAGCCGATACACGACACGAGGTCGTAGTCCGGGTTCGACGACTGCGCGAACCGGCGCTGGAACTGCGGGAACTCCTCCGCCGCCGAGGGCTGGGCCTCGTCGTAGGCGATGCCGAGTTCCGATTCCGCCTGTTCGATGCCGCGCTTCGCGGCGTCGTTGAACGACTTGTCACCGAGACCGCCGAGCGCGTAGACCATGCCGACGTTGGCCGCCGGACCGGACTCCTCGGTCGTCTGCTCGGCCGTGGTGGTCTCCTCGCCGCCGGACGACTCGGTCGTCGTCGCCGTCGTGTCGTCGCTCCCCTCGGACGGTCCGCCCGTACAACCTGCGAGGCCAGCGATACCCGCGACCCCTGCCGCTTTGACAAAAGAACGTCTGTCCATATGTATGAACTCCTATTGAGACAGGGGCCGCGAAAATTGCATAAAGGTGTCGTTTCGCGGTTTCATCGGCGTCACATCACCACGTTTGCAAATCGTAGAGAACGGGAGCGAGGTTCACGTCCGCCGGCGTCGAGTTCGCACCTGGCCGGCCGCTTGCGCCGGCGAAAAACCTCTTCGAAGCCCGTTCAGGCGTCCTCGATTTCGGCCTCGACGACGGCCGTCACCTCGTCGACGAGGTGGTCCACGTCGTCGGCCTCAGCGTACACGCGGATGTAGGGTTCCGTGCCGGACGGGCGGACCAGCGTCCACGACGCGTCGGCGAACTCCAGTCGGACGCCGTACTCGGTGTCGACCGACTCGGGGGCCATCGCGTCGGGAAGCGAGGTTTCGAGCGCCGCCATCGCCGCCCGCTTCTTCTCGTCGGGACACGGGACGCTCACCTTGCGGTACGGGCGCTCCGTGACCGGTTCGCGCAGGCCGGCCATGCCGGATTCGGCGGCGAGGCGGGCGACGAGCGCCGCCGACGCGACGCCGTCTATCCAGCCGCCGAGCGACGGGTGGATGTGCTTCCACGGCTCGGCCGCGAACACCACGTCACCGCCGCCGGCGCGGGCGCTGGCGATGCCCTCGTGGAGCGCGCCGAGGCGGACGCGTTCGACGCGACCCCCGGCCTCGCGGACCCGCTCGTCGATGCGGCCCGAGGCGTTGGGCGTCGTGACGACGACGGGGTCGTCGGCGTCGGAGACGCGGACGTAGTGCTCGGCGACGATGGCGATGACGGTGTCCTCGTGGACGACCTCGCCGTCCCCGTCGATGATGACGATGCGGTCGGCGTCGCCGTCGTGGCCGATGCCGAAGTCGAAGTCGCCGTCGGCGACGAACGCGATGAGGTCCGCGAGCGTCTCGGGCGTCGGCTTCGACTCGCGCCCGGGGAAGTGGCCGTCTATCTGCCCGTTGAGCGTGACGACGCGCGCGCCGAGGTCGCGGAGGACCTGCGGCGTGCCGAGCGCGGACATCCCGTTGCCGCAGTCGACGGCGACGTTGAGACCGTCGAGGGCCGCCCCGTGCCGGCCGGCGAACTCGACGATAGCGCTTCGGTAGGCGTCGAGGACGCCGCTCGTCCCCGTCGCGCCCCAGTCGTCCCAGTCGGCCGGGGACGTGCCCGCCTCGACCCGCGTCTCGATGTCGCGTTCGAGGTCGCGGTCGTACTCCTGCCCGTCGACGAACATCTTGATGCCGTTGTCCGTCGGGGGGTTGTGCGAGGCGGTGAGCATGACGCCGCGTCGACCCCGCGAGGCGAACGCGAGCGCCGGCGTCGGGACGACGCCCACGCGGGTCACGTCCGCGCCGGCGGAGAGCAGACCGGCCTCGACGGCGGCGGCGAGGCCCTGCCCGGTCGTCCGTCCGTCGCGGCCGACGACGAACTCGGCGGGCGCGTCCGATTCGAGCGCGGCGAGGCCGGCGGCGCGGCCGACGCTGAGGGCGAGTTCCGGCGTGACTCGCTCCGTCGCGCTCCCGCGGATACCGGCGGTGCCGAAGAGTTCCATAGTCCAGCGTTGGGTGGGTCGTACTTAGATGCTGACGGTTCGCCGGATGCGTGCGGGTCGGGGGCACGGGGCGGCCGGCGCGGTCGCGGCGACGGGTGGGGAGACGGCGACGCCGGCGTCGGACGGACCGCCGAACCGACCGCCCGAGGCAGCACGCCTTTGACGACGGATGACGAATCGGGAGCCATGAGCGAACACGGTCGAACCCGCGCGCACGTCTACGTCTCGGGACACGTACAGGGCGTCTACTACCGGGCGACGACCCGCGACACCGCCCGCGACCGCGGCGTCGACGGCTGGGTGAAGAACCTCTCGGACGGCCGCGTCGAGGCCGTCTTCGAGGGGCCCCGCGACGACGTGGAGGCGATGGTCGAGTGGTGCCACGAGGGGAGTCCGATGGCGTCCGTCGAGGACGTGGACGTCACCTACGAGGAGCCGGACGGCGAGACCGGCTTCCGCGTCGAGCGCTGACGAGAACCCGACAACCGCCCGATAACATCAACGAGACGGCCAAATCGTTCAAGCGGGGTTCGGGGGACCTGTCTCCATGCGCTTCCGGAACGACACGCGGGGCATCGGCGTCGCAAAACTGTTTTTCACGCTCGTCACGAGCGTCGGACTCGGCCTCTCGATGGGCACCTCGTTTCTCATCGTCCGCGGGCCGTTCCTCGGCGGGCCGTCGCTCGACCCGTTTCCGATGATGGCCGCGCTCGCGGTGTTCATCGTCGGCATCGTCGTCCTCTCGTGGGGGTCGACGCGGCTGTTCGGCGTCGGAACCGGCGCGTGAGTGGGTCGAATACCAGCCGGCGCGTAAGCGGGAGCGCGAATACGAGCGGGGCGTGAGCGGGGACGCGGGTCTCAGTCGGCGGTCGCCGCCGCGCCGGACTCGCGCTCGACGCCGCCCAGGGGAACGAGCGGGTCGTTGCCGCTGAACCGGTCCCAGAGGACCAGCGCCGAGGGTAACACGAGCATCGACGCGAGGAACGAGTAGACGATGCTCGCGGCGGTGAGCAGGCCGAACTGGCCGAGGACCGAGAGCACCGCGAGGACGAGCACGCCGAGGCCGAAGACGGTCGTGAGCATGCTGCCCGCGAGCGCGCCGCCGGTGCCGCGGACCGTCCGGTCGAGCGCGGTTTCGAGGTCGTGGTCGGCGCGCTCGTCGACGAAGCGGTGGACGACGTGGACCGAGTAGTCCACGCCGAGGCCGATGGTCAGCGCGAGCACCGTCGCGGTGAAGGCGTTGAAGGAGATGCCGGCGAGTCGCATCGTCCCGGCGACGAACGTGACCGCGACGAGGATGGGCACGAGGTTGGCGAGCGCGAGCGACGGGCGGCGTTCGAGCCACCAGTAGACGAACACGAGGAACGCGCCGGTCCCGGCCATCGAGATGGCGAGGCTCTGCACCGCGGAGTCGAGGATGAGGTCCGAGATGGCCGAGAAGACGACGACCGCGCCGGTGGCGGTGCTCGGACCGCGGAAGCGCGCGGCGACCTCGCGGGCGTCGGCGACGACCGCGTCGTCGTCCGCGTCGGCCCGGACGCGGTAGTCGACCCGCGAACTCCGGTAGTCGTCGGCGAGGTACTCGCCGGCGCGGGCGGCCGAGTCGGTGGCGAACAGCGCGTCGTACACCTCGGCGAGGTTCCGGTCGGGGACGCCGTCGCCGTCGCGGTCGTGTCGCGCGACGACCGCGGCGAACTCGGGGTTCTCCCGGGCCTCGGCTTCGATGACGGTGAGGACGCTCGTCGAGTCGGCGCGGCGGTCCTCGACGATGAAGGTGTCCGGCGGGTCCTGTGCGACCCGGTCGAGCGTTTCGAGGTAGGCGTCGTCCGTGGGCCGACCTTCCAGATACACCGTCACGACCCCGCTCTGGGAGGACGAAAAGCGCTCTTCGAGGAACTCGATGTCGGCGACGACGCTGTAGTCGCCCGGCGCGAAGGGCTCTGGGAGGGATTTCAGGTACGCCGGGGCCTCCGCGGGCGGCAGGAAGTCCTCCTGTCCGAACTCGGTGTCGACGCCCGTGGCGTACCACATCGCCGACCCCGAGAGGACGAGCGCGACGACGAGCACGACGGCGGGGGCGCGGAGGGCGGGCGCGACGCCGACCCGGAGAACCGTCCCGAGGGAACTCCCCTCGCGGCCGAGCGGCGACTGGCTGAACGTCGGAATCGGGTAGCGCTCCCGGAGCCTGTCGACCTCGACTTTCGTCGCCGGGAGGAACACGCCGAACACGAGGAAGGTGAAGACGATGCCGATGGCCGCGACGACGCCGAAGTCCCGAATCGGCGTGAGGTTGCTCACGAGGTTCGACAGGAAGCCGATGACGGTGGTCGCGGTGACGATGAAGAACGCCACGAGGAGCTGGTCCGTCGCCTTTCGCATCGCATCGCCGACGGGAAGCCCCTCGGCGCGGTCCTCGCGGTAGCGGTTGACCGCGTGGATGCCGAAGTCGATGCCGACCGCGAGGAGCAGCGGCGGCACGGCGATCATAATCTGGTTGAACGGGATGCCCGCGAGTCCGAGGAAGCCGAACGTCCAGACGATGGCCATCCCGAGCGCGGCGGTCCCCAACAGCAGGTCCACGAGGTCGCGGTAGGCGACGACGAGAAAGAGGAGGATGAAGACGACGGCCGCGGGCACGACGAGGACGAGCGAGTCGGCGATGACGGTCCCGAACTCGTCGGCGATGACGCCCGAGCCGAAGACGGAGATGTCGCCGCCGACGGTGGCGACGACGCGCCCGGCGGTCCGCTGAATCGGGGTGAGCGGGCTGTCGCCGCCCTGTCCCGCGCCGGCCTCGTCGGCCAGCGGAATCGAGTGGGTGACGACCGCAATCGTCGCCGAGGCGCTCGCCGCGGTCGGGTTGAAGTCGTCGGCGAGGAGACCGGTGAAGCGCTCGTTGTCGGCGTTCTCGCGGACCGCGGCGGCGACCTCGCTGTCGGTCGCGCGTTCGAGCGCCGCAATCTGCTCGTCGAGGCCGTCGGCGTCGGCGTCGAGCGTCTCCGCGACGACCGAGGCGGCGCTGGCGGTACCGACGACGCGGAGGTCGTCGCGGTCCGAGAGGCGCTTTTGCGCTTCGAGCATCCGCAGGAGTTCGCGCCTCGTCAGGACGTTCGGCGCGCGCTGGATGAGCTGCGTGCTACCGGTCCCCGCCTCGAAGCGCGGCGAGAACTCCTCGGTGACGCGCGAAAACGCCTCTTCTTCCGGCACCTCCTCGGCGAACTGCTCGGTCCCCGCCTCGGTCGAGACGGCGCTCAGTCCCGCCCCGAACACCAGCGTGAGGACGAGGAAGACGAGGATGACGCGCCGCGAGCGGTTGACGATGCGGTGGTCGACCCAGTCGACGAACCGCTGGAACTCCAGTCGGGCCACGGCTCAGCGCCGCCCCCGCCGGCGGACGACGAGGACGCCCGCGCCGCCGACCGCCGCGAGGAGGACGACCGCGCCGACGAGCGGGGCCGAGAGGCCGAACGGGAGACCGCCACTGTCTTCGGGTGCCTCGACGCGGACGGGCACGCGGTAGGCGTCCGAGATGGTCGTCTCGCCCGCGCCGTCGTCGTAGCGGAAGTCGAGTTCGGCCGGGTAGTCCTTCTCCAGCGCGCCGCGGGCGGCCGACACGTCGAACACGAGCGTCGCCGACTCGCCGGGGGCGAGTTCGTCCACGAACGCCTCGGAGTCGGCAGACGACAGGGGGTCTTCGAGGTATATCTTCGCGGAGATATCGGTGAGCGTCTCGTCGCGGTCGTTGACGACCGTCACGCGGAGTTGTCCGTTCCGGCCCGGCGCGACGGTGCCCTCGTCGACGGTCACGCCGAACTCGGGGGTCGCGGCCGCGACGGCGACCCGGAGGTCGATGTCGTCGCCGGTGCGCCGGTCACCCCCGGCGTCGCGGTAGGCGACCGTCGCGGTGAACTGCCGGGGGCCGGCGTCCGCGTCGTCCGAGATTCCCACGTCGAACGAGAACGGGACGCGCTCGCCGGGTTCGAGGTCGCCGAGGGCGAACTCGGTCTCGGTCGCCGTCGCGCTCCCCTCGGGGAGGGAAAGCGTCACGACCGCGTTGCGCGCGAGGGTCGTCCCGTCGTTGACGACGACGCCCTCGATTCGACCCTCGTCGCCGACGCGGAGCGTGCTCGTCACGTCCGCGACGGAGAACGACTGCTTGGGCGAGGGGACGAACCCGGCGGCGAGGTCGGGGTACTGTCGGCGCGCGCCGTCGGGGTCCTCGTAGGCGACGGCGACGCCGAGGACGTAGCCGCGGACGGACGCCTCGGAATCGAGCGCGGTGTCGTAGACGAAGGTCCGATTCTCGCCGGCGGGCCAGTCGGCGGCGAAACTGCTCGCGGTCTGCGCGCCGTCGAAGCTCACGTCGGCAGACTGGGCGGTCACCGCGACGACGGCGTTCCGCGCGTCGAGTTCGCCCGTGTTCTGCAGGGTCAACGCGACCGCGCCGCTCCCGCCGACGGGGACCGACGAGTCCGCACCGACGACGGCGAACCGCACGCGCTCTTCGATTCTGACGGGCACGTCGAGGCGGTAGACGCGGCGGTGGGCGTTGTCGAACTCGTAGAACACGTCGAGGCGGAGGTTGTACTCGCCGGCCGCGACGTTCTCGGGGGCCTCGACCCGGAAGGCGACCTCGCGGGTGTCGCTGTCGTTCATCGTGCCGACGAACAGGTCGCCGGTCCTGACGGTGAACGGCGTGCTCCGCGGGTCAAGCCTGACGCGGACGTTCTCCGCGGTTTTCGCCACGTCTTCGGTGTCGACCGGGTCGTTGGCGAAGACCACTCGCACCGTCGTCTCGACGCCGGGTTCGACCACCGGGTCGACCACGTAGGCGCGGAAGACGGGGACGTTGTTCGGTTCGGCCTGCTGGCCGGCGACGGGTGTCGGGAGCGCGGCGAGGACGAGCAGTACGGCGACCAAGATAGCGGTGTAACTCTTCATCGTGAGGTCCCGGCGGGCGGCACCGACGGCGTCCGGGTCCGCGGACATCGGCGCGGGGGCGGCGACGGACCGACCCAACTGGTCTCTGATACGTCCCCTGCGGAGAAATACGGTGTGCGGCCTACGCGAGACAGTCAGCCGGGTGAGAACGTCCGATTCGACGATTCCGTGGGACTCACCGAACGCGACTCACGCGGGCCTGTCGACGCCGAGTTCGGCCAGCGCGCGGACCACGACGTGGGCCTCCACGAGGTCGCGCGCTTCGACCATCGGGTCGTCGGCGTCGTCGATGACGGCGCGGGCCTCGGCGAGCATGTGGTCTTCCTGTGCTGTCTGATCTGGTTCCTCGCGGGTGCTGTTCAGGAGCGCCTCGAAGTCCTCGCGGATACTGAAGTCCGCGCGGGCGACGTTGCACCGAGAGAGAGGGTGCATGCCGAGGTCCAAGACCAACTCGGTGACGAGTTCCCAGTCGCTCTCGCAGAACTGGAGCGTCACGTCGCCGACGATGTCGCGCCACGCGATGGGGGCGGCGTTCTCCATCAGCGTCACCGCTCGCGGGGGGACCGCGATGCGGGCGACCGTCTTCGGGTCGTCGCAGAGACAGCAGGGCTGGTCCGTCCTGCCGGTGTACATACGCGGGGTTAGGATGGGTTGTAGATGTAGCTTCGGGCCGGGGACACAGGACCGAAACCGGGCGATAACAGGGCGGTAAACCGACCGTAGCGGGCGCTCAGAGCGTTGAAACGGTCGGGTTCGAGTCCGGGGCGGGGACGTCGAACCCGCGTAGAGGCAGCGGGAGGCGCGACCGACTGCGTGCTGGCACTGAATCACGCATTGGGCTGGGCTGAGTATTCCGTGGTGGCGACAGTGGCCGCGCCATCTATCCGATTGAACACCGTGCATAAATATCTTCTCCCCGAAGAATACCCAACACTATTGTTGACTATATACTCGTGTGTTTCAAGATTTTACGGATAGGCGCTAGTGATTGTCAAACTTCGGTATTCACCCCGAGAGCCCCCGTCGGGACGCGAATCGCCATCTCCAGTCCGGCGGCGTCCCGCGGCGGGTCGCTCGGGAGCGTCCCGAGCGGTCGCCGGGCCGCGGCCGCGAGCGCGAGCGCGTCGAGCACGTCGTCGCGAGCTACGTCGCGTCGGAGCGTCCGGGCCAGCGTCTCGCGGTAGGCGCGCTCGGCGTCGAACTTCGGCGCGTCCGTCCCGTCGGCATTCGAACCGTCGTCGCCGACTCCGGCTCCGGCGAACGCCGTCCTGAGCGCGTCGAGACGACGGTCGCGCCCCTCGGGCGTCGACTTCGGTTCCGAGAGCGGTTCGCCGGCGAAGGCGGCAAAGGCGAGTTCGGGATGGGATTCGAACACGCGCTGTCGGGCGCGCTGTGTCTCCCGAAGAACGGCGTCTACCTCGCGGATTTTGGGCACGAGGTGCCACGCCTGAATCGAGAGCCCCGCCCCGGTTCGCTCGCGGTTCGCCGCGCTTGCCGCCTCGTGGGAGTCGGCGTCGAGGACGGCCCGGACGGGCGCGAAGAAGACGGTGGCGGCCCGAGCGCCGAGCAGGTTGCGGGCCTCGCGGTCGCACGCGCGGCGGTCGGACTCGGGAAGACCGATAGGGATGTCCACGAGCACCCGCTCGGCGTCACGCTCGCGGGCGAGGTCCCAGACGGCGGCGAAGTCAGAGACGACCCGCACGGAGAGGCCGTCCGCGGCGGCGACGGCGCACACCCAGCCCGACCGACAGCCGTCGACACCGACGACGGAGCATCGCTGTGGCACGGCTCGCAGTACGGGGCTGGGAGACAAAAGCGTCGGAGTTAGGAGTCGAGGGCCGTAGCCGTCATCTGCCGGCAGGAGTCGCGGAGTTCGTTGAGCGTCACGTCGACGGTCGCGTCGAGCGAGACGAGCAGTTTCACGCCGTCCTCGAGGGGCACCCTGACGATGAGCGCGTCGTCGATGGCGAACGCGACGAGTTCCGGCCCTCCGATTGGCAGGTCTTCGAGGGGTTGGTCGATGGCCTCCTCGTTCGTGAGCGTCGCGACGAGCGTCTTGACGGTGTCTTCGTCGTAGCGCTCGATGAGCGACTGCTCGAAGAAGCGAATCCGCGTCTGAATCGGCTCACACCACGCGATTGCTCGGAGCGCGCCCCCGTACGCTTCCTGTAGCTCCGAGGACAGTTCGGGCGCGGGGAATTCGCCGTCGTTGACGACGGTAATGTCTGCTTCCTGGTCGAGTGCGACCCGCTCGTAAGCGAGTTCGCCGAGGTCCGTCAGTCCGTAGAGTCGCCCCTTCTGCTGTGACTCCGGAACCAAGAGTTCGACGATGCCCCGCTCCCGCAGTTCGGAGAGCGCCCGAGACACGTGCGGCTGTGCGAGGTCGGTCTCCGCGGCGATTCGGGACGGAAGCCCCGAACCGTGCTCCGAGAGATACCGACACACGGCCAGTCGATACCGAGAACTCGCGATGTACCCCGCGGAGTCCCACGTCTCGGTCATAAATGAGACTCTCCGCTGGTTGTTTTCATCATGGTTGACACGTCCCATACTGATATGCACTGCCAAGCGGGGTATATCTTTCGAGGGTCGGACAATACTACCATATACGTACCATATATCGGCCGAGAACGAAACGTGCTCCCACTTACTCGCCCGGAGTGTGCCGATTCAGCCACCGAACGACCGAACTCTTCGTGGACATCACCGACTTGGAGTGACGCCGGCGTAACCGGATACCTGCACGGTTACCCGGTGACATGTATGTCAGCAAACACATATATCGGTTCCGTCTCGTACCAGGTAACGTAATGATAGTACTACACCCGACGACGGACCGTCACAGAACCACCGCCGCGACGGAGGTACCGAGATGAGCGTCGCGCTCCAGTTCGCCGCTCCCGGTGCGGACATCGCGTTCCTCCTCGCGCGCGTCCTCTTCGGCGCAGTGCTCGCGTTCATGGGACTCAACCACTTCCTGAACCTCGACCACATGACCGGCTACGCGGAGATGAAGGGCCTGCCGGCGGCTCGCCTCGGCGTCGTCGTCTCCGGCGGGATGCTCGTGTTCGGCGGTCTCGGTATCGCCCTCGGCGTCCTGCCCGCGCTCGCCGCCGGTGCCGTCGCCGTCTTCCTCGTCGTCGGGACGCCGGTGTTCCACGACTTCTGGGCGGTTCCCGAGGACCAACAGGAGTCCGAGATGACGAGCTTCCTGAAGAACGTCGTCATGCTCGGCGGCGCGCTCGTCTTCCTCGCGCTCAGCGGGACGACGTGGTCCTACGCCGTCGGCCTGACGCTGTTCTAACCGCGCCGAGGCGACTCCCACGCGACGACGAGCCTCCCGACCCGCCGCAGCCCCACAGATTCATCGGCGTCCGAACCCACCACACACCCATTCATGACCGACGCAATACCGGACTCGACACCCGCACGTCTCCCGCCGCATAGCCGACCCCGTCCGCCCGCGGAGGCGGGTCGCTGATGGACGGCGCGCCCGACGAGTTCGGCTCGCCGTACCGCCTGCTCTCGGGGGCCGTGGTCCCCCGCCCCATCGCGTGGGTGAGCACCCGTGGCGACGACGCCGACAACCTCGCGCCGTACAGTTTTTCCACCGTCGCCAGCGTCGACCCGCCGGTCGTCGTCTTCGCGCCGGTCGGCCGCGGCCCGTCGCTGAAGGACACGCCGCGAAACGCCATCTCCCGCGGCGAGTTCGTCGTCAACGTCGTCACCCGAGACCTCGTCGAGGCGATGAACGAGACCGCCGCGACGGTCCCGCCCGGCGTCGACGAGTTCGAACACGCCGGCATCGAGAAGGCCGAGTGCGTCCGGGTCGACGCTCCCCGCGTCGCCGACGCCAAAGTCGCCTTCGAGTGCACCCTCTACGACAGCGTGGAGGTCGGCTCCTCGACGCTCGTCCTCGGCGAAGTCGTCCACGCGCACGTCGCCGACGAAGTGTTGACCGACGGCAAACTCGACACGAGGAAACTCGACGCGGTCGGCCGGCTCGCGGGCAACGAGTACGCGACGACCGACGACCGGTTCGAACTCGTCCGCCCCGACTGACGTCCCGACGAGGCTGCGCCGACGACCCGCCGGTTATCACAAATTGATAATGAGGCGCGAAGGTTTATCGCGGGATGCGAAGTCTGTCCGAACAATGAGCGACGTGTCGTTGTCGAGTGTGCTCTCGTTTCTCGATACCGACGACGCGGCGACCGTCGTCGAGCGGGTCCGCTCGGCCCGCGGGGAGCGGACGAAACGGACCGCCCGCGACGAGCGGACGTTCCTCTTTGCGGCTCCCGAAGGCGAGTCACAGCCGACCGAGGTCGTCTGGATAGACGTCGAGGCCGCGTTCGACGCCCGGAGCGTCGAGGCGTTCGCGGAGCGCTGCGACGGCCGCGGTATCGACGGGACGCTCCTGACGACCGGCGACGAAGCGCGGGCCGAAGAGACGCTCGCGCTCGCGTTCGCGGACGATGAACAGCTCGGCGAGCCCGACGACAACGGCGACCGGGCGCTCCTCGTCGACCCCGTCGAGGTCGAAGCCCCCATCGAACTCGTGACGCTTCCCGACCTCGTCGGAGCGCTCGAGGACGCCGACCTCGACGAGGCTATCATCGACGAGTATCACGAGCCGCACGAACCGGAGTTCGAGGACATCGTCGACGAGATCGACGCCGAGGAAGCCCGCGCCGCGGCCGAGGCGGACGCCGCCGAGGACGCCGGCTCCGGTCGCGCGCTCGCACTCCTCGTCGCGGCCGTGGTCATCGCGGCGGTCGCGGCTGCGTTCGTGCTGTTCGGCCCGTTCTGAGCCGTCGCTTTGAGATACGTCCTCGGCTCGCTGACTCACCTCACTCACTCACTCACTTCGGCCCCGGCTCGCCTCGTCTGTGAGCCGCCGCTTCGCGAGCCGCTCGATTCTGCGCAGCGCGAGCGCACAGACCGCGGCGTACGGCCCCGCGAGAACCGGCACTTCGAACGCCACCTCGCAGCGGTCGGCCCCGACCGACTCCACGCGGTGTCCCGTCGCCGGAATCCCGGCCACGCGCCACGTCCACCGACGGGACTCGTCGTCGCACGTCTCGATGCTGAACGGGACCCAGACGCCGGCGACGCGGACCTCGCCGCGACTCCCCGCCTCGATGCGTCCGTCGACGCCGCGGACGGCCGACACGCTCGGCCCCCAGTCGGGCCAGTCGGCGACCGACACCAACACGTCCCACGCCGCGTCCGCGGGAGCCGAAATCCGTCGGGAGACGGCCAGTCGCCGTCCCTCCGGCGTGCGCTCCACCCGCGTTCGGGTCCGGCTCGACTCGCCCCTCATATCTCCTAGTATGCTAATAAGTCGTAATATAACATCGCCGAAATCTTTATCCACGAACCGTGGTAGCAACTACCAAGGCAACACATGAGCAACACAAGTGACCGCCCGAAGACGATGCGAGACGTCAGCCACACACCGCCCACAGGCGAGAGCGTCATGAACGTCTGGGAGCGAGGACACGAATCCGAGTCCACAGAATAGCCGGGCAGAACCAATCGCACGACGACGAACAGCAACGAACCACCCGCACCGAACTCGAACGACCAGCCAACCAATCGAATCGTAACGAACCGCCCGCATCGTAACGAACCGCCCGCATCGTAACGAACCGCCCGCATCGAACTCGACTAACCAGCCAACCAATCGAACCGAACCCAGCGAATCAATCACGAGACAGCCAACACGATACGACTACCCAAGTAACCGAACGAGCGACCCACCGTATCGAACTCGACCGCCTCCCGCTGGAGAGGGAGAACGTGCGTCCTTCCTGCGCACCGTTGCGACCGACCCGCGCCGGCCGTCCCGCCGGCGCGCACTCGATTTCCGACCGACTGTACCCGTTACCCGCCGGTGTCGACACCTATCGGGACGTTTAACCCCGAGTCCGACGGGCGTTCGAACATGAAGGCCACCGCCAAGGCCCACCCGATTCAGGGCCTCGTGAAGTATCACGGGATGCGAGACACGGAGCGACGGATGCCGTACCACGACAGCATCAGCGTCTGCACGGCCCCGAGCCACACGAAGACGACCGTCGAATTCCTCCCCGACGCCGACGAAGACGTCTACGTCATCGGCGGCGAGGAAGTCGAGGGCCGGGGCGCGGAGCGCATCCGCGCCGTCGTCGACCGGGTCCGCGAGCTGGCCGACTTCGACCACCGCGTCCGCCTCGAAAGTGAGAACTCCTTCCCCTCGAACATCGGGTTCGGTTCGTCGGCGTCCGGGTTCGCCGCGGCCGCGATGGCGCTCGCCGAGGCGGCCGACCTCGACATGACGCATCCCGAAGTCTCGACCATCGCCCGCCGCGGGTCGGCGTCCGCCGCCCGCGCCGTCACGGGCGCGGTCTCGCACCTCTACTCGGGGATGAACGACACCGACTGCCGCTCCGAGCGCATCGAGACCGACCTCGAAGACGACCTGCGCATCGTCGCCGCGCACGTCCCCGCCTACAAGGAGACCGAGCAGGCCCACGCCGAGGCCGCCGACAGCCACATGTTCCAGGCCCGGATGGCCCACATCCACGCCCAGATAGACGACATGCGCGACGCGCTGTACGACGCCGACTTCGACGCCGCCTTCGAACTCGCCGAGCACGACTCGCTGTCGCTCGCGGCGACGACGATGACCGGGCCCGCCGGCTGGGTCTACTGGCAGCCGCGCACCATCGCCGTCTTCAACGCCGTCCGCAGGCTCCGGAACGAAGAGGACGTGCCGGTCTACTTCTCGACCGACACCGGCGCGAGCGTCTACGTCAACACCACCGAGGAACACGTCGACCGCGTCGAGGAAGCCGTCGCCGACTGCGGCGTCGAAACCGACGTGTGGGGCGTCGGCGGCCCCGCCGAAGTGCTCGACGAGTCCGAAGCGCTGTTCTGAGCGTCCGACCGACCGCCGCGTACCGCGACCGCCGTCACCCTCTTTTTGCTCGCGCCCGACGAGACAGCCATGCGTGTCCTGGTTCTCGGTGCCGGGTACGCGGGCCTCACGCTCGCCCGCGACCTCGAACGCCGACTCCCCGTCGACGCCGACCTGACCGTGGTGAACGACTCCCCGCACCACCTCGTCCAACACGAAGTCCACCGCGCGATTCGACGGCCGGCGGTCGCCGACGCGATTCAGGTCCCCCTCGACGAGGCGCTCGACCGCGCCGAGGTCGTCGTCGACCGCGTGACGGGCGTCGACCGCGACGCGCGGACCGTCGAACTCGCCGAGGGCGACGCGCTCGACTACGACTACTGCGCGGTCTGTCTGGGCGCGGAGACCGCCTACTACGGCATCCCCGGCCTCGAAGCCCACTCGGTCCCGCTGAAGCGCGTCGCCGACGCCGAAACCATCCGCAAGCGGTTCTTCGACGACTGCGACGAGGGCGGGACCGTCGTCGTCGGCGGCGCGGGGCTGTCGGGCGTGCAGGTCGCGGGCGAACTCGCCGCGCTCCGCGACGAGGAGGGCGCGCACGCCGACGTCGTCCTCGTGGAGCAACTGGACGCCGTCGCGCCGTCGTTCGCCGAGCCGTTCCAGCGGGCGGTCCGCGACGAACTCCTCGACAGGGGCGTCGAGATTCGGACCGAGACGACCGTCGAGTCGGTGACGGACGCGACCGTCGCGACCGACACCGGCGACCTCGACTACGACCTGCTGGTCTGGACCGGCGGCATCGCCGGCGACGACGCGATGGGCGGCGAGCGACCCCCCGTCAGGGCCGACCTCCGGCTCGACCGGCGGACGTTCGTCGTCGGCGACGCGGCCCGCGCGGTCGACGCCGACGGCGAGCCGGTCCCCGCGAGCGCCTCCGCGGCCCTCCGCGAGGCGAAAACCGTCGCCGGCAACGTCGCGGCGCAGGTCGAATTCGAACTCGACGGCGACGGGAACGACTTCGCGCCGCGGCCCGACCCCTACCGGTTCGAAGTGCCCGGCTGGATCGTCTCGGTCGGCGACGGCGCGGTCGCGCAGGTCGGCCCGAGCATCTTCCGCGGGAAGGCCGCGAAGGCGATGAAAGCCACCGTCGGAGCCGGTCATCTCACCTCGGTCGGCGCGATTTCGCGGGCGGTCGACCTCGTCGACGAGGAACTGCACGCCTGACGCCGCCCCCGGTGGAAGCGCTCCCGCAGTCCGGCGGTTCCCCTGAGAAGTTCTTTATCCGATGGCGGAGTATCGCCGTCCATAGTCAACGATGCCGGGCACCATCTCCGAGACGACGCCTCCGAGGGCACCGCTCGAACCGTGACTGACGAGCGAGGCGCCCGATGAACTGGCAGCACACCGCCTACGCCTACCCGATGGTCTTCGCGGCGGTGGTCGCCGGCGTCCTCTCCGCCTACGCCGTCCAGTTCGTCCGCCGCCGCGGGCGGAACCCGACCGTCGTCTCGTTCGCCGTGCTGACGGCCGCCGTCGCCTTCTGGACCGCGACGACGGCGGTCAAGCTGTTCCTCGTCGACCCCGGCGCGAAACTGCTGGCGTACAAGCTCCTCCACGTCGGGGCGATGACGGCCGCGCCGACGTTCTTCGTCTTCGCCCTCGCGTACACCGACCGCCGGGAGCTGCTCGACCGCCACGTGGTGGCGTCGCTGTACGTCGTTCCCGCGGTGTTCCTCGCCGTCCTCTTTGTCAACCCGCTGGAACTGGGTTACACCGGCTGGGAGCTGTCGACCGTCGACGGCGTGGCCGTACTCTCCGTCGCCGACGGCCCGGTGAGCGTGTTCGGCCTCGTCTACGGGTTCGTCCTGCTGTTTCTCGGACTCGGCATCATCGGTCAGTACGCGCTCGAACTCGACCGCCCCTACCGGACGCAGGCGACGCTCCTCATCGTCGGGATGCTCGTTCCGTCGGTCGTCGCCGCGCTCGAACTCACCCACACCCCGCCGCTCGCCGGGGGCGTCAACCTCATCCCCGCCTCGCTCGCGGTCCCCTCGGTGACGTTCGGCATCGCCGTCTACCGCTACAAGCTCCTCGACATCCTCCCGCTCGCCTACGCGACCGCCGGCGCGCACTCGGCTGACGGCCTCGTCGTCCTCGACGCCGACGGGGTCGTCGTCCACGTCAACGACCACGTCCGGCCGCTGTTGGGAACCGGCGACCCCCTCCTCGGTCGTCCGGCGAGCGAGGCCCTCCCGAACTACGGCGACCTCGACGACGACCTCGACGGCGAGCACTCGTCGTGCGACGTGCTCGTCGAGGGCGAGCGCTACGTCGAACTGACGCGCATCCCGCTCGACCGCGCCGGCGACCCCCTCGGGTGGGTGGTCTCGGTCCGGGACGTGACGCCCCGGAAGCACTACGAACTCGCCCTGGAGTCGAGAAACGACGAACTGGAGGTGCTGAACCGAATCGTCCGCCACGACATCCGAAACGACATGCAGCTCGTGACGGCGTACATCGACATTGTCCTCGAACACGAGCCGCTGTCCGACGAGGCGCGGTCGCAGTTGGAGACCGCGCTCCGGCGGGCGCTCAACACCGTCGACCTCACCGACGTGCTCGGACAGCTGATGCGCGCGACGAACGACGACGAGCGCCGTCGTCACCTCGACGTCGGCGCCACGCTCCGGGAGGCCGTCGAAGACGTTCGCGAGGGGCACCCGAACGCGACGTTCGCGGTCGCCGACCTCCCGTCCGCGACGGTGTCCGCCAACGACCTGCTCGACTCCGTGTTCGTGAACGTCCTGAAGAACGCGGTCGTCCACAGCGACCGCGACGAGCCGTCGGTCGCCGTCTCGGCGGCGGCGGACGACGGGCGCGTCACCGTCCGCATCGCCGACGACGGCCCCGGAATCTCCGACGAACAAAAGTCGGTCGTCTTCGGGAAGGGCGCGAAAGGGTTAGAGAGCCCCGGCACCGGAACGGGACTGTACCTCGTCGAGACAATCGTCACCAACTTCGGCGGCACCGTGCATATCGAAGACAACGAACCCCGGGGGAGCGTCTTCGTCATCGAACTCCCGCTCGCGGCCGTCGAGGCCGCGGACCGACCCGACTCGGTCGACTGACTGAGCGCCCCGGGCGCGGCCGACGCCACGTCCGTCGAATCAACTCGCCGCACGTTTCCCGCTGTGTGACAACTGTTATCGGCCATGTATGTGATTATCAACCATGGACTATTCGCTCTCTGACGAACAGCGGGCCATCCGCGAGGAGGTCCGGCGGTTCGCCGAAAACGAGGTCGCACCGGTCGCGGGCGAGTACGACGAGGCGGAGACGTATCCCGCGGAGGTCGTCCGCAAGGCGTCGGAGATGGGACTAACGGGGGCGCACTTCCCCGTCGAGTACGGCGGCGTCGGCTACTCCTCGCTGGAGAACGCCCTCGTCACAGAGGAACTGTTCGCGGTCGACCCCGGTATCGGGCTCTGCATCACGAGCGCCGGGTTCGGCGCGGAGGCCATCATCAGCTTCGGCACCGACGACCAGAAAGAGCGCTTCCTGCCGCCGATTACGGAGGGCGAGTCCGTCATGGGCGCGGCCATCAGCGAACCGCAGGCGGGCTCAGACGTGACCTCGGTTCGCACCCGCGCCGAGAAGGACGGCGACGAGTGGGTGATAAACGGCACCAAGATGTGGATAACGAACGGGAGCGTCGGCGACTACTTCGTCGTCATGTGCCAGACCGACCCCGACGCGGACGACCGCTACGCGGGCTTCTCGCAGTTCATCGTCGAGGCCGACCGCGACGGCTTCTCCGCCGACAAGATAACGGGGAAGATGGGTATCCGCGCCAGCGACACGGCCGAACTCGTCTTCGACGACGTGCGCGTGCCCGAGGAGAACCTCGTCGGCACCGAGGGGATGGGCTTCCTCCAGCTCATGCAGTTTTTCGACGAGACGCGGACCGCGGTGGCCGCGCAGGCGGTCGGCATCGCGAAGGGGGCCTGCGAGCGGGCGCTCGACTACGCCAAAGAGCGCGAGCAGTTCGGCCGCCCCATCGGCGACTTTCAGGCGATTCAACACAAGCTCGCGGAGATGCACACCGCGACCGAGGCCGCCCGGCAGTTGACCTACAAGTCGGCGTGGAGCGTCGACAACGACGAGGGCCAACTGACCGCGCTCGCGTCGATGGCCAAGGAGTTCGCCTCGAACGTCGCCACCGACGTGGCCGACGAGGCCGTCCAGATTCACGGCGGGGCCGGCTTCGTCAACGACCACGACGTCGAACGGCTCTACCGCGACGCGAAAATCACGCAGATTTACGAGGGGACCACGGAGATTCAGAAGAACATCATCGCCCGCGAGCTGCTCGGTAAGGGATTCTGAGGCCCGCTGGCGGCAAGCTATCGACCCGTCGTCTCCCTCCGCCGACCGCCCCGACTCGTCGTCGCCGCGGACGGCGTCGCTCGTGGACGAAGTTTTATCGCCGCCGCGCCAAGGGAGCGTGTGGCACCGTTCGACGCGATTCTCTTCGACCTCGACAACACGCTCTGTACGAACGACCAGAGCGGCGAGACCATCTACGCCGGCGCGTTCGACGCCGCCGGCATCGACCGCTTCGGCGAGCCGTCGGACCTCTGGACCGCGCTCGACGGCCCGCCGGACCACGACGACCACGAGGCCTACCTCGCCGACGGCTTCGAGCGCGTCGCCGCGAAGCACGACCGCGAGGGAGTCGACGTTCGGGCGCTCGCCCGCGGGTTCGTCCAGACGGTCGACTACTCGGCCGTCTCGTTCCGACCGGGTGCCGAGGGGGCGCTCGCCGCCGCCCGGGACCACGCGCGGGTCGGTCTCGTCACCAACGGCCCCGAGCGGCGGCAGTCCGTCAAGCTCGACGCGCTCGGCATCGCCGACGCGTTCGACGCGGTCGTCTTCGCGGGCGACATGCCGCGGCGAAAGCCTCACCCCGACCCGTTCGACCGGGCGCTCGACGCCCTCGACGCCGAGGCGGACGCGAGCCTCCACGTCGGCGACTCGCTGGAGTTCGACGTAGACGGTGCCCACCGCGCCGGCCTCGACGCCGCGTGGTGTCCAGTCGAGGCGGAGGTCGCTGACGCGGCCGGTCCCGACGCCGAGTCGTACGCCCCGGCGTACGTCCTCCGGTCGCTCTCCGAGTTCTCGGCGATTCTCGACGGCGGACCGTGACGACCTCCTACGGTCGGCCGCGCGGGAGCCGTCCGCTGCACCTTTGTTCGCGTCGCCCCTAGAGTGGCTCCATGGACCCCGTCGCAACCGTGCTCGCCCGCGAGTTCCCCGAGCGACGCGTCGCGACGACCGCCCGCGTCCCGAACGGGAACCACAAGCGGACCGCGGTCGCGACGTTCGCCGACGGCGGCGAGGTCGTCGTCCAGACGGCGGCCGACGCCGCGGCGCTGGCCCTCGAAGCCGCCCTCTCCCGGGCGGTCCGCGAGCGCACGACGATTCCGGTCCCCCGCGTCCTCGCGTCGGGCGCGGTCGACGGGTTCGGGTACGTCGTCGCAGCGCGCGCCGCCGGCGACGAACTCCACGAGCGGTTCGTCTCGCTCGATTCGGCGACCCAACGCCGCGTGGCACGGTCGTTCGGCGTCGGCCTCGGCCAGCTTCACGAAGCGTTCTCTTTCGGAGGGTACGGTCGGCTCAGACGGTCGGCTTCCAGGAGACTGCGGGCCGACGGTGGCGATGCTTCCGACTCGCCGACCGACCGCGGATTCGACGCCGTGAGCGCCGCCGACGCCGACTGGGAGGCGTGGTTCTCCGCCTACGTCCGGGAAGGAATCGCGGCGCTCCCGCCGGCGTTCGACGGGGTTCGAAGCCGGCTGGAGGAGGTCGCCGCGGCCGCCTCGCTCCCCGCGAACCCGCCGTCGAACCTCTACCCGTGGGACTTCCGGCCGGGGAACGCGCTCGTCGCCGACGGCCGCGTGACCGCCGTCCTCGACTGGGGCCAGCCGATGGCCGCCGCGCCGGGCCTCGCCGTCGCCAAGGTCGAACACCTCGTCGCCGACTGGTACGTCGAAGACGGCGCGCCGCTCCGCCGGGCGTTCCGCGCGGGCTACGAGTCGGTCCGGCCGCTTCCGTCGGTACCACGCGCCTATCGGGTCGCCGCCGTCGTCCGCTCGGCGGTCGATTCGACGGGGGAGGTGACTCGCCCCGGTTACCCCGAGCGAACCGGGACGGCGGCGGTCGACTTCCACCTGACCCGGCTCGACGCGCTGTTGTAACCCCGCTCGGAGTCGGTGCCGTCGGCTCCATTCGAAGGCGTGCCGCGCCCCGCGGCGACACGAACTACTAATTCGGAGTGCGTGGTAGGGACAAGCATGGTACGAGAAGACGGCAAGCGAAACTTCGTCCTCGTCGAAGACGGCGAGGAGACGAGCGTGTTCAGCGGAACGTATCCCCGGCAGGCGGCGCTGAAGGCCGCTCGGCGGCTCCACCCCGCCCCGAGCCCCGACGACATCGACGGGAAAGCGACGCTCAGGCTCCGCGAGCGCGGGACCGACCGGGTCCACGTCTACGAGGGGTGGGCGTGGACCGAGGAGAAAGGCGACGACGACCCCGAGTGGATGGACGACTACGTCACCCGAGCGAACGTCTCGAAGCAGGGTATCGAGCACCGATAGACGTTAACCGGGGATTCGGCCGGTCTGGAGAACCCCGACTTCGTTTTTTGCGGTTCGTGGGTTACGTGTCGAGTCGGCGGCTCAGCCGCCGGCGTTCGCCGCCTCACCGTGGCCGCCGCGGCCCTCGTCGCCGACCGACCCCGAGCGGTGGAGCCAGTAGAGGACGCCGAACAGGCCGGTGGCGAACACGTTCAACGCGAGTTTGTAGTCCGCCTCGATGCTCACTTCGGCGATTTGGACGCTCTCAGGCGACGGGATGAGCCCCGCGCCGAGGAAGACGAAGTGGACGACCACGCCCGTCAGGACCGCCGCGACGAATATCATCCCCGAGAGAATCGCCGCGAATTTCGTCCCGTAGTACTCGCGGTAGGCGTCCATGATGGGCGGGACGATGAGGTCCGCGTAGATGTAGCTCAGGACGCTCCCGAACGGCAGGCCGTTCGAGAACAGGACCGCCCCGAACGGGACGTTCCCCACCGAGCAGACGAAGGTGGCGACGCCGATGACGGCCCCGAGGACCGCGGTCCAAAACACGTACACGGGAACGCCGAACGTCGGTCCCGAGAACACCGAGGTCCACACCGACTCGGGGATGAACCCGGCGATGAGGCCGGCGAAGACGAACCCGATGGCGATTTCGTCCCAGAGCATCCCCCACTCCTTCCACTGCTTGTCGGCGAGCGCCTTCCACCCCGACAGCGACGTCGCCTGTTCGCGGACCGTCGTGTTGGCCTCCTCGGGGTCGAAGCTCTCCTTGCACGACTCCGAGCAGAAGTAGAACGTCCGCCCGTCGTGTTCGACCGAGTACTCGGTCTCGTCGGGGTCGACTTCCATCCCGCAGACCGGGTCGCGGACGGTCTCCGAACCCTCGTCTTGGACGTTCTGTCGGGCCTGTTCGACCACCTCGTCGGGCACGAGGTAGACGAAGCCGAACGCCATCAGCCCGATGAGGATGAACCCGCCGAGGATGTCGGCCACGAGGAACTGCCAGCCGAGCAGAATCCAGATGACCGCGCCGATTTCGATGACGAGGTTGGTCGAGGCGAACATGAACGCGCCGAGGGTCGCCGCCGCCGACCCGCCCTTCTTGAACAGGTTCTTCGCGGTGGCGATGGCGCTGTAGGAACACGACGAGGAGACGAAGCCGAACAGCGAGCCGTAGCCGATTTCTCTCGGACCGTGGCCCTCCAGAAGCTCCGAGACCTCCTCGCCCGAGGTCCACGCCTCCACGCCGCCGGCGATTGCGAAGCCGACGACGAGCGCCCACCACGTCACCCACGCCATGGCCGCGGTCGTCGAAAGCGCCTCTCGGGCGCTCTCGACGAGGAACGTCCCCAGCGGCTCCGTGGTCGTGAACACGCCGATGCCGACCGTCGCGAGTGCGATGACCGTGAGTATCGCGTATTCGGTCCGGTCCATGTGGTCGGATATGAGGGGAGCCGTACCTAACTGGATTGTGCCTAGGAGAATCGGGGTTTCGGCGCGGCGCGAGTTTGGGTTGTGAAGTCGAGTCCGCCGTCGATTTTGGAGCGGAAAGCCGAGCGCCGGTGCGACGACTCCGACGACTGCTCGGAAGGTGCGTGATGCGTGCGACGGCGGGCGATTCTCTTGACCCAGAAGATTGTGAACCGCAGTCGCTCACTCCCTTCGCTCCCTGGTTCAACTCCTTCGGCCCAGATTCCGCTCGTCACCAAGTTCCTCGCAAAATCATGGGCGCTGCAGGATTTGAACCCACGGCAACTTGGTCCGAAGCCAAGCACTCTGTCCAGACTGAGCTAAGCGCCCTTATGCTGGATACCGTCCTACAGACCGCATATCGGTTTCCACTAGACTACGTAGTAGACTCTACGTGTTGTAGGTAATAAACTGCAACGTCGACAGTCATTGGCTTACGGTGATTCAACGAATGGTGCTGTTTTGCAAGGGTGGTGAACACGTAGGGTCGTATGTGTCGGCTCTGTTGGAGCCCTCAGAACATGACCGGAATTTTGTGACACTACAAAGAGTGGATTAAACAAGACGTTTTTCTTTGTTTCGCGTCAAATGGATTAAGTCAGCAGCCCGTTGAACCTGCGTACAGTGAAAGGAGGGACAGGAATAAAAACCGTGCCGAAGAAACTACCTTTAACGAATGGTCCGGCTCACTAAACTTGACGTCAAGGGATTCAAGGGTATCCAGTCAATCTCGCTAAAGCCGGGTGGACTGAATATCATTACTGGTCGGAACAACGCCGGGAAAACATCGCTTCTGGAAGCTATTGCGGTGCTTTCAGACCCTACTACTCTAGAGAACTTCGGAGATTACGCCACAGCAGTTATTAATAAACAAGGAGAGGAGACATCTCTTCATGGTGAATATTGGCGCGAACAGCTCTCGCTCGATCAGTATGATGAGGAAGGACAACCAAGCGACCCACTTTCTCGGTCAGTGAAAATCCGCCAAGCTAACGACAAGGAAGTCTATGAAACAGCGATCAGCAGAATTAATCAAGACATTCCAGAAGAGACGGCCCAAGTAAGCCTATTCCCATTACGCCGTGGAAATTTGCATCTTCGTCAGGATGCACGTAAGAGCAATCATCCAGACGAGGTGGCCCTCGCAAAGATTCTACATGAAGCTCTTACAGATTCGTTGCTGTCGATACCTGAGGAAGAAATAATCGACCTACTTTCGGATGACGTTCTGGCTGTCAAGATTGAAGACCAACAAAGGTATCTATTTTCTGTTAGCCGAAGTTATCAAGAGATCATCCATCAGATCGTAGAGAGTGCTACTGAGACTCTACTTGATGATGAACGGATAGTTAGTGAAGCATCCGAGGTGGAGTCTGAATCTCAAGCCCTTTTTCGGCTAGTTGGCTCTGTATTTTCACCTAGAGGCCGAAAAAGAGTACAGCTTCTTGGTGGACCTTCCCCTACGGTGAGTGGGATTCATTATCTCGATGAGATTCCTACAAAGGCAGAGGAAATTGATTACGAAGATAACCCTGTCCGAGTAAATAGAGTTGAAAATTACCTTCAGAATCACGAAATTGTGGATTCTTTGGAGGATTTCTCGTTCACCGACCTTGTGTTTCAAAAGGGTGAAGATCAACCGTATGATGTTCCATTCCACTTCATGGGAGATGGGTTCAAAACTATTGTTGGTATCCTCTGGGAATTGTTTGATGAATCCAATGACGGTGATGTTCTCTTAATTGAAGAACCGGAACAGCATATGCATCCAGGGTATATAGAACAACTAACACGTACGCTAATTCAAATTTCAAAAGAGGAACGACTCCAGTTGTTCATTACAACACACAATACCGACTTCCTAGAGTCATTTATTTCCAAAGAGGTCCAGAATCAGTATGGTGAGTACCTACAAAATGAGTTCTGCCTTTTCCAACTATCAGAACCAATGAATCGATTCTTGTCCTACGAGGATGCAAAGGAGGATATGAATAACCTCAACTTGGATCTCAGAGGGCCATAGATGCAGGGGGATACGATCGTTCTTACTGAGGGAATCAATGACTTGGCCTTTCTTGAGGCGCTTCACACTCTATCTGGTGTGGAGGAATACTGTGACCGGTTCAATAATGAACAGAGTGATGAAACGCAGACGCAGCGGATACGTCAACATCGGATTGGCACCTCAATCTCTTATTTATACAAATGTGAAGGAGGGCGGTCAGAAGTAGAGAAGATTTACGCTCGTGAAGGACCCTCAATTGGAGAGAAAGGCTTGCGAACAGTACTGATGCTCGATATGGACGATGATACTAGTTTTGGCTCTGTGCTAGACAGTCTGAACAGTTCTTTGTGGGAAGAATGGGGGAATAGAGTTTCATTAGCCGCGAACGGAAATACGAAATTCACAAACGATTTCATAATTAAAGAATGTTTGTTGGAGGGGAACGGCGAAATATTCGATGAACCCACAATCATTACGTTCTATAATGATATGGAAACAGCGACTGGTATGTCCTATGGAGTATCACCCAGTAAGAAAAAACAACAAGCTGAACAATATTTCAGAGATCATCCAGACGAAGCAGAGGCGCTTATTGACGCATTGTATTCGTAAAAACACTGAATAATCCAGCTGCTTACTGCTCGGTTTGTATTGGTCCAGCAATTTCATCTACGCCTCACTTTGATGGATTCGCGCCCTGTATTCAGCACGGCCTCAACGAACTATCAATGATAATGGGTTGTCAACAGAGTCTATGTGCCCTTTAAATATGGACTCGTAACAACGTATTTGATGAGAGGCTTGTACTGTGAAGGAGACAGTCAGTTACAATCCTCTAATTCACTGAATCGCATTCTCATCGTGTGAATCAGTGCCTTGTTCGTCGTCTTCCTCATATATTCTAAGGACGGTATTTCAAAATCCGTTTGTTGAAGCAAACCAGGGACGTCGCCCTTGTCTGGATGCTTCAGTCGATTAACTGCTCTTCTCCATCTATCAGCATCATCTTCAGTCATGTCCGTGACTTCAGCAATGCGTGTAACCGGTTTGGATCGACGTCCTGAGCATAAGACATTCTCACAGACAAAGAACAGATTTGACATTGACGTCCAGAGAGAAGAACTCAGTGCGTCATCGTACATATGCAGACCTACTCGTATGTCCATATCTTCGTCTGACTCAATCTGAGTTGATCTGAACGTCCGAACCATCTCGTAGATTTCTTCGATAGACTCAGACACCTGTACCTGCTGTGGAATTTCATTCATCGTCAATAGAGCAAGTGGGAAACTTCCACGCGACAAGTCACCTCGATATTCTAATGCGTCTCGTCTAACCCTGTACGCCCCACTAACTGTCTGTCCAGGATCCTGTGAAAATGAAACAGGAGCATCGATACAGAGATTTAGAGCCAATAGTAGGTCAAAAATATCAGCGTGATCTCTCAGTGCTGGATTAAGATTCTCTAACAGTCCATCCGTTATAATCCACCAATGACGGTTAGGGTTTTCAACCGCCATAGGAACTTTCACCTTTCTCCCGTGTTCAATTACGGTCTTACCTTGAAGTCCCTCTTCATACCTCCATACAGGTACTTCGTCAGTCTGTTTGAATTGAACTCTACTTCCAGGAGACGTGATCTCATTCACCTCTTCAACTTTGTCTTCCACATATGATTCGAGGCCGGTATTCTGTTGGCTTAGAGGTCGTAGAAATGCAGGAACATAGTGCATGGTCTGGTATTCGTAACAATCCTCGTAAAACCTCAGGTTGGTAACAACTCTATTCAGATGGGGGTAGCAAAATTAGCGGCGCGTAGGTTCCTATGTAGCAGAGGTATATCCCGTAAATAAGACGTCCGTATGATCGATTATCCCCTTAAATACACTCTCGTAACAACGTATCTACTGAGGGCAAAGGTATCTGTGGTCAGATCAAGTCTGCTGTTGTGATTATACCAATCACGTCTTCTGAATCTTTTACTAGCAAAGCACCTACTCCATCGAATAGTAATCCTCTCACAGCATTCTCACTCGTACCTTTGTTTATCTGAATAAATGGTTCGTCCATAATCTCACCAATCTGTCTGTCGTGGTTGCTATTGTCTGCTAACTCTCTTTCTGAGATACTACCTACAATCAATCCATCCTCGTCTTTGACAGGCATCTGTGAGAATGCATTTTCACGCATATACAATGCAGTATCACGATGTGAATCAGATGTCTGTGCATACGCAACATTACCTGTCATCAAGTCTTCTGCCGTCTCAGAATTCTCCCTCTCAGCATCGGTAACCACTCTCCAGACTTTGTATACAGTGCTGTAGTTCGCATTACTGAATGTCCGTTCCATACGATTCAACGTCGACTTTGAGATACCAGCTTGGTGTGCCACAGATTTCTGCTGTAACTGTAATCTCCGACGTTTGTTCCTAAGTTGTCGCATCAACGTCTCATAGTCCAGTAATTCCATAGTTTACTGAGACGCAACGAGATTGATTAAAAGTACACTACAAGTCAACCCGTATCGTCGGTATGTCCAAAGGACATAACGTAGACAAACAGAACTGGATAGAATCGAGCTCGGACCAATACATAACTCGATGGGACAAACCTGATGAGCCATTGTACTGTGGCCCAGGATCATCCGTACACTCTCCTGCAGACGACGTCAGTAGTGGAACAAAGATAGGTACATACGATACTCCGGCAGCTACTACCATGGACTATAGTGGTCCTGAATTCGATGACAACTATTGGGGACGCTTAGATCAGTGGCACAACGGTAATGCCCCAAACTGGGATGGATATGGACAAGAGAACCACGAGAATGCTGCAGACAAGTTCCATAGAATCGACAAGGGGCGTATCGCAGAAGCAGTGTGTAGTGCCCTTGATCTCAATGTTGGTGAGACAGGAAGGGTCGTGTACGAAGCCACAAAGATGAATTATAGTCAGTTTGGCTATCATCGGGCTATGGAGAGAGTTATACTCGGAATCATTGCGGTGGTTGTAGAAGACAGGAGAATTCAGCGTGGTGCAGATCTCTATACTGCATCAATACAACGCCATGAAGCGTTCAAATCGCTCATGACGAAGTTTGGTATTGATAGCAAGGACCTGAATCTCATCAAGCGGATAGTGAGACGACAGATCTCTGGATCAGACCATGGTGCTGGAATATTCAATGAGTGTGTTGCAGCATGATCCTTCACGAAATACGTTGTTACGAGAGGATATTTAAAGAAGAACTGTTGGAGGTAACAACGTAGGACGCAGAACAATTTTCTCTGAACAGATGGACCACCCAATGGTCCTGCCATATCATGCGTATTATGCGATGATCCTCTCAGACGCACCAGAATCGCCTGTGGTACATTTCACTCTTCTAGAATGCGATTCTACGTTTATACACATGGAACGCAACACGGAGGATCGTGTGGCCCTACAATCGTGTATTTGGCAGAAGTTCAGAAAGATCGTAAACTCTATTGTGGTATTACACAGTACAGAATAATTCGCTCGAAAGTTGGATACGTACTAAGAACCTCTACAGATATAGACAAGGACTTGATAAGATGGTTTCACGCCACGTTCCGTTAGCCGTCCGAAGGGAGTTACGGCAAGAAGCAAACTTTGGATGTGCATACTGTGGAACGCCTCTAATCCAATACCACCACATTGTCCCATTTAGTGAGGAAAAGCACCACGATCCTGAGCGAATGATCGTCCTTTGTCCCAATTGCCATTCAGAGGCAGATGCAGGGACTATCAAGCGTGAACGATTGTACGAGATGAAAGACAGTCCATACATATCAGACAAAGTAGAACATGGGTTCTATTTTGAATCAAGCAAACCCGTAATCAAATACGGTGGTCTTTGGCACAAGATTACAAACCCAAATCAGAAGCAGGCATCGGTTCTGAGAATCCGTGGCAAAGATATTATCACGATATATTTTGAAGACAATATTTTGACGTTTGATATTGCTTTTTACAATGCGAAAGGAGATCAAATCGCGGGAGTGGAAAAAGGAGACTGGTGGGCAGATACAGAGAAATTGTGGGATATGGAGTATAAAAAGAAGGCATTAACCTTGGCAAGTAGGTCACATGGTCTTGGTTTGGAAATCGAATATGATACAGACGAAGATCTGGTGAATATCCTGGGAAAGTTTTTCTACAAAAATAGATTGGTCGAGTTATACACAGATAGAACGGTCGTGAATCAAAGCACGATTCTCTCAAACCATGCCACTGCAGGAGCCGGTGGAGTAAGTGTAAAATAATTAAGCTTTTGTCACAATAACAACATCATCAAAACAGATTACCCCATACGTTCCAATGCCTTACGTCGATCTTCGACAGGAGTATTGTCATACTTCATCGTCGTCTGTACGCTCCTATGTCGCAACTGAGCCTGTGCAGAAGCAAGACCATCCTCTCTGCTTAGATACGTGCCTGTCGAGTGTCGTATAACGTACCACGACATTTTACGATTCTCGGTAGGTATCTGTGCAATCTCACAGAGCTTCTGGAGTAGGTACTTGAGACTGTGACTCTGGTACGGATTACTCTCTCTTGTGAGCCATAAGACGTCCGTATCAGCGTACTTCTCGTACAGTCGACGTTCCTCTATCCACCGGCCTAATGCCTCTGCAGTACGGTCCTGTAGACTCACAACCCAGTTCTCTTCGTTCTTACTGGACTCTGAGGCAGGAATCCTCAGTACAGCATTGTCGACGTCAACCCACGAGACTCTTGCACGGGCTACCTCGATAGGTCGTAGTCCTGCGTCCAGCGACGTCCACACTAACGACGTTATCTTGAAACTGTTTGCTCTGTCAAAGTCCTGCTTCCCTATGTCGGTGATTGGTTTTCTGAATCTGTGTGCGAGGTATCGTTTCCATTCACGGCGTTCTTCTGGAGACAGAGCATTGTAATGTGGAACACTACCATACTCTAATGCTGCTTCACGAATCTTGCTACGTTCCTCTCGCGTAAGGTAGTCCCTCGGTTGCTGTGGCCCACCATCCTGTGCAAAGGATACTGTTGGTTCCCATGGATCATCACCAAACTGTGCTGCTCTCCAACGCCAATACATCTTCAGCGTCTTTGTGAGGTTGTTCTTATGCGTAGCAGAATGGTCACTATAGGCTAATTCATTGACGTAGTCGTTAGTGTGTTCGTGAGTAATCGCCGTTGAGTAGCTATGTTCGTGTGTCCACACCCACCTGTAGAACGTATCAAGATTCGTCGCACGTCGGTTCGCAGTCGTCCAAGCGTACCCCTCAGCACGCTCTGGATTCTTACCGACATATAACATCCACTTGATGAGCTGCGTACGATGATGCCGGTAATCGACAATCTGCCTCTCATTGAGTCGTGCGACAGATGGTGATGGGACGAGGGTGATACCCTCTATAGTGGTCATAAGTCCATCACGTCCCTATAATCGACAGACGTCTCTGCGATAGTCCTATTCGTTCAATGTTGATAGCCGTCTGGTTCATTGTGGTTCACCCACGTAGACCAGAGAAAACCGATAGACCTCGTATGGGCGCTGCAGGATTTGAACCCACGGCAACTTGGTCCGAAGCCAAGCACTCTGTCCAGACTGAGCTAAGCGCCCTACATGACTTCGTCTGTCGTGGATTGTTTTAAATGGATTGATTCGAGGCGGCAACTCCGCGCGATTTATACCCGACCTCCGAACAGTACGGGGTATGTCTCTCGGTACGCGAGCGCGCGGGTTCGCCGAACTCACCCGACCGGGAAACGCCGTCGCCGCCGGCGTCCTCACGTTCACCGGGGCGTTCGTCGCCGGGGCGTCCCCGAGCGACGCGCTCGTCGTCGTCGCGGCGATGCTCGCCACCGTGTTCGCCACGGGCGCGGGTAACGCCATCAACGACTACTTCGACCGCGATATCGACCGCATCAACCGCCCCGACCGGCCGATTCCGCGCGGCGCGGTGACCGCGACCGAGGCGAAGTGGTTCAGCGTCGCGCTGTTCGGCGGGGCGGTCGTCTCGGCGTTCGTCCTCCCGGTCGTCGCCATCGCCATCGCCGTCGTCAACCTCGTCGCGCTCCTCGCGTACACGGAGTTCTTCAAGGGTCTCCCGGGTGTCGGCAACGTCGTCGTCGCCGCGCTCACCGGCTCGACGTTCCTCTTCGGCGGCGCGGCCATCGGCGAGCCGTTGGGCGCGGTCGTCCTCTGTGTACTCGCCGCGCTGGCGACGCTGACCCGCGAAATCGTCAAAGACGTGGAGGACATCGGCGGCGACAGGGAAGAGGGACTGCGGACGCTTCCCATCGTCGTCGGCGAGAAGGCGTCGTTGTGGCTCGGCGCGGTCGTCTTGGTCGTGGCCGTCGCCGCGAGCGCGGTGCCGTTCGTCTGGGGCGGGTTCGGGCTGGCGTACCTCGGAATCGTCGCCCCCGCCGACGCGGTCATGCTCGCGGCCGCGGTTCGGTCGTTCGCCGACCCGGCCGCGGCGCAGCGCCGACTCAAATACGGGATGTTTTTAGCGGCGTTCGCCTTCATCGTCGGACGGGCGACGGCGCAGACTGGAGGAACCATATAAATGTATGCGGACGAACAATCGGTCGGATTCCGGGGAACGCGCCGACGAGCGGGGAGCGTTCTATCCGCCAATCAAAAAGAATATTACCGGCTCACCGCATGGTCGTACTATCCGATGACCCTCGGCGAGCGGAAGCGTCACGCGATTGCGTTCCTCGGAGTCGATACCGTCGAACCGAGGTACCCGCATGTATAAGCTAGGCGCTGACCTCGACGTCGAGGTCGAACCGGGCACGAACCTCCTTCTCGTCGGGCCGCCGCTGACCGGCAAGCGCTCGCTGGCGCTCGACATCCTCGCCGAGGGCACCCGAAACGGCGAGGGCGCGGTTATCGTCACGACCAAAGACGGCGCGGACCGCATCCTCAACGACTTCGGCAAGCGACTCGACTACGAGGGCAAACCCGTCGCAGTCGTCGACTGCGTCACGAAACAGCAGGGCGTCGGCGAGGTCCGCGACGACGAGCGAATCCGATACACGTCGTCGCCGGTCGACATGACCGGAATCGGAATCAAGCTCTCGGAGATTCTCCAGGAGTACTACCAGGACCGCGGTCTGCCGGAGAACCGCATCATGCTCCACTCGCTGTCGACGCTCCTGATGTACGCCGACCTCCAGACCGTCTTCCGGTTCCTCCACGTGTTCACCGGCCGCATCCAGAGCGTCGGCGGCCTCGGCCTGTTCACCATCGACGCCGACGCCCACGACGACCGGACGATGAACACCATCAAACAGCTCTTCGACGGCATCATCACGACTCACGAGGACGCGCCGCCGGACATCCGCATCGCGGACCACTAAGTCGTATCCCCGATTCCGGACTGGGACGGTGGCCGCGCCGCACAGCCGCCCGAGATTTTTATCCGCAGCCGGTCACGTCGTAGGTATGCCCATCACCAGCGACGACGACATCCGCGGGCTGTTCGACGCCGAGACCATCGCGGTCGTCGGCTGTTCGGCCACGCCCGGCAAGCCCGCCCACGACGTCCCGGCGTACATGCAGCGCCACGGCTACCGCGTCGTTCCGGTCAACCCCTTCCACGACGAAATCCTCGGCGAGACGGCGTACGACTCGCTCGCCGACGTGGACGAGAAAATCGACCTCGTGGACGTGTTCCGGCCGTCCGAGGAAGCGGGCGACATCGTCGATGCCGCGATCGAGCGCGCCGACGCCCGCGGCGACGTGGCGGCCGTCTGGCTCCAACTCGGCATCAGCGACGACGACGCGGCCGCCCGCGCCGAGGAGGCGGGGCTCTCGTTCGTCCAGGACAGGTGCTTCAAGGTCGAACACTCGCGGCTCGCCTGAGCGGACGGCGGGGCGACGAGTCGGCCTGAGACGGCCGCTGAACCGCCGTTTTCACCCTTCCCACGACTCGAAGTCGCCGTAGACGCCCTTCGAGAGGTATCGCTCCGAGGAGTCGGGGAAGACGGTGACGACGGCGTCGTACGGGAGGTCGAGGTCGCCGGCGGCGGCGCGCTCGGCCACGTCGACGGCGGCCAGCGAGTTGGCGGCGGCGCTCGACGCGACGAGGTGGCCCTCCTCGGCGGCGAGGCGCTGCATCTCGTCGTGGGTGTCGCGGTCGGCGATTTGGACGATTTCGTCCACCAGCTCGGGGTCGAACAGCTCGTTCGTCGCGGGGTCGTGCGTCCCGATACCCTCGGTCTTGTACGACGCCTCCGCCACGTCGCGGCCGTGGAGCCGGGCGTAGAGCGAGCCCTCGGGTTCCACCGCGGTGACGAACGTGTCCTCGTGGTGCTCGCGGCCGTACCGCGCCATCCCCATGAGCGTGCCCGCGGTGCCGCAGCCGGCGACGAGCGCGCCGACCTCGCCGTCGAGGGCGTCGTAAATTTCGGGCGCGGTCGTCTCGTAGTGCGCCTCGGGGTTGAGCGGGTTTGAGAACTGCTGAGGGACGACGGCGTCGTCGAGTTCGTCGGCGAGCTTGTGCGCGCGGTCGATAGCGCCGCCCATCCCGTCTTCGGTGGGCGTGTTCACCACGTCGGCACCGAGCGCGCGCATGAGCGTCTGTTTTTCCACGCTGAACCGCTCGGGGACGACGAACACCGCGCGGATACCGAGCTGTCCGGCCGCGACGGCGAAGCCGATGCCGGTGTTGCCGGCGGTCGGCTCGACGATGGTGCCGCCCTCGGGGAGTGCGCCCGATTCGAGCATCCGTTCGAGCATGTACGTCCCGATGCGGTCCTTGACGCTCGCGCCCGGGTTGAACGATTCGAGCTTCGCGTAGACGGGCACCTCGTCGGGCGACGCGTGGACTCTGACGAGCGGCGTCTCGCCGACGGCGTCGAGCACCGAGTCGAGGGGGTCGCGGTGCGTGGTCATACGTGGGCAAAAGTTGCCCCTGGCCCTGAACGTTTTCATCCCGGTTCGTCCCCTCGTCGGCGGGCGACTCGCGGCCGGAGCGACTGACGCCGGTCGAAAACAAAGCGTCGTCTTCGGGACTGGCGGCGGGGCTGCGGCGGGGACGGGATGTCGAAAGAGAACGGAGAGAGACGGAGGGGCGGTCGGATTACGCTTCGTCGGTGGTGTCGCTCGATGCGTCGGCATCGGCGTCGGACGCGTCGGCGGTCGCCTCGGTGTCGTCTCCGGCCGAGCCTTCCTCGGCTTCGGAGATGTGCGCCTGCGCGATTGCGGCGTCGAGGTCGACGCCCTGTTCCTCCGCGATGGCTTCGAGAATCGCCCGCTGTTCGGCGTTCTCGGCTTCGAGTCGGTCGACGCGCGACTTCGTCTCGTTGACCGTCTCGCGGACCTCGACGACCTGCTCGCGCAGTTCGTTGAGCTTCTTGTACACGTCTTCGGCCATCTCTGCGACCTTCTGGAGCTTCTTCGCGGTGCCTCCGAGTGCCATGTGTCGCCTCTCGGACTCGGGGCTTGTACGACTTCCGGTGCGGTGTCACAGGGAGGGCGGGCGGGAACGCCGAGCGCGGAACTGAGAGACGGGGCCTCAGCCGAGTTCGTTCGGGTCCACCCGGTCGACGACGAACCGGAGGCCGACGAGCGCGACGACGCCGACGAAGACGAGCCCCGCGACGGCGACTTTCGCGCCGACCCCCGCCGTCCCGAGCGCCAGCCGCGCGGCCGTGTTCGCGGGGCTCAATGGAAGGAGCGACGTGCCCGCGAAGACGAGGAGCACGCCGATGGAGTACAGGAGTTGGGCGACCCGGCGGTCGGGCGAGGTAATCGCCACCGCCGCGCCGAGCGTGACGACGACGGCCGAGAGCCCGGCGACCATGCCGAACAGCCACGGGACGCTCTCGATGGTCGACCCGTTCAGTTGGAGGAGGAGCATCCACGCCACCGCCTGCACGGGTGCCAGCCCGCCGGCTGCGAGGAGCTTTCCGTCGACGACGGCCGCGAAGCTCACGGGCGCGACCCGCAGGAGTTCGAGCGTCCCGCGGGCCACCTCCTCCGTGAGCGAGTCGACCACCAGCGACCCGGAGATGAACACGGGCAGGAACAGCAACAGCGGGACGAGCACCGTGTAGGTGAAGCCGAAGTACGGGCTCGAATCCGCCGCCGGCGGGAGTGACAGCGGGTCCGTGGCGAGGAACGCGCTCCGCTCCGCGCGTTCGTTGCGCTCCAGTTCGCGGAGCGCGTCGCGGAGGCGGGTGACGACCGCCGTCGTCTCCACGCCCGTGTCGGGCGCGACCGCCGCGACTCGTATCCTGCCGTCCTCGCCCGTAGACGCCTCTAAGACGGCATCGACCTGCCGTTCTTGGAACGCCGTCATCGCGGCCGACGTGGACGAGTACGGCCGCCCGCTGAGTCCGTCTTCGGTCCCGACGGCGCGAAGCAGGTCCTCGACGGCCTCCTCGTCGCCCGTGACGGCCACGTCCACCTGATAGCTCGCCGCGCCGGGGTCGTACAGCGAGACGAGCCCGACGACGAGGAACGACGAGAACGCCGCGACGAACAGCTGGATGGCCAGCGCCAGCACGATGGTCTTTTCCTTGCGGAGACTGCCGAGTTCGCGCCGGGCGATGGCGAGTCGCGGGCTACCCAAGGGCGCTCACCACCTGGAGGTTGTAGACGAGGTGAATCGCGATTGCGCCCGCGAGCGCGACCCCGTAGGCCGAGCGCCCCCGACTCGCCCCGAAGGCGGTCACGCTGGCGGTCACCGCGTGGAGCGCCAGCGGCGCGAGGAACAGGCCGAGCACGACGAGGGCGCTCACGCCGGTCCCGTCGCCGATACCGACGCCGGAGGGCGCGAAGGCGGTCTGCCCGAGCGTGAGCGACTGCAACCCGGCGAGTTGGGCGATGGCGGTGAACTTCTCGCCGACGAAAAAGCCGAGGCCGGAGAGCCCGCCGAGGACGAGCGACGACCGGAGCGTCCGGGAAAAGCGCGCCTTCTCGAAGGCGGCGAGGACGTGGAGGCTCTTGGCCAACTCCTCGATGACCGCGACCGCGAGGAGAATCATCGGGACGGTCAGGTCCACCGGGAGGACGAACAGCACCGCGATGGCCAGCAGTTCGGCGATGAAGACGAACGGAATCGACAGCGCCGAGAGGGTCGCCACGGAGCGCGCCCGCGAGATGCGACTGTCGAGCGCGTCGAGGAACTTCAGCGGGACCGGCCGCTGGGTGAACATGTCCTCCTCGCGGTAGACGCCGACGCCGAGGAGGAACAGCACGCCCGCGGCGAGGAGAATCGGCCCGACCGAAAACAGGAACTCGCCGAGCGGAATCGACTCGCCGGCGAGGTCGCGGACGACGAGCGTCAGCGGCGAGATGAGCGCGATGGGCGTGACGTTCGTGAAGATGGCCGGGACGAACGTGTACGTCGTCAGGAACACCGACACCGTCACCGTGACGAACGTGAGTTCCTTGAACGAGCGGGCGAACATCGCGCCGACGAACGTCGACGCGAGAAACAGGAGGCCGATGGGGACGACCGCCGCCACCGAGACGACGCCGCCGCCGACCGCGGCCGCGATGGCGATAGTTATCGCGACCGTGCCGAGCAGGTACGGGAGCGTCTTGCCGGCGACAATGTCGCCCGGCGAGATGGGCGCGACGAGGAGCAGTTCGCCGCGGCGGTTGATGCGCTCGTTGAGGATGCTCGACCCGTAGGCCTGAATCACGAAGTTCATCGGCACGAGGAAGGCGAATGCGAGGACGAGCGAGGCGAAGGGGAACGGCGGGCTGATGCTCGCCGGCGACCCGCTGGTGTCGCCGCCGAAGAGGCTCGCCATCCCGCCGAACGACGGGGCGTCGACGCCGCCGTCGTCGGCCGCGGCGGCGTCCGAAGCGTCGGGTCCGTCGGCGGCCGAGTCACCCGCGGTGTCGCCGCCGGTGGTTCCGCTTCCGGTTCCGGCGTCGGTTCCGCCCCCGCCGCCGGTACCGGCGTCACCGCTCCCACCTGCGCCGCCGTCGACGCGGCTTCCGGCCGGGACGAGCGCGGCGCGCTCGCGGTACTGGAGGTCGACGACGACCGGGAACGCCGCGGACTGGTTCTCCTCGCGGGCCATCTGTCGCTCGTTGTACGACTGGACCGCGTCGCGGAACGCGCTGTAGGCGGCCCGACCGGTCTGCGTGTCCGCGACCGAGATGTGCGTCTCGCTGACGACGAGTTCGACGTTCGGGTCCGAGACGGGTCGCGGGTCGAGCGTGGACGACTGGTCCACGGCGTCGTAGTAGGGACTGTCGCCGGCGATGCCGACGCGGTAGAGGTCGCGGTCGAGCGCGACCCCGCCGCCGGCCGCCCCGGCCGCGATGCCGCCGGCGACGAGGACGGCGACCAGTCCGATAACGGCGGTCCGGCGGTCGAGCGTCCCCGCCGAGCGCGACACCTCCCAGCGGGCGATTCGGAGAACGGTCCGGGCGTGTGCGACCAGTCGCGTTCGGAGGTCGGTCACGACTGCCCGTTACCTCCGGGGGCGCGCTGTCCGTGCTCACCGGCGACGCCCTCCCCGCCAGCGGCCCGTCCGCGACCGCCCTCGGCCTCGCTCGTCGTCGGCGCTTCGCGGGCGAGTCGGAGGAAGATGTCCTCCAGCGACGCCTCGTCGGTTCGGATGTCGGCGACGCGGCCGCCGGCGGCCTCGGCCGCCTCGCGGAGCGACTCGACGGCCGCCATCTCGTCGACGACGGCGACGTGGCGCTCCTCGCCTTCGCCTCCGACCTCGTCGTCCGCGGGCAGGGTCTCCGGGAGCGGTACGGTCGTGAAGACGCGGTAGGTCGTCTCGCCGTGTTCCGCGCGAATCTCGGGGACCGTCCCGCGGGCGATGATTTCGCCGCGGTTCATGATGACCACGCGGTCGCAGATGGACTCGACGTGAAAGAGGTTGTGCGCGCTGAAGACGACGGTCTTGTCCTCGTCGCGGAGCTCGCGGACGAACTCCAAGACGACGTTCGTCGTCAGGGGGTCGAGGCCGCTGGCCGGTTCGTCGTAGATGAGCAGGTCGGGGTCGTTGACGAGCGACCGGGCGATGGCGACCTTGCGCTTCATCCCCTTCGACATGTCGCCGAGCCGGCGGTCGCGGTATTCGAGGTCGAGGCGGTCGAGCACCGCGCCGGTTCGCTCGTCGGCCACGTCGCGGGGCACGTCGTAGAGGTCGGCGAAGAATCGGAGGTACGACCGCGCGGTCATGTCCTCGTACAGCGGCGACTCCTCGGGGAGAAAGCCGAGTTTGCGCCGCATCGCCGGCTCCTCGGGGTCGTATCCGAGCACCGACGCCGACCCGCCGGTCGGTTCGACGAGCCCGGCGAGCATCTTCAGCGTCGTCGTCTTCCCCGCGCCGTTGGGGCCGACGATGCCGAACACCTCGCCCGACTCGACCGAGAAATCGCTTCCCACGACGGCGGGGAAGTCGCCGTAGGTCTTCCGCAGGTTCTCGACCGTAATCATTGAGAGACCTTCACGCGGGACGGGATAAAAGGGTTCGCGCGGGATTTCAGGTTTGATAGCCTTCTCCTTCGCGGGGCAACAGTTTCGTCTCCTCGCGGTCAAGGTGAGCGTATGCCCGCAGACGACTTCCTCTCGCCGTCGTTCGTCCTCTTCGTCGGCGGATTCGTCGCCGCCGTGTTCCTCTTCGGCGCGCTCATCGCCTTCGTCGCCGCCGCCGGGTCACAGACCGTCGAAGGGTTGGCGCTGGCGCTGGCGGGGCTGGGCGGGCTGTTTCTGGTCGCGGGGGCGGTCGGTGCCGGTGTGATGCGCTATCGCCGCGGTTCGGATTCGGCGTCGAAGACGGCGGCGACCGGAGAGCGCCGTTAGTCGTACTCGTAGAAGCCCTTGCCCGTCTTCTTGCCGAGGTCGCCCGCCGCGACCTTTCGCTTGAGCAGGTACGCCGGCTTGTAGCGGTCGCCGAGTTCCTCGAACAGCGTCTCGGAGGCGTCCAGACAGATGTCGAGGCCGATGTGGTCCGCGAGGGTGAGCGGGCCCATCGGGACGTTCGTGCCGAGGGTCATGCCGCGGTCGATGTCCTCCTTGGAGGCGACGCCCTCGTCGTAGGCGCGGATGCCCTCGTTGAGCCACGGCATGAGGATGCGGTTGGTGACGAAGCCGGGCTTGTCGTCGGACTCCCACGTCTCCTTGCCGAGGTCCTCGGAGAAGTCGTGGGCGAAGGCGACGACCTCGTCGTCGGTCTTCTCGCCGCGGACGACCTCGACGCCCTTCATAATCGGGACGGGGTTCATGAAGTGGAGGCCGACGACGAGGTCGGGGCGCTCGGTCGCGGCCGCGATGGTCGTGATAGAGAGCGTGCTGGTGTTGGTCGCCAGCACGACGCCCTCGGGGACGATGTCGTCGAGGTCGGCGAAGACCTCGCGTTTCACGTCCATGTTCTCGACGGCCGCCTCGACCACGAGGTCGCAGTCGGCGAGGTCCGCGAGCTCGGTCGTCCCCGAGATGCGCCCCTTGGTCGCGTCGGCCTCCGCCGCGGTCAGTTTCTCCTTCGAGACGAACCGCGAGAGGCTGTCGTCGATGGCCGACAGGCCGCGTTCGACGTACTCCGCTTCGAGGTCGCGCATGACCACGTCGTAGCCGGCCATCGCGGCCACCTGCGCGATGCCGTTGCCCATCGTTCCCGCGCCGACGACGCCCACCGTGTCGATATCTTCGGTATCGTACATGTCCGGTTCTGCGCGAGGTGGGGAGGTAAAACTTGCCGATGCGTTCGGAATAGTGACAGACTCGTGACTTTCACGGGAAGACTCAAGTCGGGCGCAAGAATGGGGATATGCAACGGTGACTGGGGTGAACGACGCCGGCAGATACGACGAAGACGACGCGGGCGGGGACGGAGGGGAAGCCGTCTCGGACGCGCGCCGGAGCGACGGCGAGGGCACGAACCGGGCAACCGAGGCGGACGAGGCGAGCGAGGCGGACGAGGGGCCGTCGAACCCCGACGAGGCGCTGACGCACCTGCTCAGACCGCGGGGTCGACGCGCGAGCGACGCCGTGCCGACCGAGCTACAGGACCTGAAGTACGTCGGCCCGGCGACGGCCGAATCCCTCGCCGAGTCGAACATCGACGTGGACGCTATCGTCGACGGCGAGGTGTGCTACCGCGACCTCGTCGCCGCCGGGACGAACCCCGGCGTCGCGGCGAAGATTCGGCGCTGGCACTCGCTTTCGTGGTCGTTCAACTCCGGCGACGACCTCGACCGACGCTCCTCGCAGGTTCGCGGGCTGGGCGACGACGAGCGCGCGTGGGTCGCCGCGAGTTCGGGTGACTGGGACGCCACCGACGAGGCAGGTACCGGTGACGACGAGCACGACGCCGGCGATTGGACCCCGAGCGGAACGGAGGCGGCGGGGTCGAACGGGCCAGCGCGGGACGGAGATTGGACGCCGTCGGGATCGGACGACGACGCGGAAGCGCGCTCGGAGCCGACGACGTCGGGCGACTGGACACCGAGCGGGGCAGAGGCGGCGGACGCGTCAGCCGACGGCTCGGGAGACGCGCTCGCGGCCGAGGCGGCGTGGCGCGAGCGGTCGAAGCCGAAGTCGCTGACGACGCTCGCGGGCGTCGGCGAGGACGACGCGGAACTGCTCGCCGAGGCGGGCGTCCGCTCCGTCAGGCGACTCGCCACCGCGGACCCGGAACACGTCGCCGACGCCCTCCGAATCGACCCGACCGTCGTCAGCGCGTGGAAGGCGCAGGCGCGCGACGCGATGGAGTGAGCGTCCCGCCCCGCACGTCCCGAATTTTTACTATCTGAGTAGTAATTTTCATTCGGAGAATCATTTCCCGTAATATTTCGTTACGAACCCCATAACGGACGAATTCGGCAATATCTCCTAAACCACATTAGACGCAGATTTTATATAGGTAGTTACACCACTTTGAATCAGATGATGCCCGGCTCCGACACGGCCGTCGACTCCCCGCAGACGGTATCTCCCGCCCCGACGACGCTCGGGGAACGCTCCCGCCTCGCCGACGATTCACGCCCGACTCGCCGACGCTCCGAGGGGTGGGCCTGATGGCGACGACGGACATCAACACCGCCGACACCGCCCGCGACGTGCGGACCATCGACGGCGTGGTCGACGTCATCGCGACCACCGCGCCCGAGATTCGAACCGGTCTTCCCGGCCGCCGCGTCACCGCCGAGGACGAGAACCCGAGCGGCGAGACGCAGATGGCCGCCGACGTGTTCGCCGACGACCTCCTCTGCGAGCGCATCGGCGCGCTCGAGGGCGTCGGCGAGTACGCCAGCGAAGAGCGCCCCGAGTCCGTCGACGTGGGAACCGGTCGGCTGTCGGTCGCGGTCGACCCCCTCGACGGCTCGTCGAACCTGAAGCCGAACAACACGATGGGGACCATCTTCGCGGTGTACGAGGCCCCGCTGCCGGCCCACGGCCGCGACCTCGTCGCCGCGGGTTACGTCCTCTACGGCCCCGTCATGACGATGGTCGTCGCCCGCAACGGCACCGTCGACGAGTACGTCATCCACGACGACGCGAGCTACGAACTCGTCCGCGAGGACGTCACCCTCCCCGACGAGGGGTCGGTCTACGGCTTCGGCGGCCGCGTCCCCGACTGGACCGACGACTTCGAGACGTTCGCCCGCGAGGTCGAACAGGACGCCTCGCGCAAGCTCCGCTACGGCGGGTCGATGATCGGCGACGTGAACCAGATTCTCACCTACGGCGGCATCTTCGCGTACCCCACGCTGGAGTCCGCCCCCGAGGGCAAACTCCGCGTCCAGTTCGAGGGCTACCCCATCGGCTACGTCATCGAGACGGCCGGCGGCGCGACCTCCGACGGCGCGAAGTCGCTCCTCGACGTGGACAAGGACGACCTCCACGCGCGGACCCCGATGTACGTCGGCAACACCGACCTCGTGGCGAAGCTCGAAGCGGCGCTGGACTGACGCGCGGCCGACCCGTCTATTGGCGGGACTAGTCCGCCGACCCCACCGACCGTCCCGAGCGAACCGAAACGACCGGGCACACTCGTTTTCCGCGGACTCCGTCGTCGACAGCGACCGGTCTCCGGCCAGATAGTCGTCGGCCTCCGTTCGCCCGACCGGCAAATCATACATGGAAAACCATTTTGAATACGGTGGTGCATCACCGAGTATGAAGGTCAGAATCGGCGACGGCGCGACCGGCGACGAGGCCGAGGCCATCGCCAGCGCGCTGGCGCGACACCTCGGGACGGACGTGAGCGTCTTCGTCGGCGACGGCGAGGAGGCCGTCGCGGACGCCGAACCGCCCGCGGACACCTTCCCGCTCGACGACGACATGGGACCAACCGAGCGCGAGGAGAAACTCCGCGAGGAAATCGCCGACATCCTCGGCGGCGGCCCCGAGAAGTACAAACAGCGATTGCCGGAGTCCGGCAAACTGTTCGTCCGCGACCGCCTCGACCGCTGGTTCCCGGAGGGACTGAAGTTCGAAGACGGCAAGTTCGCCAACTTCGACTCGTGGCACGAGAACTCCCCCGAGGTCGACGAGGCGGACCCGAACACCCGGCTGCCCGGCGACGGTCTCCTCACGGGTGCCGCCGAGTTCGAGGGTCGCGACCTCCACTTCATGGCCAACGACTTCACCGTCAAGGCCGGGTCGATGGCCCGCCGCGGCGTCGAGAAGTTCCTCCGCATGCAACAGCGGGCGCTCAAGACCGGCAAGCCGGTGCTCTACCTGATGGACTCCTCGGGCGGCCGCATCGACCAGCAGACCGGCTTCTTCGCCAACCGCGAGGGCATCGGGAAGTACTACTACAACCACTCGATGCTCTCGGGGTACGTCCCGCAGATATGCGTCCTCTACGGGCCGTGTATCGCCGGCGCGGCCTACACGCCCGTCTTCGCCGACTTCACCATCATGGTCGAGGGGATGTCCGCGATGGCCATCGCCTCGCCGCGCATGGTGAAGATGGTCACCGGCGAGGAGATATCCATGCAGGACCTCGGCGGCGCGCGGATGCACGCCGAGGAGTCCGGCAGCGCCGACCTCGTCGCCCGCGACGAGGCGCACGCCCGCGAACTCGTCTCGCAGCTCGTCACCTACCTCCCCGACAAGGCCGGCGAGAAGCCGCCTCGTTCGGAGCCGAAACCGCCGCGGTACTCGCCCGACGGCATCGACGAACTCATCCCCGAGTCGCCGAACCGCCCCTACGACGCCCACGACCTCATCGAGCGCGCCGTCGACGCGGAGTCCGTGTTCGAACTGAAGCCCGACTACGGCAAGGAAATCGTCACCGCGTTCGCCCGCATCGACGGCCGGCCGGTCGGCATCGTCGCCAACCAGCCGACCGAGCGGTCGGGGGCCATCTTCCCCGACGCCGCCGAGAAGGCCGCGGAGTTCATCTGGACCTGCGACGCCTACGAGATTCCGCTTCTCTACCTCTGCGACACGCCCGGCTTCATGGCCGGCTCGCAGGTCGAAAAGGACGCCATCCTGGAGAAGGGCAAGAAGTTCATCTACGCCACGTCGTCGGCGACGGTGCCCAAACAGACCGTCATCGTGCGGAAGGCCTACGGCGCGGGCATCTACGCCATGGGCGGCCCCGCCTACGACCCGGAGAGCGTCATCGCACTCCCCTCGGGCGAAATCGGCATCATGGGTCCGGAAGCCGCCATCAACGCGGTCTACGCGAACAAGCTCGCCGACATCGACGACCCCGAAGAGCGGGCGCGGATGGAAGACGAACTCCGCGAGGAGTACCGCGAGGACATCGACGCCCACCGGATGGCGAGCGAGGTCGTCATCGACGAAATCGTCCCGCCGTCGAGCCTCCGCGACGAGCTCGTCGCCCGCTTCGAGTTCTACGCCGACGTGGACAAGTCGCTTCCCGACAAGAAGCACGGAACGGTTCTCTGAGCCGACCTCGGCGGTTAATGCTCCGTTTTTCCGGCGGGTAATCTCACGGTAACTGACCTAAGCGGCTCGTACTGAGGACGGTCGGGATGCTACGGACCTCATCGTCGGCCGACTCCCGTTCCGTCCCACTCGGTCCCACCCGACCTGTCACGTCCCGGCTTCGGGGCCGTCGCCTGCCGATAGCCCGCCATGAGCCACGAAGTTCCCCTTCCCGAGACGCCCCGAGCGGCACTCGCACACGCGGTAAGCGACGAGCACGTCCTCTGGACCGTGACGATGCTGGCGTTCGTCCTCGACGTGTTGACGACGCTCTACGGGCTCGGCCGAGGCCTCGCCGAACTGAACCCCGTCGTCCTCGCGCTCATCCCCGCGTTCGGCCCGGTGGGCGCGCTCATCTCGCTGAAGCTCGTCGTCCTCGCGGTCGCGGTCGTCGCGTGGCACGTCCTCCCCGGCCGCTACCGCGGCGCGATTCCCATCGGCGTGGCCGTTCCGTGGGGCGTCGCCGGGCTGATGAACACCCAGCTCATCCTCGTCACGGTGTTCGGGTAGGCCGCCGGAGCGACTCGACCAAGACGGCCCACGCGAGCCCCGCGAGCCCGATGTCGCGGGCGAGCACGTCGCCGAACAGGCCGCCCTCCGCGACGAAGACGACCGCGAGGTAGAGACACGTCGCCGACAGCGAGACGGCCGCGACGGCGCTCGCGAGGGCGGTGTAGCGGTCGGCGACGATGGCCGCGCCGAACCCGACTTCGAGGACGCCGTTTGCGAGCATGAACGTCACCGGCGAGACGACGAGCAGCGGCGCAAGCCACGGGACGACGTAGGCCGACCACGAAAGCGGGTCCAGAAGCTTGTGGACGCCCGCGGCGAACACCATCGCGCCGAGGCCGACCCGGGCGACCGTCATCGGCTCCGGGGCGCGGGCGGCGACCGAAGCGGACCAGTCGGCCGCCGAGGCGGCCCGCGCGGAGAGGCCGTCGAAATCCATGTCCCGGCTAGCGACCCCGGGGAGAAAACGGTGCGGGTGGGTCGCGGAGACGCGGGGCGACGCGCCGTGGCTCGACCCAACCCGGCCCGGCCCGGCTCAGGCGTCGTCCGCGTCGGCGGCGAACTCGCGTTTCAGCGACAGCGCCGTCCGCTCGAACTCGCAGACCAGGTCGTCGTCCTGATTGAACACCTCGACTTTCATCGTCACCACGCCGCGCTCGCCGTCGGAGGTCTCGCGCTTGTCGAGGACGGTCGTCTGCGCGCGGAGCGTGTCGCCGTGGAACACCGGGTTCGGGTGGGACACGTCGTCGTAGCTGAGGTTCGCCACGATGGTCCCGTCTGTCGTGTCGGGAACCGAGAGACCGACCGCGAGGCTCATGGTGTAGAGACCGTTGACCAGTCGCTCGCCGAACTGCGAGTCGCCCGCGAACTCGGCGTCGAGGTGGAGCGGCTGCTGGTTCATCGTCATGTCGCAGAAGCGCTGGTTGTCCGACTCCGAGACGGTCCGTCGCTTCTCGTGTTCGATGGTCTGACCGACCTCGAACTCCTCGTAGTATAGCCCGGTCATGGTGAACCGTGTGATAGACCGTGATAAAATCGTGCCGGTCGGCCCTCCGGTGTGACAACTATTGCCCCGAGCGAAACTAGATAACAACCATTATAATTATCCACAATAGAGGATTGCGAAAGCGCCCGATGGCGGCCGATTCGCCGGCCGCGACGGGCGCGGGACAGCGCGTCTGTCTCCCGGCTCAGCCGGCATCCGCCCGGCACGAACCATCATGGCATCCGCAGCACCATCCACCGCGACGGACGACGAACCGACGGAAGAGACAGCCCTCGAGACGGCCCGCCGGCAGCTCGAACGCGCGGCGGCGCACCTCGACGTCGACCCCGGCGTCATCGAGCGGCTCCGACACCCGAATCAGGTCCACCGCGTCTCGGTGCCCCTCGAACGCGACGACGGCTCGACCGCGGTCTACACCGGCTACCGCGCCCAGCACGACAGCGTCCGCGGGCCGTACAAGGGCGGCCTCCGGTTCCACCCCGGCGTGACCGAAGCCGAGTGCATCGGGCTCTCGATGTGGATGACCTGGAAGTGCGCCGTGATGGACCTCCCGTTCGGCGGCGGGAAAGGCGGCATCGTCGTCGACCCCAAGGACCTCTCGACCGACGAGAAAGAGCGGCTCACCCGCCGGTTCGCAGAAGAGCTTCGCCCCTTCATCGGCCCCACGAAGGACATCCCCGCGCCCGACATGGGCACCGACGCCCAGACGATGGCGTGGTTCATGGACGCCTACTCGATGCAGGAAGGCGAGACGACGCCCGGCGTCGTGACGGGGAAGCCGCCTGTGGTCGGCGGGAGCAAGGGCCGCGACACCGCGCCCGGCCGCTCCGTCGCCATCATCGCCCGCGAGGCCATCGACTACCTCGGCTGGGACATCGAAGACACCACCGTCGCGGTCCAAGGGTTCGGGTCCGTCGGCGCGCCCGCAGCGCGCCTCCTCGACGACGAGGGCGCGACCGTCGTCGCCGTCTCCGACGTGAACGGGGCCATCTACGACCCCGACGGCCTCGACACCCGCGACGTGCCGACCCACGAGGAAGAGCCCGAGGCGGTCATGAAGTACGACGCGCCGCGGAAACTCTCGAACGAGGAACTGCTCGAACTCGACGTGGACGTGCTCATCCCGGCGGCCGTCGGGAACGTCCTGACCGCCGAGAACGCCCGCGACGTGCAGGCGAACCTCATCGTCGAGGGCGCGAACGGCCCGACCACCTCCGCCGCGGGCGAAATCTTCGAGGCGCGCGAGCTTCCGGTCGTCCCCGACATCCTCGCCAACGCCGGCGGCGTCACCGTCTCGTACTTCGAGTGGCTGCAGGACCTCAACCACCGCTCGTGGTCGCTCGAACGCGTCCACGACGAACTGGAGACCGAGATGCTCCGCGCGTGGACCGCCGTCCGCGAGCGCGTCGAGGAACACGACGTGACGTGGCGCGACGCCGCCTACATGGTCGCGCTCGAACGCGTCTCCGAGGCCCACGAACACCGCGGCCTCTGGCCCTGAGCCGGGTCGGCGACGAGTCGATATTTCACCGCTCCCCCCGATACACACACCATGCCCCGACGAAGCGTCCTGTTTTCCCCCGGCGACCGACCCGAACTGCTGCGGAAAGCCCCCGGCGCGGGCGCGGACGTGCTCGTCTTCGACCTCGAAGACGCCGTCTCGCCCGACAGGAAAGCCGAGGCTCGGGAGACCGTTTCCGCGGTCCTGTCGGACCCCGACTTCGACCCCGACGCCGAGGTCGCGGTCCGCGTCAACCCCGGCGAGGCCGGCCGCGACGACATCGCCGCCGTCTGCGCCGCCCACCCGCCGGACGCGCTCGTGGTCCCGAAGGCGACGAGCGCCGACGACGTGACGAGCGTCGCCGTCGCGGCCCGCGAGGTCGGCGCGGACTGTCCCGTCATCGCCATCGTCGAGAGCGCGGCGGGCGTCCTCGCCGCCCCCGAGGTCGCGGCCGCGCCCGACACGACCGCCGTCGTCTTCGGCGCGGAGGACTTCGCCGCCGACGTGGGTGCGACTCGGTCCGACGAGGGAACCGAGGTGCTCTACGCCCGCGAGCGCGTCGTCGTCGCGGCCGCGGCCGCCGGCGTCGACGCCATCGACACCCTTCACGTCGACTATCGGGACGAGGCGGGGCTCCGCGAGGACGCCGCGTTCGGTCGACGACTCGGCTACGACGGGAAACTCGCCATCCATCCCGCGCAGGTCCCCGTCATCAACGAGGCGTTCTCGCCCGACGACGAGGACGTCGCGTGGGCCAAGAAGGTGCTCCGCGCCCGCGACGAGGCCGCCAGCGAGGGTCGAGGCGTCTTCGGCGTCGACGGCGAGATGATAGACGCCCCGCTCGTCAAACAGGCCGAGAACATTCTCGACCGCGCCGGCGAGTCGTACTGAGCGCGCTCGGGCCGGCGCGACCCCCCGTCGGTCCAACCTCCGTTAGCTGTTACCTTTTATCAATGAGTATGTGTCTCAATAGTGTGGTATGCTAAAATCCCCGCTACGCTTAACCGGATGCCCGGAGCGTATTAGGACATGGCACAAGAGGCGAATCCCTTCGAGAGTCTACAGGAGCAAATCGACGACGCGGCCGCCTACCTCGACGTGCGCGACGACGTTATCGAGCGGCTGAAGAACCCCGAGCGAGTCCTCGAAACGAACCTCGCCGTCGAGATGGACGACGGCGACGTCGAACTGTTTCGCGCCTACCGGTCGCAGTTCAACGGCGACCGCGGCCCGTACAAAGGCGGGATTCGCTACCACCCGAACGTCAGCCGCGACGAGGTGAAGGCGCTGTCCGGCTGGATGGTGTACAAGTGCGCCGTCGTGGACATCCCCTACGGCGGCGGCAAGGGCGGCATCGTCATCGACCCCAAGGCGTACTCCGAGTCCGAACTCGAACGCATCACCCGGTCGTTCGCCAAGGAGCTTCGCCCCCTCATCGGGGAGGACCGCGACATCCCCGCGCCCGACGTGAACACCGGCCAGCGCGAGATGAACTGGATTAAGGACACCTACGAGACCCTCGAAAACACCACCGCACCGGGCGTCATCACGGGGAAGGCGCTCTCGAACGGCGGAAGCGAGGGCCGCGTCGAAGCGACCGGTCGCTCGACGATGCTCACCGCCCGCGAGGCGTTCGACTACCTCGGCCGCGACATCGAGGGCGCGACCGTCGCCGTCCAGGGCTACGGGAACGCCGGCTCCGTCGCCGCGAAGCTCATCGACGACCTCGGCGCGTCAGTCGTCGCCGTCTCCGACTCCTCCGGCGGCATCTACGACGCCGACGGCCTCGACACTCGCGCGGTCAAGCAGTTCAAAAACGAGACCGGCACCGTCTCGGACTACGAGGGAACGGAGGCCATCTCCAACGAGGAGCTTCTCACCCTCGACGTGGACCTGCTCGTCCCCGCCGCGCTGGAGAACGCCATCGACGGCGAGCTCGCCCACGACGTGAACGCGGACGTGGTCGTCGAGGCCGCGAACGGCCCGCTCACGCCGGACGCCGACGACGTGCTCACCGAGCGCGAGGTCCACGTCTTCCCCGACATCCTCGCCAACGCCGGCGGCGTCACCGTCTCGTACTTCGAGTGGGTCCAGAACCGCCAGCGGTTCTACTGGACCGAAGACCGCGTCAACGACGAACTGGAGCGCGTCATCGTCGACGCCTTCGAGGAGCTCGTCGACGCCTACGAGACCCACGACCTGCCGAACTTCCGCACCGCGGCCTACGTCGTCGCCATCCGGCGCGTCGTCGACTCCTACGACTCCGCCGGGAACTGGCCGTAAGGTCGAGTCGGTTCGGCGTCGGTCGTCGCCGCGTGTTCCGACCGTTTCGACCGAGTTTCTGTTTCCGCCGCGGTCGGCGGTGTCGGCGATTCTGTGCATGGTGGTGAATATCACGCGGAGCGTCCGATGCCGGGGGATTCAAGTCGGTGTAGGTCGCGTCATTCATCGATGCGTCAGGACCACCTCATCTCCGCGTCGCACCTCTCGCGGGAGGACATCGAGGCGGTGCTCGACCGCGCGGCCGACATCGACGACGACCCGGCCGCGTTCCGGCAGCGACACGCCGGAAAGGTTCTCGGGCTCTGTTTCTTCGAGCCGAGCACGCGAACTCGGATGAGCTTCGACTCCGCGATGAAACGCCTCGGCGGCCAGACCGTCGATATGGGACCGGTCGAGTCGTCGTCGGTCAAGAAGGGCGAGACGCTCGCCGACACCGTCCGCGTGGTCGAGGGCTACGCGGACGCGCTCGTGCTCCGCCACCCCAGCGAGGGCGCGGCCACGATGGCCGCCGAGTTCGTCGACGTACCGCTCGTCAACGCGGGCGACGGCGCGGGCCAGCACCCGAGCCAGACCTTGCTGGACCTCTACACCATCCGAGAGAACGCCGGCCTCGACGACCTCACCATCGGCATCATGGGCGACCTGAAGTACGGGCGGACGGTCCACTCGCTGGCCGAGGCGCTGACGAACTTCGACGCCAGCCAGCACTTCATCAGCCCCGAGAGCCTGCGGCTCCCCCGGAACGTCCGCTACGACCTCCACGCCTCGGGCGCGCAGGTCAGAGAACACACCGAACTCGACGAGGTGCTCCCCGAACTCGACGTGCTCTACGTGACGCGCATCCAGCGCGAGCGCTTCCCCGACGAAAACGAGTACCGAAAGGTCGCGGGACAGTACCAAATCGACTCGGAGACGCTGGAGGCGGCGGCGGACGACCTCACCGTCATGCACCCGCTCCCCCGCGTGGACGAGATTTCGCCGGACATCGACGACACCGACCACGCGACGTACTTCGAACAGGCCCACAACGGCATCCCGGTCCGGATGGCGCTGTTGGACATCCTCCTCTCCCAAGACCGATGACAGACGACCACCAACTCCGCGTCTCGAAGATTCGAAACGGCACCGTCATCGACCACGTCGCCGCGGGACAGGCGCTCAACGTCCTCGCCATCCTCGGCATCGACGGCACCAGCGGGGAGGCGGTCTCGGTCGGGATGAACGTCCCCTCCGACCGCCTCGGGCGCAAGGACATCGTGAAGGTCGAAGGCCGCGAGCTGAGCCAGTCCGAGGTGGACGTGCTGTCGCTCATCGCGCCCGCCGCGAGCATCAACATCGTCCGCGACTACGACGTGGTCGAGAAGAACCGCGTCGTCCGCCCCGACGCCGTCGCGAGCATCATCTCGTGTCCGAACAGGAACTGCATCTCCAACGCCGACGAACCCATCCGGTCCCGCTTTACGGTCCTCTCGGACGGCGTGCGCTGCGACTACTGCGAGACCATCGTCCGCGAGGACGAAGTCGCGGCCAACCTCGACGTGAACTGACCGGTTTAGGAGTCGTTCGACGCCCTTTTTCCCGCGGCGCTCGCCTGACAGCGGTGGTCCTCGTCGGCGAACTCGACGCCGTCGAACTCGAAGCGCGCGCCGCCGGTCGCCGCCGACCCGACGGAGACGGTCCAGCCGTGGGCCTCCGCGAGCGACCGGACGATGTCGAGACCGAAGCCCGTCCCCTCGGGCGAGGTGGTGAAACCGCGTTCGAACACCCGCGCGGCGACGGCGGCGTCGATGCCGAAGCCGTCGTCTTCGACCGCGAACGTCTCGTCGGCCGGCGACGCGGTGACGCGGACGGTCAGCGCCGGGGTGCGACCGCCCGTGGAACCGTGTTCCACCGAGTTCCGAAACAGGTTCTCGAACAGCCGCTGGAGCCGACCGGGGTCGGCGTGAGCCGTCGCGCCGGACTCGACGACGAGCGTCGCGTCGCCCGTCTCGACCGTGTTCCACGCCCGGCGAGCGACCGCTTCGAGCGAGACGGGCGCGAAATCGATGACCGCCCTTCCGCTTCGGGCCGCGGCCAGCACGTCGTTGACGATGTCGCTGATGCGGGTCAGCGAGGTCGCGACCCGTTCGAGATGTTCGGAGTCGTTGGCCTCCCGTTCGAGGTCGAGAAAGCCCATCGAGATGGAAAGCGGGTTTCGGAGGTCGTGCGAGAGGACCCGGGCGAACTCCCCGAGTCGCTCGTTTTGCTGTGCGAGCTGCTCTTCGTGCTGCCGGCGGGTCGTGATGTCGCGGCCGACGCCGCAGAAGCCGACGACCTCCCCGTCAGGCCCCGTGAGCCGGCGGCCGGTGAGTTGGAACAACAGCGTCTCGTCGTCGGTCGGGAGCCGCGCTTCGACGACGGTCGTCCCCGTCCGCATCACCTCCTCGACGGCGCGCTCGACCGCCGAACGGTCGGCCTCGTGGAAGAACGCGTCGGCCGACATGCCGGTGAGTTCGGCGTCCGACAGGCCGGTGAGTTCCGAGAGTCGCTCGTTCCACGAGACGAGTTTCCCCTCGCGGTCGTAGACGTAGAACACGTCGTCGAGGGCGTCGAGCGCGTCTTCGATGAACCATTCCGTGTCGACTGCCTCCTCGACCGATTCGGCCGTCTCGCGGGCGTCCCGCGTCCTGTGGCGCTCGCGGGCGAGTCGCCGGACCCGCGAGCCGAGCGGGTCTTCGGCGCCGTCGGCACCACCGGCGTCGTCGGCCGTCGCCGTCGCCCGCGCGAGGACTTCCTCGCGGGCGAGGTACGCGTCGATATCCAAGTCGACCAGTTCGGTCACTGAGTGGTCGGCGTCACCGGGCGCGAGGAAGACGACCGGGAGGTCGTCACCGGCCGCGCGAATCTCGCGGAGCAGGGAGACACCGTCACCGTCGGGAAACGCCGAACCGAGAACGAGACAGTCGTACGCGTCGTCGCCGTCGAGGGCGCAGCGAGCGGCGGCGAGCGTCTCGGCCGACTCGACGGCGGCGTTCGAGACCGTCCGCTGGACGGCGCGGGTAATCGCGCGGTCGCCGTCGGCGGAGAGGACGCGGAGCGGAGTATCGAGTTGCATCGGGCGGAGCAGAGGAAACTGAACGAGTGACGGAATGCTCTCAGATAAGATAACGTTTCTGCGCTTTCTGTCATTTAATTAACGCCAGTTCGGAACGTGCATCCAGTTTTTAAATCGCTCGCCACAGTTGCCCCGGTGTCGTAATCACTTAGTGCGGTGCGGTCGAAGTTCTCGGCATGTCCAAGAAGGCCAAACTGGTTCTGGTACTGGCGCTCGTGGCGGTCCTCTACACCGTGTTCTCCGGGAGCGGAGACACCGTCGAAGTCGAAATCGAAGAGTAACCACCTTTTCGCGTGCTCGGCCGCGTTCGGCCGGGTTCGCCTCACTCGCGGCCGGTCAGTGACGACGCCCGAAGAGGAGGTGCACGCCCGAGAGCGAACGACTTACCCGCCGCCCGCGCGAAGGCGGAGCCATGTACGGGGTCGTCACGCGCAACGAGGAAGAAGTCGACTGGCCGGAGTTCGACCGCGGCTTCTACGAGGTCAAGGACGTCACCGGCCGGGCGGCCGAACCGCTGTCGAACGCCGTCAACATGATATCGTGTTTCGGCGACAACGCCGCCGCCAACGAGAGCCCCGAGTTGGTCCCCGTCGACGGCGAGGGGAACCCGGCGACGCGGGACCGAACGTACTTCGACTGGGCGTACATCTGCCCGACGAACGAGAAGTACCGCGCCGGCCTGCTCGAAATCGTCGAGGACGCCGCCGCGGCCAACGGCGACGTTCGCCTCGACGACGTCGGCTTCCCGCGCGACGAGTACTGCCGGTGTGACCGGTGTACCTCGCAGTTCGAGGCGTGGGCCGTCGACCGCGGCCGCGACGCCGACGACGAGGACGCCTGGTTCGAGTGGCGCGCCGAGGTCATCACCGACTTCGTCGCCGACGCGGCCGAGCGCGTCCCCGGTCGCCTGTATCTCACGCTCTATCCCGACCCCTATCCGGGCCACCTCTACCGCCGCGCCGGCCTCGACATCGAGGCGCTCTCGGCGCACGTCGACGAGTTCGTCGTCCCGCTCTACGACACCAACTACGGGACGACCTACTGGCTCGAAACCATCGCCCGCGGCTTCGTCTCGCTTTTGGAGCCCTACGACGTCGACTTCTCGCTCGAACTGTACGCCGTGAACGTGGACGTGGACGACCTCATCCACGCCATCGAGGTCGCAGACGAGTACGCGAAGGACGTGCTGTTCGGCTACGACGCGAGCAACGCCGCCGCGACGCTCCGCCGGATGACCGCCGACGGCTCTCGCGGGAAGACCTACCACCCGGAAGACGCGACCCGCTGAGCCGGCCGCTGTTCGCCGTCCCGAGCCGCGGGGACGGTCGCGGGTGCCCTCGGGAGTTTCAGAACGCGCCGGCGAGGTAGCCGATGACGACGATGCCGAGGAGGAAGACGAGCGCCGCGAACGCGAACAGGGCGAACATGAGTCGCCGCTGTCCGCTCGTCGGTTGTGCCATGGGCGTTCTCCGGACCGCACCCACTTATGATAGTCGGCGCTCCGGACGGTCCCGTCCGGGCGGGCGAGCTCCGGCGGCGAAAAAACGGGGCTCTGCGCGGGTCGGCTACGGGACGACGTAGCCGCCGTCGACGACCATCGGGTGGCCGGTGACGAACGACGCGTCGTCGGAACAGAGGTAGACGACGGCGCTGGCAACCTCCTCGGGTTTGCCGAGGCGGCCGATTGGCTCGTCTTCGAGCAGTCCGGCCCTCGCCTCGTCGTCGCCGGCGGTGAATCGCTCTATCATCGGCGTCTCGATGACGCCCGGACAGACCGCGTTGACGCGGACGTTCTCGGCCGCCACTTCGAGCGCCGCCGAGCGGGTCAACCCGATGACGCCGTGTTTGGCCGCGTAGTAGTGCGCGAGGTTCGCGCCGCCGGTCAGTCCCGCCACGGAAGACGTGTTGACGATGGCGCCCCCGCCGTTCTCGACGAGGCGGGGAATCTCGTACTTCAGGCCGAGGAACACGCCGGTCAGGTTGATGTCGATGACCCGCTGGAAGTCCTCGATGGACATCTCGGCGATGGGGCCCGGCGTCCCCTCGATGCCCGCGTTGTTGTGCGCGAAGTCGAGGCCGCCGAACTCGCTTACCGCCCTGTCGACGAGGCTCGCCACGTCGCTTTCCTTCGAGCTATCGGCCTCGAAGAATGCGGCGTCGCCGCCCTCGATTTCTATCTCTCGGACGACCTGCTCGCCGGCGTCCACCTGCACGTCCGAGAGCGCGACCATCGCGCCCTCCTCGGCGAACCGGAGCGCGGTCGCCCGACCGATACCCGACGCCGCGCCCGTGACGAGCGCGACTTTCCCATCGATTCCCTTCATGATATCACCACGACCCGCCGGCCGCGTGGGCGGCGCGGTCGTGCGTGCCAGTAGGTGTCACTCGGAAATAACGCCTCTTCAGGGACGCGTGACGCTCTCACGGCCGAGAAAAACCGATTACTTCGCCCCGCGCTCAGCGACCGACGGCTCAGTCGAGGTCTTCGATGGGCTCCGCGTTACCGAAGTACGGGTCGGGACCGTCGCCGGGGGCCGCCCAGTCGACGGCGTTGTCGAGGACGGTCCGAACCTCCTCCTGCTCGTAGATGGGGTAGGTCTCGTGACCCGGCCGGAAGTAGAAGACGCGGCCCTTGCCGCGGGTGTAACAACAGCCGGAGCGGAACACCTCGCCGCCCTCGAACCACGACGTGAAGACGAGTTCGTCCGGCGCGGGGATGTCGAACCGCTCGCCGTACATCTCGGCGCGGGGGACCTCGAACGACTCGGGAAGTCCATCGGCGATGGGGTGGCCGGGCTCGACGACCCAGACGCGCTCTTTCTCGCCCGACTCGCGCCACTTCAGCGAGCAGGTCGTCCCCATCAGGCGCTTGAACGGCTTGGAGTAGTGGCCCGAGTGGAGGACGAGCAGGCCCATCCCGTCGCGGACGCGGTCGACCACGCGGTCGACGATTGCGTCGTCCACCTCGTCGTGGGCCTTGTGCCCCCACCACGCCAGCACGTCGGTGTCGTCGAGGACCGACTCGGTGAGGCCGTGTTCGGGCTCGTCCAGCGTGGCGGTCTGCACGTCGTAACCCGCCTCGCGGAGCCCCTCGGCTATCGTCGCGTGGATGCCGTCGGGGTAGATTTCGGCGACCTCGTCGTTTTCCTTCTCGTGTCGGTACTCGTTCCAGACGGTGACGGTGACCATACTCCCGCCGTCGCCGGGCGGCGACAAGTATGCACCGACAGCGAAATGCGCCGAAGGCGAGGGCGAGGGCGGCCCGTGGCGGTCCCCCGCCGAGTCGGCTACTTGCCTTCGAACTCCGGTTCCCGCCGGCTCATGAACGACTCCACGCCCTCGGCGTGGTCGTCGGTCCCGAACATGACCGCCTGCGCCGACGCCTCGTGTTCGATGGCCGCCTCGATGGAGTCGTCGGGGCGGCGCAGCAGGCGCTTGGAGGCGGTGAGCGCCTTCGTCGGGCCGCCGGCGATGCGCTCCGTGAGGGCGTCGAGTTCCGCCTCGAACTCGTCCTCGTCGGCGACGCGGTTCACGACGCCGAGTTCCAGCGCCCGCTCGGGGCCGAGTTTCTCGCCCGTGTAGACGAGTTCCATGGCGACGTTGCGCCCGACGAGTCTGGGAAGGAGGTACGACAGCCCGGAGTCGACCGCGAGGCCGACCCGGCGGAAGCCGAAGCCGACGGAGGCGTCTTCGCGGAGGAGTTGGAGGTCGCAGGCGATGGCGAGCGCGCCGCCCGCGCCCACGGCCGGGCCGTCGATGGCCGCGACCGTCGGCAGGTCGCACTCGTAGACGCGGCGCACGCAGTCGGCGGTGTCGCGGACGACGTGGTCGACCGCCTCGGGGAGCGTCATCGCGTCGGCCTGTAGCTCCAGCATGGCGTTCACGTCGCCGCCGGCGCAGAACGCGCCCGCCTCGTCGCTGCCGCGGAGGACGACACAGCGCGCCTCGTCGGGGAGCGAGCCCAGCGCCTCGCGCACGCCGGCGGTGACTTCGACCGTCAGCGCGTTCCGAACCGCCGGGGCGTCCAGCGTCACCGTCGCCACGCCGTCGTCGAGCGCGAGCCGTACCGCGTCGGAGTCGAGTTCGACCTCGGTCATCCCCCGGTTCGACGTGCAGAACCGTGAAAAACGTTTGGACCGTGGAGAGTTGAATCGTTGCCGACCGGCTCAGGAGAACAGCGCGGACACGTCGATACCGAGGCCCGGACCCTCGGGGACGCGCATCCGACCCTCGCGCACGGGAGCCGGGTCGGCCGCGAGGTCGGCGTCGAGGAGCGAGGCGGTCGCCAGCCCGTGGGCTCGTTCGCCGGGAAGCGACGCCGCGACGTGGAGCGCGCCGAGTCGGGCGACGACGGCGTCGATGGTGGTCGTGACGACGACGTCGACGCCGGCGTCGCGGGCGCGAGCCGCGAGGTCGCGGACGCGGTCCGGGCCGCCGAGCGCCATCGGCTTGCAGACGAGCACGTCCGCCGCGTTCGAGGCGAGCGCCCGCTGCGGCGGGACCGCCGCCAGCGACTCGTCGAGCGCGATGGACGTGTCGTGGAGCCGCCGGAGGACGGCGTGGCCGTCGAGTTCGTCGGCGGGAAGCGGCTGTTCGAGGTAGTCGAGGTCGAGGCCCAGTTCCTCGACCGAGTCGAGAAAGCGGTCCGCGGTCCAGCGGTCCCACGCGGCGTTCGCGTCGGCCCGGAGCGACACGTCGGGACCGACCGCCTCGCGGACGGCCCGCAGGCGCGCCACATCGTCGGTCGGGTCCCGCGCGCCGACCTTCAGTTTGAGGCAGTCGTACCCCGATTCGACGGCGGCCTCGGCGGCCTCGACGGTCGCCTCGGGACCGTCGTCGCCGAGAGTCGCGTTCACCGGAAGCGAGGTGTGCGAGTCGGTGGCTAGGGACGCGGCGAGCGGTCGGTCGGCGGCGCGAGCGCGGGCGTCGGCGACGGCGAGCGAGACGGCGTGTCTCGCGGCGGGCGCGTCCGCGAGCGACCCGTCTTCGAGTGCGGATACGGGGTCGGCGTCGGCCGCGGCGTCGCCTTCGGCGAGGTCGGCGAGCGCGTCGCGGCAGTCGCCGAGCGACTCGGTCCAGCCCGGAAGCGGCGTCGCCTCGCCGACGCCCGTCTCGCCCGCGGCATCGACCGCGACGAGAAGTCCCTCGCGGCGCTCGATGTCGCCCTTGGCGGTCGAAAGCGGCGTTTCGAGGTCGACGGCGAACTCGCGGAGGCGCATCGTCACGCGAGGACGAGGCCGACCGAGAAGAGGACGGCGTAGAGCGCGAGGAGTTTGCCCGTGTCTTCGAGCGCGGGGTTGAGCTTCTCGCCTTTCGTCTCGGTGACGACCGTCCGCGCGATGCGGGCCGCGACGGGCATCGAGAACATGGGCAGGAGGACGAACCAGTCGAAGCCCGCGCGGGTCCACAGGTAGGCGGGGACGACGTAGGCGAGCGCGAGCATGGCGACGTACTCGGCGCGGGCGAAACCGTAGCCGAACCGGACCGCGAGGGTCCGCTTGCCCGTGGTCGCGTCTTCCTCCTTGTCGCGGACGTTGTTCACGACGAGGATGTTCGTGGAGATGGCCGCGATGGGGAGGCTGGCGACGACGGCGACGAGCGTGACGGTTCCCTCCGGGATTCCGACCGTGAGCGGGGCGGCGAGGACGCTCGCGGCCTGCACGTAGAACGTTCCGACGACGGCGACGAGGCCGAAGAAGACGAAGACGAACAGGTCGCCGAGGCCGTGGTAGCCGAGGGGGTACGGGCCGCCGGTGTAGGCGATGCCCGAGGCGACAGAGAGCAGGCCGATGACGAGGATGGGCACGCCGCCGACGTAGACGAGGTAGGTGCCGAGGAGGATGGCGGCGGCGAAGGTGAGGTACATCGCCCGCTTGACCTCGGCCGGCGGGATGAGCCCGCCGGCGGTGACGCGGGTGAAGCCCTCGCGGGCCTCGGTGTCCGCGCCCTGCACCGCGTCGTAGTAGTCGTTGGCGAAGTTGGTCCCGACTTGGATGAGAAGCGCGCCCACGAGCGCCGCGAGCGCGGGGAGCGGGGCGAACAGGTCGGCGTGGACGGCGACCGCGGTGCCGACGACGACCGGCGCGGCGGCCGCCGGGAGCGTCTGCGGCCGCGACGCCATCACCCACGCCCGCCTGCGAGAGATGTCCTGCGTGCTCATTGTCTGCATACGAGGGCCGAAGCAGTGAGTAAGTTCCTATCCGAAAGCGCGCGACGCCGGGGCGGTGGGTGGGAGACGACGGCCCCCCGGCGTGCGCGTCGGTCCTGACGAGCCGGTCGCGCCCCCGGTGTCGGCGACGACGTGGTCATCGCCGTCGCCGACCAGGGTCGTCGATGACTCGCTATTCGGAGTCGGAAGCGGAATCAGCGGCGGGACCGGAATCGGCGTCGACGCCGAGGTGGTCGGCGAGTCGCTCGCGACCGCGCTCGGCCCGGGATTCGACCGTCCCCTCGGAGACGTACATCTCGCGTTGGCGCTCCACGTCGGCCTCGCGGAGTTCGCGGAGTCGCTCGTCGGCGAGGTCGCAGTCGTCGGGGACTCGGCTGTCGAACCGCTCGCGCCAGTCGTCGCGGGCGGTCTCCTCGTCGGCGAGTTCCGCCTCGGGACGTATCCAGTCCCAGTGGGCCGCGAGGTCCTCGGGATACCCCTGTTCGAGGCGGTGGTCGGTGATGACCGACCGGCCGACGCGCGCGCCCTGTCCGGCCGACATGATGGCCTGCACGTTGACCTCGCTCACCGGCGCGGCGACGTACAGCCCGTCGATGGCTGTCCGGCCCTCGACGTCGGCGTAGTCGCGGTCGAACTTCGTCCGCGTCTCGCCGTCGTACTCGTAGGTGATGAACATCTCGTCGTCGCCGAGCGGTTCGAGGAAGTCGCCGCCGTAGCGGGCGGCCGCGACGACCCGCCTCGCCGTGACGGTCTCGCCGTCCTGCGTCGTGACCTCGAAGCCCGGCCCGGCGGCGTCCGCAGTCTCGGTCTCGTCGCCGGCGGCGGGTTCGACCGCCTCGACGAGCTCCGGAACGAGGTCGCAGCCGGCCGCCTCGACGTGGTCGTGGATGAGTCCGTAGAACGTCTCGACGTCGACGCCGCCGGGGAAGCCGAGGTAGTTCTCCAGATAGGCACAGCGCTGGAGCGACGACCGGCCGCGGTCGAAGACGACGGTGTCGAGGCCGTACCGGCCGGTGAAGACGCCCGCCGAGCAGCCCGTCGGCCCGCCGCCGACGATGGCCACATCGTAGTCGAACGCCGCCGCTTCGGGGTCGGTCGCTGTCGCCGTCGCCGTCCCCTCCGAGCGCTCGGCGTCCGCCATCTCAGAACTCCCCGTTGACGATGTCCGCGACGCGCTGGCGGTCGAACAGTTCGGCGTCGTCCGTCACGTCGCCGAACACGTCGGGGTACATCTGCTTCGCGGCGCGCTCGGTCAGGAACAGGTTGTGAATCGGCCCCTGGAACAGGTAGCCGCCGCGGTAGACCCGACCGTTCTGGACGGCCGCCAGTTCGCCGCCGACGGGGTGGTCCTCCATGTACGCGAGGACGGTGTCGCGGAACTCCTCGGGCGTCTTGCGCTCGTGGCCGCGGACCAGAATCACGTCGGGGTCGATTTCGAGGAGGTTCTCGTAGTCGAGTTCGCCGCGGTTGGTCGTGCTGAGATTCTCGATGTCGGTCCCCGAGAGCGCGTCGGTGACGCCGAGGTCGTTCCACTGCTTTTTGCTCGTTCCCTTGTCGTTGAGGCGGTACGGCGAGAACGTCTCGGGCTCGGTCGTCCCCTCGAAGGTGAGAAAGACGTTCGGGCGCTCGTCCGCCGGCGGCAGTTCCGCCTGTATCTCCGCGATGAACTCGTCGTGGAGCGCCTCGAACGCCTCGTAGCGGTCCTCGCGCTGGAACACCTGCGCGACCTTTTCGAACGCCTCGTAGAGCGTGTAGTAGCGGTAGTCGTGCCAGCCGTCCGACCGGCGGAAGACGAGGTTGCCGACGAACGGGGCGACGTTCTCCGCGATTTCGTCCACGTCGGCTTGGTCCCAGTCGAACCAGTTGACGAGCATGTTGGGGTCGTAGAGGTGGACGTCGCTGTCGAGTTCGTAGAACTCCTCTTTCGTCCGGACCTCGGGGTACGCCTCGATTTGCTCACGGTCGACGCTCACGCCGGGGAGTTCGTCGTAGACGTAGGTGTAGTACCGGCCCGCGCCGCCGACGCCGGTCAGCCCGTCGCCGACGCCGAGCGCGACGGCCATGTCCGCGTAGCCGCCGTCGTAGGCGGCCCACGACTCGGGGACCGAGTCGAACGCGACCTCGCCCATCGGCTCCATCGTCACCGAGTACGAGGAGTCCGCCTCGGTCGTCTGGGTCGCGGTCTCCGTTTCAGTCGCTTCCTCGGTCGTCGTCTCGGCCGCCGTGGTCGTCTCGTCGCTCCCCGACGAGTCCGACGTACAGCCGGCGAGCATCCCGGCCCCGAGAGCCGTGCCGCCGTACCGAATGTAGTTGCGTCGCGTGAGTCCCTCCCGCCCGGTGGATTTCTCTTCCATGGGATTTAGGCTAACCTAAATATATAAGAGCGTTCCTATTTTTCGGCCGGCCTAAACATTGGCGAGGCGACGTGTCTTGGCCCGACGGGAGGGACCGCATCGCGGTTGCGGGTCCGGCGTCCGGCGAGAGTCGGCGTCAGACCCTCAGTAGTGCCACGGGTAGTCGCGGAAGCGCGGCTCGCGCTTTTCGAGGAAGGCGTCGCGGCCCTCTTGGGCCTCTTCGGTCATGTAGGCGAGCCGGGTCGCCTCGCCGGCGAACACCTGCTGGCCGACCATGCCGTCGTCGGTCATGTTGAAGGCGTACTTGAGCATGCGCATGGCCGTCGGCGACTTCTTCGTCATCTCGTCGGCCCACTCCAGCGCCACGTCCTCTAGCTCCTCGTGGGGAATCGCCTCGTTCGCCATGCCCATGTCGACGGCCTCCTCGGCGGAGTAGGTCTTGCCCATGAAGAACACCTCGCGGGCCTTCTTCTGGCCGACCTGCTTGGCGAGGTACGCGGAGCCGAAGCCGCCGTCGAAGGAGGCCACGTCGGGGTCGGTCTGGAGGAACTTCGCGTGCTCCTCGGACGCGAGCGTCATGTCGCAGACGACGTGCAGGGAGTGGCCGCCGCCGACGGCCCAGCCCGGCACGACGGCGACGACGGGTTTGGGCATGAAGCGGATGAGCCGCTGGACTTCGAGGATGTGCAGGCGACCGGCCTTCGCCTCGCGGACGAGCGGGTCGTCGGAGGCGTCGGCCTCGTCGTCGTCGCGGTACTCGTAGCCCGAGCCGCCGCGGACCGACTGGTCGCCGCCGGAACAGAACGCCCAGCCGCCGTCCTTCTCGGAGGGACCGTTACCGGTCAGGAGGACGCACCCGACGTTCGCGCGCTTTCTGGCGTCGTCGAGCGCGGCGTAGAGTTCGTCCACGGTTCCGGGTCGGAAGGCGTTTCGGACCTCGGGGCGGTCGAACGCGATGCGGACCGCCGGCACGTCGACGGCGCGGTGGTAGGTGATGTCGTCGAACTCGTCGGACCCCGGGACGGGCTCCCAGCGGTCGGGGTCGAAAATCTCCGAGACCATACCGAGTGGCGGCGCGGGCGGCGCAAAAAGATTCGCTTGCGGCGATGGTCGGGGCCGAGTGGCGGCGCGTTCCCCGCTCGGCCCGGAACTATTTGTCAGCCGACGAACTACTCTCGCGTATGTCGGCCGCGACCAGCCTCCTCGTCAGATTCGTTCACATCGTCGGGATGGCGCTCGTCTTCGGTGGCGCAGTGTTCGCGTGGGCGACGCTCAGAGCGCCCGGTTCCGGGAGCAAGAGAGCAGATAGCTCGGCCGGGGCCGTCGGCGACCCGTCGCCTCTCGCGACCACCTACGAGTGGGTCTTCTGGGCGGCGATGGGCGCGATGGTCGTCACCGGCGTCGGCAACCTCGGCGCGCTCGGTCCGCCCGGCCCGTCCGGCCGCTGGGGAACGATACTGACGGTGAAGCTCCTCGCGGTGACCGCGTTCGTCCTCGGGTCGTTCGTCCGGACGCTCGTCGCGCTCAGGGTCCGACGAGACCGTCCGGCGGGTGCCGGGCGCTCGCTCCTCGCGAAGAGCTACGGCGCGACCGCCGCCGCGCTCCTCGTCCTCGTCGCGCTCGCGGAGGTGTTGGCCCATGGCTGAGGCCGCCGCCGGCCGCTTCGAGGCGTGGGTCGTCTCGTCGTTCAACCTCGTCGCCCTGAGCCTCGTCGGACTCGTCGCGGCGCACGCGAGCGGCGCGCTCGAAGGCGAACTCGCCAACTTCGGGACGCTCCCCGGCGTCGCCGTCTTCGCCTACCTGTGGCTCCTCACCGCGGCCGCGACCCGGTGGGCGCTGGCTGACGGCGGGCTGGCCGACCTGCGGAACGGTCTCCGCGGACTCTGGCGACTCGTCCTCCGCGGGTTCGCGGCGGGCGCGCTCATCGGGGCGGCGTTCCTCCTCGGAGTGGTCCTCGTCGGCGCGGTTCTGAACGGAGCCCCGCTCCTCTCGCTGGCGTTCATCGCGCTCATCGGCGTCGCGGCCGCGAGCGTCGTCGGCGGAGTCATCGGCGGCCTGTCGGTCGTCCTCGACGCCGGCTGTTACTGGGCGGCCGGGCGGCTCGTCGGGCCGTGGGCGAAGTCAGCTGTCTCGGCCGAGGCTCCCGACGCGGAGTGAGTGGGTCAGTCAGTCTCGAAGCGGGCCGCGCGGACTCGTCAGCCACGACGCCAGTCCGACGAGTACCGCGGCCGCGATGCCGACGAGAAAGGCGGTCGTTCCGGCCACGGAGCCGTAGGCGACGAGCCCCGTCCCGACGAACGCGGTCGCGAGCGACCGGCGGCGGCCCATCGACTCGGGGTAGCCGCCGGCTTTGAACCGCGCGAGCCCCCAAGCGACCACGGCGACGAGCGGCGCGAGGCCGAGGCCCGTCAGGGGCCGCTGGACGACGAACCAGAGGACGGGAAAGGCGACCACGACCGCGACGAGCGCGAGCGTCCAGTAGCGGCCGAGCGCCGGGGGATAGCCGCGCTCCGCGAGGTCCGAGAGAAGCACCACGCCGAAGACGACGGTCCCGCCGGCGAAGACCCCGGCGAGGGGTTCGTACGCGACGACGGTCGCGTAGGCGAACGCGAGAACGCCGAGGAACCCGGCGACGGCGTAGACGCTGCCGCGGTACTGGCGGAAGAGTTCGGAGGGCATGTCGCCACGATTCGGAGCGCGGGAGAAAAGTCAGTCGGTCGACTGGTTCGGTCAGTCGGACAGTCGCTCTCTGGCGCGCTCGGCGATGCGCTCGCGCACGCGGTGCGAGGACTCGGCGTCGGTCCGGACCTCGATGACGTCGGTGCCGTCGGTGGCGACCGACTCGGCGTAGGCGTCGCGGAAGTCGTCCGGGTCGACCGACGCGAACGAGAGGTCGTAGAGGTCCTCCGTGGCCGCGAAGTCGAGACCGTGGGGCGTCTTGAACTGGTCCGTGAAGGGCGGCTCGTACCCCTCGATGGGGAGCATGTGGAAGATGCCGCCGCCGTCGTTGTTGACGAGGACGATGGTCGCGTCCACCCCGAGGCGGCCGAGCGCGAGCAGGCCGTTCATGTCGTGGTAGTACGCGAGGTCGCCGGTCAGGAGCGTCAGGTGGTCGGTCGCCGCGGAGCCGGCCCCGAGCGCCGAGGAGACGATACCGTCGATGCCGGACGCGCCGCGGTTCCCGAGGACCGTGCGGGACTTCGTCGAGGGTCGCGCGAAGCGGTCGAGGTCGCGGACGGGCATGGAGTTCGAGACGAACAGCGTCGCGGGCTCGGGCGCGAGGTCGGCCACGTCGGCCGCGAGCCGGCCCTCGAAGGCGTCGCTCTCGTCGTCGACGAGGCTCCAGTAGGCGTCTTCCGCGTCGGTCCACAGCGCGTTCCACGACTCGTCCGGGCGGTTGCGGATGAGTTGCGAGAGCCGCCACGCGAGCACCGAGGGCTCGGCCTCAACGAGGTCGGTCGCCCCGAACTCGGCCTCGCGCCAGCGGCCCGTCGGGTCGACGAGGTACTGCCGGGCGTCGGTGCGCGCGAGGTACTTCCGGAGCGCCTTCGAGGTCGGCGACGCGCCGATGCGGACGACGACTTCGGGGTCGGGCCAGTCGGCGGTGACGCGCTCGTCGAGGTAGGCGTCGTAGCCGCCGAGGACGGTCGTCGTCCGGGTGTGGCCGCCGAAGCGGAGTCCCGAAAGCGGGTCAGCGACGACGGGGAAGCCGGTCGCGTGGGCGAACGCGGCGACGGCCTCGGCGTTGAATCCGGGCGGGTCGGCGGGACCGGCGACGATGAGTCCGCGGTCGACCGCGAGGTCGTCGGCGAGCTTTCGGAGGTGGTCCTCGGAGAGTTCCGGCGCGCCCGCGGTCGTCTTGACGTAGGGTCGGCTCCCGCTCCGGCCGTCGAGCGCCTCGGGGTCGAGGTCGGCGGGCACGTCGCCCTCGACGTACGTCGGTTCGAGCGGCTTTCTGAAGGGGAAGTTGAGGTGGACGGGACCGGCGTCGACGCCGGTTGCCTCGGAGACCGCGCGGCCGGCGGTGGTTCGGAGGCTCCGGAGTTTCCTGTCGGTGGCCTCCGGTTCGGGCATGTCCTTGTACCAGCGGACGGCGTCGCCGTAGAGCTTCTCCTGGTCGATAGTCTGATTGGCCCCGCTGTCGCGGAGTTCCGGCGGTCGGTCGGCCGTGAGGACGAGCATCGGCACGCGGGCCTGCGACGCCTCGATGACGGCGGGGTGGAAGTTGGCCGCGGCGGTGCCCGAGGTGCAGAGAACGGGCGTCACCTCGCCCGTGCGCCGGGCGCGGCCGAGCGCGAAGTAGGCCGCCGAGCGCTCGTCGAGGTGCGAGAACGTCTCGATGTCGTCGTGGCGGTCGAACGCCTCCGTGAGGGGCGTCGAGCGACTGCCGGGTGCGATGCACACCGCGTCGATGCCGGTGCGTGCCAGTTCGTCGGCGAAGGTCCGTGCCCAGAGGGCGTTTCGGTTCGGTGCTGTCATCTCGTCTGGGTCGTCAAATCGGGGTGAATCGAGTCGGAGTCGGTCGTCGGCGACGGTCGCCAGCCTCGAACTCAGTCGTCGCGTTCGAGTTCGTCGAGGATGGGTCGGTACTTCAGTTGCACCTCGTCCCACTCCGCGTCGGGGTCGGAGTCGGCGACGAGGCCGACGCCCGCAAAGAGCGTCGCCAGCGTCTCCTCGACGATGGCCGAGCGGAGGGCGACCGCGAAACTGCCGTCGCCGTCGGCGTCGAACCAGCCGACCGGCGCGGCGTACCAGCCGCGGTCGAACGGTTCGGTGTCTCGAATCACGTCGAGGGCGGCCTCCGGCGGGAGGCCGCCGACCGCGGGCGTCGGGTGGAGCGCGTCCACGAGAGAAAGGACGTGTTCGTCGCGTTCGAGCGTCGCGTCGATGGGCGTCCAGAGGTGCTGGACGGTCGCCAGCTTCCGAATCCCGCGGTCGCCGACGCGAATCTCGGCCGAAAGCGGGGCGAGCTGTTCCCGAATCGTCTCCGCGACGAGTTCGTGTTCGTGGTTGTCCTTCTCGCTTCCGAGCAGTTCGTTCGCCAGCCACTCGTCTTCGTCGTCGGTGTCGCCGCGGCCGGTCGTCCCGGCGAGCGCGCCGGTCTCGACCTCGCGGCCGCGGAGCGAGACGAGTCGCTCGGGCGTCGCGCCGAGGAAACTCGCCCCGCCGTTCGGTTCGACGAGGAAGCGGTGGCAGTCGGGGTACGTCCGACCGAGGCGGGCGAGCAGGTCGGGCGCGGCGGCGGGGCGGTCGAGTTCGACTTCGAGCGCCTGCGCGAGGACGACCTTCTGAAGGTCGCCGGCGCGGATGCGAGAGACCGCGGCGTCGACGCTCTCGTGCCACGCCTCGACCGAGGTCGTCCGGTGGCGGTTCGAGACGCCCGGCGGTCCCTCGGGGGGAGCGTCGTCGAGCGATTCGAGCGTCTCGCGGACCTCGTCGAGTCGGTCGCCGACGCCCTCGGGGTCGGCGTCCGCGCCGACGGCGGTGACCGTGAGCCACGCGTCGTCGCCGTCGAAGGCGACCTGCACCTCGGGGACGACGAAGCGCGCGGCCGGGAAGTCGGCCCACGGGTCGCGGCCGGTCGCCTCCTCGTGGAAGGCGAGGCCGCCGAAGAATCGCGGGCGTGCGACGTCGGGGGCGTCAACGTCAGCGCCGTCGAACAGCGCCGTGGCCGACTCGCGAATGCGCGCGAGTCGCTCGGGGCCGTCGGCCTCGACGGCCACGGCGACGCCGCCGCCGACGACTGTCGGCTCGTCGGGGGCGGTCCACAGCGCCCGCGGGCGGCGCATCGTCGCGAGCGACGCCGAGACGGGCGGCGCAGACAGTCGAACCGACCTGCTGACGAGATGGTCCCCCACCTCGTCTGTCCGCAACGGTTCCATCGACCGTGGGTCAGGACCGGGGACGCTTGAAACTCTCCCTTCTGTCCCGCGCGCCGCTCCGGGGAGACAGCGGGACGCGCACATCCGTCCACCGAACGACAACGCTGGTGGCTCGGACGCGAAGCGACCGCCGAAAACGCTGGAAAATCAGCTCAGCTGTACCGCTCTTCGTTCCACGGATTCGCCCACCTTTTTCCGTGGTTCGCTGCGCTCACCACGCAAAAAGCTGTCTTCGCGAGCGATAGCGAGCGAAGACTCGTGAGACTGCATGCAGTCTCACGGTGGACCAAAAACTCAGCCTAGCTGTACCGCTCTTCGTTCCACGGGTTCGCCGTGTTCGAGTAGCCGCGTTTCTCCCAGTAGCCGCGTTCGGGTTCGGTGAGGAACTCGACGCCCGAGACCCACTTCGCGCCCTTGTAGGCGTACTTGTGCGGGGTGACGACCCGGAGGGGGCCGCCGTGGTCGGCGGGCAGGTCCTCGCCGTCGTAGCCCCAGACGAACATGACCTCGTCGCGCATGCACTGGTCGAGAGGCAGGTTCGTGGTGTAGCCGTCCATGGCGTGGAACATCACGTGGACCGCGTCGTCGACGCCGACCGCGTCAGCGAGCGTCGGGAACGTGACGCCCTCGAACTCGCAGTCGAACTTGCTCCAGCCGGTGACGCAGTGGAAGTCCTGTACCTGCGTCTCGGAGGGGAGGTCGCGGAACTCGTCGAACGAGCGGTCCAGTTCGGTCTCGACCGCGCCCCACGCCTCGAACGACCACGTCTCCGGGTCCCACGAGGGCGTGCCGCTCTTGGAGAGCACGGGAAACCGCTGGGTCTCGCGTTGGCCCGGCGGGAGTCGGTCGTCGCCGAACTCCTCGTAGAGGTGGGTCACGTCGTTGGCCATGGTCGAATCTTCGGCCCGACGCACCTATCACTAACGACTCCGGACACCCGTCGGCGACCGGGGCGGCAGCCGCACTAACCGAACGTAAGCGGAGATTCGCGTTCGCCGGAACGACCTTCGGAAAACCCGAGTATTCCCCCGGTAGAGTTATATACGGCCCTTCCAAAGCGACGGACGTTCAGATGCCCAAAGTAGAGATTACCGTGCCGGAACACCTGGAGATGCAGATCGTCCAACTCGTCGAACAGGGCGAGTTCGTCAACCGCGACGAGGCCATCGAGGACCTGCTGTCGACCGGTATCCGCGCGTACAAGACCAGCGGTCCGATGTCCGACGAGGACCGCGCGTACGAAGACGACGGAATGATGGGCCACGAAGACGAGTACGTCTTCTGAGCCGAGTGACAGTATCCCCCAATAACGCTTAAACCGCCCTCGCGCCTAACCAACGCTCATGCACAAGGACGAACTGCTGGAGCTGCACGAACAGATGGTTATCATCAAGGACCACTTCTCGGCCCGCGACCACGTCGATTCGAGCCTGTTCGACCCCTACGACGAGCTCGCCGTCGAGCCCTCCCACGTCCACAAATCGAAAAGCGAGCACAAACACGCCGTGTTCGTGCTGGGGAACGCCCTCGCGACCGCGATGAGCGACGACGAGTTCTCCAGCGCGGGCCGCGTCGGCAAGCGCATGGAGGAACTGGCCGACGACGCCGAAGGGAAAATCTGAGCGGCCGTCCGCCGCAGCGCGCCCCGCGACCGACCGCCCGACGCTGAGCCGCTTCCCGCCGTCGGATTCGTGTCGCTCGCTAGCACTTCTCAAGCAGTTCTCCGCGGGTTTCTTTATCACCCATTCGTACGACACAGGTAGCTAATGCTAGAGATACCGGGCTGGATACCGTTCCAGCGACTCGCCGCGCTCCTCGCGCTCCTCGCGGCCGCCGTCGCGCTCGCCGTCGTCGACAGACCGACTCGGCTCTCGGCGGCCCTCCGGCGGCGCTTCCTGTTCGGCCTCCCGCTCGGAACGCTCGTCAGCGTCGGCGGCGTCCTCCTCGTCTATCTCGTCGTGCAGGACGGCTGGTCGTCGTGGTACCGGCCCGTCGTCATCCCGTTCCGGGCGTGGTCGTACTTCTACCCGACCGGGATGCTGACCGCCGCGTTCGCTCACTCCAGCGCCGGCCACCTCGTCGGCAACCTCGTCGGTACGCTCACGCTCGCGCCGGTCGCGGAGTACGCGTGGGGACACTACCCGACGCGCCGCGGGTCCACCTCGTTCGGGTCGGCCCGCGAGAACCCCTACGTCCGGTCGCTCGTCGTCTTCCCCGCGGCCGTCGTCGGTGTGGGGCTTCTGACCTCCGTCTTCGCGCTCGGCCCGGTCGTCGGCTTCTCCGGCGTCGTGTTCGCGTTCGCCGGCTTCGCACTCGTCTTCCGGCCGCTGGCGACCATCTTGGCGTTCGTCTCCGGGCGCGTCGTCAGCCTGTTTTACAACGCGATGCTGTCGCCCGAAGTCGTCTCGTCGGCCCGCCCCATCTTCTCGACGCCGTGGTGGTCCCAAATCGCCATTCAGGGCCACGCCATCGGCTTCCTGTTCGGCGTCCTCCTCGGCGTGTGGCTCAGCCACCGCCGCGAGGGGTCGAACCCGCCCGCCCTCCGGAGCTTCGCCGGCGTCCTCCTGTTTTCCGTGAGCGAGTCGCTGTGGGCGGTGTACTGGTACCGCGGCGGCGAGACCTACGTGCTGTTTCGCGCCGTCGGCTTCGCGCTCGTCGTCGCGCTCGCGACCATCGTCGCGCTGACCGTCGCGGCCTCCGACAAGCCGCTCCGCGAGTACGCGCCCGACAACTCGGTGTTTTCGGCCCGCCGCTGGCAGGCCGGCCTCGCCGTTCTCCTCGTCGTCGTCGCGGCCCTGTCGGGGCCGGCGATGCTGTACAACACGTTCACCGCGAGCGGCGACGACCTGCCGGGCGAGAGCGTCTCGGTCAGGGACTACGACGTGACCTACGCCGAGGACGTGCCGAACGGGCTGACCGCCGTCTTCGACATCGAACTGTTCGGCGAGTCGACGACGACCAACACCTCCGGGGTCATCGTCAGAAGCGAGCGGCGCGGTATCTGGACGACGGCCGTCTCCACGAGTCGGCTGGCGTTCGACGGCGAGTCGGCGGTCAGGCTCGGCGGCCTCGGCTGGCGCGACCAGGTGACGGCGGTCCGCGACGGCTACGTCGTCTCGGGCGCGGGAACCGCCTACCGGGTGTTCCTCGTCGCCGACGGCGAGGCGCGACTGGCCTACGAGACCGGGCCGGTCCGAGCCGAACCGGTCGTCGCCCGGCGGAACATCTCGGTCGTGCCGACGGCGACGGGCTACGACATACAGGTGTCGTCGGACAGCGGGACCGTCAGAGGACCGATGCCGACCGAGAACGCGAGCACGACGCTCGACGGCATCCGGTTCGTCCGCGAGAAGTCGTTCGTCTTCGCCGAGTCGCGGGGGACGAAAGTCCGAGTCGCGCGAAAAGAGACGTACAATTAGTCTGGGTCCGCGGTCGACGCGCGCGCTGACGACGGCGCGGTCACGGTCGCCTCACCACTCGATTCTGAACACTTCGGCGTCGAGCTGTCGGCGGTCCTCGTCGTGGAAGTCGAACTGGCGGTCGAGGTCGAACGTCGCCCGGAACGCGTCGGTGAGGTCGCCGCCCGCGTCGGCGACGAACGACTCGACGAACTCCTTGCTCCCCTCGTTGTGGACCGAGTAGGACACGTCGGCGACCGACGCGACCGATTCGAGGAACGCGCGGTCGGCGTGTTCGTTGCCCCGCTGCGCGCCGAACGGCGGGTTCATGAGCACCGTGACCTGCCGGTCGTCGGGGAGACAGAGCGGCAGGCGGGTCGCGTCGGCGCGAATCCAGTCGATGGGGGCGCTCGCACCGACCCGGCGGGCGTTGTCCGTCGCGGTTTCGAGCGCCGCGTCGTCGAGTTCGACGCCGACGACGCGGGCGGGCGAGCGGAGCGCCGCGCCGAGTCCGAGCATGCCGGTTCCGGAGCCCAAATCGAGGACCGTCGCGCCCTCGATGTCGCCGCGGAGGTCCGCGAGGTGGACGAGATGCGCGGCGAGGTCCGGCGGCGTCGGGTACTGTTCGAGCGAGACCTTCGGGTTCTCGAAGCCGGCGACCACCGCCAACTGCGCCTCCAGCGCGGCCTTGGTTGCCATCAGCCGTCGATGGAACCTCGAAGCTCAAAAGCGACACCCTCGCGCCGGGCGCGCTCGCCGAGCGCCGCGAGCGCGGACTCGGCGTCGTCGGGGCGACAGCACTCCGCGACGTCGACGGCGACGCGCCCGACGCCGAGGAACGCGGCGGCGCGGACGTACTCGCGGAGGCGGTCGGACTCCGACTGCACCGCGAGGGGGTCGTCCTCGCAGAAGCGGGCTTCGACGGTGAGTTCGGCGGGGAGGTAGCCCTCCTCGGCGAGTCCGGCCTTCAGGTCGCGGAGGTGCGACGGGGCGGTCGACTCCAGCCCCGCGGCGTCGAGGACGACGGGAGTCAGGTCGGCGGGACGGCCGGCGACGAGTCCGGCTTCGACGGACGAGGATTCGAGCGTGCTCATGTTGCACACACATTTCCTTTGGTTATGTATATATCTTTGTAAATGCCCAGTAGTAATTCCTGCGCGTGGAATCCGCCGATGGCAGGGCGGTTCGCCACGCAGACATGACAGCCTAGAGAGTAATGCCCATTGGTACCGTACTGCTTGTGGGGGCACACGCTCCGCCCCCATTCCCCCTGACCCCGCGGGGTGGTTCCGCCCGGAGCCGGCGACTCTACTCGTACGCGTACGCGAGCACTTCGGTTCCGGCGGCGTCCCGAATCGTGACCGTGTCGCCGCCGTTGTTCCACACCGCGCCGCCGCGACCCCAGTAGACGTCTTCATCGGTGTCGGTTCCCGAGCCCGTGTGGAGCGTCAGCGACGCGCCGGGGTCGAGTTCGGTCCCCTCGGCGAACGTGTAGGTCACGCCCGCCGCGTCGGAGACGGTCCACCCCGAGAGGTCGACGGGGTCGTCGCCGTCGTTCCGGAGCGTGACGTACTCCTCGTTCAGGTTGTCGTTGTCGTTGCCGGGCGCGTCGGCGACGACCGAGACGGAGAGGCCGTCGTCGGTGGTCGCGTCCGCGCCGCCCGCGGCCGCGCCCTCGGTCGCGCAGGACCAGAGGCCGACCCCGCGCTCTCTGGCGTCGCGCTCGGCGCGCTCGTAGCGCTCGCGCTCCTCGAACGAACTCTCGTAGAGTCGGGCGTGGCCCTCGGTGATGAGGTCGTAGTTGAACTCCGCGCCGTCGACGACGACGTACGCGAGGAGCCGGCCGTAGTAGCCGCGCTCGCCCGCCTTCTCGTCGTATCGGAGCTCGACCGTCCGGTCGGCGAGCCGGGACTTCGCGTAGGCGCTCGCGTCCTCGCCCGCCGTGCGGAGGCAGGTCCGGCCGGCCTCGGTCTCGGGGACGCCCTCGAACTCGTCGGGCGTGTTCTCGGCGTGGACCTCCGGCGTGTCGACGCCGAGGAGCCGAACCGTCTCGCGCGCGCCGTCCGGCATGACGACCTTGATGGTGTCGCCGTCGACCACGTCGACCACCTCGACTGTCACGTCGCCTTCGGCGGCCGCGGTCGTCGGCGACCCCGACTGCGCCGTCGGCGATGCCGTCTCTGTCGCGGTCGATTCGACCGTCGTCGCCGCCCCCGCGCCGCCCCCGCCGAGACAGCCCGCGAGGACCGCGAGAACGACGACGACGAGTGTCGCGGTAGCACGTCTGACCATTCGATTCACCGTTAGTCAGGGAACTGTATAAGTAGCTGCGTCCGAGTCGCCCGAATCCGAGCTCGTCGAATCGCCAGACAGCGGCCTGTATCATATTTCTGTTACAAAGGTTTAAATTCACGCTCCACCAGAAACCTTTTAATGGAACGTCCGAGCCGGCAGCGTCAACGAGAGGAGGAGGCAACGGCACAAGAGGACGAGCAAGTCAACTGTCCGGAGTGTGGCTCTGACCAGATCGTCACGGACGCAGACCAGGGGGAGCTGGTGTGTGACGACTGCGGACTCGTCCTCGACGAGCGACAGATCGACCGCGGCCCGGAGTGGCGGGCGTTCAACCACTCCGAGCGGCAGTCGAAGTCGCGCGTCGGTGCGCCTATCACGGAGACGATGCACGACCGGGGGCTGACGACGACCATCGACTGGAAGGACAAAGACGCCTACGGTCGCTCGCTTTCGTCCGAGAAGCGGTCGCAGATGCACCGCCTGCGCAAGTGGCAAGAGCGCATCCGCACGAAAGACGCCGGCGAGCGCAACCTCCAGTTCGCGCTCAGCGAAATCGACCGCATGGCCTCGGCGCTCGGCGTCCCGCGGTCGGTCCGCGAGGTCGCCTCGGTCATCTATCGCCGCGCGCTCAACGAGGACCTGATTCGGGGGCGCTCCATCGAGGGCGTCGCCACCTCGGCGCTCTACGCCGCCTGCCGTCAGGAAGGCATCCCGCGCTCGCTCGACGAAGTCGCGGAAGTGTCGCGCGTCCCGCAGAAGGAAATCGGTCGCACGTACCGCTACATCTCCCAGGAACTCGGCCTCGAACTCAAGCCCGTCGACCCCAAGCAGTTCGTCCCGCGGTTCGCCTCCGCGCTCGACCTCTCCGAGGAGGTCCAGGCCAAGGCGACCGAAATCATCGACGTGTCCGCCGAGCAGGGGCTTCTCTCCGGGAAGTCGCCGACCGGCTTCGCCGCCGCCGCAATCTACGCCGCGTCGCTTCTCTGCAACGAGAAGAAGACCCAGCGCGAGGTCGCGGACGTGGCGCAGGTGACGGAAGTCACCATCCGGAACCGCTACCAAGAACAGATCGAAGCGATGGGCTTCCGCTGAGCGTCGGCCCGCCGACCCGACCCGCGACCCGGCTCACCGTCACCGACTGACGACGTCGACGACACGCAGTTTTAGTTTTTCACGAACACCACGACCGGCCGGCCCCAGAGGCCGGTGTCGTACTGGTGTGCGACGTAGCCGTCGAGGAGCGGCGCGACCGTCCCGCGCTCGTCGGCGGGCGCGATGACTACCGGCGGAACCGACGACCGGGCTTCGAGCGCCTCGGGCGTCGCCGCCGTCGTCGAGTCGGCGCCGATTCGCTCGACGTACCACGCCATCGGGAGCTGTTCGCCCCACGGGTCGGGGACCGGCGGATAGTCGGCCGCGCCGTCGGCGACGTACATCGAACTGCCGTAGTAGAGCACCTCAGGCCCCTCGTCGTCGGTCGGCCCGACCCACGCCGAAAGGTTGTCGCGGAACGACGAGAACTCGCTGGACGGCTGTGCGAAGTGCGCGAGTTCGGTGTCGCGGTCGCTCGGGCCGTACACCTCGGTCGTCGCCACCGCGCCGGTCTGGGCGACGAGCGCGAGCAGGACGATGACCGCGGCCGCGACGCGGGGCACGTCCCGCGAGTCGAACGCGCTGCGACCCCAGCGGACGAGCGCCGCGAGGCCGATACCCGCCGGGAGCGCGAGCGGGACGACGACGTAGACGCCGAGCCACGGCGCGGACACCTCGGTCAGCATGGGGACGAACGCCAGCGACGCGCCGGCCCAGTAGACCGCCGCCGACACCTCAGAACGCGGCCCGCCGGCCGTGTAGCGGTCGACGAGGAAGACCGCCGCGCCGAGGAGGACGACCGGGAGCGCCGCGAGCGCGAGCGCGCCGAGGAGGTCGCCGAAGTACGGGAGATACTCGTGGGTTCCCTCCGGGTAGCGGTCGACGACGCGGACGCCGACGAAGCGACGGACCGAGCCGAACAGCGCCGCGTCGATTGCGCCGAGAATCGTCCCCGGCGTGTAGAGCCCCGCGCCGTCGGTGTCGCCCGCCCGCGGGGCGAACGCGAAGACGTAGAGTCCGACGAAAACGAGGAGCGCGCGGGCCGCGGGGGTCGCCGCGCCGCGGAGTCGGGCGGCGTACTCGCCGAGGCGCATCGCGGCCGGTCGCGCCGACGGGAGAAGCGCCGCGTGGTCGAACACCAAGAGGCCGGCGACGGCGAGACAGCCGAGGGCGACGACGCCGAGCCCCGACGAGGCGACGGCGAGCGCGACGGCCGCGGCGAGTCCGTAGGCGTTGCGCCGCCCCGCGCCGTCGACGAGACGGACCGCGAAGCCGAAGGCGACGAGCGCGAAGCCGACCGCGAGCACGTCGCCGCGGGCGAACCGGCCGTAGTAGACGAGAATCGGGTTCGCCGCGAGGACGGCCGCGAACCCGACGGTCTCGTCGGCGGCGAGGCGGCCGCGGAAGAGGAGCGCCGCGAGCGGGAGGGCCGCGCCGAACAGCGCGAAGGGGAGGCGGAGCGCGAAGTCGGTCGCGCCGAAGAGCGCGAGCGACGGCCGCGAGAGGTGATAGACGAGCGGGCCGCCGGCGACGGGGCGGTACGAGAAGAAGCCGGTTTCGAGCGACCGGAGGCTCCAGTAGCCGACGCGGGCCTCGTCCCAGTGGAGCGGCCGGTCGCCGAGTCCGACGAGGCGGACGACGAGCGCCGCGGCGGCGAGCGCGACGACGGCGAGCGCCGTTCGGTCGGGTCGCCGCCCGACGCGGGAGGGAATCATGGGATGACGTGGCGCGCCGGACGGCAGAAAGGTTACGACTTGGAAGGCCGGCGGCCCGCCCCTTCGAAAGCGTCATCCCCGCCGACCGGTAGCACTCGGATATGTCGCTCATCGAGTCGCTACCCGCTCGCCCCCTCGAACCGCAGGAGCTGACGTCTCTGAACCGCGCCGACGCGTTCGACCTCGTCGTCGCCGTCGAGGACGACGGCCCCGCCCGCAGCCTGCTTTTCGCCACCGAGGCGTGGGTCAAGGCCGCCGCCTACGAGGACGACGCCGGCTGGTCGGTCGTCGAGACGGTCGAACTCGACGAGGAGACCGAGCGAATCGACGGACTGCGGGCGTGCGAGGAGGCCATCCTGTCGTTCCGAGACGACGGGAACGAGGAGTAGTATTAACCGCGTTCCGAACTAAGTACAATTTATCATGTACAGCGAAATCCTCGTCCCGACCGACGGAAGCAGGGCCGCCGAACGCGCCATCGACCACGCCCTCGACCTCGCGACGACGTACGACGCGCGGATTCACGCGCTGTACGTCATCGACACCAGCATCTACACCTCGCTCGACGCCGGCGCGGACGTGGTCATCGACGCCCTCGAACGGGAGGGCGACGCCGCGACCCGACACGTCGGCGAGGCCGCAGAGGAAGCCGGTGTCGACGTGCAGGCCGAGGTCGTCACCGGGACCGCCTACCGCTCCATCCGGGAGTACATCGACGACCACGACATCGACCTCGTCGTCATGGGTACCCACGGGCGCACGGGGCTGAGCCACTACCTCCTCGGGAGCGTCACCGAACGCGTCGTCCGCACCTCGCCGGTCCCGGTGCTCACCATCCGACTGGACGACGAGGACGAAGAAGACGACGCTGACGAGAGCGCGGACGCGGACGCCGAAGCCGCGGAGTAGCCCGAACTCGGGCGCGAGTCGCGCGTTCCCGACTCGCTCGGCAGCCTGCTCCGACCGCGCGGTCGGCGACGAGGTCGCCGCGACTTTGATAAACAGTTTTGGTGCGGTCGCTCATACGCCGCGGTATGACCGAGTACACCGTCGAGTTCGTCGGCACGGGCGAGACCATCACCGTATCCGACAAGCAGACCATCCTCAAGGCCTGTATCGAGGAGGGCATCGCACAGGAGTACTCCTGCCGCGTCGGGATGTGCCTCGCCTGCTCCGCCGAGATTCTCGAAGGCGACGTCACCCAGCCCGCCGCCCGCGGGCTGACCGACGAGGAGGCAGAGCGGTTCGCCCTCACCTGCATGGCCCGCCCGCAGAGCGACCTCAAACTCGACCGCGGCGTCTACCCGCCGAGCATCGAAGGCGACGCCGCGGCCGCCGGCACCGCCGCCGACGACGACTGACGACGGGTACTCTCCGGGGCCGGCGCGCCGGCCCGCGTTTCTCCGTTTCGCACCGAGTCACCGAGCCGATGCGTCGGCCCGACGCGTCGGACCGACGCACTCGCTCGGCCCGCGGACCGCGCCTCACGCCTCGCTCGTCGCCGCGCAGTTGTTCGGCCCCAACTCGACTTCGAACGCCTCCTCGTCCGACAGCGAGTCCCGACCGAGGTTCGTCTCGATGATTCGCTCGTAGTTTGCCGGCCGCGGCGGCATGTCCGAACAGACGAACGAGACGAACGCCGCCTCGTCCATCGAGAGCGCCCCGAGTCGGTCCCGGAGCGCCCCGAGTTCCGCGACGTACGCGCCGCTTTCGTCCGGGACTGTCCGCGGGCCGTAGTGTGCGGGCGCGACCCGCGTGTCGTCCGTGAACTCGCCGTACCGCTCCGTGAGCGTCGCGTGGAGTCGCCTCGCGGCGTCGGGCGCGCCCTCGTCGCCGTCTTCGAGGTCCGGGCGCGCGACGCTCTCTAGGAAGAGGCTGTCGCCCGCAAAGAGCAGGTCGCCGAGGCGGAACGCGGTCATCTCGGTCGTGTGTCCCGGCGCGTGGACGGCGACGAGTTCCGCGTCGCCGACGCTGATGGTCTCGCCGTCCGCGACGAGTCGCGCGTCGAAGTCGAGGCCGCGGTCTGTCGCGCCCGCCGGGAGGACGACGGTCGCGCCGGTTCGCTCGGCGACGGCGCTGACGCCGCTGACGTGGTCGGCGTGGACGTGGGTGTCGACGGCGGCGACGACCTCAGCGCCGCGCTCGCGGGCGTCTTCGACGTACCGCCCCGCGAACGCCCGAAGCGGGTCGACGACGACCGCCTCGTCGCCGGCGACGACGAGATAGGCGAGACAGCCGCTGGAGGGGCGGTCGTACTGGAGAACCGTCGCGTCCGCGGTTCCGACGGGGAGTTCGCGGGCGCGATAGACGCGCGCCCAGCCGTCCATTCCCGTTTCGAGATTCTCCGCGGGGACACCGGCCTCGGAGAGCAACTCGGCGACGTGCGCGCTCGACCGGCCCTCCGCGCAGACGACGACTACGGGCGAAGGGGCGTCTTCGAACCCCGCCGCGAGTTCGGAGACCGTCCCGCGAATCTCGGCCTGCGTGAAGCGAATCGCCGGAATCTGGGTCGCGGTCACGGCCGGGCCGTCGACGCGCCACGCCTCGAACTCGTCGCGGTCGCGCACGTCGAGAATCGCCGTCGGGTCGCCGCGGGCGAGTCGGGCCGACAGTTCCTCGGGAGTCATACGCACACGATACGCGCGCCGGGCGGAAGAACGCTACGCGGACCGAAGAGAGAACAGTGACCCGCGCTACTCCGACGTTCCGCCGTCGTTGCTCAGGCGTCTCGATGGCGGTTCGTCGAAGCCGGACTCGTCGAGGACGCCGGCCGGCGGACCGTCGACACCGCCGGTTGTCGGAGTGTCGGAGCTCGGTTCGAGAGGCGTGCCCGCCCCGCCGGCGCCGCCCGTCTCGCCGCCGCCGAGTCGCGCGGCCGCGTCGCGAATCGAGAGCACCTGTTCGGTCTGCGAGCGGTTGGCGTCGGCGATTTCGCCGATTTGGTCCGACACCGCGGTCGCGCGCTCCGTCGCGTCGTCAACCATACCGGCGATTTGCTCGGCGCTCTCGGCCTGGTCGTCGGTCGCCGAGGCGACCTCGCCGACGCCGACGGTCGCCTGCTCGACCGCCGCCGAGATGTCAGAGAGACTGCGCATCACGTCCTCGCCGCGGTCGATGCCGTCGTAGAGTCGGCCGGTCGTCTGCGAGAGGCTCTCGATGGTCTCCCTCGCCTCGGACTGGATGTTGCCCACCGTGCCCTCGACCTCGGCGGCGCGGGCCTGCGACTCCTCCGCGAGGTTCTTGACTTCGCTGGCGACGACGGCGAATCCCTCGCCCGCGTCGCCGGCGCGGGCGGCCTCGATGGAGGCGTTGAGCGCGAGCAGGTTCGTCTGTTCGGCGATGTCGTTGATGGCGTCGAGCACCTCGTCTATCTCCGCGATTTGGTCGTGGAGTTGCTGGACGTCCTCGGAGGCCGTCTCGGCGGCCTCGCTCACGTCGCGCATCACGTCGATGGCCTCGTCGGCCGCGTCCTCGCCCTCGGCGGCGCGCGTGGCGGCGTCGGCGCTGGTCCGCTCGACCTCCTCCGCGGTCGCCGCAATCTCCTCGACGGTCGCGCTCATGTCCGACACCTCGGCGGCGACCGTCGCCATGTCGTCGGCCTGCGCCCGCGCCGTGGTCTCGATGTCGTCGGTTCGCTCCGTGACCTCCTCGGAGGTCCGCAGGAGCGACTCGACCGGCTCGCTCACGTCGGCTTCGACCTCGTTTGCGAGGGCGCGTCGGCGCTCGGCCGCCTCCCGCGCGGCCTGACTGTACGAGTGGATGTACGTCTCCATCGCCACCTGCTGGTCGAGAGACAGGAGCTTCAACACGGGGAGGATGCGCGCGACGACCTCGTCGACGGCGTCTTCGACCCGGTCGTCGCCGCCGCGGAGCCCGCCTGAGACGCCGGCCGCGCCGCCGAGGAGCCCGGAAAGCAGACCGCCACCGTCCTCAGCGTCGCCCGCACCGTCGCCGTCTGCGCCGGACTCGTCGCCGACCGTCCGCCCGCCGCCGGTGAACTCGGCTTTCACCTCGTCCGCGACGGCACCGAGAATACCCTCGTAGTAGACCGAGTACGCGCCGAGGTAGAACTTCGGCCCGAGGTCTATCATGTCGTGTAACTTCCCGATTCGCGCCCGCTTCGCGAAGTAGTCCTCGCCGTACTCCCCGCGGCCGAGTTCGCGGAGGTACGCCGCCTGGTCGGCCTGCAGCATCTCCGTGTTCTTCGTCGAGCGACCGAAGAACGTCGTCGCCGCCGCGTGCTCGCCGAGGTGGTCGTAGAACTCCGCGGCGAACTCGTTCGCGAACTCGTCGAAGAGCGGTTGAAGGTCGCTCAATCGTCGCTCGTCCGCCGCCGAGAGGCGAACGAACGACTTCCGGCGGTCGATTTCCGCCGCATCGATGTCCAGTTCTGAGAGTAGCGCATCCCCGTCGACACGCGCTCGCGCGTTGGCGTCGACTGGTGCCGAGGAGTTCGTCATACCCGTTCCCAATAGGTTCCAGTATTTCAAGCCTCACCGCGGAGTATCACGAATGATACCGGAACTGATTGCCGTGAGAATCCCACATTCGTGGACCGGTCCGAATGTTCAGGTGACTGGCGGACCGATGAACGGTATGGACGCCGATTCGTTCCGCGAGTCAGTCGAGGCGGCGAAACGGACGCAACTCGACCGACTCGGCTCGTCGAAGCTCCTGTTAGCGCTGACCGATGCGGACCTCTCCGAACCGGCGGTGCTCCGCGCCGCCGCGTACTCCGAGCACGCGGCCCGCGGGACGTTCGAGGCGTGGGCCGACGACGAGCCCGACGACGACGCGAGAGCCGCCTTCGAGGCCACCGCGGCCCAAGAGGCCGAGCACCTCGACCGCGTCCTCGACGCGCTCGACGAGGAGGTCGACCTCCCGGACGAACCGGGCGTGATGCACGCGTACCTCCGCGGGCGCGAAGACACGGTCGAGCGGGCCGCCGCCGGGATGGTCGGCCGCGGCCTCGTCTCGGTTCGGACCCACACGCAGGTCATCGGCTTCTTCGTCAACGAGGCCGACGAGCCCCGCGCCGACCTCTTCCGCGAGTTGAAAGCCGAGACCGAAGAGACGCTCGCGACCGGTCTCGACCTCTTGGCCGAGCGCTGCGAGAGCGACGACGACTGGGAGCGCGCCCGGATGGTCGCCGAGTACGTCGTCCAACTGGCGTACGACGACTACGCCGACGGCCTCGCCGAACTCGGCGTCGACCCGAAGCCGCTCTGCTGAGTCGGCTCGGCTCGGCGCTTCGGACCCCGGACTGCACCGCCGCGCCCCGCCGACCCAACCTATTCGTGTCCCGGAGTGGTAGCCGGAGGTATGACTTCCGAGGTTCGCGGACGCGTCGAGGCGCTGTACACCGCGCCGTCGAAGGGCGAGCCGATGGTCTCCCACGAGACCGTCGCGGTCGCCGAGGGCGGTATCGAGAGCGACCGCTACTTCGACGGCGACGGCTTCTACTCGGCGACCGACGGCTGTCAGGTGACGCTCGTCGACGCCGCGGTGCTGGACGACGCGGAGCGCGAGTACGACCTCGACCTCTCGGCCGGCGAACACCGCCGGAACGTCGTCGTCCGCGGCGTCGACCTCGACGCCCTCCTCGACGCGACGTTCGAACTCGGCGGGGCCGAACTCCGCGGGACGAAGCGCAGACCGCCCTGCGCGCACCTCGCGGACCTCGTCGGCGACGACGTGGGCGACGCCCTCCGCGAGTCCCGCGGCGGCATCTGCGCGGACGTGCTTTCGCCCGGCCGGGTCGCCGTCGGCGACGACCTCCGCGTGACCGAGTCGAACCCGCGCGAACTGGGTCGGCAGATAGCCGCCCGACTCGGCGGCGAGGCCGTCGCGGCCGACGAAGGCGCGACGAGCGCCGGGGAACCGCACGGAGACGGCCACGTATGACCGACGACGACGATGCTGACGACGCGGTGACCGACGACGCCGGAACGCCGGTCGAGCGCGCGAAGACCGCTCTCGCGGCGCTCAGAGCCGGCGGCGACGCCTTCGATTCGACTTCGACCCCGGAGCCGACGGAGCCTGCGAATCTGACGGTCGCCGTCGCCCCCGGTCGCGTGAACCTCGTCGGCGGCCACACCGACTACAACGACGGCCTCTGTCTCCCGATGGCCGTCGACCGCCACGTCGCGGTCGCGGCCCGCCCGCGAGACGACGACCGGCTCCGCGTCCGCGCCGCCGACTTCGACGAGACGGCCGAACTCGCCCCCGACGACGACCCCGATGGGTGGGCCGCCTACGTCGCCGCGGTCGCGCGCGTCCTCCGCGAGGACGGCCCTGTCGGCGGCGCGGACCTCGCCATCGCCTCCGACGTGCCCACGGGCGCGGGCCTCTCCTCGTCGGCCGCGCTCGAACTCGCAGTCGGCCGCGTGCTTCTCGCGGTCTCCGGGCGCGACCTCCCGACCGCCGACCTCGCGCTGGCGTGCTGGCGGGCCGAGGTCGAGGGCGTCGGCGTCGAGTGCGGCATCCTCGACCAGTTCTCCGCGGCGCTGTGCGAGGCCGACTCGGCGCTCTTTCTCGACTGCCGAACCCGCGAGTTCGAGTCGGTGCCCGTCGGCGACGACGTCGGCGTCCTCGTCATCGACACCGGCGTCTCCCACGAACTGACCGAGTCGGGCTACAACGACCGCGTCCGCGAGTGCGCGGCGGCGCTCGACCGCCTCCGGGAGCGCGCCGACCGCGACCTCGACTCCCTCCGGGACGTGGACCGCGACCTCCTCGACGCCCACGCCGACGCGCTGGAGCCGATACACCGCCGCCGGGTTCGACACGTCGTGACGGAAAACGAGCGCGTCCGTCGCGCCCGCGACGCGCTCGCCGCCGGCGACCTCGACCGCGTCGGCGACGCGATGCTCGCGGCCCACGAGAGCCTGCGCGACGACTACGAGGTGAGCTGTCCGGAGCTCGACGCGGCGGTCGAACTCGCCGCCGAGACGCCGGGCGTCTACGGCGCGCGGATGACCGGCGGCGGCTTCGGCGGGAGCGCGGTTGCGCTGGTCGACGGCGACGCCCTCGACCGGGCGGCGCGCGCGATTCGAGACGCCGCCCCCGAGCGCGTCGGCCCCGACGCTCACGTGTTCGCCTGTCGACCCTCCGGTGGCGTTCGGCTGGTCGACGAGGTGTGAGAAGACGAGCCGACGGCTCCGCGTTGAGCCTCGGAAAAATCGGAAGCCAGTCTGTGAGTTCGGGTTCGATTCGTCGAATGAGGCGAATCAGAGATTCGCCGATTCGACTTCGGCTTACGCCTCGTCGAACAGCGCAGCACTCCGTGCTGCTGGCTCGACGAGTCGTTTCACTCCTCGTCGAATCGCGTCGAGCGAAGCTCGACTGATTCGACTTCGGCTTACGCCTCGTCGAACAGCGTCTCGCCGTCGACCATGTGTTCTTCGACGGTGTCCATGTCCAGCGTCACGCCGAGGCCCGGCTTCTCCGGAATCTCGATGTAGCCGTCCTCGATGACCGTCTCCTCGACGAGGTCGCCCCACCAACCCAGCTCGTAGGAGTGGTACTCGACCGCCAGCGAGTTCGGAATCGCCGTGCCGACGTGCGCGGAGGCCATCGTCGCCACCGGCGACGAGACGTTGTGCATCGCGACCGGCACGTAGTACTGGTTCGCCACGTCCGCGATTTTCTGCGTCTCGCGCATGCCGCCGACCTTCGGCATGTCGGGCGCGACGATGTCCACGGCCTGCTTCTCGATGAGCCGGCGCAGCTCCGTCACGCGGTAGCGGTTCTCGCCGACCGTGATGGGCGTGAGCGTGGACTTCGTGACCTCTTCCTGCACGTCGAGGTTCTCCGGCGGCACGGGGTCTTCGAGCCACCACACGTCGTAGTCTTCGAGCGCGGCGGCGAGGCGCTTGGCGCTGCCGCCCGAGAACGTCCAGTGGCAGTCGAACGCCACGTCGGCCTTGTCCTTGACGCGCTCCGTCACCTTCTCGACGATTTCGGCCTTGTGCCGAATCTCGCCGGGTCGCAGGTGGCGGTTCGCGCGGTCCTTCTCGAAGCCGGAGGGCACGTCGAGGTCGAACTTCAGCGCGTCGTAGCCGAGCTCGTCGACGACGCGCTCTGCCTCGTCGGCGCACGCTTCGGGGTCGGCCTCCTCTTCGGTGTGGCAGTCGCAGTAGACGCGGACCTTGTCGCGGTACTTCCCGCCGAGAAGCTGATAGGCGGGGATGTCGAGAATCTTGCCCGCGAGGTCGTGCAGCGCGATTTCGATGCCCGCGATGGCGGTGACCGTGACGCCCTCGACGGAGCCCTCACCGGACATCTTCTGGACGAGGTGCTCGTACAGACGGTCGATGTCGAGGGGGTTCTCGCCGATGACGAACGGCTTCATGCGCTCGATGAGTTCGGGCACGCCCGCGCCCCAGTAGGCCTCGCCGGTGCCGACGACGCCCGCGTCGGTGTAGATGCGGACGAGCGTCCACGGGAAGTTGCCGTCGACCATCGTCGTCTGCACGTCGGTGATTTCGACGTCGCGGCCGCCGCCGCGCTTGGCCGTCACGCCCATCGTCTCCGCCGACAGCTCTCGCATCGTGTACTCCGCGTTCGGATCGTGCAACTCCGCGTAGTTCTTACCCATGTAGAGTGGTTTACTCGGACGTTAGTAAAGTTTTTCCGACCGAGACATGTCCCCGCTCGGGACTCGCGGGAACAGGTCAGACCGGCGCGCGCCGGTCGAGCGTGTCGCGGAACGTCTCTCGGACGAGCGCGTCGAGGTCGGCGGGGAGGCCGAGTCGCCGGAGGTCGGTGTCGGGGTCAATCGCCGGGTCGAGGTCGACGCCGCGGCGGCGGAGCGCGAGCAGTCGCCAGAGGTACGCGAGCCTGAGCAGGCGCATCGCGCCCGGCACGTCGGCGGCGCTCCGGACGCGGTAGGTCACCCACGCCGAGTCGGGGAGCACGTGGTGCGGGTCCGCGAGGCCGTCGGTGAGGAGCACGTCGCGGACGCGTTTCGTGAGCGCGAGGTCGACGACGCCGGCGTCGTGGACGTGGCCGATCTCCCGGCCGGCGACGAGGAACTCCGTTCCCCCGAAGCGGTGCGGCGCGGTCTCGACGCCGGGCCACCGCGAGACCCGCGAGACGATTCTGTCGATGGAGGTAGTCATTCGGTGAATGTACGCGTTCCGAGGAGATAACTGCGAAGTCGGACCGGCGGGAGGTGTCGGGCCAGACACCGTCCGTCAAACGCTCCGTAGTCGGGCGATAACCACAGGATTTCCAGACATTCAGTTCACGGTGAGAGTCAACCGAAAATAGACACTCAGACCGGCGCGGTATTCGCGTATTAACACGGGTTAGGAACGCGAATTTTCGCGTCCCGCGACGACTTCGCGTCGGGCCCCCGTCGCGGGGCGCGCTCTCAGACCGACGGAATCCCGAACTACCGCGGCGTCCGGGGTAGACGATTCGTAACGAAAGCCTCGGGACGCAAATAACGGGACGAACCATGTCTCTGACTGCCACCGATGTACCGACACAGGGTCCCGACTTCGACTCCCGGGAGGCCGCGCGATGAACCTCGGCCAACTCGGCGTCGGTGCCGTCGTCCTCGTCATCGTCGTGTTCGCCCTCCTCTCCGGCGGCGTGAATACGCCCGAGACGCCCGCTCCCGCCGACGACGCCGACAGAAGTATCGGCGCCGACGTGACCGACCCCGACGGCGACGCGCCGGACGAGGACGTCGAAATCCAAGAAGAGCCCGTCGTCGGCGACGACTCGGGTGACGCCGACGATGCCGACGGCGGCTCGTCCGCGGACGACTCCGAGAACGCGACCGGCGCGTTCGAGACGGTCGAAACCGACGCTGCCGACGACGACACCGACTCGACGACGAAGAAGTCCTCGAAGAAACGCAGCAGTTCGAAATCGAACGACAGCGACGACTCGAACGACGAGAGTTCGTCCGACGACTCGAACGACGACGACTCGAGTGACGACAGTTCGAGCGATGACAACACCGACGACAGTTCGTCCGACGACAGTTCGAACGATGACAACGCCGACGACAACTCGAACGACGACGGGTCGAACACCGACGACAGCGGCTCATCCTCGGACGATTCGACCGACGACGACTCGGGTGACGACATCGGAATGTGCACGGTGTGAGCTGAGACACCGTGCGGCGCGCCACCCTCAGTCGACCAAGAGGTTGAGCGCGTAGGCCGTCCGGAGCACCGAGGCGGCGTCCCCGCGGGGAAACACCAGTTCGTCGGTCTCGCGGACGTGTTCGAGCACACCCGGAGAGGAGTGCTCGGGGGCGGCCGCGAGCCCGCACTCGTTTTCGGCGGCCCAACTCATCACGTCGAGGTCGGACTTCGAGTCGCCCATCACGAGGACGAACGGGTCGTCCACCCCGAGCACGTCGAGCGCGGCGCGGACGCCCGCCGCCTTGTTCAGGTCGACCGCGGAGAGTTCCGCGGCGTCGGCGTGGTAGTACGCGACCGTCACTCGCTCCAGCGTCCGCCTCGCGTCCTCGGGAATCTCCGCCGCATCCGAGGCGGGAAGCGCGTCGCGGTCGTCGAGCACGCCCGCTATCTCCGGGTCGCGCTCCGCGAAGTACGCCCGCGCCCAGTCGGGACCGGCGGGGTCGTCGCTGAGCGCCTCGCCGAGGAGGTCGAGCAAGTAGACGAGCGCGCCGTCGATGACTTCCTCGGCGTCGTCGCTGCCGGTCTCGAAGTTCGGCTTGAGCGTGACGTTGAACTCGTTGCCCTGCAGGTGAACGCCCCCGCGGAGCGCGTCGGGGAGGTCGCTGATGACGCGCCCGCGAACCGACTCGAAGACCGACTGCACCGGGTCGTCGAGCGTCTCGTAGAGGAGGCGCTTCGTGTCCGAGCCGTGTCCGGGCGTGAAGACGCCGGTGCCCGCCTCGTAGACGATGCTCACGTTCCCCGAGTGGACGAGTTCGTTGCCCAATCCCTGAATGGCGAAGCCCTTGACGTTCTCCAATGTCTGGCCGGTGCAGATGACGATGGGGACGCCCTCCTCGTGGAACTGGGTGAGGAGGTGCAGCACCTCGCGTGGAATCTCGTTGTCGGTCTGCCCCGCAGAGCGCAGCGTCTCGTCCACGTCGAGGACGAGCGCGTTCACCGCCCGACCGTACTTCGTGTAGAGGTCGAGGGCGGTGAACGCCTGGTCCCGCGTCGCGCGCGCGGCGAGTTCGGCGTAGCGGTCGCCGTCGGAGAGCGCCCGGCGGATGCGGTCTTTCTTCGCCGTGAGTTCGTCGTCGACCGCCTGCCAGTGCGACAGCGCCACCGGCGAGCCGAGCGGCGGCAAGAGGTCGACGAAGTCCTGTGCGTCCCGGACCGCGTCCGCGTCGAAGTTCCCGTACAGTCTGTACAGGAGGTCGTACCGCTCCATGATTCGGGGTCGTCACCCAACCGCATTAAACCCGCGTGGGAGGCAATTCGTCCCGTCGCCCCGTCGGCTGACTGGGGCGCGGTCGCCTCCGCGGTCGGTCGCCTCCGGGGCCGGCCGGCCCCGCAACTCTGATACCGACCGGCCGACGACGTGTGCACATGGCACATTGGACCGACAGCATCGTCGGCGACCGGATGACGGTGGACCGCGAGTTCAACGACCAGGTGATGAACTCCCGGTTCAACAGTCAGGAATGGGGGCTCATCATGACGGCGACGGAGTTCGAAATCGAGAACGCGGACGACCCCGAGGAGGCGCGCATCGTCGCCGACACGGAGAAAGTCCCGCAGATAATCCCCGAACTCGACAACATCCGCAGCCAGATGGGCGCGATGGGTGGCGGCGGCGGAGGCGACTCGTCGTCCGGCGGCGGCGGCATCGTCGACTCCATCAAGGGCGCGCTCGGCATGGGCGGCGGCGGCAAGAAGGGCGAACAGGAGAAACTCGAGGACGCGGAACGGCTCACACAAGAGTACGCGGACGCGCTCCAAGACCACCTCGAAAAGAAGGGCAAGTGGAATCAGGTCCGCGTCAGCTACCTCGAATAGCGGGCCGGGCGACCGGCCGCGGCGGGAGCGCTCACCCGGCTCCGGTGTCGACATTCCGTTCGAGGGCCACAATTCGTAACAGGCGCGGGCGCGACGTCGCTGCTAGATGAGACCGTCAACGCTGATATTCGCGTTCGGTGGACTCCTGTTCGTGCTTCCGATTCCCGGCACGTTTATCGCCGGCGCACTGGTGCTCCTCGCGGGAGCGCTCGCGCGGTGGCTCGGTTCGTAACGGACCACCGCGAGCCACCGCGAACCGGTCGGACGGACGGCCGAGCGTCGGCGGCGACGACTCAGTACTCGTCGCCGGCGTGGAACAGCGTTCGCTCGCTCGCCTCGTAGATGTTCATCAGTTCGTTGATGAGGTCGTCGTACTCCTCGTCGTCCTCGCGGAGCGCGTCGAGTCGGGCGACCGTCTCGTCGTCGAGGTGAATCTGCGGCATACGTACGTCCACGCCGCGTGACACCTTAAGCGACGTGGGGCATCGAACTCGACTGCCGTCGACCCCCGAGAGCGCCGCCGCTGGGCGAGAAGCGTATCGAAACGAAGAGCCGGCGGAGTGCCGGGTGGAGACGACAACCGGGTTCCGGTCCGCCGTGCGGACGCGGCGAACGCTCGACGGTGAACGAATCACCGCCCGCGCGGGTTACTTGAACAGGGACTGGCCGGCGCTGCCGGAGACCTCGGTCAGACCGGCGTGCACGTCGGCGATGCGCTCGCGGATGTCGCGACCGACGACGCGGGGGTCGAACACGTCCTTGTTCGGCGACCACTCGGTCTCGTTGAAGAACGTGTCACGGGCGTCCTCGACGCCCTCCGGCGGGACGATGGCGTTGGGGTCCTCGCTGTAGAGGTCGTAGGCGGTGCGCGTGTACTCGTACTGGTAGCGGGTGTCCTTGTTGACCTTGCAGATGCCGTGTTTGAGCATCTCCTGCAGTTGGTCGGGCTGGACGCCCGAAGAGCCGTGGAGGACGAGCGGCGTGTCGAGGCCGTGGTCGCGCAGGGCCTGTCGGATGTCCTGGGCGAGATCCGGGCGGAGTTCGAGGTCCTTGCCCTTGGCGACCCCGTGCTGCGTGCCGACGGAGATGGCGAGCAGGTCCGCGCCCGTCTTGTCGACGAACTCGACGGCCTGTTCGGGGTCCGTGTAGAACGCCTCTTCGGCCTCGATTTCGTCCTCGACGCCCTTTATCTGGCCGAGTTCGGCCTCGATGAGGACGTCGGAGTCCGCGGCCTCGACCATCTCGACGACCTCGCGGCTCGTCGCGACGTTCTCGTCGAACGGCTCGTGGGAGGCGTCGATCATGATTGACGACGGGATGTCGAGTTCGATCTGCTGCTCGATGAACTCGAGGTCCGTCTGGTGGTCCATGTTGAGGAAGACGCCGATGTCGTACCGCTCGGCGATGGTCTCGATGTAGTTCCCCATGGCTTTCAGGCCCGCGACGGCGTCGCCGTCACCGGCGAACCGGCAGGCACCACCGCTCATCTGCAACAGGAGGTCCGAGTCCATCCGGTCGGCCCCCTCCATGAGACCCATCATAATGTTCGGCTCCGCGATGTTACTCGCGATGAGGCCGAATCCTTCGTCGAGCGCCTCGTCGTACACTGTGGCGAGTTCCTCCCCGCCGTAGAACGGCATTATGCGTTCACCTCGGTTTCGTCAACGACTGCGAGACTAATAATGTATGGGAAGCGAGTTTCGATTCTGCACGTTTTCGTTTGTTCGCGTTCGAGTTAATTTTCGTCGGCGGACGAAGCGCCGCCGCTGGCGGGCGAGCGAAAAACGGAAAACCGTCGGCGGCGTTACGAGAACAGCTTCTTCAGCCGGGCGAACAGCCCCTTTTCGGGGTCGCCGCCGCGGCGCACGGGTTCGTCCGATTCCGCGGCGTCGCCGGACGAGCCGTCGGTGCCGGCGTCGGCGTCGGCGTCCTCGCCGTCGTCGCCGCTTCCGAACGTGACCGAACCGGTCTTGCCGGCCTCGGCGAGTTCGACCGCCTTCTTCACGACGGCCTCGGCGTTGTTGACGCCGTCTTTGACCGTCCCCTTGACGACGAGTTTGCCGTCGAAGCGGTCGCGGCTGACCGACGTGTCCGAGGTGATGATGACCGCGTCGGCCTCGGCGATGGCGTCCGAGGACAGTTCGTCCTGCGTGCCCATCGCGCCCTGGACCTCGACGTCGATGTCGTGGCCGAGGCGCTCGCCGGCCTGCAGGAGGTTCTCGGCCGCCATCTGGCTGTGTGCGATTCCGGTCGGACAGGATGTGACTGCGACGAGTTTCATTGGTCTAGTGTAAGGATTTCCGCGACTTCAGCCTTGGTGTCGGCCTGCAGGACGCGCTCCGCGAGTTCGCGGGCGTCCGCGGTGTCGGTCTCCGCGACGGCCGCCTTGACCTGCGGCACCGTCACGGCGCTCATGCTCAGTTCGTCGAGGCCGAGCCCGACGAGCAGTTCGGTGAGGTCCGGGTCGCCGGCCATCTCGCCGCACATGCCGACCCAGCAGTCCTCGCCCTCGGTCGCCGAGACGGTGGCGTCGATGGCGCGGAGGACCGCCGGCTGACGGTAGTCACCGAGGTCAGAAACGCGCTCGTTGCCGCGCTCTGCGGCCATCACGTACTGCGCGAGGTCGTTCGTCCCGATGCTGAAGAAGTCGACGTGCGGCGCGAACCGGTCGGCCATGAACGCCGCGGCGGGCGTCTCGACCATGATGCCGAACTCGGGCAGTTCGTTTTCGACGCCCTCGGAGTCGAGGTCGGCCGCGACCGACTCGAACCGCTCTCGGCCGGCGCGAAGCTCCTCGACCGTCGAGACGAGCGGGAGCATCACCGACAGGTTCGCCCCGTCGGCGCTGGCCGCCGCGCGCAGGAGCGCGCGCACCTGCGTCTCGAAGAGGTCCGCGTCCGGGCCGAGCGACCGCCGGATGCCGCGCTCGCCGAGGAACGGGTTCTCCTCGTCCGGCAGGTCGAGGTACGGGACCGGCTTGTCGCCGCCGATGTCGAGCGTCCGAACGACGACGCGGCCGCCGTCGAACGATTCGAGCGCCTCGACGTACGCCTCGTACTGCTCGTCTTCGTCCGGCGGCGACTCGCGGTCGAGGAAGAGGAACTCGGTGCGGAACAGGCCGACGCCGTCGGCCCCGCGGTCGACGGCCGGCCCGAGGTCCGCCAGCGTGCCGATGTTGGCCGCGACCTCGATGTCGACGCCGTCGGCGGTCTCGACCGACTCGTGTCGGATGTCCACCTCGGCGGCGGCCGCGGCGGCCTCCTTGCGCTCGTCGGTCGGGTCGACCACGAGGTCGCCCGACTCGCCGTCGACGACGACTTCGGTGCCGTCCTCGACGGACTGGAGTTCCTCGCCCACGCCGACGATGGCCGGCAGGGCGAGCGAGCGCGCGAAGATGGCCGCGTGGGAGGTGCGGCCGCCCGTCACCGTGACGAAGCCGGCGACGCGCTCGGGGTCGAGCTGTGCGGTGTCGCTCGGCGTGAGGCGCTCGGCGACGACGACGCTCCCCTCCGGCAGCGACGAGAGGTCGACCCGCTCGCCGTCCGAGAGGACGCGCACGAGCCGGTCGCGCACGTCGCGGAGGTCGTCGGCGCGCTCGCCCATGCGACCGCCCATGTTCTCGAACTGCTCGACGAACTCGGAGAACGTCTCCTGAACGGCGTGTTCGGCCGGGAGTCCGCCCTCGATGGCGTCGGTGACGCCGTCGGTTATCTGCGGGTCGTTGAGGAACTGGACGTGCGCGTCGAACACCGCGGCCTCCTCCTCGCCGACGCGCTCGGCGGTCCGCTCGCGCTCGGCTTCGAGTTCGTCTTCGGCGGCCGCGCGGGCGTCCTCGAAGCGCGCCAGTTCGGCGTCTCCGTCCACGTCTTCCGGGGCCGGGGGCTCCGGGAGGTCGGCGTCCGGTCGGTACCAGACGACGGTGCCGACGCCCGAAAGCGGTGTCACGCCGATGCCGGAGAGGGTTCGTTCGGTCATGGCTTACTGTTTGGCTTCGGGCGTCGAAAGGATGTCCTCTAGGGCGTCGAGTGCCGCTTCCGCGTCGTCACCCTCGGCGACGAGTCGGACCGACTCGCCGTGTCCGACGCCGAGACCGGTGACCGCGAGCATGCTGGCGGCGGGGACGAGGTCGTCCTCGTCGGCGCGGCCGAGCTGTACGTCGGCGTCGAAGGAGTTCGCGGTCTCGACGAACTGCGAGGCCGGGCGGGCGTGGAGCCCGTCTTCGGGGACGACCGTGACGGTCCGCTCCATCACTCGACCACCTCGGCGAGCACGTCCTGGACGGTCTGCTTGCTCTCGGCTTCGAGGAGCTTCTCGCGCACGTCCTCGTGCATGAGCGACCGCGAGAGGGCGCTCAGAATCTGCAGGTGGTCCTCGCCGCCCGCCGCGGGGACGAGAATCATAAAGAGGAGCTTCGCCGGCTTGTCGTCCATGGCGTCGAAGTCGATGCCCTCGGTCGAGCGCGCGAAGGCGACCGTCGGCTTCGAGACGGCGTCGGTCTTCGCGTGCGGGATGCCGATGCCGAAGCCCACGCCGGTCGTCGCCTCTTCCTCGCGTTCGAGGAGGGCGTCGAGCGCGGCGTCTCGGTCGTCGACGCGGCCGGCGTCGACCGCGAGGTCGAGGAGGAACTCGATGGCTCCCTCCTTCGTCGCCGGCGGCTCTTCGAGCGATATCAGTTCGAGCGGTGTGATGGTGCTGATGTCAGTGACGTCCATTGTATTGTACTTCGTTCGGGTCTGGAAAGATTAGTTCGGTGTGGTCAGTCGTCGGAGCTCTGGGCGGCCACCTTGGCGTCGAAGTTCGGCTTGATGGCCGTCGCGATGACCGCGGTGACGATGGAGCCCAGCAGGATGCACGCGATGAACATGAACGGCTGGTTCGACAGCGGAACCACGAAGATTCCGCCGTGCGGAGCCGGCATGTTCACGCCGAGCGCCATCGAGGCCGCGCCGGCGACGGCGCTGCCGGCGACGACGCTCGGGATGACGCGGGCCGGGTCGGCCGCCGCGTACGGAATCGCGCCCTCAGTGATAAAGGAGAAGCCGAGGAGCACGCCGCTCTTGGCGTTCTCGTACATCTCGGCCGCGTACTTCTGCGGCGCGATGAAGTTCGACAGCGCGAGGCCGATCGGCGGGACCATACCCGCGATCATGACCGCGGCCATCGGCGCGGTGACGCCCTCGGAGATGAGGCCGACGGAGAACACGTAGGCGACCTTGTTGATGGGGCCGCCCATGTCGGCCGCCATCATCGCCCCGAGGATGCCCCCGAGGAGAATCGCCTGTCCGCCGCCCTGCATGTTGCTCAGGAAGTTCGTGAGTCCCGCGTTCGCGATGGAAATCGGGACGCCCAGCACGAACAGCATGATGGGCGTGAGCACCGCGGTCGTCGCGACCGGGATGAGGAGCACGGGCATCATCGGTGCGATGAACTCGGGCACGTCGCGCTGCTTGAACCAGCGCGCGACGATGCCGGCGAGGAACCCGGCGACGATAGCGCCGAGGTAGCCCGCGCCGGCGGAGCCACCCTGGAGACCGATGACGTCACCGGCCGCCTGCAGGACGTTGCCCTGCTGGATGATGTACGACAGGATGAAGCCCGGTGCGAGGCCCGGACGGTCGGCGATGGCGTACGCGATGTACGCGCCGAGCACCGGAACCATCAGCGTCAGCCCAGCGACGCCGATCTGCGCGAGGAACCAGCCGGCGGTCCCCGTGCTGTTGAATACGTCTTGTACGTTGTTCGAAAGCGAGGCTACGGCGTAGCCCAGCGCCAGGAAGATTCCGCCGATAGTCACGAACGGAATCATGAACGATACCCCAGTCATGAGGTCCTCCTTCACCGAAGTGAGGTAGGACCGAACCGCGTCTTCTGCGTCGTTTGCCATAGTGTTGCCACCCCTACGAAAGAACATACGCAAATGTGCTCAAAAACCCTTTCGAATATGAACGTTACTGAGCGTTTCAGTCGTTAACAAACGTTCATCTGAGAATCACCGGCTCCGAACCGTCGTCACCTCGACGTGCGTCTCGTTCGTCAGCACGTCTTCGAGGTGCGGGACGCGGGTGCCCGCGACGCCGACGACGCGGGACGCGGTCAGAACGCCCATTCGGAGGGCGTCGGCGTCCGAAAGCCCGTGTTCGCGCGCGGCGAGGAAGCCGGACATGACGGCGTCGCCCGCGCCGACCGTATCGACGACCTCAACGTCGAGCGCGGGCGCAGAGAGGACCTCGCTGTCGGTGACGAGGAGCGCGCCGTCCGCGCCGAGCGAGGCCAGCACGTACTCGAACCCGCGCGCGTGAAGCTCCTCGGCGGCCGCGATGGCGTCGGCTTCGGTCTCGACCGTTCGACCCGTCGCCGTCGCGAGTTCGGAACGATTGGGTTTGCAGACGTAGTAGTCGGCGTCCAGTTCGGCGAGGTACTCGCCGCCCATGTCCACCGCAATCTGCCAGTCGCCCGCGCGGGCGAGTCTATCGACGTCGGCGAGGGACATCCCCGGCGGGAGACTGCCGCCGACGAGGAGCGTGTCGGGCTCGTTCGCCTGCGCGGTTTCGACGAGTTCGTCCACGTCGGCTGCACGAATCTGCGGGCCGTTGTGATTGAGTTTGTACTCGCCGTCTTCCGCGAGCACGGTCGTGTTCAGGCGCGTGTCCGCGTCGACGGTGACGAAGTCCGAGGCGATGCCGTCGGCGTCGAGTCGGTCGCGGACGAACTTCCCGAAGTGGCCGCCGAGAAAGCCCGAGGCGGTCGCGTCGGCGTCGAGCGCCGAGACGTACTTGGCGACGTTGATGCCCTTGCCGCCCGCGGTGAACACCGCGTCGTCGGTCCGGTGGACGACGCCGGGCTGAAGCGGTTCGTCGAAGTGAATCGTGTGGTCTACTGCTGGGTTCGGGGTGACTGTGAGAATCATCGTGCAACTCCGTCGACGACGGTGACGCCCGCGTTCTCTATCTCCTCGCGAGAGTCGGCGTCGAGCGTTCCGTCGGTGATAAACAGGTCGATGTCTTCGAGCGATGCGAACTGGACGAAGCTCCGTCGGCCGAGCTTCGAGAGGTCCGCGACGAGAACGACCTTCGCGGCCTTCTCGACCATCAGCTCCTTCATCCGCGCCTCGTCCTCGTTCGGGGTCGTGAGGCCGGAGTCCACGTCCAGCCCGTTCGTGCCGAGGAACAGCAGGTCGAAGTTCGTCCGCTCCATGAACGACTCCGCGGTCGGCCCCACGAGCGCCTTCGTCCGCCGCCGGAGCGTCCCGCCGGTGAGTTTGACCTCGTTGTCCTCCTCGTTCAGTTCGATGGCGAGTCGCGGCGAGTTGGTGACGCCGAGTGTCGTCCCGTCCTTGGGGACCTTCCGGGCCACCTCCATCGTGGTCGTCCCCGCGTCGAAGAACACGACCTGTCCCTCGGCCAGTTCTTCGACCGCGCGGTCCGCGATCGCGCGTTTCCCTTCGAGATTCTGTACTTCCTTCTGGCCGTAGGTCTGCTCGCGCCCGACGGAGGTCACGGGGACGGCTCCGCCGTGCGACCGCTCGATGAGCCCACGGTCTTCGAGTTCGCGCAGGTCACGTCGTATCGTCGCCTTCGAATAGCCGAGGTGGTCGGACAGCGACTCGACCGACCGGCCGTCCGAGTCGGAGACGAGTTCGACGATGCGGCGTTTGCGCTCTGCTGGTAACATCGGTAGCGATTCCTCGTTAGGTGGAAGATAGGTCGGGGAGTAGTGTTAATTGTTTATGTTGGATTCCGCCCGTATCTGTTCGAAACAGCCAAATCTCACACAAGAACGAACACGGTGTGCTCGCCGGTGAGAAAACGATCAAAAACGAAAACGAGAACGCTCGAAACGAACGTCGAACCGCCGATTCGGTGGGTCGCCGACGCTCAGAGTCGGTCGAGAATCGCGGCGGTCACGTCCTCCGTGGAGGCGTCGCCGCCGAGGTCGGGCGTGCGCGGCCCGTCGGCGAGGACGCCTTCGACGGCCGACCGGACGCGGTCGGCTTCCTCCTCGTAGTCGAGGTAGTCGAGCAGCATCGCCGCGGACAGAATCGTCGCGGCCGGGTTGGCGATACCCTCGCCGGCGATGTCGGGCGCGGAGCCGTGGACCGGTTCGAACAGCGCGGCGTCCGGGCCGATGTTCGCCGAGGGGAGCAGTCCGAGACCGCCGACGAGGCCGGCGGCGAGGTCGGACAGCACGTCGCCCGCGAGGTTCGGACAGACGATGGTGTCGAACTGCGTGGGGTCGAGACAGACGCGCGTCGCGAAGGCGTCCATCAGGACTTCCTCGGTCTCGACGCCGCGGTCGTCGGCGACGGAGACGACGGCGTCGCGGAAGCGACCGTCCGTCTCGCGCATCACGTTCGCCTTGTGGGCGACCTGGAAACTGCCACCCTCGCCGCCGACGTAGTCGCAGGCGTACTCGGCGAGTCGCTCGGACGCCGAGGTGGTGACGACGCGCGTGAGCGTCGAGAGGTCCTCGGAGAGGCGGTCTTCGTGACCGGCGTAGACGCCCTCGGTGTTCTCCCGGAGGAAGACGAGGTCCGTCTCCGGGCGGAGCGCGTCGACGCCGGGGTAGGCCTTCGCCGGGCGGACGTTGACGAACGAGTCCACCGCGGTCCGAAGCGGGAGGATGACGTCCGCCGCGGTCTCGCCGGCCGCGCCGAACAGCGTCGCGTCGGCCTCGGCCGCGAGGTCGTAGGTCTCCTGCGGGAGCGCCTCGCCCGTGGCTTCCTTCACGTGGTCGCCCGCGTCGGCCTCGACGAACTCGAAGTCGCCGACGGCCTTCAGCACGTCAACAGCCGCCGGGATGACCTCCGCGCCGATGCCGTCGCCGGGGATGACGACGATTTCCTCAGTCATCGACGTAGGGCAGGGAAGCGGCTTTCTCGGCGACCGCGTCGGCGTTCGACTTCATGAGCGCCGTCGTGTCCCAGACGCCCTCGGTGAGCGCCTTCCGTTGTGCGTCGTCGACGGTCACGTCCACGGTCTTCTCGCCGTAGGTGACCGTCTCGTTTTCCACGTCCACGTCGATGTCTGCGTCCGGGTGCTCGTCGACCCAGTCCTGCAGTTCGGTGATGGTGTCGTGGTCGGCGGTGACCGTCGGGATACCGAGCGCGAGGCAGTTGCCCGCGAAAATCTCGGCGAACGACTCGCCGATGATGGCGTCGATGCCCCAGCGCATGAGCGCCTGCGGGGCGTGCTCCCGGGAAGAGCCACAGCCGAAGTTGGCGTTGACGACCATGATGGCGGCGTCCTGGAACTGCGGCTCGTTCATCGGGTGGTCTTTGGGTTCGTCGTTCTCGTCGTAGCGCTGGTCGAAGAACGCGAACTCGCCGAGGCCGTCGAACGTGACGACCTTCATGAACCGCGCCGGAATTATCTGGTCCGTGTCGATGTCGTTGCCGCGGATGGGAACGCCGGAGCCGGACGCCGAGTCGATTTCGGGAATCTCGTCGGTCATGCGACGCTCACCTCCTTCAGTTCGCGCACGTCAGTCACGTGCCCGGTGACGGCCGCGGCGGCGACCATTCGCGGGTTCATCAGGACGGTGCGGCCGTCTTTCGACCCCTGCCGACCGATGAAGTTGCGGTTCGACGAGGACGCGGAGGCCTCGTCGCCCTCCAACTGGTCCTCGTTCATGCCGAGACACATCGAACAGCCCGCCTCGCGCCACTCGAAGCCGGCTTCCTTGAATATCTCGTCGAGGCCCTCCGCCTCCGCGGCGGCCTTGACGCGCTGACTGCCGGGGACGACCATCGCGCGGACGCCGTCGGCGACCTGTCGCCCCTCGACGACTCCCGCCGCGCGGCGGAGGTCGGGCATTCGGGCGTTGGTACACGAGCCGAGGAACGCCACGTCGATTTCGTAGCCCTCCATCGTCTCGCCGGGTGTGACGCCCATGTGTTCCTGCGCCATCCGGGCGGTGTCCTGCTTCTCCTCGGGCAGGTCCTCGGGGGCCGGAATGGGCTGGGTGATGCCGACGCCCTGTCCGGGCGTGGTCCCCCACGTGACGACGGGTTCGAGTTCGGAGCCGTCGATGGTGACGACGTCGTCGTACTCGGCGTCCTCGTCGGAGCGGATGGACTCCCAGTACGGCTTGAGTTCGTCGAACCGCTCGGGGTTCTCCTGGAAGTACTCGGTCTCTTTCAGCCAGTCGTAGGTGGTCTCGTCGGGGTTGACGTAGCCCGCGCGAGCGCCGCCCTCGATGGACATGTTACAGATGCTCATCCGACCCTCCATGTCGAGGTTCTCGATGGCCTCGCCGGCGTACTCGTAGACGTAGCCGACGCCGCCTTCGGTCCCGAGGCGACGGATGATTTCGAGGATGACGTCCTTGGCCTCGACGCCGGGGCCGAGTTCGCCCGTGACCTCTATCTTCCGGACCTTCTTTTTCTCCATCGCGACCGTCTGGGTCGCCAGCACGTCGCGAATCTGGCTCGTGCCGATACCGAACGCGAGCGCGCCGAACGCCCCGTGGGTCGAGGTGTGGCTGTCGCCGCAGACGATAGTCATGCCGGGTTGGGTGAGTCCCTTCTCGGGCCCGATGACGTGGACGATACCCTGTTCGCCCGAGGTCGGGTCCGAGAAGTTGATGCCCGCGTCGCGGACGTTCTGTTCGAGCTCGGCCATCATCTCCTCCGCGGCGTCGTCGCGGAACGGCCGCGACTGGTCCGACGTGGGGACGATGTGGTCGACCGTCGCGTGCGTCCGGTTCGGGTAGGCGACTTCGAGGTCGCGCTCCTGCAGCATGCCGAACGCCTGCGGGCTCGTCACCTCGTGGATGAGGTGCAGGCCGCAGAACAGCTGCGTCTGGCCGGTCGGTAGCTCCGAGACCGTGTGTTCCTCCCAGACCTTGTCGTACAGCGTTCCCTCACTCATGTCCGTCACCCGGTACGACGCGGTCGTCGTGGCCGCGTTCCCAGACCTGGTTCGCGCCCTCGCCGTTGCGGGGCGTGTGGTCCACGTCGCCCATCGTCTCGGTCTCGGTCGCGTCCGTGTCCGCCGCCGCGGGCGTCGCATCGCTCTGGCCGCCGTCGGTGACGGCCGGGCCGCGCTCGTAGACCGTGGTGAACGTCTCGCCCGTATAGGGGTTCGTGTGGCTGATGTCTCGCATTCGGTCGGTCGTGTCGTCGCGTGTCATTGGTGTCGTGTTCAGTCGTCCGCCGGTGCTTCGGCTTTCTCCGCGTCCGCTTCTTCTTCGTCGTCGGCCCACGCGAACAGGTCGCGCAGCGGCGCGCCGACCTGTTCGATGTGGTGGTTCTCCTCTGCGTCCTTCAGCTGGGAGTACGACGGCCGGCCCGCCTGATTCTCCAGAATCCACTCGCGGGCGAAGGTGCCGTCTTGGACCTCCTCCAGAATCTCTTCCATGTTCTCGCGGGCGTGCTCGTCGACGACGCGGTCGCCGCGGGTCAGGCCGCCGAACTCGGCCGTGTCAGAGACCGAGTCCCACATCTCGCCGAGCCCGCCTTCGTACATCAGGTCGACGATGAGCTTCAGTTCGTTCAGGCACTCGAAGTAGGCCATCTCGGGGGAGTAGCCCGCGTCGACGAGCGTCTCGTAGCCCTGCTTGACCAGCGAGGTGACGCCGCCGCAGAGGACGGCCTGCTCGCCGAACAGGTCGGTCTCGGTCTCCTCCTGGAACGTCGTCTCGATGACGCCCGCGCGGGTGCAGCCGAGGCCGTGGGCGTAGGCCAGCGCCTCCTCCTTGGCGTCGCCCGTTACGTCCTGGTAGACGGCGATGAGACCCGGCGTCCCCTCGTTCGCCTCGTAGTTACGGCGGACGAGGTGGCCCGGCGACTTCGGCGCGACCATCGTCACGTCGACGTTCTCCGGGGGCCGAATCTGGTTGTAGTGGATGTTGAAGCCGTGGGCGAACTGGAGCGTGTCGCCGGCCTCGAGGGAGCCTCGAATCTGCTCGAACACCGCCGGCTGGACGGTGTCGGGGACGAGAATCGAGACGATGTCGCCCTCGGCGGCCGCCTCGGCGGGCTCTTTGACGCGGAGGCCGTCGGCTTCCGCGGCGGCGCGGGACGAGGAGTTGGCGCGGAGGCCGACGACCACGTCGACCCCGCTGTCGGCGAGGTTCTGCGCGTGGGCGTGGCCCTGGCTGCCGTAGCCGATGACGGCTACGGTCTTGTCGTCGATTTGGGAGCGGTCGGCGTCGTCGTCGTAGTAAACTTCCGTGGTGAGTTCTGTCATTTCGTGTTCGTGTTTGGTTTGGTGGGTTCGCCGGAGGTTCCGGGTTCCTCTCCGGGGACGGTCTTCTTCGAGCCGTGGGCGAGCGCGGTCTGGCCGGTCCGGGCGATTTCGATGATGCCGAACCGCCGGAACGCGTCCACGGCGTCGTCTATCTTGCGCTCGTCGCCGGAGAGTTGGACCGTGATGGTCTCGGGGCCGGCGTCGAGGGTGCGGCCGTCGTACATCTCCGTGATGGCGTGGACCTTGTCGGGGTCCTCTCCGCGGACCTTCAGGAGGACGAGTTCCGCGCGGACGGCGTCGTCGTCCAGTTCGCCGACTGAGATGACGGGTTTGAGCTTCGCGAGCTGTTTTTCTATCTGGTCGATGCCCGGTTCGGGCTCCTCGACGACCATCGTGATTCGGGAGTGGCCGTCGACGGTCGTCGGGCCCACGGTGAGGCTCTCGATGTTGAACTGGCGGCGGGCGGCGAGGCCGGCGACGCGCGAGAGCACGCCGGGTTCGTCCTCGACGATGGCCGAAAAGACCGTTCGCCGCGGTTCGTGTTCCGATTCCGCTTCGGGGTCGATTCGGATGCCCTGTGCGTTGCGTCGGCCGTCGGGGTGTGGCCGCTCGTCGGGCGCGGGGCCTTGCAGTCCTGTCCGATTGTCGCTCATAACTGGTCCTCCGAGAGTGCGAATTTGCCGTTCGCGCCGCCCGAGGAGACCATCGGGTAGACGTTCTCCGCCGGGTCGACGTGGAAGTCGATGACCGAGGGGCCGTCGTACGCGAGCGCTTCCTCGATGGCGCCGGGGACCTCCTCGTAGGAGTCGACGGTCCAGCCGCGCGCGCCGAACGCCTCGGCGAGCTTGTCGAACTGGGGACACCAGTCGTAGCCGGCGGCCATGCGTCGCCCCTCGAAGAAGGCGTCCTGCCACTGGCGAACCATCCCGATGTACTCGTTGTTCAGGATGGCGACGGTGATGTCGAGGTTCTCGCGGACGGCGACCGACAGCTCCTGAATCGTCATCAGGAACGAGGCGTCGCCGTCGACGCAGACGACCGTCTCGTCGTCGTCGGCCGCGACCCGCGCGCCGATTGCGGCGGGCAGGCCGTAGCCCATCGTGCCGAGGCCGTGGGACGAAACCCACCGCCGCGGCTCGGTGAACGTCCAGTACTGGGCGGCCCACATCTGGTGTTGACCGACGCCGCTCGTGACGATGGTCTCGTCGGGGGTGGCCTCGTCGAGCGCCTCGACGACGAACTGCGGCTTCAGCGGCTCGTTGTCCGGGGCCGCGTAGTCCATCGGGTACTCCTCCTTCCAGGTGAGACACTGTTCGACCCACTCGCGCGCGTCGGGGCTCTCGCCCAGTTCGGCGTCGACGCGCTCGATGGCGCGACCGGCGTCGCCGACGACCGGGTAGTCCGCGTGGACGTTCTTCGAGATTTCCGCCGGGTCGATGTCGATGTGGACGATTTCGGCCTCGGGCGCGAACGTGTCGATACCGCCGGTCAGGCGGTCGTCGAACCGCGTGCCGACCGCGATGAGGCAGTCGGTGTGCGTGATGGCCATGTTGGCGTAGCCGGTGCCGTGCATCCCCGCCCACGAGAGGCAGAGTTCGTGGTCCTCCGGCATCGCGCCGATTCCGGGCATCGTGGTGACGACCGGAATCCGGTGTTCGGTCGCGAACCGCCGAGCGACCTCGGTCGCGTCGGCCTTGACGACGCCGCCACCGAACAGCAAGAGGGGCTTCTCCGCGCGCTCGATTGCGCGCGCGGCGGCCTCGACCTGCGAGTCGGCCGGGTCGGTGCGGGCGCGGCACGTCTCGGGTGCCTGCGCCGGACCGGGCTCGCGGTCGGTCTCGTTGAGCGAGACGTCCTTCGGGAGGTCGACGAGCGTCGGGCCGGGTCGGCCCTCCGCGGCGAGCGCGAACGCTTCGCCGACGGTGTCGCCGACGGTGTCGGGCGACGAGGCGAAGTAATTGTGCTTCGTGATGGGCGCGGTGACGCCCGTGGTGTCGGTCTCCTGGAACGCGTCGGAGCCGACCATGTCGGACGGGACCTGCCCCGTGAGCGCGAGCACCGCGTCGGAGTCCATGTTCGCGTCGGCGATGCCGGTCACGAGGTTCGTCGCGCCCGGACCGGACGTGGCGAGGCAGACGCCGGGGTCGCCGCGAACGACGCCGTACGCGTCGGCCGCGTGCGCCGCGCCCTGCTCGTGGGCCATCGTCACGTGACGGATGTCAGAGTGGTACAACGCGTCGTAGATGGGCATTATCGCCCCGCCCTGCACGCCGAAGGCGGTCTCGACGCCGGCGTTTTCGAGGGCGCGGACGACTGACGTCGAACCCGAGGTAATCTCGGTCGGCGTCTCGGTCGAATCGTCTGCCCCGTCGGTCGCGTCGGGGTCGGTCGTGGCTGCGGTTCGTTCGCTCATGTGTGGGCTCCGTGGTGTGTGGTCGGTCGTCGATACGGGCTGTCTGGTGACTGCGTGTGGTGCTGGTGCGCCATTGTGGGGACTGCGGACGTGTCTGAAAACGGTGCGAATACGCGGGACGGAGAGATGGTGTGGTAGGGGGCTATGCCCCTACAATAATGAGCGACCGAATCGCACCGACGGCGGCGGCGCTGGCCCCGGCTTCCGGGGTCGCGCGAACCGCGTGTTCGTCGTGCGAGGTCATCGTATGCCACACGTCCGTCCCGGCCGTAATAATGCTTTCGCGGCGGGCAACGATTGCACGCCGCGCGGGAGGTCGGACGCGAGCAGGGCGGTCGCCCCGTAGGGCCACAGCCCGGCGCCATCAGGCGCGGACCTCCTCCTCCGTGTCGTCCTCGTGGGTGATACCCACGTCGCGGGCGAACACCTCGAGCGTCGCGTCGTCGACGCGTTCTTTCTCCGCGCCGTGGTCTTTGACGCGGCGGGTGACCTCCCGGACCTCGGCGTCCGAGGGCTCGAACCCGATATCTGCGAGGCGCTTGCGTACCGAGTGCGTCCCCGTGTGCTTGCCGAGTACGAACTCGCGGGTCGCGCCGACCATCTCCGGGGTCATGACGCCCGGTTCGAAGGTGTCGGCGTTCTCGATGACGCCGGCGGCGTGGATGCCGCTCTCGTGGGAGAAGGCGTTGCGGCCGACGACCGGCTTGTTCGCCGGGACCGGGATGTCGGACGCCGCCTCGACGACGCGAGCCAGCTCGGTTATCTTCGTCGTGTCGATGCCGGTGTCGACGCCGTAGAGGGATTCGGCGGCCATGACGACCTCCTCGTAGGCGGCGTTTCCGGCGCGCTCGCCGATGCCGTTGACCGACACCTGCGCCTGTGCGGCGCCGGCTTCGAAGCCGGCCATCGCGTTCGCCGACGCCAGTCCGAAGTCGTCGTGCGCGTGCACGTCGATTCTCGCGTCGGTGTGCTCTCTGACCGTCGCCACCATGCGGGCGAAGCGAGTCGGCGTCGCCACGCCGCAGGTGTCCGGCAGGTTGATCCAATCGACGCCCGCCTCGGAGACGGCCTCGACGACTTCGATGAGGAAGTCCTCGTCCGTCCGGGTGGCGTCCATCGGCGAGAACATTACTTCAACGCCCGCGTCGCGGACGTGTTCGACACTGCGGACGGCCCGCTCGACGGCTTCCTCGCGGGAAGCGTGCATCGAGTCGGCCAACTGGACGTCGCTGGTGCTCACGAACGTGTGCACCATGTCCACGCCGGAATCCAGCGCGGCTTCGATATCCTTGTCGACGACGCGGGCCAACCCGCACGTCGTCGCGTCCGTCGAAGCAGCGATATCTGCGACTGCTTCGAACTCCGCTTCCGAGTTCACCGGGAACCCGGCCTCGATGACGTGGGTACCCATGTCGTCGAGGGTTTCGGCGATGTCGCGCTTTTCCTCGTAACTGAACGAGGTTCGCGGTGACTGTTCGCCGTCGCGGAGTGTCGTGTCGAAGATTCGTACGTCTTCGATTTCAGATTGTTGGGCTAATGTGCCCTGGAAGAACTCGACCCGCCGGGGAACCCGACGAATCCTCCGTGTCGTTGTGAGACATCGTGTCAGTGACGTGCCCGAACTCCTATTTAAACGTTTCTCCCCGACAGTATCACGAACGTTCAGCGGGTGTTGCGTGACAACTACTCTCGGGGCTAATCGCTGTACCTAAACGTCCTTATACGATATCATGACATATGTTGACTTGATATGTCCGCTCGGCGTTCGACGGCTCCTGAGCGATAATATAACTAAATAGAATTTAGAAACAAAATTTAGCACCCGGTGCGCGCGCTCTCGACTGGACAAACGTGGAGCAAACTGCGACTGTCGTGTGAAACGTGATACCAATGGACGCGTTTGTGCCGTCAGAGCCGTTCGCGGCTCGACCGAACCCTTTTCTCGTCGCTCGACAACCGAGCGGGTATGGGCGATTTCAATCTCAACTTGCAGACGGCCGAAGAACACCTCGACGAGGACGACGCCGAGGGTGACGTGGTCCTCGGCGTCCTCGACGGGTCGACCCCGCCCGACGAGTGGGTCCAGTCCGTCGCCCGCGGAAACGTCCTCTTTCTCGCCATCGAGGGCGACCTCAACAAGCTCGCGTCGGGCTTCGCACGTGATATCAAGGATATGGGCGGCCAGCTGATGCACTTCCGGAAGTTCCTCGTCGTCTCTCCGCCGGGCGTGGACATCAACACGGACGACCTCTGACCGGGCGGCCCGCTTCGCGGTCTCCGCGGTCCCGACGAACGGAACGAACCGACCAGAACCGGGCGCATCGGCCGCGGGGAGAGTCCTTATGCGCCGCGCGCCCCACGATACTGGCATGCCGATGAAAGGTCGCGGCACTTCCGACCTCCGCGAAATCGACCGATGGGACCACGGCGTCGGATGGCTCGCGTACCCCGACGAGACGATGCAGCGGGCCAGTCACGCCGTCGAAGTCGACGGCGACGTGTGGCTGTTCGACCCCGTCGATGCCCCCGGCGTCGACGACCTGTTCGCCGAGTTCGGTGACGTGGCCGGCGTCGTGGTCGGACTCGACCGACACAAACGCGACTCGGCGGCCATCGCCAACCGCCACGAAGTGCCGGTCTACGTCGCCTCGTGGATGACCGGCGTCGCCGACGAACTCGACGCGACCGTCGAACGCTTCGGGGCCGACCTCGCCGACTCCGGCTTCGAGGCGTTCCGTCTCGTCGACCGCTCCGTCCCGCCGTGGCAGGAGGTCGGCTTCTATCACGACGGGTACGACCTGCTCGTCGTCCCCGAGACGCTCGGCACGGTCGGCTACTTCTGCGCCCGCGGCGAGCACCTCGGCGTCCATCCGATGCTCCGGCCGTTCCCGCCGCGGCGCGTGCTCTCCCGGTACGACCCCGAGCGGCTGCTCGTCGGCCACGGCGCGGGCGTGCCCGTGAACGCGGGCGACAAACTCCGGACCGCACTCGGCAACGCCCGACGAAACCTCCCGAGCGCCTACTTCCAGGCGTTCACCTCGATGCTCTCGAACTGATGTCAGACGACACAACCGCCGTCGGCAACGAGAGCACGCCCGGCACCGAGACTGAGCCTGACCGCACGACCGATGGAGCGGTCGACGAGTCGGAGCGACAGCGAGTCCACGTCACGCGAGGGCTCGTCGACGTGCTGCTCGATATGGCCGAGGAGGCCGAGCCGACGTCGGTGAACCTCGTTCTCGCGCCGACGGCCGCCGGCGAATTCGACGACGACGACCTCGGCCTCGACCCGGAGACGCCGGTGCTCACCCACTTCTACATGGCCGAGGCCGGCCAGTCCGTGAGCGCCGTCTTCGGGATGGACCTCGGGACGCCGGCCGGCCGCGGCCGCGCCCGCTTTCTCACCCACCCGCAGGGACCGTTCGAACTCACGGAGCGCGACGACCTCGCGGCCGTGGTGCTCCTCGCCGTTCCCCCGTGGGAGCGGCGGACGCTGGCCGCCTTCGACCGCGCCGGGCGGAAGTTGAAACTCGTCGTGCACGACGCCGAACCGCCGCAGGAAGAACTCGACTGAGCCGACCCCGTTCGGCCGGCCGGCGCTGCCACCTCGCGGGTGGCGGCCGCTCGCCTCGGCAGACTACCGCAGATAGCCGAGGTCGGTCAGCTGTTCCGCTATCTCCTGAAACTCCGACTCAGAGAGGTCGCCGCCGGAGCGCTCGTGTTGGATGACGATGCTGCGCAGGAGGAACCGGACGAGGTCGCTCGTGCTCGAGAACGTGGTTCCTTCGAGCGTGTCGTCGACGCGAGCGGCCAACTCCTTCGGGATGGAGACCGTCGTGTACTCCGTCATGGCTCGAACGTCGCGCCGGGCGGGGTTAACCCCAACGGTGGGTCGCGAACCAAACGTCCGTCGCGGTTTTTCGGCGCTCACTGGCAGTATCACCGAAGGTCGGGGGTTTTTCCATGCGGGACATCCTATACACGTTCGATGGCCGCGAGACCGCCCCAAAACGATACGTCAGAGCCGGACTCAATCGAATTCGGTATTGCCGCGCTCGCCGCCGACGTCGACGCCGCAGACATCGACTACCCGGCAGACGCGAGAGCGATTGCGCGGGCGCTCGACGACGTCGCCGTGCCGATAGACGCCGCGGGCAACACGGTCGCGATAAGCGACGCCCTCGCCGCCGCGCCGAAAGACCGGTTCGACTCCCGCCGCGACCTCTTGGAGACGCTCCACCCCGTGTTCGAGGAGTTCCGCGCCAAGGCGTCGAAGAGTCTGATGGGGCGGCTCCGTTCGCTCGTCCCGTTCTGAAGGCGGTCTCGGTCGATTCACCCGGTTCCGACGCCCCGGCGCGAGCCGACGCCGACGCTCACTCCAGTTCTTCGATTCGTTTCATCTGCTCGCGGTGTAACGAGAGGATGAGGTCCGAGAGCACGCCGAACATCAGTAGTTGCACGCCGAAGAGGATGCCCGCCGCGGAGACGACGGCGATGACCTCGTGGGAGATAGAGCGGATGAACCACTCGTAGGCGACGTAGCCGGCGAGGCCGACCCCCGTCGCGGTCGACGTGAGCCCGACGCTGCCGAAGTAGAAAAGCGGGTTGTTGGTCTTGGCGCGGCGGTACAGTTCGAGGAAGATGATACCGCCGTCGCGGACCGGGTTGAGGTTCGTGTCCGAGCCGTTCGGTCGCGGGTAGTAGGTCGTGGGGACGACCGTCGTCTCGATGCCGCGTTTCGCGCACTCGACGGCCATCTCCGTCTCGATGCCGAAGCCGTCGGAGGTGAGCGTCATATCGAGGAACGACTCGCGGGTGAACGCCCGGTAGCCGCTGAGGATGTCGCGGAAGTCCTGGCCGTGGATGAACGCGAACGCTCGATTGATGATGCGGTTTCCGACCTTGTTGAGCCGCGTCATCGCGCCGGGTCGCATGTCGGCGAAGCGGTCGCCGATGACGTGGTCGTACCCCTCGGTGAGCGGGTCGAGCATCTTCGCCGCGTCGCCCGCCTCGTAGGTGCCGTCGCCGTCGAGCATCAGGACGTACGTCGCCTCGATGTGCTCTTCGACCGCCTCCCTGACCGCCTGTCCCTTCCCGCTCCCGCGCTGTACGACGACGTGCGCGCCGGCCTCCTCGGCGAGTTCCCGCGTCCCGTCCGTGGAGTCGCCGTCGATGACGAGGACGTTGTGGAACCCCTCGTCTCGGTAGCTGGCGACGACCTCGGCGATAGTCTCCGCCTCGTTGTAGGTCGGGACGAGGACGCAAACGTCCGCGTAGTCCATCAGCGGGACATCCAGCGGACAGTATAAAAGGACTTCTGGATGTGTCCCCGCGAATCCGCGGGGCGAGAGCAACCTACAGCACTTTTATTCTTGGTGGGAAAACCACATTTCATGCGCGCACGCCTCCGTCGCCTCCTCGCCGCGACGTTCGGACTCCTCTCTCTGACGGGGGTCCCCTACCTCGTCTACCTCGCGTTGCTCCGGGTCGTCGACACTTCGGGGTCGCCCGCCCGGAAGTCCCCTGACGAGCCGACCGTGAGCATCGTCCTCCCGACCTACAACGAGGCGAGCATCATCGAGGCGAAGCTCGAAGACATCCTCGCGCTCGACTACCCGATGGAGAAGGTCGAGGTGGTCGTCGCCGACGCGAGCGACGACGACACGCCCGCTGTCGTCCGCGACTTCTTCGCCGGACGCGACGCCCCCGAACTGACGCTCCTCCACGACGACGAGCGTCGGGGGGTCGCACCCGCCCTCAACGAGGCGTTCGCGGCGGCGAGCAACGAACTGCTCTTCCGAACCGACGCCGACTCGAAGCTCGCCCCGGACGTGCTCCGGCAGGCAGCGGCGAACCTCTCGGACCCGACTATCGGCGCGGTGACGGGCCAACAGTCCGAAGTCCTCGGCGACAGCGAGGTCGAATCGGACTACCGCGGCATCCTCACGAAGATTCAGGGCCTCGAATCCCACCTCGACTCGACGTTCATCTTCCACGGCCCCTGCTTCGCGTTCCGCGCCGAGGACTTCGTCCCGATCTCCGACGACTCCCTCGCCGACGACACCGAACTCGCGCTCCGCATCCGCCGGGCCGGCAAGCGCGTCGTGATGGACCCCGCGATGGCGTTCACCGAGTCCGGCGTCTCCGAGTTCTCGAAGCGCCGACAGCGCAAGGACCGCCGGGCGATGGGCCTGCTCAAACTCCTCGTCCAGAACCGAGACATGCTCGGCCGCTACGGGTTCTACGGGACCGTCGTCCTCCCGTTCAACTGGTGGTTCATGGTCGTCTCGCCGTGGCTGCTCGCGGCGACCGTCGCGCTGGCGACCGCCGCCGGCGTCCTCCTCGCGGGGCCGCTCGGCCTCGCCGTGCCGGGTGTCGTCGCCGCCTTCGCGTGGGCGGGGCAGTCCGAACGCCTCGGTCCGCTCCAGCCGCTGTACGCCGTCTTCGACTCGCAGGTGTCGCTGCTCGTCGCCGCGGTCGAACTCCTCCGCGACGAGGGCGACGGCACGTGGGAACTCGACCGCGAGTCGAGGGAGTACTTCGAATGAACGTCCTCTACGTCACGACGCGGTATCCTCCGCACACCGGCGGCGTCGAGGCACACGTCGCCGAGCTCGCGACCCGGCTCGCAGCGGTGGGACACGACGTGACGGTCCTGACCGCCGACGCCGAGGGACTCACCCGCTCGGCGGAGTACCGAGACGGCGTCCGCGTGATTCGACACCCCGGCGTCGCCCCCGGCGGCGCGTTCCACGTCGCCCCGGAGATACTGGCGACCGTGCGCCGCCTCGCCCGCGGCGCCGACCTCGTCCACGCACACAACTACCACTCGCTTCCACTCCTGTTCGCGGCGCTCGGCACCGGCGCGGAGACGCCGTTTGTCGCCACCCCGCACTACCACGGCGGGAGCGCCTCCGACCTGCGAGACAAACTGCTGTCCGTCTACCGAGTCCCGGGCGGGTGGGCGCTCCGCCGCGCCGACGCCCGCATCGCCGTCAGCGACTGGGAGCGCCGGCAGCTCGAAGCCGACTTCGGCGTCGAGGCGACGGTGATTCCGAACGGTCTCGACGTGTCGCGGTTCGCCGAGGCGTCGCCCGACCCCGAGTGGGCGGACCACGACTACCTGCTTTCTGTCGGTCGGTTAGCGGAGTACAAAGGCGTTCAGCACGTGATTCGAGCCCTCCCCGGCCTCGACTACGACCTCGCGGTCGCCGGCTCCGGCGACTACGGGTCGGAGCTGAAGCGACTCGCCCGCGAGGTCGGCGTCGAAGACCGCGTTCACTTCCTCGGTTTCGTCGACGACGAGGACCTACCGGGGCTGTACGCCGGCGCGGCGGCGTTCGTGACGATGTCGGAGTTCGAGGCCTACGGGATGACGGTCGCCGAGGCGCTCGCCGCGGGCACCCCGTGCGTCGTCCGCAACGCGGGAGCGCTCGTCGACTGGGCGGACCGCGACGACTGCGTCGGCGTCGACCCCGCGGCCCTCGTTTCGGGCATCGAGCGCGCGGTCGACCTCGACGCGCCGGCGGAACCGCTTCCGACGTGGGAGTCCGTGGTCGAGCGGACGACCGCGGTCTACGACACGGTCTGTCGCGGCGGGTGGAACGCGGCGCACTGAGAACCGAACCGGGTCGGGTCGGGTCGGACTGGGTTGATGCGGCGGCCCCCGACGCCGGCGTCGCTCGCTTACTCGCCCGAGAGCCCGGGGACCGTGTTTCTGACCGTCTCGCGGAAGTGGCTGCTCAGTCCGAGGAGCGCCGCGAAGTAGGCGACGGCACCGAACCCGACGACGAGCAGCAGCGAGACCCACCCGGTAATCGAGACGGCGTATTCGAGGACCGACCAGACGAGGGCAAACATGACCGCGCCGGCGACTGTCTGTTCGAGCATCGGACGCGTGAACACGACGCCGCCGAACTCGCGGTGGGCGACGTACTGGAAGACGGCGTGTCGAACGACCTCCGCGGCGACCGTGCTGGCGACGACGCCGACGAGCCCGTAGACGCTCCCGAGCGCGACCGCGGCCGGAAGGTGCAGGAGGACGATGAAGCTGTTCACCCGGAAGACGAGCTCCGGGCGGTCGGTGCCCTGTAAGACGGCCTCGAAGGGGTGGCGGTAGGCATTGCCGATCTGGAACAGGGTCATCCCGACGACCACGAGCACCGGCGTGTTGGCGAAATCGCTACCGAACAGCGTCGTCACCAACTCCTTCGGCATCGCGGCCGCGCCGAAGAAGACCGGAATCGCGATGAGCCCCGCGTAGGAGATGGAGTTAATCAGGTCGAACCGCACGTCGCCGCCGACGGAGTCGACGCCGCTCGACTTGACGTTCAGCACGTTTCCGATGGTCGTCGCGAACATCGCCCCGGGCTGGGCGAGCTGAATCGAGACCGAGTAGTACGCGACCGAGGCCGGGCCGACGAACGCCTGGATGATGAGCACGTCGGCGCTGGAGTAGAAATTCGACAGCATCGAGGTCGGGACGCTCCACCGGGCGAAGTCGTAGATTCGCTCTGCGACCCGTTTCGTCGGGCGCGCGGGGAGAACGCGCGAGAGGACTGCGGCGAGGACGGCCGTTCCGACCGTCGCGATGGCCAGGCCGAGAACGAGCCCGAACGCCTCGAAGCCGAGCCAGTAAAAGAGCAGCTGGAGCGCGATGGTCAGGAGGCTCCGGATGCCGTCGACCCACGAGGAGACCGCCGGGTGACCCGTGCCGGCGTAGAGCTTGTTCGCGATGTTGAACAGTCCGAGCGACACCACCACGAGCACCACGCCGACGGCCAGTTCGCGGGTTCCGAAGTAGTCGACGGCGTAGGGCTCGAGGAGTACGTACGCACCGGCGACGACGAGCGAGAACGCGAGGTGCGCGAGGAGCGCCGTCCCGAAAAAGGAGCCGGGCTCGACGCCGACCTCGCTCACCCGCTTTTTGACCGCCGCGCCGATACCGCTCGGAACCTGCGTGAGGACGAATGCGGCGGCGAGGACGGTCCGGTACTTTCCCCAGCCGACGTCGCCGAGGAGGTTCGCGAAGATGACGACGCCGGCGAAGCCGGTACCGGCGGTGAGGACCTTCGAGAACAGGGAGAGGAACGCCTCGCGGCCGATGGAGAGGCTGTCTGTCTTTTTCATGGGAGGCTGAACGACCGGCGTGCGAGGGAGTGGTCTGTCACGGCTGGGTCAGAGATAGCCGAGTTCGCGGAGTCGGTCCGCCGTCGCGCCGTCGACGCCGAGTTCGTCTTCGGCGGACCGAGCGCGCTCCGCGTAGTCGGCGACGGGCATCTCGAAGAACGAGTCGTCGAGCGACTCGGCGTCGAACGGTTCGTCGGTCTCGGCCTGCCAGCACGGGCGGTCGGCGTCGAGACGGTAGGTCTCTCGACTCCCGTCGTCCGCCCAGACGAACTTGCGGTCGCCGTCGTAGACGGCGCGGAGCATCCGGTTCGTGTCCCGCGCCTGTTCGGCGAGCTTGTGCTGTTTGCCGCTGTGACCGATTCGCTCGACGGGAATCCGCGCGTCGGTCACGTCGGGGCGCTCCCCACGGGCGAGGCCGACGAGGAGGTCGCCGAGCCGAAGGTGCGAAACGTAGCCGTCGACGACGTCGGTGCCCTCACCGGGCGCGTTCACGACCACGAGTGGGACGTGCGTCAGCGCTTCGTTGAGGCTGCTTTCGGTGTGACCCCACAGGCCGCCGTCGGCCTCGAACGCGAGGTTGTCGCCGTGGTCGGAGGTGACGACGAACGTCGTCTCCTCGTCTGTCGCCGCCCGCACCTCGTCGATGAACGAACACACTTTGCGGTCGAGGTAGTCGATGGCCGCGCCGTAGAGGTCGCGGTAGCGCGTCATCTCGGTCTCGTCGCCCTCGGCGACGATTCGCGACCAGTCGAGGCGCTCGGAGCTCCACGAGTTCGGCGCGTCGTGGAGACTCCCGTCGTAGCCGAGGATGTGCCGCAGGGGACCGTGGGCGTCCATGAAGTTCGTAAAGAGGAAAAACGGCTCGTCGGACGCGCCGACGAGGCGGTTTGCCTGCCCGATGAGCGTCTTCGCGCCGTCGTCCATCGGCTTCGGCACCGGCGCGGTCGCCAGCATGTTGTCAACTTGGACGGCCGCGCCGTTGAGGAGGCTCTGAACCGGCTGTTCGTGTTCGAGCGCGCGCCTGAGGAACTCGAGTTGTTTCCCGAGGCCGGTCTTCTCGCAGGACTGGCCGAACCGGGCCACGTCGATGCCCTCGGGGAAACGTCGGTCGGGAGAGATGTTGGAGAACTCGTCGAAGAAGCCGTCGAACCCGAACGACGACCCGGCCCAGACGTTGGCGCTCACGCCGAGCGCGCGGTGGTCCGGAAGCTCGGCGAGAAACGTGTCGTCGCGACCGATACCCGAGAAGTCGCGGTGGTAGGCGTGGACGCCGTGTTCGTGGGGGAGCGTCCCCGTGAACATGCTCGCGTGGCTCGGGGCGCTCCAGGTGCTGGCGGTTCGGCACTGGTCGTAGATGATGTCCGCCCGCTCCTGGAGCCGCGAGGAGAAGGAATCGAAGAAGTCCTTTCGGACAGTATCGAGACAGATAAGGACGACATTTCTCATACGTCGGTACAGGTGGCTGATGCGGCGGCCATAGAAAGGTTCTTCGGGACCGAAATCACCGCCGAAACCGCCCGAAATCGGGAGGAAACGGTCGCCGACCGGCGCGTCAGCTGTTCAGATGTAGCCGAGGTCGCTCAGGCGCGACTTCGTCGTCTGGTCCACGTCGTGGTCGGTGCTCGCGGTGACGGCCTCGCGCTTGTACTCGTCGAGCGGAGCGTCGAAGAACGCCTCGTCGAGGTCGCCGATATCGACGTCCTCCGCCGCGAGTTCCTGCCAGTTCGGTCGGTCCGGGTCGAGTCGGTGGCGAAGCCGAGTCCCGTTGGAATCCCACTCGTACTTGTCGGCCCCGTCGTAGACGACGCGGATCATGCGGTCCCACTCGCGGCGCTCCGCCTCGGACGCGTCGGCGGCCATGTTGGAGCCGATTCGCTCGGCGGCGATACGCGCTTCGAACACGTCGGGCGTCTCCCCGCGCGCGAGTCCGACGAGCAAGCGACCGAGGTCGACGTGCGAGAAGTAGCCGGTCTCGCTGTCGTCGTATCCCTCGGGCGCGTTGACGACGAGAAGCGGGACGTGGAGCAGCCCCTCCGTGAGGACGCCCTTGTGGGCGAGGAGGCCGCCGTCGGCCTCGAACGCGAGGTTCTCGCCGTGGTCGGCGGTGATGACGAACGTCGTCTCTCGGTCCGTCTCGTCCTGCACGCGGTCGATGAACGAACACACCTTGCGGTCGAGGTAGTCGATGGCCGCGCCGTAGAGCCCGCGGGTGTGTTCGATGTGCTCCCAGTTCTCTTCGAGTTCGCCGGAGACGTTGACCTCGTGGGTGCTGTACTCGCCCGTCGTCCACGAGTACGGCGCGTCGTGGAGGTCTGAGTCGTAGCCGCGGACGTGGGTGAGCGGACCGTGGGCGTCCATGAAGTTCGTGAACATGAAAAACGGGTCCGCGTCGCCGTGTTCGCGGACGAGCTTCACCGCCTCGCGCGAGACGATGTTCGCCCCGTCGTCGAGCGGCTTCGGCACGGGGAGCTCGGCGAACTGTCGGTCGAACTCGACGAGCGCGCCGTTGGCGAGGCTCTGGACCGGATGGTCGCTGGCGAGCGAGGCTTTCAGGAAGGCGAGGTAGCGGGCGAGCCCCGTCTCCTCACACTCCTGTCCGAACTTTTCGGCGTCGATGCCGTCGGGGAACCGCCGGTCGGGCGAGACGCTGGTGAAGTCGTCGAAAAGCAGGTCGAAGCCGAACGCGTCGCTGGCGTAGACGTTCGCGCTCGACCCGAACGCCCGGTGGTCCGGGAGGTCAGCGAGAAACGTGTCTTCCCGACGGAGCCCTGAGAAATCCCGGTTGTACACGTGAATCCCGTGTTGGTGCGGTAGTTTCCCGGTCATCATGCTCGCGTGGCTCGGAACGCTCCAGCCACTCGCAGCCCGACACTGGTCGAAAGAGGCGTCGGCCCGCTCGCGCAACCGCTCGGCGAACCGGTCGAAGTAGTCCTTCCGGACGGTGTCGAGACAGATGAGGACGACGTTTCTCATTTCGGGTTGTCGGCGATTCTTCGCCGGAGGTTATAGCACCTTCGAGTGTGCCGACCGCTGAGCAACAGATATTTGAACGCACCTGCCACACCACCGAAGCAATGAACACCGTGTTGATCACCGTCGACGCGCTCCGGGCCGGCCACGTCGGCCAGTACGGCTACCAGCGGGACACGCTTCCGGTCCTCGACCGCCTGCTCGACGACGACTCGACGCTGTTCACCGCCGCCTTCGCCAACGGTACCAACACGGGAATCTCGGTGCCGTCGCTTCTCACCTCCCGGTACCGCGGGGACGAACACGCCCGCGACGGGCCAAACATCGCCTCTCCGCTCCCCGACGAGGTATCGACCGCCGGCATCCATTCGAACACCTATTTCGCGAGCCGCGTCCCCCGCCCGGCCGACTTCGACCACTTCGACGACTTCGGCATCATGGACTCCGAGGACTCGGGGTCGCCGTCGGCGGCCCACAGGCTGTTTCGGCGGACGATGGACCTCGTCCGTCCGACGGTCGAGTCGCTCGGGATACGTCCCCTCGCCGAACGGATTCAGGAGGCCGTCTTCCCGGCGTCGCTCATCATGGAGCAGACGGTGTACGAGAACGCCGAGAAGACGACCGACCGGGCCCTGGAGTGGCTCGACGGCGTCGACGGCGATTTCTTCCTGTGGGTCCACTACATGGACCCACACCGCCCCTACGGCATCGACCTCGAGGACCCGGCGTACGCCGAGCCCGCCGACGAGTCGGAGATTCGCCGTCTCATGTCCAAGGCGGGAATCCACCCCGAAGACGTGACCGAAGCGGAGCGTCGGCGAATCGTCGACCTCTACGACTCGGATATCCGGTACACGTCCGACCACATCGACCGCTTCCTCGACGGGTTGCAGTCGCTCGGCCGCTACGACGAGACGGATATCATCCTCACCGCCGACCACGGCGAGGAGTTCGCCGACCACGGGAACTACTACCACCGGAACCGCCCCTACGACGAACTGACGCACGTCCCGCTCGTGGTGAAGTCCGACCGCGGCGACGGCGGGGTCGTCGACGACCAGCGCGAACTCCTCGACCTCGCGCCCACGGTAGCGCGAAACCACGGCGTCGAACCGCCGAGCGCGTTCCGCGGAACCGACCTCTTCGAGGGCGGTCCCCGGCGGGTCGTCTCGACCGGATCGTTCAGCGACGCCGGCCCCGTCGTCGGCGTCCGCGAGGACGGCTGGAAGTACATCGCGGTCGACGGCGAGGAAGACGAACTGTACGACCTCCGTGCCGACCCGAAAGAGCGCGAGAACGTCGCGGCCGACCACCCCGACCGCTGTGCCTCGTTCCGGTCGGAGATTCCGCCGCACCTGCTGCGCGAGACGACCGAGGGCGTCCCGGAGGCCGACGACGTGAGCGAGGACGTACAGAAGCGACTCGAAGAGCTCGGATATATGGATTGACCGCGAGGAGACGTCGTCAGCGGCGATAGCGTGGTGTCGTCCCGCTACGACGGGACGCTACAGGTAGCCGAGCGAAGAGAGCTTGCTGTCGAGACCGACATCGTCGGGGTCGGTGGATGCGGCGGGCGGCTCGTGAGTTCCCTCGTCAGTCGCCTCGGTGACGACCCACGGAACGCGAATGAGTTCCGGGACTGGAGTCGATCTGTGGTGGCCGTACAGTCCCCACTCGCCGAAACACTCGCCGTGGTCCGACGTGAGTATCACCCGCTCCGCATCAAGGTTCGAGAGGAGGAGTTCGAGGTCGTCGAGCGCCCAGCGTAGGTTGTCTAGGTAGCCCTCCCACGCCTCCTCGCGAGTTATCTTTCCGTCGAGAATCGCGCCGAATATCCCGGACCGGTCGTTCGCGTCGTCCTCGATGGCGAGCGCCCCGCAGTCGTGCTTCTCGAAGTGCGGGTACGGCGTGTGCGGCTGTTGGTACTGGATAATCGTTCGCTCTGGATCGAGTTCGCGGTGAGCCGCTATCGAGCGGTTCGTCACCGTCCGCGGCCGGACGCTCCCGATGTCGGCCTCCCAGGCGTCCCGCCACACCTCGTCCAACAACAACCAGTCGTTGGGGTCGAGCATGGCGTCAGAGTTCGGGTTGAACGTGACGAACGCCGTCTGGTCCATCTCCTCGCGATACTCCTCGGTGAAGTTGTACCGCATGAACTCGCGGGAGTTCGACCCGAGCGAGGTGGCGGTCGGGACGCGACCGTTGGGGAGGAAGTCGTACTCCGATGCGACCGCTTCGAGGGCGTCGGGACGGCACGTGTCCAAAATAATCAGCGCGTCCCAGTCCCGCTCGTATATCGGTCTCCCAAGTCGTGGAGCGTGCGAATACGCCCGCCGAACCGCGCCTCCCAGTAGCTCCGCGGCGCTGACTTTCGCCGCGGTCCCGAGGTTCAGATTCTGATAGTACCACCGTGCGTTAGATGCCCAATCGCCAAGCCCCATAGGAGACACTCCCTTCAGGGGGTTTTGAACGTTTCTCCACAGAAATACAGTTTGATAATCAGGCACCGAGTATCCCACCGGTCGGCGCGAGACGTTCCAGCGTCGGTCACGTGTCGGCGTACTCGCAGAACGCCTTCCTGCCCGCCTCGCTGAACTCGTCGCAGTCGACCTCGAAGCCGTAGTGGGCTTCCATCTCGGGGAGCGTCATCCGCGTCGCTGCGATGCGCGCTTCGAGCGCGCCCTTCCGCCGGAACTCCGCCGGGGCCTCGTGTCGTTCGAGCGGGAGCGATTTCAGGTAGGCGTACGGGAACGTCGCGAGGTCGTAGAGGCGCTTTAGGACCTCGCGGGGGAGGCTCCGCGGTCGCTCGAAGATGTAGTGGTGTTCGTGGTGGAGCGTCCACCGAATCGCGCTCCAGAAGGAGACGCCCGACTGGAAGTCGGTTATCTTCCCGTGGATGTCGCGGCTGATTTCGCCGCGCAGGTCGAAGTCGTAGCCCAGCGAGTCCGAGACGTGACCGTGGTCCAGCCAGATGAGCGCGTCGCGGGCGTACAGCCGTCGCCAGTGGTCGCGGTCCTCTGCGCCGCCCACGTCGTAGTACGGCACGTCGAGCAGGAGTCCGCGGGGGGCGATGTTCATCCCGCGCCCGCTGAGGAAGAAGGGACGGTCGACCTGCGCCTCCAGCGCGTGGAATATCTCGACGAAGTCCTCGATGACCCCCTCGTGGTAGTAGTCGTCCGTGTCGAGCGATTCGAGGACGTACTCGCCGCGGGACTCCTCGAAGGAGATGTTTCGGTCCCCGCCGAGCCAGTCGCACTCGTCCGACCGGTCAAGAACCGCCCGCAAGTTGTCGAATTCGGCCTCCAGCTCGCGGAGGATATCGCGGCTACCGTCGGTCGAACCGCCGTCGACGACGACGACCTCGTACAGTTCCTCGTCGACCTGCTCAACCATGCTCCGAAGCGACTCCTCGATGGTCTCGGCCATGTTGTAGTTACAGACCGCGATGGAGTAGCGAGGGGAACTGGACATACTCAGAGTGCCCCACACGAGGTTAAAAATCAACTGTCCGGTCGTCATCGCAGTCGCGTGCTCATCGCCCTTTTCTATCAATATTGATAACTAGAGGGCAAGGGTAATATAGTACCACGCGGAGACTCCGTACAATGCGGAGCGTAAAGACGACTGTCGAATCCGTGGTTTCGCGGCTTGGTTACCCCGAGATCGCCACGACGCTCATCGACAAGTCGCCCGCGGAGACGAACTTCTCACGGGGGCGGAACGTCGGCATCGAATCCGGCTGTTCGATGCGAGGAGATATTTCACTCGGTGACGACGTGCACGTCGGTCCCGACTGCGTACTCAACGGGACGGTAGGTCTCGGACGGGGGACGAATCTCAACGGTCGGAACACACTCAGAGGGACCGTCGATATCGGACGGTACTGTGCCGTTGCCCCCGGCGCGGAGTTCCGGTCGCAGAACCACACGACCGCGAATCCGACGCTGCAATTGAAACTGTACCGACAGGTCACCGGCGACGAGTTGGCGTGGACCTCGAAAGGAGACATCGACGTCGGAAGTGACGTGTGGATCGGTTCGAACGCGACCGTCCTCTCGGGAGTCTCTATCGGCCACGGCGCAATCGTCGGCGCGGGGGCCGTCGTGACGAGCGACGTAGAGCCCTACGCGGTTGTCGCGGGCGTCCCCGCCGAACGAAAGAAGTGGCGGTTCGACGAACACATCCGAGAGGAACTGCTCGACACGGCGTGGTGGAACTGGTCGGAGGAGAAGGTAGCAGAGAACAGACAGTTCTTCGAGACGGACCTCACGAGCATCGAGAGCGTCTCCGACGTGCTCGGGTGAGACTGCCGAACGAATTCGAATCGGAACCCCGGCTGACTACTTGTAGCCGAGATTCTCCAGTCGCTCCGTGACCTCCGCGGAGGTGGCGCGGCTGCTGGACTCGACGCCGTCGTCGGTGATAGTCGGCCGCTCGCCGTCGAGGACCGCCCACGGGACCGTCACGAGGCCGGGGTGGCGGTGGTACGGCAGGTGTTGGTGGTAGGTGAACGGCAGCGGCCACGACTTCGCTTCGACCACGTTGCCGTGGTCGGACGTGAGGACAATGCGCTCGTCGAACGCGTCGATGAGCCGTTGGACCTCGTCCATCGCGTAGGTCAGGTTCTCGCCGTACGCCTGCCACATCTCTTCTTCGTCGACGATGCCCTTGGCCGCGGCCTCGAAGACGTTTCCGGCGCGGTCGTCGCCGTCCATGTCCAGGTCCTCGAACAACTGGTAGGTACAGAAGTGGAGGTCCGGGCGGCCGACGAACGGGACGTGCGGTTGCATCAGGTGAACGATGAGCCGCTTGTCCGGGTACTCTTCGCGCGCTCGAATCGCGGCGTCGATGATGGGTCCGGGGAGAATCGCCTCCACGTCGTCGTCGTAGGCGTCCTGCCACACTTCGAAGAGCTTGTGCCACTTGTCCGGCACCTTCTTCGAGACCTGCGGGTTGCCCGAGACGTAGACGATGTCGCCGTACTCGTCGGGGAACGAGACCGGGAGCCACTCGGGAGTCGCACTCGCTCGACTGGTCTCCGCGCGGTAGTCGTCGAACTGGTCGAGGTCGACGAACTCCTCGAAGAGGTCGGCCCGGCACGCGTCAAGGACGACGAGCGTGTCCCAATCCGCGTCGACCACGTCGATTCCGCGCCTGCCCGGATACAGTTTCGTCTGAATCGCCCCGTTTCCCCGCCGCATCAGCGTCCCCCGCCACCAGTTCAAACTCCGGCCGTTCTCGGCGATCTGCGAGAGGCCGTATTTGATCCGGTCGAATGCGTTCGACATAGAGGACCGGACCCAACCGACCAAAGAAAAACTTTCTATGGCTTCGGAACGGGGCGGGCCACGACGACGACCCGCCGTCACACCGGCCCCGCAACCGTAGACGCCCCGCTACAGGTACCCTAAGTCCTTCAGGCGCTCTTTCGTTGCACCCTCGGCGGCATCGATGCCCTCGCTCTCCTCGCGGACGCCGAGGTCGTCGAACGCGCCGAACGTCTCCGAGACGACGCCGTCGTCGGTATCGGCGGCCTTCCACGCGGTCTTCGCGTCGAAGATGCGAACCGTGCTGGCGGCGTCCTCCCAGGCCTGATACTGCACCACGCCCTCGTCGGTCGTCTCGTAAACGGTCCGTGAGACGCCTCCGTAGGGCATGACGGACCCACAGAACTCCTCGGCGAGCGCCTGTGAGGGTTCGTCGAGGCCGTGGGTCGAGGCGACGACCGCCCCGTCGTCGGGGACGAACGCGTCGCGGTCCCACTCACCGTCGAGTACGGCGTCGACCACGCGCGGGAACTCGGTGAGCGAGGCCGCCGCGGAGACCGTCTCGGAGTCCGCCTGCCCGGGGAACTTGACGACGAGCGGGACGTGGAGGACCGCCTCGTGTACGTCCTTGCCGTGGCCGGCGAGTCGCACATCGGGCTTGACCTGACTCTTCTCGCCGAAGCCCTCGCCGTGATCGCCGGTGACGACGATGAGCGTGTCCTCGTACTCGCCGCGCTCTTTGAGCGTCGAGACGAGGCGTTTGATTTGGGCGTCCATCTGTCGGATGGTTCCGTCGTACAGCCCCTCCATGGCGCGTTTCTCCCACCAGGGTCGGTGGCCACCGAGGTACTCCCACACCTGGTCGTCGACGTCCTGTTGGAGCTTCTGGAGGCGTTTCCCGCCCCAGTTGTCGTGTTCCGGGCGGGGTTCGTACGGCATGTGACCGTCCATGAGGTTGATGCAGGCGGCCCACGAGTCGTTCCGCGTCTCCTCCCAGTCCAGAAAGAGGTCGACGTACACGTCCGCGGGCGTAGTCGCCTTCAGCGAGTCGGGGAGGTACTGCGGGTAGTCCCACGCGAGCTTCGTGACGACCCCATTTGCGAGCGACTTCGCCGGGTGGTCGTGGGACAGACACCGCTTGAGGTAGCCGGCGTAGTTGCCCTGTCCCTCGGTGAGCACGAAGTTGCTCGGGTCGAGACCCTCGACGTACGGGATGTTCCGCGCGCCCTCGACGGTCTGGAAGGTCTCTTTCAGTCCCACGTCCATCTCGGTGACCCACGTGTTCTCGGAGAAGATGCCGGTCGAGTAGCCCTCGTCGGCGAGCCGCTCGAAAATGGTGTGTCCGGGTTCGAGCTTGTTTTTCGCGCCGGTGACGCCGTGTTCGGCGACGTGGTAGCCGGTGAAGATGCTGGTGTGGCTCGGCAGGCTCCACGAGCCGGGGCTGATACCGGTCTCGTAGACCGTGGCCTCGTCGGCGAGCGATTCCAAGAACGGGGTCGTCCGGTGTTCGTGGCCGTGCAGGCTAGTGTTGCTCGCACGGACGCTGTCCATGATGAGGAGTAGGATATTCATGATTCGGAGGTCTGAAACTCAGTGGTCGAGCGGTGCGTCGTCGGTGTCGCTGAGCGAGAAAACGTCACCGGCCCACGACGCGTCGTACTCGATTTTCGACGGGGAGATGACGTTCACCTTCGCGAGCGCCAGTTTGAGCGCGGGGACCGCGACCTGCTTCGGGTGGCGCTTGAACAGGTAGAACAGCCATTCGAGGTGGGTCCCCACGTCGAAGTCGGACTCGGTGTCGTGGTGCGGGACGATGCGACGGGGCAGGCGGTGAACCTCCGCGCCGGCCTTCTCGGCGCGAATCGCGAAGTCTGTGTCGCCGCCGTGTTCGCGGTGCTCGTCGAAGCCACCGACGCGCTCCCACAGGCTTCGGTGAAATATCATGAATCGCGTGAGCGTCCACCGCATGGGCCAGAAGTCCTCCAGCCCGACGACCTGGAACTCGTGCATCGAGTCGACGAGGTGTGCCGCGAGCCGAGTGGGGAAGGTGATGTCGTCGTCGGCGACGATTATCCACTCGTTTTCGGCCTCCTCGATGGCTCTGTTTCGCGCGTAGTTGCGGCCCTTGTCGGTGCGGACGACGACGTCGAGCCACTCCGGGGCGGTCTCACTGGAGTAACATCGCTCTCGGTTGCTCGCGACGACGAGCGACGCGTCGGAGAGCGTGGCGGTCACGTCGAGCGCCCGCGCCGTGTCGTCGCGGTACGACGCGCCCTCGTGGCTCCTGTCTTCCGTATCCCCGTCGGCCATACTGAGTGCTATCAGAAGGTCCCATATAAAGAGTGTCGTTCGCGCGGGTCGGCGCTCGATCGGCCGCGAAACTGCGACCTGACGGCCGCAAAACCACGCTGAATCGGGTCTCGACGGGAGCGAGCCCGTCTCGCCGATGAAACCGAGTCATAAGGCTTATGCGGGTTTTCCCAGTCCATCGAAGCGATGAGCGCAGACACAGAGCGCATCGAGGGCCCCGACTCGAAGTCGGTCCTCGACCTCGCCAAAGACTGGTATCACGTCCCCGCCCTCCTCGTGATACTGGTCGCCATGTTGGCCGTCCGTCTTCGGTCGTATAGTAACTTTATCAGGGACGGTGATGTCCTCTTCTCCGGAAACGACGCCTGGTATCACCTCCGAGAGGTGACGTACTCCGTCCAGAACTGGCCGTCGACGATGCCGTTCGACCCGTGGACCTACTTCCCGTTCGGGACGAGCGTCGGCCAGTTCGGGACGGTTTACGACCAGATTATCGCGACGGCCGCCCTCGTCGTCGGCCTCGGCAGTCCGTCGGCCGACCTCGTGGCCAAGACGCTGCTTGTCGCGCCGGCCGTCTTCGGGGCGCTCGTGGCCATTCCGACGTTCCTCATCGGCCGTCGTCTCGGGGGTCGCCTCGGCGGCATCTTCGGGGTCGTCATCCTCGCTTTGCTCCCCGGGACGTTCCTCCAGCGCGGCCTCGTCGGCTTCGCCGACCACAACATCGCCGAGCCGTTCTTCCAGGGCTTCGCGGTCGTCGCCATCATGATCGCCCTCACCGTGGCGAACCGCGAGAAGCCCGTCTGGGAACTCGTCGCCGCCCGTGACTTCGACGCCCTCCGCTCCACCCTCATCTGGTCCGCGCTCGCCGGCGTGGGCATGGCGCTCTACATGTGGGCGTGGCCGCCGGGCGTCCTTCTGGTCGGTATCTTCGGCCTGTACCTGGTCCTCCAGATGGTCGCCGACTACGTCGGCGGACAGTCCCCGGAACACGTCGCGTTTGTCGGTGCGGTCTCGATGCTCGTCACCGGCCTCCTGATGTTCGTCCCGCTGACCGACTTCTCGTTCAGCGTGACGAACTTCAGTCTCCTCCACCCCGTGTTCGCCTTCGGTATCGGCGCGGGCGCGGTGTTCCTCGCTGCGCTGGCCCGGTGGTGGGAGTCTAACGACATCGACGACCGCGGCTACCCCGTCGCGGTCGCCGCCCTCGGCCTCGTCGCCGTCATCGGCACGGCCGTCGTCCTCCCCGACGCCTTCCGCCAGGTGAGCGTCAACTTCCTCCGCACCGTCGGCTTCAGCGCCGGTGCGGCGACGCGCACCATCGGCGAGGCACAGCCCTTCATCGCCGCGAGCGTCCTGCAGAACAGCGGCATGACCGCGACCGAGCGCATCATGTCCGAGTACGGTTTCACGTTCTTCACCGGCCTCGTCGGTGCCATCTGGCTCGTCGGCAAGCCGCTCGTCCGCGACGGCGACACTCGGAAGATCGGCTACGTCGCCGGCAGCCTCGCCGCCTTCGGCGTTATCTTCCTGATTCCGGCCATCCCGGCCGGCATCGGCGGGCTCCTCGGCCTCGAATCCTCGCTCGTCAGCCTCGCCATCGCGAGCGCCCTCATCGTCGGCGCGGTGCTGCAGGCCGACTACGAGAGCGAACACCTGTTCGTCCTCGTCTGGGCGGCCATCATCACCTCGGCCGCCTTCACGCAGGTCCGCTTCAACTACTACCTCGCGGTCGTGGTCGCGGTGATGAACGCGTACCTCCTCCGCGAGATTCTCTCGCTCGGTATCATCGACCTCGCCGGCACCGACCGCCTCGACGACGTGTCGTACGGGACGGTCGCCGTCGTCGCCGTCGCCCTGCTTCTCGTCCTCACCCCGGTGCTCGTCGTGCCGATTCAGCTCGGCAACGCCGGCACCAGCAGCAACGCCCTCCAGTCGTCCCAGACCGGACCGGGCACGGTGACGCAGTGGCAGGACAGCTTCGAGTGGATGCAGAACAGCACGCCCGAAGAGGGGCAGTTCGGCGGCGCATCCAACGAGATGGACTACTACGGAACTTACGAACGGACCGACGACTTCGACTACGCCGAGGGAACGTACGGCGTCATGTCGTGGTGGGACTACGGGCACTGGATAACGGTCCTCGGCGAGCGCATCCCGAACGCTAACCCGTTCCAGCAGGGCGCGACCGAGGCCGCGAACTTCCTCCTCGCGCCGAACGAGGAGCAGGCCTCCGACGTCCTCGCCGACATGAGCGAGGAGGGTAACGAGACCCGCTACGTCATGGTCGACTGGCAGATGGCCTCGACCGACTCGAAGTTCGGTGCGCCGACCGTCTTCTACGACGAGTCGAACGTCTCCACGTCCGACTTCTACAGTACGATGTACCGCCTGCAAGAGCAGGAGGGACAGACGAGAGTCGCCGCCGTGTCGAGCCTCAAAGACCAGCGGTACTACGAGAGCCTGATGGTCCGGCTCTACGCGTACCACGGCAGCGCCCGTGAGGCGTCGCCCATCGTCGTCGACTGGGAAGAACGAACGTCCGCCGACGGCGAAACCACGTTCAAGGTGACGCCGTCCGACGGGCAGGCGGTCAGAGTGTTCGACAACATGACCGCCGCCGAGGAGTACGTCGCGAACGACCCGACCTCGCAGATCGGCGGCATCGGCACGTTCCCCGAGGAACGCGTCGCCGCCCTCGAACACTACCGCCTCGTGAAGTCCTCAAACAACTCGGCGCTCCGTTCGGGGTCCTACCAGAACTCGTTCATCCGGGCGGGCAACACCTACGGCATCCAAGCGCAGGCGCTCGTTCCCAACAACCCCTCGTGGGTCAAGACGTTCGAGCGCGTCCCCGGCGCGACGGTCGAAGGCAGCGGTGCCCCGGCCAACACGACGGTGACCGCCCGCGTCCAGATGCGCGACCAGACCACGGGCACGAACTTCACCTACACGCAACAGGCGCAGACCGACGCCGACGGTGAGTTCACGATGACGCTCCCGTACTCCACGACCGGCTACGACGAGTACGGTCCGGACAACGGCTACACGAACGTCGACGTCCGCGCGACGGGCGACTACACGTTCACCGGGCCGACGACCTTCGCCGGGAACAACACCATCGTCAGCTACCAGGCGCAGAACGTCGCCGTCGAGGAAGGCCTCGTCAACGGTGCCGAAGACGGAACCGTGCAGGTCACTCTCGAACGGAACGAACAGGAGTTCAACCTGACTGAGAACTCCGATTCAGACGACTCGCAGACGAACGAGTCGGCATCGACCTCGGCGTCAGTCGACGCCAGCGCGGTTTCGGTCGCCGCGTAAGGTTTCGAGCCGGGCCGGGCAGTCGCCCGGTTTCAGACCGCCGTTTCGACGCGTTTCTCTTCTCGCCGCCGACCGACAGAGCGGTGGACTGATATCCTTCCCGAGAGAGCATCCGACAACGAAATGTCGAGGAACTCAGACGGGGCGACATCCCGTTTCTCGTGGCTTCTCATCTACCTGAAGGGCGTCTGTATGGGTGCCGCCGACGCCGTTCCGGGCGTCTCGGGCGGCACCATCGCGCTCATCACGGGCATCTACGAACGGCTCATCAGCGCGGTGACGGCCATCACGCCCGGCCGCATCAAGCGCGCTCTCGGCGTCGTCGTCCCGGGACGCCGGGCCGACGCAATCGCGGCGATGCGCGAGGTCGATGTCGGCTTCCTGCTCGCGCTCGGCGCGGGTATCGCCACCGCCATCGTGACCGTGATGCGCGTGCTACACATCGCGCTCAACGACGCACCGGTCCCCACCTACGGCTTCTTCTTCGGGCTCATCGCCGCGTCGGCGGTCGTCCTGTACGCGCAGGTCTCGCTCGACGGCCCGCGACAAATCGCGGCCGCCGTCGCCGGGTTCGTCCTCGCCTTCGTCGCCTCCGGCGGGAGCGGCGGCGCGTTCGGGCACTCGCTCCCGGCGATTGCGGTCGCCGGCGGCATCGCCGTCAGCGCCATGATTCTCCCCGGCGTCTCGGGGTCGCTTCTCCTGTTGATTCTCGGCCAGTACGAGTACATGAACGCGGCGCTCAACACGTTCATCGACCGCCTCATCGACATCGCCGGCGGCGCGTCGCTGTCGGTCATCGTCGAACCGGGAACGGTCGTCATCACGTTCATGCTCGGGGCGGTCGTCGGCCTGTTCAGCATCGCGCACGTCGTCCGCTGGGCGCTCGAACACCACCGCCGGGCGACGCTGGCGTTCCTCGTGAGTCTCATCGTCGGGGCGCTCCGCGCTCCCGTCGTCGAGAGCACCAACGCGCTCGTCGACGCGGGTCGGTCGTGGTCGACCGAGCTCTACGCCGCGTTCGCCGTGGCCGCGGTCGTCGGCGCGGCGGTCGTCCTACTTGTCGACCGGTACACGGGCATCATCGAATCCTGAGCGGGCCGTCGTGGCGGGCGGCCACGGCGACCCGGTGAGAAGGAAGTCGGCTGTCTGTTCGGACTCGATGCGCTCACGGACTCGCGCGGGCGGCGGCGAATCTCACTCGCGGGCGACGGCGATGTTACGAACCGACCCGCCGCAGTCGGGGCATTCCGACAGGTGAGACGCACTGACCGTTCGCGTGCGACAGGAACGACACTCGTAGTACCCCTCTGTCGGGTGATAGTCGTCGATGACTGAGTTATGCAATGCCATGACACCAATTACCACAGTTTTCGTGGTAAGCGTTGTCCTGATATTCACCAAATTACTCTAGCATGTTAATATTCAACACCGAATTGGTGTGTGAGTGGAAACTACATCAACCACACAGACTCACACATTCCAATTCCTGTGAGGGATTTTCGCTTCCGCCCTGTCGGTCGCGTCAGCGCCGGGCGACGCAGACGAAGGTCTCGCGTCTCGTTTCTCCGTGAGCGACGGTGAAGCCGACCGATTCGAGCGCGTCGATGGCGTCGCCGAGACCGAAGCGCTCGTCGAGCGGCGGCCCGTCCTCGCCCGAACCGGATGTGGACCAATCGACCACGACCACGGTGCCGCCGGGGCGGACGACGCGGGCGAGTTCGGCGAGCGCGTCGTCGGTGGCGAACTCGTGGTAGGTCATCGTCGAGAACGCGGCGTCGAGGTGGTCGTCGTCGAACGGGAGGGACGCCACGTCGGCCGTGACGAACTCGACGTTGTCGGGCGCGCCCTTCTCGCGGTAGTAGTCGTGCATGACCTCCTGTACGTCCACGGCGTAGAGCGTGCCGACGTGGGGAGCGACCTCGTCGGTGAAAAAGCCGGTACCGCTGCCGAGGTCGGCGACGACCCGGTCGGGAGCGACGCCGAGGTGCGAGAGCAGTTCCTCTCGGGAGACGAATCGGAACCGCGCGGGGTCGTCGAGTTTCGCCGCCCTGTCGGCGTCGAAGGTGTGAAAGCCCATGCGAACCACTCCGCGTCCCGACCCGTAAGTCCCATCGGTTCCGGAAGACGCGTGTTCGACTCGCACACAACCGCCCCGGTTAGTTCGCTCCGGCGGCGAGGAGTCGGACAGTCGGGACGGTCGGCCGTGCGACCGCGAAACTGCCGACGGCGATGGGCTTTTTTGCCCGGCAGTCAGTCTCACACGTATGGAACCCCAACTTCGACGACCGACGCGACGCGTCTGCGAGCGCTGCGGTCGGGTGGAACGCTGGGACGACGACGCCGCGACGTGGGTCGTCGCCGAAGAGGACGGCGAAAAACGGGTCGGAAGCCCCTACTGCATCCACGAGTGGGACATCAACGGCCGCTTCGCTCCCTTCGAAGAGCCGGCCTGAGACGCCGACGAACTGCGCGCGGTCGGCGGCTACGCGCTACGCCGCGTCTTCTTCCCGGAGCGATTCGAGCACCGAGAGCGTGCCGTCCATGTACGACTGTTCGAGCACCGTGTCGGCGGCTTCCTTGGCCACGTCGTCCGCGTTGGCGACGGCGAACGACCGACCGGCGACGCGGAACGTCGAGGCGTCGTTGACGCTGTCGCCGACGGCGACGAACTCCGCCGGGTCGTAGCCCATCGTCTCGCAGACGCGTTCGAGGCCGACGCCCTTCTCCACGCCCGGGGTCTTGATGTGGTACGCGTAGCCGGTGTCGATGACTTCGAGGTCGAACTCGTCGGCGACCTCCCGGAGGAGCGCCTCGTCGGCGTCGAGACGGGCGATTATCTCGGTCTCGCGCCAGCGGTTCGCGGTGTCTGCGGCGTCCCATCCGAGGTCGCCGCCGCGCGCGACGAACTCGTCGGCGGCGGCCTGCGCGGCCTCGCGGTCGCCGGTGAACGTCACCTCGCCGTCGGCGAGGACGACCCCGCCGTTCTCCGCGATGACGGTCTGCGGGAGGCCGAGGTAGTGACACAGCGAGACCGGGTAGGGAAACGCCTTGCCGGTGGCGAGGATGACGGGCGCGTCCCACGTCGGGAGCACCTCGAACGCGCGCGAGTCGAGGCGGCCCTGCGCGTCGGTGAGCGTCCCGTCGATGTCGAGTACGAGCGGCGGAACCATACCCGGAGTTGGGAGACGGGGGAAAAAGATTCAGCGGTCGGGGAGAAGCGCGCCGCAGGACGGCCCGGGCGGGTCGTCGCTCTCGCGGGTCACGCAGGTCTCGTTCTCGCAGGTCGCCCCCCGCGGCTCAGCGTTCGGCGTCGTCCAGTCCGCGGAACGCCAGCGTCGAGAAGTTCGGGATGGGCCGCGTCGCCGGCCGACCCGGCCCGTCGGTGGAGTCGCAGTCCGAGACGCGGCGGACGATGCCGAGGTCCGAAAGCTCGTAGAGGACGCGCCGGATGGTCGCGGGCGACAGCGACACCCGCGGGGACGCGGCGATGTTCTCGGTCGCCGCCGAGACGGAGGCCGTCGCCTCGTCGTCGAGCGCGACGAACGCCCGGAGGACGCGCCGGCGGCTCTCGGGGAGCGCGAACACGCGGCCGAGCGAACAGCCGTCGTCGGGGACGGCGTCGATGCCGGCGCAGACGTACTCGGTGTCGAGGGCGTCCGCGCCGTCGGCGGCGGCGAGCGTCGCCGCCCCGTAGAGCGCCGAGAGCGCGTCGTGGGCGTCGCCGTCGGCCCACTCGGCCACCTCGCGCGTCGCCTCGTGCGGGAGCGCGTTGCGGGTGACGCCGTCCGAGGCGCGCGCGACGAGGATGTCCACGAGGCTGTGGCGCTCGTAGGCCGGCACCGCGATGGACGCCGCGTCGGTGGCGTCGGTCGCCCCGTCCCCGTCGTCGCGCTCGCTCGCGTCGCTTCGAGGGTCGCGGCCGACCGTGAGCACCGAGACGTGTGGCGATACCGACGAGAGCGTCTCCACCGCCGTCGCCGCGGGGTAGGTCTCAGGCTCGCCGACGTGGTCGACGGCGACGACCGCGTGTTCGTCGTGGGCGACACGGTCTGTGAGTCGCTCGCGGAGCGCCTCGACGCCGACGCCCTGCGACGGCACCGGCTCCTCGCAGAGCGCGTCGAGCGCCGCGTGGAGGAGCGCGAACTCGGTCGAGGCGTCGCGGGAGTCGACGTAGGCGAAGGAGGTCGTCGGCGTGGCGGCGGTGCGCGTGGCGGTGTGGATGACCGACCGCTGGGAGGGGAGCGCGCTGGAGAGGTGCTCGAAGAGCGTCGCGACGACCGCCGACTTCCCGGCTCCCTTCGGCCCGTGGACGTGGGCGTCGGACGGCAGGTCGCCGTCGAACACCGGGTCGAGGTGGTCGAGGATGCGTTCGAGCGTCGGCCCGCGGCCGGTCGGCTCCTCGGGGTGGGCCGTCGGGTCGAGCGCGTTCAGGTCCCGGACGAGCCGACGTCTCGTCCCGCCGCGGCGGCGTCGCCTGGTGATTCTGTCTTCGAGGCGCATGGCGTGGAAAGTCCGTGGCAGACGGTATCCGGCGCACGCGTAAAAATCGACCACTACCGACATCATCCCTGAGAAGTGAGAACATGAAACACGGAAATCGGCCGTCCGGGGCGCTTCAAAGCCAGTTGAGAGGTTCGTTGCCGGCGGAGATTCCATACCGGACGTAACTAATAAGAACAATAATTTTGAATTATTGCCGTCGTTTCGAATAGGCGTAGAAACGCCGAGCTACGGTATTCTACGGCCAGTACGATGGCAATCCGGCCGCCGAAGTGGTCCGTTCCGTGAGACGAACGGGGCGCGAGACGAGTGAAGGTAAAATAAAGTGCCGTCGGTCCTACCTCACGAAAGACAGATGAAAAAATCGCCGAGCGTCCTCGTCATTGGCGGGGGGTCGACCGGCACGGGCATCGCGCGCGACCTCGCGATGCGCGGGCTGGACGTGACCCTCGTCGAGAAGGGGAATCTCACACACGGGACGACGGGGCGGATGCACGGACTCCTCCACAGCGGGGGCCGGTACGCGGTGTCGGACCAGCCGTCCGCCAAGGAGTGTATCGAGGAAAACCGGGTCCTGCGGCGAATCGCCGGCCACTGCGTCGAGATGACGGGGGGACTGTTCGTCCAGCGCCCCGAGGACTCCGACGAGTACTTCGAGAAGAAGTTAGAGGGCTGTCGCGAGTGCGGCATCCCCGCCGAGGTGCTGTCAGCCGAGGAGGCGCGCGAGATAGAACCGTACCTCGCGAAGGACATCAAGCGCGCCATCAAGGTGCCGGACGGCGCGGTCGACCCGTTCCGTCTCTGCGTGGCGAACGCCGCGAGCGCCGTCGAACACGGCGCGCGCATCGAGACGCACTCGGAGGTCACGGACGTGCTCGTCGAGGACGGCGAGGTCGTCGGCGTCGAGGTCACCCACCAGACCGGCACCGGGCCCTACGTCCACGGCGAACCCGGAGAAGTCGAGGAAATCCGCGCCGACTACGTCGTCAACGCGACGGGCGCGTGGGCCGGCCAAATCGGTGACCTCGCCGGCGTCGACGTCGAAGTTCGCCCCTCGAAGGGCGTCATGACCATCATGAACACTCGGCAGGTGGACACGGTCGTCAACCGCTGTCGACCGAAGGGCGACGCCGACATCATCGTCCCACACGAGACGACGTGCATCCTCGGAACGACCGACGAGGAGGTCGAGGACCCCGAGGACTACCCCGAGGAGGGCTGGGAGGTCGACCTGATGATAGAGACGCTGTCGGAGCTCGTTCCCATGCTGGCCGAGGCGCGGACGATTCGCTCCTTCTGGGGCGTCCGCCCGCTGTACGAGCCGCCGGGCACCGGCACGGAGGACCCGACGGACATCACCCGCGAGTTCTTCCTGCTCGACCACGACGACCGCGACGACCTGCCGGGCATGACGAGCATCGTCGGCGGCAAACTCACGACCTACCGGATGATGGCCGAGCAGATTTCGGACCACGTCTGCGAGAAGCTCGACGTGGAGGCCGAGTGCCGCACCGCCGACGTGCCGCTACCGGGCAGCGAGGACTTCACCGTCCTCCGCGACTACATGGACGACTTCGGCCTGCGGTCGCCCATCGGCCGCCGGTCGGCCCAGCGACTCGGCTCGCGCGCCGACGAGGTGCTCAACAGCGTCGACCCCAACCCGGTCGTCTGCGAGTGCGAGGCCGTCACCCGCGCCGAGATTCAGGACTCTCTCGACACCGCGGGTACGGAACTCAACTCCGTGCGCATCCAGACGCGCGCCTCGATGGGCAACTGTCAGGGCGCGATTTGCTGTCACCGGATGGCGAACGAACTCGCCCCCGAGTACGACGAGGAGACCATTCGCGCGTCCCTCGACGACCTCTACCAGGAGCGCTGGAAGGGCGAGCGCCACGCCATGTGGGGCACGCAGCTCTCACAGACCGCGCTGAAGCACATGCTCCACGCGGCGACGATGAACCGCGACGAGGACCCCGCGGCGGCCGACGCCGACATCGACTTCGCCGCCTTCGACGACGGCGGTGCCTCGGAGGGCGACGCCTCGGGCGTCGCGTCCGGCGGGGCGGTCGCGGACGGCGGCCGCGAGCGAACCGACCGCGCGGACGACGACGCGCTCGGAGGTGCCGATGGCGATAACTGACGACGTGCTCGTCATCGGCGGCGGCATCGCCGCCTGCACGGCCGCGCTCTCGGCCGCGGAGACGGGCGCTCGCGTGCGCCTGCTCGCCCACAAGAAGAGCACGCTCCGGCAGGCCAGCGGCCTCGTCGACGTGCTCGGCTACGCCGGCGGCGACGGTCCCCTCTCGGACCCCTACGCCGGCCTCGACGCGCTCCCGGAGGGACACCCCTACCACGTCGTCGGCGAGGACGGCGTCCGCGCCGGCCTCCGCATCTTCGACGAGGCGGTCGGCGACGCCTACCGCGGCGGCCACACCGACTCGAACGCGCTCGTGATGACTCACGGCGGCGCGGTGAAGCCGACCGCGCGCTACCCCGAGTCGGTCGCGCCCGGTCTCGCCAGCACCTCCGGCGACATGCTTCTGGTCGGCTTCGCGGGCCTCACGGACTTCGACGCGCCCGTCGCGGCCGACCACCTGACGGCCGCCAGCGTGCCGTTTTCGCCCCGCGGCGTCACCGTCGAGTTCCCCAAGCGGTTCCGCGCCGACGCGAAGGTGACGCGGTTCGCCAAGGCGCTCGACCGCGACGAGGACGTCGACGGCGGCACGGTTCGCTCGGCCCTCGCCGACACGGTCGCCGAGGAACTGGACGGCGAGTCGCGCGTCGGCTTCCCGGCGATGCTCGGCGACGACCACGACGAGGAGGTCCGCGCGGAGCTTTCGGACCGCCTCGGCGTCCCCGTCTTCGAGGTGCCGACCGGCCCGCCGAGCCTGCCCGGGCTCAAGCTCGAAGACATGCTGTTCGACGCGCTCGACGAGGCGGGCGTCCGAATCTCGGCGGGCAACCCGGCGGTCGACTTCGAGGCCGAAGACGGCCGCGTCGAGACGGTCGTCGTCGACCAGAAGAGCCGACCGACGCCCTACTCGGCCGACCAGGTCGTTCTCGCGACGGGCGGCCTCGTCGGCAAGGGCCTCGACTCCGACCGAGAATCGGTCACTGAGCCCGTCTTCGGCTGTCACGTCCCGCACCCCGAGGACCGCTACGACTGGTCCGAACCCGAGGCGTTCGGCGACCACGCGTTCGCGCGCTTCGGCGTCGTCCCCGACGACGAACTCCGACCGACCGGCGAAGACGGCGAACCGCACTTCGAGAACCTGCGCGCCGCGGGCGGCGTCGTCGGCGGTGCCGACGTGGCGCGCGAGAAATCCGCGAGCGGCGTCTCCTTGGCGACGGGTGCCGTCGCCGGCCGACTCGCGGGCGAGGAGGCAACCAGATGAGTGACGCAGAATCCCCAGGCAACCCGACGCTGACTCCCGACGCACAGACAGACGACTTCGAGGCCGTCGAGGTGTTCCCCGACAGCACCGACATGGACCTCCGACCGGGCGCGGACAACTGCTACAAGTGCACCGCCTGCGACGTGTCCTGCCCGGTCGCGGAAGTCGACGACGAGTTCCCCGGGCCGAAGTTCCAGGGCCCGGAGCAGTGGCGGCTCAAGCGCAAGGAAGACGAGGCCGTCGACGACTCCATCATGTCGTGTTCGAACTGCATGCGCTGTGACGACGCCTGTCCCTCGGGCGTCCCGCTCAGCCAGATGCACAACACGGCCCGCGGCGAGTACGTCGACGAGGAGATGGACAAGCTCTCGCGGGAGTACATCCGCAACCGCATCCTCGCCAACTACGGCACGCTCGCCCAGTTGGGCAGCATGTTCCCCCGGCTGGCGAACGCCGTCATGGGCAACTCGGTCGTCCAGCGGATAAACGAGAAGGTGCTCGGCATCACGGCCGAGCGCGACTTCCCCGAGTTCGCCACCCAGACGTTCCGCGAGTGGTGGAACGAACGCGGCGGCCCGCAGGTCCGCTCCGAGGAGAAGCGCGTCGCCTACTTCCACGGCTGTTACTCCAACTACAACACGCCCGAGGTGGGCAAGGCGATGGTCCGCCTCTTCGAGTCGTTCGGCTACGAGGTCGTCGTCCCCAAACAGCGCTGTTCGGGGACGCCGATGTTCGCGAACGGCATGCTCGACGACGCAAAGCGCGCCGCCGGCATCAACGTCGAGAACTTCGCGGGGCTCATCCCCGAGGGCTACGACATCATCGCGTCGTGTACCTCCTGTTCGATGTCGCTCCGCCAGGAGTACCCCGAACTGTTCGACATCGACGGCATCGAGGACCTCTCGGCGCACACCTACGAGGCGCTCGAGTACCTGCGCATCCACGAGGACCTCGAAAGTGAGGTTCGAGAAGCGTCCGTCGAGGACCAGTCGTTCGCGTACCACGCGCCGTGTCACGGCCGCAATCAGGGGCTCGACCGACAGGCGGTCGAGCTGTTCCGCCAGCTCGACGGCGTCGACATCGAGGACGTGGGTGACTCCTGTTCCGGCATCTCCGGCACCTACGGCTGGAAGGAAGAGAAGTACGACAAGTCGATGCAGATCGGCGCGGACATGTTCGACCACATGGAGCACGCCCAGGGGAACGTCGGCATGACCGAATGTCCCACCTGTTCGATGCAGATGGAGCACGGAACGGGCTACGACATCAAACACCCGCTCCAGCTCCTCGAAGAGGCGCTGGTCTGACACGCGCGCACGGCTGACGAACGCCTTCGTTCGAGCGCCGGACCACTCGAACGCCGTCGCGCTCGGCGCGCGCGACGATTCGACGGCGACTTTCCGGTGATTGTTGCTCATTAATCGCCGGATTTGTCCGTCGTTCGACCGAATCGTCCGTTTTGTCCGCCCGATTATGTCCTCGATTAAAACGGGTGAAATAGTGCCCGTGTGAAATAGTAGACGCCGTATTCCGGCGTTTCAGTCCCTATAGTGTGATTTTGCTCTCCACAATATGCAAGGCAGTAGTAAAGAAACATTTATCATATAATTTGTACACGTTTGTAGTGGTAGGACTCTCACACCGAGAGTTCGTATCGAGGTTGGTTAGAAATGTCAGGAGAAACTTACGTCGGTGCCATCGACCAGGGTACCACAGGCACGCGGTTCATGGTGTTCGACCACGACGGCAAGGTGGTCGCCAACGCCTACGAGAAGCACGAACAGATCTACCCAGAGCCCGGTTGGGTCGAACACGACGCGAACGAGATTTGGGACAACACGAAGAAGGTCATCGACGAGGCGCTCGGAAGCGCCGGACTCGACGCCGAGCAGTTGGAAGCCATCGGTATCACGAACCAGCGCGAGACGACGCTCATCTGGGACCGTGAGACCGGACAGCCGATTCACAACGCCATCGTCTGGCAGGACCGTCGAACGACCGACCGCATCGAGACGCTCGAGGCGGACGGCAAGACCGACGACGTGCGCGCGAAGACGGGTCTCGAACCCGACGCGTACTTCTCCGCGACGAAAGCCGAGTGGCTGCTGGACAACTCCGACCCCATCAAGCTCCAGCGCTCCCGACCCGAGGATATCCGAGACCGCGCCGCCGACGGCGAACTCGCCTTCGGGACCATCGACACGTGGCTCATCTACAATCTGACGGGGAACCACATCACGGACGTGACGAACGCGTCGCGGACCATGCTGTTCAACATCCACGACATGGAGTGGGACGACGAACTCCTCGACGAGTTTAACGTCCCCCGCGAACTCCTCCCCGAGGTCCGCCCGTCGTCCGACGACGACCACTACGGCGAGACCGACGCGGACGGCTTCCTCGGCGCGGAAGTCCCCGTCGCCGGCGCGCTCGGCGACCAGCAGGCCGCGCTGTTCGGCCAGACCTGTTTCGACGCCGGCGACGCGAAGAACACCTACGGCACCGGCTCGTTCATGCTGATGAACACCGGCGACGAGGCCGTCATGTCCGAACACGGCCTCCTCACCACCGTCGGCTTCCAGCGCTCCGGTGAACCGGTCCAGTACGCCCTCGAAGGCTCCATCTTCATCACCGGCGCGGCGATCGAGTGGCTCGAAGACATGACGCTCATCGACAACGCCGCCGAGTCCGAGAAGCTCGCTCGGTCGGTCGAGTCCACCGACGGCGTCTACTTCGTCCCCGCGTTCACGGGCCTCGGCGCTCCCCACTGGGACCAGCGCGCCCGCGGCACCATCGTCGGTATGACCCGCGGCACCCGCCGCGAGCACATCGTCCGCGCGACGCTCGAGTCCATCGCGTTCCAGACGCGCGACGTGGCCGAGGCGATGGAGTCCGACAGCGACATCGACCTCTCCAGCCTCCGCGTCGACGGCGGCGCGGTCAAGAACAACTTCCTCTGCCAGCTCCAGTCGAACATCCTCGACACGGAGATCGTCCGCCCGCAGGTCGACGAGACGACCGCGCTGGGCGCGGCCTACGCCGCCGGCCTCGCCGTCGGCTACTGGGAGACGCTCGACGAACTCCGCGAGAACTGGCAGGTCGACCGCGAGTTCGCCCCGAAAGACCCACAGAACGTCGAAGCGCGCTACGGCCGCTGGAAAGAGGCCGTCGACCGCTCGCTCGACTGGGCACGGGAGGAGTAACTCGTGTTCGAAGCATTCGCACTCCAGATTCCGGTCATCGGCGTCAGCGCCGAGCGGTTCGTCGTCCTCCTGCTCGCGGCGTTCGCGGGCGGGATGTTCGGCGCGGCCATCGGCGCACTGCCGTCGTTCATCTTCACCGGCTTCGTCGTGCTGCTCGGCGAGACGGCTGGCATCGTCATCCGACAGTTCGAAGGAGCCGACCTCATCACCGCCGGCGAACTCGGCACGGGTATCACCGGCAGCATCGGGTTCGGCCCGTTCGTCGGCCCGCACATCGCCTTCGCCGGCGGCGTCGCCGCCAGCGCCTACGCGGGCAAGCGGTACGCGGACATGAACCCCAGCGAGGGCGGCTACCACTTCGGTAAGGACATCACGTACGCGTTCGGCACGCAGCCCGACATCCTCGCAGTCGGCGGCCTCTTCGGCGTCCTCGGGCTCCTCATCTCCCGCGTCGCCGGCGGTATCGGCCTCCCGCTCGACAGCGTCGCGCTGTCCGTCATGACGACGGCGTTCATCGCGCGTATCGCCTTCGGCTACCCGCTCATCGGCTCGCCCGCCGGTAGCGGCCTCCTCGACATGTCGCCGTTCGAGAAGGGAACGATGCGCGGCGACGGCAGCGGTCGGCCCGCGACCGAACCGTGGCTTCCCCACCAGTACAAGTGGGTCAACATCGTCGTCATCGGTCTCGGAGCCGGTATCCTCGGCGGCTGGACGTGGCTCATCACGGAGAGCTTCTTCCTCGCCTACGGTATCTCCGCGGCCAGCCTGCTGTTCTTGAACCTCGGCGTCGAGAAGATTCCCGTCACCCACCACATCACCCTCGGTGGGTCGGCGTTCGGAGCCGTCGCCGCGCCGATGGTCGGCGGGAGCGAACCGCTCATCATCGTCGCCGCCGCGGTCGGTGGTCTCATCGGCGCGCTGCTCGGCGAAGTCACCCAGCGTGTCGCGTACGCCCACTCCGGGACCCACGTGGACCCGCCAGCGATGTCGATTACCATCTACTCGCTCATCATCGGCGTGCTGTTCCTGCTCGGGGCTATCCCCAACTCGGCGTACCTCGGACTCGGGCCCTAACGGCCCGGACGCCTCCGGCCCCGCACACGTCGTTCACGATTTTTCTTCGCCGCGTTCCGCAACCGGTAGCGATAACGCTCCCCGGTCGATACCGAACGTATGGAACGCATCGTCGCTGTCGTCCCGAAAGACGGCCTCCACGCTCGTCCCGCCTCGCAGTTCGTCGAGACCGCGAACTCCTTCGACGCCGACGTGCAACTCGGCCGCGCCGACGAGGACGACCTCGTCCCCGCCGCCAGTATGCTCGCCGTCACCGGCCTCGGCGTCGGACACGGCGAGGAGATTCGCCTCGTCGCGGAGGGCGACGACGCGGAAGCGGCGCTCGACGCCCTCGAAGCAGTGCTCTCGACGCCCGAAGCCGGCGACGAAGAATAGGAAACCCCGGTCCGGGTCCGCCGCGCCCCGCGGCGGTGTCTCTTCTCGGCACGCGTCGGCGACTGCGGCCGGGTCGCCAGCCGGTCGCTCAGTTCAGCTTTCGGTAGTCGCGGGCGTCCTCGGCGCGCTCGACGACCGAGTCGAGCGTCGCCTTCTTGCTCGTCGTCTCGACGGCCGCGTTGAGCGTCCCCTCCAGAATCGGCGCGTCGGCGATGACCGCCTCGGAATCCGTCGCCATCTCGATGGCGAGTTCCGCGTTCATCACGGCGCTGCCGAGGTCCACGAGGACGACGACGCCGTCGCCGTCGTCGGCCTCCTCGATGCCCTCGCGGATGCGGTCCGGCGAGGTTCCGATGCCGTCCTCGTCGCCGCCGGCGGGAACGATGCGGGCGTTGCCGCCGCCCATCTGCGCGGCGACCTCGGCGATTCCCTCGGCGGCCTTCGCGCTGTGCGAGACGACGACGAGGCCAATCATTCCGCTCTCCCGACAGCGTCTTCGGCCCGAGCGTCGCGGTCGACCTCGCCGTCGAGGTACTCCTCGGCCGTCTCAAGCAGCTCTTCGAGGATGAACAGCGTACTCGTCGCGCCGGGGTCCTGATGGCCGACCGAGCGCCAGTCGAGGAACGACGCGCGGCCCTTCAGCGCCTTGATGGGGACCGTGAAGGCGACGCCGCGCTCGGCCGCGTCGACGGCTTTGGCGAGGGCTTCGAGCGGCGGGAGGTCGTCCTGCTCGATGGACTTCTTGTAGGTGTGGACGGCGGGGACGAGCGCGTCGACCATCGTCTTCGCGCCGACCTGCGCGCCGCCGCGGTCCTTGACCTTGTCGAGGTACGCCTCGGCGAACGCCACCGACGTCTCGGCGGTGATGCCGCCTTCGAGTTCCTGACTGGCGAACATGATAGAGCCGCCGTAGAGGGGACCGGAGGCCCCGCCGACGTTCGAGATGAGCGTCGTCCCGACGTTCTTGACGACCTCGTTCGGCTCCATCTCGGCGAACTCCTCGCGCTTGTCGGCGGCCTTGCCGAAGCCGCGCTCCATGTTCGCGCCGTGGTCGGCGTCGCCGATGGCGGAGTCGAGGTCCGTGAGGTACTCCTTCTCCTCGGCGAGGCGCTCGGCGACGTTGTCGAGCGCGTCCAGCACCGCTTCGCGTTGTGTCTCTGCGTCAGCCATGGCTGTCCTTCGTCGGCCTGTCGTTAATCCCTTGTCCCGCGGGACTGTTCTGCCGCGAAAAATCGGTGGATGCGTCGGGAGTCGCCCCCGAACGTGCTCGGCGAGCGTCGCCGCTTACTCGGTGACGGTCAGGCCGGGCGTCTCAGCGGGCGCGCCGAGCAGTTCCTTCAGCTCGTCGTCGACGCGGAGTACGGAGACCGAACAACCCATCATGTCGAGCGAGGTCATGTAGTCGCCGACCCACGCGTCCCACGTCTCGATGCCGCGGTCGTCGAGGATGGACTGGAGCTTGCGGTTGACGATGTACAGCTCCGACAGCGGCGTGCCGCCCATGCCGTTGACCATCGTCACGACCTCCTCGCCCTCGTCGAGTTCGAGGTCGTCGAGGACGTTCTCGGTCAGGTGTTCGGTTATCTCGTCGGCGCTCATGATGTCGGCGCGCTCGGTGCCCGGCTCGCCGTGGATGCCGATGCCGAGTTCGATTTCGTCCTCGCCGAGGTCGAACGTCGGTTCGCCCTTCTCCGGCGTGACACAGGAGGTGAGCGCCATCCCCATCGTGCGCACGTTGTCGACGACCTTCTCGGCGACGGCTGTGACCGCTTCGAGGTCGCCGCCCGCGGCGGCCTTCGCGCCCGCGCACTTGTGGACGAAGATGGTGCCCGCGACGCCGCGACGACCGGACGTGTACAGCGAGTCCTCGACGGCCACGTCGTCGTTGACGACGACCTGCTCGACCTCGACGCCCTCCATGGCGGCCATCTCGGCCGCGGTGTCGAAGTTCATCACGTCCCCCTCGTAGTTCTTGACGACGCAGAGGACGCCCTCGCCCGCGTCCGTGGCCTGAATCATCTCGTTCAACTGGTCGGCCGTCGGCGAGGTGAACACCTCACCCGCCGCCGCGCCGTCGAGCATCCCCTCGCCGAGATAGCCCGCGTGCGTCGGCTCGTGGCCCGACCCGCCGCCGGAGACGACCGCGACCTTCCCATCGACCGGCGCGTCGCCGCGGACGAGGACGTTCGTGCCGTCGAGCCGGCGGAGTTCGGGGTGCGCCGCCACCATCCCGTCGAGCATCTCGTCTACGACCGCTCCGGGTTCGTTGATGAGTTTCTTCATGACTCACAGTCCATCACGGTCGATGAGGCCAAAAGTGTTGGTCAGCCGGAAGTCGAAGCCGGCGTCGTCTGCGAAAATCGAGGCACGTCACCCGCTATTTTGCGGGTGGTGGGCGCGGCGACCGAGTGACGGCCGACCGCCGCCAGCGACCGGGGACCGCGCGGGGCCGCCTCAGTCGAGCTGCGTGACCGCGATGGTCACGGACACGTCCTCGACGTCCCACGTCTCGACCGTCTCGCCGTCGGCGCTTCCGAGGTCGAGTTCGCGGGCGCGGACCTCCTCGGCGATGAGGTCGCGGTTCTCCTCGACGAAGCCGGCGACGCGGTCGTCGTCGACCGCGAGCGACACGTCGATTTCGGCCTCGACGTCGAGGTCGAGCTGTTTGCGCATCTCCTGGATGCGGCGGATGACGTCGCGGGCGTAGCCCTCGGACTCGATGTCGTCGGTGAGTTCGGTGTCGACGTAGACCGTGCCGCCCTCGAAGTCGGCTCCGGTGACGTGTTCCGGGGGTTCGGCGCGGTACGAGACCATCTCGTCTGTGAGGTCGTACGTCTCGCCGTCGACCTCGACGCCGGACTCGACTTCGGCGCGCGAGAGGCCCTCGACGGCCTCCATGATTTTCTGGGCGTCAGCGCCGAACTCCGGCCCGATGACGCTCATCTGCGGCTCCGCGGTCTCGACGAGCTCGTCGAAGCCCTCGACGACCTGCACGTCGCGGGTGTTCACGCGCTCCGCGAGGAGGTCCGAGAGGGCTCCGACCGCGTCGGCGACCTCGGCGTCCTCGGACTCGACGACGATGCGCGAGACGGGCCAGCGGAGCTTGCGACCGCCGAGCTGGCGGGCGTGCGCCGCGGCCTCCTCCACGTCGCGGAGGACGGCCATGTTGGCTTCGAGTTCCTCGTCGCGGCGCTCCTCGTCGGCCTCGGGGTACGACAGCATGTGGACGGTCGTCTCCGAGCCGTCGAGCCGCTGGTACATCCGTTCGGCCATGTAGGGCGCGTAGGGCGCGATGAGCCGGATGGACTCCGAGAGCACCGTCGAGAGCGTGGCGTACGCGCCGAGCTTCGACGCCGAGTCCTCCTCGTCCCACATGCGCTCGCGGATGGCCTTCACGTAGAAGCGCGAGACGTCCTGCGTGATGAAGTCCAGAAGCGTGTTGAGCGCGGTGGAGACCTCGTAGTCGTCCCACGCGTCCGCCATCTCGGCTTCGACGGTCTGGAGCCGCGAGAGCACCCACTCGTCGACGACGGTGAGTTCGCCCTCCGAGAGGTCGGCCTCGGCGGGGTCGTAGCCGTCGAGGTCCATGTACGGAAGCGGGAACCGGAAGACGTTCCAGAAGATGTTGAGCGTCGACTGGGTGTCGGCGAGGCCGTCCCACTCGAACGAGAGGTCCACGCCCTGCTGGTCGTGGCTGAGGAGATAGGCGCGAAGCGGGTCGCGGCCGGCGCGGTCGATGGCCTCCTCGGGCGTCACAATGTTGCCGACGGACTTCGACATCTTGCGGCCGTCCTTGTCGTTGGCGAAGCCGTGCATGATGACCTCCTTGTACGGCGACTCGCCGGTCGCGGCGGTGCCCATGCCGAGTTGCGACCAGAACCACCCGCGGGTCTGGTCGTGCGCCTCGATGATGAGGTCGGCGGGCCACAGCTCGTCGTAGGCCTCGGTCTCGCCGGGGAAGTCGAGCGTGCCCCACGTGGCGACCGAGGAGTCTATCCACACGTCGAACACGTCGGGAACGCGCTCGTAGGTCACGCCGTCTTCGGTGATGGTGATGGGGTCGACCGAGGGCCGGTGGAGGTCCACCGTCTCGGGGTCGACGTCCTGGTCGGCGCGCTCTGCGAGTTCCTCGCGGGTGCCGACGACAATCATCTCCTGTGCGCCCTCGGCGTCGGCGTCCTGCGGGACCCAGATGGGAAGCGGGATGCCCCAGTAGCGCTGTCGGGAGACGTTCCAGTCGGGCGCGTCGCTCACGAAGTCGCGGAAGCGGTTGTCGCGGGCCCACTGCGGGTGCCACTCGGACTCCTCGATGTTGTCGAGAAGCTGTTCTTTCACGTCCGTGACCGTGATGAACCACTGGTCGGTGGCGAGGAAGATGATGTCCGTGTCACAGCGCCAACAGTGGCCGTAGCGGTGGTCGTGCTCGCCGGCGTGGAGCAGGTGGCCGAGCTCGTCGAGGTCCTCGATGACTTCGGGGTTGGCGTCGCGGACGAAGGTTCCCGCGTAGTCGCCGCCCTGCTCCGTGAACTCGCCTTTGTCGTCGACGGGGACGAACACGTCCAAGCCGAGTTCCTGCCCGCGGGCGAAGTCTTCCTGACCGTGACCGGGAGCGGAGTGGACGAGGCCCGTGCGGTCGGCCTCGACGTAGTCGGCGGTGTACACCTGTCCCGCGCCCTCGAAGTCGGCGTACTCGGCGACCACGCCGTCGAGCGGGTGGTCGTACTCCCAGCCGACCATCTCCTCGCCCGTGACCTCCGAGAGGACCTCGTAGTCCTCGTAGCGGCCCTTCTTCAGGACCTCCTCGACGCAGGGCTCGGCGAGGTAGAGCACCTCGCTCTCGCCGTCCTTCTCGGCGCGGACCTCCTGGTACGTCATCTCGCCGTCGACGGCGACGAACGTGTTGGCGGGGATGGTCCACGGCGTCGTCGTCCAGATGACGAGGTTGCCCTCGCGGCCCTTCAGGGGGAACTTGACGTAGATGGACGGCGAGGTGATTTCGTCGTACTCGACCTCGTTTGCCGCGATGGCGGTCTGACAGCGCGGGCAGTAGTTGACGCTGCGCTTGCCCTGTTCGACCAGTCCGTTCTCGGCGACCTTCGAGAAGGCCCACCACGCGGACTCCATGTACTCGGGCGAGAGCGTCTGATAGGGGTTGTCCCAGTCCATCCACGCGCCGATGGACTGGAAGTCCTCGTCCATCGCCTCGCGGTTGCGGACGGCGAACTCCTTGCACTTCTGGATGAACTGCTCCATGCCGAACTCCTCGATGTCGCGCTTCGAGGTGAAGCCGAGTTCCTCTTCGACTTTGACCTCGATGGGGAGGCCGTGCATGTCGTAGCCGGGGCGGTCCGTGACCTGATGCCCCGTCATGCGCTTGTGCCGAATGACGGCGTCCTTCAGCGTCTTGTTCCACGCCGTGCCGAGGTGCATCTGGCCGGACGTGTACGGCGGGCCGTCGACGAAGAAGAACGACGGGTCGTCGGCGTGTGCCTCCTTCGTCGCCTCGTACGCGTCGTTCTCGTCCCAGTACTCGCCGACGACGGACTCCACGTCCGACGGCGTGTACTGGTCTGCGATGTCTTCCATACCCCGTCCTTCTCGCGGATATATATCAAAACGGCGGGTCTGGTCCGCGTCGGTCGGGCGTTCCGGCGGGTCCGACTCAGACACGGGAGACCCTCCGCTGTCGGCGGTCTGTTGGTCGCTGTCGATACGCCTGTCGGGTGTGGTGCGTGTGTCGCTCCATGGGAGTTCCGGTGTGTCACACCGGGAGGGACTGCAGTCGCTCGGAGGTCGATACGGACGGAAGTCGAGGATGAGGAGTGTGCGAGGCTACTGCCCCGCAATAATGAGCGACGGAGCGACGACCGACGGTCGGGACTGGCCGACCGCGGGTGAGCGAGAGAGGCTCCGGTGTCGTCGCATGCTATCCGAACGAAGTCTCGGAAGCGGCATAACGCTTACTCCGGTGACGACACCGACATCGACGCCGGCATCGACGCTATCGGTCCGACCAGCGACCGACGCGGTGGGTCGCGACGACCGACTCGACCGCCGACCCGTGCGTGGTCCCGGACTCGTCGTCGCGCTCGAACATCCGGAGCGTGGCGTTCGTCGGCGCGGCACCCCTCGCCACGTCGAACTTCGAGAGGTGAGTGCAGACGAGCGTGTCCGCGTCGAACGGTTCGAGGTCTGACGGCGGCGACCGCCGAATCGGGAGGTCGGCGTCGCGCCAGCCGGTCCACGACGGGGACCCCGCGGCGTTGTAGAACGCGGCGTCCTCGCGGGGCATTCGGACCTCGAACAGCAGGACGAACGAGTCGCCTTCGGCCCACAGCAGGTCGTTCGAGTACTGCCCCTGCATCGCGCGGTCGGTGAACACGTCCGTCTGGTCGTCCGGCGGGTCGGCGAACAGCCACCCGCGGAAGTCGGCGTCGTCGGGGAACGACCCGTTCACGTACTGCTCGTCTGCCGGGTGGAGTTTCGAGTGGCCGGTGTCGGCGCGGATTCGACCGCTCGCGGTCCGTCGGGCGTCGGCGAGACAGCCCGAGAGGCCCGCCAGCGAGAGCGCGGCAGCGCTCGAAAGGAGGGCTCGGCGGTGCATGTCCGACGCTGACGGCGGCTATCGGTTTAATCCCACGTAATCCACAGGAGGACCGCCAGCGCCACCGCCTGGAGGACGTGGACGCCCATCAGCACCCGCCACGCCGCGGCGGGAACGGCGGTGGCGAACCAGACCGACAGCGTCGGGTCCACGAGGTAGTAGTACAGCGCGAAGAGGCTCTGCGCGAGCAGAAAGACGCCGAAGACGACGAGGCCGAGCGCGTGTTTCGACCGGAACAGCAGGTAGTTCCGCCCCCAGATTCCGAGCAGGACGACGAGGAACACCGCGCTCGCGCCGAGCGCGAACCGCGCGGCGTCGACCAAGACGCTCATGGCCGCCGCTGGGCGCGAGGCGGTTCACGTCGTCGGGTTCGCATCGGCGTCATTCGTTCGGGAGGTGGTTCGCTCGAAACCGGCGTCGGAGCGGGGGCGACGGCAGGGCGGGTGGGCGGCTCGCTCCGGGTCAGTTGTCCGCGACGACGCTGAGGTCGAACGCGGCGTCCGCCGGCTCGTCGTCGGGCGTCAGGTAGCCGAGCGCGATGGCGGTGTACGCGCGACCGCCCTCGACGGTGACGTCGAACTCGGCGACCACGTCGCCGTCGTTCGACTCCGTGTCGCCCCGAATCTGGAGCGTGTAGTCCCCGGCGGGGACCTCGACGGTCGCGGCGTCGCCGAAGGCCGCGCCGTCGACGAGAGCGTCCCCGGAGCCCGCGACGGTCACGTCGACCGCGGGCGCGTCCGGCGAGGCGTGTAGCACCCGGACGCGGGCCGCGTCGTCAGCGGGGGCCGAGCGGTCGTCTTCGAGGAGGGAGACGGCGAAACCGTTCTCGGCCGCCGAGTCGAGTTCGCCGAGCGCCGCGGCGGTGTACGCGCCGGCCGCGAGGTCGAGCGTCTCGTCGAAGACGACCGTGTCGGGCGCGTCGGTCGCACGAATCGTCACCTGGTGGGACCCGGCGGTCAGCGCGAGGTAGTCGCTGACCGCGCCGAACGGCACGTCCGAGAGCGCGACCGCGCCGTCGACGAGCACGTCGACGTTCGGCGCGTCCGGCGAGAGGTGCGCGGCGCGGAGGGACACGTCGCGCTGGACGAGCCCGCCGCCGCCGGACCCGGCGTCGACGACCGCGACGGGCCGGAACGCCTCGTCGGTCGGCTCGTCGTCGGGCGTCAGGTAGCCCGCCGCGAACACCGTGTAGACGGTGCCGCCGGCGAGTTCGACGTCGAACTCCGCGACCGCGTCGCCGTCGTTCGACTCCGTGTCGCCCCTGACCTGGAGCGCGTAGGTGTCGGCCGGCACCTCGACGCTGCCGGACTGGGTGAACGACACGCCGTCGAAGAGCACCGTGTCGCCGGCGGTCACGTCGACCGCGGGGGCATCGGGCGAGGCGTGGACCACGCGGACCCGGGCCGTGTCGTCGTCCGGGGGCGACACGTCGTCTTCGAGGACGAGCGGTTCGAACGTCTCCTCGGTGAGTTCGCCGACCGCGGCGACGGTGTAGGTCGCCTCGGCGACGTCGAGGTCGCCCTCGAAAGCGACCGTGGACTCGTCGCCGGCGGCGGTGACTTTCACCGCCCGGGTTCCGACGGGAACCGAGAGGTAGTCGCTGACCGCGCCGAACGGCACGTCAGAGAGGGCTACCGAGCCGTCGACGTACACGTCGACATTCGGCGCGTCGGGAGAGAGGTGAGCGACGCGGAGCATCGCCATCTCGGGTTCCGGCGTCGGTGTCGGGGTGGGAGTCGGAGTCGCCGTCGTGGTCGTCTCCGTCTCGTCGTCGGTCCCGCCGCCGCCCATACAACCTGCGAGTCCGCCCGCGATGGCGACGCCACCGAATCCACGGAGTACGTCGCGGCGTTTCATGTTCGTCATAGCGACGAGAGATGAGAGCGACGATTGGAATATCACCGTTTTCCCAAATTCGGCCATAATACTTCCAGAAATATGTCTTTCCTGCGTGAATGTCTGGATATTGCGTCGTTATTTTGTGAATGTCCGGGACCGAGTTCCAAGCGGCGTCGGAGTCGGCACGAAAGCTAACAGAGAGAGGAGAGGCCGGCCTCAGAAGTCGGGGAGGTCGTCGGGCGCTTCGTACTCGGACTCCCAGTCGATGTAGTCGTCTTTGAGTACGTCGCACACGTCCTGTCCGAGTTCGGTGAGGCCGGCGTTGATAGACGACACCTCGCCCCACGAGGTCAGTTCGGGGTGGAGTTGTCGTTCCTTCCAGTCCTCGGGGATGCCCGGCGCGTGGTAGCCGACGCGGTCGGCGAAGTCGTCCCAGAAGAAGTCGAAGTGGGAGAGGAGGTCGAGGTCGAGGACGATTTCCCACTGCGCCTCGGTGACGGGCGTCTCAGCGGCCCACGACTCGAAGGCGTCGGCCCACGCGCCGGCTTCGAGGAACTCCTCCAACTCGGCGCGCTTGAAGTCGGCGTCGGCCGCCACTTGGGCGTCGTCGTACTGATTCGGGTCGACGGTCGGGAGCGACGGCGGGTCCGGGACGGGAACGTCGAGCATGGTCGCCAGTCGGTCGCCGTCCGGGAAAAGAGTTCGGCGCTGGTGCTGGCTCCCTCAGTTCTCCATGCGCTCGATGACGGATTCGAGTTGGTCGGCGCGGGCGGCGACCGCCTCGGCGCGGAGCTCCGCTTCCTCGTCGGTCTCGCAGACGAGTCGGGGGACCGGCGTCGGCTTCCCGTCGTCGTCGAGCGCGACGAACGTCAGGAACGAGGTGGTCGTCTTCCGGAGTTCGTCGGTCTTCGGGTTCTCGGCGTGCACGTCGACTTTCACGTCCACGCTGGTTCGGCCGACGTTGAACACGTACGCCTCCATCACGGCGACTTCGCCGAGGTCGATGGGGCTGATGAAGTCGACGTGGTCCATCGACGCGGTGACGCACTGGCGGTTCGAAAAGCGCATCGCCGCGATGGCCCCGCAGATGTCCATCCAGTGGAGGACCGCCCCACCGAGGGCTCGCCCGAGGTTGTTGGTGTCGTTCGGCAGGAGGAGTTCGGTCATCTCGGTGCGCGACTCGTCGAGCGTCGCGGTGGATTCGCTCATGCGAGCAGGGTCGCGCCGAGGGGGCTTGAAATCGTGGGGCGCGGCGGCGACGGCCCCGGTTCACTCCTCGAAGTCGGCGTCGAACGCCTCGGGCGACTGCCCGGCGGCGTCGAGCACCTCGTCGGAGATGAGAATCGGACAGTCCACGCGGATGGCGAGGGCGATGGCGTCGCTCGGGCGGGCGTCGAAGACGAACGTCCGCGCCTCGCCGTCGTGGTACCGCTCGGCGTCGACCTTGGCGAGGAACGTGCCGTTCGAGAGGTCGTCGATGCGGATGCTGTCGATGGCCCCGCCGAACTCGGTCACCATCTCGACCAGGAGGTCGTGGGTCAGCGGGCGCTCGAACTGCTCGCCGGAGAGCCCGAGCTGGATGGCCTGAGCCTGGTCCGACGTGATGACGATGGGCAGGAACTCGTCGCGCGCTTCGAGGACCACCGCCGGCACGTTCGAGCCGTCTTCGCCGACGCCGACCCCGATACCGCGGACCACGGCACGGTGTTTCATGCTATGCTGTAGTTGGCCGGAGTACGAATAGTTACCCCAGAACGAGTCGCCGACCCGGTCGCCGTCGCTCCCCGTGAGCGCTCAGCGTCGGGCGAACTGAACGGCCGCGATGACGAGCAGGATGGCGAGGCCGCCGGCGAAGAAGGCGAGCCCCGGCGGGATTCCCTGCGCCGCCGCGGGCGCGGCCTCCGCGGCCATCGTCGAGACCGTCCCGGCGTCGGCGGACTCCGCGGCACCGCCGGCACCGCCGAGAACGCCGAGGCCCCGCGACGCGACCCACTGGACGAACGCCGAGAGCAGGCCCAAGACGGCGACGCCGCCGAGCAGGCTCGTCAGCATGGACGCCAGCCCCGTCCGCGTCTCCTCGCCGGCGGCGACGACGACCAGCGGCCTGTCGGCGGGCGCGTACACCTTCATCTCGCGGCCCTTCTCGGAGTAGACGGTGTCGACCACCTCGACGAGGCCCGCGTCGTCGAGCTTTCGGAGGTGGTACTGGACGTTCTGAAGCGACGTGTCGACGCGTTCCGCGAGGTCCGCGGCGTTCGTCGGCTTGTCGTGGAGCGCGGCGAGCACGCGGCGGGCCGTCTCCGACGAGAGCGCCGAGAGGAGGTCCGACGCCTCGTCGTCGTCGAGTCCGATGACCCGCGGGGAGGATTCGTCCGCGGCGGAGGTGTCGGGAGTGGAGGGCAACAAACCGGCCATGGGGGTGAGTACTCCGCCGGAGGATACAAACCTGTTGTCCGTCGCCCGCGGAACTGTCGGCGCTCAGACGCCCTCGCCGACCACGACGACGCGCAGGTCGTTGACGTTCGTCCCCGTCGCGCCGGACTCGACGAGCGCGCCGGCCTCCCGAAGCACCGGGAGCGCGTCGTTTCTCGCCAGCGCGTCGTGGGCGTCCCCGGCGTCGACGGTCGACGAGTCCACGACCGCGCCCGCGACCTCCGTCCCGCCGTCTTTCCCGTCGCTGTCGATGCTGGCGAGGACGGTCTCCTCGGGGAGTTCGGCGGCGGCCGCGAGGCAGAATTCGAGGTTCGGCCCGCCGTCGCCGTCCCCGCGGACCGTCACGGTACACTCGCCGCCCGAGAGGACCACGGCGGGCGCGGAAATCGGGTTCCCGGTCGCGAGCGACTCCTCCGCGACGGCGACGTGGGTCTTCGCGGCCTCGCGCGCCTCGCCGCGCACGCGAGAGGAGAGGACGAGCGGGTCGTAACCGCGGTCCGCAGCCACCTCGCGGGCGGCGTCGAGCGCGGTGAACGTGTCCGCGAGAACGTGGTTCGTCACCCGGCCGAACACCGAGTCGCCGGGTTTCGGCGTCTCCGGGATGTCGCCGGCGGAGCCGCGGGCGAGGCGCGTGCGGACCGATTTCGGCACGTCGAGGTCGAAGCGGTCCAGCACGTCGAGGGCGTCGTCGTAGGTCGTCTCGTCGGGCGCGGTCGGGCCGGAGGCGATGACGCCGAGGTCGTTTCCGACCACGTCCGAGAGGACGAGGCCGACGACCGTCGCGGGGGCGGCGAGCCGTGCGAGGCCGCCGCCTTTCAGCGTCGAAACGTGCTTTCTAACCGCGTTGAGGTCGTGAATCTCCGCGCCGCTTTCGAGCAGCCTGTCGGTCGTCTCCTGCAACTCGGCGAGCGAGATGCCCTCGGCGGGTGACGGGAGAACCGCGCTCGCACCGCCCGTGATGGCGGCGAGGACGAGCGTGCGGTCGTCGAGGTCGGAGATGAGGTCAACGAGCCGCCGGGTGCTCTCGACGCCGCGCGCGGAGGGGACCGGGTGGTCGCCGGGGAGTCGCTCGATGCGCCCGTCGGGGCTCGGCGTCGGGTCGGGCGTCACGACGACACCATCGTCGATGCGGTCGCCGAGGACGGCTTCGAGGGCGTCGGCGACGCCGTCGCCGGCTTTGCCCCCGCCGACGACGAGGATGCGGTCGTAGGCGGTCAGGTCGTAGGTCTCGTCCGCGACGGTCAGGGTGTCGCCGTCGAGCGACACCGACTCGCGGACGACGCGGTCGGGGAGGACGGCCTCGACGCCGGCCTGCAGGCAGTCGATGGCCGTCTCGTGGGCGGGCGTCGGGGTGTGCGCGTCGAAATCCTGCATAGTTCGTGGGAGATGCCGACACGGATAAAAACCGTGGGGCGGTAAACCCGGCGATGAACGATTCGTCGCCCGGCGAGGGTCACGTCCGCGTCGTCGGCACGGCCCACGTCTCGGCCGACAGCGTCAGAGAGGTCGAAGAGACCGTCAGGGAAGAGCGTCCCGACGTCGTCGCGGTCGAACTCGACGAGGGTCGCTACCGGCAGATGAAGGGCGGAACGCCCGACGACATCGAAGCGCGCGACCTGCTTCGCGGCAACACCGTCTTCCAGTTTATCGCCTACTGGATGCTCTCGTACGTCCAGTCGCGGATGGGAGACAAGTTCGACGTAAAGCCCGGCGCGGACATGCTCGCGGCGGTCGAGACCGCCGAAGACGAGGGCCTCGACGTGGCGCTCGTCGACCGCGACATCCAAGTCACCATCCAGCGCTTCTGGCGGCGGATGGGCACGCTCGAAAAGGTGCGCATGGCCGGTGACCTCCTGTTCGGCGTCGCCGACGCCCGCGGGGTCGGCGCGGTGTTGGGCATCGCCGTCGGCGTCTTCCTCGGGCCGCTCGTCGGCCTGTTCGGGGGCGCGGTCGGCGTCACCGACCTCCTGTTGACGCGCACCGCGACCGCCGCGGTCCTCGGGGCCGCGTCCGCGTACCTGCTCTACACCGCCGCCTCGTTCTCCCTCGACGGCGACGACGCGGTTCTCGCGGGGCTCGGCGGCGGCGCGGCAATCGGTATCGTCGCCGGCTTCGGCCTCGGACTCGGCACCGGCCTCGTCTCCGGAATCCTCGGGAGCCTCGGCACCGCCATCGTCGGGAGCCTCGTCATCGGCGTCCTCGCGGGCGTCGTCGTGGGCGTCACCGCCGGCGCGGTCCTGAACGCCTTCGGCCTGTTCGTGCCCGCCGAGGGCGACGCCGACTACGAGGAGTTCGACATGGCCGAACTGACCGACGGCGACGTGGTCTCGGCGATGATGGAGGAGTTCCGTCGGTTCAGCCCCGGCGGCGCGGAGGCGCTCATCGACGAGCGCGACGCCTACATCGCCCACCAACTCGTCGCGCTCCGGCAGTCCGGTCGGCACGTCGTCGCCATCGTCGGCGCGGGCCACCGCGAGGGCATCGAGAACTACCTCGCACACCCCGAGACGCTCCCGCCGATGGAGTCGCTCGTCGGCGTCGCGGAGAAAGACGGCTTCCCGTGGGGGAAACTGCTCGGCTTCGGCGTCACCGCCGTGTTCATCGCCTTCTTCGTCCTCCTGGCGATGGCCGGCGTCGGCAACGAGCGGCTCTTGACCATCTTCGGCGCGTGGTTCCTCATCAACGGCGTGTTCGCCGCCGCGCTCGCCAAGGTCGCCGGTGCGCGGTGGACCTCCGCCCTCGTCGGCGGCCTCGTCGCGTGGATGACCTCCATCAACCCGCTTCTCGCGCCCGGCTGGTTCACCGGCTACGTCGAACTCCGACACACGCCGGTCAACGTCGGCGACATCGGCAAACTGAACGAACTGCTCTCCGACGAGGAGACGCCCATCGTCGAACTCGTCGGCCAGATGTTCGACGTGCCGCTGTTCAAGCTCATCATGGTCGTCGCCATGACGAACATCGGGAGCATCATCGCGAGCTTCCTCTTCGTCACCTACGTCATCCCCGTCATCGCCTCCGACCTCGGCGGCGTCGCGGGCGTGGCGAACCTGATGTTCGAGGGCGCGCGTAACAGCGCCGACCTCATCTGGAGGTCCCTGACGTGAACGTCTCCTTTTCCTCGCGCGAACTCCGCGACCTGCTCGTCGCGTGGGTCGCACTCGGCCTCGCCTTCGCCATCTTCTTCGCCGGCGGCGGCAACCGAACCATCCAACTGCTGACGAGCGGGTCGTTCGGCCTCGCGCTCGTCGTGAGCCTGCTGACGGCCGGCGTGGGCTTCCTCCTCCACGAGGTCGCACACAAGGTCGTCGCCGTCAGGTTCAATCAGGTCGCCGAGTTCCGCGCCGACTACGGCATGCTCGCAGTCGCTATCATGAGCGCGCTCGTCGGGTTCATCTTCGCCGCGCCCGGAGCGGTCTACCACCGCGGCGTGCTCACCGAGCGCGAACACGGCCTCATCGCCCTCGCGGGCCCGGTGACGAACCTGCTGCTTCTCGTCGCCTTCGCGCCGGTGCTCGTCGTCGGCGTCCTCGTCGGCTCCGACGTGGTCCAACTCGTCGGCTCTCGCGGGCTCATCATCAACGCCTTCCTCGCGGCGTTCAACATGCTTCCCTTCGGGTCGCTCGACGGCAAGACGGTCAAGGCGTGGAGCACGCCGGCGTTCGCCGGCGTGCTCGTCCTGTCGGTTCTCCTCACGGTCGGTCTGTTCCTGTTCGTCGGGTTCTGACCCACTGACGGGGATTCGGGGCGGTCCCGAGATTCGGGACGGCTCCGAAATTCGGTTGCTGGTCCGTCCCGCTTCGACTTCTCCGCCACGTCCCCGAAGCGACAACCGATAGCTGCGGCCTCACGCGGCGGCGGCCCCGGTTCACCGAAGCGGCGAAAGCGGGAGACCGGAAGGAACTGCCGAGGCGTACGGGTTCAACGGATGAAACAGACGAGGGGGAACGACCCGGCGGGGGACGGGGTCTGCGGGAACGAACGGAGAGAAGAGGGGACCGCGCGAGTGCGACGGGAACAGGTCGGGCCGTCGAGGTTGGAGTTGGAGTTGGAGTCGGCGTCGGAGTCAGGTTGGGCTGGGTTGGGTTGGGCCAGTGTCAGGTGGGCTGGTTTGCGGGCGGTTCGCGGTCGGGCAGGGGGTGCTGACGCGCGCCGTGGGGAGGGGAAAGCGTCGGCGGGGAACCGAGACGAATCCGGGTTGGTCGTACGCGTCGGGGTCGCGGTTACTGCTGGCCGTGGTCGCGCCCGAGAACGAGCGCGACGGCGTGGACGGCGATGAGCCCGGCGAAGAGGGGGAGTTCGCCGGCTGAGAGACCGCCGCTGAGGACGGGCAGGTACGCGAGGGGCAGCGCGACTGCCGACCAGAACGCGACGGTCTCGAGGGGGGCGTACGCGAGGCGGCCGATGGTCGATGCGAAGTCGAGCGCGATCGAGTCGGTCGTGGAGGGGATTCCGGACATCGTCACTCCTGCATACGACGGGGACCATCATATAAGGGGTCGAGCGTTACCGTGAATTCGCTTCTTTTTCGACTGTTCAGACCCGGCTTAGGGCGAACATTCTTCTTTCGTAACGTTTTATGAAGGCACCAGAAGCGCCGAGAAATTTTATACTGTCCTCTGGTGCTTTTTCGCAAATATTGCAAAAGTTATAGATTATTCAACACAATCGGCTCGGAGAGCCGTCGATTAGGAGGGTCGTAGCGGGGTCGTCAGAGCGTGCGCGCGACCGGCAGGATGTGAACAACCGGAGGGGCGACCCCCGGTACGACCGACGACCGACCGGCGGCGAACGCTCACTTATGCGAGAACGTGTATGATTCGTACCCTGTGATTTTATATTTCGGCCTATCTCGTACACGAACATGACGAACGACGACTCCGAAGGGATGACCTACGCCGACGCGGGCGTCGACATCGAGGCGAGCGAGGCCGCGACCGCCGCGCTCGTCGCGCAGGTCGGCGGCGGGTCGGGCGACTACGCCGGCCTGCTCGACATCGGCGACCGCTACCTCGGGCTCGCCACCGACGGCGTCGGCACCAAACTGCTCGTCGCCGAGGCGCTCGGCGACTACTCGACGGTCGGCATCGACTGCATCGCCATGAACGCCAACGACCTCGTCGCGGCCGGCGTCCGGCCCGTCGCGTTCGTGGACTACCTCGCGGTCGACGCGCCCGACGAGACGTTCGCCGAGCAGGTCGGACAGGGCCTCGCCGCGGGTGCCGAGGAGGCGGACATCGAACTCGTCGGCGGCGAGACGGCGGTCATGCCCGAGGTCATCAACGGTCTCGACCTCGCGGGCACCTGCGCCGGACTGGCGAAGAAGGACGCTATCTTCCCCGGGGAGGCCGAGGAGGGCGACGCGCTCGTCGGCTTCCCGTCGTCCGGCATCCACTCGAACGGACTCACGCTCGCCCGCAAGGCCGCCACGGCCGACGGCGACTACGACGACGCGTGGGACGGCGACGACTACGACACCGTCGGCGAGGCGCTCCTCGAACCGACGCGGCTCTACACCTACCTGCTGGACGACCTGCGCGCCGCCGAGACCAACGCCGCGGCCCACGTCACCGGCGGCGGCTGGACCAACCTCGAACGCATGGGCGAGTTCCGCTACGTCGTCGACGACGCCTTCGACCCCCAACCGGTGTTCGAATTCGTCCAGGAGCGCGGCGGCGTCTCCGACGAGGAGATGCACACGACGTTCAACATGGGCACCGGCTTCGTCGCGGCCGTCCCCGAGGCGAACGCCGAGGCGCTGGTCGAGGCGACCGACGGCCGCGTCATCGGCCGCGTCGAAGCGGGCGACGGCGTCTCGATTCGCGGCCTCGACCTCTGAGCGCGGATAGCTTGTCAAATCGAACTGTTCGATTAGAAGCACTATTTTAGTGATGTTCGCCATAGTGGAGGTGTGACTTCACCGCCACCGACACCGAACGGCCTCCCGCTCGTGGGCCACACCGTCGGCTTCGCGGCCGACCCGTTCGGCTTCGTCGCCGACCTCCTCGCGGACCACGGCGTCGAGGACGCGGTCGGACTCGACGTGGTCGGTATGGGCGACCTGTACGTCCTCGCCCACCCCGACCACTTCGAGCGGGCGTTCGTGACCGACCGCGATACCATCGTCAAGGGCGGCGAGTTCGAGGCCGCCTTCGGCGACGCCGTCATCGCCGCCGAGGGGGACGAGTGGCGGCGACAGCGCGACGAGCTAGAGCCGTTCTTCCGCTGGGAGCGGGTCGACGAGTACGCGTCCGTGATGCGCCGGCAGGTCGAGCGCCGCCTGCGGACGTGGCCCGACTCGGGGACGCTGTCGCTCGAAGCCGAGATGAAGTCCGTCACACTGGACATCATCTTCGCCACCATCCTCGGGCGGGAACTCGACCTCGACGGCGACCGCCGAGTTCGCTCGGCCGCCGACGGCCTCAACGGCCGCTTCGCGCCCGCCTCGTGGGTGTTGCCGTCGTGGGTCCCGACGCCGAGCAGGCGTCGGTTCGACCGGGCCGACCGAGTCCTCCGCGAGGAGGTCAGAACGCTGGTCGAGACCGCCGACGAGGAGAGCCTGACGCGCCGACTCGCCGACGCGCTCGGGACCGACGCCGACTACCCGGCGACCGTCGAGTCGCTGGAGAACCAACTCGTGGGCATGATTTTCGCCGGCCACGAGACGACGGCGCTCGCGCTCACCTACGCGCTGTACCTGCTCGCGACGCACCCCGATGTCCGCGAGCGCGCCGCCGCCGAGGTCGACCGCGTCGTCGGCGACGGCCCCGTGACCGCCGAGGCGACCGGGGAACTCCCGGTGCTCGAACGCGTCATCAAGGAGACGCTCAGGCTCTACCCGCCGGTTCACACGCTCCCGCGGGAGACGGCGAAGCCGTTTCCGACCGGCGACCGAGTCGTTCCGGCGGGCGCGGACATCCACCTCTCTGTCATCCGCATCCACCGCGACGACCGGTGGTACGACGACCCGCTCGCGTTCCGACCCGAGCGCTGGGACGGAGAGACCGACCGCCCCGCCTACGCCTACCTCCCCTTCGGAGCCGGGCCGCGGAGCTGTCTCGGGCGGGCGTTCGCGCTCACGGAGGCGAAAATCGTGCTCGCGACCGTCCTCCGCCACTTCGACCTCGGCTGGGGCGGCGACGGAGAGTTAGAAATCACGCCCGAGATGACGACCCAACCGAAGGGCGAAACGCCGCTCGTCGTCCGCCGGCGCTGAGTCCGTCGCGTGGGAGTGCCGTCGTTTCGCAGTTTCGCAGTTTCGGACGGCGGACCGCCTCCGGCGTCTCGCCGGTCACCGGACTCGACCTCAGATGTGGGCCGCGATGTCGGCCTCGGTGATGATGCCGACCGTCTCGCCGCCCTCGACGACGATGATAGCCGAGTTGTGGTCGAGGTAGACGCCGATTTCGTCCAGCGTCGTCTCGGGTTCGACGGTCGTGACGCCCTCGGACATGACCTCGTTGACCGGGCGGTCGGTCACGTCGTCCTCCTGGACGTGGCGGATGTCGGCGTTCGAGATGATGCCGAGCGGGCGGCCGTTCTCGATGACTGGCAGTTGGGAGAACCCGGCGTCGAGCATGATGTCGCGCGCCTCGCGGACTGAGTTGTCGGGAGCGACGCTCCGGACGGTCGTGTTCATGATGTCCTCCGCGCGCACGATGCGACCCTCGGCCTCGTCCAGCGCCTCGACGATGCGCCGGAGCGTCGAGAGGCGCGGGTCGACGTCGCCGCCTTCGATGCGGGCGATGAGCGGCTGGGAGACCCCGGCCATGTCGGCGAGTTTGCTCTGCGTCAACTCCAGGGAGTTCCGCCGTTCCCTGAGGTCCTGCGGCGTGGGGAGTTCCATGCCGGAGTGATAACCCGTAGTTATGAAAAAGTGTTCCGGTCGCTCATCGGGGCAGGGGTTCGCAGGCGCCGCGAAAATCGCTCGCTCGTGTCGGGCGGTCGCCCCAAGTACACCGGTCGGTGCGGTTTGGCACGACCCGACGCGGCCGGGCGCGACGGCGCGGGGTTACTGGTCTTCGTCGGAGTCGAACTCGCGGATGTCGATGACGTCGAGGGGGACGTCGCGGAGCGCGCCGCCGACCTCGCTTTTGGCGATGCGGGAGGCGTGCTTCTCGCCGTCCGCGTTGAAAATCTTGATTTCGAGGAGCAGGCCGACGAGGGCGGTGTTGGCCGCGATGAACGCGGAGTCGAACGGTTCGCCACAGGCGGGACAGGGCGTCGCGCCGACTTCGACCTCGACGTACTCCTTGTCCTTCTGGTTGAGTCGCTTGCCGGCCTCGCTGACCGCGACGCCGATGGCGTCGTCGATGTCTTCTACGTCCCGGACCAACCAGGCCGCCTCCATCGCGACGAGATAGTTGCTCATACACACGTTACGCGCCGGTGGGGTTTCGTGTCTTGTGGTTCGAGCGCCGGGGCGCGTGGGATTCACACACCCGGGCCGCGAACCGACCGCGACGCGTCCGGATCCACGACACTCCCGTCCACCGACCGGAGCGCGCACGACCCGCGCATGCCACGGGGATTATCGCTATAACTTATGGAAAAGCGCTCCGCGGGTCACGCGCGTCTCACGCCGAATAGTCGGTCTAGTTGGTGTAGAGACAAGTGTACTTTAATCGATAGACAGCGTCGGGGTATCACGCGGCCGGCTGAGAGAAGATTTATATACCGACACCTCCCGAGCCTCGACTGAGGACACGGTGATGATACCCCGCCTAACGAAGTACGTCCTGTTCGCCGCCTACCAGCTATCGGTCGCGATGGGCATCGCGCTGCTCCCCGTCGCGCTCGCCGCTCGCCGGATGGGTGTGACCCTCCCGATTCGCCGGCTCGTGGAAACGACCGGAACCGCCTACGAACGCGCCGCGGCTCGCTAAGCCGACTCGCGCGCCCTCCCTCCTCCCGACGGTACTTCCCGCGAGCGACCGCACCGCGCGGCCGCCGCCGACGCGCGTCTGACGCTTTGGCACCGGCAACGGCGAGGTGAAGGGTTGCATTTATCAGCGCCGAAGTGCAATCGCTGACAATGCGTACCCCGACTCACGACGAGTTCTCCGGCCGTCTCGACTCGCTGAACGGCGACCGCTCGAACGTGTTCGGTCCCGAGCTCGGCGAGTTCCCACACGCCGAGCGTCGCGCCGACTCGCTCGGAGACAAGGAGACGAAGACCGGAACGACTACCGTCGGTATCAAGACCGAAGACGGCGTCGTCCTCGCGACCGACATGCGCGCGAGCATGGGCTACATGGTCTCCTCGAAGGACGTCCAGAAGGTCGAAGAGATTCACCCGACGGGCGCGCTGACCATCGCCGGCTCCGTCTCGGCCGCCCAGTCGCTCATCAGCTCCCTCCGCGCGGAGGTCCGCCTCTACGAGGCCCGCCGCGGCGAGGACATGAGCATGCAGGCGCTGTCGACGCTCGTCGGCAACTTCCTCCGCTCGGGCGGGTTCTACGTCGTCCAGCCCATCCTCGGCGGCGTCGACGAGACCGGCCCCCACATCTACAGCATCGACCCCGCCGGCTCCATCCTCGAAGAGGAGTACACCGTCACCGGCTCCGGCAGCCAGTACGCCCTCGGTGTGCTCGAACAGGAGTTCGAAGACGGCCTCAGCATCGACGAGGCGAAGCAGGTCGCCACGAAGGCCATCCGCTCGGCGGTCGAGCGCGACCTCGCCTCGGGTAACGGCATCAACATCGCCGTCGTCACCGAGGACGGCGTCGACATCCAGCGCCACCAGAACTTCGAAGGCCTCGAATAAGTCGCCCGCAGTCGGCGGTTTCTCTTCGTTTTAACGAGTCGCGACCGGCTGGACTGGTCGGACTCCCGCGACCGAACCCCCGCGGAGAATCCGCTCACTCGTCGCCCGGAAGCGGCCGCAGGAGCCCGTACCACGCCCGGTAGCCGAGCACGCCGAGAACGCGCCCGAGTCCGAGGCTGTACCGGAACGACTCGGTTCGGGGGAGCAGTCGGCGCTCGACCGCGATACCGAGGAAGCTGACGACCAGCGCGCGACGTCGGCGTGTGCGAACCTTCCAGCTATCGCGGTCGTACGCCCACACCTGCCCGGCTCCCCACACCCCGCCGACGGCGAGTCCGCCCGGCGAGAGCGGCGTCGGCTCGTACGACTCGTCGTCGCTGGAGCGGAGCAGACGGCGCATCGACACCATCCAGAGCGCGGTGAGAAGCGCGAGACCGAATTCGGCGACGGCTTTCGTCCGGCGGGAGACCATACGCGGCGTTCGAGCGGCGCGATAATAGTTATTTCTCCGACAAAAGTGCGTGAAGCCGAGACCGCCCCGCCGTCGTCGAGGCGCGCGGAGCCGAGTGCGCCCGCCGGCTCAGAACCAGTCGGCGAACGCGCCTTCGAGCAGCGAGTCGGACTGGCGCTCGACGTACTCGCGTTGCATCTCGCGGAGCGCCGTCTCGAAGTCGTCGGCGTCGTCGAGGGCGTCGCGGACGCGAGCGCGCTTCCAGTCGGCCGGCGTGACGCCCGTCTCGACGCGCTTGCGAAGGGGTTCGAGGTAGTAGTTGGCCTCCTCCTCGGAACAGCCCGCGAGCCGAAGCCCGTCGCGGGCGTGGACGAGCAGGTCCTCGTAGAGGTCCGCGCCGGTCACGTCGTCGCCGTCGACGTCTATCCAGCGCAGGTCGCCGTGGGGGCCCTCGCGCATCGCGGTGTAGAAGTTCTCCTCCGCGGTCTCCCAGTCGAGGTCGATGACGGGGTGGTCCAGTCGGGGGAGTCGCTCCATGAGTCCCGCGAAGGCGGCCTGGAACGCCACGGAGTCGCGGACGGTTGGCTGGCCCGCGATGGGGCGGAACTCGATGCGTGCGTTGGCCGACGAGCGGGACGCGCCGTCGAACACCGGACGGACCCACCGCCAGTAGGTGCCGTGTTTACGGCGGAGCGTGGCGAAGTCGTCGTCGAAGCGGTCGCCGCGTTCGACCGACATGGGAACCATCGTGGAGTCCTCGACGACGCGGTCGACGGCGTCTTCGACGGTGTCGAGGTCGCCGGGGAAGGCGACCTTCTCGTGGTCGCCGGAGTTGAGCACCGACTCGAACACCGCGATGCGGTTTTCGTCCCAGCCGTCGGCGAGAATCTCGTCGGCCGTCACGCCCTCGTCGTAGAGGTCGGCGGGGAAAAACGGCGAGTTGACGCCGAGCGCGAGAAGCGGCCCGGCGACCCGCAGCGCGTAGTTGAAGTGGTACGGCAGGTCGGCCGCGTGCGGGACCTGATAGTGCGGCTGGATAGACGTGATGAGCGCCTCGGGCATCACGGTGTCCGCTTCGAGCGAGACGTGCGGCGCGTCGAGCGTGAACGACTCCGGGGCGGTCGGCCCGTTGGCCATCGCGTGGTACCGCACGGAGTTGCTCATGTTCGTCGCGAGGCGGACGCCACCGTCGGTGACGGAGTCTGTCAGGTACTCGCGGGCGCTCTCGCCGGCTGGCGGGATGCTCCACATCCCGTCGGAGACGAGGCGCATCCCCTCGGCGGCGGCGCAGTCGAGCGCGGCGTCGAGTCGGGCGCGGACCTCGGACTCCTGCGCGCGGAGCCCGTGGGGGTTCAGCGGCTGGGGGCTCGTGGTCATCTCGGCGTTGTGGAGCCCGAGTTCCTTCTCGAAGCCCATGAGCCCGAGCAGCCGGCGCGGGACCCGCATGAGCGCGTGCACGTCGTCTTCGCTCGCGGACCAGCGACCGTCGGAGACGGCGTAGAACTCGTACTCCAAGCCGACGATGGACTGGTGGTTGTCGAAGGTCCCCTCGCGCAGTTCGCGCTTGAGTACCTCGGCGTCGGCTTTCGCTTGCGCTTCGAACTCGGCCGCGTCGACCGCGAGCACGTCTTCGACGCGCTCTGCGAGGTCGTCGCTCATACCCGGCGTTCCGGCGTCGAACGCCTTCAACTTCCCGGCACCGCGGTCGTTCGGCAGCGAATCACATCCCCGACGACTGTCGAGACGCTTTTGCCCCGCGCGGCGATACCCACGGACGATGCAGTTCGCCGAGTTCGCCGCCCGCGCCGCCGAGATAGAAGCCGAGCCAGCGGACCTCGCGGTCGTCTCGCTCCTCTCCGACCTCTTTTCGGACGCCGGCGACGACCTCCCGACGGTCGCCCGGTTCGTCCAAGGCCGCGTCTTCCCGGCGTGGGACTCGACCACGCTCGACATCGGCCCGCGGCTCTGCCACGAGGCCATCGCCCGCGCCGCCGGCCCGAACGTCTCGGCCGACGACGTGGAAGACCGCCTCGCCGACCGCGGCGAAATCGGCGCGGTCGCCGCGAGCTACGACTTCGGCGGCCAGCGCGGCCTCGCCGCCTTCGGCTCGGGTGGTCAAGACGGCCTAACCGTCGCCGAAGTCGATTCAGAACTCCGGGCGCTCGCGGCCGCTTCCGGCTCGGGGAGCGAAGAAACGAAGCTCAAGACGCTCTACGGCCTGTTCAATCGGACCGACCCCGACGAGGCGCGCATCCTCGCACGGCTCGTCCTCTCCGAGATGCGCATCGGCGTCGGCGAAGGGGCCGTCCGCGACGCCGTCGCGGAGGCGTTCTTGGTCGACCCCGCGGACGCCGCCGCCATCCGCGACGACGACGCCGACGCGGAGACCGAAGCCGCCGCCCGCGACCGCCGGAACGAGGCCGTCGCCGCCGTCGCCCGCGCCCTACAGGTGTCGAACGACTACGGCATGGTCGCCGAACTCGCCCGCGACGAGGGCGAAGCCGGCCTCGACGGGGTCCGCCTCGAAGTCGGCCGCCCCGTACAGGCGATGCTGGCGCAGGCCGGCACCGCCGCCGACGCGCTCGACGAGTGGGACGCCGCCGCGGTCGAGACCAAGTTCGACGGCGCGCGCGTGCAGGTCCACCGCGACGCCGACGGCGAGGTCTCGCTGTTCTCGCGCAACATGGAGGACGTGACCGGCGCGCTCCCCGAGGTGGTCGAGTTCGTCGCGGACGCGGTCGACGAGTCGGTCATCCTCGACGGCGAGGTCGTGGCGATGGACGACGACGGCGAGCCCCTCCCGTTTCAGGAGATTCTCCGGCGCTTCCGCCGCAAGCACGACGTGGGCCGGATGCGCGAGGAGGTCCGGGTCGAACTCCGGGCGTTCGACTGCCTGCACGCCGGCGGCGACGACCTCCTGACCGACCCGCTGTCCGACCGGCACGACCGACTGGCCGCGGTCCTCGGCGACGACTCGGCGGCCGTCTCCGACCTCCTCCTGACCGACGACGCCGACGAAATCGCCGCCTACGAGGCCGACGCCCTCGACGCCGGCCACGAGGGAATCATGCTGAAGAACCCCGACGCGCCCTACTCGCCGGGCGACCGCGGGAAGAACTGGCTGAAACGCAAGCCCGACGTGGAGACGCTGGACCTCGTCGTCACCGGCGCGGAGTGGGGCGAGGGCCGCCGCGCGGAGTTCCTCGGGACGTTCCTGCTTTCGGCCCGCGTCGAAGCCGAGTCCGGCGACGACGCCTTCGAGACCATCGGCAAGGTCGCCACGGGCATCACGGACGAGGAGTTAGTCGAGTTGACCGACCTCCTCGAACCCGAAATCGAACGGGAGTCCGGCAAGGAAGTCGACATCCGCCCCTCGGTCGTCTTCGAGGTCGGCTACGAGGAGATTCAGGCGTCGCCGACGTACTCCTCGGGCTACGCGCTCCGGTTCCCGCGGTTCGTCACCGTCCGCGAGGACAAGACCGCCGAGACGGCCGACTCGCTGGAGCGCGTCGAGCGACTGGCCGACTCGCAGTGACCGGCGCTCGCCGCGGGTCGCCCAAAGAGATATAGTATCTGTGTGCCGACAGCTTCGGACGGTGGTCCTCCATGAATCTTGACGCCCTCTGGAAGCCGGTCGTCCTCTACACCGGCCTCCTCGGTCTGCTCACGGTCGGCGCGGTGTATCTCGCGACGCACTCGGGATTGTACATACTCGGGTTGACGGGAGCCGGCGTACTCCTCGTCGTACTCGGCGGCGGGGCCGTGGGACAGATGGGCCCAAGTAACGTCGAACACGCGGGCGAGAAGGGCGGGACGAACAGAGTCGTCTCGAACGCGGGGCTGTGGTCGCCCGTGGAGACGGACACCTCGCTCCGCCTCACCCTCCTGTTCTACGGGGCCGGGTTGTTCCTGTGGAGCCTCGTCGTGTTCGGCGTCCTGCGCGACACGCTCGTCTGAGTCGGGGGTCGCGCACCCGCCGCCCGACACTCGTCTCCGTCCGCATCGACCGCCTCGCCCCGAGAGCCGCGCTTTTTACCCCTCGGTTCGAGGTGTCGCGTATGACCATCAAACACGACGGCCTCGACGTGTCGTGGCTCGGCTACGCGACCGTCAGAATCGAGTCGCCCGACGGCTTCGTCGTCTACTTCGACCCCGGCCGCTACGGCGTCCTCGACGACTACTACGCCCGCGACGGCGACCTGATTTTGGTCACGCACAACCACCACTACGACTCCGACGCCATCGAGCAGGTCGCCGACGCCGACGCGATGGTCGTCGCCTTCGAGGGGGTCGACGCCGCGACCATCGACCGCGACGTGGTGCCGGTCGAGGAACTCCCCTACGAGACGGTCCGCGTCGGCGAGGAGGACCACCTCACCGTCGGCGAAGTCGACGTGTGGTCGCTCCCGGCGTTCAACGACCCCGACGGGCCGCATCTCCGCGACGGCGATATCGTCCACCCGCAGGGCTTCGGCTGCGGCTACCACATCTCGATCGCCGACCGGACCGTCTTCTGGCCCGGCGACTCCGACGTGCTCGAAGGCCACAAACACCTCGAGGTCTCGCTGTTTCTCGCCAACATCGGCGGTTCGGTCGTGATGGACCGCCACGAGGCCGCCGACCTCGCGGAGACGCTCGACCCCGACCTCGTGCTCCCGATTCACTACAACACGATTCCGCTTCTCGAAACCGACCCGGACGCCTTCGTCGTCGACGTGGCGAACCGCGGCATCCCGGTCGTCCTCGACGACCCCGACCAAGTCTGAGACGGCGAGGCGGACAGACGGACAGAACGATTTTGCCGCGCCGGGCCGTCCGTTCGCGTATGGACCTCGACTACGGCATGCTCGGCGGCCGGCGGCCCTACTACCGCTTCGGCGACGCCGACGCCGACCCGCTCGTGGTGCTTCCCGGCCTCTCGGACGCCTTCCAGCGCACCGACCCGAACCGCGCGACCGCGGCGGCGCTCGCCGGCCTGTTCCGCGAGTTCGACGACCGCGACGTGTGGGTGGTCGGCCGACCGCGACACCTCCCGGTCGGGTCGACCACGCGCGACATCGCCGCGGGCTACGCCGGCGTCATCGACGAACAGGACCTCTGGCCGGCCGACGTTATCGGCGTCTCGATGGGCGGCCTCGCCGCCCAGTATCTCGCCGCCGACTACGGCGACTACGTGGACTCGCTGGCCGTCGTCTCCGCCGGGACCCGACTCGGCGGCCACGGCGAGAACGTCGTGACGCGCTGGCGCTCGTTGGCGGGCAAGGGACGGTGGGCCGAGGTCGCCGCCGACGCGGAGCGAGAGGCGGCGACGGGCCTCGAAGCGACCGTCGCCCCGCCGCTCATCGAGGCGGCCGGCCGAGTCGTCGACTTTCGGCCCGCCGTTCCCGCCGACGCCGTCGTCTCCTGTACGGCCTGTCTCGAACACGACTCCCGGGAGATACTCGCCGACATCGACGCGCCGACGCTCGTCGCCGCCGGGAAGGCCGACCGACTCTTTCCCGAACCGCGGATTCGAGAACTCAAAGACGGCGTCGCGGACGCGACGCTCGCGCTGTTCTCCGGAGCGGGTCACAACCTCGCGACCGGCGAGCCGCGAACGCTGAACGGCGTCGTCAGGCGCTACTTCGACGGGTTCCGCGGCGACGGGCTCTATCCGTGAGTTCGCACCGGGAGGGGTAACACCCCGAAACCACTCGCGGCACCAGACTCATACGCCGGGCGGCCGTCGAACCGCCATGCGCGACGCCCTCCGGTCGAGCCCGCTTTTCAGCGGCCGCCGACTCCTCGTCTGTTTCGTCGTCACGCTCGTCGTCGTGACGACCGACGCGCTGTTCTTCCACGTCCAAGCAGTCCGAACCGCCGCCGAGTTCGCGACCGAAGTAACGATTCACACCCTCGGCTTCTACGGCGGCTACACTATCGTGGCGCTGTTCAATCGGTCCGGGACCTAGAAAAGCGGCGACCGGGGTGCCCGAGTTAGATGACGCCCATCTCGTCGAGCCGCGTCGGCAGGTACTCGTCGGTCACGAAGTCGAGACCGCGGGAGGCGAGCGCCTGCTGTTCGGCCTTCTTGCCGATGTCGAGCTGCAGTTCTATCTGTTCGGTCCAGTAGTCGCTCATGAACCGCGGGTCCTCCAGTTCGGACTGGAGCGCGTTGATGTCGGAGTCCGCGAGCGGGTCGGTCGGGAGGTCGTAGTCCACGATGTCCTGCGGCTGGATGCCGACGAACCTGGCTTCCGGCGTCGCGAGGTGTTCCGAGAGGTGCGCGGACTTGATGGAGCCGTAAGCGACGGAGCCGAAGATGCGGTAGGACCACGGGTCGCCGTCGGTGAAGACCACGACCGGCAGGTCGAGTTCGTTGTGCAGGCGCTTCGTGATGCGCCGGGTCGCCCGCGCGGGCTGGCCCTTCAGGTGGACGATGAGCACGTTGTACTCGTCGTCGAAGCCGTTTTCGACGAGGCGGTCGCGCATCCCACCGGTCTCCACGCAGAGGACGAAGTCGATGTCGTGGTCGAGGAACTCGATGGTGTCGGGGTTGTTCGGAATCTGGTAGCCGCCCTCGCCCACGTCGAGTTGGCAGTGGATGTCGCGCTCGCCGCGGCGGGTCTGCTCGCGGAGTTCGAGCGGGCCCATGAGGGTCGCCCCCGACTCCTCGGGCCGCATGTGGAAGTCCTCGCGGGTGACCTCGGAGACGATTTCGAGGTCCTCGATGAGCTGGTTCGACTCGTCCTGGTCGGAGAAGTGCGCCTCTTCGGCGTCCCACGACTCGGAGATGTAGTACAGCTCACGCAGGGTGGACGAGCGGTCCTCCTCTAACTGCCGCGCGAGGAACTCGATGGTGTAGGCGGCCTTCAGGAGCTTTCGCGCCCCCCGGACGCTGTTCGCAGAGCGCGTCGAGGTCCGGTCGCCGTACACCCAGACGTTCGAGTTCTCGTCGTACTCGATGTTGCTTTTCGTCCGCGTCGGGAGCGTCATGTGCGGAATCTCCCCCGCGTCGAACTGGTCGTAGAACTCCGCCGCGAGGTCGATGAGACGCTCGCGGGCGCGTTCCTCGGATGTGTTCGGTTCTGGAGCCATTATACGTTCACCGTGAGTTTCTCCGTCTCGACGCCGTCGACGTTGATGTCGAACGACGCGTCCTGTGCGACCGAGTACGTGAGCGTCGCCGTCTCACCGGACGACACCTCGGGGTTCCACTTGACGAACCACTCCCCGTCGAGGTCGACGACCGTCGCCTCGCCGTCGAGGCCGGCCGGCTCCGCCGAGACGATGTCCGTGATGTCCGGCGACTCGTTCGTGTTGGAGTAGTTCTTCACCGTGAGCGTCACCTCGCCGTCTTCGACGGCCCGCTCGACGGTCAGGTTGTTCATGATGCGGCCGAGCGCGCCGTCGATGTTGGGCTCGGGTCGCCCGGTGACCTCCGAGAGCTTCGTCGCCATCTGCGGGAGGATGCGGCCGAGCACGTCCTGTTTCTTGCGGCGCTTCTGGAGCGACCGCCGCTTCGAGAGGTAGGACTTGAGTTCGCGGGCCGCCTCGCGGATGGCGAGTTCGACCTCGTCTTGAATCGCCGGCACGTCCGCGAGCGCGTCCTTCGACTCGCTCGTAAAGGGGACGTTCGTGGAGGCGACGTGGACCATGAGGACGGCGGGACCGTTCGGCATGCCGCTGCCGCCCGGTTGGTCGAGGCCGTAGTTCCGCCAGCCGATGTCCTTGACGACGTGGGTGATGGTACACGCGCCCTGCTGGTAGACGAGCGGGACGCGGTTGGCGAAGCGGAGCAGGTCGATTTTCCCCTCGGACCGCAGTTCGCCGCCGTAGGCGATGCCGGCCTCGACGATGAACGGGTCGCCGCCGTGGACCTCGGCGTCGCGGGTCGCCGCGGCGTAGAAGTCGGCGTCGAACTCCTTTTTCAGGCCGGCTTCCACGAGGTCCGCGGAGATGGGAGAGAGACAGTCGGTCGGCGGCGCGAGGATGTCCGTCTGGCGCATCGCGTCGAGCAGGTCGCGGGCCACGTCGCGGTCGTCGGCGATCTCGCGGACCTTCGGCACCTCGTCGGAAACGGTGCGCATCCGCGACCAGATGGCGTCGGCGACGTTCTCCTGTGCCGTCTCGCCGTAGGTCTCGTCCTCGCGTTCTTTGGTTCGCTCGGCGGCCCACGCGACGAACTCGGCCACGTCGTCGCGGGTGGCGCGGTCGGCCGGGCCGGTCGTCTCGGCGAACTGCGTGGCGATGGAGCGCGCCATCGACACCTTGCCGGCGTCGTCTTTCTGCGTGGTCGTCACGTCGTCGACGATGGCGTACACGTCGCCCTCGCGGTCGTCGGTGAGGACGGGCCACAGCGCCTCGACGACGTTCTCCCGAACCGTCTCGCCGAACGAGGTGTCGGTCTCCTCGCCGACCGTCTCGGCGACGTTTTCGACGATGGTGACGAGTTCGCCGTGGGCGATGCGGTCCTTACCGACGACGACATCGACCAGTTCGTCCGCGAACGCCGCGGTCGCCTCCTTGCCCTTGTTGGCGACGGCGTCCTCGACGACGGCGACGAGTTCGTCCGCCTCGGTCGCGTCGGGCGTCCGCCACGTCATCTCGCGGCCGAAGTGCCGGTCGCGGAAGGCGTCGTGAATCTTGTCGGATGTCTTCGCGCCCACGCGGGTGAACTCCTCTTGGAGGAAGCCGGAGACGGAGTACGACTCGGTCGCCGCGAGCATCTTCAGGAGCGTCCCGAGTTCGACGCCGTGGGGATGGGGACGAATCTCCTTCGTCTGTTTCGGAAGCTGGTCGGTCGCCCGCTCGAACTTCATCGGCTCGTCGAGGCCGGGTTCCCGGAGTTCGATGCGGGCGTGGGGGTTGACGACCGCCGTGTGGAGGATGTAGTCGTGGAGCTGCTGGCGGGCGCGCATGTTGGCTTCCATCTCCAACTCGATGCGCGTGCCGTGGGGGCGGTCCCACGAGGTCGTCTTCTCGGTGCGAATCTCGGGTTCGTTCTGGTCCGTGTTGATGACGAGTTCGAAGTACTCGGCGTCCTCCGAGCCCTGCGTCCGACTCGTCACCTTGGCGGGCTTCCCGCTCGTCAGCTGCGAGTAGAGGACCGCCGCGGAGATACCGATACCCTGCTGGCCGCGGGACTGTTCGCGCGCGTGGAAGCGAGAGCCGTAGAGGAGCTTCCCGAACACTTTGGGCACCTGCTCTTTCGTGATGCCCGGCCCGTTGTCCTCGATGACGAGGCGGTAGTAGTCGCCCGCCTCGGCGATTTCCACGTAGATGTCGGGCTGGATGCCCGCCTCCTCCGTGGCGTCGAGCGCGTTGTCCACCGCCTCCTTGACGGCGGTGACCAACCCGCGGGCTCCGCTGTCGAAGCCCAACATGTGCTTGTTCTTCTCGAAGAACTCGGCGATGGAGATCTCCCGCTGGCCCTTCGCCAGCTCCTCTGCGATCCCCGGCTCGTCACCGAGTGTCGACTGGAACGAGGTCATTTCCTGATGCGCATCTACCCAGTCCCGCGTTAAGTACTCACCGGCAACGGAGTGAAAGTGAAATTCCGACGTTGACGCGCTTCGAGGCCCGCTCGCGACGAAGACCCGAATCGTGTTATACAGAGTCACCCACGACGTTCGCGCCGGCCAGTCGAACTCGGCGAGCGCGGAAACCGCTACGCGGGACTCCAGTAAGTAGTACGCGCCCGCGCGTGCGAGCCTTTAAGGGACGGGCTATCCTAGGCCAGTTCAGATGTCACAGGATAACGAGTACGGGGCCGGACAGATTCAGGTCCTCGAAGGGCTCGAAGCCGTTCGAAAGCGTCCGGCGATGTACATCGGGTCCACCGATTCTCGCGGACTCCACCACCTCGTCTACGAAGTCGTCGACAACTCCATCGACGAGGCGCTCGCGGGCCACTGCGACGCCATCGAGGTCGCCCTCCACGAGGACGGCTCTGTCAGCGTCACCGACAACGGCCGCGGGATTCCGGTAGATACGCACGAACAGTACGACCGACCCGCGCTGGAGGTCATCATGACCGTCCTCCACGCCGGCGGGAAGTTCGACAACAAGTCCTACCAGGTCTCCGGCGGCCTCCACGGCGTCGGCGTCTCCGTGGTCAACGCGCTGTCGAGCGAACTCGAAGTCGAGGTCAAACGCGACGGCGCGGTGTGGACACACCGCTTCGAGTTCGGCGAGCCGCAGGTCGACCAGTTCGAGCGCGTGCGCGACCTCGAACCCGACGAGGACACCGGGACGACCATCCGGTTTTGGCCGGACGACGGTATCTTCGAGACGACCGAGTTCGACTTCAAGACGCTCGAAAACCGCCTGCGCGAACTCGCGTTCCTCAACTCCGGCGTCGAGATTTCGCTCGGCGACGAGCGGACCGGCGAGTCGAGCACGTTCCTCTTCGAGGGCGGCATCCGCGAGTTCGTCGAGTACCTCAACGAGACCAAGACGGCCCTCCACGACGACATCATCTACTACGACGACGAGTCGGAGGGAATCGAGGTCGAAATCGCCATGCAGGCGACCGACGAACTGCAGGGGTCGATTCACGCCTTCGCCAACAACATCAACACCCGCGAGGGCGGCACGCACCTGACCGGATTCAAGACGGCGCTCACCCGCGTCGTCAACGACTACGCGAACACCCACGACATGCTGGACGACCTCGACGGAGACAACCTCCGCGGCGAGGACGTCCGGGAGGGACTCACCGCCGTCATCTCCGTCAAGCACCCCGACCCGCAGTTCGAGGGCCAGACGAAGACGAAGCTCGGTAACTCCGAGGTGCGCGGTATCGTCGAGAGCGTCACCCACCAGCAACTCGGGACGTTCTTCGAGGAGAACCCGGACACGGCGACGGCCATCATCTCGAAGGCCGTCGAGGCCGCCCGCGCCCGCAAGGCCGCGAAGCAGGCCGAGGAGCTCACCCGCCGCAAGTCCGCGCTCGAATCCACCTCGCTACCGGGGAAGCTCGCGGACTGTCAGAGCCGCGACCCCTCGAAGTCCGAACTGTTCGTCGTGGAGGGCGACTCCGCGGGCGGCTCGGCCAAGCAGGGCCGCGACCGCAAGTTCCAGGCGATTTTACCCCTCAAGGGGAAGATTCTGAACGTCGAGAAACACCGTCTCGACCGCATCCTCGAAAACGACGAGATACGGGCGCTCATCACCGCCATCGGCGGCGGCGTCGGCGACGAGTTCGACATCGAGAAGGCGCGCTACCAGCGGCTCATCCTGATGACCGACGCCGACGTCGACGGCGCGCACATCCGGACGCTGCTTCTCACGCTCCTGTACCGCCACATGCGCCCGCTCATCGAGGCCGGCTACGTCTATGCGGCCCAACCGCCGCTGTACCGCGTTCGCTACCGCGGCAACACCTACGACGCGATGGACGAGGCCGAGCGGGACCGCATCATCGAAGAAGAGTGCAACGGCAACCCCACGCAGGTCCAGCGGTTCAAGGGACTCGGCGAGATGAACCCCGACCAGCTGTGGGACACGACGATGAACCCCGAGAACCGCGTCCTCAAGCGCATCACCGTCGAGGACGCCGCCGCCGCCGACCGGATGTTCAACATCCTGATGGGCGACGCCGTCGGGCCGCGAAAGCAGTTCATCAAGGACCACGCGAACGACGCCGAGTGGGTGGACATCTAACATGAGTTCTGACGCACCAGATTCCTTCGAACCGGGCGCGGGTATCGCGGCCGAAGTCAAGAACGCGCGCATCGAAGACGAGATGGAGCAGTCGTACATCGACTACGCGATGTCGGTCATCGCGGGGCGGGCGCTGCCCGACGTGCGCGACGGCCTCAAGCCGGTCCACCGGCGCATCCTCTACGCGATGCATCAGGCCGGCGTGACCTCCAACTCGTCGCACCGCAAGTCCTCGTCCATCGTGGGCGAGACGATGGGTGACTACCACCCCCACGGCGACTCCGCCATCTACGACACCCTCGCGCGCATGGCGCAGGACTTCTCCATGCGCTACCCGCTCGTCGACGGCCAGGGGAACTTCGGCTCCGTCGACGGCGACCCGCCGGCCGCGATGCGGTACACGGAGGCCCGGATGTCTCCCATCGCCGAGGAACTCCTCGACGACATCGACAAGGACACCGTCGACTTCCAGTCGAACTACGACGACCGCAAGCAGGAGCCGACGGTCCTCCCGTCGTCGTTCCCGAACCTGCTCGTCAACGGCTCGTCCGGCATCGCGGTCGGGATGTCCACGAACATCCCGCCGCACAACCTCGGCGAGGTCATCGACGCCACGGTCGAACTCATCGAGAACCCCGAGGCGACCATTCCGGACCTGATGGAACACATCAAGGGCCCGGACTTCCCGACCGGCGCGAACATCGTCGGCCGCAACGCGGTCCACAAGGCGTACAAGACGGGGCGCGGCCGCGTCCGCGTCCGCGCCGACTACGACGTGTTCGAAGAGGAAGGCCGCATCGTCATCAACGAACTCCCGTATCAGGAGAACAAGGCCCGCCTCATCGAGCGCATCGCCGACGACGTGAACGAGGGGAAAATCGAGGGCATCCGCGACATCCGCGACGAGTCCGACCGCGACGGCATCCGCGTCGTCATCGAACTCAAGCGCGGCGCGATGGCCGAGGTCGTCAAGAACCAACTGCTCGACAACCACCTCGAATCCACGTTCGGCGTCATCAACCTCGCGCTCGTCGACGGTCAGCCGCAGGTGCTGACGCTCAAGGAGACGCTCGAACACTACCTCGACCACCGCCGCGACGTGGTCCGCCGGCGCTCCGAGTACGAACTCGCCGAGGCCGAAGACCGCGCGCACATCCTCGAAGGCCGCCTGAAGGCCCTCGACAACATCGACGACGTGGTCGAGACCATCCGGAACTCCGAGAGCCGCGACGACGCGAAGGCCGCGCTCCGCGGCGAGGTCGAAGTCGAGGTCGACGGCGAACCGCTGCCGACGTTCGACTTCTCCGAAGAGCAGGCCAACCACATCGTCTCGATGCAGCTCGGCTCGCTCACCTCGATGGAGGCGGCCGAAATCGAAGACGAGTACGAGGACGTGCAGGCGACCATCGAGCGCCTCGAAACCATCCTCGGGGACCGCTCGGAACTCGACGCGGTCATCGAGTCCGAACTGCTCGACATCAAAGACGAGTACGCCGACGACCGGCGGACCTCGTTCGTCGCCAACACCGGCGAGGTCACCCGCGCCGACCTCATCCCCGAGGAGGACGTGGTCGTCGTCGTCAGCGAGGACGACTACATCAAGCGGATGCCGGTCTCCCGGTTCCGCGCCCAGCACCGCGGCGGCAAGGGCATCATCGGCACGGACCTCAAGGAGGGCGACAACGTCTCGTCGGTGTTCGTCACGAACACCCACGACGACCTGCTCTGTTTCACTAACCACGGACAGGTCTACCAACTGAAGGCCTACCAGGTGCCCGAGATGTCGCGGACCGCCCGCGGGAAGTCGGCGGTCAATCTGCTCGACTTCGACGACGGCGAGGAGATTACGGCCGTCGTCAACTGCGACGACCTCGAAGATATCGAGGGCTACCTGACGATGGTGACCCAGAACGGCTACATCAAGCGGACCGGCACCGACCGGTTCCAGAACATCCTCTCGACGGGCATCATCGCCACCAAACTCGACGAGGGCGACGAACTCGTCGACGTGGAGGTCACAGACGGCGAAAGCGACCTCGTCATCGGCACCGAACAGGGCATGTCCATCCGCTTCGACGAGGACGAGGTGCGCGCGATGGGCCGCTCGGCCCGCGGCGTCCGCGGCGTCAAACTGACCGGCGACGACGTGGTCGCCGGCGTGGCCGCCATCGACGAGGACCACCACAGCTGGATTCTCACCGTCACCGAGAACGGCTACGGGAAGCGCACGGACCTCGACGCCTACCGCAAGCAGTCCAGAAACGGCAAGGGACTCATCGACATCAAGACCAACGAGCGGAACGGTCCGGTCTGCGCCATCAACACCGTCGGCGAGGGCGACCACCTCGTCGTCATGTCCGACGAGGGACAGATTCTCCGGACGCCCGTCGAGGACATCTCGACGGTCGGCCGCAACACGATGGGCGTCATCGTGATGGACCTCGACGACGGCGACGACGTGGCCTCCGTCGACGTGATTCCGGCCGCGATGACGACCGAAGACGAGGAACTGGACGACGTGGAAGCCGATTCGGACGACGTGGAAGCCGACGCGGACGACGAGTAGGCCGTCTCCTCGCGACGGCGGATTTCTTTGTACGGATTCCCACCGGTGAGCGACCGCGCTGAACGTCACTCCCCGAAGGCATTTACCCCGGCCGACGGGTCGTCTCGGTATGAGAGTGCGACCCCGGTCGAGAATCGTCGGCGTCTCGGCGCTCGCATTCGTCGTCGTTCTCGGCGGCCTGACCGCGCTTCGGGCGTGGAACCTCGAACCGCCGACGCACGTGCAGTCGCTCGTCGTCGACGCGGGCGCGGTGCTCGTCGTCGCCGGCGTCGCGTCTCACGTCGCCCGAGGCGAGCGCGTCGGTGAACGGGCCGGCGAGGGTATCGTGCTCGCCTTCGGTCCGTGTCTCGCGTTCGCGGTCAACCTGTTCGCCCCGGTATCGACGATGGAGTCGCCGCTGTGGCTCGGGTATCCGCTCGTCGCCGGCGCGGTGCTTTCACTCGCGCTCGGCGGTCTCGGAGCGGGTGTCGGGTACGTCGTTCGAGTCGTGAGAGCGAGAAAAACCAGCGACAGCGCGTCGTAGCTCCTATTTCTCCACGTCCGACGGCTCTCTCGTCAGGTCGTAGGTGTAGTGTCGCGGCTTGCGGTCCCGGAGCCAGTCGCGGAGCGGTTCGACCCGCGGCCGGTAGGTGAGCGTCGACCCGAGCGCGGTGAGCGGGAGGAACTTCGCGGCCTCGATTTCGTCGTCGGGGTCGCTCGGCGACGGGGTCGGGTCGTCGGCGACGGGCGTCGCGTGATAGAACCGCTGGAGATAGATGCGGTGGTCTGGCGCGCGAATCTCGCTCGTGAAGGCCAGCGACTGGATTTCGACTTCGACGCCGGTCTCCTCTGCGGCCTCGCGGGCGGCGGTCTCGAAGAAGAACTCGCCGGGTTCGGAGCCGCCTTTCGGCAGCCCCCAGCGATCCTTCTCGTAGACCGCGAGCACCGAGTTCTCCTGTAGGACGACGACGCCGGCGGCCAGGTCGTGCGGAGCGGGGGCTTCTCTCGGCGTCGACATCAGAGGATGCGCTTGCCGAAGGCGCTTGCGGCGAGTTCGGTCGCGAGCGTCGCGGTCTCGTTGTGCTCGTCGAGGATGGGGTTGACCTCCACGAGTTCGAACGAGCGCATGGCCTCCGAGCGGGCGACGAGCTCCATCGCCGCGTGGGCCTCGCGGTAGGTCACGCCGCCGCGGACGGGCGTCCCGACCCCGGGGGCCTCGCGGGGGTCGAGCCAGTCGAGGTCGAGGCTGATGTGGACGCCGTCGGTGCCGTCGGTCGCCACGTCGAGGGCGTCGTTCGTCACGTCGGTGATGCCGCGCTCGTCGATGTCCGACATCGTGTAGACCGTGACGTCGGTGTCGCGAATCGCCTCGGCCTCCGCACCGTCGACGGAGCGCAGACCGACGATGGCGACGTTTTCTTCTTTCAGGCCGTTGGCGTTCGCCCACTCGACGCCCTCGAAGTCGCCGACGCCGAGTGCGGCGGCCAGCGGCATGCCGTGGACGTTTCCGGACGGCGAGGTGCTCGGCGTGTTGAAATCGCCGTGGGCGTCGAACCAGATGACGCCGATGTCGGCGTCGCGGCCGCTCCCGACCAGCGAGCCGATGGCGATGGAGTGGTCGCCGCCGAGTGCGAGCGGGGTCGTCCCCTCCGCGAGGGCGGTCGAGACGGCGTCGGCGAGGCTCGCCGTCACCTCTTCGACCTCCTGGACGTGTTTGGCGTTCGCCGCGCCGGCGTCCGCGTCCCGCGTCGCGTGGTGCGGGACCGCGAGGTCGCCCGCGTCCGTCGGCGAGACGCCGGCGGACTCGAGTTGCCCCGCGAGTCCGGCGTATCGAATCGCGGAGGGCCCCATGTCCACCCCGCGTCGATTGGCACCGTAGTCCGTCGGTGCACCGAGAATCCTGACGTTCCGTTCCATAGTTCACCCACTCGTTCGGGGCGTTTAGTGGCATCGGAAAAACACCCCTATCGATAATGCCGCCCGTCGCCTTCTGGGAGGTCGCCGCGTGGCGAAATGGGCTCCGGCCGGTCGCAAGGCCCGTCTCGCTTTTCCGCGACCGCGTCGTATCGAGTGCCATGCGGCACTTGCAGATTCGCGTCGAGGCGGGGGAACTCGACGCGGTCGTCGATGCGCTCCGAGGCGAGGACGTCGACCCGGTCGTCCTCCCGGTCGGCGAGTCCGACGCCGACGCTCGCTCGTACCTTATCGAGTTCCCGCTGCCGACGGAGGCGGTCGACAGAATCAGAGAGACGCTCTCCGAGGCGGGGTTCGAGGAACGCTACCTCGTCATCGGTAACATCGAGTCGGCGACGACGCCGCACTACGACCGACTCGTCGAGCGGTACGTCGAGGGCGACGAGGAAGAAGAGCGCGTCTCGAACGAGGAGATTCTGACGAAGGCGCACGACCTCAACCCCCAGCCGACGGCGTACTACGGGATGACGGTGCTGAGCGCGCTCGTCGCCACGGCGGGGCTGTTGCTCGACTCGCCCGCGCTCGTCGTCGGGTCGATGGTCATCGCCCCGCAGATCGGCGCGGCGCTCATGGCCAGCGTCGGCGCGGCGCTCGGCGAGGACGCGATGTTCACGGGCGGGGTTCGCTCGACGGTCGTCGGCCTCGCCGTGGCCATCGTCGCCGCCGCGGCGCTGGGGTGGGGACTCAAGACGGCGCAGTTCGTGCCGTCGGCGCTGAACGTGACCACGGTCCAGCAGATTGCCAGTCGGTCGTCGCCGGGGCTGTTGACGCTCGTCGTCGCGCTCTGTGCGGGCGCGGCCGGAGGCGTCGGCTTGGCGACTGAACTCCCCGTCTCGATCGTCGGCGTCGCGGTCGCGGCCGCGACCGTCCCCGCGGCCGCGGCCGTCGGTATCGGCGTCGCCTGGGCGATTCCGGCGGTCGCCGTCGGCGCGCTCACGCTCCTCGCGGTCAACGTGGCGAGCATCGTCCTCGCGGGGACGCTCGCGCTCTGGTACCTCGGATACCGGCCGAGTTACTGGGACTCGCCGGGGTCGACGAGACGGCGGCTTCGCTCGTTCTTCGGGACCAGAGCGACGTGGGTGGCGCTCGTCCTCCTCGGGCTCACCGTGCTCGGCCCGGGGTCGCTTCTCGCCTCGCAAATCGCGTTCGAGAACCGTGCGACCGGGGGCGTCCAAACCGTCCTCGACGACTCGGAGTACGACTCGCTCGAACTGCTGTCGGTCGGCGTCGAGTTCGGAACCGCCGGGCTCGACGACGGCCCGCGACGGGTGACGGTCGCGGTCCAACACCCGGTCGGTCGTCAGTACCCGGAGTTGTCGTCGCGAATCGGAGACCGAATACGCGAGGCGACTGGAGAGGACGTCGTCGTGACTGTGAACTTCGAACAGCGGAGTCGGTCGGGGCCGTCGTGACCGACTGAAAGGGAGACGAGCGTCCGGAGAACGAGGCGCTACTCGTCGAGGTACGGTTCGCAGACGCGTCGGACGCCCTCCTCGAAGGAGATCTGGGGCTCCCAGCCGGTCTCTTCGCGTATCTTCGTGCAGTCGGCCATCGTGTCGTGGACGTACACGTCGAGGGGGTTTTCGATGTAAACCGGGTCGACGTCGGTTCCGAGGGTCTCGTTTATCATCCCGACCATCTCGTTGAACGAGTAGCTCTCGCTCGTCCCGAGGTTGTAGATACCCTGAAGTCGGTGGTCGGCGGCGAGTTCGATGCCGCGGACGATGTCGTCGACGTGCGTGAAGTCGCGCGTCTGAGTGCCGTCGCCGAACAGCTCCGGCGACTCGCCGTTGGCAATCTGGTCGGCGAACTGCGCGACCGTGTTGGCGAACTCGCCTTTGTGTGCTTCCGCGCCGCCGAAGCCCTGATACACCGAGAAGAACCGGAGCCCGGCCGTCCGCATGTCGTAGTGGTGGTGGAAGTACTCCGCGTAGCGCTCGCGGGCGAGTTTCGACGCCTCGTAACCCGTGCGCGCTTCGACCGGCATATCCTCCGGCGAGGGCTCCGTCCGAGAGCCGTAAATCGAGGAGGTGGAGGCGTAGACGACGGTGTCGCAGCCGTCGTTTCGGGCCTGTTCGACCGTGTTCACGAAGCCTTCGACGTTGACGCGCGCGCCTTTCGTCGGGTTCTCTTCGTGCATCTTGTACGACGACAGCGCCGCCAGGTGAAACACCACGTCGACGCCCTCGGTCGGGAGGTCGTCGTCGAGGACGCTCGCGTCGTGGAATTCGACCGCGTCGTCGAGGTTATCGGGCGTTCCGAGGTAGAGGTCGTCGACCGCGACGACCTCGTTTTCCGCCGCGAGATGGTTCGCGAGGTTCGAGCCGATGAAGCCGGCACCGCCGGTGACGAGGACTCGTTTCCCATTCATGTGCTACCGAACTCTCGTGAGCCGTATAGTGCTATCGACAGCATCGAGGCCGAATTAGGGTTCAAAATGAACATTCATGAGTGTCCCGCGGTTACAAAGTAGACGAACGGCAGATTCGAGGCGTCATCCATCGGATTTAAGGACGTATGTAGCGAACCACTCTCCATGTCATCAATCGAGCTCACTTCGAGTCAGAAAACTATCTTGACCGCCCTCATCAACCTCTATCGGGACTCCGAGGACGCCGTGAAGGGTGAGGATATCGCGACCGAAGTCAACCGAAACCCCGGCACCATCCGAAACCAGATGCAGAGCCTGAAGGCGCTCCAGTTGGTCGAGGGCGTACCCGGTCCGAAGGGCGGCTACAAGCCGACCGCGAACGCCTACGAGGCGCTCGACGTGGACAAGATGGACGAGCCCGCGTTCGTCCCCCTGTTCCACAACGACGAGGAAGTCGAAGGCGTCAACGTGGACGAAATCGACCTCTCCAGCGTCCACCACCCCGAGCTGTGCCGCGCCGAGATTCACGTTCAGGGCTCGGTCCGCGAGTTCCACGAGGGTGACAAGATTCGCGTCGGTCCGACGCCCCTCTCGAAGCTCGTCATCGACGGCACGCTCGACGGCAAGGACGACACGAGCAACATCCTCATCCTCCGCATCGACGACATGAAAGCACCCGTCGGCGAGCCCCAGCACTAACCACGCTCCTCTCTTCGTCTTTTTCCGGGCACTCTCCGCGCGCTCCGACCGACGGGTCCGGCGTTCGGACGCCGGCCAACCCGAACAGTGGGGCTCGGACCGCAATAATGTCAAGTTTTAATGTAGAATTGAGAACAGTTTTATCTGAATCGAGGAACCAGTACCCCCCATGGCGTACAATCAGCAGAGCGCGTTCGGCATCCCATCAACGTGGGAGGAGCTGAACGCCGACGTGACAGCGTTTCTCTTCACCGTAACCCTGCTTATCGGGGCGGCGTCGCTCGCTTTGATGGCCGGTGGAGACCCCGAAACGATGGCAGTGGTCGCACTGACCGGAGTCGCGGTCGTTCTCCTTGGAACGGCCCTGGTTCGGCTCTCCGAGAATCTCCGAACCGCTGAGTCGTCCCCCTTCTGAGGACACCGAGGCATCGAGAGACCACCGCTGCGCGGCAGCACGTATTTTCTCACACGAATCAGAACGAGGGGTCACTGTTGAGTTCCTTACTCCGTGAGCGCCATCGACACTCGGGGATTGCGGCGTCGGAGAAATCGAAACCGAGTCGGCGAGCGTCGGGCGTCGCGTCACCCGGCGGCCGGGCGCGGCGACCGAGTTACAGGTCGTTCCAGGCGGAGAGCGCGCGCTTCGGCGACGTCACGTCCGCAATCCAGTTCGCGGCGATGCCCTTCTTCAGCGTCCGCGCGAGCGGGCCGCCGAAGACGTTGACGGGGAACTCGCCGAAGACGGGGAACTTCACGCCGTGGGCGACGGCGTCGTGACCGATGGAGATGACCGTCCCCTTGTCGGTGAACGTCCAGCGCTTGAGCGGCTTGCCGGCGATGGCGCGGGCGATGTTCTCGCCGGCCACGTCCGCGGCGTCCCAGGCGGCCTGCGCCGTCGGCGGCGCGACGCTGTCGGGGCCCTGCTCGACGAGGGCGCAGTCGCCGACCGCGAAGACGCGGTCGTTACTGGTCTGGAAGTCCTCCTCGGCGAAGAAGCGGTGGGAGCGCTCGTCCTGTTCGAGTTCGACGTCGGACGCCTCGGGCTGGCCGGTGATGCCGCCGGTCCAGACGAGCACGTCGTAGGCGAGTTCCTCGGGCGCTTCGTCCTCGCCGCCGCCGATGAAGACGGTCTCCTCGTCGACCTTCGAGATGAAGTCGCCGGTGAGGATGTCGATGTCGAGGTCTTCGACGCGACGCCGGAGCGCGCCCTGTAGTTCGGGGTCGTTGCCGGGGAAGATTTCGTCCATCCCCTCGACCAGTTTGATGTCGATGGGCGCGCGGTTCGTGTCGCGGTACTCGGCGACCTCGGCGGCCGTCTGGATGCCCGAGAGGCCCGCGCCGCCGATGACGACCTGCGCGGGGTCGTCGCGGGAGGCGTCGGCGGCCGCCTCCTTGATGTCCTGGTGAATCTCGCGGGCGTCGTCGAGACCCTTGAGCTGGTGGGCGAACTCCTCGAGGCCCTCGATGCCGAAGAAGGCGGTCGAAGAGCCGATGGCGACCAGCAGATAGTCGTAGTCGACGGTGTCGCCGCCTTCGAGTTCGACGACCCGGTCGTCGACGTTCACGTCGGTCGCGCGGCCCTTGACGAAGTCGGTCGAGTCCTCCTTGACATCGTCGACGGGGATGGCGATGCTGGACTCGACGCTCGGGTCGCGGATACAGCGGTGGACCTCGTGGAGGACGAGGTGGTAGTCGTGTTCGGCGACCCACGTGAGTTGTGCGTCGTGACCGAGCTCTTCTTCGAGGGTTTTGACCGCGCCGGCCCCGGCGTACCCCGAGCCGAGAACGACGACCTGCGTGCTCATGTCGTCGTCTGTGCAGTCATCCGATAAAGGGGCTTTGAAACCGTCTCCACGACTGTGGTAATTTTGGCCTCCACGGCCCCAGGGCGTCGAAATCCGGGTTCGACGGTTGTCGGATTAATCGAGGCTGAGACCCGCGTGCCAGCGGTCGACGCCCGCGTCTCGCTTGACCGCGTCCATCTTGGCGAGGAGGTGGACCGCGAGACTGGCGGTCTCCGCCGCGCGCGACTCGCCTTCGGTGCGGAACTCGCCCGTGACTCGGTTCGCGTAGACCGAGCAGACGGCCCCCGCGCGGAGACCGTAGACGTTGGCGATGGTCAGAAGCGCCGCGGCCTCCATCTCGATGTTCTTCACGTTCGCCTCGCGGAGCTCCTCGACCAGCGAGTCGGAGCCGGCGGCGCGGAAGCCCTCGAAGCCGGGGCGTCCCTGTCCCGCGTAGAAGGAGTCGGCGCTCATCGTGAGGCCGACGTGGTAGTCGTAGCCGAGGCGTTCCGCGGCCGCGACGAGCGCCGAGACGACCTCGTGGTCGGCGACAGCGGGGTAGTCCTCGCGGACGTACTCCTTGGAGGTGCCCTCCTGTCGGACCGCGCCCGAGGTGATGACGAGGTCGCCCACGTCCATCTCGGGCTGAATCGCGCCGCAGGAGCCGACGCGGATGAAGGTGTCCGCGCCGACGCGGGCGAGTTCCTCGACCGCGATGGCCGCCGAGGGGCTGCCGATACCCGTCGAGGTGACCGAAATCGGCGTTCCGTCGTAGTTCCCGGTCGCAGTCCGGTACTCCCGGTGGTAGGCCTTCTCCTCGTGGTCGTCCCACAGCGCCGTCACCTTGTCCACGCGCTCGGGATTTCCGGGGAGCAACACCGCGTCGGCGAGGTCCTCGGGACCGACTTCGAGGTGGTACTGAACCTCGTCGTTCGGGTCCTCGCTATCGTTCATGGCTCTACTCGCGGGCCAGCGGTGGAAATTCTTGCGTTCTCCGGAGGCGTCGTCGCGTTCCCTGTCGGTCTCTCGACCGCCGCGTCGACCGTCGCCTCGCCCGCGACCCCGCGCCACGCCGGGTCGTCGGAGAGGTCGCCGTCGCGGAACGGCGGCGGGAGGTCGGCGCGCTCGTCGGCCGCCAGCAGGTAGCCGAGTCCCGCGCCGACGTACCAGTCGACGAGCGACGGGTCGAGGTCGGCGTCGACGACGAGGTCACCGCCGGTGTACCACTCCAGCGCCTCGTCGTCGTCGGCGTCGACACCGGTCCGCCGCCAGCGCACGCCCGAGTCGCCGTCGCCGAACGCCGACACCGAGAGCGTCACGTCCGCCATCGCGGGGTCGGAAACGCGCTCGAACGAGAGGTTCGCGGGCGCGACGCCGTCGCCCCCGGCCTCGTAGTACGACAGCGCGTGGTCGAGTTCCGCCTCGTAGGTCGCCCGGTCGTCGGGCGAGACGTTCGAGAGGTCGACGTGAACCGCGACGGTCCGCTCGCGGAAGGGCGTCTCCCGGTCGGCGGCGTCCGGTTCGGGCAGTCGCGTCGTCTCGATGCGCTCGGACAGCACGGCGAAGTCGCCGGCGTCGTCGTGGGTCAGCCCGAGCAGGTGGCCGAACTCGTGGCGTAGGACCGTCTTGGTCGTCCGGTCGTCGTAGCCGGCGGCGACGACCACCGACACCGGTTCGCTGGGCGCGGTCGGGTCGTCGCCGTCCAAGAGGGGCGCACAGCCGACCGCGTCGGTGCCGTCGTAGTCGCCGCAGGCGTCGATTCGCTCGACGACCGAGACGGTCACGTCCGGGGCCGAGGCGTTCGGCACCACGACGAACGCCGGGTCGTAGGCGGTCGCCGACGCGTTCGCTCGCCAGTAGTCGACCGCCGATTCGACGAGCGAGGCGTAGTCGCGGCCGTCCGCGGGCGCGTCGATGCCGACGACGATGGGCGCGCGACGCCACGGGTTGTCCGCGGGTCGCGTCTCCGGCATCGCCGCGGAGCCGGTTCCGCCGCGGACGGCCGAGACGGCTCCGTCGTCGCCGTCGGTCGCGTCGGCCGGAGCTCCGAGGGCCGCGTCTACGACGGGTGGAGCGGGCGACAGAGACGTGCACCCAGAGAGTACCACGAGAAGGGCGAGCGCGAGGGCGGCGGTTCCGCGGCCGACGGCGAGGGACACGTTATTCGTCGGGCTCGGCGTCGGCGTCGCGCTTCGCCGCGGCGGCCTCCAGCGTGTCCAGCGAGATGGTGTTCGGGAGGAGTTCGCCGAGCGCGTACTCGGCGACGTCGTCGCCGCCGAGGTCGCAGACGACCGGGAGGTCCTCGTCGCAGAACTCCGCGAGGGTCTGGCGGCACATCCCGCAGGGCGTCACGCCGTCGCGTGCGCCCGAGGTGACGACGAGGCGGTCGAACTCCGTGTGGCCGTTCTTTACCGCCTCCGCGACGGCGACCTCCTCGGCGTGGAGGCTGTTCGAGTAGTTCGCGTTCTCGATGTTGCAGCCGACGTAGACCTCGCCGTCGGCGGTCCTGAGCGCCGCTCCGACGGTGTACTCCGAGTAGGGAACGTAGGCGTTGTCGAGCGCTTCGCGGGCGCGTTCGACGAGTGCTTCGGGCATTGGGCGCTCATTCGCGTGGGGTGGCTTAGTTCGTTCGGCTCCCCGAGACTGTCGTGTCGGCCGACGGACACGGACCGACACGGGCGAGATTACGGGGTCGCTCGCCCGTCGCGTCGTCCCGCAAGCGACTATACGGCTCGGCCCTAACGCGGCGTCGTGAACGACACATCCGGCGGACGACGAATCCTGCTCCTCGTCGGCGCGAGCGTCGTGGCCATCTCGGGCATCCTCGGCGTCTTCATCGGCGAGAACGGCGGCCAGGTCGCCGCCGAGATATCGCTGTTCGGCCTCCTCTCGCTGCCGACGACCCCGCTCGCGTTCAGCCTCTACGGGATGGTGTTCTCGGCCGTCATCCTCGGCGCGCTGTTCGCGCTCGTCGAGTACGCCTCGCGCGTCGAAAACGCCCGATAGGACGGCGGCTACCGACGCTGACGGCGAAGGCGTATCGGCCGGGGAACTCCGACCGAAAGGCGGACCGTTTTTGCTCGTCCGGCCCCGACGAACCCGCATGGACGCGCCCTCGTCGACCTCGACCTCGGACGCCTCGGCCGGCGACGCCTCGCCCGGCCCGCTCCCGGAGGACACGGGCGGCAAGAACCGAAAGCGCGCCGCGCTGGCGACCGCGCCGTTCCTCGCGCTCGGACTGGCCGACGTGGTGCTCATCCTCCTGCAGGGGCTCGAACCCCTCTGGGGGTTCGCCATCCTCCCGCCGATTCTGTTCTGTAGCGTGCTGACCTGGATCGTCTTCAGCACCGACTTCCTCGACGACCGGACCTGACTCGGTCCCGGCTCGGTGCCGGAGATTCAGCGCCGCAGGTTCGTGGAGTATTTCGTCGGCGTCTCCTCGTCGTAGCCGAAGTCCTCGGCGGTCAGCTCCGGCTCGGCGTCCCCGACGCTCGCGGGCGCGGCGACTTTGAACCGCTCGCGGAGGCGCTCGGGCATCGAGAACGCCTCGCGGTCGAGTCGGAGCGCGATGGCGTCGCCGTCGACCTCTCTGACCCGGTCGAGTCGCCGACGCGGTCCCGCCGGGAGGTCCTCGGCGTCGACCGCCTCGAAGCCGAACTGCGCGCAGTAGCCGTGGTCCGAGGTGAAGCCGTAAACCGTCTCGAACTCCTCGGCCGCGGCGCGGTCGACCAGTCGCTCGACGACGTGCGCGCCGACGCCCTGTCCGCGCCACCGCTCCGAAACGCCGACGCAGGTGACCTCGCAGAACGGCTCGTCGGTCTTGTGGACCCGGATTCGCCCGAACCCCGCCTTCTCGCCGGACTCCTCGTCGAGCGCGATGACGTAATCGCGGGACCGGAAGGAGCCGTCGTCGAGTCCGAGTTCCTCCAGCGAGTCGAGCAACCAGACCTCGTCTCGGTTCTTCGCGTCTCGGACGTACATGCTTACTCGTAGCACACCGGCCGACAAAAACGACTCGGGCCGGTACGACGATTCCCGCCGCGTCCGGCGAACTCAACGAAAGAACACTAAAGATTCATGGTCGCGGTCGCGGTACCTCGATTCATGGACGTACCCGACACCGACACCGTGGTACACGAACCGGACCCGGCGTTCGTCGAGGACGCCAACGTCACCCGATTCATGCGGGAACACGACATCGAGGACTACGACGAACTCATCGAGCGGACGACGACCGAGGTCCCGGGCGTCGGTGCCTCGGGCGTCGAGTGGTTCTGGGACGAACTCGTCGACTACCTCGATATCGACTTCTACGAGGAGTACGACGCCGTCCGCGACGACTCGGAGGGACCGCAGTTCTCCCGCTGGTACCCCGGCGGCGAAATCAACGTCGCCCACAACACCCTCGACCGCCACGCCGCGGTCGACTCCGGGAACCGGAACCGCGTCGCCTGCATCTGGGAGGGCGAAGACGGCGAGGTCGTCCAGCGGACCTACCACGACCTCTACCGCGAGGCCAACCGCGTCGCCAACGTCCTCGAATCGTACGGCGTCGAGACCGGCGACACCGTCGGCCTCTACATGCCGATGGTCCCCGAAGTCATCTCCATCCTCTACGGCTGTTTCAAGGTCGGCGCGATAGCCGTCCCCATCTTCTCCGGGTTCGGCGTCGACGCCACCGCGACCCGCCTCGAAGACCCCGAGTGCTCGGTGCTTTTCACCGCCGACGGCTTCTACCGCCGCGGCTCCGAAGTCCGACTGAAGCCGACCGCCGACGAGGCGATGGCGGAGGCGGACTGCGTCGAGAACGTCGTCGTCTACCGGCGGTTCGGTGACGAAAGCGGGGGTAGCGACGCCGACGTGCCGTGGACCGAGGGCCGCGACGAGTGGTGGGACGACACCGTCGGCGAGGCCGACGCGGCGTACGAAACCAAGCGCCTGCCGTCGGACGCCGAGTCGATGCTCCTGTACTCCTCGGGGACGACCGGCAAGCCGAAAGGCATCGTCCACACCCACGCGGGCGTCCAGATGCAGACCGCCAAGGAGATTCACTTCGGCTTCGACCAGAAGCCCGAAGACCGCTTCTTCTGGGTCTCCGACATCGGCTGGATGATGGGGCCGTGGACGCTCATCGGGAACCACACCTTCGCCGGCACGGTCTTCATGTACGAGGGCGCGCCCGACTACCCGAACCCGGACCGCTTCTGGGACATGATAGAGCGCCACCGAATCACCACCTTCGGCATCTCGCCGACGGCCATCCGCGCCCTGCGGAAGTACGGCGACGAGGAGGTCGAGAAACACGACCTGTCGAGCCTCCGCCTGCTCGGGTCGACCGGCGAGCCGTGGGACCCCGAGTCGTGGATGTGGTTCTACGAGCGCGTCGGCGGCGGCGAAGCCCCCATCATCAACATCTCCGGCGGCACCGAAATCTGCGGCTGTTTCCTCATGCCGATGCCGACCCAACCGCTCAAGCCCTGCTCGCTCGGCGGCCCCGGCCTCGGGATGGACATCGACATCGTGGGCTCCTCGGGCGAATCCATCGCCGACACCAACGAGCGCGGCTTCCTCGTCGCCCGCGACTCCTGCCCGTCGATGACCAAGAGCCTCTGGGAGGGCGACGAGCGCTACCTCGACACCTACTGGTCGTCGTGGGACGACCTCTGGGACCACGGCGACTGGGCCCAGAAGGACGAAGACGGCTTCTGGTTCCTCCACGGCCGCGCCGACGACGCCCTCAACGTGGCCGGCCGCAAGGTCGGCCCCGCCGAGGTCGAAGGCGCGCTCATCGAACACGACGCGGTGAATCAGGCCGCCGCCGTCGGCGTCCCCGACGACACCACCGGGACCGCCGTCGTCGCCTACGTCGTCCTCGAAGACGGCGTCGAGGAGCGCGACGACCTCCGCGAGGAGCTTCGCGGCGTCGTCGGCGACGAGTTGGGCAAGCCGTTCCGCCCGCGCGAAATCCTGTTCGTCGACGAGTTCCCGAAGACGCAGTCGGGCAAAATCATCCGCCGCGCCATCGCCTCGATTTACGCGGGCGAGGACCTCGGCGACATGAGCAGTATCGAGAACCCCGAGTCGCTCGAAAAGATAGAAAACGCGTCCTGAAGCGGTTTTTTCCGCCTTCGTTCAGTCGGACAGCGCCGCGCCGACACCGTCGTTCCACGCGTCGGCGGTGAAGTCGACCGCGTCGTTCCACGTGGCAACGACGGTCGTCACCGCGAGGTCGCCGGTCACGTTCACCATCGTCCGGATGCGGTCGAGGATGGGGTCGACGCCGGCGACGAGACCGACGATTTCCAGCGGGAGTCCCAACTGCGTCAAGACGAGCGTGAGCATGATGAGCCCCGACCCGGGGACGCCGGCAGTCCCGATGCTCGCCAGCACGGCGACCGCGACGACCGCGAACTGGTCGGCCAGAGAGAGGTTCACGCCGACGATGTTCGCCGCGAAGATGGCCGCGACGCCCTGATACATCGCCGTGCCGTCCATGTTGATGGTCGCACCGAGCGGGAGGGTGAAGCCGTAGATGCGTTCTTCGATGCCGAGGTTGTCGTCCGCGTCGGACATCGTCACCGGGAGCGTTCCGGACGACGACCGGATGCTCAGCGCGGTCACCATCGCGTCGCGCGCGCCGGAGAGGAACGCGACCGGCGACCGACCGGCGACCCCGACGACGAACGTGCCGAGGTAGACGACCCCGATGTGGACGACGGCCGCGAGGAGCATCGTTCCGATGAGGAGCGCGAAGGGCAGGATAGCGTCGACGCCGGCGGTGCCGAAGACGTTCGCCATGAGCGCGAAGACGCCGAGGACGCCGAACTCCATCGCCCCCCAGACGACCTTGTACATCGCTTCTGCGCCCGCGTCGGCGAGGTCGAAGAACGTCTCGATGCCGCGTTTGACCTGCTCGTCGTCCGTCTCTTCCCACGCCAGCGTGAGGCCGAGACCGAATACGACGACGAAGAAGATGGTCGGGAGCACGCTGCCCTCGGCCATCGCACCGACGGGGTTCGTCGGGACGATGTTGAGGACGACCTCGACCGCGTTCGGGGCCTCCGCACTCTGGGCTTCAGCGCCGGCGAGCAGCTCTTCGAGCCCGCGAGAGCCGGGGGACACGAGGTTGCTCACGCCGAGTCCGATGGCGACCGCAAACGCGGACGTGAGCGCGTACAGCCCGACTACCTGCGCACCGACGCGGCCGAGCGACGACGGCGAGAGCTGTCGAACGCCCATCAGGAGCGTGAACACCACGATGGGAACGATGAGCATCTTCAGCAGTCGGACGAACAGGTCGCCGACCGGTTTCAGGGCCGTCGCCGGCTCACCGACGACGAGGCCGACGAGCGACCCGAGGACGAACGCGACCCCGATTCGGTAGACGATGCCGACCGACCGATACCGGTTCCACAGAGACACAATGCTAGACTGTGACATGTAACGTGTTTGCACTAACGATACAGCCAGAATATAAATATAGCGGTGGAAATCCTGAATTTAACACCGAGGTAGAATTCAATCTCAAATATGAATTAATAGTTGGAGTCTTCGGTGGTTTCTCTCCACCCCACGCGTCGTCGTCAGTACGCGTCGTCCGGCGCGAGGGCGACCGCTTCGGGAACCCCGTCGCCGACTGCGAGCGCCGCTTCGACGGCCTCGTCGCCCGCGGGGATTCGAATCGTCCCGCCGGCGAGAAGCGGGGCGAGCACGCCGGCGACGACGGTTCCCGGGTGGCTGAGCGACGACCTGACCGCGACCGTGTCGTCCTCGCCGAGGTCGAAGTCGGCGGCCACCCGCCGGGCCGCGTCCAGCAGGTCGCCGTGGGTGAACTCGCGGTCGTCGGCGACGAGCGCCGGGTCGTCGGGCGCGACGATTTCCGGGTGGACCGCCGGGTTCTCGCTCCAGACCTCCTGTTCCCAGTGCGTCGTCGCGGGCGAACTCGGCGGGCCACCGAACACGGCGAGTTTCTGTCCCGGCGGCAGGTCGGCGAACTCCGTCTCGCGGTCGACGGCGACGACGGTCGCTCGCGCCTCGACCGCCGGGTCGAACGCGGTCACCGCGCCGAGTTGGGCCGCCCCGAGGAACGTCAACAGCGGTTCGGGGAGCGAGACCGGGTCGACCGCGACGCGAGCGCCCTTGCGGACGCCGAGGTAGCGGAGGACGTTCCCGGCCTTGTACGAGGTCGTGATGAGGTCGTGGTACGTGTAGGTCCGGCCGGGGCCGTCGACCCGGAGGGCGAGTCGGTCGCTCCGCCGGTCGCGGGCCATGAGGTCGCCGATAACGTCCATGGCCGGTCGTAGGGAGTCGGCGCGAAAAAAGGCCCCGAGGCGCTCTCGCGGTCCGAGAACGCGGCGGGGCGGGCGTCGACGTCTGAGTCTCGGCTCCGTCGCTCAGGGCGCGCCCGCGATGACGAACGTGCTCTCTTCGGGACCGTTTCGGAGTTCGCGGGTGTCCTCGGGCGAGACGCGTACTGCGTCGCCGGGTTCGAGGTCGACTTTCTTGTCTTCGACGACGAGCGTCGCCCCGCCGGAGACGAGGAAGTACACTTCTTCGTGGCCCTGTTCGGCGTGGTCGTGCGGCTTGCCGGACCAGTCGGGGTCGGTCTCTAACACGCTGAAGCCGAGTTCGACGCAGTCGAGTTCGTCTCGCAGGAAATGGAGACCGCCGCCGACCGCGTCTACGTCCTCGTAGTTCGCTTTCGTGTAGGACATCGCCTGAACTGACGGCCGCCGGACAAGAGAGCGTGGTGGTGCCGGAAATCCGTTACAGCGAGTTCTTCAGCTTCTGGAAGAGGCCCTCTTTGACCTCCTCGCCGCCGGCCTCGGCGAACTCCTTGAGCGCCTCGCGCTGTTCCTTGTTGAGGTCCTCGGGCGTGACGACGTGGACCTCGACGTGCAGGTCGCCGTGGCCCCGACCGTCGAGGTGGGGCATCCCCGCGCCGGAGACGGTGAACGTCGACCCGCTTTGGGTGCCCGCGGGCACCTTCAGTTCCTCCTCGCCGTCGAGCGTCGGCACCTCGACGGTCGCGCCGAAGACGGCCTGCGGGAAGGAGATGGGGTGGGTGTAGCGGAGGTCGTCGCCGTCCCGCTCGAACTCCTCGTGGTCGCGGACGTTGACCTCGACGAACAGGTCGCCGTTGGGGCCGCCGTTCTCGCCGGGTTCGCCCTCGCCGCGGTAGCGGAGGCGCTGGCCGTCGCGGAAGCCGGCGGGGATAGTGATGGTCACGTCGCGAGTGCGGCGGACGCGCCCGCTGCCGCGACACTCCGAGCAGTCCTCGCTGTAGGTCTCGCCCTCGCCGCCGCAGGCGCGACAGGTCGTCGTCTGCTGGACGCGGCCGAAGGGCGTCTGCTGGACCGTCGTCTGCTGGCCCGAGCCGTTACACTCCGAACAGGTGTTCACGTCGGCGTCCTCGGGGTGGCCCTCGCCGTCGCACTCGGGACAGACCTCGCGGCGGCGAATCGTCACGTCGCGCTCGACGCCGTGGTAGGCGTCTTCGAGGTCGATGGAGATGCGCTGGGCCACGTCGCGACCCTGCTGGGGACGGTTGCGCTGTTGGCCGCCCGCGCCGCCGTTGAAGAGGTTGTTGAAGATGTCCTCGAAGCCGCCACCGCCGCCGCCCATCCCGCCGAAGGGGTTGCCGCCGCCGCCGAAGGGATTGCCTCCCCCGCGGCCGCCGCCACCGCCGCCGCGTTTCTGGGACTGCTGGAAGCGCTCGTGGCCGACTTGGTCGTACATCTGCCGCTTCTCGTCGTCCGTGAGCACCTCCTTTGCCTTCTGGACCTTCTTGAACTTCTCCTCGGCGTCGTCCTCGTCGGAAACGTCGGGGTGGTACTTCGCGGCCTTCTTGCGGTACGCGTTCTTGATCTCGTCTTTCGAGGCGTCCCGCGAGACCCCGAGTACGTCGTAGAAGTCCTCGCTCATCAGTTGCTCTCTTGTAGCCGGTGAAGGTATTTGAAAAGTCCGTCTCTCGTATCGCGGCGAGCGCGAGCGGCGTCAAATCCGGGATTCCGACCGGATTCGACCGCCGGCGTCGGGTCTCTCGGCGACCCGAGAGTCGGTCAGGTGGTTAGCGTTAGTTGTCCTCGTCTTCCTCGTCGAAGTCCGCGTCGGCGTCGACGAAGTCCTCGGGGTCCGCACCGCCGGGGCCGCCGGCCGCGCCCGCACCAGCGCCAGCGCCGCCGGCACCGCCGGCCTGCGCCTGCTGTTGGTACATGCGCTTGCCGATTTCCTGCAGTTCCTTCGAGAGGTCCTCGGTCACGTCTTCGAGTTCGTCCGTGGAGGCGTCGTCGTCTTCGAGGACCGCTTCGACGTCCTCGATGGCCGCCTCGATGTCGGCGCGGAGTTCGTCGTCGACGTTCTCTTCGTTCTCTTCGAGGAGCGTCTCGGCGCGCTGGACCGCGCCCTCGGCCTCGTTGCGGGCCTCGACGGCGCGGCGGCGCTCTTTGTCCTCTTCGGCGTGCTGTTCGGCCTCCTGCTGCATGCGGTCGATCTCGTCGTCGGAGAGGCCCGCACCGCCCTCGATGGTGATGGACTCGGCGTTGCCGGAGCCCTTGTCCTCGGCGGAGACGTTGACGATGCCGTTCTCGTCGATGTTGAAGCCGACTTCGATCTGCGGGGTGCCCGCGGGGGCCGGCGGGATGCCGGAGAGCGTGAACTCGCCGAGGAGCTCGTTGTCCTCGGCCATCTCGCGTTCGCCCTGGAAGACGCGGACCTGCACCGTCGTCTGGTTGTCGGCCGCGGTGGTGAATATCTTCGACTCCTCGGTCGGAATCGTCGTGTTCTTCTCGATGAGGCGCTCGAAGAGGCCGCCTTTGACCTCGATACCGAGCGACAGCGGCGTCACGTCGAGGAGGACGATGTCGTCGACCTCGCCGCCGAGAACGCCGCCCTGGATGGCCGCGCCGAGCGCGACGGCCTCGTCGGGGTTGACGGACTTCTTCGGCTCGGAGCCGAGCAGCTCTTCGACCTTGTCGAGGACCTGCGGCATCCGGGTGGAGCCGCCGACGAGGATGACGTCGTCGATGTCGCCCTTGTCGTAGCCGGCGTCTTCGAGCGCCTGCTCGGTCGGCTCGACCGTCCGGTCGATGAGGTCAGCGGTGAGCGACTCGAACTTCGCGCGGGTCAGGTCGTATTCGAGGTGGACCGGCCCGGAGTCGGTCGCCGTGATGAACGGGAGGTTGATGGTCGTCTCCTTGCGCGAGGAGAGCTCGATTTTGGCCTCCTCTGCCGCGTCCTTGAGGCGCTGGAGGGCCTGTCGGTCCTCGCGGAGGTCGATGCCGTGGTCGTTCTTGAACTCGGTGGCGAGCCAGTCGATGATGGCCTCGTCCCAGTCGTCGCCGCCGAGGTCGTTGTCCCCGTTCGTGGCGACCACTTCGTAGACGCCGCCGCCGAGGTCGAGGACGGACACGTCGAAGGTGCCGCCGCCGAGGTCGTAGACGAGCACGGTCTGGTTCGACTCGTCGTCGAGGCCGTAGGCCATGGAGGCCGCGGTCGGCTCGTTGACGATGCGCTCGACTTCGAGACCCGCGATTTCGCCGGCGTCCTTCGTCGCCTGACGCTGCTTGTCGTTGAAGTACGCGGGGACGGTGATGACGGCCTTCTTCAGTTCGTCGCCGAGATAGTCCTCGGCGTCGCGCTTGATCTTCTGGAGAATCATCGCCGAAATCTGCTCCGGCGTGTACTCCTCGCCCTCGATGTCGACGGAGTAGCCGTCCTCGCCCATGTGGCGCTTGATGGACCGAATCGTGCGCTCGGGATTCTGGATGGCCTGGTTCTTCGCCGGCTTGCCGACCAACCGCTCACCGTCGTCGGTGAACGCGACGACGGAGGGGGTGGTTCGGTCGCCTTCTGCGTTCACGATAATCTCCGGGTCGCCGCCCTCCATCACCGCGAACGCGCTGTTCGTGGTGCCGAGGTCGATACCCAGAATCTTGTTGCTCGCCATCTTGCCCGCAAATACCGTCTTTTGCCGGTTAAAGGTTACTAGATACTGCGACACACGGCGCGCACCGAGGTCGACGCTGTCTTGCGATTTTGCGTTCTCGCGTCGAAACAGGTCGGTCGATTTATGTAGAACCGCCGACCGCGTCGCCAGCGTCGCGTCCGGCAGAGTCGATGTCGATGGCGACGGCGTCTCAGTCCATCGACTGCGGTCGCTCCGTTCCGTCGGTCGAGTCGTCGGAGCCGGGCACGCCCGCACCGCCGAGTCGGAGCGACGACGGGTCCGCTCCGTCGAGGGCGTCGAGCACCACCGAGAGCGTCCGCTCCCTGCCCTCGCTGGCGAAGAACTCGTGGCCGCCGTCGTACGGGACGAGGTTCGACGCGGGGGTCCGGTCGCCGATTGCGCGAACGTCGACGACCCGGTCCGACAGCGAGACGAAGACCACGTCGTCGGGACGGAACGGTGGCAGCGACTCCTGCGCGCCGTGAATCATGCGGAGGAAGGCGGGCGAGGCGTTGTCCGGGCCGTCGGCCAGTTCGGCGGCGAGTTTCAGTTCGCCGAGGTCCGTACGAGAGATGCCCGCGGGGACGAACGGGCGCGTCGTCGGCAACCGCCTGACGACGGGGAGCAGCAGGCCATCGAGGCCGGCGGTCGCGGTCCCCCACCACGGGCTCAAAAAGACGTTCCGGACCGCGAGGTCGAGGTGGGCGGCGACGAGGCCGCCGGTGCTGTGGCTGAGGACGAGGTCGATGTCGCGGTCGACCGCGTACGCCCGCACCGGGCTCACGTACTGGCCCTCGAACTCCCAGCCGTTCGTCGGGAGTTCGACGGCGTGGACGTGGTAGCCCTCGTAGGTGAGGCGGTCGAGGAGCCACTCGACGCTCCGGTGACCCGGCTTGTTGCCCCATCCGAGGACGAAAAGCAGGTCGTCGTCGCCGGGGTCACCGTGTTGGGTGACGCGCACGGTCGGCCGCCGCCGACGGGAACGAAGTCGCATGCCGTAGTGATTGCGAGGTGAGAACAAAAGTCCTCCCCGGGTCGGCGACGCGTCAAGCCGCCGTGGCCGGCCGCGGGGAGACAGCCGCGTCGCTCGCGACTACTCGCCCTTACTGACCGTGATCTGCGCGGCGCGGATGACCTTGTCGGCCATCTCGTAACCGGGCTGGAACACGTCGGCGACGGTGTCCGCGGGCTCGTCGCTGTCGACGCGCATCATCACCTCGTGGCGGTTGGGGTCCACGTCCGTCCCCGGTTCGGGGGCGATGATTTCGACGTTCTCGTCTTCGAGGATGCGGTCGAACTCCTTGAGTGTCGATTCGAGGCCGCCGCGGATGTCGGCGTCCTCGTCCTGGTCGAGCGCGCGGACGAGGTTGTCGCGGACGGTGACGACGCGCTCGACGAAGTCCTCGGTGGCGCGCTCTTTTATCTGGTCCTGTCGCTTCTTCGCGCGCTTCTTGTAGTTCTGGAAGTCCGCCTGCGTGCGCTTGAGGCGGGACTGGAGTTCCTCGGCCGTCGCTTCGGCCTCGTCGCGCTCGGCTTCGAGGTCGGCGACGCGGGCTTCGAGCGCCGCGACCTCGGCCGCGAGGTCGTCGTCGTACTCGGCGACGCGGTCGGAGACGGCCGGCCCGTCGCCCGTCGCGTCGGGGTCCTCGGCCGCCGACTCGGCGCTCGACGCCTCGCCCTCGGCGTCCGTCGCCGCGTCTTCGGCCGCCTGCGCCGCTGCGTCGGGTGCCGCGTCGGGCTCGGATTCCGCGTTCGCGTCCGTGGCCGACTCGGCAGGGTCGTCGCTCATGGGCGGGAGAAGTGGCCGGCGCGGCTTAAACGTGTAGACTGCGGGCCGGCCGAAACGCTTCTCACCGTGGGGCGGCCGCGCGGGTCGATACCCGCCGTCACCGACCGACAGCGGCCTTACTGGTACATCCCGAGCGGCCGGGCCTGCGTGCTCTCCTCGTCGGACTGCTGCATCCGCCGGGCCAACTGCTCTTTCGCCTGCCGTATCTCGGTGGCGCTGTCCACGAGGTCGTCCACGGGGACCTCGACGCCGACGAGCGGTTCGATGCCGTGTTTGATGATGACCCGGGCCGCCTCGGGGTCCGGGAACTGCGGGTCCGACTCGACGACCAACGCGAGCGCCGGGCGGCCGACCGAGACGGCGTTGCTCAGGAGCGCGCCCGTCGGTCCCGAGACGAGGCCGGTCTCCGTCGGACGGTCGATGCCGGCGTCTTCGAGCCGCGACGTCGCGCCGTCGGTGCCGACGCCGTAGAGCGCGGGCACGTCCTCGGACTTCTCGTGGGCGATGCCCGAGAGGAACACGGGAAGCACGTCGAGGTCTTCGAACCACGGGCCGAGACAGCTGGCGAGTTCGGTCGCCGCGTCGGGTCGGATGGGGATGTCGCTCTGGAGGACGAGCAGGTCCCGCTCCGCGTCGGCGTAGAGCCTGACCGGCGGGTGGAGTGTCGGGTTGTCCTTCATGTAGACCGCAACCTTCGGGACGCCCTCGCAGAACACGTCCGCGTAGTGGGTCATGTCGAACGCCTCCACCAGGTGGTCGGCCGCAATTTTGCCGACCAACCCGACGCCCGGCAGTCCTTCGACCAGCGTCGGCGACTCCAGTTCGTCGGTGAGTTCCTCCGCGAGGACGCGAATGCGTGCCATACGTGAACATGGTCGCCGGGGCGAAGTAAATCCGACGGGCGACTGCGTCGCTATCGACGGACGGGTCCGCGTCCGTGAACCGTCCCGCGTCGCCTCCCCGCGGCTCCGAGCTCGTCACCCGACGACTCCGAAACCGACAAGCGCGCCCCCGCGGAATCGAGTGTCATGAACCCGCTCCAGCGGTACGCGCCGCTCGTGGACGACGAGGAGGCCTTTTTCGCGGCCTGCGAGCGGCCGCTTCCCTCCGTCGTCCGCGTCAACACCATCAAGACGACGGTGGCGCGCGCCCGCGAGGCGCTCGACGACGAGGGCGTCGCCTACGAACCGACCGACTGGCACCCCGGCATCCTGAAGCTCGAAGACAGCAGTCCGGGGACGAACTGGCCGTACTTCCACGGCTGGCTCCACGGCCAAGAGGAGGTGTCGGCGCTCCCGGCTATCGCACTCGACCCGCAGCCGGGCGAGCGCGTCTGGGACACCTGCGCCGCGCCGGGGTCGAAGACGACCCAGATTGCCGCCATGATGGACGACGAGGGCGTCCTCGTCGGCAACGACAACAACCTCGGTCGGCTGTCGGCGCTCCGCCACAACGCCGAGCGCCTCGGCGTGACCAACCTCGTCGTGTCGAATCAGGACGCCCGCAACTTCTCGATGAAGCCCTTCGGGGAGCGGACCCCCGAAAAGTCCGGGTCGTTCGAGCAGTTCGACCGCGTCCTCGTCGACGCCCCCTGTTCCTGCGAGGGCACCTGCCGGAAGAACCCCGACGTGCTCGACGAGTGGACGATGAACCACGTCAAAAGCGTCGCCGGCATCCAGAAGGGCATCCTCCGGCGCGCCGTGCAGGTGACGAAAGCCGGCGGCACCGTCGTCTACTCCACGTGTACCTTCGCGCCCGAGGAGAACGAGGCCATCCTCGACTTCGTCCTCGAACGGGAGGACTGCGAGGTCGTCGAGTGGGACGTCCCCGACGGCTTCGAGACCGCGCCCGGCATCACCGAGTGGGAGGGCGACGAGTACGACCCGTCGGTGACCAAGGCCCGCCGCGTCTACCCGCACCACAACGACACGGGCGGCTTCTTCACCGCCAAACTGGAGGTGAACGCATGAGCGACGACACCGCCCCCGACGAGAACTGGGGCCAGCAGTTCGACCGCCTGCCGCCGACGCCCGACGACCGCGTCGTCGAGGGGCGGCCCTCCCGCGAGGAGGTCGTCGACTGGTGGGAAGAGCGGTTCGGCGTCGACCCGGCGGTCTTCGACGGCTACACGTTCTGGGAGAAGGGCGCGGGCAAGATTTGGGCGTTCCACGGCGAGGTCGTCGACCCCATCAAAGTCGAGGGGCTCGGAATGCGCATCCTCCGGACCCGTCAGCGCCACTGGAAGCCCTCGACCAACGCGGTCCAGCGGTTCTGCGGCGACGCGACGAAGAACGTCATCGAACTGACCCCCGGCGAGGCGAAGGCGTTCGTCGACGGCCACGACCAACAGCTCGACCGATGGGAGGGCGACTGGGGCTACCTCACCGCCGCCCACGAAATCGCCGGCGAACTCGAACCGCTCGGCGTCGGGCTCTACCTCCACGGGGAACTCCGCTCGACCGTCCCGAAGGGTCGGCAGGAAGAACTCGTCAAACTCGACTGAGCGGTTCGGGGTCGCCCCCCGAGACTACTTCTCTTTGACCGTTCCGCCGGTCAGACCCTCCCACTCGACCCGGTAGCCGAGCCGCGAGAGGACCGCGCTCGCGTCGTCGAGGCCGCGGTCGTCGAGGACGGACTCGACCGCCGACAGCGACATCCCCGCCTCGACTTCCCCGACGAGCGCGTCGAGGACGGCGGGCCGAACCAGGGTCCGCCCGACGAGTTCGTGTTCCGGGAAGACCACGTCGTCGAGCGCGTCGACGGAGACGCCGCGGGCCGCCGCGAGGTCGGACAGGGTGACCACGTCGTCGTCCGGCGCGAGTTCGGCGGGGAGCGACGAGGCCGCGTCGGCGACGAGGTCGGACTCGTAGTCGCGCAGCACGTCCACCACGTCCTTCACGCGCACGGAGCCGGAGTAGGGGACCGCGCGGTGGTCGCGGGCGGCGATGTCCTCGCCGACGCCGAGCGACTCGTCCACGGCGACGACGAGTTCCACGTCCTCCACGTCGGCGAGTTGGCCCAGCTTCTTTTCGACGTACTCGGGCGTCCAAAAGCCCATAATCTCGAAGAAGACGCGGAAGTCGGCGTGCGCGTAGTCGAACGCGAAGTCCGGAATCATCACGCTCGTCCCCGTTTCGAGGGGCTCCGGCTCCCGGACGAGCGACCAGTCGAGGTCGAGGCCGCGGAAGCGGGCGGCGAAGTCGGCCTCCACGTCGCTGTCGAAGCCGGGTTCGGCCATCGGCTCGACGCCGGGGACCGACACGTCCTCGCTCGTGAGCGTCAGTTCGCGTTCCGTCCCGCGGTCGTCGATGGTCGCCACGAGTCGCCAGTCGCCGGCGGTTGCGACCGACCGAAGCAGGCGGGCGAAGGCGGTTCCGTAGCGTCTGGTTCGCTGAAAGAGCGCGTCGGGACCGGTGACGACGACCTCGCGCCCGGCGTCGGTCTTCCGGACCTCGTACATGAGGCGGAGGCGCTTGACCGCCGAGACGACGGCCTTCGGGTCGGAGCTTCGGACCCGAACCTCGGTCGCGTCGAACAGGGCGGTCTGGGCGAGCGAAAGGTTGTACTGCGCGAGCAGTTCGTCGGGCGTCCACCGCGGGTCGAACTCGGAAAGCACCTGTTCGACCTCGCGGTCGGCCGTGAGCGACTCGTCGACCGCCTCGGGCGACGACCCAAGCGAGGACGCCGCGCGGTCGAGCGCCGCGGCTCGCTCCTCGTCGGTCGTTACGCCACCGACCGCCATCGCGGCCTCGAACGCGGCGCGGCGGGCGCGAACGGGCGGCAGGGGAGCCGCCGTCTCGAACACCGCCTCGCGGTCGAGCAGCGACGCGAAGCCGCGGGCGAGTTTGAAGTCGTCGGCCTCGGCTTCGAGGTCCGCGAGGGCGTCGTCGAGGTCGGCCCGCGCGTCGCCGACGTGCCGCCGGAAGACGCCGATGGCCTTCGCGGCCAGCGGGCGGTCTCCCCGGTCGGCGAACTGCGGGTGGTAGCCGCCGCCCGCCCGCGACACGCGAAGCAGGTCCTTCGTCAGCACGCTCGCCACGACGGGACCGCGGGACAAAAACGACTCGGGCGGCGTGGGCGAGAGTGAGCGACGGCGCGGGCGGACACCGGCCGACGGCGCGGGCGGACACGGCCGACGGCGCGGACGACAAGGTTCATTGCGCCCGCGGCGGACGCCATCGTATGGAGCGACGACGCCTCCTCGGACTGGTCGCGGTCGGCCTGTCGTCCGGCTGTCTCGGGTCGCTTCCGGGCGCGACGGGTCCGCGAAACCCGCCCGAGGCACCGGCAGGGGAGCCCCGAGACACCCCAGAGGTACCGCCGGTTCGTATCTCCGAGGTCGACTTCGAGGCGACCGACGACGGCCGCCTCCGCGTCTTCGGGACGGTCGTCAACGACAGCGGGGCGGAGCGAATCGCCACGGTCGAAGCCCGCGTCAGCGTCCGCGACGAGGAGTCGACCCGGTCGCAGGAGCTCGCCGTCCCGGCAGCCGGGAGCGCCGACTTCGCAATCGAGTTCGAGTTCGAGTACGACGCCTTCGCCAACAACGGCGACCTGAACGTCTCGCTGGCCTGACTCCGAAGGCGACCGCTTTCCCGCCGGTGCCGACCCGCGTCACCGACGCCGGGCCGCGACCCGTTCTTCCGCCGTCTCGACGCTCACGAGTTCGTAGAGCGTCGCGGTCGCGCCGTCGGCCTTCGGTCGGAGGATGCGACCGAGGCGCTGGGTGAACTCGCGTTCCGACCCCGACCCCGAAAGGAGGATGCCGACGTTCGCGTCGGGCACGTCCACGCCCTCGTCGAGCACGTTGGCCGCGACGACGGTGTCGTAGGTGCCGTCGCGGAAGCGGTCGAGGATTTCGCGGCGCTCTTTCGTGCCGGTCTCGTTGGTTATCGGCGGGACGAGGAAGCACCGCGAGATGCGGTAGACGAGGTCGGTCGAGGCGGTGAAGACGATGACGCGGTCCTCGCGGTGTCGCGCGAGCAACCGGGCCAGTTTGTCCACCTTCGCCTCGGAGTTCATCATCACGTCGCGGGCGCGCTGCTTGGCGAGGAGCGCCGCCCGCGCTCTCGGGTCGTTCCCGGAGCGCATCACGAGTTTCTGGTAGTCGCTGCCCGACTGCATCGACAGCCCCGAGGTGCGCAGGTAGTTCACGAACGTCTCCTGTGCCTCGTCGTACGTCTCGCGCTCGTCGGCCGTGAGTTCCACCTCGATTCGGCGGACCTCGTAGTCGGCGAGGTGGTCGCCCGCCAAGTCGTCCACGTCGAGGCGGTACACCCGCGGGCCGACGAGTTCCTCGACGCGCTCGTGTGCGCCGTCGGGGCGCTCGAACGTCGCCGTCAGGCCGAGGCGGGAAGGTGCGGCGAGAAAGCGCGGGATGTCTTGGTATCCCTCGCCGCCGAGGTGGTGGACCTCGTCGAAGACGACGAGACCGAAGTCGCCGCCCACGTCGTCGGCGCGGAGGTACGCCGAGTCGTACGTCGAGACCGTGATGGCCTCTTGGGTCTGTTCGCCGCCGCCGAACCGACCGACCGGCACGTCGAACTCGGTTTCGAGTTCGCGTATCCACTGGTCCTGTAAATCGATGGTCGGCACGACGACGAGCGTCGGCACCGAGCGGGCGACCATCGCGGCGACCGCGAGGACCGTCTTGCCCGCGCCGGTCGGCAGTTCCACGACGCCGCGACCGCCCGCGTCGAGCCACGCGTCGAGCGCGGCGCGCTGGTAGTCGCGGAGGTCGTAGGTCGTCGAAAGCGAGAGGGGGGCGTCGAGGGCGAGCGTGTCTTCGAACTCGGTTCCCCGTCGCTCTAATTCGTCCCGAATGGCGGCGTACCGCATCGCTGGGGCTCGATAGCCGCCACTTCGGGGGTCGGCTTCGACGCCGGGAATCGAGATATCGAGGTCGGTAGCGAGGTGAATCGTTCCGTCCTCGAAGCGGAGGGTCGTCACTACCGGCGCGTTGGCGGGGCGCGGTCATAAATCGACGGTCCCGCGGTGCGGCGGTCGGGCCGGAGTCCCGTGCGCTTCCGGTCCCGTCGTCCGCGGGCCGAAGGTTCAAATCCGATGGCGGGGCTACGGACGTGTATGAGCGACGACCTCGACGACGCGGTCGCACAGTTCCTCAGCGACTACAACAGCGCGATGAAGGAGTACGAGAAGGGCTACGTCGACGCCGACGCGACGCTGTCGGTCATCGACGCACACATCGACGAGTTGCGAGCGGCGCGGGAGTAGTTCAGTACCACAGCGAATCATCGCTACACCCGGTCCCTTTGAGTTTAATCTCCCCCTCCGTGGAGATGACGATGTACAGTCCGGGGGTTGGTGAGTCGTACCCAGAACAGTCGGGCAGGTACGTGAACTCTCGGTCGCCAATATTGTTGCTCCGGGCTTCGATGTGGACGATGTACGGCCGAGCGGGAGCAACCGCCGGAAAATTCAGTCTCGGAACGTCTCCGTCCTCGGGTTGCGCCTCGATGTCGATATACTCCATCCATGCGAGTCCTTCGCTCCACTCGTCGGCGCCTCGGCGAACGAGTTGCACGGTCAAGGAGTGCGGTTGGTCGTGGAAGTTCATCACCGAGAGCAACAGCTTCGGCCTGAACTCCTGATACACCGCATTGCCGGCGAGGCCAATGCCACCGAGTCCGGCGACTGCGCCAGCGATGACCTGTCGTCTAGATATCATAAACCGAGGTACCGAATCGAGGGTGAAAAGCTTACTCGCCTATCAGCCCGCGAATCCGCTCGACGTATTCTGCAAATTCGCTTTCGGTCCGCTCGCGCGGGCGGTCGATGTCGACCGAGACGATTTCGCGGACGCGGCCTGGGTTGGCGGCCATGACGACCACGCGGTCGGCGAGCGTGACGGCCTCTTCGACGTCGTGGGTGACGAACAGCACCGTCTTGTCCGTCTCCGCCCAGATGTCGAGCAGTTCGCCGTGGAGCATGTCGCGGGTCTGGGCGTCGACCGCGCCGAACGGCTCGTCCATGAGGAGCAGTTCGGGGTCGACCGCGAGCGCGCGGGCGATGCCGACCCGCTGTTTCATCCCGCCGGACAGCTCCTTCGGGTAGGCGTCGGCGAAGCCGTCGAGACCGACGAGTTCGAGCATCTCAGTCACGCGCTCCGAGCGCGCCGGCTCCTCGACGCCCTGTTCTTCGAGGCCGAAAGCGACGTTCTCGGCGACGGTTCGCCACGGGAACAGCCCGTACTCCTGAAACACCATGCCGCGGTCGGTGCCGGGGCCGGTGACGGGCGAGCCGTCGAGGGTGACCGCGCCCGACGTGGCGTCTTCGAGGCCGGCGATGATGCGGAACAGCGTCGTCTTGCCGCAGCCGGAGGGACCGACGATACAGACGAACTCGCCGTCCTCGACCGCGAACTCGACGTCCGACAGCGCCTCGACCGTCCGGCGGTCGGAAGCGTAGGTCTTGCCGAGCGAATCGACCCGGACCGTCGCGGTCTCGTCGGGGTCGGTCGCGGTCGCGTCGGCTCCCGCGTTCGCGTCCCCGCTCATGCTCTCCACTCCAGCGCCCGCCGTTCGACCCGGCGGAACAGGCCGTCGCTCACGAGGAAGACGATGCTGATGACGAGCATGTAGGCGACCGACACGTCCATGGCGAGGTTCTGCGCCGTGTTGAGAATCTCGTAGCCGACGCCGACGCCGACGATGAGTTCGGCCGCGACGACGATCATCCAGCACTGGCCGATGCTCGTCCGGATGCCGGTCATGATCGAGGGGCTGGCCGCCGGGATGACGACCTTCCGAATCATCGTCCAGTCGTCGTCGACGCCGAGGCTCGCGGCGACCTCTTTGAGGTCCTCGGAGACCCCCTCGACGCCGCCGTAGGCGCTGTAGAAGTTAATCCAGAAGGAGCCGATGGCGACGATGAACGTCGCGCCCTGGTGGTTGACGCCGAGCCAGATGACGGCGAAGCCGATCCACGCCAGCGGCGGAATCGGCCGGAGGAGGCGCGTGACGGGCGTGAAGACGCTGTCGACGCGGGTGTTCCAGCCCATGGCGACGCCCGCGAAGACGCCGAGCGAGGTCCCGATGAGCAGGCCCGGCACGTAGTGGTAGAGGCTCTGAATCAGCTTGACCACCAGTCGAGTCGCCGGGAGTTCCGCGCCGGTGAAGGGAATCGAAAGCGACGCCGGCGCGGTGAGTTCGACGACGAACGCCGCCAGCACCTCGACGGGCGAGGGGAGCAGATACGTCGGTTGGAACAGCGCGGCGACGTACCAGACGGCGAGAAAGCCCGCGAAGCCGGCGACCGCGAGCCCCGTCTGTTCAGAGGAGAACCCCGCGAGCCGGTCGAGCAGTCGCTCGTCCGCCTCCGTCTCCGAGAGGGCGACGCCGCTGCCGACTTCGTCGTTGCTCATAGCGAGTCGTAGATGCCGTAATCGAACATCTCGTCGACGGTCAACTGCGCTTCCGTCTTCCCGAGCGTCTGGGCGTAGTCGGCGAAGATTTCAGCGCCGCCTTCGATATCGTGGGGGTCGGTGATGAAGTCCGACGCGGGGGAGTCGAGCGCCGCGCGAGCGGTCTCGACCGGGAGCGCGCTCTCGCCGATGACCGAACTCGCGTGCTGGGCGGCCGTGTCGGGGTTGTCGGCGACGAAGTTCGTCGCCCGCTGGTGGAGTTCGACGAACTCCGTGGCGAGGTCGCGGTTGTCCTGCCGGAGGCGGTCGTGCATGAGCGTGACCGCCGCGGGCTGGCCGGGCATGAAGTCGCCCGCCCACGCGATGGGCTGGAACGGCGCGTCGTTGGCCTCGATGACCGTCGGAACGGGCTCCATGATGCTCGTGCCGTCGATGTTGTTCGAGAGGAGCGCCTGCTGGACCGCGGCCGCGCCGCCGAGGCCCTTGATGTTCACGTCCTCCTCGGGGTCGAGCCCGAGCGTGTTCTGAATCCAGTAGCGGAGCAGGATGTCGGGGACCGACCCCGGCGGGAACGTGCCGAAGGTGAACTTCCGGCCCTCTCGCGCCTCGAACTCGGCGAAGGCGTCCGCACCGTGTTCCTCCCAGAGGGCGGCGAAGTCGTCGGTGGCGAGAATCTGCATCGCGTTCTTGATGTTCGCCGCGGTGATCTTCGCGGGGATGCCCTTGTCCATGACAATCATCGCCGGGACGATGCCGAACATCATCACGTCGAAGTCGCCCGTCGCCGACGCCTGCACGATGCTCGGACCGTCGGAGAACTTCTTGCCCGCGACCGGGACCGAAAGCTGGTCGAACAGCCCCTCTTCTTCCAACACGAAGTACTGCATGTCCGGGTAGATGGGCATGTAGGCGACGTTGAGTTCGTCCAGCCCGCTCCCGCCGGACCCGCCGAGACAGCCCGCGAGGCCGGCGGTCGCGGCGAGGCCGGAGCCCTGCAGGAATCGTCTACGGCTGAGTGAAGTCGAGCGTGGTGCCTCTGTCATTGCCATCGTTACGAATCAGCGCCTTATTCCGGGCGCGTACGCGGTAACGATAGACGCGGTAGATGACGCTCGAGAACCGATGAAAATCCATCTCACGGCCGCATTCGGGGGTGAAACAGTCGGTCCTCCTGAATTGTCCCCTCCAAGATAGCGGCAGTAAAATCCGTTACTGTACGTCGGTCACGTCACGGAGCCGACGGGTCGGCCGCGACCGTGCGTGGGAAGAACTATCCCGAACCGCGACGCGGGATAGGATATGACGCACTTCTCCGACCGGGTGGAGCGCATCTCCATCAGCGGCATTCGCAAGGTGTTCGAGGCGGCTGGCGAAGACGCTATCAACCTCGGGTTGGGCCAGCCAGACTTCCCGGCCCCGGACCACGCGCGACGGGCGGCCGTCGAGGCCATCGAGGCCGGCGAGGCGGACGGCTACACGGGGAACAAGGGACTCCCGAGCCTGCGCGAGGCAATCGCCGAGAAGCACCGCCGCGACCAGGGCGTCGACCTCGACCCCGGCGACGTCATCGCCACGGCCGGGGGGAGCGAGGCGCTCCACATCGCCATCGAGGCGCACGTGAACGAGGGCGACGAGGTCATCATCCCGGACCCCGGCTTCGTCTCCTACGACGCGCTCACCAAACTCGCCGGCGGCGAACCGGTGCCGGTCCCCCTCCGCGACGACCTGACGCTCGACCCCGAGGCGGTCGAAGACGCCATCACCGAGGACACCGCGGCGTTCGTCGTCAACAGCCCCGGCAACCCCACGGGCGCGGTGTCGCCGCCCGACGACATCGCCGAGTTCGCCCGCATCGCCGACGAGCACGACGTGCTCTGCATCTCCGACGAGGTGTACGAGTACACCGTCTTCGAGGGCGAACACCGCTCGCCCATCGAGTTCGCCGAGACCGACAACGTCGTCGTCGTCAACTCGGCCTCGAAGCTCTTTTCGATGACCGGCTGGCGACTGGGCTGGGTGTACGGCTCTACCCGCCGGGTCGAGCGCATGCTCCGAGTCCACCAGTACGTGCAGGCGTGCGCCTCCGCGCCGGCGCAGTTCGCTGCCGAAGCCGCGCTCAGCGGCCCGCAGGACCGAATCGAGGAGATGACCGAGACGTTCCGCGAGCGCCGCGACCTCGTCGTCGAGGGGCTGGAGGACATCGGCCTCACCGTCCCGTCGCCGGGCGGCGCGTTCTACGTCATGCCCGAGGTTCCCGAGGGCTTCGTCGACGAGTGCATCGACCGCGGCGTGATTATCGTCCCCGGCGAGGCGTTCGGCGAGCACGGCCACGGCTACGCCCGCCTGTCGTACGCGACCGACACCGAGTCGCTCCGCGAGGCCATCGAGATAATGGGCGAGGCGTACGACGCGGTCGTCTGAAATTCGCTCACGGCCGTTATCGGACGATTCGTCGACCGAACTACGACAACTCACGGCATCCGATACGTCTTATTCTCGGCGTTCGAAGTGAAAACCCTTAAATTCGGGAGCCGGTGACGAAACGTTTGTCATGCCCGCAGAGACGCAGGGAGTCATCAGCCTGCTGCCGGCGCTCTTCGCAATCGTGCTGACGCTGCTCAGTCGGCAGGTGCTCCTCTCGCTTTTCACCGGCATCTGGATCGGTGCGACCATCCTGGTGGGATGGAACCCCATCGGCGGGGCGGCGTACTCCCTCCAGTTGGTCATCAACAACGTGACCGAGTCGTTCAACAGCAAACTCCTCCTGTTTACCTTCCTCTCGGGCGCGATGCTCGGGATGATATTCCTCTCGGGCGGGATGAACGCGCTCGCACAGCGCATCATCGCCCGCATCAAGACACGGAAACAGGCCGCGTTGGGGACGAGCGTCCTCGGGATGCTCATCTTCGTCGACTCCTACGCGAGCACGATGATTACGGGCTCGGTGATGCGCCCCATCACCGACAAGTTCGACATCAGCCGCGAGAAGCTCGCGTACCTGCTCGATTCGACCACCTCGCCCGTGGTGAGCGTCGCCGTCGTCTCGACGTGGGTCGGCTTCGAGGTCGGACTCATCCGCGAGCAGTTCGCCTCGCTCGGCATCGACCAGAGCGCCTTCGTGGTGTTCCTCCAGAGCATTCCGTTCCGTTTCTACAGCCTGCTCGCGGTCGCGCTCGTGTTCATCCTCGTCGTGATGGACTGGGACTTCGGGCCGATGAAGCGCGCCGAGCGCCGCGCGAAAGAAGAGGGGAAGCTCCTCGGCGACGACGCCGACCCCCTCATCGAGACGCGCGAGGAGGACATCGTCACGCCCGAGCACGTCGACTCGCGCTGGTGGTACTTCGCCGCGCCCATCGTCGCGCTCGTCGCCGTCACCGGCTTCGGCCTGCTGTACTCCGGCGGCTGGCCCGGCGTCGCACCCGTCGAGGCGCTGAAGGATGCGGCCACCGCCGACGCCATCCTCTGGGGCGTCTTCTCGGCGTGCGCGCTGCTGCTCGCCATCCTCGTCGGCCACGCCCGCGTCGAACTCGAAGCCGTCAGCGACGCCATCTTCGAGGGATTCAAGATGGTCATGTTCCCCGTGGCCGTTCTCTCGCTGGCGTGGACCATCGGCGGCGTCAGCCAGGCGCTCGGCGTCGGTGCGTTCGTCGTCAGCGTCGCCGAGGGCGTCATCACGCCAGAAATCCTGCCCGCGGTCGTCTTCCTCGCCGCGGCCATCATCTCGTTCTCGATAGGCACGTCGTGGGGAACGATGAGTATCATGTTCCCCGTCGCGGTGCCGCTTGCCTACCAGCTCGGCGCGCCGCTCCCCGGTGCCATCGGCGCTATCCTCACCGGCTCGCTGTTCGGTGACCACTGTTCGCCCATCAGCGACACGACGGTCCTCTCGTCGATGTTCGCCGGCGCGGACCACGTCGACCACGTGAACACGCAGATTCCGTACGCCGTCCTCTGCGGAGCCGTCGCGACGGGGCTGTTCCTCGCGAGCGGCTACGGCGTGGGCTCGCTGGCGCTCCTCGGAATCGGCGTCGTCGCGCTGTTCGCGCTCGCGTACTACCTCTCGCAACACGCCGACGTGAGCGTCCCGACCGCCTTCGGCTCCTCGTCGGAGTCGGACTGACGAGTCGGAATCGGACCGCCGCTCCGCGCCCTATTTTTCGCGTCGTCGCTCGTGACTGAGCAGAAGAGAGGAGAGCCGCACCGTCGCCGAGCGGCGGCTCGACGATGGGAGCGTCAGCCCGAACCGAGTCACTGACCGACGAAGCCCGCGACCAGCACCGTCGCGTACGCCAGGAGCAACAGCCCGCCGAAGAGCCCCGCGGCTTCGAGCCCCATGTTCGGGTAGACGAGCGAGAACAGCGCCGTCGAGACCGCGTCGACGAGCATACCCGGGACGACGAGCAGCGCCGCGGCCTCCCGTTTCGCGCCGCCGGAGAGCCCGCGCCACCGGAAGACCCCGACCGCGAGCGCCCACATCGCGGGCACCGTCAACGCGAACACCACGGCCGTGACCAACGGACGAGAGGGCACTAACACGAGCTGGCCGACGACGCGGAAGACGAGGCCGGCGACGAGGGCAATCGCCAGTCCGACGCCGAGAAGCACCCGCGTCTCGGACAGCGGGAGCCGGCGAGCGTCGGCCTCGGAGACCTGTGAACCGATTGTCATGCGTTCCGTACGCGGGCGGGAACTATCAGCGTTCGTACGGGGCCGTAGGTTATTATGTCATTCGGAATTAACGATTGGGCGGATGTCAGTTCTCTCGACCGCCGACGAAGGGAAGTTCCTCATGGACGAGGAAGCCGAACAGATCGGAATCGTGACCGAAGTCGACACGGACGCCCAAATCGCGTACGTCGAACCCGACCCAGACATCGCCGAGGCGGTCGTGCAGGGCCTCGGCTTCGGCGACGCCGACGGCGACGACATCGAGGTCCCCGCCGAGTCGGTGGCGACGGTCACCGATACGGAACTCCGCGTCGCCAAAGACCTCTAAGCCGAAGTCGGTTAGGAACCGGCGGCTTCTGTTTTTATCGCGCAAACCCGGACGAGCGACCGCCACACCCCGGTGAACGATACTCTCGACCCCAGTCTCTGTCGTACGCCGGTGAGCTGCTGAATTCCAATTCTGTATAGCGTTATTTAGTTTATCTGTAGCGTGGTGGACGAGGTACTGACCCAAGAAGAGCGACAAAATTCGCAGAAAAGACGAATCTGTGACAGTTACTTCGCCGTCGAGACGATTTTGATGACGTCGCCCTCTTCGAGTTCGTGGTCTTCGGCGATGCGGCGTTTCGCTCGCGCGTCGACCGCGTGGAGGTAGCCGTCGCCGATGTCGGAGTGGACCGCGTACGCGAGGTCCCGCGGCGTCGACCCCCGCGGAAGGAGGAAGGCGTCGGGGAGGACGTTACCCGTGCCGTCGGTCCACTTCGACTCGTTTTGGACCGGGTAGACCGTGATTCGGTCGAGCACGTCGTAGACCGCGGTGTCGATGGCCTCCTGCGTGCCGGTGCCGCCGTGTTCGCCCATCAGGTCGCGGATTCGTTCGAGGCCCTTCTCCTGTGCGCCGCTCACGTCGCCGACGAGTTCGAAGTCGTCGTCGCCGGGGTGGTAGTCGATGATGCCCGCCTCGCGGGCCCGCCGAAGGGCGAGTTCGCCGTCCGCGGTGGCGGCGATGACGGGCTTTCCGGTCTCGGCGAGTCGTTCGAGGTTTTCCGGGGGCGCGATGTCGACCTTGTTGGCCACGAGGACGATGGGCTTGGTCCGCCGGCGAATCGCGCGGGCGAGTTCCACGCGGTCCTCGTCGTCCCAGTCTTGGGGGTTCGGCGAGTAGTCGAGGTCGCGCAGGACGGCGGCGATGTCGTACTCGCTCGCGCCGACGCCCGTCAGGAGGTCCGAGAGGGCGTCGTCCATGTCGAAGTCGGGCGACCGCGACTTGCGGACCACGGACTCCCAGTTCTTGTGGACGATGCCGGCGAGCCACTGTTCGAGTTCCTCCTCGATGAAGTCGACCTCCTCGACGGGGTCGAAGCTCCCGACTTCGACGGGTTCGCCCTCGGCGTTCGTTCCCCCAGAGGCGTCGACGACGTTGACGATGGCGTCCGCGTTCGTCAGTTCGTCGAGGAACTGATTGCCGAGGCCGCGGCCCTCGTGCGCGCCGGGGACGAGCCCGGCCACGTCCACGAGTTCGACGGCGACGTAGCGGATACCGTCCTCGCAGTTGCCGCAGCGCTCGTCGCGGTCGAGACAGGGACAGCGGGTGCGGGCGTGCGTGACGCCGCGGTTCGCGTCGATAGTCGTGAAGGGGTAGTTCGCCACGTCGACCTCGGCGAGCGTCGAGGCCGTGTAGAACGTCGATTTGCCGGCGTTCGGCTTGCCGGCTAACGCGAGAGAGAGCATGGCTCGACGATGGTCGCGGACGCGGAAAAACGCTCGCGTGCGAGGAGGCGCGAGCGACGAAAAGAAGCCGGCGAACAGTTAGTCCGTCAGTCGCCTGTAGGCGGCGCGGCCGGCGAGCACCACCCCGCTCCCGAGAATCGCGAGGAGGCCGCCGAAGACGACGAGGTACGGGACCGCGTAGGCGACGGCGACGACGAGCGCCCGAAGGGCGACGAACGCGCCGTTGACCGACTCGGAGAACGCCTGTAAGACCGGCGTGTCGTACCACTGCGCCGGGCCGGGCGGCCGCTCCGACAGCGAGACGCGGACGGTCGAGAGCGCGACCCGGTCTTCGAGCGACTGCTTCTGGGCTTCGAGCCGCTCGATTTCGGTCTGGACGTCCGTCAGGCGCTCTTCGACCGCGAGCACGTCTTCGGTCGTGTTAGCCGACTCGTAGAGTTCGCGGAGGCGGTCGCGCTGCGCGCGGAGATTGCTCAACCGCGCTTCGATATCGACCAGTTGGTCGGTCACGTCCTGCGAGTTCGTCTCGACGCGCTCGACCTCGCCGAGGTCCTTCATGTCGGCCATGAACGCCGAGAAGTCCTCGGAGGGGACGCGGACGACGAGTTGGCCCGAGCGGTAGGTGCCGCCGCTCCGGCGGTTGACGTACTCGTTGGAGTCGCTGACGTAGCCGCCGTAGGATTCGGCGGTCGATTCGACCGCGTCGCGCGACTCGTTGAACTCGTCGACGGTCAGTTCTATCTGGCCGTTCTTGATGACCGCCCGGCGTTGGACCTGCGGGAGGTCGTCGCCGCCCGCCTGTTCGGCCTCGGCGGAGCCACCGGTATCGGCGGCGAGCGAGACGCTCTCCGACCCGCCCGCACCGCCGTCAGCCGCGCCGCCGGTACACCCGGCGAGAAGGACGAGGAGGGCGACCGAGAGAAGTTTCAGTCGATTGTCCATAGACGACACTCACCACGCGAGGGATTAATCGTTGGGTAAGCACAAACGGCGACTGTTGCTATCGCGGCGCACGGGCGGCATGGTCGCTCGGGCGACCCGGTTCCGGTTACTCGGCCTCGCGGGGGAGGTTATCGCGGTGGATGCGCATCTCGCCCCGGGCGCGCATCGTGCCGTCGACGTGCGCGCCGGCTTCGAGCACGAGGTCGTTACAGGACACGTCGCCGAGGACGCGAGCGTCCTCGTGGATGCGGACCTCGCCGTTTCGGGTGGTGACGTCGCCGTGGATGCGCGTTCCGCTCCCGACGACGATGTCGTCGCGGGCGCGGAGGCTCCCGAAGACGTTGTTGTCCTCGGCGAGGTCGATGGACTTCGCGCGGATGTTGCCGTGGATTCGACAGCCGGAGCCGACGTGGGCGGGCGTCGAGACGCGCCACGCGTCGTCTGAGACGGTGGCGTTCCGGGGAATCACGAGCGGGTCGTGCGGCGACTCGCCCGAGAGGGTTTCGGCGAGTTCGTCGGCCGCCTCGTCCTCGCCGAGTCGGAGGAGCTGCGAGAGGACGATAAAGTAGAACACGAGCGTCGGAATCGGGTTGCGGATGACGATCCAGCCGTTGGCCTCGAACCCCTCTTCGATGTCGACGTCGTCGCCGATGTCGAGGTCGCCCGAGACCATCAGGCGGCCGGCGATGTGGACGCGCTCGCCGAGGTAGGCGTCGTTGCCGACGAGCACGTTGCCGGCCACGTCGTCGAGCATGTCGAGTCGGCAGTCGGCTTCGGCCTCGATGTCGCCGCCGAAGGTGACGCGCTCGCCCGCGAGGACGTTCCGCCCGCGGACGCCGAACTCGACGGTGCTCTGCCCGCCGACGACGACGTCGCCGTCGGTGACGAGGTCGTGTTCCTCGACCGTCGTCCCGTCGGGAATTTCGAGCGCATCGAGCGGGTCCGTACCCAGTGACACGCTCCGAACCAACACCCGTGCCGTAATAAACCGTCCGCAAGACGACCGTCAGACACGACGGGGGCCGCCGGTTTCGCGACGACGACGCGTATTTAACTACTCGCGGAAAACAAAGACAGGTATGACGATTCTCTCTTTCGACGACGACGGCGTAGACGTGGTCTACGAGGGAACGGAGTTCCGTCTCGAAAAGGCCCTCATCGAGGAGGCCATCGGGAAGTCCTACCCCGACGTGACCGACCACGAGGTGCTGAAAATCGTCGAGAAGGAGCCCTCCCTCTCCGGCGAGCCCCGGCGCGTCCGCGACATCCTGAACTCGTCGTAACCGCCGTCCGAACGACCGAAACTCCGTTTCTCCGCGTATCGCCCTCGAACCACGCGCGCTCGCCGCGCGAACGACTACTCCTCCTCGCCGGTCGCGCTCTTTACCCCGTAAATCTCCGTCTCCGGGTTGAAGTCTGCCCACGCGAACCAGAACATCGGCGAGCGGTCGTTGGCCCGCGTCAGGACCGACCCCTCGTGGGGGCCGTCGAGCGCCCGGCCGGTGAGGAGGGTCCACCGCGACCCGGCGGCGACGAGAACCGGCCCGTCGCGTTCGAACTCGACGGAGTCGCCGTCGACCCGGCGGACGTAGGCGACGAGGGTTCCCTCGGCGGAGGCCGCCACGACGACCGGGAGGCCGCCGACGGTGTCGTTGACGACGCCCGCGCGCTCGACCGCGTCGAGCGGATAAGCACGGGCGACACCATCGGCGGCGACGCCGACGACCGACGTTTTCGGGTGCAGTCGGTCGTCCGCCGCGTCGTTGAAGCCGATGCCGATGGCGCTCGACTGCTGATAGCTCGCGTAGGGGTTCACGTCGTACCGGCGGGTCTGCCGCCCGCGAATCGTGCCGGAGACCGGCGGCGGAACCAACACCTCGGTCTCGGGGTGGGCCGCCCGCCACTCGCCCCACGTCGAGATAGTCGAGGGGAGAAGCGATAGCGTCTCGCCGGTCAGTTCCCCGCGAATCGCGGTCGCGAGCACCTGGCTCCACAGCGAGTTCGTCCGGTCGTCGTACATCACGAGGTCGGACATCCAAAGCAGGCCCGAGACGCCGAAGTACGTCGGCTCGCCGCCGGCGAGCCTGTCGGCGACGACGGCGCTCCCGCACAGCGGACAGTAGGTCACGACCACGGGACGACCGTCGAAGTCGTCGTTGACGATTTCGTGCCAGTTCAGGACCGCGAGCGGATAGGCGCGGGCGACGCCGTCGAGTTCGACGCCGACCACCTCGTCGCCGTCGTCGAGCGTCGCGTCCACCTCGTCGAACCCGCTCCAGTCGGCCGCGAAGACGGGGGCGGTGATGGCCGGGATGGCGTCTTTCGACGCGCCGCGGCGCAGTTCGTCCTCGGGGACCGGAAGCTCGAACGGACCCGAGTACTCGCCCGCGGTGGAATCGGATGTGTCGGCGGGCTCGGACGCGCCATCGGTTCCCGCGTCGTCGTCCGCGACCGGCGGGTCGCTTCCGAGACAGCCGGACAGAGCGACACCGGCACCGAGTGCGGCGAGAACCCGGCGTCGGTTCGTTGTCGAATCCATACCCGATATTCGACCGAGTCGCCTATGAGAAGTGTGCGGTTAGGTATCGATGCGCACGACCGTCGCGGGTCGTCAGTTCGGAGTCGGGCCTGAAGGCAGAAAGCGATCGAAACGGCCGCTCAGAGCCGAAGTCGCTCTTCCAGGCAGACCTTGACGATGGACTTTCCGATGGCTGCACCGCCGGCGAAGGGGTCGAGTTTCGTCTCGCCGGCGCGCTCGCGGTAGGGGATGGGCACCTCGGCGATTTTGTAGCCGCGCATCGCGGGGCGGATGAGGAGTTCGGCCGACAACCCCGTGTTCTCGGTCCACTCGATGTCGTGGAGGAGTTCCCGGCGGTACGCCCGCATCCCGGTGGTCGTGTCGTGGACGGTCGCGCCCATGAGGTAGCTGGCGAGGCGGGCGAATGCGATGTTCCCCGCGCGGTTGAGCCGGGGCATCGTCTCCGCGCCCTTCGTGATTCGGTCCCCGGAGACCACGTCGTAGCCGTCGTTGATGAGGTCGAGGAACTTCGGCAGATACTCCATCGGATAGGTGTCGTCGCAGTCGGTGGTGACGACGACCGGCCGGTCGGGCGCGAGCACCGCGGCCTCGACCGCGACGCCGTACCCCTGCGGTTCCTGTTCGATGACGCGCGCGCCCATCTTGCGGGCGATTTCGGGCGTTCGGTCGTCGGAACCGTCCACGCAGACGACCTCGGCGCGCCCGTCGGTGATTCGGTCGATGTCCGCCAGAACGGACCCGATGGCCTGTTCTTCGTTGTACGTCCCCATCACGACCGCGAGGTCGTCGAAGGTGTACTCGGTCATTGGACGGGGTTATCGACCGTCACTCTTGAACTTTTAGGTTTGCCAAAAACGTGGCGTGCAAGGGCCGGTGTTAGCTCAGTCCGCGGCTATCAGGCTGGTCTTCCAGTTCTTTCGCGTGGTCGACGAGGTAGTCCATGAGGCGGGTCGCCGACGCTTCCACGTCGTCGAGTTCGTCGCTCGACTGCCCGCTGACGCGGACGGAGAGTTCGTAGAGGTCGAGTTCGACGTGCGGGACGGTATCGTCGCCGTTGCCGTTGCCGTTGTCGCGCTCGTCCGTGCCGCCGTCCGCCGCTTCGACGGTCGCTTCCGCGTCGCCCGGCTCGTCGCCGTCGGTCGGTTCGGTCGCATCCTCGGACGGCGGGGTCGAATCGGCGGGGTCGTCCGCCTCGGCGTCGGCGTCGGGGTCGTCGGTCATGTGCGGCGCGTCGCTTCGGGGGATGAAAAAAGCGCGGGGTTCCGGCACGCGCTCGCGGGTCGTCGACCCTCACCGAATACGGCCGCGAACACGCCTCGGCGACCGATTCAGGCGAGTTCGGCGTCGAGTCCCTCGCAGGCGCGGTCGTGGAGACGGCCGGTGACCGTCTCCATGAGGCGTTCGAGGTTGACCGCGTCCTCGCGGTTGTACGACACGAGCGTATCGAGCGACGACTGGTCGCCGCGCTCGTACTCGCGCCAGAGGCGGACGGCGTCGCGGCCGGAGATGTCCGGGCGGTCGCGGTCGATACCCACGTCTTTCTCGATTTGCTTCAGTCCGCCCGTGAGGTCGAGCGTTCGGCACGGATACATCAAGTCGACGTGTGGCACGTCGACGGAGACGTCGAACGAGGTCTCGAGGAACGGCACGTCGAAGCGCGCGCCGTTGAACGTCGCGATGAGTTTCGCGTCGGCGAACTGCTCGCGGAGGGCGTCGGCGGTCAGGTCCTCCCCACTGACGAGCGTCGTCGTCTCGCCGTCCTGATAGAACGAGACGGTCGTCACCGAGTCGCGCTCGGGCGAGAGGCCGGTCGTCTCGATGTCGAAAAAGCACGTCTCGTCGCGGAAGTTCTCGTACAGTCGCCAGCGCTCGCCCGAGGGGAAGCAGTCGTCGAAGAACCGCGAGTTGCCGTCGTCGAGGTGGGCGTACGCGTCCGCGATGAACGTCTCGATTCGGTCGCCCGTCTTCGCGCCGACGAGCGAGGCGTCGAACTCGTCCCAGTGGGTCGACCCGGCCCGCCAGAGGTTCCGCTCCGTCCGCTCGCCCACGCCGCGGACGGGGATGAAGCTGTTCTCGATTCGCATGTCCGACAGGGGGGCGTCGGCGACCCTAAATGCGTCGTCGTGGGTCGGCGGCCGCGCTCCCGGCACGCACCCGGACGCTCCCGCCGCGGGCGTTTTACCCGCAGGGCCCGAAGCCGGGGGTATGTGCGGCCGCTACACGCTGTTCACCCCGCCCGAGGAACTCGAAGCGCGGTTCGACGCGACGCCGACGCGCCCGCTTTCGGCGCGGTACAACTGCGCGCCCGGCCAGGAACTCCCGGTCGTGACCAACGAAGCGGACGACGAGTTCCGCTTTCTCAAGTGGGGGCTCGTCCCCTCGTGGGCCGACAGCGCCAGCGTCGGCAACGACCGAATCAACGCCCGCGCGGAGACCGTCCGGGAGAAGCGGAGTTTCGCCGACGCCTACGAGGCCCGCCGGTGTCTCGTTCCCTCGGACGGCTTCTACGAGTGGGTCGACCGCGGCGGGCGAAAACAGCCCTACCGCGTCGCCTTCGATGACGACCGCCCGTTCGCCATGGCCGGCCTCTGGGAGCGGTGGACGCCGCCGACCAAACAGACCGGCCTCGGCGACTTCGGAAGCGGCGGCCCCTCGCGCGAACAGGAGCCGCTTGAGACGTTCACCGTCGTCACGACCGAGCCGAACGACCTCATCTCCGAGCTCCATCACCGGATGGCCGTCGTCCTCGACCCCGAGGAAGAAGAGACGTGGCTCCACGGCGACCCCGACGAGGCGGCGGCGCTCCTCGACACCTACCCCGACGACGAACTCGCGGCCTACCCCGTCTCGACGCGGGTGAACAGCCCCGCCAACGACGGCCCCGAACTGATAGAGCGAGTCGAGGCGTAGCACGCCGAGGAAGAGCCGCCAGCGCACGGCTGTCCCGACACCTCCGACGCGAATCGGCTGGGTTCGACAGGACGTCGAATTTTCCGAAATCGGTTGAGCCCGAGAACCGAGGTTGTGTATAGCGAAATACGATATACGAGTCTCGGATCGGACAAGCGACGACTCGACAGAGGGACCGAGATATCGAGAGAGTTGATGACTGAGAACGCTGACGTGGAACGTCTGAGTTCCAAGAGTCGATAGTGCTGAAATCTACGTCAGCATCACAGAGCGACAGCCGCGTCGCTCGCGGCTCGGTGGTTCGTATCGCGTCGGAAGTACAACGGTTGCGGGGACGCGGCCGCGAGTCCGGTCGTGCAGACGGAGTGCGGCGTCGCATTCGAAATTCGAGACGGTCAGCTCGACGAGTCGGCGGTCGGGGAGGTGATTCGCTCGAACGGTCATCGTCGCCGAGCGAGTGGTTCGTCGAATCCGACCGAAAGCAAGCCACCGAAACTCGGGATTCACGCGAGTCCGTCAGAACGGCCACAGCGCCGTCAAGCGCCGCTTCACCTGAGATGGGGAGCACGTCCCGAGTTGCTGGCTCACCGCGAAGACGAGGGCTGTGAAGGCGTCAAAAGAGAACGAATCGGGCCGGCAAAGACCTCGGTTAGGTTCGTCTTCGAGCGAATTCGGAACGGCGTCACCCCGGTAGTTGCGTGTTCGAATCAGACAACACTCCGGGAGAATTCTACGTAGTGACATCAATATAATCACAGCTGAATTTATTCCGAAACGAAGGACCGTCCGACGACATATATTCAGCGTTCGATAATGGATATAATCGAAAAGATATCGAGTCATTTCTGGTCGAAATATACCCGTTCGAGAGAACACAGATAGTGCGTCGTCTCGCAAATATATTTCCTAGAAAATAGTCAGAAATTATGTCTAGAATATTTCATAAATTACTGTAAAGAAATAAAAGAGAGTCTAAGCCCAGCGGTATCCGTTTCTATAATAATTCAGTAAATTAAGAAGTGAAATAACGAAACTCGTGTAAGTGGTTCTTCCATGTGTTACTCCGGGGTAAACGATGCAAGGAATGCCATCCAAAAATGGGTTGTCATCACAGAAATGGGAAGCTATTGTGTAAAATTCGACCTATTGAAAGCAACGGAAAATTGGTCGAGTCTCAGATTCGCTCGAAACGTCCGAAATCGGCGTTCTCCGAGGTATTCTAATATCCCGAATACTACATGCAAACCGCCGAAAATGCGATTGCACAATTCAGGATAACTCAATTTCACCGCGAGAAATTCGCATGTACTACTCAGGATAACTTCTCTTATTCTGGACTGTGCCGGTAGATTGAATACCGACCCCCGTGTCGACCCGTCCATGAGCGACGAGGCCGACCGCGCGACGGTGCAAACCTACCTCCCGGCCCACCAGAAGGCCATCTGGAAGGACCACGCGGACCGACTCGGGATGAGCCAGAGCGAATTTGTCAGAACGATGGTACAGGCCGGTCGGCGCGATTTCGACGTTCCGGCGAGAGGCGATGAGACGGCCACAACCCCCGGGGTTGACGGGGTGAAAACGGGGCTCCAGAACGGCGGTTCAAATCAAGATAATGAAGGTGAAAATAACGGCCAGTTCGAGGCCCGAATCGTCGAGGCGCTCGCGGTCGATTCTCACCGGTCGTGGGACGACCTCGTTTCGGCGCTGACTGACGACATCGAAGACCGCCTCGAATCGACGCTGCAGGAGCTGCAATCGAGCGGCCGAGTCGTGTACAGCGGGCGACACGGCGGCTACACGCTGGCGGAGCGCGATGGCCGCTGAGCGCCCCACCGACGCGGAGGACCCGGTCGGCTACTTCCTGCAGGATATGACCTACCACGGGAAGACCGACCGGACCCGCGACGCCTACGAGCGCGTCCTCCGGGCGTTCGAGTCCTTCCTCGGCGACCCCTCGCGGAACCCCTCCGGGACCGCTCGGTCGGTCGACGACGCGACCCACCGCGACTGCATGGCGTGGATACACACCCTGCGAAACCGCGACGTCGCGCCGAGCACCGTGGCGACGTACGCCTCCTACCTCCACCGATTTTACGCCTACATGGCGCAGGTCGGCGCGTTCGACTCAAATCCGATGAGCCTCGTGATGGAGGAGATGGACGAGCGCATCGACACCAACCCCGCCCGTCGGGAGCTTTCGGTCCCCCAGATGCGGGAGTTCGTCCGCGAAATCGCCCATCCGCTGGACCACGCGCTGGTGGTCACCCTCCTCAAGACCGGGATGCGCGTCGGCGAACTGTGCAATCTCGACCTTCGAGACGTGTCGTTGTCAGTGGATACACCCCTGTCCCGTGTATCGACCCGCGCCGCCCTCGACGGACGCGGGCCGTCGATATACGTCGCCGCCGACCCGAGCGTCGGAAGCGTCACCAACGGCGAAGCGCGGACCGCCTCGAACAAGCGAAAGCGGTCGACGGTGGTCCCGGTCGACGAGGAGTTGGAAGGCGTCCTCCTGCGCTGGCTGGCGATTCGACCGGATTCGCCGTCGCCGGCGGAGCCGCTTTTCGTCGGCACCGCATCGGGCTGGGGCCAACGACTGGAACCCGACGCCGTCCATCACGTCGTCACCTCTCACGCCGCCGACGCCGGGTGGTACCGGGCGGGCGGCGACCGCGAGGAGAACGTCACGCCGCACTACTTCAGGCACTTTTTCACCACCCACCTCCGGGACCGGACCGGCGACCGCGGCATCGTCAAGTACCTCCGCGGCGACGTCGCTGGCGACATCATCGACACGTACACCCACAATTGGGGCGACAGAGTGCGCGAGACGTACGAATCGAACATCTACTCGCTCCGCTGAGGAGCGTAATCGCTGTCCGAAGCGCGACTTGTAAACTGTATCTCGCTATATTGAATTGGTGGGCGCGCGACCTATCGTTTGACGCCCGTCGCCTCGATTTGGACGGTGGCGTCGTTCGGGAGTTCGGAGACGCCGACGACGGTCATCGCCGGCCGTCGGGCGTCGAAATAGGCGTCGTATGCCGACTCGATGGCATCGATTCGGTCGAGGTCCGTCGTGTAGACCGTGATCCGAGCACGTCGTCTAACTCGAGCCCCGAGCGTTCGACGGCCGCTTCGACGCGTTCGAGCGCGCTCATCGTCTGGCTCTCGACCGACTGGAGACCGTCCGCCGTCCGCTCCGGTTCGGGATACTGCGCGTCGAAGAAGACGAGTTGCAGGTTCTGCTTTCGGGCGCCGCAGCCGGCGGTCGCCTTGAAGTGGTCGCTCTCGAACCGGACCGCGTCGCCGTTCATCTCCGTTCCTCCGTTGGGTTCGTTCGACTCTGGTTCACGGTCGTACTACCCCGCGAGCGGCCATCGGCGTACCGTTGGCACCTACTAACTCCGGGAGAGCGGTACTCGCGCGAGGGGCGAGGGTCAAACGGACGCTTGACTCATGCCCGTCTCTTTATCCGCGGAGCGAGAACGACGGCCGAGACCGTGAGTTCGTTGCTCCCACTGAAACCCGCTGCAGCATCGGTTCGAGACCGGTCCCTAAGCCCGCTTCTCGTCGAACTCGACGACGACGACGCGGACGAGGTTCTGTCGGCGCTCTCGTCGGCCACCGCGAGGCGACTCCTCGCCGCCGTCTACGACAACCCGTGCCCCGCCTCGGAACTGGCCGACGAACTCGACACGACGCTCCAGACCGTCGGCTACCACGTCGAGCGACTGGTCGACGCCGAGCTGATAGAACCCGTGACGACGTGGGTGTCCGCGCAGGGCCGCGAGATGGCAGTCTACGGCCCGACCCGCTCGGCCGTCGTCCTCTTCGCGGGCGCGGAACGGACCGAGTCGAAGCTCTCCTCCGGACTCCGGACGCTGGTCGCCGGCGTGGGCGTCACGCTGGTCGGTAGCGTCGCCGTGCAGGCGCTGTGGACCGCGCGGCGACCGCAGGTCCGGTACGCCGCGCCGGCTCCGCCCGCCCCCGAACCGAGCGTCGCGGAGTTCGTCGCCTCCTACCTCGCCGGTCCCGGCGCGCTCGTTCTCCTCGTCGGCGTCGTCCTCGCCGTCCTCGTGAGCCTCGGCGCGGTCTGGACTCAAAGGCGCGTTTGAGCCATACACAGGGGGAAGTGACCCCTACACGTTGGGAGAGACGTGCAACGACGAACCCTCCTCGCCGCGGCCGGAACCGGCCTCGCGGCGGCGCTGACTGGCTGTATCGCGAGTGCCGGCGACGGCGCTGACGACACCGACGGCGACGGAAACTCGACGACTGAGTCGACTCCCGACCCGACGCCGACGCCCGAGCCGGTCGACGCCGTCTCGGTCGCGACCGGCGAGCGCCTCACGGCCGTCGTCGGCGACGGCCCCGCCAGCGACGACGGGCGGCTGAAACCGCACCACGTCCGCCTCGAAAACCCGACCGACGAGCCGTGGACCGCCCGCATCGACGTCTCTCGCCCGCTCGGGCCGGGCCACACGGAGACCTACGAACTCGACCGCGACGCGACGGTAAACGTCTCGCTTCGCGTTCCCGCGGTGTACGAACTGACGGTTACCGACATCACCTCGGACGCCGAGGCGACCGAGTCAGTCGGGCCGGCCGACTTCGACTGTAACCGCTCGTGGACCGCGTTCTCGCCCGGCGACGGCGGTGTCTCGGTCTCCGGGGCCTCGACGCGGATGGCTTGCGGGCCGCACACCGTCGCGGCCGACGGCGCGGTCACGGTCGCGCTCGGCGACGGAACCCTCCCGACCGAGGACACCAAGCCCCACGGCCTCGCCGTCGTGAACCCGACCGACGCGGCGGAGACGGTCGAATTCGCCTACGAAACGCCCGCGGGCGCGGTCGCCTTCGGCGGCACCTACCGCCTCGAACCCGGCGCGCGGGTCGGCGCGTCGCTGACCGAAGCCCGCGAGGTCACGCTCCGCGTCGCTCGGCGGAACGAATCCGGCGAAGAAACGACCGAAGCAGTCACCGTCGAAAAATCACAGTTCGACTGCAACGCGTCGAACACGACCGTCTCGCTCACCGACGACGGCGGCTTCAAGGCGCGGACGCTCTCGACGCTGATGTTCTGCGGCGACGCGGACCCGGAAAACGAGAGTTCGACGTAGTCAGACCTTCAGTTCGGTCTCCAACTCCGGCGACGCGATGGCCCGCTTGACGGTTTCCGCGGCCGGCGTCGCCTCCGCGACGTTCTCCATCAGCACAGTCTCGCTCGGGAACAGGTGTTCGCCGAGGACGAGCCCGTGCTCGCGGGCGGTCGACCCGGTCATCGTGAGATAGACGCCGAGACCGGTCTCCGCGATGGCGGCCTCTTCTTCGGGCGCGCCGTTCGGATACGCGAACGTCACGTCGTCGAGACACCGCGTGCCGAGGACCGCCTCCACGAGGCGCTCGTAGCGCGGCGAGATACACAGTTCGCCCTCGTAGTCCGCGACGAAGTCGCGGTCGAGTTCGGAGCCCGGCGGGAGGAGTTCGGGGTCGGCCATGAGCGTGTGATAGACCGTGTCGCCGAGGCCGGAGACGACCCGAACGTCGGTGTCCATCGGGTCGATGCGGGCGTTCACGTCCTCGATGCTCCCGAGGCCCTCGGGGCGGAGCTTGACGACCTCTTCGAGCACGAGGTCGGCGCTGTCGAAGCCGAGACCGAACTCGTGGGTCCGGAGCGCGCGGAACGGCTCCTCGCGCCCGACGAGGTGAATGTCGACCCCGTCGATTTCGAGGACGACGCTGTCGAAGACGATGCGCCGCGGCATCCCGTCTCGGTCGTCGCGCAGGAGCGTGTACTCCGGCGCGGCCGGGTCCGAGAGGTCGCTGTAGTCCGCGAGTCGCTCGTACACGTCGTGTTCCGGCTGGGTATGGCCCTTCGTGACCGACTTCTCGTATCGGAGCGTCGAGGTGATTTCGTCCGCCACCTCGGCGATGCTCTCGGTCGTGGCGAACCGTTCGAGCACCGCTTCGAGGGGGCGACCCTTTCGCGGAACAGCGACGCGCACCGTCTCTGTCATCATCGGAACGTCGGGACGGCCCGCTAAACAGGTTGCGCTTCGGGAAAACGTCCCTCGGGAGCGCGCTCGGTCGGGCTACTCCGCCTCGCCGTCGTCGTCGCCGCCGGCGGCCGGGCCGCCGCCCATGCCGGTTCCGAACGCTCCCGCGAGGCGTTCGCGGAAGGTTTCGAGTTCGGCGACGGTGTCGTTTAGCTCTTGGATGTCGTCGCGCAGGGCCTCGATTTCCTCGTCGGCCGCGGCGTCTTCGACCCGCGATTGAACGTCCGCGAGGCGGTCGTCGAGGGCCTCGCGCGTCTCCACGATATCTCCGTCGAGTTCGGCGATGTCCTCGCGGATGTCGCCGACCTCGGCGTGGAGCGTCGAGGCCTGTTCGGTCGCTTCCGCGGCGCTGTTTTCGGTCCCTTCGAGCCGCTCGACGGTCTCGTCTAACCGACCGGCGATGTCGTCGAGGCGCTCGCGGACCGTCACGAGTTCCTCCTCGCGCTTGGCGAGCGTCTCCTCGACGCTGTCGAGGCGCGCGGAGCCGGCGTCGATGTTCCGCGAGGCGGTTTCGAGCCGCTCGTCGTGGTCCTCGAACCGACCGTCGTGGTCGTCGAGGCGGCCCTCGACGGCCTCGAACTGCTCGTTGTGGGATTCGAGCCAGCCGTGGTGGTCGTCGAGCGTGCCGTCCGCGGTTTCGAGGTCGGACGCGAGGCCTTCGAGCCGGCCGTCGTGGTCGTCGAGGCGACCTTCGGCGTCCGCGACTCGCGTCGCCACGCGGTCGGAGCGCTCGTCGACCGCGGCGATGGTCTCCTCGGCCGCGTCGAGCCGGGAGGTCGCGTCGTCGACCGACTCGACCGCGCCGTCGACCATCGAGTCGAGGGCGTCGAGGTCCTCGCGGAACGCGGTCATCTCGGCGCGGAACTCGGAGACGAGTTCGCTCCCGGTCCCCTCCTCGTCGATGAACTCGGCGAGCGCGTCGGAGTACGCCGCGAGGTCCTCCATCTGCGACTGGAGACGGCGGATGCGAACGTCGGTGCTCCGGCGCGTCTCGGCGTCGACCGCCTCGCGCAGGACTTCGATGTCCTCCTCGTCGGCCGACCCCGACCGAATCTCGGCCGCGAGCGCGCCGACGAGGGTGTCCGCGTCGGCCGCTGGTGCGCTTCCGGCCGCGTCCGCGTCGCCGACCTCACCCGACTCGCTGTCCGACGGTTCGGCGTCCGCGTCAGCGGTGGCGTCCGCACCGGCGTCGGCGTCGACATCGGGCTGTTCGAGATGCGCGGTGACGGCCGGCGCGGTGTCGGTGGCGACCGCGCGCGGGCCGGTCGGTTCGGCGGTGTCGTCGTCGGTTTCCGCGTCGTCGACTTCCGCGTCGTCGCCGAGAACGTCGGCGTCGACCTGGCTGACCTCGCCCGCCTCGCTGTCCCCGTCGTCTTCCCCCTCGAAGGCGGCCGCGAGGTCGTCGTCGGTCGGCTCGTCGTCGATGAGTTCGGAACCGTCGGACGCGGCGGAACCCGCCTCGGCTTCGCTCTCCAGTTCGGCCTCTAGTTCGGCCTCAACGGGCTCGCCGGCGGCGGGTTCTTCGAGGACGACTTCCCCTTCGTCCTCGCCATCCGCGTCGGCGTCTGACTCGTCGTGGAGCGGTTCGCGGTTCCCCGCGAGCACGTCTCGAACGAGCTGACTGCGGTCCTCGCCGAGGATGTCGTCGATGTCGTCGGGGTCGATACCGCCGTCGACCGGGATGCGTTCGAGCGTCGGCTCTTCGAGGAAATCCGTCTGGTCGTGGCCGTCGGTGATGCGGATGCCGTAGACCGTCACGAGTTCCTCGCCGGGCTCGAGCGTCCGCTCGTACTCGACGCGGTGGTCCTTGTAGGCCGTCCAGTTGTCGCTCTCGAACTCGGGGTGGAACCCGACGCTCTCCATGGGAAACGACTCCGGAATGCGGTCGATGACCCGGATTCGGGTCGCCTCGTCTCGCGTCGAACTGATGACGAACTTGATAGCGGGAACGGGAAACTCGTCGGCGGCGAAGGTCTTTTCGACCGTAACCTCGCCGTCGGAAACCGATGTAACCCCTTCGGACTCGCGGCTCATGGCCGCCACTTTCCCGACATCCATTATAAAACAACCGGGGGCCGTGGGGCTACCCCGCCGCGGTCTCTCGATTCGACCGTTTCGACGCGGTGACTGTCCGCCTGTGTCGACCGTCGCTAAAAGGGCCGTCGCGGGAAACGCGGTTCTGGACGCGACCTCAGAGGTCGACGCGGTCGCCGATTTCGACGAGGTCGAGCGAGCGCGGGGCCTCGAAGCTCTTTGCGTGGTGGTGCAGCACCTTCGGGTCGGCGGTCATGCCCTTCCACATGTCCCAGTGGGTCGGCACGAGGCGGTCGAGGTCGAGGTCGCTGGCGGCCTCGATAATCTGGTTCTCGTCGTTGTACCACTTCGTTCGAATCGGCTCGCCCGTCTCCTTGTCGGGGATGTTGCCGATGGTCCCGAACGCGAGGATGCCGAGGTCGAGGTCGTATCGCTCGCCGATGTCGGCGAACTCCTCGGCGGGCTTGGTGTCGCCGCCGTGGATGAACGTGCCGGACTCGTGTTCGAAGACGTAGGCGACCGGGTGGCTCGCGTCGGGGTCGTAGGCGGGCTCGACGTGGACCGTGAACTCGCCGATTTCGACGCTGTCGCCCTCGGTGACCTCCTCGAACTGGTCGTCGGAGAGGTCGTAGTCGTCGAACCACGCTTCGTCGTCGTAGGCGACGGCGAGCGAGTCGTCGGGGGCGACGAACGTCGCGCCCGTGTTCTCGAGGATAGGTGCCTGACTCGGGCCGTGGACGTGGTCAGTATGCTCGTGCGTGGCGAGGACCGCGTCGGCCTCGGTCACGTCCTCGGGGTCGAACGGGACGGGAATCATGCGGACCGTCCGCGGCGGGTCGCCGATGCCGACGTACGGGTCGACGAACAGCGTCGTGCCCTCGCTGCCCTTGATGACGAACCCGTTGCATCCCAGATACCAGATGGCCACCGTCTCGGGGTCGGCCGATTCGACCGCGCGCGGGAGCCAGTCGCTCCAGTCGCTGACTGTCATAGACACGTGTCCTCGCGCGGGGGGACTAAGCGTTGCGCTCTCTCGCGTTCGACCCGTCGCGACAGTCGCCGCCGCGGGCGACACTCGTCGGTGGCGCGTCCGAGAATTCGGACGATTTCCGTACGATACGAGAAAATACCGTAGAACGCAATAGAATCGGGTGGTGTATGTGGTGTATAAGGTAGTACCCCGACAAGATATTTAGTGTAGGCACACATGGCATCAATTACCATGTCAAGGACTCACAAACAAACGGCGGATTTCTCGTCGATGGCTCGGACGATGCGCGCGTGCGGTGCGTGGGAAGCGGTTTCCCCGCTGGACGACGACGCACGGCGAACAGACGAGTTCTGACGCGACCGAACACCGACGCGGCCCCGCACTTATCTTCTTCGACGCGGTCCGATACTCCATGCCCGCAGCAATCAGTCACCACGGCGAGCGCCGAGCGGACACCGCAGAGCGCGGAGCGGAGGGTTCGCCGTGCGCGTGAGCGTCGTCGGCGGCAGCGTCGTCCCCGACCCGGTCGAAACTATCGCCGAAGACGTGGGCCGCCTGCTCGCTCAGCGCGGCCACACGGTCGTCTGCGGCGGTCTCGGCGGCGTCATGGAGGCAGCTTGCCGCGGCGCAAAAGACGCCGGCGGCACGACCATCGGCGTCCTCCCGGGAGAGGACCGCGACGAGGCGAACCCCTACGTCGATATCGCCGTCGCGACCGGTCTCGGCCACGCGAGAAACGCGCTCGTCGCCATGAACGGCGACGCCGTCATCGCCATCGACGGCGGCGGCGGAACCCTCTCGGAAATCGGCTACGCCAACGTCTTCGACCGCCCCGCGGCCGGGCTCAGAACCCAGCAGGTCGGCTCGCTCGACGGGTTCGAACCGTGCGACTCGCCGGAGGATGCCGTGTCGTTCATCGAGGACGCGGTCTGAGAATCGGACCGTGCCGCGCTACGCGTCCGCGACGCCCTCGTCGCGTTCGACGCAGTCGCGGAGCAGGTCGTCGACGACGGTCTCTCGGAACGACTCCCAGTCGGTCGTCGACGTCCAGAGCCGACCCGCGTCCGTGGGTTCGAGCGCGTCGCGGCCGCGTTCCCGCTCGCGCGTCGTGACGAACCCGTTCGCGGTGAGTCCCTCGACGGCCACGTCGAGGCGCGGGGCGAGCGCGTTCGAGAGCCGCTTTTCGAATCGGTCGCCGGTCACGCTATCGCGAGCGACGCCCACGCAGAACGAATCGAAGGCCGACCACGTCTCCTCGTCGCGCGCGCCGGCGACGATGCCGTGGTGTTCGGCGCGCTCGCGGAGTTCGGCGGCGACCGCGCGACGCGTCCGCTGGCGGGAGCGCGGCGGGCCGCCGGCGAGGACGGACAGAATCGTGGCTTCGAGGTCGCCCAGCGGCGAGAGCGCGTGGCCGTCGAGTTCGAGAGGTGACTCGCCCGTCGCGTGGCCCGCCTCGTCGAGCTCCGAGAGGCTCGTCGCGGCCTCGGCGGCCCGTTCGGTGAGGTCCGTCGTCCGCTCGGCGACCGGGTCGGCGGCGGCCGAGAGCTGCGCCCGGGCGTCCAGATAGGCGTCGAGGTGCGCCTCGAAGCGGTCGAGCGACTCGAACAGCTCGATGGTCGCCCGGTCTTCGAACTTCCCGAAGCGCGCCTCACAGCTCGTTCGGAAGCGGGCGACCAGTTCGCCGGGGTTCTCCTCGACCGACGCGAGCAGGCGGCTCTCGTCGTCGAGCCACGCGTCGAGCGCATCGAGCACCGCGTTCGGGTCGCGCGTGTCCTCGGGGTCCGGGCGGGGTGCCTCGGACTCGACGAGGTCCGCGAGCTGCTCGCGGGCGCGCCCGACGTAGGAACTCATCGCGCCGAGCGGCGAGTCACCGTTGGAGCGCGCCCCGCGAGCGCCCGCGGTTCGGCCGGCGCGGGAGTTCGGACGTGACCGGGACTCGCCGCTGGCCTCGGCGAGCGCGTCCCGCAGGTCCGACAGGGCGATTCGGAGCTGTCGGGCGACGGCGGCGGCCGCGGGGCCGTCGGCGACGCGGCGGAACTCGGCGAACGCGTCGGACGCGGCCTCGACGTCGGAAACGAGGTCCCGGAGGTCGTCGATGGCGGCGAGGTCGGGACGGTCGGTCGCGGGGACGGTCAGAAGCGAGACGGTCCCGCGGTCGAGTTCGCCGCCGTCGACGAGGGCGGTTCGCGCGGCGTAGAAGGCGGCGGCGACCTGCGGGGGCGCGCCGGCGAGGTTCACCCGTACGTCGCCGTCCGCGGCCGCCTCGCGGAGCAGGTCGGTCGTCGCGGCGTACAGCTCCTCGAAAGAGCCGGTGAAGGGGAGCCGTGCCTCGTCGAGCGTTCCCCGACCGGCGAGCCGTTCGCTGACGGCTTTCGCGGCGTGTGCGCTCGCTCGCGGCGCGCCGGGTGCGCAGTCGTCCGGGTCGCGACCCTGCTCGGGGTCGGCCTCGTCGCGGACCAGACGAACCCGGTCGGCATCGACGTCGCCTGCTTCGAGCGGGGTGACGACCCGCTGCACGTCGAGTCCGAGGACGGAGAGGTGGGTCGTCGGCATCTGTCTGACCCATTCGCTACCGGTACCCTGAATGTTGTGGTGGCTCCTGAGAGTCGCCTGTCAGAAGCGTCGGCGCGGGGTCAGGACCACGAGCGGTAGAGGTTGCGTCCGATGACGCCGAGCCCGAGCGTGTCGACGACGAACAGGATGACGCCGCCGATGATGGGGACGAGCGACAGGACCGCCGCGACGAGCGCGCCGACGACGAGCGAGACGCCCAGCGAGGGCGGCCCGCCGGAGGCGACGCCGGTCACGAGCGACCCGAGGAGAACGGTTGCGAGCGCGCTCCCGACGATACTGAGGAGAATGAACGCGAGGAGCCCCGGAATCGCCACGAGGAGGCCGATGATGGTGATTGCGAGGAGGACGAGGACGATGAGGCCGCCGATGCCAACGCCGAGACCCCAGAGGAACGACCCGCCGGGGTCGTCCCGAATCTCGGCGATGGCGTCTCTGGTGTACGCCGGGGCCGCGGCGACGAGGATGCCGCCGACGACGAGGTCGATGAGGAAGCTTCCGCCGGCGCGGAACACCGGCGAAAGCTGCTGTGCGGATTCGAGGTTCTGCGCGGCGGCAGTTCCCGCGAGCGCGAGGACGCCGAGCAGGCTCAGGAGGGCGGTTCGTGTTCGTGGAGGGACCATACGTGTCCGTCGAATGGCGACCCGTATAGGTATTCTGGATGGACTGTCAGGAAATCGGATACGTCCGAAGCGAGGCGGAAGAGTCGAAACAGGACGCTCCCCTCGGCGGCGTCGCGAGAGCCACGCGCCGGGGCGGGGCGCTCACCGAGAGTCTCGGGCTACCAGGTGCCGTGGAACGTGTCGAACTCCAGGGAGTCGAGCGGCTCGTCGCCGACGGCGATGCGGTACTCCTGCGGCGTCAGCATCGGCTTGTGGAACCGCGGGCCGTCGTCGGTCGTGATGCGCGGACAGCCGGTGTTGACGAACGCGTCCATGTCGAAGTTCCGGAGCCTGTCGGGCGTCACCTCGTCCATCGTGATGAGGTAGGCGTTCTCGTTGTCCTCCAGAATCTTCTCGGCGATTTCCATGCGACCCTGGCCGATTTTCGTACAGAAGATGACGCCCCACTTCTCGGCGTCCATCGCCTTGTGGACCGAGGCGTAGCGCTGTTTCATGAACTTCCGCGTGTCGGCGATGGTGACGACGTTGTTGACGGGGTCGGCGATGACGACGTTCTTGTCGGGGTGTTCCATCGCGAGGCCGAGCGGGTGGAACTTGCCGCCGCCGACGTAGAGCACGTCGTCTGCCGGGATGTCCGCGGAGGCGTAGTTGCAGCCGAGGACCTGTCCCTCGTAGGTGAGGCGGTCGTCGCCCTTGCGGGTCTGAACGGTGTAACCGCGCTCTTCGAGCCAGTCGCACATGTCCTCGAAGCGGTTCATGTGCTGGGCGGTGGTGACGAGACCGACCTCGTCGCCCTCGATGTCGTCGAGCGCGTCCTCCATGATGGGGAAGGGGTCGACGTTGGAGAACAGCGGGACGTAGATGATTTTGTCCGACTCCTTCATCGGCGAGTGGCCGAAGTGGACGAACACGTCGGTCCGCCGCATGAGGTAGGTGTCGAGGTCGCACGCGCCGTAGCACGGCTGGCCGGAGAGCATGAACGTCACGTCGTCGTCGCAGAGCTGTCGGAGGTCGTCGGCGACCGCCGGGCCGCGGCGCTTCAGTCCCTCGGGGAACTGGAGGCCGACGCGCTTGGCGTCGCGCTCCTCGATGGCTTCGACGATCTGTTCGAGTTCGTAGTCCCACTCCCGGTCGTGCTTGAGCGACATCCCGGTGTTTCGAAGGTCTCCCTCCGAGGTGGCGTCCTGACTCATTGCCCCATCGTTGCGGACGGAGCCGTTTAACCACCGCGCTTCCCCACGAATGAGCGTCACACACCCGCACGCACGCCGAAGCGAACCGCGGCGTCGACGGCGGCGTCACCCGGTTACCCCGTTGTCACTCGGGGATTCAAGACTCGCCGCGGCCTACCGCCGTCCATGTCCGACATCCCTCTCGAACACGTCCACGTCGAACCGTCGGAACCGGGCGACGGGCCGGCTCCCGCCGTCGTCCTGCTCCACGGCCGCGGCTCGAACGAACAGGACCTCCTGTCTATCGCACAGGAGTTCCCCGACCACGTCCACGTCGTGAGCCTCCGCGCGCCCGACCGCCTGCAGGGCGGCTACACGTGGTACGAACTCGACCTCTCGGAGGGCGGCCTCCACCAGAGCCAGCCCCACGCCGAGCAGTTCGAACGCTCGCGGAACCTCGTCCGCGAGGCTATCGCCGGAGCGGTCGAGGCGTACGACATCGACCCCGACCGAATCGGCCTCCTCGGGTTCAGCCAGGGCGCGATTACCAGCCTCTCGCTCCTCCTCGACGACCCCGACGACTACGCGTGGGTCGTCGCGCTCCACGGGTATCTCGCGGACTCCCACGCCGACCTCGAACCCGAGGGCATCGCCGGCAAGCCGGTGTTCGTCGGCGGCGGGTCGATGGACCAAATCATCCCGTCCTCGCGGGTCGAACGCGCGGCCGACCGCCTCCGCGAACTCGGCGCGGACGTGACCGCGAACCTCTACGGCGCGCCCCACGGCGTCAGCCCGGACGAACTGCAGGACGTGGTCGCGTTCGTCGAGTCCCACGTCTGAGCCCTCCGCGGGGGCGACCGCTCGCCCCCTCTCCTTCCCCGTTCGGCAGGTTGAAACCGCTCGCACCCCAACGCGCGGCTATGAGCACGCAGACGACGCGGCTCGAAGAACTCGGGCGCGAACTCGGCGAGGCCATCGCCGACCATCCGAAGTACGAAGCCTACGAGGAGGCGAAGGCCGCCGTCGAAGCCGACGACGACGTGCAGGAACTCATCACGGAGTTCAACCAGCTCCGCGAGGAGTTCAACGTGGCCCGACAGATGGGCGAAGCGACCCAAGAGGGGCTCCGAAAGGTCCAAGCGGCCCAAGAAGAGCTCCACTCCGAGCCCGTGATGGAGGAGTACCTCCTCGCGCAGGCCGAACTCGTCGGCGAGTTGGAGAAGATTAACGAGGCCATCTCGGAGCCGCTCGCGGTCGACTTCGGCGGCGAGGCCGGCGGCTGCTGTAACGACTGAGGCCAGCTCGACGCGGCCCGTTTTCACCGCAGGTTCAAGTACCAAGCCGGGGCCAGCCCCGGCTATGTTGGCAATCGCGGGCGGTAAGGGCGGCAGCGGCAAGACCACCACGACCCTCGGACTGGCGAGCGCGCTCGACGGCCCGGTGCTCGCCGTCGACGCCGACAGGGACATGCCGAACCTCCACGCGATGGCCGGCGTGGAGCGCCGAGTGGACGCCGTCTCGGGCAAATCGGTGTGCGAACCTTCGGTTCGGTCGCACCCGACCGACTCGACCGTTTCCGTGCTCCCGGCACCCGCTGGAATCGACGACGACGCCTTCGAGCGGTGGCTTCGTACCGCCGCGGACGACGAACGTCGCGCGGTCGTCGACTGCCCCGCGGGCGCTGGGCCCGATGCCGCCGTCCCGCTCCGCGTCGCCGACGCCGTGGTCGTCGTGTCGCCGCTGTGCGCGCCGGCGCTCCGCGACGCCGCCAAGACGGCCGCGATGGCGCGGGCGCTCGGCACCCCCGTCGCCGGATGTGTCGTCTCGCGGTCACGAATGGCTCCCGAGGCGGTGTCCGACCTCGTGGGCGCGCCGGTGCTCGGGACCGTTCCGGAGGAGTCGTCGCCAGTTCTCACCCGTCCGACAGTTCGGGCCGCGTACCGTCGAATCGCCGACAGGATACCGGGGAAGAAGTAATATGAGCGACTTCCTTACAGTGGGGTATGTCTCGACTGGCGACGGGAATCGACGTGCTCGACCGCCAACTCGGCGGGGGCATTCCCGCGGGGAGCATCGTCCTCCTCGCCGCCGACCCGGCCAGCCAGTCCGAACTGTTCTTACACGAACTGACGACCACGCGGGGGACGCTGTGGCTGACGACGATTCGCTCGGCCGAGGCCGTCACCGACGCGCTCGAACGGAACCCCGGTCCGACCGGAAACCCCACCGTGCGCGACGTGGGCGGCGACGCGCCGCTCGACACGGCGAGCAGTCTGGTCCGCGACCTCCCGGAGGGCGCGAACCTCGTCATCGACGTGGTGGACGTGCTCGAACGAAGCGAGGGCGCTCGCTACCGGAAGTTCCTCAACGACCTGCAGACGCACATGGTCAACACCCGCGGGCTGACCGTCCTCCACGGGCTGAAAGGCGAGTCAGTCCCGGACAACCGCGACCTGACCGAACACATGGCCGACGTGGTGTTCGACCTCGACACGAAGATAGACGGCTCGGAAATCGTCAACCGCCTCGCAGTCCCCAAGTTCCGCGGGGGCCGCGCACTCGACGAGACCATCAAGCTTCGGCTGGCGGAGCGCGTCACCGTCGACACCAGCCGCGACATCGCCTGAGCGAGGCCGAGTCGCCGCTCAGAGCGCGAAGAACCCGAACGTGCCGAGCGTGACGGCCGCGATGAGCGCCATCCACGTCCGGGCGGACAGCGCCGCGCCGCGGGAGAAGACGTAGGCGAAGTACGGTGCGAGCGGGGAGAGACGGTAGATGAACGGCACCTCGATTCCGGCGCCGTACTTGAGCGAGAGCGTCAATGCGACGGTACAGAGCCCGGCGACGAGTGCGACTTTCACGTCTGTGAGGTCGCGGAACTCGGCCGTCGCGTCGTCGTCTGACGAAGCCATAGCTACGAGGCGGTCGGAAGGCGAGTATCAAGAAGCCGCCGATTCGCCGAGACGGCGAGGGCGGCGGACTCGCTTACTCTTCGTCGGCGTCGAGTTCCGCGGCGAGTTCGTCGGCGTCGATGTCGACGTCCTCGATGGCCTCTTCGATGTCGGCGCCGCCCGCGCCGCCCATCATACCGCCGAGGCCGCCCATGCCGCCCATGCCGCCCTCGATGGTCTCCTGGACGATGACGCGGTCGATGTCCAGCCGCTGCATGATGTCCTGCGCGATCTGCTGCTTGGAGAACATCCACTGCTGGTTCATCGTCATCTGGGGCGTCGCCTCGATGTAGAGCGTGTCCTTCTCGACGGTGACGGTCTCCGTCTCGGGCTCGGCGTCCTCATCCTCGTCGTCGTCGGACTCGACGACCTGCTCCTCTTCGACCTCGTCCGTCTGAATCCAGACTTCGGGGGCCTGCTGGAGGTACATGCCGAGGAGGCCGGAGGCCTGCTCCTCGCGGTCGTCGACGAGTTCGAGCACTTCGTACTCGTATTCGAGGTCCTCGCCGGCGAGGGGGTGGTTGAAGTTGACGCGGGCGCGACCGCCGATGATGGTCTCCAGACGGCCCTGCTCGCCGTCGATGGTGACCTGCGCACCGGGGTAGCGGTCGTCCTCGTCGATCTTGTTGGCGCTGACCGTGCGCACGTCGTCCTCGTCGTACTCGCCGAAGGCGTCGACCGCCGGAATCTCGACGGTCCCCTCGTCGCCGGCCTCGGCGCCGATGAGTGCCTCGTCGACCTCGGGGAAGACGTGGCCGGCACCGACGATGACGACGCGGGGCTCGAACTCGTAGCCCTCGACGTCGATCTCGGCCTCTTCGGCCACTTCTTTGTCCGTCGTGTCGACGACGTCGCCGTCCTCGATCGTTCGCACCGTGTACGCGAGGCGGACGAAGTCGCCGTCCTGAATACCGGACTCGACCTCTTCATCGACCTGCTCGGCCTCCGCCTGCTGTTCGTCGCTCATACACGCTACGTGACTCGTGCGACCCTTAAGAATCACGTTTCGCCGCCGCGACGCGTTCGAGGCGGCCGACGCCCGGGAACTCGACCCCGAGGGCCGCTGTGGGGTCGAATCGCTTATATCATTGTCAATAGTTATAGAAAACGAGGCGTGTTCACATGGCACAGACTGGCTTGTTCCTCGGGTTCGTCCTCGGCGTCGTACTGCTGGCGCTCACCGTGTTTCTGACCGGCCGCGGCTGGCGACACTACTCCGTCACGAGCGTTCCGACTCCGACCGGCGGGGGTTCGGCGGGGAGCGGGAGCGGAAGCGGAAGCGACTCGCGTCGCTGGGCCGACGACCCGACGGTGCTGTCGCTCGTCTTCGTCCTCGCGGCGCTCGGCTTCGGCGCGATGGCGGTGCTGTTCGTCGGCGGGAGCGCCATCCCCGAGAGCGTGACGAACGTCGCCGGACCGGCGCTCGTCGCCGGGACGCTCGGGGTCGTCGTCGCGTACCTCTTCTACGGGACGTACCACGCCGCGCGGGGGCGCGGGCTGGCGCGGTCGCAGGCGGCGCTCCTCGGGTCGTGGGTCCTCGGCCTGCTGTTCGTCGTCGGCGTCGCCCTCAGGTTGGTGGGCCTCCTCTGAGATGGCGACCTCGTACGCGGGGCGACTCGACCCGCGACACGCGCCGCGGTTGTGGTGGCTCGCGGCGCTCTGCTGGGTCGAGGCGCTCGCCGTCGGGGCGTACCTCTACGCCGCGCCGGAGCGCGTCGAGAGCCTCCGGTACCTGTTCTACCCGTTCGTCTGGATAACCGTCGGCGCGGCGGCCGTTCTCTGGACCGACCCGCCGCGAGCGAGCGGCCGAGCGCGACTCGCCGCCGGGGGAGTCGCCGTCGCGTACTTCGTGACCCTCGCGTCGCTGGCCGGGTTGGTGTCCGTTGACTTCGCCGCGCTCCTCGGCGGGAGCCACGGACACGTCGCGACCGCGCGGCACCCGACCGGCTGGCAGTTCTCGCTCGCCGCGCCGGGGTGGGGTCCGCGGGTCGGCTACGCCGGCGAAGTCGTCTCCGGGACGTTCGTCCCGTACCGCGTCGCCGGCTACCTCGCGCTCGCGTACCTCGTCTACGCCGCGGTCCTCGACGCGGCGAAGAGCGCGCTCTCGGGGGCGCTCGGGCTCGTTTCGTGTGTCGGCTGTACCTTCCCGCTCGTCGGCGGTCTGGTCGCGGGCGCGGCCGGCGGCACCGGCGTCGTGAGCGCACTCCGGGCGCTTTCGGTCGACATCTCGACGCTGGTGTTCGTCGTCGCCGCGGCCCTACTCGCGTTCGGACCGTCGCTTGCGGAGCGGGCGCGACGATGAGCGAGCGCGACGGCTCCGCGGTCGGCGTTGCGGTTCGACGCGGTGCCGTCTGGACAGTCGCGCTGGCGGTCGCGTCGCTCACCTTTTCGGCTCCGGCGCTCGCGCACGCCGGCTCGCTGGCCGGGTCGCTCCGCTCGGTTCCGGCCCCGTTCTGGCTCGTCGTCGTCTCCGGCGGCGGCGTCGTCTGCGTCTCCTTCCTGCTGTCGGCGTTCGTCACCGACGACGAGACGCTCGACGCCTTCGAGCGGGTCGGCGTCCGAATCGGAGGACTCGCCGGGGCCGTCGCAACCGCGGCGGTCGCACTCAAACTACTCGGCGTCGCCGCGCTCGTCCTCGTCGTCGCCTTCGGGCTGTTCGGACCGCCCGTCGGCATCGCCAACCTCGGCGTCCTGCTCGTCTGGGTCGGCTGGTGGGCCGGATTCACGATGGTCACCTACCTCGTCGGGAACGCGTGGCCGCTCGTGAACCCGTGGCGGACGCTCGGCGCGGCGCTTCGAGGTCGGTTCAGGGAGACGTTGGGGCTGTCACGGTCGTACCCCGACCGGCTCGGGTCGTGGCCGAGCGTCGTCGGCCTGCTCGGACTCGTCTGGCTGGAGGTCGTCAGCCCGCTCGCGGCGGACCCGCGGGCGCTCGCGGCCGTGGTCGTCGCGTACAGCCTGCTTACTGTCGGCGGCGCGGTCGTCTACGGCGACGCGTGGTTCCGCCGCGCCGACCCCGTCGCTCGGGTGTTCCGGCTGTACGGCCTGCTCGCTCCGGTCCAGCGGGGCGAAGACGGCGGCCTCTCGGTTTCGGTTCCCGGCGCGGGACTGGCGCGCGCCCGCGAGCGACTGGGAGCCGACGACGTGGCCTTTGTCGTCGCGCTCCTCTGGGTGACGACGTTCGACGGCCTCGTCGTCACCGTCGCGTGGGGTCGCGTCCTCGACGCCGCGGCTCCGGTTCCCGCGTGGCTCGCGAACCTCGTCGGAATCGTCGCCGGCTTTCTCGTCTTCCTCGGCGGCTACCGGCTGGCGGCGCGAGTCGCCCGCGGAACCGCCGACACGTACGTGACCGTCGGCTTCGTCGCCGGTTGGTTCGCGCCCGCGTTGGTCCCCATCGCCGCCGGCTACCACCTCGCGCACTTCCTCGGCTACGTCGTCGGCCTCGCGCCCGCGCTGGTCGCGGTCGCGGCCTCGCCGCTGTCGCCGCCCGCGAACCCCTCGGTGCTGGTCGTTCCGGCGTGGTTCGGCGGCCTCCAGTTGGCGTTCGTCGTCCTCGGTCACCTGCTTTCGGTGTGGGTCGCCCACGCCCGCGCGTTCGACCTCTTTCCGGGTCGCCTGCAACCGCTCCGGAGCGAGTACCCCTTCGTCGCCGTCACGGTCGGCTACACGATGGCGAGCCTCTGGGTCGTCGCCCAGCCGACGGTCGGGGGTGTCGCAGGGTGAACCGCGAGAAATCGGCCGTCGTCCCCGAGACCGTCGTCCCCGGCGGCGAGACCGCGGCGGCGACGTGTCCCTACTGCGACCGCCCGTTCCGCCGGGAGCGACTCCGAGACCTCCACGTCGGCGACGCGCACGAGGGACTGAGTGACGGCGAAGCCGCGGCGTACGAGGCCGCGGTCGAGGCAGAGGACGAAGAGCTGTTCGTCTATCACCTGAAGGTCGCTGGCGCGCTCGGGGTGGTCTTCACGGCGCTGTTCCTGCTCGCGGTCGTCGGCTTCAGCCTGTGACGGGGCCGGAGAGTTCAGGCGTGACCGCTGTCCCCGCCGTGTTCACCTTCGGCGGGGTCGGGCAGGCGCATCACGACGCCGGTGAGGACGCCGACGCCGGCCAGCGCGACGACGCCGCCGACCACGACGAACGATTCGCTCGCGCCGACGGCCTCCGAGCCGAGGAGGACCGCGAGTCCGAGGACGACTGCTCCGAAGGCGGCCGCGAGTGCGACGGTAGTCCGATTCATGCGTAGTGTTACCACGTCAAAGTCAAAGAAGGTACGTGCGAGTGCGGAGGAGGAAAAAGAGATTCTGTCGAAGCCCTCAGTTACGGATAGTTTTCTGCGGTCGTGCTGAATAGAGTGCGCTTAGTTATCGGCAGACAGTTCGTCTCTTTTCACGAGGAGCACTATCGCCATAACCACCGCAAATGTCGTGTGTGACATCCTCAGAGTGTTGGTGTCAACTACATCCGAAAACTGAGTTAACACGATAACGAACGCGGAACCATAGAGTAGACACGGAACAATGAGGTAAACGGTAAGCGCCCTGTTTCGTTCCATACCGACTGATTTCTCCGACAGAACGTATATTCGCCGGAGATACGTGTGTTCCCTGTCTGTATCACACAGTTCTATCAGCTTCTAACGAGTTCGACAGAGCCACAGAAAGAGACGAATAGCGCCCAGTCAGGCCGCGTTCTCGCCGGTCGTCGCGGCGGCGACGACGAGCGCGAAGACGGCCACCGCGAGCACGAGACCGGGGCCGACGACAAGCGGGTCGGTGAGTCTCCCAGGCGCGACGCGGGTCATCATGACGGTCACGCCGACGCCGACGGGGACCGAAAACAGGAGGGCGTAGCCGACCGCTGTGAGGGTCTCGCGGGAGCGCCAGCGGGAATGGGAGTCGGCTCGCACGGTCACAGGAGCGAGTACGACGCCGCGAGCGTGAGCGCCAGCGCGGCCACGAGGCCGATGCCGACCAGATACGTCAGCGAGCGCGGCTCGAACCGGAGGTGCTGGAAGTACGCCGCGACCAGCACCGCCTTCGCGGCCGACAGGACCATGATGACGCCGAACGCCAGCCAGTAACTCAGCCCGGCGAACTCGACCAGCACCTGGACGGTCGCCGAGACGAACAACACCGCGTAAATCGCCGTATAGAGTTTCGTTGATACCATTTCTGTCACCTCACAGGATGTAGAACAGCGGGAACAGGAACAGCCAGACGATGTCGACGAAGTGCCAGTAGAGGCCGAAGTACTCCACCGAGCGGCTGTCTTCGAGGTACGCGCCCCGCCAGGCGCGCGCGGTCAGGTACAGTGCGACGACGAGCCCCGCGATGACGTGAGCGGCGTGGAGGCCCGTCGTGAGGAAGAACGTCGAGGCGCGGACGTTCGTCGAGAGCCACAGCCCCTCGTGGAACAGGTGCTGCCACTCCAGCCCCTTGTTGACGAGGAAGCCGATGCCGAGGACGAACGTGGCCCCGAGGCTCGTCACGAGCCCCCACTTGTGTTTCTTCTCGGCCGCGACGAGCGCGAGCACGACCGTGAAACTGCTCGTGAGCAGGATGTAGGTGTTCACGAGCCCGGGAATCGGGTCCGACGGAATCGGCTCCCAGCCGGTCCAGCCGAAGGCGACCCGGGTGAACACGTAGGCCCCGAGGAAGCCGCCGAACAGCACCACGTCGGACGCGAGGAATATCCACATCCCGACCTTGCCGTTGTCGATGCCGGCGAAGGGCCACGCCTCGCCCTCCTCGAAGACCGGGCCGTGGAACGGTTCGAGCCCCATGGCGACGAGCGACCCGAGGGTGACGACGCCGCCCGCGACCGCCGTGGTCGCGTAGGCGGCCCCGACCATCCCCTCGGGGAACGCGGCGTCTTGGAGCGGCGAGAGGCCGAGGAGGACGAGGAACGCGCCGGCCGAGAGGACGAACGGCCAGATGCTCGCGTGACTCGGTCCCTCGACTTCGGTCGCTTCGGCGGTCGGCAGTTCCGCGTCCGCGGTGACCGCTCTCGTCGCCGACGCGGTGACGCCGCCGTCGGAGACGGCCGCACCGGTCGGCCCGCCGGAACGCTCCTCGCTCGGCGCGACCTCGCCGTCGTCGATGAATTCGAGGTGGCCGTCGCGGTAGGTCGGCGTCCCGTCGAAGTTCTCAAGCGGCGGCGGCGACGAGACGGCCCACTCGGCCGTGGTCGCGTACTCCCACGGGTTGTCGGGCGCGGGGTCGCCGACGAAGGCGCTCTTGAACAGGTTGTAGAACATGATGAGGAACGACAGCCCGAGGACGAACCCGCCGACGGTGGCGAGCTGGTGCCACGGCGCGAGTTCGGGCGCGTAGTCGAACACGCGGCGGGGCGTCTCCCACGCGACGAAAAGCGGGAAGTACAGCAGGTTGAAGCCGACGAAGTAGACGGCGAAGTGGAGTTTGCCGAGGAACTCGTCGTACATCCGGCCGGTCATCTTCGGGAACCAGTAGTAGAGGCCGCCGACGAGGGCCGTCACCCCGCCGACCATCACGTAGTGGAAGTGGGCGACGACCCAGTAGGTGCCGCGGAACTCGTAGTCGAGGACGACCGCGCCGAGGAAGACGCCGGTGATGCCGCCGATGATGAACAACAGGAGCGCCCCGAAGACGAACAGGAACGGCGTCGTGAAGCGTATCTTCCCCTTCAGCATCGTGTAGATGAGCGCGAACACCATCAGGTCGAACGGCAGGGAGATTCCGATGGTGGTAATCATGAACAGGGTCTTCACCTGCAGGTTGATGCTCGTCAGGAACATGTGGTGCATCCAGACGGCGAAGCTCTGGATGGCGACGAGCACCATCGCGAGGATGAACCACTTGCGGCCGACGATGCGGCGGCCGGTGAACGTCTGGAACACCTCCGCCATGACGCCGAGCGCCGGGAAGAAGACGATGTACACCTCGGGGTGGCCGAAGAACCAAAACAGGTGCGTCCACAGGAGCGCCCCCGCCGGCGACTCCATGGCGAAGTAGGTCGTCCCGAGCAGGCGGTCCGACGAGAGCACCAAGAGCGCCGCCAGAAGCGCCGCGAAGGCGAACAGCATCATCCACGCCGTCAGGAGAATCGTCCAGCTAAACAGCGGGACGTTCCGGAGCGTCAGCCCCTCGGCGCGCATTCGGTGCATCGTCGTCAGGAAGTTGACCGACGAGACGGTGACCGAGGCGACGAACAACACGAGCGCAAGGACGGCCGTCGACGCCCCCACGTCCGGCGTGAACGTCGGGACGTTCAGCGGGGCGTACATCGTCCACCCGCCGGAGAACGTCCCCCCTTGGAAGAACGAGACGCCGAACAGGATGCCAGAAAAGAGATAGAGCCAGTACGACAGCGCGTTGAGCCGCGGGAACGCGAGGTCCTTCGCGCCGAGTTGGAGCGGGACGACGTAGTTGGCGAAGCCGAACGCGAACGGCGAGAGGAACCAGAACACCATCAACAGCCCGTGGGCCGAGACGGCCTGGTTGTACGCGACGGGCGCGAGAATCCCCTCGCCGAGCGCCCGCGGGGCGAGCAGTTGGATGCGCATCAGCCACGCGAGGACGCCGCCGAGCACGAGGAAGAAAAGCGACGTGACGATGTAGAGGATGCCGACGTCCTTGTGGTTCGTCGTGACGAACCAGCGCTTGATGCTCCCCGTGCCGGGGAAGTCGTGGCCGTGGTCGTCGCCGCCGCGGGCGACCTCGTGGCCCCCGTCGGCCGCGGCGTCCCCTCCGGGAGACGCGTCGGTCATGGGACCACCGCCGGTCGGAGACTCGATTTCGCGGCGACCGATTCATCGGCGCTCGACTCGCTCGCGGTCGCGTTATCCGCGGTCGTGTTCGCGTACCACGCCTCGTACTCGTCGGGCGGCATCACGATGACCTCGGCGGACATGTAGGAGTGGCCCGCCCCGCAGAGTTCGTAACACTGGGCGGTGTAGGTCCCGGGCTCGTCGGCGGTGAACCACGTCTCGGTCTCCTGGCCGGGGATGGCGTCGGACTTGACGCGTAACTCCGTGATGCCGAAGTTGTGGAACACGTCCGCGGTGGTAATCGTCAGCTGGACGGGCCGGTCAGCGGGGACCCGGAGCACGCCGTCGGTGGTATGGCCGTTCGGATAGGTAAAGCGCCAGCCGAACTGGTAGCCCTCGACCTCGACGTCGAGCGACTCGGCGTCGGAGGGGCCCTCCTCGACGTACAGGAGCGTCAGGTACGTCCACGAGACCAGCGAGACGACGATTATCATGCTCATGAAAAACGAAGTGAACAGCTTTCGCCCGCCGCCGCTCCCCGACGGGAGTTCCCCGAGGACGAGGCGGTCCTCGTCGTCGATGTGACCGTTTCCGGAGCCGGAGCGATACTTGTACGCGTTGTAGAGCATGTACCCCACGACGACGACCCCGACGAGCGTCCCCAAGAGCAGGAACACCTCGAAGATGCTTTCGAAGACGAACGTGCGCGTCCCTCGCGGGACCAACCCCGACTGGAGCGGGAACGCGGCCGCCGGTACGAGTTCCGTGACCATTGATAACACCACCCAAATAGTATAATTAACGTTCGTGATGATTATTGTTTCGGAGAAGTCGGTGGTGACCGGCCTCGAACGGACGTTTCCGGTCGCTCGGCGAAAGAAGAGAACAGAACGGACGGCGGTCGGGGTCGCGGGCGACGGTGGACGACGGAGAGCCCGACCGCCGGCGACGCCCGGTCAGACCTCGTGTTGCGGGATGCCCGCGAACAGGTCGAGCAGGTAGCCGAGCGAGAGGCCGTACACCCAGTGGGCCAGAAGCGAGAACACGAGGAACGAGAGGATGACGAACGCGTCGGCCTGCGGCCAAAACGCCGGGACGAACCCGACCCAGTAGAGCGTCGCGAACGACACGCCCCGGAGGTACTCCGGCGACTCCGGCGGGAGGAACGCCCCGACGACGACGAACGTCACCGGGAGGACGATGACCCCGCCGATGCCGAAGAGGAACGCACCGAGGGCGAGCGTCGGTTCGTAGCCGAAGAACGCCGCCATCCCGGCGAATCGCGTAATCGGCCCGGTCGTGAAGAGGCCGAGGAGTTCGGGGATGCCGACGAGGACGGGGAGCATCAACACCGTCCCGACGAACCCGCTCGCCATCGCGGTGAGGATGACGCGACCCGTGATTTCGTAGTCGGCGGCCTCGCCGACGCGCTGTTCTACTGCGGTGGCCGGGTTCGGCGTCTCTTGGCTCATACTCCCGTCGTACTACGCGGTCTTGCATGATAAAAGGTAACAAATACCCCGATACTGAGGGGTCGCCGGCGCGAGTCACCGAGGTTTTTGCCCCCCGGACGCGCCGGTCGAAGCATGTACGAAGTCGAGGTCAAGGTGCGCGCGGACCACGACGCGGTTCGGGAGCGACTCGACGCGACCGAAGCCGAGCAGGTCAACCGCGTCGCCCAGACGGACACCTACTACGACGCCCCGCACAGGGACTTCGCCGAGACCGACGAGGCGCTTCGACTCCGGCGCGAGTCGCGCTACGAGGGCGGCGACCTCGCCGACGAGGAGACCGTCGTCACCTACAAGGGACCGCTCGTCGACGAGTCGTCGAAGACCCGCCGGGAGTACGAGACGGGCGTCGAGGACGGCGAGACGATGGACGCCATCTGCGAGGCCGTCGGCTTCGACCCCGCCGCGACCGTCGAGAAGGACCGCGAGCGGTTCGCCCTCGACGGCTACACCGTCTCGCTCGATTCGGTGGCGGGACTCGGCGAGTTCGTGGAGGTCGAAGTCGAGGTCGAGTCCGGCGTCGACGACGCCCGCGAGGGGGCGTTCGCCGTCCTCCGCGACCTCGGTCTCGACCCCGACGACCAGATTCGGACCTCCTACCTCGGGATGCTGCTGGGCGCGCCCGAGGAGTAGTCGGGTCGTCGGCTCCCGCAGGCGTCCGTTCTCTCGGCAGATACTGCCCGAGCATACTCTCAGGTAATACGAGTGTGGCCAAAGGTTTCCGCAAGTTATAGAACCGCCCGCCGGGTACGTCCCGCCAATGAGCGACCGAAATATCCGCCTCGAATCCGCCGACAAGCGCGCGGTCGAGGACCAGGAGGTCGAAATCGTCGAGCGAAAGGGCATCGGGCACCCTGACTCCATCTCCGACGGTATCGCCGAGAGCGTCTCCCGCGCCCTCTCGAACCTCTATCTCGACCGCGTCGGCAAGGTGCTTCACTACAACACCGACGAGACCCAGCTCGTCGCCGGCACGGCCGCGCCCGCCTTCGGCGGCGGCGAGGTCATCGAACCCATCTATCTCCTCATCGTCGGCCGCGCCACGAAGGAGTACGACGGCGAGAAGATTCCCGTGGATTCGACGGCGCTCCGGGCCGCCCGCGAGTACCTCAACGAGAACATCCCCGGGCTCGACGTGGGCACGGACATCATCGTCGACGTGAAGCTCGGCGAGGGCTCCGGCGACCTCCAGGACGTGTTCGGCGAGGAGACCCAGCAGGTCCCGATGGCGAACGACACGAGCTTCGGCGTCGGCCACGCCCCCCTGACCGAGACGGAACAGATCGTCCTCGAAGCCGAGCGCGCCCTCAACGGCGCGGCCTACGGCGACGACCACCCCGAACTCGGACAGGACATCAAGCTCATGGGCAAGCGCGAGGGCGACGTCATCGACGTGACCGTCGCCGCCGCCATGGTCGACAAACACATCGAGGACATCGACGACTACGTCGCCGCCGTCGACGACGTCCGCGAGTTCGTCTCCGAGCTCGCCACCGACTACACCGACCGCGAGGTCAACGTCGAGGTCAACACCGCCGACGACTACGAGGAGGGCTCCATCTACCTCACCACGACCGGCACGTCCGCCGAGCAGGGCGACGACGGCTCCGTCGGCCGCGGCAACCGCGCCAACGGCCTCATCACGCCGAACCGCCCGATGAGCATGGAGGCGACCTCCGGCAAGAACCCCGTCAACCACATCGGGAAGATTTACAACCTGCTTTCGACCCACATCGCCGAGACGGTCGTCGCCGAGGTCGACGGCATCCGCGACCTGCAGGTCCGCCTGCTCTCGCAGATCGGCCGCCCCATCGACGAGCCGCACGTCGCCGACGCGAAAGTCATCACGGACGAGGGCGTCACCGTCGCCGACATCGAAGACGAGGTCGTCGCAATCGTCGACCGCGAACTCGCGAACGTGACCGACATCACCCGTCGGACCATCGAAGGCGAACTCAGCACGTTCTAATCGGCGCGACTCGCAGGGCCGCGAAAACAGGACACCGCTTCGCCCGCGAGGGCGGTGCGATTATTCCTCGCCGTAGTACTTTTCGACCAGTCGCGCGGCCGCCTCGGCCGTCTTCCGGTAGTCGCGGTCGCCGTCCGGCGTCCGAACCGCGTACTCGTAGTGCCGACTGCTCGGCACGTACCACTTCTCGGGGAAGTCGTCGAGGACGTGCTGCGGGTCGCCGTTCTTCGGCGCGCCCGTGCCCGCCTCAACGGTGGGTTCGGTTGCGGATTCGGTGGCGGCGCCGGCGACGGCTTCGATGTCGCTCTCGTTCCCGGCTTCGGCCTTATCCTCGCCCTCGTCCGCATCCGCAGTCGCCGCGCCGTCTCGGGGAGCCATCACGGACGGGTCGGACTCCACGAGGAGCGTCTCGGGCACGTCGGGGTGCGACGCCGAGATACCCCGGTGGACGCCGGGAGTGTTCGACCCGCCGAGCGTCTGTTCCATCAGGATTCGCTGCATGCTAATCTCGTGGCCGTCGCCCGGGTCGCGCTGGTCGTAGGTGCCGTCGGCGTTCATCTCCCACGCCTTCCGGTTGTCCGCGAAACCGAGTTCGAGGATGAACCGCAACTGTTCGCGGATGTCGGTGTCCTCGACGGGCGCGACGGCCTCGACGCGCTTGTCGAGGTTGCGGGTCATCCAGTCCGCGGAGCCGATGTAGTAGTCGGGGTCGCCCGCGTTCTCGAAGTAGAAGATGCGGGAGTGTTCGAGAAAGCGGTCGACGACGCTCCGGACCGTGACGGTCTCCGAGACGCCCTCCAGACCGGGGCGGAGCCGACAGATGTCGCGGACGAGCAGGTCGATGTCGACGCCGGCCATCGAGGCCTCGTACAGTTCCTCGACGATACCGGGGTCTTCGAGCGCGTTCATCTTGGCGACGATGCGGGCGTCGCGGCCGGCGCGGGCGTGTTCGGCCTCCCGGCGGATGCACTTCGTGAACTCGTTTCGCATCGTCACGGGCGCGATGAGGAGCTTCCGGAACTCCTCGTCCAGCGAGGGGCCGGTGAAGAAGTTGAACACCTTCACGAGGTCCTGCCCGATGTCGCGGTCGGCGGTGAGGACGCCGAGGTCGACGTAGCCCTTCGCGGTCCCGGAGTGGTAGTTCCCCGTGGCGACGTGGGAGTAGAGGCGGACGCCGTCTTCCTCCTCGCGGACGACGAGCGCGGTCTTCGTGTGCGTCTTCAGCCCGATGGTGCCGTAGGCGACGTGGATACCTTCCTCTTCGAGGCGGCGGACCCATTCGAGGTTGTTCTGCTCGTCGAACCGCGCTTTGAGTTCGACCATCGCCGCGACCTGCTTGCCGTTGTCGGCGGCGTCGATGAGCGCCTCGATGATTTTCGAGTCCGACGCCGTCCGGTAGATGGCGGCCTTGATGGCCAGCACGTTGGGGTCGTTGGCGGCCTCGTCGAGGAACTCCTGGACGGTGTCGCCGAACGAGTGGTACGGGTGGTGCAACAGCACGTCCTTACGGCGAATCTCGTCGAAGATGGTGTCGCCGTCCTCGGCGGCTGTCTCGGGGGGAGACGCGCCCGATCCGATGCCCGCGTCGGTCGCGTCGAGGTCCGAAAACCGCGGGTGCGGCTGCGGCGTCCACGACTCCAGCGAGAGGTCCGGCCGGTCGAGGTCCGTGAGGTCCATCAGCTCGCGGTAGTCGAGCGGTCCGCGGAGTTCGAACACCTCGCGGTCGGCGAGGTCCAACTGCTCGACGAGGAGGTCCCGCGCCGCCTCGGGCGCGTCGGCCTCGATTTCGAGGCGGACGACGGTGGCGAAGCGGCGCTGTTCGAGCACCTCCTCAATCATGTCGATGAGGTCCTCCGCGACCTCCTCGTTCCGGCGAACCTCGGCGTTCCGGGTCAGCTTGAACACCGCGGTGTCGACGACCTCGACGTTCGGGAACAGGAGGTCGAGGTTGGCGCGGATGACCTCCTCTAAGAGGACGTACCGAAGCTCGTCGCCGTCGGTCTCGACTTCGACGAGTCGCGGGCGGTTCTGCGGAATCTTCACGCGCGTGAACGTCTGGTCGCCGTCGTCGTCGCGGGTGACGACCGCGAGCGAAAGCGAGAGGTTCGAGATGAACGGGAAGGGGTGCGCCGGGTCGAACGACAGCGGGGTGAGCGTCGGCAACACCGAGAGTTCGAAGTAGTCGCGCATCTCCGCCCGCTGGTCGGGCGTCAGCTCGTCGTAGTCGCAGACGCGGATTCCCGCGTCGGCGAGCGCCGGCCGAATCTCCTCGCGGTAGCACGCCGCCTGTCGCTCGAACATGGGGCGGGCCTTGTCGATGGCCTCCTCCCACTGCTCGCGGGGCGTCCGGCCGTCGGTCGTCCGCTCCGTCACGCCGGCGTCTATCTGCTGTTTCAGCCCGCCGACGCGCTTCATGAAGAACTCGTCTAAGTTCTTCGTGAAGATGGACAGAAAGCGGACCCGTTCGAGAAGCGGGTTCCGGTCGTCGAGCGCTTCGTTGAGCACGCGGGACTGGAACTCCAGTTCGCTCAGCTCGCGGTTGAGATAGTACTGCGGGGCTGCGAGGTCGATATCGGCTGGCGACTCGTCGGTCATTGGCATCGAGTGGGCATCGAGGTGGCGGCAGTTGTTCGTCGAGAGCGGCCGCGGGGCGGTCGGCGGTTGTACGAGAGGGAAACGGGGTGAAATCTATTAAGTGGTTTATATTGTTTCGCCGTCTGTCTACAGTTCAGTAAATTGTACTATTTACAGATATATAACACTAATAGCGACGGGGGAATCGCGTCGAGTCGGGCGCGGACGCCCCGCGAAACGAGACGCTGAAGGGTTCCCGCGGAGAACGTCGACCGTGAATCAGACGGCGCACGTCGTCCTCGTCGGCTACGGCGAGGTGGGCACGAAGAGTTCGAGCGTCCGGGCGAAGATGGAGGCCAGACTGCGGACGAACCTCCAGGCGGTCCTCGACGACCGCTCGCTTCCGGGCCGCGTCGAGCGGGAGTGGTCCCGCCTGCTCGTCCGCGACGCGGCCGACGCCGACGCCGTCGCGGCCGCCTGCGCCGAGGTGCCGGGCGTCGTCTGGGCGCGCCCCTGCGTCGCCTGCGACCCCGTCCTCGACGACATCGTCGCGACCTGCCGAACCCTCGCGTCCGACCACCCCGACGGGGCGAGTTTCGCCGTCGACGCCGACCGCGTCGGCGACGCCGACCAACACGGGTTCACCAGTTCCGACCTCGAACGCGAGGCCGGGAGCGCCGTCGTCGACGCGACCGGCGCGCCCGTCGACCTCGACGACCCCGACCGAACCTACCGAATCGAGTGCCGCGAGGAGACGGCCTATCTCTCCGTGCGGCGGTTCGACGGGCCCGGCGGACTCCCGCTCGGGACGCAGGGCCGAGCCGTCTCACTCGTCTCCGGCGGCATCGACTCGCCGGTGGCGACGTGGGAGCTGATGCGCCGGGGCTGCGAAATCGTCCCCGTCTACGTCGACCTGGGCGACTACGGCGGTGCGGACCACCGCGCGCGAGCCATCGAGACCGTGCGGACCATCGCCCGCCGCGCCCCGAACGCGGACATGCGGGTCCACGTCGTCCCCGCCGGCGACGTGGTCGAGCGACTGATGGAGAGCGTCGAGGACACCCGGATGCTCTCGCTTCGGCGCGCGATGCTCGCCATCGCCGCCGAGGTCGCCACCGACGAGCACGCCCACTCCGTCGTGACCGGGGAATCGCTCGGCCAGAAGTCGAGTCAGACCGGCGAGAACCTCGCCGTCACCGAGGCCGCGGTCGACTACCCCGTCCACCGCCCGCTTTTGACCCGCGACAAGACCGATATCGTCGCGGCCGCCCGCGACCTCGGCACCTACGACGACTCGACGCTCCCGGTCGGTTGCGAGCGCGTCGCACCGAGTTTCCCCGAGACGAACGCCTCGCTGTCGGCCGTCGAGGCCGCGGAACCCGACGACCTGTTCGACCTCGCGGTCGAGGCCGCCCGCGAACGCGTCGTCGTGTCCCCCGACGGCGACTGAGCGCGGGAGCGCGAGGTGGAAGCCGCCGGCGAGAGGCCCGAAGCGCGGCCCGTCGTCAGCCCCACCGAGGTGCGGTACCGACGCACATACGAACCGTGCAAACGACCAACATAGTCACGATTCTTCAAACGTTTAGATTCGTTTCGAATGAACAATTGCACAAAAATGGCTTTATTTACCGTGAGCGCTAGGGTTCTCTCATGTCGAAAACATCGCATCCCGGTCACGGCCGCCCCGGCCCCGAGTGGCGCGTCAGCCACCGGGCGTCGCGGACCGACTGGAGCGACACCGTCGAGCGGTGCGCGGCCTGCCGCGCCCGCGTCGACATGAGCGAAGCCCACTACCAGGTCCTCCTCGAGCGGGACATCGATAAGCCCGGTAAGATAACCCTCGAACGCGAGCGCGTCGTCTTCTGCGACGAGTCCTGCGCCGCTGAGTGGGAATCGACCGCCTGAGTACCGGAACCGCTTTACCGAGTCCGGACCCTCCCTCTCGACGTGACGCAGGTCTGTATCGTCGGCGCGGAGGACGTCCACCTCCAGTACGAACTGCTGTCGCGCGACACCGCCCGCGCGGCGCTTTCGACCTACGACATCGCAGAACCGTTCGACAACTCGCTTTCGGTCGACACGGTGAGCCTCGGCGCGGCCGTCTCGCTTCTCAACGACCTCAACTGGTATCTCGTCCGTTTCGCCGACTTCTCGCTGGTCCGCGAGCCCTCCGTCTCGCCCGACGAGTGGCTCTCTCGCGACCTCGCCCGACAGATTCGAGACGGGGCGGTCCAGCCGGAAGACACCGGCGACCACCTCGCCATCTACGGCGTCGAAGACGGCCGCCTCGTCGAGCCGATGTACGTGACGCGCGTCGACGGCTCGGTCCCCGACTACGACCTCAGAGACGTGGAGCGAACGCTCGTCGTCAGAGTCGCGGAAGACGAGTTCGGTCGGTGAGAGCCGGCCGTCGAGAGACCGCTATTCCTCGGCGTCGAACATCCCGGTGGACATGTAGCGCTCGCCGGAGTCCCAGAAGACCGTCACGACGAGCGGTCGGTCTTCCTCGTCCGCGTCGGGGTCGGCGAGTCGCTCGGCGACGCGCTTGGCCGCGAGGAGCGACGCGCCCGACGATTGCCCGACGAGGATGCCTTCCTCGCGGGCGAGGCGACGACACTCGGCCTCGGCGTCCGCGAGTTCGACGATTTCCACGTCGTCGATGAGGTCGGTGTCGAGGTTGGGGCTGACGAAGCCCGGCCCCATCCCCTGGAAGTCGTTGTTGCCGACCTCGTGGCCCGAGAGGACGGCGCTCTCGGCGGGTTCGACGCCGACGACGCGCATCGAGGGGAACTCCTCGACGAGGCGGCGGCCGTTGCCCGAAATCGTGCCGCCGGTGCCGATGCCGGCGACGAGGGCGTCGATGCGGCGGTCGCCCACCTGTTCGAGAATCTCCTCGGCGGTCGTCCGGTAGTGCGCCTCCGGGTTCGCGGGGTTCTCGAACTGCCGGAGTTGGTACATGCCCTCGGCTTCGAGTTCGTCGGCGCGCTCTTTCGCGGCGGAGATGTCGCCCTCGACGAGTTCGATGGTCGCCCCGTAGGCGCGCATGATTTCGCGGCGCTCGGGCGACATCGAGTCCGGCATGACGATAGTCAGGTCGTAGCCCTTCGCCGCCGCGACGACCGCGAGTCCGATACCGGTGTTCCCGGACGTGGGTTCGACGAGGTGGTCGCCCGGCGAGATGTCGCCCGCCTCCTCGGCCGCCTCGACCATCGCCAGCGCGGGGCGGTCCTTCGCCGACCCGCCCGGGTTCTTCGACTCTATCTTCGCCGCGATTGTCGACCCCTCGGGGGAGTCGACGCGGACCAGCGGCGACCCGATAGCGTCGAGGATACTGTCGTCCATCGACCCTCCGTTGACGGTGCGACACTAAACGACTGGCGGAGGCGGACGATACGGCCACCGTCTCGGGGCGGACGGCGAGCCCCGCCGCGAGCGCACCCGTTAAATCCGCGCGGCCGGTACGCCCTCCCATGGCCGAAGCCGAGACGCTCGAAACGATGCAACCGAACCCCGCGTGGGACGCGGCGTCCTACCCCGACGTGGTCGACGCCCTCGCGGCCGAAGACTACACGTTCAAAGTCTGGGGTGGCGACTGGTGCGGTGACTGCCGCGGACAGCTTCCCGACTTCGCGGCGGCCCTCGACGCCGCCGGCGTCCCCGCCGAGCGAATCGACCACTACCCCGTCGAGAAGGCCGACGACGGCTCGAAGGTCGGCCCGCTCGTCGAGGCGTACGACATCGAACTCATCCCGACGGTCGTCGTCGAACTCGACGGCGAAGAGGTCGCCCGCTTCGTGGAGGAAGAAGACGTTCCGATTGCGGCCTACCTCGCAGAGCGGCTCTCGAACTGAGCGTCGGTTCGAATTCTCTGTTCTCTTGACCCGCCGAAACCGTGATACGACACCCGCGGGTACGGCGATGCGATGCGACGAGCGCAGTTGTCGCGGGAGTCGGAAGATGCCTGAGAAACGCGGTGGGGACGCGGGTGAGCGCCCGGACGACGGTGACGAACCGCGGCACTATCTCCTCGACAGCGACGACTACCGCCGCGACCTCGTTCCGGTGTTCTCCGAAGCCGTCCCCGTCGCAAGCGCGGTTCGGGTGGAACTCGACGAGAGCTGTCTCGACGGAGCATACGGAGAAGACGACATCGAGCGATGTGTCGAGGCGCTCACAACCGTCGAAGCACTCGACCCCGAGCGCCCGGACGACGGGACCCGCGTCTTCTCTCTCGACCGCGACGGCGAGGACGCGCTGTTCGCGCTTCTCGACGTCGCGACGACGATGGTCGGGGAGAACTTCGTGTTTCGTCTCACGCTCCTCGACGACCGCGGGGACGACCTGCTCACGACGATTCCCCACGAGTCGATGCTCTGGGGCGAGTCGCCGCCGCTCCCCGAGAGAGTTGTGGCGTCGATTCAAGACCTGCTCGCGAACCGGGTTGGTCTGTTCGTGGCGTCGACGGTCCACGAGCGCTGGGAGACCGACGACCACGCCTACCGCTTCGACACCACGGCTATCGTGCAATCGACGCTGGACCGGAAGACGAGTCTGACGTACTGTTCCGCGCTCTCGGCGCGGGGTCTCGACGTCGTCGACGGAACGACGCTCGTCTTCGACACGCCGACGGGTGAGAAAGTCGTCCCGTGCGTGACCCGCGAGCGCGCCGAACGAGTCGCAAACACGGTGCGGTCGTTGCGGTGGCGGTACGACGGGACGCGGCTCTGAGTCGGCGGACCTGCTTAGTTGTCGTTGCCCGCGCCTGCGGGTTCGCCCGCCGTGAACCACGCCAGCGCCTCGTCGAGGTCGTGGGTCGGCGCGGAGCAGGTGAAGTTCTCGCAGGCGTAGACGGTCGGTTCGCCGTCGGCCGCCTCGCGGCCGGCCCAGATTGGCGGGGCCTCGTCCAGTCCGAGCTCGTCAAGCCACGCGTCGAGTTCCTCGTCGGTGCCGGGGCGGCGGGAGACGACGAGGCCGGGGAGGTACCGCGAGGCGAGCGTCTCGCGCCACTCGTCGGGCACCTCGTCGGCCGCGATGGTGAGTTCGGGGACGCCGCTGGCGGCCTTCTCGGCGGCGAGCGCGAGCGAGACGTGTTCGAGCGGGCTGCCGCGGACGCGGTTGGCGAACGACCCGAGGACCGCGTCCGCGACGCCGCCGAAGTCGGCGTCCGGCGCGAACTGTTCGAGGTCCAAGAACAGCGACGTGGCGACGCCGAGGCTCGACGGCGTGGACTGGTCGGTCGGCTCCTGCGGCCGGGTGACGAGCGATTCGCCGCTCTCGGGGGTGAAGTAGAGCGTGCCCGCGTCGGCGTCGTAGAACTCGCGGCGGGTCGCCCGCGCGAGGTCGAGCGCGAACGAGAGCGGGGCGAGGTCGCCGGTCGCCTGATAGAGGTCGAACGCGCCGCGCGCGAGGAAGGCGTAGTCTTCGAGGTAGCCGTCGCCTTTCACCTCGCCGTTCATCACGCGCCGCGAGAGCGTCTCGGTCTCGTCGTCCCAGAGGCGCTCGCGCACGAAGTCGAGGGCCCGGCGGGCGTCGGAAGCGAGCGAGTCGTCTTCGAGGACGACAGACCCCTGCGCGAACGCCGAAATCATCAGGCCGTTCCAGCCGGCGAGCACCTTCTCGTCGCGGGCGGGGCGCTCGCGCCCCTCGCGGGCGGCGAACAGGGCTTTCCGGGCCTTTTCGAGGCGGTCTTCCACCTCGGATTCGTCGAGCTCGTACTCCTCCGCGAGTTCGGCGGTCGTCGCCGAGACGTTCAGGACGGTCGTCTTGCGCTCGAAGTTGCCGCCGGGCGTGACGCCGTAGCGGTCGCAAAAGAGGTCGGCGTCGAGTTCGGGGAGGAGGTCGCGCACGTCGTCGGGCGTCCAGACGTAGAAGGTGCCTTCCTCGCCGCCGGACTGGGCGTCGAGGGTGGCGAAGAAGCCGCCGTCGTCGTGGGTGAGTTCCCGTCGGACGAACTCGAACGTCTCGGCGGCGACGGTCGCATAGGACTCGTTGCCGGTGAGTCGGGCGGCGTCGAGGTACCGCGAGGCGAGGCCGGCCTGGTCGTACAGCATCTTCTCGAAGTGCGGGACGGTCCACTCGCGGTCGACGCAGTAGCGGTGGAAGCCGCCGCCGAGGTGGTCGCGGAGGCCGCCGTTGGCCATCGCGTCGAGACTTTGCCGCGCCACGTCGAGCGCCTCGCGGCGACCGGAGACCGCGTAGCCGCGGAGCAGAGCGTCGATGCGGCCGGGTTGGGGGAACTTCGGCCCGTCGCCGCCGAAGCCGCCGTGGTCGCGGTCAGCCCCGCGGAGAGCCGCCTGCACAGTGCTGTCGAGGACGTCCGAACCGGGGGCTTCGCCGGGTACGTCGGGCGTCTCCTCCAGTCGGTCGGTGATGGCGCTCGTCCACTGCTCGGCGCGGTTTTCTATCTCGTCGCGGTCGGTCCGCCACGACTCGGCGAAGCTCTCGACGAGGTCGCGGAATCCGGGCGCGCCGCGGCGGGGTTCCGGCGGGAAGTAGGTGCCGACGAAGAAGGGCTTGCCCTCGGGCGTGAGCCAGACGGAAAGCGGCCAGCCGCCGCCGCCGGTGACGAGCTGACAGATGGTCTGGTAGATGCGGTCGAGGTCGGGGCGCTCCTCGCGGTCGACTTTCACGGGGACGAAGTGCTCGTTGAGCACCTCGGCGATGTCTGGGTCCGAGAAGCTCTCGTCGGCCATGACGTGACACCAGTGGCACGCCGAGTAGCCGACCGAGAGGAAGATGGGCTTGTCCGCCTCGCGGGCGGCGTCGAGCGCCGTCTCGTCCCACGGTTGCCAGTTGACCGGGTTGTCGGCGTGCTGGCGGAGGTACGGGCTCTGCTCCTCGTCGAGTCGGTTGCGTCCCACCGGGTCGGACATGCGTCGCAGTCGGCGCTCCGGGAACTAAAGCGGCGTGGAGACGGCCGACGCGGCCGACTCGGGGAGCGGGTCGGACGGCGAGTCCCGTTCGTTGGCGACCGTGCATAACCACAATCGTGCCCATTTCGTCGCCGATAAAGAGCAATCTTTACACTCCCGTGCGCAGGGTATGCGACCATGAGCGAGACCGTCCTTCTCGTCGGCGGCGGCGGCCGCGAGCACGCGATTGCCCGCGCGCTGGCCCCCGACTGCGACCTGTACGCCTGCGCCAGCAACCGAAACCCCGGCATCGCCGCCCTCGCCGAGGACTTCGAGACGATTTCGGAGACCGCCGCCGAGGACATCGTCGCCTACGCCGAGTCGGTCGGCGCGACGCTCGCGGTCGTCGGCCCCGAGTCCGGCCTCGCGGCGGGCGTCTCCGACGCCCTCGACGACGCCGGCGTCTACACCTTCGGCCCGCAGGCGGCCGAGGCGCGCATCGAGACGGACAAGGCGTTCCAGCGGCAGTTCATGCGCGACGAGGAGATTCCGGGCAACCCCGACTTCGCCACCTTCGACGACATGGAGGCCGCCTGCGACTACATCGACGACTACGACGGCGACCTCGCGGTCAAGCCCGCGGGCCTCACCGGCGGCAAGGGCGTGAAGGTCATCGGCGACCAGGTGACGCCCGAGGAGGCGAAGGCGTACCTCCGCGACTCGGACTACGAGCGCGTGGTCCTCGAAGAGCGCCTCGTCGGCGAGGAGTTCACGATTCAGGCGTTCGTCGCCAACGGCGAGTTCCGCGTCAGCCCCGCCGTGCAGGACCACAAGCGCGCCTACGAGGGCGACGAGGGACCGAACACCGGCGGCATGGGAAGCTACACCGACGTGACGCCCTCCCTGCCGTTCATGGCCGACGGCGACTACGAGGCCGCGGTCGAGGTCATCGAGGCCGTCGTGGAGGCGCTCCCCGACTACAAGGGCATCCTCTACGGCCAGTTCATGCTCACGACCGAGGGCCCGAAGGTCATCGAGTTCAACGCCCGCTTCGGCGACCCCGAGGCGATGAACACCCTGCCGGTCCTCGAAACGCCCTTCATCGACGTGCTCACGGCCGCCCGCGAGGGCGAGTCGCTGCCCGAACTCGACTTCGCCGAAGCCGCCACGGTCTGTAAGTACGCCGTCCCCGAGGGCTACCCGACGGACCCCGAAGCCGGCGCGGAAATCGCGGTCGAGGTGGACGAGGACGCCGGCGCGCTGCTGTTCTACGCGAGCGTCGACGACCGCGAGGACGGCCTCTACACGACGACCTCCCGGTCGTTCGCCGTGGTCGGCGTCGCCGACAGCATCGCCGAGGCGGAGGAACTCGCGGAGGACGCGCTCGCCGACGCCGGCGAGGGCTTCCACATCCGCCACGACATCGGCACGGCGGCGCTCGTCCAGCGTCGCATCGACCACATGGCCGAACTCCGCGGCGAGTAAGCGGCAACCGACCACCGAGACCGATTTTCTGATTCTCTCGTCGCCGCCGCGGCGAGGGCGCTTTTACCCTCGCGGCCCAATCGACGGACGTGACCGACGACGATGCCGCACCGGCGGACGGCGACGCCCGCCGACACGACCGAATCCAGCACCACCCGACGCCCGGCCCGCGGAACTCGCTGCAGTACTGGACCGACGCCAAGCCCGTCTGGCGCGTGATGCTCAACTACGTGTTCGTCCTCGTCGCCCGCATCGCGCCGTCGCTCCGGGTCAGAAACTGGGCGCTCCGGCGCATCGGCGTCACCGTCGGGGCGGGCGTCTCGTGGGGCCTCGAAGCGACCCCCGACGTGTTCTGGCCGGAACTCGTCACCATCGAAGACGACGCCATCATCGGCTACGACTCGGTCATCCTCTGTCACGAGTTCCTGCAGGACGAGTACCGGACCGGCGAGGTCGTCGTCGGCGAGCGGGCCATGATAGGCGCGAAAGCGACCGTCCTGCCGGGCGTCCGCATCGGCGAGGGCGCGCAGGTCGCGGCGAACTCGCTCGTCACGCGCGACGTGCCCGCGGGTGAGACGGTCGCAGGGGTTCCCGCGAGACCGATGTCCGGGGACGAGACTGGCGGAGAGTAATCGGTCGTCGTCGCGACCCGCGGGCTGCGGTCTGCGTCAGTCGTCGACCGTGGACTGTTCCTGGAGACGGACGCAGAAGACCGCGCCATCGCCGTCTTCCCGGTCTTCGACCCAGATGGTGCCGTTGTACGACGAGATGACGTTGTCGGCGAAAAAGAGGCTGATTCCCGTGCCGTGGTGCAGTTGGTCGTACTCCTCGCGGCCGAAGATGAGGTCGCGGTGCTCCTCGGGGACGCCCGGGCCGTTGTCGGCGACGCGGACGATGACGAAGCCGCCGTCGCGGTCGGCCGAGACCTCGACCCGCGGGGTCTCCTTGTCGTTGTGCATGACCGCGTTTTCCAGCAGACACTCGATTGCCTCGCCGAGGAGGTCGTCGCCGACGACCTCGACCTCGGGGAACGACCCGAACTCGAACTCGGCGTCCGGGAACTCTATCATGGCGTCGACGATTTTGTTGTTCAACACCACGTCGAGACGGACCGGGTGGTTGGACACGTCGTGGGAGCGTTCGAGGTGCTCGCGGAGGTCGCGGGCGCGCTCGGACTTGTGGACGATTTCGAGGACCTTCTCCTGGACGAGGTCGAGTTCCTCCAGCGCCTGCTCGTCGTCGATTCGGCTGGCCACCTGCTGGGTGTAACCGTAGACGACGTTGAGTTCGTTCCGCAGGTCGTGCCGGAGGAGGCGGTTGAGCACCTCCGAGGCGTTCTCGTAGCGGCGCTGTTTGGTCGTGTCGACGAAGAAGGCGAGAAACCCCTCAACGTCGCCGTCGACGACCATCGGGCTGGCGAACCCCTGCCCGTAGACGACCTGCTGGTCCTTCCGCCGCGCCATGAACTCCCCGGACCACGTCTCGCCGGCGATCATCTGCTCGACGATTTCGTAGTATATCTCCTCGTCGGCGGCGATGAGTCCGACCGACTCGCCGACGATGTCGTCGTAGTCGTAGCCGAGGAACTCCAATCCGGCGTCGTTAATGTCACGAAAAGCGAAATTCGTATCCGCAATCAACATGGGGATATCCGCACTTCGGAAAGCCTCGCGATACAGTTCCGGGTCGGTATCCTCCATGTTCGGTCTGCAGAGATAATTCTACCACCAATACTTATTTTCGGCGGTCGTTTCACCACCGAAAATATATCATCTATATATCACAAACGGCGTTCGTTTATGCCTGGTTTATGACCCCTTTATGACTCGTCTCTGAGGTCGAACAGCCGTTGGTAATAGTGTGCGACGATGTCGATTGCGGAAGAAACATCGCGCTCGGGGCTCTCTCGGACCCACTCGTCGTGACGGGTGACGCCGACGACGAAATACTGTGCGAGGTTATCGATGGTTTTTCCGTCTGCCGAGGGGGCCATCCGTGCGACTTTGATGCGGTGGGCCCGCCGAGCGACGGTCTCCCAGCCGTCGACTTCCTGTCCGTGGAGTCGCCAAAAGCGGGTGTGGAGCGTCGCGTATTCCGGATTTATGTCGAGTTCGTCACAGACGGTGCCGAGGAGTTCTCGAACGTCCCGCCACCGCGGGTCGTCGTTTATCGCGTCCGACTCGGAGTCGTCGGGAACGGACGAGACGAACGCTCCGGGCGGGACGTCGTGTTCGAAGCAGGCGTCGAAGGCGTCTCGGTTTTCGATTTCGTCCTGGAGGAAGAGCGCGCGCATGAACAGTTCGCCGGCGTGCTCGGCGCGCTCGGTGGGAACGTCGGGAAACTCGGCGACGAACGCCTCGGACATATGATGTACCGCACGCTCCGCGGCGGTCATCGCGGCGTCGAAGTCGCAGCTGAGAAGATGTGTCTCCCGCATATCCTGAAAGTGAAACCCTCGGAGTAGCGTCTCTGCAACCTCAAACGCTCGGGTTGAGGGGGCAGTAACGTCGAGGGTGGGGAGGTTCTCCGTCATCGTCTTCAGGGGGAGCCGATATGAGACAATCTTCGGACCACTTCTAAACTGTTATGGTAACGGTATGACAAAATTTCCGGAAACATCAGTCGTCAGTATTGTTTACCTATCGAACACGACCCACGCCCTTGTCGAGGACGCGGGCGTTCGGGATGACGAACTCGGTGTCCTCGGATTCGACGTGGGTGACGAACATGTCGAGTTCCTGAACGACGCCGCTGACCTCGCCGACGACGATCTCGTCGCCGATGCTGTACGGTTGGGTGAAAAGGAGGTACGTCCCCGCCGCGCCCGAGCGGAGCAGGTCGCGGAACGCGACGGCGCTGAGCACGATGAGCCCCAGCATGTACGACGCGAGGAGGACGATGAGTGCGAGCGTGGCGACGCCGACCTGCGAAAGCGCGACCAGCGTGGCGAGAAAGAAGACGGTGTATTTGGCGAGCGACGGGAGGACGTTCACCTGCGGGAGTTTGACCGCGCGGAACCGCTCGGCGACGAGGAGTTCGACCTTGTCGCCGACGACGACGCCGATGATGAGGACCAAGATGGCGATGAACAGTTGCGGCAGGATGGCGATGACGAGCCCCCAGAAGCGGTCGGCGTAGTTGACCCCGGCGAACGAGAGGGCGGCGAAGACGCTGATGCCGAGGACGAAATACCGCGTCAGCCACGACAGGATTTCGACCGTCGATGTCTCGAAGTCGCGGGCGGTCCGCTCGAAGGCGGTCCCCTCGATGGCCTCCGGGACGCCGACGCTGACGAGGAGTCGCCGGACGAGCGTCCCCGCGACGTACGCGAGCACCAACCCGAGAAGCAGGATGGCGAGCACGCCGAGAAACCGGAGCCCGACTATCCGGACGATGTCGTCGACGGCGCCGCCGACTGTCTGGAGCGGGACGACGGAGGCGGAGGCGGATGCGGCTGTGGACGCTGGCGCGGGACCGACCGACGAGTGGACGAGGGACGCCGAAACGGGCCCCGGCATCTCAGTACGCCTCCGGGTCGATTTCGAGAATCATCTTGCCGCCTTTGAACGCCCGGACGAGTCCGTCGGACTCCGAGAGGACGATGGCGGTGGCGTTGGTGTCGCGGGTGATGGCGCCGCCGGCCATGTGGCGCGCGCCCAGCCCCTTCGGGATGTCGACGCCCTCCGCGGAGGGTTCGAGGTAGCGGTACGCCGAGACGATTTTCCCCGAGTCGGAGATGACGAACGCGCCGTCGAGCCGCGAGAACTCCTTGAGCATCACGTTGACGATGGGGTCGCCGACGTAGACGTGGGACTTCTCGAAGGGATTGTACGAAAGCGGCCGCGACTTGTTCATCACCTTCCCCGCGTCGCCGACGATGAACAGCGCGCCGACGGGTTCGCCCTTCTGCCCCTTCTTGCCCAGTTCGATGGCCACCTCGAACACGTCGCGGATGACGCCGGGGTCCGCCCGGGAGTTCGCAAAGAGGTCGTAGATGCCCGACCGCATGTTCTCGTCGACGCGAACCCGGACGAGCGAGTCGAGGTCGCCGCCGAAGACCCCGACGTTGCAGGCGATGGTATCTCCCGCCTCGACGATACTCTGTTCCATCGCGCCCTCGACGCCGAACCGGATGCGGTCCTTGACGTTCTGGAACTGGAGGGGCAGTTCCACGAACGTCTCGGCTTCGACCGTGTTCTCCGGCGCGATGACCACCGTCGGAACGTCCGTCTCAGCGAACTGCTCGTAGTGGGAGTGACTCGGCGTGAACAGAAACAGCCCATCGACGTCCGCCACGAGGTCGCCCAATAACTCGGATAACGCCGCCATTGGTGGAGAGACACACCGGGTGAGAAAAAGGGTTGTGTCGCGTCTGACGCGTGGCGTGCGCGATTCGGCCGGTCGAAACCGGCGACTGATTCTCCCCGAGGGGGGCCGAACGGAGCTTACTGCCCCAGAATCGGGGCTCTGAGCGCGGCGACTTCGTCGAGAATCGCATCGGCGTCTTCCGGGGCGACGCCGTTTTCGTCGAGCGCCGCCGCGAGGTGTTCGGCGATGGCGTCGAAGTCCTCACCGGAGAGGTCGAGGTGGTCGTGGGCCGCCCGCATGTCGGCCCCGTCGTACTCGACGGGACCGCCCGCGACGGCGCTGATGAACTTGACCTGATGGGCGCGCTGTTCGACCATGTCGATGTCGTCGAAGTAGTGGGCGACCGAGTCGTCGGCGAGGACGCGGTCGTAGAAGTCCGAGACGACTGCTTCGACGGCCTCGCGGCCGCCGATGCGAGCGTAGAGTGACTGCGCAGACATCCGTCGGGGAGTTGGACGGCTCGATGGTAAGATTTCCTCCGAACGTATTCGGGGTGTTTAAGCGTGGAGTGCGGGGCACGACGGGGGTGAGAGGTCGTTCTGTTTGAACCCCCCGCGGTTGGGGGCCCACAAGAGGTTTGACAGCCTGTTGCGACGTTGGTGATTAGAGAGATGCGTAATTCGGTCCCTGTCGTGCTGACGGCTCTTCTGATTATTCTCGCGGGGTGCTCGGGAGTCGGAGCCCGCGACACGACGACAGCCGAAACAACCCCTCCGTCCGCGGCGACCACACAGTCTCCGACTGAGTCGACCTCGGCACGCGAGCGGACGGGAGCGCTCACCGACCGGACACCCGAGACCCGACTGTCACTCTATCCAGAGACCGGGTTCACAGGGCGCGTCGCTGTCGCAGTAGGCGGTGAAGAGGTCTTCAACGAGACGTTCTCAGACTACGGTGGTGACGACGGGGTCGACCTGACCGACCAGTTCGCGCCGACCCGCCAGACGGTCTCCGTCGCGGTGAACGGAACGGTACAGTGGGAACGGCCGGTCGGTACCACGGAGTCATTCGAACTCACCGTCCTCGAAAACGGGAGCATCGAGGTCCGCGAGCACACGATTCGATGACGAACGCTTGGGGCCTGTAGTGTCACTTTCTACCCACCGGGTTCGGCCGCGGCCGCGACACGTTGCTCGCCGTCGATAGAAGGCGCGCGGGACAGGGTTCGAACCGGGCCGAGACTCGCGGTGCTCGTCTCGTAGGGTTCGAACCTGTCTGCTCCCTCGCTTAGCTCGTTTGGTCAGTGCGCGGGACAGGGTTCGAACCGCGGTCGCAACGCGTCGCGTTGCTCCCTGATTCGAACCCTTCTGTCGCGCAGACACGTCTCTCACGGTGTTCGAGACGGTATGCGCGGGACAGGGTTCGAACCTGCGAAGGTCTACACCACAGCGTCCTAAGCGCTGCGCCTTTGGCCACTTGGCTACCCGCGCGCAATCGGGCGACGCTCGCCCTTCGACCGCACATTTCCCGCAACGATATATAAACGTCACGAGGGCTCGCCACGGGGATTATGCTCCCGCGGCCGCAACGACGACCATGTACAGCGCCCGAGACCAGCGAGACAATCAGGAGTGGCTGGCCCGCATCGACGCCGCCGCCGACGGCCTCGAACTCGGTAGCGAGGCCCGCTCGTACGCCTCGGACATGTTTCTCACGCAGTTGCCCGACGAGGACCGCTCGAAGAAGGCCGTCGCCGCCGCCAGCCTCTACGCCGGCGCGCTCATCGCCGGCGAGGAGCGCTCGCAGACCGCCGTCGCCGAGGCGATGGACGTATCGCGGCTCAGCATCCAACAGCGCTGGAAGGACCTCCTGCGGGAGGCCGGCTTCCGACCCCCGAGTTGGTAGCCGGTCACTCCGAGGAGCGCGTCGGTGCCATCCGCCGGGTCAAGACCGCGTAGGTCACCGCAACGGCGAGAACGCCGGCGACGAGGCCCGCCGGGATACCGACGAAAAGCGAGAAGAAGATCCACCGAGCGGCCAGCTCGGTGACGGCGATACCGACGAGGACCGCGGCGACGACGCCGACGGCGAAGCTGGCGAAAAGCGGGTGTCGCATGGGCGGCGATACGACCGTGAGCGTGAAAACTATTCGTCGCTCGGGGGCGTCCGGCCGCGACCCTCGCGGTCGGGCGTGAGGTTGCCGTGGCGGTCTATCTCCCCGGAGACGATTCGGGTCGAGGAGATTCGCTCGCCGTCTTCTGCGGGAACGTGCTCGACGACCTCGATACGGAGGGGTTTGAGGCCTTTCTCCTCTCGAATCTCGTTGACACGCTCGCCGCCGCCCCGCGTCTCGGGCGAGACGATGAGGACGTCGAAGCCCTCCTCGGTCGCGATGCCGGTCGGTTTGTCGAGTTCGCGGACCTCGAACTCGCGGTCGTACTCTCCGGCGAGCGGTCGGAGTTCGGCTTCGAGGTCGGCCTTGCGGTCGTCGAAGGGCCGGACGTAGCGGTCGACGTGTCGCGTCTTCGGCGCGAGTTCGTCGCTCGTGAGTCCGACCGTGACATCACCCAATTCGAACGCTCGCTCGAACAGCGCGAGGTGTCCATCGTGGACAGGGTCGAACGTCCCGCCCAGCGCGACGTGCATACTCTCGCGGTGGATGCGGCGCGACTTAAGCGGGTCGGGTTAGCCTAACGGACCAGCACCCGCGGCGAGCGAAGGGCTCCCAAAATCGGGCGAGGCACCGCAGCAGCCGGCAGACCGCGGAGCTACTCCTCGCGGACCGTAATCGTGACCGGTTCGGTCTCGTCGGTGCGGTCGGTTCCGAGGTGTCGGTCGAGGTTGAACACGGCGTTCAACTGCTCTTGCACCTGTCCGGAGACGCCCTTCACGAGGTCGCTCGGCGCGATTGCGACGTACTCGTAGGGGTTGTTGCCCGCGCCGGAACTCTTCCGCTTGCGGCGCTCGACCGTCTCGTCGTCGGTGAGTTCGGCCAGCGCCTCCCGAACCGTACTGGGGTAGAGGCCGGTCCCCTCGGCGACTTCCTCGCTCGTCGAGTGGGGGTGCTGTCGGAGGTAGACGTAGATTCGCGCGCGGGTCTCCGTGTCGAGAATCCACGCGAGCAGGTCCACCAACCCGTCGTCGAACTCGGAGACAGCGCAGTCGGCCGCGCCGCCCGAGTGTTCTTCGTCCGTCGACTCCGCGCTCCCCTCTGTGCTCTGGTCCGCAGACATTTGTGCTACGGCAAAGGTCAAAACTGGGGCGCTAAAAAATGTTTCCTGTCGGTCGTCGGCGTGCGACTCAGTCCAGCGTCAAGTGTTCGCACAGGGCGTCGAGCCCGGACTCCTCGTGAATCCGTCGCTGGACGGCGGTGCCGGATTCGGCGTCGAGAAGCGACCGGAGGCCGTCGACGCCGAGGCGGTCGGACTCGCTTTCGACGAACGATTCGAGGCTCACGACGCCCTCGGAATCCGGGGCGACGAAGTCGGTGTCTCGCCCGTAGCGGGTCGCGCGCCACTTGTTCTCGTCGAGGAGTTCCCGACGGACCGTCGTTCCCGATTCGCCGGACTCGTAGCGGTCGGCGAGGTCCAACACGAGCGCGTGGACGTACTCGACGAAGTCGGCGACGCGCTCGGGGTCGGTCTGGGCGTCGGGGGTTCGGATTTCGACCGTCCCGTGGCCCGTGTGTGGGCGCACGTCGTACCAGAGTTCCCCTCGGTCGTCTATCGAGCCGTACTCGACCATCCGGCGCTCGAAGCGCTGGAAGTCCTCGAAGTCGTCGAAGGCGGTCGGCATGCCGGTGTTCGGGAGGTTCTCGAACACCTTGGCGCGGGCGGAGGCGAGACCGGTGTCGAAGCCGTTCCAGAACGGGGAGTTCGCGGAGAGCGCGAGCAGGGGCGCGAGATACCAGCGGAGTTCGTTGGCGACCCAGACGGCCTTGTCGGCGTCGTCGACGCCGACGTGGACGTGCAGGCCGGCGGTCGTGTTCCGGTGTTGCGGGTACTGGATTCGGTCGAGTTGCGCCTGATACCGGGGCTTCGTCGCGTGGTCGAGTTCGCGCCACTTGGCGGCGGGGTGGAGCCCGGCCGCGGCGATGCGGTAGCCGTGGTTCGCGGCGTGGTCGACGAGCGCCTCGCGGACCGTCTCGACGGCCGCGCCGGCCTCGTCGGGGGCCTCGATGAGCGGCGTCTGCGTCTCGATAGTGAACTTGAACAGCTCGTGGTCGAGCCGTCCGGCGAGCGGTTCCGGAGGCTCCGGTCCGTAGACTAAGTCGTCGATGCCCGAGGTGGGGCGGCCGTCGGCATCGACGATGTAGAATTCCTCTTCGACGCCGAGCGTCCCCATTCGGTCGAAGGCGTCCGCCGACCCTAGTTCCATCGCAACGGCGTAAGTTGCGCCGAATTAAAAACACCGTGGGAGCCGGCGAACGCGTCGCACGACCGCGGGCAAGCGAATCGGACGATAGTGACGGTCGAAAATCAGGTCTCTCGGAACGGTCGTCAGACGGAGCGATGACGGTGACGCCGCCGCCCGTCTACTTCGGGCGGGCGACGATGCCGAGGTGGTCGGCGTGGAAGCGGTCGAGACGGGCTGTGTCGAGGATTTCGTACGCGGATTCCAGTTCGGTGACCACGTCGTCGAACACGTCGTCCGGCTCGGCGGTCACGTCCTCGCTCCGCGCCTTGACGGCCATCAGGAGCCGACCGTCGTCCGCGAGGAACTGTCGGTTGCGGACGGCGACGGTCGCCTGCCCGCGGGTCGCCACGTCCATGACGAGGCAATCGATGCCGGATTCGACCACGTGCGCGTATGATTCGGGGTCGCGCGCGTCCTTCAGGAGCGGGAAGAGATTGGTGCGGTCCTCGGCGACGCCGACGAGGTCGCGGACGGGTCGCGGCGCGAACTCCACGGCGTAGGTCGGCCCGGCGAAGTCGGCGACGTGCGAGACGGTCGTTCCCGAGGCGGCACCGAGGTAGAGGACCGACTCGTCGCCGACGAGACCCGTGTCCATCCCGAGTTCGAGCATCGCGCCGAGCTTCGAGCGCCCGGCGTCCCACGCGCGCCAGCCCTCGGCGTCCACGGGTTCGCCGTAGACCTGCGCGCCCCGGGTCGAGAGACGCTCGCGGCCGCCGAACGTCCGGCGCTCGACGCCCTCGGGGAGGTCGGCCTCGGCCCCGGTGTCGGCGGCGGAGTCGTCGCTCATTCGTCGGCCTCCTCGTCGGCGCGGGCGCGAATCGTCGCCATCCGGTCGGCGAGTTCGTCGTGTAGGTCCGGCCGGTAGTCGCCCGAGTAGTGGTCGATGCGCGCGGCGATAGAGAGCTTCCCGGCGAGCGCGCGGGCGGCCGACCCGCGGTCCTGCGGGCGCGTCCCGCGGACGTACTCGTGAGTGAAGATGACGCCGTGTTTGGGCGACGTGGCGCGACCCTTCAGGTGCGCGAAGAGGGCGTCTTCGGCCCCGAGCACCTGGACCGTTCCGCTCGGTTTCTTGGCGAGGCTTTCGAGGCCGCCCGCAAGCGCGATGAGCCGCGCCGCGAGGACGGGTCCGGCCATCTCGGCGAGGTTCGGCGCGGTCGTGGGCGCGCGCTCCTCGATGAACGTCCGGAGGTCGTCGCGCTCGTCGAGCAGGTCCACCGCGCGGGTGGCGTAGGAGACGACGCGCTCTTCGGCGGCGGTCTTCGGGTCGCGGGCGGCGATGTCGCGGACGCCGTCGAGGCCGCGCGGGACGTCCTCGTAGAGCGTGCCGGCCCACTCGACGACCCGCTCGGCGAGTTCGTTCGCGGTCCGTTCGGCGTCGTCCATCGCGCGCACGGCGTGGGCGAGTTGCACGTCGTCGGCGCGCTCGCGCTCCGCGACGGCCTCGCTGGCGGCGGTGAGCGTCGCCGAGCGAAGCTTGGCGTAGTAGTCGGTGTCGTCGGCGGCGAACCCGGCGTCGACGGCCTCGGCCGGCCAATCGGCGGGGGCGGAGGCGCGGCCCGTTCGGACTCGCGTCGCCCCGGATTCGGGGTCGTCGGGGTCCGCGCCGGCGAACCATGCGTCTGTCATACTGGCGGATTGCGCCCCGTTCGGGTAAAAGGACACGGACCCGCGGGCGCGGTTCGGCGCTCGCGGCATACTGTGGTAAGTTTTAACACACCATGTCTCGTACGAATGGTCGATGGAACGCGCTTCGTACGTCTGTCGTGAGTGTCAAACGACCGTGAGCGCCGCGTCGTACCGTTCGACCTGCCCCGAGTGCAGCGGTGAGCTTCGGCCCACGTCGGTGACGAGCCGCCGACGCGCCGGAGATTGAACGACGCGCGCGGGTCGTCCGACCCGAGCGCCGTCCGCTCGCTCGCAGTCACGACCGACGACCTCGTGACCGCCCTCGAGGCGAACCGCCGGGGCGACGACCCAGTCGTCCTCCGCGTCACCCCGCCGTTCTACGGGCGGATGCGGGCGCGAATTCACCGCACCGGCGGCGAGGCCTCGGACTACGCCGACCCCGAGCCGATACACCTCGACCCGCGGGTCTTCGTCGCCGACGACGCCCCCGCGTACCCCGAACCCGACGAGACGCGCCCCGAGCCGTACGAGGTCGAAACGCACCACGAGCGCCACACGGAGGCGGTCCGAGCGTGGCGCTCCGCCGTCCGCGACCACCTCCGCGAGGCCGTCGCGCTCCCGACGGACGACGGTCCCCACGAGGTCGACGTCAAGTACCTCGGCTGAGCGAACCACTTTTTCCCCGCGGGGCACACCGTAGCGACATGAGCACCGACGAGTACCGCCGCGGGACGGCGGTCGAGCGCGAGCGTCAGCAGAAACAGCGCCCGGCGCGCGGCCGCTACCGCGGGGTGTTGCCGGTCATTTACGCCATCGGGTTCGTCATGTTCACCGGCGTCTCGCTGTACATCGGGCCGGAGCCGGCGTTCGCAGTCTACCTCGTCACCCACGTCTTCTACGCGGGCCTCATCCGCGCGGACATCAAGTCGCTCCGCGGGCAGGGCATCGGCTGGGGCGCGTCGCGGCACCTCTGGTTCGGCGCGGCGTTCGCGCTCCCGTTCGTCGCGCCCGCCTACTACCTCTACAGCGGCCGCGTGATTCGCCGCGAAAACGAGTCGCGGAACCTCGACGACTGAGGCGAAAACCCGCGGACCGCTCGGAGAGGTCGCGTCGAGGGTGCGGCGGCCCGGCCACCGAACTTATGCCCGGCGAGGGGAAATGGCGGGGCAATGACTTCCAGACGCGTAGTCGCGGTGCTCGCGCTCGCCGCGCTCGTGCTCACGAGCGGCTGTATCGGCTTTCTGACGGGCGAGGAGACGCTGACGTTCGAATCCGAACCGGCCACGACGGACGCGACCGTCGCCGAGAACGCCGGCTACGAGACGAACGGGACCGAGACGTTCGCAGTGAACCGCACGCTCTCGTTCGGCGGACAGGAGCGTAAAATCGCCGCCAGCAACCACATCACGACGTACGAGAAGACGCTGGACCTCGGCTTCTTCGGCGAGGCCAAACTCGGCTCGTTCAGCGTCATCTCGACGCCCGCGGTCGAGGTCGCCGGCCAGCCCCGGAACCCCATCGGCGACTACTCGAACGACGACCTCATCCGCCTCGTGGACAACCGGTATCAGGGCCTCAGCGACGTCCAGCAGGTCAGTTCGCGGAACGTCCAGATGCTCGGGCAGACGACTAACGTCACGAAGTACAGCGCCACCGCGCGGTTCGGCGGCCAGGAAGTCGACGTGTACGTCCACGTGACGAAAGTCCAGCACAACGAGGACTTCGTCATCGCAATCGGGCTGTACCCCCAACAGCTCGACGGCGAGGAGGAGAACGTCCTCGAACTGATTCGGTCGGTCGAACACCCGTCTGAAGCGTAAGCCGCCTCGGGCGAGCCTTTTTCTCGTCGCCGCGGGTCGGTGGTTTCATGACTCGCGTACGGACCGCAGGTATCGCGGTGACGGCGCTCGGCGTCGTCGGCTACGGCGTCGGGTCGCTCGTTGCCTACCCGGGCCGGGCGTTCTCGGTGACGGCCGTCATGGTCGGCATCACGCTCTGGGCCATCGGGGGTGACGTGCGGTGATTTCGGCGCTCGTCTACGGCGACGACGGCGTGTCGGCCTACGAGGAGACCGCGTTGGACGCGGCGCGCGACGCCGACGGGACCACGTGGGTCCGCGCGACCGCCGCGGAGGAGTTCGAGCGCGTCGCCGAGGCGTTCGGCGTCCACCCGCTTTCGGTCGAGGACGTTCGGAACGACGCCCGCCCGAAGGCCGAGGAGTACGACGACTACACGTTCGTCGTCGTCCGGGTGGCGACGCTCCGCGCCGGCGAACAGGTGTTCGAAGAGGAGGTCCAGACCAGACCCGTGGGACTCTGCTTCGGCGACGACTGGCTCGTGACGCTGACGCGCCGGGAGTTAGAGCCGATAAACTACGTGTGGAACGCCATCGAGCGGGAGGAACCGCGGATGCTCCGGTTCGGACCGGACTTCGTGGCCTACCGCGTCATCGACCGCATCGTCGACGAGTACTTCGGACTGTTGGACGAGGTCGGCGAGGAGATAGAACTCATCGAGGACATCATCCTCGAGGGGCCCGACCCGGAGGTGCTCGAAGGGCTGAACGCGGTCCGGCGCGACCTGCTGTCGTTCCGAAAGACCGTGTGGCCGACGCGGGAGGCGGTCGGCGTGCTCTCCCGCGGCGACCCCGACTACGTCCGCGAGTCGACGGAGAAGTACTACCGCGACGTGTACGACCACCTCGTCGAGTTGGTCGACCTCACGGAGACGTACCGCGACCTCGCGCGCGGCGCGCGGGACATCTACCTCAACACGCTCTCGCAGTCGACGAACGAGGTGATGAAGACGCTCACCGTCGTCGCGACCATCATCCTCCCGCTCACGCTCGTCGTCGGCATCTACGGGATGAACTTCGACCCCGGCGCGTCGGCGTTCAACATGCCCGAACTCGGCTGGGCCTACGGCTATCCGGCGACGATGCTCGGCATGGCGCTCGTCTCCGTCGTCCTGCTCGTCTACTTCCGACGGGAGAGCTGGCTCTGAGCGACGAAAGAGATATACTACCCGATTGCTCACGTCTGGCGCTCGGTTCGCGTCGGCGAGGTGACGACAGAGCGGCTACATCGTGCGATTGACCCGCATGACTTCGGCGAAAGGTTTATATGCTTTTCGGACTTACTGATGGTAAGGCCAGTCCAAGCCGGATTATTCTTTCGTCTTCTGTGGTCTTCCCGGCCGAGACGTATCCGCGCCTTCCACCCCACCATGAGCGACACCATAACCACCCGAACCTACAGTACCGACGCAAAGGCCAGGGACGTCCGTCCCCGCGAGTCCGAGCGAGACGAAAAACAGCAGGACGAAGCGCAGGTCTGCCCCGAGTGTAGCGGCCACCTCGTCACCGACGAGGAACACGGCGAGACGATTTGCGAGGACTGCGGCCTCGTCGTCGAGGACACCGTGGTCGACCGCGGCCCGGAGTGGCGCGCGTTCGACTCCGCAGAGCGCGACAGCAAGTCCCGCGTCGGCGCGCCGACGACGAAGATGATGCACGACAAGGGGCTGTCGACCAACATCGGCTGGCAGAACAAGGACGCCTACGGCAAGTCCCTCTCGCCGCGCCAGCGCGAGCAGATGCAGCGGCTCCGCACGTGGAACGAGCGGTTCCGCACCCGCGACTCCAAGGAGCGCAACCTCAAGCAGGCGCTCGGCGAAATCGACCGCATGGCCTCGGCCCTCGGTCTCCCGGAGAACGTCCGCGAGACCGCCTCGGTCATCTACCGCCGCGCGCTCAACGACGACCTGCTCCCCGGCCGCTCCATCGAGGGCGTCGCCACCGCGGCGCTGTACGCGTCGGCCCGGATGGCGGGCACTCCCCGCTCGCTCGACGAACTGGAGAAGGTCTCGCGCGTCGATAAGATGGAACTTACCCGGACGTACCGCTACGTCGTCCGCGAGCTGAAGCTCGAAATCAAGCCCGCAGACCCCGAGCAGTACGTCCCGCGGTTCGCCAGCGAACTCGGCCTCTCCGACGAGGCCGAGCGGCAGGCCCGCAAGCTCCTCCGCGACGCGAAGGAGACGGGTATCCACTCCGGCAAGTCGCCGGTCGGCCTCGCCGCCGCCGCCGTCTACGCCGCCGCCCTCCTCACCAACGAGAAGGTGACCCAAAGCGAGGTCTCGACGGTCGCGGACATCTCCGAGGTCACCATCCGCAACCGCTACAAGGAGCTGCTCGAAGTCCAAGACGGTACCCTGTTCGCGTAAACGCTCGGTGGGCTCGGTGGCCCGCACTTTTTCTCGGTCGTGCCAAACCGTAACAACATTTATCCGCACCCCCGAAGCATATACGGGGTATGGTTGAAGCGTTCGTCCGACTCTTGTGCCCCGAATGTGGAAAGGACTGGGAGACGAATCCGACCGACCTCCCCGCTCACCGCGACAACTACTCGTGTCAGGGATGCGGCGCGACGCGGCGCACGGCCGAGTTCATGCGGACGGAGCGCGACCTCCAGACGCTCAAACAGTTCGAGTAGCGAGGAGCGAGAGAGGGGTCGCCGCACGACCGGGGCGGCCCCGGCTGGCGTTCGTTTTTTAGATGTCGGGAATCGTCGAGAGCGCGCCGCACGCGTCGCACTTCAACACCTCGGCACCCTGTTCGGCGACGAGTTTCGTGTCCGGAGACCCGCACTCGCTACACAGCACGAACGACTCGACGTACTCGTCGAGCGCGTCGGCGATGCGGCGCTGGCGGAACTCGCCGGTAAAGCGCGCGCGGCCCCTGTCGTCGATCTGGGCGCTCGTCCCCAACTCCGTCTGGAAGAACTTCAGCACGTGCGCCGCCTCGCGCGCGAGGCGGTCGTGGGTCGCCGCGAAGTTCTCGTAGACCGTGACGTTCCCCTCCTGGCGGACCGCCGGCTCCGGAACGCTGAAGCGGTCGCCGCCTTCCGCGACGTCCGGCGACTCCGAGAGCGCGCGGTCCAGTTGGTCGTCGTAGTCCATGCGCGACAGTACGCGCACGCCGGGGTAAAATTCTCACGACCCCCGGCGCGCGCGACCGGCGCTCGGCGCGCGCCCTACATAGCTATATAAACCACTCGTGAGATTCCGCCGACGCTCGCTATCGAGGGGGCGAAACAACAAACGAATTGAAAACGTTCGAACACGAAATTTCCGCTGAGACCCCCATAATCGGCGGTTTAAGGGAGTCGGATGCTAACGTGACTCAAGATAATACTATATCCCTCCGGTCTCAAGCCGTGGTTGCTCATGAAGAAGCAGGAACTCATCCACCTGCACGGTCTGCTCGCAGAAGTCCACACCCAGATTGAGGCCTGGGAGGACGAGGAAATCAGTCTCGTCGAGTACAACGAACTCGGCGTACGACCGACATCCATCCACAAGTCCAAGACGGACCACAAAGCAGCCGTGTTTAAACTGGCGAAAGGAATCACCGGAGCGATGCGCGAGGCAGAACCAGAGCCGCTCGCACCGCAAGCCGACTGAACCGAGAAAAGAAACGCGTTCTCCTCTACGACCCTACACATCCGAGAGCGACCGCGCCGTTCTCTGGCGCGACGACGCTCCCGAGCGACCGCCGTGCCGAGCTAATTGGATGAGTTCCACGCGCGGGTAGAAACAGCAGTCGGGCGGGGCCGGGACGACGACGCGACGACGCGGGACGCGACGGCCTCAGCGGTCGTCGACGAGGTCGTCGAAGTCGACGAGCGCGTCGTCGTCCGAAGCGCCGGTCTCGGCGCGGGTGTCGCCCTCGCCGTCCGTCTCGACCGAATCGTCGTCGACTCGTTCGACCGACAGCACCTTCAGCGGGATATTTTCGAGGCGTTGGCCGATCTCCTTGCGGGCGATGCGCGAGGCGTGTTCCTCCTGTTCGACGTTGAAGACGGTCATCTCCAGTTCGAGGGCGACGAGCGCCTCGTCCGCGGCGATGAACGCGGGGGGGAGTTCCTCGCCGCCGGGCGAGCTCCGAGAGCCCATGTTAATCTCGACGTACTTCAGGTCGGGATTGAGCATCTCGCCGGTCTTCGAGATGGCGATGCGAATCGCCTCGTCGACGGTTTCCACGTCGTACACCGGGACCGCGGCCTCGACGACGACTCTGCAGTCCATGGTTACGATGAGGTTGTGTGCCGAAGGGTATCAACCTTCTTGCCACTCCGTCTCGCGCCCGCTCACTCCCCGCCAGAGCGGAGGTGGTGGAAGACGTACGTCTGGGTGTAGCCGGCGTAGCGACCGCCGAGGCGCTCGCGGATGGCCCGCGAGGTGTCGGCGTAGTTCCCCCGGTCGCAGTCGGGGTAGTGCTCCTCGATAGCCGACCGAATCCACGTGTCCAGCGGGACGGCTTCGAGGTAGTCGAGCGAAAACAGCAGGACGCAGTCCGCGACCTTGTCGCCGACGCCGACGAACGTCGTCAGGAAGTCACGGGCGTCCTCGTAGTCGCGGCCGCGGGCCTCGGCGGGCGTCGCCTCGCCCGTGGCGACCATCTCGGCCGTCCGCCGGACGTAGGGCGCGCGGTAGCCGAGGCTGAGGTCGCGGAGTTCGTCTTCGGTGGCCTCGGCCAGTCGCTCGGGCGTCGGGTACGCGAAGTACGTCTCGCCGTCGAACTCCACGCGCTCGCCGTAGGTCTCTCTGAGCCGCGACTGCATCCCGAAGATGCGCGAGACGCGCATCTGCGCCGAGCAGATGAACGAGACGAGACAGCCGAACGGCGGGTCGCGGACGAGTCGCATGCCCGGGTACGCCTCGTAGGCCCGCCGGACCAGCGGTTCGTCTGGCATCTCCGAGACGATGGCGTCGAGGTCGTCGTCGAGGCGGAGCAGGTGGGTGAGAAGCGGGACGGCGTCGAGGTTCGACTCCCACTCCAGCGCGCCGTCGGTCTGGCGGACCCTGACGACGGCCGACTCGTCGGCGACGCCGTCGAGCGGCGGGACGACCGTCTGGTACCACGCGTCGCCGCCGTGGGCCGCGTCGCGCTCGTACATCCGGCCGTCGGGGCGGTCCCAGAGGTACGACTGGCCGCTCTCCAGCGTCGATTGGAGGTCGAACGCTCCGTCGAGGCTCGCGAGGTCGATGACACCCGTCTCCATCGCTTCGACGTTGGGCGCGGGGGATTTGCGGGTTTCGATGCCGGCGCGCCGCGTCGCGCCACGTCGAGCCGCGTCGCGCTCAGCGGTTGCGGCTCACCGGGAAACTGACGCGGTCGGGGTGGTCGCCCAGCCGGTCGAGGATGCGCTCGTAGAGCCGGTTTTTGACGCGCTGGGCGCGGGTCGGCGGGACGAGCACGCGGAGTCGGAAGACGACCCACGACTCCTCCTGTGCGACGTTGACCGTCGGGCCGCCGGCCACGTCGAGTTCCAGCGGCGACTCGGCGAGCCTGGCCCGGTAGCGTTTCATCGCGGCGTCCATGTCGTCGCCGAGTTCCTCGTCGGCCACGTCCAAGAGGAGTTGGCGGACGAACGGGAGGTCCGTCTCGTAGGACACCTGCACGGGTACCTCGGTCCAGACCCGGTCGAACAGCGCGCCGTAGTTGACGACCTCGGACGAGAGGACGAGCGAGTTCGGGACGGTGACGGTCCGGCCGGACGGCTGGTTCGACGCGAGGGTGCCGCCGGTCTCCCAGAGCGTCGTGACGAGGAAGTCGACCTCGGCCACGTCGCCGGAGACCGAGCCGATGTTGACGCGGTCGCCGACCGCGTACGGTCGCTTCGCGAGGATGTAGAACCAGCCGATGAAGGAGAGAATCGGCTGTTGGAGCGCGAAGGTGACGGCGAAGCCGATGACGCCGAACGAGACCAACACGCCGAGCCACTGCTCCGTGAACGCCCCGAGGACGCCGACGAGCGCGACGCCACCGAGGGTGAGTCGGAGGACGTTCCGAACGTCGTGGGCCCGGCGGCGGTCGGCGATGCGCCCGACGAAGAACGCGGCGAGAAACCGGTAGACGCCGTAGGCGACGAGCGCGACCGCGGCGGCAGACAGCCCCTTCGAGAGGAGCAGGTCGGCGTTGGGCACGTCGAAGTCCGAAAGGGGGGTCGTCGCGCGGACGAGCGCCGAGAGAACCGCGGCGATGAGCCCGGCGGCGAACGCGCCGAGGCCGAGGCGGCGAGACATACCGTTGCCGTCGGGTGGGCGACTGAAAAAGGTGTAGTCGAACCGAGCCGAGGGTCGGCGGCGGCCTCAGTTGCGGATGTGGAGGTCCGTGAGGTTCGCGAGGTGGTCGGCGACGCCGTCGTCGAGGCCCTCGCGGGTGACGCGCCACTCCCAGTTTCCGGTCTGCGTGCCGGGCGTGTTGAACCGGGCGTCGGAGCCGAGTCCGAGGAGGTCCTGCGTCGTCGTGAACGCGAGGACGGACGCGGAGTTCCAGACGGCGTCGATGATGGACCAGTGAATCTCCGAGCCGTCCGCGCCGATGTTGTAGTGGAGACAGTCGCGGGTGCGGTCGTCGAGGTCGCGGTAGTAGCCGACGAACGTGTCGGTGTCGTGGGTCGAGGTGTAGGCGACGGAGTTCTCCGGGTAGTGCATCGGCTGGTACATGTCGCCCTCGCTGCACCAGTCGGCGTACTGCGGGACGCGCATGCCGGGGAAGGCGAACCGGTCGCGGAGGTCCACGAGCGAGGCGTCGAGGAAGCCGAGGTCCTCGACGATGAAGGGGAGGTCGCCCAGTTCGCGCTCGACCGTCTCGAAGAAGTCGTGGCCGGGGGCGTCGCGCCACTCGCCGTTTCCGGGGTCGTCGGAGTCGGCGTCGATGGCCCAGAACTCGTCGAAGCCTTTGAAGTGGTCGATGCGGGTCACGTCCACGAGGTCGAACAGGCGGCGGAGGCGGTCGAGCCACCAGCCGTAGCCGTCCTCGCGGAGCGTCTCCCAGTCGTACAGCGGGTTCCCCCAGCGCTGGCCGGAGTCGTTCGGGTTCGGCGGGACGCCGGCGACGACGGCGGGTTCGTTCGACTCGGTGAGGTCGAACGCCTCGGGCGCGGCCCACACGTCTGCGCTGTCGAGCGCGACGTAGATGGGGAGGTCGCCGACGAGGGTGACGCCCTTCTCGTCGGCGTAGTCGGCGAGGGCGCGCCACTGCTCGTCGAAGCAGAACTGGACGAACTCGCGGTAGCGAATCTCGTCGGCGTACTCCTCGCGGGCGTCGGCGAGCGCGTCGGGGTCGCGGGTCTTCAACTCGGTCGGCCAGTCTATCCACGCCCGCCGAAACTCGTCTTTGAGGGCGGCGAACAGCGCGTAGTCTTCGAGCCACCCGGCCTCGCGCTCGCGGAAGGCGTCGAGGGCGGCGCGGTCGTCCTCGGCGGCCTCGGCCTCGAAGCGGTCGAAGGCGGTGCGGAGCCGCGAGCGCTTGTACTCGCCGACGCGCTCGTAGTCGACCGCGTGGGGGTCGAAGTCGGGAACGGGTTCGAGGTCGTCCTCGGTGAGCCACCCGCGCTCTACGAGGTCCGTGAGGTCGATGAGAAGCGGATTGCCGGCGAACGAGGAGGTCGATTGATACGGCGAGTTCGCCATGGCCGGCTCCGTCGGCCCGAGGGGGCAGAACTGCCACATCGACTGTTCGGCGTCGGAGAGGAAGTCAACGAAGGCGCGGGCGCCGTCGCCGAGGTCGCCGATGCCGTGGGGCCCCGGGACCGAGGTGACGTGCATGAACACCCCGCTCTGTCGAGAAAGTCGCATACCCACAGGGTCCGCGTGCGACCCAATTGGTACTTTGGGTCGAAACAGCGGGCCGACGAGGAGACCGCGAGCGCGGGGACGGGGCCACGTCGGACCGCCGACTCACTCTCTGTCGTGCTAGCAAACAGCACGAAATCGGTCGCGAGCGGGCGTCGCTCGCGCTCGTCTCAACAACACTTATTCTCCCCCGTCCGTTCCGTGCGCGTATGAGTGATATCGCTGTCATCCTCCCCGACGGGACGGAACTCTCCGTCGAGGAGGGTGCGACGGTGCGAGACGCCGCGTTCGCAATCGGCCCCGGCCTCGGCAAGGACACCGTCGCCGGCGTCGTCGATGGCGAACTCGTGGACAAGGAGACGCCGCTCCACGACGGCGCGGACCTCGTCATCGTCACCGACCAGTCCGACGAGTATCTCGACGTGCTTCGCCACTCGGCGGCCCACGTCTTCGCGCAGGCCCTCCAGCGGCTCCACCCCGAGGCCAAACTGACCATCGGCCCGTGGACGGACGACGGCTTCTACTACGACGTGACGAGCGTCGACCTCGAACAGGAGGACCTCGAAGCCATCGAAGACGAGATGCGCGACATCATCGAGGAGGACCTCGACATCGAGCGCGTCCTCGTCGACCGCGAGGAGGCCCTCGAAAAGTACGCCGACAACCCCTACAAGCGCGACATCCTCGAGGACGAGGCCGCCGGCGACGACGAGCTGTCGTTCTACCAGCAGGGCGAGTTCGAGGACCTCTGTAAGGGCCCGCACGTCGAATCGACGGACGAAATCGGCGCGGTCAAACTGCTGAACATCTCCGCGGCCTACTGGCGCGGCGACGAGGAAAACGACACGCTGACCCGGGTCTACGGCACGGCGTTCGAGTCCGAGTCCGACCTCGAAGCGTTCCTCGACATGCGCGAGGAGGCCAAGGAGCGCGACCACCGGAAGCTCGGACAGGAACTGAACCTGTTCGCCATCGACGAGACGACCGGACCGGGCCTGCCGCTGTACCAGCCGAACGGCAAGCGCATCCTCGACGAGCTCGCGGACTACGCGAAGCAACTCAACCTCGACGCGGGCTACGACCCCGTGGAAACGCCCCACCTGTTCCGGACGGAGCTGTGGAAGAAGTCGGGCCACTACGAGAACTACGTCGACGACATGTTCCTCCTCGACGTGAACGACGAGGAGTACGGCCTGAAGCCGATGAACTGCCCCGGCCACGCGACCATCTTCGACCAGCAGTCGTGGTCCTACCGCGACCTGCCGGTGCGCTACTTCGAGGACGGGAAGGTCTACCGGAAGGAACAGCGCGGCGAGCTGTCGGGCCTCTCGCGCGTCTGGTCCTTTACCATCGACGACGGCCACCTGTTCGTCCGCCCCGACCAGATAGAAGACGAGATCAACCTCATCATCGACAACATCCTGACGGTCTTCGACACGTTCGGGCTCGACGCCGAAGTCGCGCTCGCGACGCGGCCCGAGAAGTCCGTCGGGAGCGACGAAATCTGGGAGCAGGCGGAGACGCAGCTCCGCGCGGTCCTCGACGACAGCGGCATCGACTACGGCATCGAGGCCGGCGACGGCGCGTTCTACGGCCCGAAAATCGACTTCGCGTTCAAGGACGCCCTCGGTCGCAAGTGGGACGGCCCGACGGTCCAGCTCGACTTCAACATGCCCGACCGCTTCGACCTGACGTACACGGGCGAGGACAACGAGGACCACCAGCCGGTGATGATTCACCGCGCGCTCTACGGCAGCTACGAGCGCTTCTTCATGGTGCTCATCGAGCACTTCAACGGCAAGTTCCCGTTCTGGCTCGCGCCCGAGCAGGTCCGCATCCTGCCCATCTCGGACGACCAGATGGGCTACGCGAAGAAGCTCCAGTACGAACTCGGCGACTTCCGGGTCGACATCGAGGACCGCTCGTGGACGCTCGGCCGGAAGATTCGCGAGGCCCAGACCGACCGCGTCCCGTACATGGTCATCGTCGGCGGCGACGAGGAAGAAGACGGGACCATCTCCGTCCGCGACCGCAAGGAGCGCGAGGCCAAGGACGTGAGCGTCGAGGCGTTCCGCGACCACCTCCGGAGCGAGTACGACGAAAAGCGCCCCGAGCCCGACTTCCTCGCCGACGCGGAGTGAGGAACGCGGCCGACTCAGGCAGTAACTGATTTTCTGTTCCGGCGGTTCCGCGCCGCCGCGTCCAACTCTCGCCGGACCGTCGTCCGGAACGACTCGTCTCTGATGAGGTTCGCGAGCACGCCGAAGTGTCCGCAGTCCCACTCGCGGCGGTTCGGCCTCGGGACGCCCCACTCGTCGAGGAGCCCGCGGGCCGTGGACGCGGGAGCCATCTCGTCGCGGGTCCCGACGAACGGGAAGACGCGTTCGGGCGCGAGACACGGGTCTTTGGGCGGATTCAACAGCGGCGCGAACTCGTGGAGCGCCTCGCCGGTCCAGCCGGCCGCGTCGAGGGCGGCGTCGATGTCGAGCAGTTTCGTGAGGCCGCCAGCGAGGAGCGTCTGGTCGATTGCGCCGGGCATCCCCGCGGGAAACAGCAGGTCGGGGCGCATCGATTCGGGCCAGTCGCCGCACCGACCGCCGACGTGGAGCGCGACGGTTCCGCCGAGGCTGACGCCGCCGACGCCGACGGCCGGCGCGCCCTCGGTCCGCGCCCAGTCGGTGAGGACGGCGGTCTCCAGCGCGGCCGCCGAGTAGAGCGTGAACAGGCCGACGGGCGCGCGGGCGATGTAGGGCTCGCCGCTGTATCGACCGAGTAGCTCGCGCCGGCCGTGCCACGGCGCGTCGGGGAGGACGACCCGGTACCCCTCGGGGGCGAGCGCGCGGGCGACGTACTCCTCTTCGGGCCAGTAGGTGAGTTGGTCGTCGAACATCCCCCAGCCGGAGTGGAAGACGAGCGTCGGCAGGTCGTCGGCGGCGTCGACGGGTTCGTACACCCGCGCGGTCGCCCGGTCGCTGAGATGCGGCGACGGTGAGCGGAAGCGAAGCAGATACTCGACGGTTCCCGGCCCGCGAACCGTCGCAGAGCGCTCGACGCGGGGGAACTCCTCGGCCGCGCTGGATTCGGCGAAGCCGTACAGTCGCTCGGGTTCGGCGAGTTCGTGGTGCCAGCGGGTCCGCGCGTCCTCGGGCGAGGGCGTCTCGAACTTCACCGGCGGCACGAGGTGTTCCTTCGGGAGGAAGCCGAAGATGTCGGTCGGCTTGGCCCGCCGTTCCGACACCTCGCGGCGCTCGCGCTCGACGGCGACGCGCTCGTCGGGCGTCGACTCGGCGTCGCCCCAGAAGACGCTGTCCCAACGTTCCATCGTTTCGTCGTACGCGCCGCGGAGGCGGGCGTACTGCGCGAGGGCGCGTTCGATTCGGTCGTGGAGGTGCGGTGCCGGCGGCGAGCCGACTTCGCGGAGGTACGCTTCCGGGCCCTCCGAGAGCGCGACGTCGGCCGCGGCGCGAGCGCGGACGACGCCGAACTCGCGGGGGAGCGAGCGAGTCTTGAACGCCTCGAACGGGCGCGAGGTCAACAATCGGCCGGCGGGCGAGGTGAGCAACCGGTGTACCGCCGGGGTTTCGAGGTGGTCCATGCAGTGTGATACGAGTGACACGATAATGACCCTAGGCCCGCATGTCAGGGAGTGAGAACGGCCGGAGTGGTACCGGGACCGGCCTCTCGAACTACTAAATCAAATAGCGCGATATGAAATCCGATTCGCGGGGAAAACAGACGAATCGAAGCGGAACGAGACGACGGCGCTCAGGCCGAATCGAACCGCCACCGCGTCGCGTCGGCGGGAAAACCGGACCACGCCAGCACGCGCTCGGGTCGAATCCGAAACACCGGCGTCCCGTGGCGAATCCCGTACTTCGCCTCGTAGGCGTCGTCGACGCGGGTGAGCGTGGCGTCGTCGGCGGTCTCCTCGTCCAGTCGCTCGGCGACGCCTTCGAGGATGACTACGTCGGTCCCGCTTTCGGTGTGGACCGCGAGGCGCGGGTCGCGCGCGAGGTTCCTGACCCATCTGGTTCGCTCGCCGCCGCCGCAGTGGAACGCGCCGTCGACCCAGACGCCCCAGACCGGGCGGGCGTGCGGTCGGCCGTCGGGGCGGGTGGTCGTGACCCAGAACACCTCGTCGTCGGCGAACGCGGTCTCGACGACGCGCCACTCCAAGAGCCCCGCTTCCGATTCGGGGATGCCGTAACTCGGTTCGGTCACCGGGCGGTCGCGGGTCGTCGCGGGCGGCGCGTCGTCGGGCATGAGAGAAAGAGGGGCCGCGAGAGAGTAAGCGCTGAGCCCTACCACGTCGTGAGCGCGTCGGTCCCGTGGGACCACGTCAGAGCGGCGAGGAAGGCGAGGACGCCGGTGATGGCCGACGCGCCGCCGACGAAGAACACCCACTCCATGCCGACTTCGGCCATGAGGTAGCCGCCGAGGAGGGGCGCGACGACGCTGCCGGGCCGCCAGAGGAGTTCGCGGATACCGAAGCTACTGGCGACCCCCGCGCCGCCGGAACCCTCGTCGGCGAACAACGCCATGCTGGCCGGTTCGCGGAGGCTGTCGGCGACGCCGAGCAAGCCGGCGAGACCGACGAGCGGGAGGAACGCGGGCGAAAGCGGACCGAGGAAGGGGAAGGCGGCAGGGAGCGCGAGCGCCTCGCCGACCGCGGGCGAGAAGGGGACGGCGAGCGCGATGAGGCCGTAGAGGCCGCCGCCGACGAAGACGAACCGCGCCCGGCCGTACGAATCGGAGATGCGCCCGGTGTACGGCTGACAGAGCATGTTGGTGAACTTCTCGGCGACGACGGTTGCGGCGACGGCGATGCCGCCGTATTCGAGGCCACCGGAGGCCGCGGAAACGCCGGCGTAGATGGGGACCCACGTCCGGACGAGCGTGACCGCGACGGCGTACTGGACGCGGAACGTCGCCATCGTCAGGATGCGCTCGTTGAGCGCGAGGTCCGTGAACGGAAAGCCGTGGACGCGGGTCTCGTCCGGCGGGAGAAACACCCAGATGGCGACGACGGCGATGGTCAGGAGAATCGTGATGACGATGAAGATGGGCGTGAAGCCGAACAGGTCGTAGAGGATACCGGCGCTGATGCTCCCGAGGATGGAGGCCGCGAAGCGGGCGGCGTTCGCCTTCCCGATGTGGTTCGCGCGCGTTCCCTCGCGGGCGAGTTCGCCGACGAGCGCGAGCGACATCAGCCCCGCGCCGGTGACGGCGACGCCCTGTGCGGCTCGGACGAGAATAAACGAGAGACTGGAGTCGACGAGCGGGAACGCGGCGTAGACGACCGCACCGAGGCCGACCGTCCCCGCGAGCACGAGACGTTTGTCGTAGCGGTCGCCGGCCCACGACAAGGGCACGACGGCGACGGTCTGGGCGAGCGTGAAGCCGGTGGTGAACATCCCGATGACGAAGCCGCGAGAGAGGGAGAAGCCGCCGAGCGCGAGTCCGCCGAGCGCGAGTTCGGGGACGGCGACCGCACCCGGGTCGAGTTCGTTGATGTACTTCGGGAGGAGGGTGACGAGCGTAATAAAGCCGAAGCCGCCGGCGAACCGAGTGAGATACAGCGTCCAAAACCTGAGACGGGTGCGGTCCATGGGCTGTGTGCGGCTAACCGGCGAAAAGAAGTTCCGGAACCGGCCGTCGACGAAGCTGACCTAAAGCCCCCGGATAACGGTGGTGAGCTTTATCCTTCACGGCGAGAGACATATTACCATGGAACTGGTGGATGGTGAAACGGTGGCGAGAGGTGTGGAGACGCGCCTCATCCGAGTGGAACGGGAGATGAACGACCACGGGGCGATGACCGTCCGCGTGGCCGAAACCGGAGAGCTCCGCACCGTGGTGGCGTGTGCGACCTCCGACCTTCGGGCCCGACTGGCCTCGGCGACGGTAGGGTCGGAGTTCCCGTTACGGCTCGCGCCCTCGCCGGGCCGCGGGAACTCGTGGGTCGCACTCGGGCGCTGAGTCAGGAATCGAACAGGAGTTTTGCGCCGACCGCGAGGCCGCCGAAGAGCGTCACGAGCACCGCGCCGGCGACGACGTCGGCCCCGAACAACACACCGAAGTCCGGGGTGAGCGCGGCGACGAACCGGTCGGGGTCGAAGCGCTCCCCGACGCCCGTAGCCAGCCCGAAGACGACGGCGACGAGAAGCGTGATGAAGACGAGGACCAGTTCGGTCCTGTCGCTCTGGTTCATACTCGGTAGCGTTCGGAGCGGGACATAAAACACCCGAGGGTGGCGAGCGAGTCGGGGAGCCGACACGAACGGCCGAGCCGGAGCCCCGACTGCCGGAGTAAGTCTGGGATGAAGGAATGGGCCGGACGCGATTTGAACACGCGACCGTCTGATTAAGAGTCAGACGCTCTGCCTAACTGAGCTACCGGCCCTTGCAATCTCTCGTAACTGCCGGTAGGTAAAATGACTTTCCTTTCTGTACGACGACGGCAGGGACGCACACGCACGAAACAACGGACAAACGGTGGGTGTTAAGTGGCGGCCGACCGGAGTAGCGGGCAACGATGAGCGCAGGGGTCAGCATTTCCTCGATGTCTACGTACGCGATACTCGGCTGTGGGAGCGTCGGGCACGCGGTCGCCGAGGAACTGACAGACGAGGGAAAAGACGTCCTCATCCTCGACAAGGACGAAAGCCGCGTCGAAGCCTTGCGCGACCAGGACTTGAACGCGCAGACGACGGACATCACCGACCCGGAACTGGCCGGCGCCGTCACCGGACGCGACGTGATTCTCATCCTCTCGTCGGACGTCGAGGCCAACAAAGCCGCCGTCTCGACCATCCGCGACCGCGGCGAAGACCAGTTCATCGTCGTCCGCGCGTCGGACCCCGTCTCCGAGGACGAACTGACGAAACTCGGTGCCGACGTGGTCATCAACCCCTCCGAGGTCATCGCCGACTCGGCGCTCCGGAGCGTCGAGTCCGGCGAACTCGAATACAAGGCCCGCCAACTGGCCGACCTCCTGCGCGACACCGACCACGGGATGGCCATCCTCACCCACGACAACCCCGACCCCGACTCGCTCGCGTCGGCGGTCGCCTTACAGGCCATCGCCCGCGAATACGACGTCGAGGCCGACATCCTCTATTCGGGCGACATGGGCCACCAGGAGAACCGGGCGTTCGTGAACATCCTCGGCATCGAACTCACCCCGCGGGCCGACTCGAAGCCGCTCGAAGAGTACGGCGCGGTCGCGCTCGTCGACCACATGAAGTCGGGAATGCCCGACCTCGGTGACGCCGATATCACGGTCTTCATCGACCACTTCGAGCCCGACGACGGCATCGACGCCCGCTTTACCGACGTGCGGCCGAACGTCTCTTCGACCTCGACGATTCTCACGAAGTACATCCAGGAGTTCGACCTCAGCCCGTCGCAGGCGGTGGCAACGGCACTCCTCTACGGCATCCGCGCCGAGACGCTCGACTTCAAGCGCGATACGACGCCCGCGGACCTGACCGCCGCGGCGTACCTCTACCCCTTCGCCGACCACGACACGCTGGAGAAGGTCGAGTCGCCGTCGATGTCGCCCGAGACGCTGGACGTGCTCGCCGAGGCCATCCAGAACCGCGACGTGCAGGGCTCGCACCTCGTCTCGAACGCGGGGTTCATCCGCGACCGCGACGCGCTGACGCAGGCGGCCCAACACCTCCTCAACCTGGAGGGCATCACCACGACCGCCGTCTTCGGCATCGCCGACGACACCATCTACCTCGCGGCGCGGTCGAAGGACATCCGGATGAACATCGGGAAGATTCTGAGCGACGCCTTCACCGGCATCGGCGAGGCCGGCGGCCACTCCACGCAGGGGTCCGTCGAGATTCCGCTCGGCATCTTCACGGGCATCGAATCCAACGACGACAACCGCGACACGCTCCTCCAACTCACCGAGGAAGCGGTAAAGCGCAAGCTCTTCCGTGCGATGGGCGTGGAGGGCGGCGAGAGCGGAAACGGAAGCTAGAACGTCAGACGACGAGCGACTCTTCGTCTTCTTCGGGATTCTTCAGGCGCTCGATGACGTCGTTGATGAGGATGACGTCGCCGACGGCGCGGACCCACCGATACGGGATGAGAACGCCCTTCCCGGGTTCGATTTGATTGCGGAACAGTTCGTCGTTCAGCGCCGTCAACGCGAGACCGGTGACCGTCTCGTGGTCCAGGTCGAGGCGGACGTCTTCGACTTCGCCGACGAACACACCGTTGTTCGAGTAGACCTCCCGGCCTACGAGCGTCGTAATCTCTTCGGGCGTCCCGTCCATATCCGCCAACATGGGATGCCGGGTCTTAATTGTTCGTAGCCCGCGGCTCGGGGCGCAGACACGCGGCAGACGGGCGTCCGACGCCGGCGGGAAATCGCCGGATGGAGTCGTGATATTCAGTTGAAAGAAGACGTTCGAGCCGTCGCGGGTGACGGCTCGCTCGCGGGGTCGTTACCGCCGCGGCGCGACCAGTTGAATCGGGTGTTGCGTCGGCCGGCTGAGGAGCGAATCGAGCTGTTCCAGACAGGAGGTGCCGCTGGCGACGACCGTGCGGTCTCTGTTCTCGTCGGACTGGAACTGCCCCTGTAGCTCGGAGCCGACGTCGACGCTGAGTTCGTAGTACTCGGACTTGTAGCCGAAGGAGCCGGCCATGCCGCAGCACTCCACGTCGGAGGTGGCGACGTCGTAGCCGAGGTCCGAGAGGACGGCCTCGGTGTGGCCTTCGAGGCCGAGGGTGCGCTGTTGGCAGTGGCTGTGGTAGGCGACGCCCTCTCCCTCGCTCGTCGAGAGCGCGTCGGCGTCCGCGCCGTGTTCCAGCAGGCCGAAGACGTACTCCATGACCTCGTAGCTGACCTCCGAGATGCGCTCGAAGGACTTCTCGGGCAGGAACTTCTCGTACTCGCTTCGGAACATCGCGAGGTCAGACGGCTCGATGACGACGATGTCGCGGCCGTCGTCGATGTGCTCCGCGAGGCCGGCGTACACGTCGTGGGCGTGGTCTTCCGCGGTCGCAATCATGCCCTGCGAGAGCGGGGCGCGGCCCGACGAGCGAACGTCGGGGACGATTACGTCGACGCCGAGGGCTTCGAGCGTGCGGACCGCGGCCTTCCCGCGTTCGACCTGCACGTGGTTCGTGTACACGTCGGGGTAGAGCACGGCGGTCCGGACCGGGTCGTCGACCCGCGAGGTTCGGTTCTCGAACCAGTCTTTCAGCGTCTCGCGCTGGAAGGCGGGGAGTTCGCGGCGGGCGTCGATACCGAGGAACCGCTCCATGAGGTCGCGGGAGACGCCGAGTCCGGCCGCCCAGTTGGAGACGGGCGCGAAGAAGCTCCCGACCTTCGCGGCCGTCTCGAAGTTGCCGAAGAAGCGCTTCTGGAGGCTGACGCCGCCGGGTTCCTCGTCGGGGGTGAGCCCCTCGACGAGCCAGTCGAGTTCGGAGACCTCGCCGCGGTTGACCCGGTCGCGGACGACCGTGTTTATCCACGGGATGTCGATTTCGACCGGGCAGGCGGTGGTACACCGGCTACAGCCGGTACAGAGGTCGTTGAACTCCGCGGCGCTGTCGAGGCCCTCGACGCCGGCCTCCCAGCCGGTGCCGATTCCGCCGGAGTAGGTCTCGCCGCCGAAGGCGTGGCCGCCGACGTGCTGGAAGTTGGCGCAGACGTTGGAACACGCCGAACACCGGATGCAGTAGAGCGTCTCGCGCAGTTGGTCGTCCTCGCGCATGTCGAACCGCCCGTTGTCGATGAGGACGAGGTGGAAATCGCGGTCCGTCTCGGTCTCCGAAAGCGGCGCGTCGGGGGCATCGAAGTCGACGGTCGGCGACTCGACCGGCGGGGTCAGAAGCGAGATGTAGGAGGTGATGTCCTGTCCCGTTCCCGACTTGCCGATGAGTTCGACGAAGGGGCGGAGGTCCTCGACGGTCGGGATAACTTTCTCGACGCCGGCGACCGCGACGTGCGTGTCGGGCACGACGGCCGTCTTCCGGGCGTTACCCTCGGAGGTGACGAGCGCCATCGTCCCGGTGTCGGCGGTGATGAAGTTCGCGCCGGTCATCCCAACGTCCGCGCCCTCGATGAGTTCGCCGAGCTGTTCGCGGGCGAACATCGTGAGTTCCTCCGCGGTCTCGAGGGGCTCGTCGGGTTCGAACGTCTCGTTGAACAGGTCGGCGATGGCCTCCCGCGACTTGTGGATGGCGGGCGCGACGATGTGGGACGGCGACTCGTCTGCGACCTGCAGCACCCACTCGCCGAGGTCGGTCTCGACCACGTCGATGTCGGCGGCTTCGAGGTCCTCGTTGACCTCTATCTCCTCGGAGGTCATCGACTTCGACTTGACGACGCGTTCGGCCTCCTTGTCCTCGCAGACCTCGCGGATGTACTGGTTCGCGTCGGCCGCGTCGTCGGCGATGTAGAGCGTGCCGCCGTTGGACTCGACCGTCTCGCGCAGTTGGTCGATGAGTTCGGGGAGGCGCTCGATGGCGTCTTCCTTGATGGCCCGCGCTTCGGATTTCAGCCCCTCGTAGTCGTCGAGCGTCTGGACCGACTGGTAGCGGCCCTCGTTGAACCCGCGGGTGCTCGTGCCGACGGCGTCGCCCTCGGTCTCCATCAACTGTCGAATCTTCGCCGCCTTGGCCTCGCGCGCCTTACTCATCGAGAATCACCACGTGGACTTCCTTCGGACCGTGCGCTCCTTTCACCAGCGCGCCCATGTCGGCGGTGGCGCTGGGGCCGGTGGCGATGATGGCCGAGGAGTGTCCCGTGCGGAACTCCTCGCCCAGCCAGTCGAACGCCTCGGGCATGCCGGGGACGATGTCCGACCGCCGGAGGACGGCGACGTGGAGGTCGCCGAACAGACTCACCGGCTCGATGCCGTCGGGCGTGCCCTGCACGACGACGCTCCCGTAGTCCGCGATACCCAATCCCGCGGCCGTGATACCGGCGTTCGCCTCGCGGAGGTCCGCGGGGGTCGGGTCCGTGTTCACCCAGTCGGGGAGGTCGACGCCGTCGTACGGGAGTTCCACGCCGATGGTCGGGTCCGAACAGACGCCTTCGAGCACGTCCGCCAACTCGTCGGGTGACGCGTGCGTCCAGCCTACTTCGAGTCGTTCGAGCGAGTCCTCGAACGTCGCAACCGTGCCGGTTGACATACGTTGAGCTAGCGCGTTCTACATAATCGTTCTTCGGGTTCGAGCACCACGCTGTCGGTTAATTATGAAAGATTAGAGTCAGGAGAACCGGCCGACCGCCTCGTCCGCGTCGGCGACCGTTCCGGCCGCCTCGCGCTTGCCGGCGGCGGACTTCGTCACCGCGTACGTTTGCACGACGAAGTAGCCCGCCCAGAGGAGGTAGCCGCCGGTGCCGCTCCCGAGGACCGTCGGGACCGTCCGGAACGTCTCGAGACCGACGGTGGTCAGCCACGTCCCGATGAGGAGGACGCTGAAGTAGCCGTAGAAGCCCGTCGCCCACCACATACCGACGACGCGCGCCCAGCCGGGTTGGACGTGTTCGGGGAGCCGAGTCGTGTTCATCACGAGGACGAGCGCGGTGTAGGGCCACATCATCACGCCGGACATCGCGGCCCCGACGACGAGGAAGAAAAACGGCTCTTGGCCCTCGAACGGCGAGGAGAAAAGCAGGATGATGACGACGCCCCAGACGCAGAAGGCGGTGAGGAGCCGCCAGAACAGCTTCGGGAGGTCCCAGCCGGCCTCCCGGCCGTAGGACTCGTAGAGGGCGTCGGCGCTGTTGCGGACGAACGACTCGACGATGGCGTACTCGGTGGTAAAGAGCGCGACGAAGAGGACGGCGAAGACGAGAAAGGAGCCGACCGGGCCGAGCAACGGGACGACGTCGCCGAGCCACATCTGGATGGCGTTGGCGGTCGACCCCGACGCGTAGCGGATGGCGACGCTCATCAGCGCGGGAGCGACGAGGAGCAGGCCGAGGACGAACGTGAGCAGGTGTTCGAGTTGGACGACGCGCCACCAGCCGCGCCAGCGGCGGAGGTTCGTCAGCGTCGGACGGAACGCGAACCCGTCGCGCTCGATGGGTTCGGGGTCGTCGCCGCGCAGCGGGTTCTTCACGCGCCCCTGATAGTTGCCCATGCCGTAGCCCTTCTCGCGCATCCAGAGGCTCTGCGAGAGGTTCAGGTAGCCGCCCGCGCCGGCGAAGGCGAGGCCGCCGAGGAAGACCGCGATGTCGAGCCCCTCGGGGAGCGTCCCGACCGAGCCCGCGGCCGCGGGGAGGTCGGCGAACTCGACCCACGAGCCGGTGACGGCGACGAGCAGCAGGGCCGCGCCGATGGCGACGAACAGGAGGCCGATCTGGAACACCTCGACGGCGTTGTACATGACCGACGACACCTGATACGACAGCCAGATGACGCCCATCAGGACGGCGGCGACGAGTTTCCACGTCGCGAGCGACGCGCCGAAGAGCGCGACCGACCCGTCCAGTCCGAGCGCCGTCGTGGCGACCTGCGCCGCGCCGGCGGCCCACCCCGGCCAGCCGAGGCTGATGAGGCCGCCGACGAGGAACGCCCACGGCCAGTACGAGCCCACGCGTGCGAACGCGCGGAAGATGCTCTCGCCGGTGGCGAGCGTCCAGCGCTGAAGCTCCGTGTTGATGAGGAACTGCGTGAAGACGCCGACGACGAACGCCCAGAAGACCGCCCAGCCGTACTGCGCGGTCAACACGGGCCAAAAGAGCGTCTCGCCGCTCCCGAGCGACGCCCCGAGCATGATGGCCGAGGGGCCGACGACGTGCCCGACGCGAGGGACCCGCGGGAGGTCGGCGAGGCGGAACGACCCGCCGTCGCCCGAATCGGGGTAGTCGTCCGAGTCGTCCGACTCCTCCAGTTCCTCGTAGCGAAGCGGGAGATACCAGGTGCCGCGGTACTGCTTTCCCTCGACCTCGGAGGCGTAGACGTCGTCGCCGCCGGCGACGCTCGGTTCCGTCGAGGGGGCGGACTCCGGGGGTCCCGCGTTGGAGTCGTCCGAATCGTCGGGGACGTCCGACCGCGCGGACGCGTCCGCGTCTGAACCGGGGCGACCGTCGCTCACGAGCGGCCACACTCCGAGACGGAACTCTCAGACGACGAATCGCTTGACATCGATGCGTTTGCCGGAATTGTGGCCCGATACTGTATAAATTCGTAGGGTGAGAGTCACGTTCGAAAATCGGACTACCCGCCGAGGAAGTGCCAGATGTGGCCGCGCTCTTCCGGCGGGTCGACGCCGGGCAGTTGCTTGAGCGCCGGTTGAATGGCGTTCCACCAGCCCTCGGCGGACTCGAAGCCGGCGGGGTAGTCTCGGTACACGTCCCGCAGGAAGTCGGCCTTCTTCGCCTCCGGGTGGTCGGTGAGGTACTGGTACGCCGCCGACAGCGCCTCGCGGCGGGCGTCGAGCATCGGGCCGCTCCCCGGCAGGTCGGCGCGCTCGATGGCGGACGAGACGGCCGGCGGGTGGTCGAGGCCGTCGGGGTCGTCGGCCTCGCCCGCAACCGCGGTTTCGGGGGAAGAGCCCGGGTCGGTCGAACCCGCGGCCTGTCCCGCAGTCGAGTCCGCGTCGGCGGCCATCGGAATCCAGAACACGCGGCTCCGAGCGCCGACCTTCCGAGTGGCGAGGTCGCCGCGTTCTTCGAGTTCGTTCAGTTTGTTGTGCGCGGTGCGCCGCGAGCAGTCGAGCGCCTCCATCACGTCGGTGGCGGTCAGCGGACGGGCCGCGTCGTCGCGCGCCTCGAACACCTCCAAGACGGCGTCCAGCGAGATGCGTCCCACGTACTGTCCGTGCTCGTTTCGGGAGCGCGCGCGAGACTCATCTTCCATGATATGTCCTTTCCACACGACTGCATAAGCCTTTGCACACGAGTGAACTCCCGATTCAGTCGTGTATTATGGCCGAGAAACACGTGTGAAGTGGTCGTTTCGGGGATCGATTTTTCCGATTCGGCTCCGGCCGCGAACCGACAGGATAGACCGTGTAGAATGCGAATTGGGCGTTTAACGCCGTATTTGGCTCGGTATCTTCGAGTGTACTGGGTTGTGTACTCCGGGTAAGACGACCGCCACGGATATGTCAGGAATAGCGACGAACGATAGATATATATCACAAAAGTTGTGTAGCGGATTCCACGATGCACCGCATCAGGCACGAATCTGGAACGGCACAGGCTGGAACGAACTGTGGGGGTGTGCGGCATGGTTAACGCGACCGACGCGCTCATCGCCCTGCTCCCGCTCATCACCATCGCCTATCTGATGGTCGGGCGGTACTGGCCCGCGACGCGGGCGATGCCCGTCGCGTGGGTCGTCGCAATCGGGGCCGGCGTCCTCGGCTGGGGCATGACGCCGCAGTGGGTTATCGCGTCGACCATCAACGGCTTCATCACCGCCTCGAACATCCTGTACATCGTCTTCGGGGCCATCTTGCTCCTGTACACGCTCAAGCAGACGGGCGCGTTCGACGCCATCAACAACGGCTTCGCCTCCATCAGCGAGGACCGCCGCGTGCAGGTCGTCCTGCTCGTGTTCCTCATGGGCTCGTTCATCGAGGCGGCCGCCGGCTTCGGCACGCCCGCGGCAATCGTCGGCCCGCTCCTCGTGGGCCTCGGCTTCCCGCCGCTCGCGGCCGTCGTGGTCGCACTGACGGGGAACCTCATGGCTATCACCTTCGGCGCGGTCGGCACGCCGCTCATCATCGGGATGATAGACATCTTCGACGACGTGCCGGTCATCACGAACGCGCTCGACGCGCAGGGCATGGGCGTCGAACAGTGGGTGTCCGAAATCGCCGTCTTCGCGGCGATGAACCACGTCGTCGTCGGCGTCGTGCTCCCCTTCATCGGCGTCGCCATGATGACGCGCTTCTTCGGCGAGGAGCGCTCCATCAAGCCGGCGCTCGAAGTCCTCCCCCTCACGCTGTTCGCGTGGGCGTCCTTTTCGGTGCCGTACTTCCTGACGGCCTACTTCCTCGGGCCGGTGTTCCCCGGCCTCGTCGGCGCGATGGTCGGACTGCTGCTCACCGTCTCCGCGCTCAAGGCCGGCTTCTTCCACCCCGACGAGGAGTGGGACTTCGCGCCGCGGGCCGAGTGGCCCGACCACTGGGTCGGCGACATCCAGCCCGGCGAGACGAGCGAGCGCGGCGGTGCGGTCGCCGCCGACGGGGGCGTCGCCCAGCAGATGTCGCTCTGGAAGGCGTGGACGCCGTACGTCCTCGTCGCGGCCCTGCTCGTCGTCACCCGCGTGTTCGACCCGCTGACGAGTTTCCTCACGTCGAACCTCGTCTTCGAGTACGCGGACATCTGGGGCACGGGGCTGACCGGCGACTTCCAGTTGCTCTACCTGCCCGGCGCGGTGTTCCTCGCGGTCCATCTCGTCACCATCGGCCTCCACGACATGGACACGGCGGCGGTCAAAGCGACGTGGGCCGAGACCATCGAGAAAGTCACCCCGGCGGTCATCGCGCTGCTGTTCGCCGTCGCGACCGTCCAGATAATGCTCCAGTCGGGTAACGCGACGGGCACCGACAGCATGCTCATCGTCCTCTCGGAGGGGATGGCCGGCATCGCGGGCGGTGCCTACCCGTTCTTCGCCGCCTTCGTGGGCGCGTTCGGCGCGTTCCTCGCGGGGTCGAACACCGTCTCCGACATCCTGTTCGGCACCTTCCAGTACGGCGTCGCCGACCAGATCGGCACGTCGAAGACCGTCATGCTGGGCGCGCAGGCGGTCGGCGGGGCCATCGGCAACCTCATCGCCGTCCACAACGTCGTCGCCGCGCTCGCGGTCGTCGGCCTCGTCGGCGAGGAGGGTCGCGTCATCCGCCTCGAACTCATCCCGCTTCTGTACTACGGGACCGCGACCGGCGTCCTCACGCTCCTGTTCAGCTACGTGCTGTTCCCGGGCGTGTTCTGACCGGTCGGGACTCCCGACGGAACCGACCTGAATCGTCCCGGCCCGACTCGAACCGGACCGAACCGACTCGGTTCGGGTCGCGAATCGACGCGCAAACCAACCGCGCGCGACCCGGACCGACACCCGTCACCGGGTGTCTTTATCCGTTCACGCAAACCGACATACGACAGAGCTAATCAATGGCATCCAACACGCACGAACCGGCCACCGACCCCGCGCTCGCTGGCGATTACGACTACGTCAGCGACGACGTCGAGCGGCCGGGGCTGGTCGAAGACCTCGAGTCCCTCGTCGAGGGCGACGTGCGCTTCGACTCCTACACGAGAACGCTGTACGCGACCGACGCGTCGGCGTACGAGCAAGTCCCCATCGGCGTCGTCATGCCGACCTCGACGGCCGACGTGGCGGCGGTGATGGAGTACTGCGCCGACCGCGAGATTCCCGTCCTCCCCCGCGGCGGCGGCACGAGCCTCGCCGGCCAGACCGTCAACGAGGCCGTCGTCCTCGACCTCGTCCGCCACATGGGCGGCGTCGAGGAAATCGACCCGGAGGCGCGGACGGCCACGGCCGAAGCGGGCGTCCGCCTCGGCGAACTCAACGAGGAACTCGCCCCCCACGGCCTGAAGTTCGCGCCCGACCCGGCGTGGGGGGACCGCTCCGCGCTCGGCGGCGCGATCGGCAACAACTCCACCGGCTCGCACTCGCTGAAGTACGGCAAGACCGACTACTACATCGAAGAGCTGGAACTCGTCCTCGCGGACGGCACGGTGACGACGTTCGGCGAGGTGAGCGTCGACGAACTCCGCGAGGCCGGCGACCCCGACGGCGACCTCGAAGCGCGCGTCCACGCGGAGGTCGCGCGGATACTCGACGAGGAGGCCGACGAGATTTCCGAGCGCTTCCCCGACCTGAAGCGCAACGTCTCGGGCTACAACCTCGACATGCTCGTCGACGAGATGCGCGGCGAGCGCCGCACGCCGGACGATACCGGCATCGACGAGGACTGGGAGGCCGGCCGCGTCAATCTCGGCAGACTCGTCGCCGGGAGCGAGGGCACCCTCGGCATCGTGACGAAGGCGACCGTCTCGCTGGAGGAGATTCCGAACACCGCGTCGGTGGCGCTTCTCACCTACGACGACGTCATCGACGCGATGCACGACGTCGCCCCCATCCTCGAACACGAGCCCGCGGCCGTCGAGGTCATGGACGACGTGCTGCTCGACCTCGCGCGCGACACCGCCGAGTTCGCGGACGTGGTCGGCATGCTCCCCGAGGGCACTGACTCGACGCTCCTCGTGGAGTTCTACGCCGACTCCGACGAGGACGGCAAACAGAAGGTGGCGAACCTCATCGAAGACCGCGTCATCGACCCCGACGGCACCGAGTTCGACCCCGACGAGGGCTCGGCCTCGGTGACCGAAACGGAGCGCCGCGCGACCGACTTCATGGAGGCCCACGACGCCGACACCCGCGCGAAGTTCTGGAAGATGCGCAAGTCGGGGCTCCCGATTCTCCTCGGTCGGACGACCGACGAAAAGCACATCGCGTACATCGAGGACACCGCCATCCCGGCCGAGAACCTCCCGGCGTACGTCTCGGACTTCCAGGACATCCTCGACGAACACGACACCTTCGCCTCGTACTACGCCCACGCGGGGCCGGGCGTCCTGCACATCCGCCCGCTCGTCAACACGAAGACGGCCGAGGGCGTCGAGACGTTCGAGGCCATCGCCGACGAGGTGACGGACCTGGTCGTCAAGTACGGCGGCTCCGTCTCGGGCGAACACGGCGACGGCCGCGCGCGGACCCAGTGGAACCGCAAGCTGTACGGCGACCACCTCTGGAACGTCTTCCGCGACCTCAAGACCGCGTTCGACCCCGACTGGCTCCTCAACCCGGGGAACATCTGCGGCGACTACGACATGACCGAGAACCTCCGGTTTTCGCCCGACTACGAGTTCGACGCCGGCTTCGAACCGGCGCTGAACTGGGACAACGACAACGGGTTCGAGGGCATGGTCGAACTCTGCCACGGCTGTGCGGGCTGTCGCGGCCAGCAGTCCACGGTCGGCGGCGTCATGTGCCCGACGTTCCGCGCCGCCGAAGAGGAGATTCAGGCGACCCGCGGCCGCGCCAACATGCTCCGGCAGGCGATGAGCGGCGGCCTCCCCGAAGACGAGCTGTTCACCGACGAGTTCGTCGACGAGGTGCTCGACCTCTGTGTCGGCTGTAAGGGCTGTTCGAAGGACTGCCCGAGCGAGGTCGACATGGCGAAGATGAAAGCCGAGGTCGTCCACGAGTACCACCAGCGCAACGGCTCCAGCCTCCGCGACAAGCTCTTTGCCAACATCGACTCGCTGTCGAAGCTCGGGTCGGCGTTCGCCCCGCTCGCCAACGCGACGACGAAGGTACCGGGCGCGCGGACGGTCATGGAGAAGACCGTCGGTATCGCCAAGGAGCGCTCGCTCCCGAGATTCCACTCGACGAGTTTCGTGGACTGGTTCGAGAGCCGCGGGTCGGCCGACATCCCCGAGGCGCAGGCCGACCGCAGGGTGCTGTTGTTCCCCGACACCTACACGAACTACAACCACCCCGAGGTCGGGAAGGCCGCCGTGAAGGCGCTGGAGGCCGCGAACGTCCACGTCCGGATTCCGGAGGGCGTCGCCGGCTCCGGCCGGCCGCCGCACTCGAAAGGCTTTCTCGACAAGGCCCGCGCCGACGCCGAGCAGAACGTCGAGGTGCTCGCGCCCTACGTCGAGGAGGGCTGGGACATCGTCCTCTGTGAGCCCTCCGACGCGGTGATGTTCCAGTCGGACTACCTCGACTTGCTCTCCGGCGACGACGTGGAAACCGTCGCGGCCAACGCCTACGGCGTCATGGAGTACGTCGACGCGTTCCGGCTGGACGAGTCGCTGTCGTTCCTCCCGCAGGACGAGTCCCTGACGTACCACGGCCACTGCCACCAGAAGTCCACGAAGAAGGACCACCACGCGGTGGGCGTCCTCCGCCGCGCCGGCTTCGAGGTGGACCCGCTGGACTCGACGTGCTGCGGGATGTCCGGGTCGTTCGGCTACGAGGCCGAACACTACTCCATGTCGAAAGCCATCGGGAACATCCTCGAAGGCCAAGTGGCCGAGAGCCCGGGCGACGTGGTCGTCGCCCCCGGCGCGTCCTGTCGGACCCAACTCGAAGACATGGATGGCGCGGACGACGACCCGCCGCACCCGGTCGAGGTGCTCGCGCGCGCCATCGACGCGTAAGCGACGCCGCGGCGCTTCGACGGTGCTTCGACGGTACTCCGACGGCGCTCCGATGGCGCGGCATCGCGGGCCCGACTCGGACGCGACGCCGGTCGTTCCCACCTCGTTTTTCGTCGCAGATACGTTTAGGGCGCTCCGCGGTCAACCGCGGGACGACCGAGATGCGAGTGAACCACCAATGACACCGATGGAACTCGACGACGTTCGCGTCGACGCGTACATGACGACCGACGTGGAGACCGTCGGGCCCGACGCGTGGGTCACCGACGTGGTCGACCGACTCAAGGCCGGCCCGCAGTACGGCGGCCTCCCGGTCGTCGACGCCGACAACCACCTCCTCGGGTTCGTCGGCGCGATAGACCTCTTGGAGGTCAACGGCGACGTGCGGGTCGAGTCGGTGATGAGCCGCGACCTCGTGGTCGTCCGCCCGGAGATGACGGTGAAGAACGCCGCGCGCGTCATCTTCCGCACCGGCCACCAGTTCCTCCCCGTCGTCGACGACGACCGGGTGCTGCTCGGCCTCTTTTCGAACGGCGACGCGGTCCGGAGCCAAATCGAGCGGACGACCCCCTCGAAGGTCCAGAGCACCCGCGAGATGCTCGAACGGACCCACGACGCGTCGATCAGCGTCGCCGAGCGCGAAGTCGAGGTGGACTCGCTGATTCCGACTCAACGAGAGGTGTACGGCGACGAACTCGAAGGCCGGAAGTACGAACTCCAGAACGGCCTCGCGGAGCCGCTCATCGTCGTCTCCCACGGACCCGAGACGCTCCTCGTCGACGGCCACCACCGCGCGATGGCCGCGGAGCGGCTCGACATCGACCGGATGCTCGCGCACGTCCTCACGGTGTCGCCGGAGGAGGTCGGCGAGTTGGGCCTGCGCCGAATGGCCCGCCTCGGCGGCCTCCAATCGCTCGCGGACGTGGAGGTCAACGATTACCTCCAGCACCCGCTCATCGAGAAGACCGAGCAGTAGACCGGAAGCGCCGCCGGGAGGTGCGAGTCGGAGCGGCGGGCCGGGTTACTCGGCGAGGTCGTCGAGGGCGTCGCCGAAGGCGGCGAGTCCGGCTTCCATCGCCTCGGGGTCGCCGCCGAGGGAGATTCGGAACGACTCCGGCGCGTCGAAGAAGCGACCCGGGACGACGAGCACGCCGCGGTCCCACGCGGCGTCGGCGACGGCGTCGCCGTCGACGGAGGCGTGGTCGAGGAAGGCGAACGTCCCGCCGGCGTGGATGCGGCCGTCGAGTTCGTCGCGCTCGGCGACGAACGTCGCCAGAAGGTCGTGGTTCGCCGAGAGGTGTTCGCGAGCGGCGGCCTCTATCTCGTCGCCGTGGTGGAGCGCGCGCCGGGCGAGTTTGGTGCTCGGCTCGGCGACGGCGGGCAGGTACATCGACGCCGAGCGGGCGCGGGAGACGACTTCTTCGGGGCCGATAATCCAGCCGACGCGGAGCCCGCCGAGGCCGTAGAACTTCGTCAGCGACCCGGTTACGACGGTGTTTTCGAGGCCCGACGCCGTGATGCCGCCGAAGGGGCCGTCGGCGGCGGGGTCGACGAAGGGCGCGTACACCTCGTCGACGAGGAGGTAGCCGCCGGCGTCGGCCGCGGCCGACGCGACCTCGGCGAGTTCGGCGCGCGGCGTGAGTTTGCCGGACGGGTTGTGGCGGTTGGTGACGATGGCGTAGGCGAAGGCGTCGGTGGAGGCCCCGTCGAGGCGGTGGGGTTCGAGTTCGTAGTCGTACTCCGGCGGGCGGACGAAGCGGTCGACGCGCGCGCCGAGCGCCTCGGAAGTGGCCACGAGCGGCTGGTAGCCGGGTTTTTCGACGAGCACCTGCGGGCGCGAGGCGTCTTCGTCGCGGTCTTCGTCGTCGTCGGTGGCGAGGTCGAGGAGCGCGCAGGCGGCGAGGAAGTTCGCGTTCGTCGCGCCCGCGGTGACGAGGACCGAGGACTCGGAGACGCCATAGCGCGCCGCGAGCTGGCCGGCGAGCGTCGCGTCCTCGGGGTCCGAGCGACCGGAGAGAACCGGCGGGACGAGGTCGTCGCCGCGCCGGGACGACCCGAGGTCGCTCGTCGCGAGGTCGTGGGCGGCCTCGTCCGCCCGGTCGACAATCCACTCCAGATAGGGGATTTCGGGGAACGTCGTCGTCATTGGGACTCCTTCGCGGTGGCTCCCGTAAGTCGTTGGGGTCTCGCGGACATCGGCCGCGGGCGCGGGGCCGTCAGCTCCCGTCGACCGGCGGTCGGGGGAGCGACGAGGCGTCCGCCCGACAGTCCTCGATGCGCTCTCTGGCCCACGCGACCGCCGCGGGCGAATCGTTGTAGACGACGCCCGCGAGGCCGCGTTCGGAGTACGCGACCAGGAACGCGACGGGGCCGTCCGGGAGGTCGGAGACGACGAGACTGTAGGGAAGCGATTCGACCGACCGGAGCGAAAAGGAGCTGACCGACCACGCCTCGGCGAGCTGCGGCCGGTAGGCGGTGACGAGCCGTTGGACCACGTCGTCGGTGGCGACGAGGTCGACCGGGGTGCCGTCTTCGACGACCGCGCGGTAGTAGGCGTCGACCTGCGAGGGAAGCGCCCCGCGGACGAGGCCGCGTATCGACGTCGAGCCCTCGACGAAGGACGTGAGCTTCGAGAGCACGGGTCCGAGGCCGTCATCGGCGGCGATAGCCTCACAGCCGTCGAGGAAGACCGGCGCCAGCGGCGCGCCAGCGTCGAGTGAATCGAGCACCGTACTGGCCGCGTCGATGTCGTCCAGACACTCGACGAAGTTCGAGTACGTGTCGAGCGCCATTCGCCCGGCGAGCGTCGGGCGGTGGACGCGGTCGCTCGTCTCGACGAAGCCCGCGCGCTCTAACTCCCGGAGGCCGCGGTCGACGGTCGAGCGCGACACCGGGAGCCCGTTCACGAGTTCCGCGGTGGTTCGAGGCTGGCGAACGACGGCCTCGAGCACGTCGGCCCGCGACGCGAGCACGTCGAACACCTCGTCAGCCTCGGACCGAACCATGTCGAGCTACATGAACGTCGTACTACTTAAAGAACAGGAGAATCGGACACAAGTATATAAAGAAACAGCGTATTTATATACGTCGAGTCACGGTATGACTGAGTGATGCGATGGGTGAAGTAAAGCGTGTAGCAGCAGTATGAGGGTATGCCGGGGTGCCTCTGACAACCGGCTTTTCGTCCGAACCGGGGTGCCCGGTCCGGTTCGGGCGTCAGAGGGGGGAGACATCCCCCTTCACATTTTGCTTCGAAATGCTGCTTCGACGAGCGGTGTCGCCGTCTCGACCGAGTCACCGCGCGCGAGGTGCGCGTCGCACGAACAGTCCGACGAGCCGAAGCCATCGACGGCGGTCGCGCCGAGCGACGACGCCAGTTCGGTCGCGACCGCGCACTCCACGTCGCGGTCGGTAACGCAGACGACGCGCGCGAGTCCGACGGCCGGGTGGCCGCCGAGGTAGTCGACGTGCCAATGGCGAGCGTCGTGGTCGCCGGCCGCGACGCGCCGATGGCGGAGGACGCGTCGCAGTCCGCCCGTTCCGAACGCGCTCCCGACGTAGACGTAGGCACCGGCGGAAACGCGGTGCTCGCCCAACGCGCCGACGTCGATGGTCGCCGCGGGCGCGTCGAAGACCAGCGCGTACGTTCCGACCGGCGACCGAGAGCCGAGGGCGAGCGGGTCGTCGTCGGTGCCGAGGACCGCGGGGTCGAGCGAGTGGACTGTCGGATTCTCGTCGGGCGAGTTCCTCGGGTCGTCGTCGGTCGGGTTCCTCGAGTTGGTCATAGCCGGAGTGCGTCAGTCGGGTTACGAAAGCTCGGCGGGTCGCGGCTCGGCGTTGTCGAGGAGGGCCGAAAACAGCTCGGCCGCGTCGGCGTCGAGGTCGTAGACGCTGTGGACGTCGTCGGGGTCGCGGCCGCGACCGCTGGCGGCGCCGACGACCTTCGCGATTCTGTCGTAGTTGTCGCGGACGAGACTGCCGAGGAGGCCGGGCATCCCGGCCCGGTCGGTGAGTTCCTTCGCGGCGGCTCGGCCGGCGTAGACGCGGCTCTCCCGACGGTCGACGAGGACCATGGCGAACGGCACGTCCGCGAACTGGGCGTCGAGGAACGCCTGCGCCGCGTCGTCGTACCACGAAATCGCTTCCACGTCGTCGAGGCGCTTCAGCGCCGACGCGGCGACCGAGCAGTAGGCGCACTCGCCGTCGTAGATGAGGACGGCGTCCGCGGATTCGTTCATGCGCTTCCGTCGGGACGCGAAGAACAAAAACGGCGCGGCTACTGTGCCTCGTGCTACCACGCCAGAACTGCGACAGCGTTAGGGCGGCCACGTCCGCAGTAGGCGTGTGGACGACCTCATCGAGTGGCTCCGGACCAGACCGTACTACGAGGGGCAGATTCGGTCCCACCGCCGGTTCGAAGCGCGCGAGCCCGCCTTCGCCGACGTGGACCTCGAACCGCGACTGGCGTCGGCCCTCGAAGACCGCGGCATCGACCGACTCTACCGGCATCAGGCCGAGGCGGTCGAGGCGGTCCGCGACGGGAACAACGTCGTCTTGGCGACGCGGACCGCCAGCGGCAAGAGCCTCGCGTACACCGTGCCGGCGTTCGAGCGGGCGATGGACCACGGCGGCCGGACGCTCTATCTCGGCCCGCAGAACGCGCTCGTCGCCGACCAACTCGACACGCTGTCGGACCTCGCTCGCGGCCTCGGCTTCGGCAGCCGCGTCTCGGTCGACCAGTACACCGGCCGGCTGTCGAAGTCCGAAAAGCGCGAGGTCAGAAAGCGGATGCCGACGGTGCTGCTTTCGAACCCCGACATGGTTCACTACGCGCTGCTCCCGCACGCCCATCGGCTGTGGGAGTGGTTCTTCTCCTCGCTGGAGACGGTTGTCATCGACGAGGTCCACGGCTATCGCGGGGTGTTCGGAAGCCACGTCGCGCTGCTCCTCCGTCGGCTCAAGCGCGTCTGCGAGCGGTTCGGCTCCGACCCGCAGTTCGTCTGCTGTTCGGCCACTATCGGCAACCCCGTCGAACACGCCGCGCGCATCACGGGCGAGCGGGAGGACTCCTTCGCGCTCGTCGACGAGGACACGAGCGGGACCGGAGAGACCAACTGGCTCCTGTGGAACCCGCCGGAGTACGAGAACCCCGAGGCCGGCGGGTCGGGACGGCGGCGTTCGGGCCACGTCGAGACCAAGAACCTCTTCGTCGACCTCGTCGCCCGCGGCCACCAGACGCTGGCGTTCACCCGCGCCCGACAGGCGGCCGAACGGTACGCCTCCGAGAGCGCGAGCGACCTCAGGAGCCGCGGCGAACACGCGCTCGCCGGCGAGATTGCGGCGTATCAGGCCTCCCTGACTCACGACCGGCGACGGGAGATAGAAGCCGGCCTGCACGACGGCGACATCACGGGCGTCTGGAGCACCAACGCGCTCGAACTCGGCGTCGACGTGGGCGGACTCGACGTGGTGCTCATCGACGGCTACCCCGGCACGCGGATGTCCGCGTGGCAACAGGCCGGGCGGGCGGGTCGCGGCGACAGGCCCGCCTTGGTCGTCCTCGTCGGCGGCGAAGACCAACTCGACCAGTACCTGCTGAACCACCCCGCGGAGTTCTTCGACGGCGACCCCGAGCGGGCCGTCTCGGACCCGGAAAACGACCACCTGCTCCCCTCGCACGTCGCCTGCGCGGCCGCCGAGAACTGGCTCTCGACCGGGGACGAGTCGTACTTCGGCGGGTCGTTCCCCGGCGTCGTCTCGGACCTCGAAGCCGACGGAACGCTGGCGCGCCGGGAGACGGACGACGGGCTCCGGTGGACCCACGACGGAAGCGAGAGCCCGCAGCACGCGATGAGCCTCCGGACCATCACCGACCGCGAGGTCCGGCTGATGGACTCGCGGAACAACGAGACCATCGCCACGCTGGCGTTCGACGACGCGCTTCGAGACGCCCATCCCGGCGCGGTCTACCACCATCAGGGACAGACGTACGAGGTCGCGGAGCTCGATTTGGACCGCGACGTGGCCCGACTCCAGCCGACGTGGGCGGACTACTACACCCGCGTCCTCCACGACAAGCACATCACGGTCGAGCGGGACATCCTGTCGAAGCCGCTGTCGGCACGGTCCGACGTGGAGGTCCGGTTCGCCGAGGTGACGATGCGCAAGCAGATTACGGGGTTCGAACGCCGCGACCCGAAGCGCGGGACGACCATCGGCCAGCAACTGCTCGACCTGCCGGAGACGAGCCTGCGGACGAAGGCGCTGTACTTCACCGTCCCCGGCGACGTGGAAGCGGAGATGCGCGAGCTATCGAGCGACCGCGCGGAGGGGCGCGACTACGGCTTCAACGGCGGCATCCACGCCGCGGAACACGGGATGATTTCGCTGTTTCCGCTCCGACTGCTCTGTGACCGCGGCGACATCGGCGGGCTCTCGACCCCGTACCACAGCCACACCGACCAATCGACAATTTTCATCTACGACGGCCACCCCGGCGGGGTCGGCATCACGCGCGCCGGCTACGACATCGCCGAGGGACTGATGCGACAGACCGCCGAACTGATTTCCGACTGCGGCTGCGAGGACGGCTGTCCCTCCTGCGTGCAGTCGCCGCAGTGCGGGAACGCGAACGACCCGCTGGCGAAGGACACGGCGGTCCTGCTGTTGGAGTCGTTGACGGGGACGCGAGCCTGAGGCAGCGAGACGGCCGTGAATCGCCCGCCCTCGCCGACCCGCCGGGTTAATTATCACTACATCGGCATTTCAGGCCCGCTATTCGGAACCAACAGCTATTTTTGGGAAGCCTAAATTCATAGGAGCAATGAACGCGGACATCTGCGTGGTCGTCCCGACTATTCGGGAGTACGAGTGCATGCGGTCGTACTTCGACAACGCGCGCGAACACGGGTTCGACCTCGACCGGCTCTTCGTCCTCCTCGTCACGGAGGACTTCTGCGACGCCGAGGGAATGGAGTCGATGCTGGACGACGAGGGCGTCGCGGGCGCGGTCTTCGACGGGACCGCCCGCGAGGAGTGGTACGACGAACACGACGTCTCGGAGTACTCGCATCTCGTCCCGGCGGCGAGTCACGCCCAGACGAGCTTCGGCCTGCTGTACATGTGGGCGCACCCCGAGTTCGACTACGGCGTCTTCATCGACGACGACACGCTCCCGCACGACGAGTGGGACTTCTTCGGCCGCCACATGGCGAACCTCGACCGCACCGACGAGGTGGAGTCGGTGTCGAGCGACGAGCGTTGGGTGAACGTCCTCTACCAGAACGCCGACGAGCACGGGCTGTACCCCCGCGGGTATCCCTACTCGGCGATGGACGAGACGGTCGAGACCGGGACGCGGGAACTCCGCGACGTGGTCGCCTCGCAGGGGCTGTGGACGAACGTCCCCGACCTCGACGCGGTCCGCATCCTGATGGACGGCGACCTCGAGGGACAGGCCCAGACCCGGACCGACTTCGACGACTTCGACGGCGACTTCGTGGCCGAGGAGGGCCAGTACCTCACCGTCTGCTCGATGAACCTCGCGTTCGAACGCGAAGTCATCCCGGCGTTCTACCAGCTACCGATGGACGACAACGAGTGGGAGGTCGGCCGCTTCGACGACATCTGGTCGGGCGTCTTCCTCAAGCGCGCCGCCGACGTGCTCGGAAAGGACGTGCTCACCGGCTACCCGCTGTGCGAGCACAACAAGGCCGCCCGCCCGACGTTCGACGACCTCAACAACGAGGTGCCGGGCCTCGAACTCAACGAGCACCTCTGGGAGGTCGTCGACGCGGTCGACGACGACGCCGACAGCTACGCCGGCGTCTTCGAGGCGATGGCCGACGCCCTCGCGGACGGCGACTGGTCCGACTACCGCAACGGCGACTTCTTCAACTACGTCGGCGAGCACATGCGCGACTGGCTGGACTGCCTCGACGCCCTCGCCGCGCCGCGGGCCGCCGCGCCGGCTGACGACTGACTGATTGCCCGACGGGTGACCAATCGGTCGGCCGACCGACGCGCGCCGGCGGACCGGCAATCGTCTCTTTGTCCCGCGATTCGCCCGCTTCGCCCGACGAATCGGTAGGTATAAATGATTTAGGGAGACCTAAATCAATGTATGCAAGAACGCGACCGAGAGCTTCGCGGCCACAGTCGTCGCCGGTTCATCGCGACGACGGCGGCCCTCGGGGTCGGCACGCTCGCCGGCTGTACCGGCGGCGACGAGGAGACGGAGACGACGACCGAACCCGAGAGCGGCGAGGGAGTCGAACAGATCGGTTCCGGCCGTTCACCGTTCGGTGACCGCGACATAACCGGCGGCGTGTCCGTCTCGGAGATGCCCGACCTCTCGGGCGAACTCACGCTCTACTCGGGCCGCGGCAAGGCGCTCGTCGGCGAACTCATCTCCTTTTTCGAGGAGTACTACGACGACTTCACCATCCGCCCGCGGTACAACTCGGCGACCGAGTTAGTCAACCAGATTCAGACCGAGGGACAGAACAGTCCCGCAGACGTGTTCTTCTCGGTCAACGCCGGGGCGCTCGGCGCGCTGAAGGACGCCGGTCGAACCCAGGAGCTCCCGAGCGAGGTGCTCGACCTCGTCCGCGACGAGTTCCACGACCCCGACGGGCAGTGGACCGGAACCTCCGGCCGCGCCCGGACCGTCCCGTTCAACACCGACCAGTTCGACGAATCGGGGATTCCCGACGACATCATGGCCTTCCCGGACACGGAGGCGTTCCGCGACAACGTCGGTTGGGCCCCGACGTACTCCTCGTTCCAGGCGTTCATCACGGCGATGCGCGTCCTCGAGGGCGAAGAGGCGACCAGAGAGTGGCTCCAGGGGATGCAGGACCTCGGCGTCACGGAGTACAACGACGAGTTCCTCGTCTCGCAGGCCGTCGCCGACGGCGAAATCGGCGCGGGCTTCGCGAACCACTACTACATCCAGCGCATCCTCGCCGGGCGGCCGAACGCGCCGCTTTCGACCGCCTTCACCGCGGGCGACGCCGGCTCGATTTTCAACGTCGCGGGCGCGCTCACCCTCGACACCGCCGACGACTCCGAACTGGCGAGCAACTTCGTCCGACACCTGCTGTCGGCCGAGGCGCAGGACTACTTCGCGCGGACGACCTTCGAGTACCCGCTCGTCTCGGGCGTCGACCCCATCGGCGAGCTTCCGAGCATCGACGAACTCAGCCCGCCGGAGGGCCTCGACCTGACGCAGCTTTCGGACCTCGAAGGAACCGTGGAACTCTTGCGTGAGGTGGGCGTTCTCTGAGGTAGCTCACTCATGGCGACCGAACAGCAGACGGGGACCGGTGGGGGAGACGACGAGCAACCGCTCGGCCTGACAGTCGCCAGCGGGGCCGTCGCCGCCGCCGTCGTCGTTCCGCTGTTGTGGCTCGTCAAGACCGCGCTCGAGGTGGGGTTCGCCGAGGCGCTGGCGCTCGTCACTCGGCCGACGACCGTCGAGGTGTTCCTGAACAGCGCCGTCCTCGTCACGCTCGTCACCACCGCGTGCATCGGTCTGGGCGTCCCGCTGGCGTACCTGACCGTCCGGACAGACCTGCCGTTCAGACGCTTTTGGACCGTCGTCGTCTCGCTGCCGCTCGTTATCCCGAGCTACATCGGCGCGTTCGCGTTCGTCTCGGCGTTCGGCCCGCGGGGCGCGTTCCAGCGGCTCTTGGCCCCGTTCGGCGTCGAGTCGCTCCCGGAAATCTACGGACTACCCGGTGCCGTTTTGGTGCTGACGCTCTACACGTATCCGTACGTGTTCATCACCACCCGGGCCGCGCTCAAGTCGATGGACACCACGCTCATCGACGCCGCGCGGACCCTGAACCACACCCGCTGGGAGTCGTTCAAGCGGGTGACGGTCCCGCAGATTCGCCCGGCGGTGGCCGCCGGCTCGCTCCTGACGGCGCTGTACGTCCTCTCGGACTTCGGCACGCCGGCCATCATGAAGTTCGACGCGTTCACCCGCGTCATCTACGTGGAGTTCGGGACGTTCGGCCGCGACACCGCGACGCTCCTGTCGCTTCAGCTCATCGCCGTGACGCTCCTCATCTTGACCCTCGAATCGCAGATTCGCGGCGACGAGCGCACGACGACCGGCGGCCGCTCGGGAAGCCCGATGCCGCTCGGGAAGTGGAAGTACCCGGCGCTCGGCTTCGCGGCGCTCGTCGCCACCGTCGCGCTCCTCGTCCCGCTCGGCATCCTCTTTACGTGGCTCGCGCAGGGAGTCGCCGCGACGAGTGGCTCGCTCGCGTTCCAGCCCGAGTACGCGCTCAACTCGGTCCTCGTCGCGGCCGCGACCGCGGGCGCGGCGACGCTCGCCGGCCTGCCGGTCGCCTACCTCGCCGCCCGGCACCCCTCGCGGCTCAGTTCCGTCTTCGAGCGCGCGACCTACGTCGGCTACGCGGTGCCGGGCGTCGTCCTCGGGTTGGCGCTCGTCTACTTCGGTAGCTCGTACGCGACGCCCATCTACCAGACGCTCTATCTCCTCGTGTTCGCGTACGTCATCCGTTTTCTCCCGCAGGCCATCGGGTCGCTCCGGGCGTCGTTCCTCCGGGTCGACCCCGCGCTCCCCGAGGCGGCGCGGACGCTCGGGGAGACCCCGTCGGGAGCGTTCCGTCACGTGACGCTTCCCCTCGTCGCGCCCGGCCTGTTCGGCGGCGCGGCGCTCGTCTTCCTGACCACGATGAAGGAACTGCCCGCGACGCTCCTGCTGCGCCCCTCGGGGTTCAGCACGCTCGTGACGCACATCTGGACGGCCTACGAGCAGGGCTACTTCGGCCAGGCCGTCGTGCCCGCGTTCATCCTGCTTTTCGTCTCCGGGCTCTCGATGCTCGTCATCATCACGCAAGAGGGATACGATGTCAAATAGCACACTTTCGACCACCGACCGCTCGAACCGCACAGAATCCACCGACTCCGAGGCCGACGACGCGGACGCCGGCGGCGTCCTCGAACTCGACGGCGTCTCGAAGTCCTACGGAACCGAGTCGGTCATCACCGACCTCTCGCTCAGCGTCGAGGAGGGCGAAATCCTCACGCTCCTCGGCCCCTCGGGGTGCGGCAAGACGACGACGCTCCGGCTCATCGCCGGGCTCGACCGCCCCGACGGCGGCGAGGTCCGACTGAACGGAAACGTCGTCTCCGGCGGCGGAACCTTCCGCGCGCCCGAAGAGCGCGGCGTCGGCGTCGTCTTCCAGGAGTTCGCGCTGTTCCCGCACCTCACCGCGGCCGAGAACATCGCCTTCGGCCTGAAGGACCTCGACGAGGCCGAGCGCGACGAGCGCGTTCGCGACCTCCTCGACCTCGTGGGACTGGAGACCCAAGGCGACAGCTACCCCGACGAGCTCTCCGGCGGCCAGCAACAGCGGGTCGCCCTCGCCCGGTCGCTCGCGCCGGAGCCCGCCATCCTGCTCCTCGACGAGCCCTTCTCGAACCTCGACGTGGACCTCCGCGTCCAGATGCGCGAGGAGGTCCGTCGCATCCTCAAGGAGGCCGGCGTGACGGCCGTCTCCGTCACCCACGACCAGGAGGAGGCGATGTCCATCTCCGACCGCGTGGCCGTGATGAACGACGGCGACCTCGAACAGGTGGGCGAGCCCGAACAGGTGTTCCAGCACCCCGAATCGCGTTTCGTCGCCGGCTTCCTCGGCTACGCGGGCTTCCTGCCGGGACGCATCGCCGGCGGCGTCGTCGAAACCGAACTCGGGTCGGTCGCGCGCGACCAGATACACGGCCTCGCGCCCGAGTACGACGACACCGACATCGACATCCTCGTCCGCCCGGACGACGTGTCGGCCCACCCCTGCGGCGACGGCGGCGAGGGCCACGGCAAAGTCGTCGGGAAGCGCTACCTCGGGCCGACCATCCTCTACGAGGTCGAACTCCACGGCGGCGACACCCTCCTGTGTATGCACAACCACGACGAGACCGTCCCGACCGACGGCTGCGTCGAGGTGACGCTCGACGCCGGCCACGAGCTCGCGTGGTTCCCGCGCGAACAGCGCCCCGAGACCGGCCCTTATTCGGACTGAGGATGGGTCGGCGAGACTCGAACACGGGCGATTCCCTCCCGCTCGGTGGCCGCGTGCGAGCCGCGGTCCGCGGGCTCGCGTTCGGTTTTTCCATCGACGTCGACCGGACGCGAACGCGTCGACGACTCGCAGCGCTCTGCGTCTCGCTTCTCGTCGGACTCGTCGTGACGTGGTTCGCGGTCGACCTCTTTCCGTACCACACCGTCAACGACGACGAGGGCGTCTATCTCACGCAGGCCGCGATGCTCCTCGAAGGCAAGCTGTTTCTCTACCCCGGCCCGCTGACGGAGGCCGTCAGACCGTGGTTCTTCGTGGTGCAGGAGACGCCGAGCGCCCCCGGCGGCGTCCAGCTCTACTCGAAGTACTCGCCGGCCGTGCCGGCGCTGTTCGCGGTCGGTCTCGCGTTCGGGCTTCCGAACCTCGTGTTGGGAGCCATCGCCGCGATCTCCGCCGCCTTGGTCTACGCGCTCACGGCCGACGCGTTCGACCGGACGACCGGAGTCGTCGCGGCGGGCCTGCTCGGGCTCTCGCCGCTGTTTCTGCTCACTTCGTCGACGTTCCTCGCGTACGCGCCGACGACGATGCTCAACCTCGGCTTCGCCGTCTGCTACGTCCGGGCCGCCCGCCGCGACTCCTCAGGCTACGCCGTCGTCGCCGGCGCGCTCGTCGGCGCGGCGTTCTTCGCCCGGCCCTACACCGCCGTCCTGTTCGCTCTGCCGTTCATCGCCCACTCGCTGTGGGCGCTCGCGACAGCCCGCCGCGCGGGGACCGGCTGGGTCGTCTTCCGCCGGTACGCCGCCGTCGCGCTCCCCGGACTCGCGTTCGTCGGCCTGACGCTCGCCTACAACGCCGTCGTGACGGGGGACCCGCTCACGTTCCCCTACATCGCCTTCGCCCCGCGGGACGGCATCGGCTTCGGCGAGCGGGCCATCCTCGGCTACGAGGTCTTCTACACGCCCGCAATGGGCGTCGAGACGGCAGTCGAAGCGCTCGACATGCTCGCGACGCGCTGGGGGCCGATGGGATGGTTCGGCACAGTCGCCGCGGTCTTCGGCTTCGGCGTCACCGCCCGCCGCTGGTGGGGACACAAGACCGGACGGAACCTCCGCGGGAGCGCGAGACGCCGCCACCACGGCCTCGGCGGCCGCGACCGCGCCTTCGCCGAACTCTCCGACGACACCCTCGCCTGCGTCGTCGCGGGCGTGTTCGCCTCGGTGTTCGTCGGCAACGCCGCCTTCTGGGGGACGCACAACGGCCTTCGAAACGGCCTCATCGACCTCCTCGGGCCGTTCTACCACTTCGACGCGCTCGTCCCGCTCGCGGTGTTCGGCGCGGCCGGAATCGTCGCCGGCGCTCGCCTCCTCAGCCGGCTGGCCCACCGCCGCTTTTCGGCGTCGGAGGCCCGGGGCGTCGTCTTCTCGGCGCTCCTCGTCTCGGCGCTCGTCGCCGGCGGGGTGACGGTCGGGGCCGTCGAGGAGCCCTACGGCGAGAACCGACTCCGAACCGAGAATCTCGCGGCGACCTACGAACCGCTCCTCGACGCCGGCTTCGAACACCCGCCGCTGACCCCGTCGGTTCCGAGCGTCGGTACCGGCGGTCTCGGGGGCGGTGGCGGCGGCATCGGGCTCGGTGGCGACTCGACCGCGACGGGCAACGAGACGAAGGCGCTCGTCTTCCACCCCGACCCCTACGGCGACTGGTCGGCCCACCCCTTCCAGACGCTCCGCAACGACCCCGGCTTCGACGGCCCGGTGGTGTACGCCATCGACGACGGGGCCGAACAGGACTTCGCGGTCCTCGACGCGACGAACCGGACCCCGTACCGGTTCACTTATCGAGGGACGTGGACCGGAGCGGTGGACGCGGTCGAGCCGGAACTGACCCGACTCGACGTGCTGTCGGGCGAGCGGGTCGACGCGACGACGACGCTCGGCGCGCCCGAGGGGACGAACACGGTGTCGGTTCGCGTCGAGACCGACGAGGGCTACGCCCGCTACGACGCGGCGATGGCCGAGAGCCTGCCCGTCGAGCTATCGCTGACGCCGGCGGGCGTGGCCGTGACGAACCACCCACTCGCGTTCGGTCCCGAGCGGCTGTCGATTCCGCCGGGCGCGAGCGAGGTCGACCTCGCGGTGACCTACGTCGGCGACTTCGGCGAGACGGTCACGTACCGACAGACCGTGACGGTCGAGCGCTCCGGCGACGAGGTTCGCGTCGTCTGGCCGCCGGAGACCCGCGTCTGCCGGCTGACCACCGACTGCGGGACCGAAGGCGAGTGGGTCGGTCCCGACGGCGACTACCTCGACGGCGTCTCGGTCGAGACCGACGCGCGCGTCGCCTGAGCGAGAGCCGGGGGCTCTCGGGCGCTTGGCATCGGGTGAAAAATGAAACCGTGATTCGGTTCGAGTTCGTTCGCTTCGTCCGCGGTCGGTGCCGCGGACAGACGTGTCGCGGTCGTCGCGGTCGGCGGCTCAGTCGTCCGCCGGGCCGGTCGCGCCCGACGAGCCGAGGAAGCCGTCGATAGTCGCGCGCTTCGCGATGTGCGGGCGGTAGACCCACGCGTTCAGGAGGACGATGGGAACCATCGTCGCCGCGACGAGCGCGTAGCCGACGTGCAGGTTCGGCAGGAGCACCGACGAGTAGACGAGCGGGTAGGCGATGCCGCCGATGGTACCGACGCCGCCGACGACGCCCGCGACGGCCCCGGAGCTGTTGGGGAACATCGCCGGAACCTGTGCGAAGATGGCGCCTTCCGCGAAGGCGCAGGCCATGCCGACCATGAAGCCGGCGGCCACCGCGATGAGGACGGCTCCGGAGAGACCGGCGAGCGTCATGGCGAGCATGGAGACGATGATGAACGAGAGCGACACGAACGTCCACTGCTCGCGGTAGCGACCCTTGAACACGGGCAGGATATCCATCTCCCTGCGCGCCAGCACGTCGCTGACGTAGCCGCCGATGGGCCGGAGCAGACCGGCCGCGATGGAGAACGTGGCCGCGAACGTGCTCGCGAGCACGAGGTTGTTCGTGTTGAACGCCTCGCGGTAGTAGGTGGCGAGCCAGCCGTTCATCGAGAGTTCGAGGCCGAAGCTCATGACGTAGGCGAGCGCGAGCGCGACGGTCCCGTACCGGGTGGCCGTGTGGACCCACTGCTTGAGCGTCGCGTTGTCGGCGGTCGCCTGCCGGCGCTCGTCGGTCGCCGCGGCCTCGCCGAGGACGTAGTAGGCGACTGCGAGCAGAATCGAGACGATACCGGTGTAGAAGAACGCCGCCCGCCAGTTGCTCTGGAAGAGCGGCCCGCTCCAGTCCGCGCCGAACACGCGGGGCAGGATGAGCGCGCCGCCGGCGGCACCGGCGTTCCCGACGCCGGCGTAGATGCCCTCGGCCATGCCGAGGTTCTCCTCTTCGAACCACTCGGAGACGTGCTGGATGCCGATGACGAACGTGATGCCCGCCGTGGCGACGATGAGGCGTTCGATGAAGAACACGGTGTAGCTCTCGGCGAAGGCGCTCGCCATCGAGAACACCCCGACGTAGCCGAGGACGATGGCGAACACCACCGGCGCGCCGAACTTATCGGAGAGCCAGCCGGTGAGGATGCGGCCGAAGGGCGCGAGCCAGATTGCCGCGCTCGCCAAGATACCGATTTCTGCGAGCGAGAGCCCGAACTCCTCCGCCATCGGCCCCGTGAAGGGCGCGAACGAGAACCAGATGAGGAAGGAGAAGTTGAACCCGATAGTGGCGAGAAGCAGCGTCCGCCACTTGGTCATCTTTACAAGACCCATACGCAGACCTCCGACACAGTAGCACAATCGTGTACAATTCTGCCGTTTTCTTGCATTAGTTTGGACATCATGTAGCGGATAGCACAGAGTTCTAATTGAAAAGCTCTGCCCACAATGCCCCATAAACACTTATCGAATGTTTAGAGAACTGGACCAAATAGAAACAATATTACCAATATTATTCGATAATATACCGAGTTGTACTGTGGACATACGTCCAAAAACACGCTGAGAATATGAATCTGGTGGTGAGTTCTCGGCGACCGTTACAGGTTGCGTCGCCAGATGACGGCCGCCCCGTTGGTGAGTGCGACCGCGAGCGGGTCGGTCGAGGCGGTTGAGTCGTCGAGTTCCTCGACGCCGGGAGCGACTAACGCCGGTTCCCAGCCGTCGGTCGGAATCGCGGGCGCGTTCTCGTCTTCAGCGGCGTCGGCTGCGAGGGTCGCGGGCGACACCTCGACGGGGACGCCCTCCATGTTGGCGGCGAAGAGCAACTGCCCTCCGTCACCCTCGTCCGGTGCAGTCCGGAAGCCGTAGTAGAGGACCGACCCGTCGGTCGGGTGGCGGTAAGTGAAGTAGTCGTCGTCGGCGTCGAGGTCAGAGATGAGCCACGGGCGGTCGTGGCGGAACTTGCGGGTTTCGAGGCGGAAGGCGGTCCGCTCGTCGTCCTGTTCGTCGCGCCAGTGGCCGAGATTCGCGAACTCGTGCACGTCGCGCATCCACGCGTAGCCGTAGGCTTCGAGGTCCGCGGCCGAGAGGTCGTCGCCGAGCGGTTGGTCCATCGCCGAGAGCATGGCCGCCATCACGTTGAGGTCGTAGTCAGTCGCGCCGACCGCCGAGGAGAGGGCGTTCATGAAGGTCAACAGTTCCTCGCGAGAATCGAAGCCGAGACCCTTCACGCGCCGGAAGAAGCGGTCGTCCTCGAAGTCCTCGTCGCGCACCTGCCAGTAGCAGAACTTCGACTCGTCGGAGACGACCTTGACGTTCCACGTCGGGTCGGTGTCGCGGACGAACCCCCACGGCGCGCGCATGTTCGCGTGGACGAAGTCCATCGGGACGCCCGGCAGGAAGCAGTGAAACAGCATCGACGACGCGGCGTTGTCGTACGCCTCGTCCAGCGTCTCCGGGTAGTCGTCGCCGAGGTAGGGGTTGACCGGCGACTGGTTGAACTCGACCGTCGGGTCGATTTGGGTCCCACGGCGGACGGTGTCGTGGTTGGCGACGCCCGTCAGCCAGTTGCCGCCGAACTCGCCGACCTCGCGGACGCGCCACCACTTCGTCGCCCAGAAGGTGAGGAGCGCGGGGGTGTTGTGGGCGAAGGTGATGGGCGACCACTGGAACGAGTGGGGGTGTTGCTCGATGAGCGCGCGATACGAGGAGGCGAGTTCCCAGTCCTCCCGCGGCCACGGCCGCCCGTCCTCGTAAATTATCCACGGCCGGTACTCGGTGCCGGCGACCTCCTGCGTCACGCGGTCCATCTCCGCGAGGAAGTCGTCGTCGTGGTACATCTCGCCCGTCTCGGGGTCGTAGGAGGTGAAGTCCTGCGCGCCGTCGACGCGGATGCCGTCGGCACCGAAGTCCATCTTGCGCCGCTGCATCTCCAAGAAGACGGCGCGCGCGGTCGGCTCCGTGTAGTCGAGGTGCTTGCCGTACATTCCCGGGCCGAGGACGTACCGGTCCGAGAGGAGTTCCGCGCCGCGGTTGTCGGCGTGGCCGAGCGCGATGTCGAAGACGACTTTTATCGGTCGCGGGAGGTCGTGGCACGCGGCGATGAAGTCCACCAGTTCGTCCGGGCGGCCGGTTTCGAGGATGGCGGGATTCGGCGCTGAGAAGGCGCTGACGACGAGGTCGTAGCCCCAGTTTATCATCTCCGGGCGGGCGACCTCGACCGTCACCTCGGCGGCCGAATCGTCGGCGACGCTCCAGAAGTCGTGTTCCTCCTCGTTCTCGGTCAGCGGCTCGACGGGCATCAGCTGAATCCCGTCGTACCCGGCGAAGGCGTGCTCCCACGGGGCGAGGTCGTCGCCGCCGCGCTGTTTCGCGGCGATTCCCTGGTACACCTCCGCGAGCCCGGCGAGCGATCCGCGCGCCGTGGCGGTTCCGGGGTGGATTTCGAGCATGCTCGTCGCGGGGTCGATGCGCGGGAGACCGCCGTCCTCGGTCGTGGCGACCCGCTCGTCGTCGGTGCCGAGCGCCGCGAAGTAGTCGCGGTCGGCGCGGGTCTCGTCCAGCCTGTCGAGGTCGTACACCTCGGCGGGCGCGAACGCCCCGAACGGGACCGAGTACGCGACGGGATCCTGAACCGTTCGCTCCTCGCCGTCGTCGCCCTCGTAGACGAGTCGGTAGAGCGCGCCGAGGGTGTCGCGCGTGCCGGCGCGGACGCCCTCGACGGCCGTCCAGTGGTACTCGCCGACCCGACGCATCGGGATGCGGTGGCGGTCGAACGTCGCGCGCCGGTGGTCCGTCTCGCCGGGGTCGAGGTCGGCCGGCGGCGTCAGCAGTTCCAGTTCGACGGCGGCCTCGGGGACGCCGGCCTCGACGAGGTCCGGCGTCCAGAAGCCGAACTCGACGACTCCGTCGCGGCGGTGCGCGCCGAGTTTCGTCGTCAGCGTCTTGGCGGCCGAGAAGTCGTCGTCGTTGCTCTCGACGACCGACTCGTGCCACGAGGTGAGGTCGTCCGTTCGGTCGGCGTGCAGGGTCGGGATAGGGGAGTTCGTGCTCATGGTGTATCGGGCTGGTCGGGTCGAACGGCGGCGAAATCGGAGGTGGAGGCGAAATCGGAGACGACGCGAACGTGGAAACGGGACGTGCGGGACGTTACGCGAGCGGGCAGACGACCACGTCGTCGACGCGGATACCGCCCTCGGCGGCGACGGAGTCACCGGAGACGATGTCGGTCGCGTCGACCGCGAGGTCGCCGACGTCGACCGTGGTCGCGCCGGGGGCGAAGTTGAGCGCACAGAGGTACGAGCCGTCGTCGTGGTCGCGGACGAACGCGACCGCGCTGTCGGAGTCCGTCTCGTAGTCGATGCGGCGGAACGTCCCGTCGTACCGGAGCGCGGGCGTCTCGTCGCGGAGTTCGATGAGTCGCTCGTAGTGCTCGCGGATGTCGTCGCGGGCGTGGCCCCACGCGAGGGCGTCCCGGCGGCCGCGCTGGCCGATTTCCTGCCCGCCGTAGACCATCGGCACGCCGGGGAGCGTAAAGAGCGCGCCCGCGGCGGCCAGCGCCTCGTCCTCGCCGCACTCGACGATGTAGCGCGTCTCGTCGTGGTTTTCGAGGTAGAGCATGAACGCCGCGTGGTCGGGGAAGCCGACCTGCGTGCGCTGTTCGACGGCGTCGAGAATCCGTTCGGCGGGCTCGTCGCCGCGGCCGACCTGCCGGAGCGTGAAGTACAGCGTCGTGTCGAAGTGCATGTCGAACATGCCCTCGTGGAAGTCGGCGATGTACGGGATGGTCTCGTCCAGAAGCAGGAACTCGGGGTCTTTCGCCTTCACGCGGTCGCGAATCTCCTGCCAGAACGTGTCGGGGACGGCCCACGCCATGTCGCAGCGAAAGCCGTCGACCACCTCGGCCCACATGTCCACCGCGTCGAGCAGGTAGCGCCGAACTTCGAGGTTCCGGTGGTCGAAGTTGGCGATGTACTCCCAGTCGAAGTAGGTGCCCGGCTCGCCGCTCTCCTGCCACTCGTACCAGTCGTAGTACTCCGAGTCGGGGTTCTTGTAGGCGTCCTCGAAGAACGGGTGGGCGCGGGCGGAGTGGTTGAGCACGAGGTCGAAAAGCACCTTCATGCCGCGGTCGTGGGCGGCCTCGACGAACCGCTCGTAGTCCTCGCGGGTGCCGAGGTCCTCCGCGATGTCGTAGAAGTCCACGATGTTGTAGCCGTGGGGCGCGTGGTCGTTCTGGAGGACTGGCGTGAGCCACAGACAGTCGACGCCGAGCGATTCGAGGTAGTCGAGTCTGGTTTCGAGCGCCTCGAAGGTGTTGTCCACGCCCTCGACGTCCGAGGCGTAGCCGCGGACGTAAATCTCGTAGAGCGTCACCTCGCGGGCCCACTGCGGCGGGTCGTTGGGACGGGAGACGGACGCGCTTCCCGCGCCGGAGCCGTCTGCGTGGCCGGTCACGTCGGTCTGGACCGCTTCAGTCTCCGCCTCGGCGAATCCGCCGTCGGCGACGGCCTCGCGCTCGACGGTGACGGTGTCGGGCACGCTGTACGTCTCGTCGAGGGCGACCGCGTGGACGCGGAGTCGGTCGCCGACCGCCGAAAGCGGGACGCGGAGTTCCCAGCCCTCGGTCTCGACGGCCGCGTCGTCCACGTCGTCGCGGTCGTCGACGACGAACTCGACCACGAGGTCGTCGCGGTCGGTGTCGCTGTCGGGGTTCGGTTGCGGGTCGGCGCGGACGACGACGACGCCGTCTTCGACGGTCGCGTCGAGCCTGATGCGCGGCCGACCGCCCCGTCCCCGCTGGGCGTCGCCGGCACCGCTTCCGGAGCCGGACGCGCCGCCGCTGAACCCAGTCGGGCGCGCGGAGCCGCTCTGTCCGCTGTAGCCGCTCATCCCGCTCATCCCGCTCGCGCCGCTCCTGACGGAGCCGGCGGGCAGGTAGGAGCCGGGGAAGACCCGGACGGTGAGCGTGTGCGTCGCGTCGGGCGCGTCGAGTTCGACGACGTAGCGGCCGGCCGCGTCGGGCGTGAACTGGACGACTGCGGTGTCTTCTTCGAGGTCGAGACTGCTGGCGACCGGCGCGCTCCGAACCCGCCACGAGTAGTCTGCGTCGGGGTCGGGGTCGCGAGGTGCGAGTTGTACTGACTCGCCGACAGCCATGAACTGCGGCGGTCCTGGGTGTTGCATACTCACAATCAACGTGCCGGGTGACTTTGAGTTTACCCCTGATGGACCCGAGGTTCCGGTGGGAGACGGGTTCTACCGAGTCGCCTCGGCGTCCCCCGAATTCGTCGGTTTTCGGGCATAAATGATGCAAGATGGGCGGCCAATACTTATGGTTCGAGACCCTCGTCTACCTCTATGCGACTTCGGACCGCCTTAAACGAATACAAACGCGACCGGGGCGGACGCTTCCCAGAGGAGTGTCGGACCTCGGACGGGGCGTTCTCCGGTCACGGGGACCGGCTCGTCTACGTCGGCCTCGATGGGTCTCTCCGGGATTACTCTGCTTCGCTTTCGGGCCTCTACGGTATCGACCGCTCTCGGTTCGGCATCGAGGCGGACGGTGAGACGCACTGGTTCGACGAGTTGGAGTCCGTGCGACAGCACTACTACCGGGAGACGAGCCTCGTCGAGACCGAGTACGACGCCGGGGAGTACACCGTCCACCAGTACGACCTGACGCTCGGTCGCGCCCACGTGACTCACGTCGAGCTTCGCGGCGCGATCCCCACCGACGCCCACCTGACCGCCTTTCTCACCTTCGCCCCCGAGGGCCGAGAGACGCGGGTCGGCCGCCTCATCCACGAGGCCGGCGGCCCGAACGACACCCAAGCGGTCGAGGTGTTCCACCGGAACGAACACGACTACGTCACCGCGTCGACCGGGCTCACCGACGTTCGCGGCCAGATTCCCGAGCGGTTCGACGAGATTCTCTCCGACGACACTTTCGACTTCCCGCGGGAGGCCGTCCTCGAACGCTACGAGGACACCCACCTCTCTGGCGACGTGGTCGTCAGCGCCCCGCTCGAACAGGAGGGCCGCGCCGCGCGGACGACTCTCGTCACCCAGCTTTCGGACCACAACGAGATGGCTCGGACCGACGCCCTCGCCGACCTCCGACACTGTTCGGTCCAGCACGCGACCGCCGACGCGCTCCGGGAGGCCGCCCGCGAGCAGGCCGAGGTGTTCGTTCCCGACGGGACGCCGCGCGAGCGAATCGTCCGCGCCGACCTCCGGGCGCTGTCGCTTCTGACCGCGCCCAGCGGCGCGCGAATCGCCGGCCCCGAGTTCGACCCGTTTTACGCCCACTCCGGTGGCTACGGCTACACCTGGTTCCGCGACGACGCCGAGGTCACGCAGGCGCTCGCGCACGCCGACGACGCCTTCCGCCTCGGGCTCGGCGACCGCCTCGCGACGAGCGCTGAGTTCTACTGCGAGACGCAACTCGACGACGGCACGTGGCCACACCGCGTCTGGGCCGTCGACGGAACCGTCGCCCCCGGCTGGGCTCACGGCCGCGTCGAAGGCTCCGGCGACGAGGAGTATCAGGCCGACCAGACGGCGAGCGTCGTCGCCTCGCTCGCGTCGCTCCTCGCCGAGCGCCGCGACGACCTCGACGACGAACTCGTCGGTCGCATCCGCTCGACCGTCGCCGCCGGCGTGTCGGGGCTCGACAGCAGCCTCGAAGCCGACGGCCTTCCGAAGCCCTGTCAGAACGCGTGGGAGAACATGAGCGGCCGGTTCACGCACACGGCCGCGACGTTCCTCCAAGCGTACGCCACGGTCGCCACCGCGCCCGTGAACGACGACCTTCGGGAGCGCGCCGCCGAGCAGGCGACCGCGGTGTACGAGGGGCTCGACGAACTGTGGTCCGAAGAGCGCGAAGTCTACGCCCTCCGCATCGACCGGAACGGCGAACTCGACGACCGCCTCGATTCGGCCACGTTCGCCCTCGTCGACGCCATCGACGCCTACGCGGACATCGAGGAGGTCGAATCGAAGACCGCGAACCGGCTCGTCAAGCACATGGCCGCGACGCTCAAGGGGCTCTACCGCAACCCCCGCGGCGACGTCGCCGGACTGGTCCGGTTCGAGGACGACTACTGGCGCGCCGACGGACAGGACGGCGAGAAGGTCTGGTCCGTCTCGACCGCGTGGGGCGCGAACGCCGCCGCGAAGTTCGGCGTCCTCTGCGACCGCATCGGCAAGGACGGCCGCCGGTTCGTCGAGCGCGCGACGAACCTCTACGAACTGCTCCAACCCGACGGTCCCCTCACGACCGAGGCGGGCTACCTCGCCGAGCAGGTGTTCGACGACGGGACCTTCGACAGCGCGACGCCGCTCGGATGGCCCCACGCCATTCGGATGGAGACGACGGCCATCCTCGCCGACATCGACGCGCTCCCCGCGCCGAAGCCCGCGCCGACCGGCCCGGAGAACCGACCGCGGTGGACGACCGGCGAGAAGTACGGCATCGGCACCGTCGCCGACCACTACGCCGAAGACCCCTCGCGCGTCTGGTTCACCCTGACCGAGGGCGCGCTGACCGAGGTCCGCTTCCCGCGGGTCGACCTGATGAACCTCCGGACGCTCGACTTCCTCGTCGTCGACGCCGACCCCGACGACGAGTACACGGCGCGCACTCACAACGAGACCCGGCGGGACGACCACGCGGACACGGTCAAACGCCGGGCCGAAATCGTCGACGACGACGCGCTCGTCTTCCGCCACGTCGTCACCGAGACGGGCGACGGTCGCGGCCACGAGTGGGAACTCACCGTCGAGTACGTCATCGACCCCGAACACGACGCGATGCTCGCGGACGTGCAGTTCGAGTCCATCGACGGCGACGACTACGAGCTGTACACCATCGCCGACACGGCGCTGGCGAACACCGGGACGAAAGACCGCGGCATCCGCCTCGGCCAACTCGGGAGCTATCACCTCGTCGCCCGCGACGCGGGCGCGTTCGACGCCGGCGACGGCCACGAACCACTTCTCATCGACCAGGACGGCAGGGAGTACAGCGTCGCCATCGCGCTCACCGCCGCCGGCCGGTTCGAGTGGGCCACCGTCGGCGTCGCCGGCTCGCGGTACCTCGCGGACTTCTTCTCGAAGGGCGAACTCCCGAGCGCCCAAGAGCGCGTCGACGACGAGAACGTCGTGCTCGTCGGGCGCATCGGCACGGGCGACGAACTCGGCGAGACGCTGGCGCTCGGCTTCGCCGAACACGCCGACACCGCCGCCGCGCTGGGCGAGGCGGCCGGTGCGCTCACCCGCGGCTACGAGACGGCTCGGGCGGCCTACACCGACTCGTGGGCCGACTTCCTCGCCGACAAGGAGCTCCCCGGCTCGGTCGACGACGACGGCGAACTCGCGGCGCAGTACAAGACCTCGCTCATGAGCCTGCGGGCGGTCGAGGACAAGACCTACCTCGGCGCGGGGCTCGCCTCGCCGTCGGTGCCGTGGGGCGAGGCCGTCCCGGCCGAGGAGGCCAAGGGGTACGGCTACAACTTCGTCTGGTCGCGCGACCTCTATCAGGTCTTCACCGTCTTCGAGGCCGTCGGCGACGTCGAGACGGCCATCGACGCGCTGGAGTACATCTACACCTACCAGCAGGACGACCGCGGCTTCATCCCGCAGAACACCTACCTCAACGGGCGCACCCGCTGGGGCGGCGAGCAGATGGACAACATCTCGTTCCCGCAGGTGATGGCGTACATGCTCAAAGAACGCGGCGTCGCCTTCGACGACGTGGCCTACGACTACGAGAACGTCAAGTACTCCGCCGACTACGTCGCGCGGAACGGGCCGCCGACCGCACAGGAGCGCTGGGAGGAGGAAGCCGGTTACTCGCCGTCGTCCATCGCGGCCGAAATCGCCGGCCTCGGCTGCGCGGCGTCGATCGCGCTGGACGAGGGCCACACCGAGGACGCGCTCGTCTGGCTGGCGCTGGCCGACGACTGGACAGAGCGCGTCGACGACTGGACCGCGACGCGGACCGGCACCGACCGCAACACGCACACGCCGTACTACGTTCGCGTCACCCGCGACGGCGAGCCCGACGCCGGGCACCTGCGGACGCTCGCGAACAACGGGCCGACGCTCGACGAACGCGAGATAATCGACGCCGGCTTCCTCGAACTCACCCGCCTCGGCATCAAGCCCGCCGACGACGAGATAATCCGGAACTCCGTGAAGGAAGTCGACGAGACCATCCGCGTCGATACGCCCCACGGGCCGGCGTTCTACCGGTACAACGGCGACGGCTACGGCGAGCGCGAGCGCGACGAAGAGGGCGCGCCGTGGTCCGTCGACGCCAAAGGGAAAGGTCGGCTCTGGCCGATCTTCACCGGCGAGCGCGGCGAGTACGAACTGCTCGCCGGGACCGACGAGGGCGACCTCGCGCCGGACAACCTGCTGCGGACGATGGCCGCCTTCGCCAACTCCGGCCGCATGCTCGCAGAGCAGGTCTGGGACCGCGAACACGCGACCGACTACAACTGGGAGTTCGGCGAGGGAACCGGCAGCGCGACGCCGCTGGCGTGGTCGATGGCCCAGTTCATCCGCCTCGCCCACGGCGTCGAAGCCGGCGAACCCGTCGAGACGCCCGCGTTCCTCCGCGAGCGATACGTCGAGTCGGACCGCCCCAGCGGGCCGTCGCTCCGCGTGAGCACGCGCTTCAAAGGCGACAAACTCGTCGTCACCGGACAGACCGACGCCGCCGTCGTCGCGGTCAAGACGCCCGGCGAGACCCGGCTCGTCGAACCCGACGACGGGACGTTCGAAGTCGAAGTCGCCATCGAGTACGGCGAGAATCAGGTGACCGTCGCCGCGGCGACCCACGAGGACCTGACGAAAGCCGGCACGACCGTCTCGCGCTTCACGCTCTGAGGCGGCGCGAACGACTTTCGTTCGGGTCGATTTTTTCGATTCCGCCAGCATCGCTTTTCCGTCTCCGGCCTAACGGTCGGGTATGCCGGTCTACCAGCGTCGAACCCGAATCGCCGCCCCGCTCGAGCGCGTCTGGGAGTTCCACTCCGCGGTGTCCGGACTGGAGGCGCTCACCCCGGCGTGGATGAACCTCGAAATCGAGTCGGTCCGCGGCCCCGACGGCGAAGAGGACCCCGACGAACTCGTTTCCGGGACGGAAATCGAGATGTCGATGCGACCGTTCGGCGTCGGCCCGCGCCAGCGGTGGACCTCGCGCATCCTCGACCGCGAGTCGGGCGAGGGAACGGCGTGGTTCCGCGACGACATGGTCGGCGGCCCCTTCTCGCGGTGGGTCCACACCCACCGGTTCGTCGCCGACGGCGACGAGACGATTCTCGAAGACCGCGTGGAGTACGAGTTACCGTTCGGCCCGCTCGGCGACCTCGCGGGCGTCTTCGGTGGCGTCGGCTTCGAGGGGATGTTCCGCGCGCGACACGCCGAGACGAAGCGGCTGTTGGAAGAAGAATAGGGACGGGGAGGTCGGACGCGCCGACGGTTCAGTCGTCGCTGAGCGAGAAGCGCGGTTCGACCTCGGAGCGGACGCCGCCGATGTCGAACTCGAACCGCGCGCCGCCGAGGTCGGGTTCGGGCGCGGTGACCTCGATGTCCCAGCCGTGGGCCTCGACGATGCTCTCGACGATAGAGAGCCCGAAGCCCGTCCCGGACTCGGAGGTCGTGTGACCGTGTTCGAAGACGGTGTCGCGCTCGTCGACCGGGATTCCGGGGCCGTCGTCGGCGACGTAGAAGCCGGTCTCGGTGGGGCCGACGCGGACGGTCAGTTCGTCGGCCGCGTCCTTCGACGCCCCGTCTGCGGAGGCGTCGCCGGGAGCATCCCGGCGGCCTGTCGAGCCGTGCTCGACGGCGTCACCGGACGCAGTCCGGTTGCCTGTGGAACCGTGTTCCACAGCGTCACCAGACGTAGTCTGGTTGCCCGTCGAGCCATGCTCGACGGCGTTCCGAAACAGGTTCTCGAACGCCTGTTGGAACCGGCCTTGGTCGGCCTGCGTGGACCCGAGGCCGTCTTCGACGACGAGCACCGCGTCGTCGCCGGTGTCGACCGCCTTCCACGCCCGCTCGGCGACGTTCTCGATGGCGACCGAGCGCGTCTCCCCGACCTTTCGGCCCTGTCTGGCCAGTTTGAGCACGTCGTTGAGGAGCGTGTCCATCCGGGTGACGCCGTCGAGCGCGCGGTCGAGGTAGGCCACGTCGTCCTCCTCGCGGGCGAGTTCGACGAACCCCTTGGCGACGTTGAGGGGGTTTCGGAGGTCGTGGGAGACGACCGACGCGAACTCCTCGAGGCGGTCGTTCTGCCGCTGGAGTTCGCGCTCGCGTCGCTGGCGGGCCAGCGTGTGGGTGACGTTGTTCGCGACCGACCGCAGGAGGTCGACCTCGGTGTCGGTCCACGACCGACTCGTCTCGACCACGTCGAAGACGACGAAGCCGACGAGCGCCCACTTCGAGACCATCGGGACGGCGACGAAGCCGCCGGTCTCGGCGTCGGTGAGCACGCGCTTCGTGTCCGACGCCTCGGGCGGGAGGTCCGAGACTCGGTGGAGCCGAACGTTTTCGAAGCGATGGAGCCGTTCGACCAGCCAGCGAGCGTCTTCGAGGGCGACGCGCGCGGGATGCTCGCGCGGGTCGCCGCCGCGCCAGTCGTGCATCAGCGCGGCGACGTTCGTCTCGTCGTCGTAGAGGTAGACCGAACAGCGGTCGAGGTCGGCCACCTCGCCGACGGACTGGAGCGTCCACTCGATTTTCGTGCCGATCTCGTCGGTCTCGGCGCTCATCAGCGACGTGGACGTGTCCAAGACGGCGTCTTTCAGGCGCGTCTCGTAGCGCAGGCGGTTCCGGCGGCGGCGGCGCTCGGTCACGTCCTGTAGCGTGCCGATGACGGCGGGCTCGTCGTCCTCGGTGGGACGGAGCGCGAGGTGACCCTCGCACAGGAGGTCGTCGTCGTGCGGATACGCGGGACCGGGCGAGAGCACCGTCTCGAAGCGTTCCGTGTCGGGAGCGTCAGGGGCGACGACCCGCTCGAAGGCCGCGCGAATCTCGTCGTCGGACTCGGCGGCGAGGTCGGCGAACTCGCGGCCGATAATTGCTTCCCGGTCGTAGCCGGTGAGCTCGCAGAAGACGCCGTCGGCGGAGGTGAAGCGACCCGACGAATCGAGCGAGTAGACGCCGCTGTCGAGCACCTCGATGGCGGTGCCGTAGCGCTCGGAGGCCGCCTTCGCGCGGTACTGCGAGACGGCGTTGACGACCCGGTTGGCGAGGACCGTGTACTGGTCCGTGCCGGTGTCTTTCTGCATGTAGTCGGTCGCGCCGACGCGGAAGGCGTCGCGGGCGACCTCCTCGGAGCCTTTGCCGGTAAAGAGAATGAAAGGGAGGTCGGGGTGTTCGGAACGGACCGCGCGGAGGAACTCCAGTCCGTCGATATCGGGCATGTCGTAGTCCGATACGACGCAATCGACCTGTTCCTGTCGGAGTCGTTCGAGGGCGTCCGCCCCCGAGTTCGACGTCGAGACCGACAGGTCGACGTCGCCGGCCTCGCGTTCGAGGTAAATCGACACGAGGTCCGTCAGACTGGGTTCGTCGTCGACGTGGAGGACACGTACGTCTGCCCCCGACCCGTCGTCCATACGGAGTAGCGACCGCTCACCGTAATGAGCGTTGTGACGCGGTTATCAGCGTCGATAACTAACTCGGGGACGGGAGACGAACAGGCGCTTCGCCGGACGGCCATTCGGAGGCTGGACAGCCCCCTCGTGGCGGGACAGGTCAGGACGCGCTGACGTAGATACCGCCGAGGACGACCGCTCCGCCGAGGACGGTCGGGAGCGTGGGAATCTCACCGAGGAGAAAGAGCGCGAGAATCGTACTGCCGACGGGCTCGCCGAGAAGAGAGACGGAGACGACGCTCGATTCGAGGTGGGCGAGCGCCCAGTTGATGACGGTGTGTCCGAAGATACCCGGGCCGACCGCCATCCCGAGAAACAGGAGCCACTCGCGGGCCGGATAGCCGGTGAGCGGGTCGCCGCGGCCGACCGCGACGACGAGGAGCGCGGCGGCACAGACCGTGTAGACGACGACCACGTAGGGGACGAGCGAGACCCTGCTTCGGACGCTCCGGCCCGTGAGGACGTAGGCGGCGGCCGTCACGGCACCCACGACCGCGAGCCCGTTTCCGAGAAGCGGGCGCGGCGCGCCGCTGGCGGTGAGGAAGTCGGAGACGGACATGAGCACCATGCCCGCGAGCGCGACGCCGATGCCGACGGCGGTGCGGCGGCTCACGCGCTCGTCGAGGACGGCCCACGCGCCGACGGCGACGAACAGCGGTTGGGACTGTACGAGCGTGACGCTCGCGGCGACCGTCGTGTGGTTGAGGCTCTCGAACCACGACGCGAAGTGGGCCGCGAGCGCGACGCCCGCGCCCCCGGCCGCGAGGAGGTCGCGCCCCGAGATGGTCGCCAGCGCGTCGCGGTGGCGGACGAGCGCGACGGGCGCGAGAAGAGCCACAGTGAACAGAACTCGGTAAAAGGCCTTCACGAGGCTCGGCGCGGCGCTCCAGCGCACGAGGATGGCGCTCGTGCTGACCGCGAGGACGGCGATGCCGAGGCCCGCGAGCGGCGAGATGGGAGCGTCGGAGTCGGGCGTTGACACACCCCCACGTCGCGGGGGGTCCGCTTACCGTTTGTGGGTCTCGGTGAGTCGCAGCCGGCCGGCGGGAAACAGGGACGGGAACGGGTCGGGAAGCGGGGACGGGTTTTCCCCGACAGCGCTACTCCTTCCGGGCTCGAATCAGCGCCTTCGGGTTGGCGAACGAGACGACCTCGTCGCCGTCGAACACCACGTCGAACAGCGCTTTCGCCTCGTCGGGCGCCTCGCGGAAGCGGCGTTCGAGTTCGGCCCGGTCGTCGGGCGAGACGTTCGTCCGCTCGGTCCACGGGTCGAACTCGAGGCGTATCGCTGCGGTCTCGACCGCTTCGACCGACAGGCCCGCGGCCTCGAACCACTCGCGCCACCGCGAAACCGGGTGGAGTTCGACGTGGGTCGGGTCGCGGAGCACCTCGACGCCGTTGAGGAACTCGGCGAGAGTCGTGTCCTCGGGCGCGACGTTGTCCTCGAAGGCGAGGACGCCGCCGGGTTCGAGGACGCGCGCGACCTCCGCGACGAACGACTCGGGGTCGGGGAAGTGGTGCGCGGCGATTCGGCAGGCGGCCGCGTCGAAGGAATCGTCCGCGAAGGGAAGGCGCTCCGCGTCGGCGACGACGCCCGTGACGGGGTATTCGCGGACCGCGGTGGCGACCATCTCCGGAGCGGCGTCGGCCGCGACGACCGAGGGAACGCCGGCCTCGGCTATCGCGCCCGCGGTGTGACCTGCCCCGGTCGCCACGTCGAGCGCGCGGGTCGCGCCGCGGCACCACGACGCGAGCGTCTCGCGGTCCTCGCCGAGGCGGTGGACCTCGCTGTCGAAGTACGACTCGGCGGCGCTCCCGAACTGGGCGGCGGTTCGGCGTTTCTCGTCGCTCATGAGGCGAGGTTCGCGGAGGGCGGTGAAAAAGGGGAACGGGGAGACAGGTCGAACGGCGGGCGGAGTCTATTCCCGTCGGCGGCGCACGGGGCGACGCTACGCCGCGTCCGCGTCCACGTACTCCGGGCGCTCGGCGTACGGGATGGGGTCGCGCTCGCCGAGGTTCTGGAACGCCTGCAGGCGGAACGCACAGGAGTCGCAGGTGCCGCAGGCCGGCTCCTCGGCGCGGTAGCAGGACCACGTGTGCTCGAAGGGGACGCCGAGTTCGAGGCCGCGGCGGGCGATGTCGGTCTTCGAGTCGTGGACGAAGGGAACTTCCAGCGAGATGGTCGTGTCGGGCTTCGTGCCGACGTCGACCATGGCCTCGAAAGCGTCGAAGAACTCGGGGCGGCAGTCGGGGTAGCCCGAGTAGTCCTCGGAGTGCGCGCCGACGAAGACGGCGTCGCAGTCGTTCGCCTCGGCGTACGAGACGGCCATCGACAGGAGGTTGGCGTTGCGGAAGGGGACGTACGAGGTCGGAATCTCGTCGGCGTCCATGTCGGCGTCGGCGACGGCCATCGAGTCGTCCGTGAGCGACGACGCGCCGATCTGCTTCAGGTGGCTCGTCTCGATGTGAAGGAAGTCGCGGGCGTCGAGTTCGTCGGCGAGCGCGCGGGCGCAGTCGAACTCCTTCGACTCGGTCTTCTGGCCGTAAGAGGTGTGGAGCGCGTATATTTCGTAGCCGCGTTCCTTCGCCTCGTAGGCGGTCGTCGCACTGTCCATACCGCCGGAGAGGAGGACGACGGCGCGCTTTTCGTCGGACGTGGTGTCGGTATCGGTAGTCATCGTTGTCGTGGAATGATTCGGGGTTCGTTCGGAGTGTGTTCGAGGTGCGTTCGGAGTGTTTTCGGAGGTTCTCAGGTCTCGGGCGCGTCGTTCCAGAGGTCGACGTGGAGTCTCGGCGTGTAGCGGTAGCCGAACGCCGCGGCGAGGTCGGCGACCTCGGTCCGGGTCCGGGCGAGTTGCTCGCGGGTCTGTCCTTCGGGCATGAGCAACACGTCGCTGTCGCGGACTTCGCGGGCCGCGACGCCGCGCACGTCGGCGACGAGCGACTCGATTTCGTCGATGTCGTCGCGGCCGGTGACGACGAACTTCAGTTGGAAGTCCGCCGCGTGTTCGACCAGCGAGGCGAGCGCGTCGAGGTCGACGCGGGCGTTCTCGTGTCGCTCGGTCCAGACGCCGGGGTCCACGTCGGCCGGGGCGTTGTCGGGCGTCGGCGTCGACGACGCGAGTTTCGGGCTGATGCTCGCCAGGTCGACCGGCGCGTCGGTTTCGAGCGTCCCGTTCGTCTCGACGGTCAGGTGGTAGTCGTCGGCGAGCGCCGACAGGAGCGCGTCGGTCTCGTCGTGGACGAGGGGTTCGCCGCCGGTGACGACCACGTGCTCGGGAGAGCGCGACTCGACCTCGGCGACGATTTCGTCGAGGCTCATCCACGCGTGAGTCGGCTCCCACGAGGTGTGAAACGAGTCGCAGAACCAACAGCGGAGGTTACAGCCGCTGGTGCGGACGAACGTGCTCGGAACGCCGGCGAGTTTGCCTTCGCCCTGTAACGACGCGAACAGCTCGTTTATCGGGAGGCGGTCGCCCTCGGCGTCGGTGTCGTCGCGGGCGACGGTGTCGGAGACGGGCATCAGAAGCCGGCGCAGAGTTCCGAGGTTTCGCTGACCGAGACCGAGACCTCGGAGACGTTGTCGGGAAGCACAGACAGAAGCTTCTCTTCGAGGATGACGGCCATCATCTCCGCCGTCGGCGGCGCGTCGAGGACGACCGTCCCGTCGGCGTCGCCGGAGCGCTCGAACGCCTCGACCAGCGGGTCGCCGGACTCGACGAGGAAGCGGTGGTCCCACTCGTCGATGACGTCGGTCACGACGCCCTTGTCGACGACCCAGCCCTCGTCCGTGAGGTCGCCGACGACGCGAACCGAAATCTCGTAGTTGTGCCCGTGCGGGCGGCTACACTTGCCGTCGTGGTGGAGGAGGCGGTGGCCGGCGCTGATGCGGATGGGCCGGTCGCGACCGATGTGGAGGACGCGCTCGCCTGCTCGGGACAGCGGGGTCTCGTCGTCGGCTTCCGCCGACCGTGCGTGCTCTAGTGTTCCCCGAGGCATATCCGAGGATTATCACGAGAGTATTTAATTCTCCTGTCTCGGCTCTGTGGGTCGAATTCAGCGACTCACGAGCCGCGGACCACCCGGAAAAGGAACCATACCGACGGTAGATGACCGCCCGAAGACGAGCTGAGTGGACGCGGTCAAGCTACGGTTGGTTCGCGATTGCCTCGCGCCACTGATCGGGGACGCGGGTCGGGCGGCCCTCGCCGTCCATGGCGACCTGGACCGTCTCCCCGGTGGCGACGACCTCGCCCTCGTAGGAGAGCGTGTAGTAGATGGGGAAGCTCTTGCCGCCGGGGTCGCCGGCCTCGACTTCCACCTCGACGGTACCGACGCCCTCGATGGGTGCGCGGTAGTCGAGTTCGAGGTGCGCGACGACGATGTGCGGGTCCGAAAGCGGCGTGTCCATGACCTCCTCGAAGAAGCGGACGCGGGCCTGCTCGCAGTAGGTCGCGTAGACGGCGTTGTTCACGTGTCCGAACGAGTCGTGGTCGCGGAACCGGACTTCCACCTCGGCGACGAAGCTCATTGCGGTGCGCGACACAGGCGAGAAGTATAGCACCGACGGTTTGTCTCCGGCGGACCCGGTGAACGAAAGCGGACGAGGGGACGGGTGAGAGGAGAGAGACGAGTGAAGAAGACAGCGGGGCGAGTGCGGGGAGGAAGACGGACCGCAGACGCCTCAGTTCGCCGTCCGAGCGGACTGGTCCGCCGGAGCGAGCCGTCGACCGTGGAGTGCGACGGCCTTCCAGACGTTCGAGCGCGAGCCGGCGCGGACCATCTCGACCGGAACGCGAGCGCCCTCGGAGAGGGACGCAAGGGTGTCGCGGATGCGCTCTGACTCGTAGGCCACGAGGTGGCGCGTTTCGTTCGTCTCGTGCAGTTCGACCGTCATCGTCTCGTGGTCGTTCATCTCGACGCGGACGTTCACCAACACCGGCGCGGACGCGAGGGTCACCATCACGCTCACCTACGAATCCGCCCGGCATAAGCCGTTATAATACTGATATCTTCGGGTACGGAGTCTACATAGACGACGAGAGAGCCACGACTCGGAGGGTGACCAGCAGGGGTACAGCCATATCGAGTCGGGCCTAACGACCGGCTGATGGACGACCCCGAGTCTCGACCCGAGCGCGACCCGGCCGGTCCGACCGTCACGGTCCGCGTCCGCGACACCGACGGCAAGCGCGTCACCGACCTCAGCGTCGAACGCGGGACCGTCCTCCGCGACGCGCTGCTTGAGGCCGGCATCTCGCCGTACGCGCGGCTCACGAAGCGTGCGAACTGCGGCGGACGCGGCCTCTGTGCCACGTGCGGCGTCCGGATTCGTTCGGGCGAACCGACGGCCGACCACTGGCACGACGACCTCGCGGCGCGGTTCGGCTACCCGCGCCTCTCCTGTCAGATTCGCGTCGACGAGTCGATGACCGTCGAGTTGGTCGAGAAGACGGTGTGGGGTGGGCGGGAGTGACAGACGGTATATCCCCGATTTGAAGCTGGTAAGTCGAACCCCGATTTGAACTCACTCGCAACGCTTCGCGTTGCTCGCTGCTCAAATCGTGTCGAGGAGTCCGTCACATGCAACACCGCTCGCTGCGCTCGCGGGTGTTGAAGTTCAGTCCGCTCTCCCCGATTTGAACCCAGTCAGACGACGCGTTCACTTCGTTCACGCGCTGCGACTGACCTGCTCAAACCGGCTCGACCGGATTTTGCAAGCAAAATCCGCTCTCCCCGATTTGAACGGGGGACAAGCCGATCTACAGTCGGCTGCTCTGCCAGGCTGAGCTAAGAGCGGTCAAGAGAATCTCAATCTACGGTTAGACTTAAGAATTCTCATTCCGGGCGGCCAAGCGCCCAACGACGGCGCGGTTACTCGTCGGACATCGCCGACTCCGAATCGTCCGCAGACGCTGACTCCTCGCCATCTGAGTCGGGGTCACCGTCACTCGCCTCGGTGTCGAGGTCGTCAGAACTCGTCTCGCGGACGCGAATCCCCTTTCCGGCGAGGTGTTGCATCTGACGCTGGGCGAAGTCCTCCTCGCTGGTCCCGCGGGTGGCGAGCACGTAGACGAGCGCGCTCCCCGTCGGACGCATGGTTCGACCGGCGCGCTGGGAGCCCTGCCGACGAGAGCCGCCGAGGCCGGAGGCGACGATTGCGAGCCCGGCGTTCGGGAGGTCGATACCCTCGTCGCCGATGCGGGAGATGACGAGCGTGTCGAGGTCTCCGTCTCGGAACGCCTCGAAGTACGCCTCGCGGCGGTGGTGACGGGTCTCGCCGCTGACGAAGGGGACGTCGAGCGCCTCTGAAATCGCCTCGCCCTGGTCGAGATAGTCGACGAAGACGAGCGTCTTCGAGTCGGCGTGGCGGGCGCGGAGCCGACGAATCTCGAATATCTTCCCGGGGTTCATCGCCGCGAGCATGTGCCGCTCGCGGCCGTCGCTGGAGGCCCACTCGTTTCTGGCCATGTCGTCGCCCCAGCCCACGTAGCGAATCTCGACTTCCGGCTCCTGAACGTAGCCGGCGTCGAAGAGCTTCCCCCAGTCGGTCCCGATAGGCGGACCGATGAGCGTGAAAATCTCGGCCTCCTTGTCGTCCTCGCGGATGGGCGTCGCCGACAGTCCGAGACGGTGCTTAGACTGGAGGTCGGCGCTCCGCTGGAAGACGCGACTGGGGATGTGGTGGGCCTCGTCGTAGATGATGAGCCCCCAGCGACGCGAGTCGAAAAGCGAGCGGTGGCGGTCCATCCCGGCGGTCTGGTAGGTCGCGATGGTGACGGGTCGAATCTCCTTCGCGCCGCCGTGGTACTCGCCGATTTGGTCGGCGTCGAGGTCGGTCGTCGAGAGGAGTTCCTCGCGCCACTGGCGGGCGAGTTCGCGGCTCGGGACGAGAACGAGCGTCTCGCCGCCGACCGCGGCGAGCGCGCCGATACCAGCGATGGTCTTCCCCGCACCGGGCGGACCCACGAGGACGCCAGCGCGCTGGTCGACGAATCGGTCGACCCAGTCTCGCTGGTAGTCGCGGAGGTCGACGTGAAGCGAGACGTCGAGTTCCTCGCCCTCTTCGAGGTCGCGGTCGTCCTCGACGGGGTACCCCGAATCGTAGAGGATGCGCTTTATCGCCGCGATTTCCTCGTCTCTGACCCACGCCTCCGTGTCCGAGATGGGCGCGTAGACGTGGTCGTCGTCGAGTTTTTGGAGGGCGACGTTGCCCATGAGGCTCTCCGTGGCCGCTTCGAGGACGGTGTACCCCTCCTCGTGGGAGTAGAGGCGGAACTGGTGGGCGCGCTTCCACTGGTCTTCGACCCACGCTTCGAGGTGCGGCGACCGCTCGGGGAGGACCGACCGGAGCATCGAGAGGAGCGAGTCGACGTCGTCGAAGGGCGCTTGCCACACGTCTTCCTGCCGGATTCGATAGAGGTAGCCTCGGCCTCTTCCCTCGCGGTCGCCGGTGGTATCGACGAGGTGCGCGAACTGTGAGAGTCGCGCTCGCGTGTACTGGGTCGGGTTGTCGACGACGATTTCGCGACGCTTCGGGAAGAGGACGACCCGCTCCCGCGAGGCGAGTTCGCCCCACTCGGTCGGATACCAGACGGTCGGGTCGGTCTCGACGTTCACCCGCTGGACCCGACCGGCGTCGGCGAGCGCGTCGAGTCCGTCCATCGCGTCCGCCTGCGAGACACCGAGACGCCGCGCGACCTGCTGGGCGGTCACGACGGGTCGGCCCTCTGATTCGAGCGCCTCGTAGAACGACGCGAGCGAGACGCCGTCGTCGCCCTCGCTCGCCCCCTCGGCGGCGGGTGGCGACGCGTCGGTCGCGTCTGCCAGTCGGTCGAGCACGTCTGCGGAGGCGTCGGCCTCGTCGGTCTCGGCGTCTCCGTCGGGAGGACTCGGGTCCCCGTCCTCGGCAGTCATCGAAGGCGGGTACGGCCGCGACGGGGAAACGGCTTGCGACACCGAGAGCGACTCGCACTATCGAGAACGAGGCGGTTTCGACTATCGGGACGTACTCGACTGCGCCGGTGCCATCCGGTCGAACACGGACCTGAAGTCGTCGCTGACGGTGAGGAACTCCGGGAACTCCTCGAGCGTCCGGACGCCGTCGAGGTAGACGTATTCGACCGGTTCGGGCGGAATCTCTTCGAACACCTGAACCGGACCGCGTTCGGTGAGGCCGACGAACGGACGTCCCTCGGGGTCGGTCTGCGGAGTCAGTTCGTGTTCGAGGTACAGTTTCGCCATCGCGAGCGCGCTCGCGAGCGGGACCTGTCCGGGGGTCAACTGCCACGTGACCCCGCGGTCTTCGTAGTGGACGGTGGTCACGTAACCGTCGTCGAACCGGAAGCAGTCGACTCGCTCTCCCGAACGAGACCACCGCGTCTCCGTCGAGCGGGAGCGTTCGAGGGACCACTCTCGGTCGTTCCCTCGGCCCGACACGGCTTCGCTGAGGCGCACCCACACGCGACTGAGCGCACGCATACGGTATCGGTTCGTTCCCCTGGGTAATTGCATTGACGCCACGCTATCGACACAGTCCGTCGCGGGAGAACGTTCCGAGCGCGGACGAGCGGGGGTGCGCGTGAGTCGCATGCACACCTCGTTTCCGGTGAACGAGAGGACGAAACGCGAGTCGTAGACCTCGACAAAAGTCGGCGACTGCAGTCGGTCGGCACCGGTCAGTTACCGACCCGTTCCCGCGGGAAGTACCACACCTCGCTTCCGGTGAATCGCAACTCCGCGTGAGACGGTCAGAGACACCACGTTTCCGGTGAATTGGTCGAAATATACGAGGCTGAAATCCGACCTCGACGGCGAGGATACCTCGAACCGCGAGTGTTGGGACCGCCGGTCGAGACCGATGGCTGACCGTCGCGTCGTCCGAACGCCGCATCGGCTGAACGTCGCATCAGCAGCCGTTGCAGCGGTGGTCCCGCTTCGAAGTCAGCCGATTCCCGAGTCAGCCGCTGCCAACCGACCGAGCGGAGAACGTAGCAGCGCTGACAGACACCACGTTTCCGGTGAAATACGACGCGGTGGAGGGAGGCAGTAATCACGTCGGAATAGGTGTCGACTCGCTGGTGAGCTACGGGAACGGAGTCACGCGCACACCACGTTTCCGATGAACTGGCCCGAGCGTCTCTCGGTAGGGAGCGCGCCGAACAGCGGCAGGTGACGCCCGTTCCTTCTCCGTGGTTTTCGGCCTGAACTGAATCGGTCCACTTATTACCAGCACACCACGTTTCCGGTGAAATACGGCGCGAGAGACGCTATACCATCTATATCGGCTCGACCCTCCGGAACGGTGTGAGACACCGCGTTTCCGGTGAGCGACTGGACTGTGTCAACTTCCGCCGGTCAACTGACCACTTTCTCCGTGTCGGTGGTAGAGGAGCCCACGTATAACAATAGTTAAATAGTTTATTTGTGTTACCGACCATTGATACACTCGCAAACACGACTATACTCGAAACTCGAGTATTAGTCGACCGGAACGAAACGTCCTGAGACGCGTGTTCTCGGTGTTCTAACCGCTCCTATCGGAGCTCGCGGGTCTCTGAGAACCTGTTCTACTGGTCGTATCGACGGTTACCGCGGGCGACGTTCATTGAGTTCTGTCACGGCGACAACGAACACGTCCAGGGTAGCTACCACCGATATTGCCGGACTCTCGGGGCTCGCCTTCGTTTTCGTCCTCGTCACTGGACGAGAGACGAGCCGAGATTCCTCGACCCTCGCCGGGTCAGGTAGACTCCCTCACACCGTGTTTCCGGTGAATCAATACCTGCGTTTCGTGTGGACGGGAAACCGGGGTTCGTGGTCGTTCACCGGAAACGTGGTGTGTGTGTGCTGGGTCGAATGGTAAGTCCTTTCACCGGAAACGTGGTGTGTTGCGAACATGCCTAACGCCAGCGACGACCTCTTCACCCGGGAGGACCCCATCTTCGCCAACAAGGAGTTGTTGGAGATAAACCACCTCCCGGGGGAGGGTCGCATCGTCGGTCGCGACGACGAGATCTCGGATCTCGCGACCGCGGTGAACCCCGCCATCTTCGGACAGAGCCCGAGCAACGTCCTTATCTACGGGAAGACGGGGACGGGGAAATCGCTCTGTGCGAAGTACGTCTCCCAGCGACTCGTCGAGACGGCCGAAGAAGAGGGAGTGAAAGCGACGTTCGCCTATGTTGATTGCGCGCAGGACACGACCGAGACGCAGGCCGTCCAGACTATCGCCGACAGCGTCAACGACACCGCGATTACCGGAATCAAAGTCCCCGACAAGGGACTCTCGACGTCGACGTACTACAAACGACTGTGGCGCATCCTCGATTCGCTGTACGACGTCGTCCTCATCATCCTCGACGAAATCGACAAACTGAGCGACGACGACATCCTCATGCAGCTCTCGCGGGCGGGAGAGGCCGGCAAAATCGCCGGCTGTAAGCTCGGCGTCATCGGAATCAGCAACAAGATCCAGTACAAAGACCGGATGGACGAGCGGGTGAAATCCAGCCTCTGCGAGCGCGAATTCGTCTTCCCGCCGTACGATGCGAACCAACTTCGCGACATCATGGACGCGCGCAGCGACGCGTTCCGCGACGGCGTGTTGGACCCGTCGACGATTCCACGGGCCGCGGCGCTCGCCGCCCGCGAGCATGGGGACGCGCGGAAGGCTATCGATATCCTGCGATACGCGGGTGAGATTGCCCAGTCGATGGGGGCGAGCACGGTCAGAGAGAACTTCGTCACGCAGGCGCGACAGCGCGCGGAGACCGACCGCTTCCGCGAGTTGATTCGCGGGTCGACGCCGCACTCTCGCTACGTGTTACAAGCGCTGGCTATCCTCTCGCTTTCGAACCAACAGCAGGATGGCTTCCGGACGAGTCGCGTCTACGAGGTTTACGAGAACATCTGTCGGCAGCAAGGTTCCGATAGCCTGTCGCTTCGGCGGGTCCGCGACCTGCTGAAAGAACACGCCTTTCTCGATATCATCGAACAGTCGAAACACAGCGGCGGAAGTGCGGAAGGAAGCTACACCAAGCACCAACTGCTCGAAGACCCGGACGTAGTGAAAGACGTTCTCACCGAGAACGCGGACACCTGACGGGGAATCAGGGGACCGACCGAAAGCACGTAAGGGCCGAATCGCCTAGTGGGGGACGCTGCACCGCTGCAAGTACACCTCTGTCGAGCGACCTCTTATATTTTATTGCAGTAGTATGTGATTGGAATTATCACGTGTGACCGGACCGGTCACACCATCGGTTGTCGAGGGCGAGTCACGATTCCAGTTGTTCGAGCGGGATTGATGTCGAACAGACGGATTCGTACAGGCTCTCGACCCACGAGACGACCTCCGGGGCGTCACCGTCGACGAGGGACGTCAGGTTACCGTGTTCGTCGTAGGCAGAGACGACTCCGTGGCCGTCGACTAGTAGGAGGCCGAAGTCGAGGTCTTCGTCGGTGACTCGGAGTTCGAACTGGTCGAGGTCCTGTGCGCGCTCGAACGACTCGGGGTAGGCGTCCATCGACCGTTCGAGGACGTCGCGGTCGACGACGAGTTCCATCCGCGTGTCCGGGCCCAATACCTCTTTGGCCGACTCGTTGAACACCCGACTCACGATGGGCGTGACACCGCGGAAGCGGTCGACCGGCTCGTTCCCGACGATGGTCAGGTATCTGTTGAGCGGTGCGTGAGGGTCGTTGTCGGCAGCGGTGGTGATATTCATCTGGCTGAGGACGCCGGGCGGTGCGCCCTCACAGATTTCCGCGGCGTTCGCCAGGAACTCGCTCATTCTATCGGCGCACTCGACCGTACCGATGAACTCCGCGTACTGGTCGTGGACCATCACGCCGCCCGCGGTGAGATGGTAGACACCCTCGGTCTTTTTGACCCATCCGCGGTCACAGAACCCTGCCAGTGTCCGCTGTGCCGTCTCCCTCGCACAGTCACAGATGTCCGCGAGGTCAGTTGGCCGACGCGGCTCGACTGCCAGCGCTTGGAGAATAGCCTCCCTGCTTTGCGACCCGACGAGGAACGCAACGTCCTCCCGCGCACTCATGTGCCATCCGTTAGACTGTTCCGTATTTTACACTTGCGGGTGTTCAGGTCCGTAACGCGGCGAAAAATCGATAGTTCGGGAGCGTCTATCCGAGCAGTCCGAGCGCGTCGATGCGCTCGACGATCTCTTCGACCGCGGTCTCCGCGTCGTCGGTCCGCTTTCCGCCGGTAATGACGATTTTCCCGGAACCGAAAAGCAGGATGACGACCTTCGGCTCGTCCATCCGATAGACGAGGCCGGGGAACTGCTCGGGCTCGTACTCGACGTCTTCGAGACCGAGTCCGATAGCCAGCGCGTTCAGGTTCAAGTTGTGTCCGAGGTCCGCGCTGGAGACGATGTTCTGGACGGTTATCTCTGGCTCGTCATCGACGGGAATCTTCAGCTCGCGGAGCTTGTCGAAGATGATTCCGAGTGCGTCGTGCACGTCGTCGATACTCTTTGCGCCCGTGCACACGATCTTCCCCGAGCGGAAGATGAGCGCAGCGGCTTTCGGGTCCTGGGTGCGATAGACGAGGCCCGGGAAGTTGTCCGGGTTGAAATCTGCACCGGGGAGGTCGTCGGCGAGGGCTTCGAGGTCGAGCTCCTGACCGATCCCGGTCGATGCGACTACGTTCTGAATCTCGATGGAGTCTGCCGGCCCACTCATTGCTCGCACGTGAATCGTACCTCCGGCCTTATAAAGCGACCCGTTATAAACCGACTTCAACGGGTCGATTCTATCGACACCTCGCACGCACGCGAAACTAATACATTGATTTCTCGCTCAGTCTAATTGATGTCACAACTGACCGCGCGTGAAGTTATGGCACGCCTCGTGTCTATTTTTCTCACAGAGCCACTAAATCAACGGGGTTAAATGTATCCCCGGCATTCGGATTAATGCGAAGAAGCGCACGGGGGCACTCCCCCCGAAGGCTTCCACCGAACGCCCCGACCCCAAGGTCGTCAGGCGCCCACCGGGATGACACACCTTCCCGGGGGTC